>CAVYPU010000034.1:0-128505 GCA_963770415.1 uncultured Acidobacteriota bacterium
CCCGAAAGTGTAGCCGTAGGGGTGATCGTCATCGAACGCCGGCTCGCGCCCGGGCCGCCGAATCAAGTCATCGAAAGTGAAATCTTTCCGTTCGCTTCCTACGGCGACCCCCGGTTGGTCGCGGAACGGCACGGCAACCCAGTGATCCGTTTCCAGGCCCTTAAGGATATGCCCGCCCGTGCTAGCAAAAGACTTCGCCAGACCGCACCCAAAATCGAGCAAGGATACTTCGGACTGCGTGGTGTTTCGCAGCTTGATCTCCTCGTCAAGGATGGGGCGCGCGGGATCGAGAGAAAGCCTCTGCTCGAAGTCCAGAGTGGCCAGCTTGCCTTTGATCGTGATTGCATTGCCCTCAAGTTCTATGGCGGCCTGGTCCAACCCGCCATACTCGAGCGGGCCCAGCTTGTGGCCAACCACTCCTCGATAGACGCACACGCCGTCGGACCAGAGAAAGCCGCTGCGCTTGTCCGACAGATGGACGCTGACCTCTTGCCGCAACTGGACGACCTTCAATTCGAGCCACTGATTTGCGAGGTCGAATTGCTTGGGGGGCTGGGCCTCTGCGTCCAGTGGCGAGGGGTGCGCCCCTTCGACCGGGTTCGACGCAAACTCTATAGCTTCACAAAGCGAAGGCAGGCCAATGGCGGCCCCCGCACTTTTGAGCATAGTCCGACGGCTTACTGCACAGCTTTGCTTGGCTGGGCGATCAGGGATTTTCCTCATATATTTGGCTGCTGTTCCATGCTTTAGCACGAATACTACCAAACGGCAAGGGTCGCACGGCCACTTCTGCTATGGTGGGCAAGAAAATTGAAAATTTTTCGCCGCTCCCCACACGGCAAACAGAGGTAGTCGTCTTCGAATCAAGGGAGGAGGCCCTCTTTGGAGTCTGCTTCCAGCCTAACAAACAACGCCGGGTGCGGGCCCCATCCGCTTGTTTGCCGCGCCGTCCTACCAGTTCGTTTTTGCGCATCGGGACGCCGGTGCCGTCGAAGCTGATATAGAACTTGGCCTGGGAGGCGGGGGCGGGGGCCGGGGTGCGGAGGGTTTGCAAGCTCCGTTGCTGTTCCGTCGCCAGCCACTGCTCGACTTGGTGACCCACCTCTTCGGCCACCCGCTCGACGAGACGCGCGCCTAACTCGGTCAAGCTCAGGCACGGCTCTAGTTCGATTCAGGCACGCAGCAGGGACTCCATCGCAGCTACCCGCGAACGACGATGGCCGCCAATTTGGAAGCTGGTAGGTTGGCCTGTCTTCTGCTCCCGTCCCCGAACCTGGTAAACCCAAACGCGACTGACTTCCAGCCGTCGCGCAATCGCTGTCGGACGTTCTCCCCGATCCAATGCCCATAGCACCCGGTCCCGCAAGTCCTGTGAATCGGATCGCATCTTCGCCTCCCCTTATCGGCAGAGGCACTACCGCACATAAATGTATACACTTAAAGTAAATACTCTCTAAGTACCAGCAAGCTCCCAGCTAAGTTTCCAAGTACCATCTTGACACATTGACTTCCGGCACAATTGCTATTGCGGGTTGGCCCATCTGGGAGTATCTTCCCTAGGGGGTTTAAGTGCTAGACCTTCAGCGATTCAATTTAAATGATGTGAATAAGAGGAGGCTTTTCATATGCCAATCACGGCCGTAGTCGAGAAGAACGCATATGAGGCGGCGATGGAGAATTTCGACCTCGCGGCTGATGCGCTCGGAACTCGACAATGATGTGCGATGTATGATCAAGTATCCTGAAAGGGCTCTAACCGTTGTCCTGCCCGTCCGCATGGACAACGGTAAGATTAATTGTTTCGTCGGCTATCGCGTTCAACACAGCACCTCGCGCGGGCCCGCCAAAGGCGGAATCCGCTTTCATCCCCACGTTCTCTTTGGACGAAGTAAAGGCCCTCGCAACCTGGATGACGTGGAAGTGCGCTGTCGTCAATATCCCTTTTGGGGGCGGTAAAGGCGGTGTAACCTGCAATCCCAAGGAGATGTCGCAGGTTGAGATCGAGCGACTCAGTCGCCGGTATGCCAGCGCGATTCTCCCCCTGATCGGGCCTGCTCAGGACATTCCCGCGCCCGACGTTTATACCAACTCTCAGATTATGGCTTGGATCATGGATACGTATAGCATGACCAAGGGCTATCCGATTCCCGGCGTGGTCACCGGCAAGCCAATTGCCCTGGGAGGCTCCCTAGGCCGCAACGAGGCTACCGGGCGCGGTGTTTATTACACCGTCGAGTCTTCGTGCCAACACCTGAAGATCCCGATGAAAGGGGCTCGAGTTGTAGTTCAGGGGTTCGGTAACGCCGGATCGATCGCTGCGCAGTTGCTGCATGCCCACGAGGCTTCGGTGATCGCGGTCAACGATTCAAAGGGCTGCATTTATAACAGGGATGGCCTGGACATTCAGAAAGTGATCGCGCACAAGGAAAAGACCGGCTCGGTCGTTGGGTTCGCGTCATCTGAGGCGATCACTACCGGCGCAGTTGCTCTCCATGGAATGCGAAATACTGATCCCTGCCGCCCTCGAGAATGCGGTTCAAGAGGACAACGCCGCCAGCCTCCATACCAAGATCATCGGTGAAGCGGCCAACGGCCCGTTGACTCCCGAAGCAGACAGGATCCTGGAAGCCAAAGGCGTTTTCATCATTCCCGATATTCTTTGCAACGCCGGGGGCGTAACCGTTTCCTACTTCGAATGGGTCCAGGACGAACAGCACCTGTTCTGGGAAGCACAGGACGTTTATAACCGCCTGGAACGCGTCATGAAGACCAGCTTCAACGACGTGCTGAAGATTCACTTGAACCACAAAGTCGGCATGCGCACTGCGGCCAATATGCTGGGCATCGGCCGTGTTGCTGAGGCCACCAAACTGCGCGGCCTCTATCCGTAGGTCTTAAGTGCTGTTGCCTTCCGCCGGGAGTTGCAGAGCAACTCCCGGCTTTTTTGTGTGGGGAAATGCAGCCGGAAGAAGGTAAGTCTCGAATCCGGCAGCTGGGCTTCGCTATCTGAAATCTCCTGAAATCTCAGATCCATACCCACAGCCTCGAGACTGAAGTTTGGAGTCTGAAATCCGATCTAACCTGCAAACCGCGCGCGATGCAAGCGGCGAGTATCCGAATTTAATGGGGGCGATATGAAAACCGGCGAAAAAGAGAAGGAACTTAGTGTCTATGAATCCATGGCGGCCCGGTACGATGTGGCCGCCCGCAAGCTCGGACTGGACGAAGGCCTTTCGAATTATCTCCGCACACCCAATCGCGAAATCATCGTTCACATCCCCGTTGACATGGACGACGGCACGCTGAGGGTTTTTGACGGCTTCCGCGTGCAGCACAGCATCGCGCGCGGGCCTTGCAAAGGAGGCTTGCGCTACTCCCCGAACGTCACGCTGGATGAGATTCGCGGACTCGCCGCCGAGATGACGTGGAAGTGCGCGGTGGTCGAATATCCCTTTTGGGGGCGCCAAGGGGGGGATTATCTGCGACCCCTCCAAACTCTCGATGGGCGAACTGGAACGCATCACGCGCCGCTACACGGCGGAGATTCTGGACTACATCGGCCCGGACCGCGATGTGCCGGCGCCCGACATGAACACCAACGAGCAGACGATGGCCTGGATCATGGACACCTACTCCATGCACATGCGCCACACGGTGACGGGCAGCGTGACGGGCAAGCCGCTCGACCTGGGAGGATCGCTGGGCCGCCGCGAGGCGACGGGCCGCGGATGCATGATCACCGCGGACGAAGCGCTGAAGCGCTTCCGGTGGCAGCGGGAAGAGCACGCGCGTGATCGTGCAGGGTTTTGGCAATGTCGGCTCGCAGGCGGCCCGCCTGATGTACGAGGCCGGATACAAGATCATCGGCGTCGGCGACATTTCGGGCGGCATGTTCAACACCTCCGGCATCAATATCCCGCACCTCCTGGAATACGCCGAGAAGCACAAGACGATCCAAGGTTTTGACGGCGGCGAAAGCATCGGGACGCAGGAAATCCTGGAGCAGGAATGCGAAATCCTGCTGCCCGCCGCCACCGAGAGCGTCATCACCAGCAAGAATGCGCACAAGATGAAGGCGCAAACTTCTCGTGGAGGGCGCCAACAGCCCCACCACTCCTCCCGCCGACGACATCCTGTTTGAGCGCGGAGTGTTCGTGATTCCCGATATCCTCGCCAACGCCGGCGGCGTGACGGTTTCCTATTTCGAATGGGTGCAGGACCGCCAGGGATACTTCTGGCACGGAAGAGCATGGTCAACGAGCCGGCTGAAACACATCATGGTCTCCGCCTTCGACGGCGTGGTGGCGCTACGGCGAAAAACATAAGGTCAACAATCGCATCGCCGCCTACATGCTGGCCATCGACCGCGTCGCCTTCTGCATCAAGCTGCGCGGGATTTACGCGTGATGTGAAGATCTGATCCCATCTTGTAATTCTATTTCACCTCCGCTGTTGGCCAAGCCAGGTGCAAGAACGTGGGTCGTACAACCCGGACGGCGGCTTTCGCGTCCCCCACACCCATCCAGAGCTACCAACAGCCCGGTGCGGAACAAGCCAATACACCTCTTATCGGCTTGACAAGTGTCAGGCTACAGGCTACAGTTGTCCAGATGAGAATCCGGAGCTTTGCCCACAAAGGGCTGAAGGGTCTCTACGAGGAAAATGTCGAGAAGGGCCTTTCTGCCGATATCGTGGACAAGGTCCGCAAGATGTTGGCGTTCCTTGATAACATGCAAGATCCTGAGGAACTGCACTCGCTTCCCTCCTGGAGAGCCTACACGCTGAGCGGCGACCGCAAGGGGACCTGGAGCCTCAGCATCACGCGCAACCGGCGTCTGACGTTCCGCATCGACAGTGCGGAGCGCGAAATCTGCGACCTAAATTTGGAGGATTACCACTAGAGCATAAGGAGTGACCGCTATGCCCCTCAAAAACCCGCCTCATCCCGGCGATTTCATTCGAACGGAGATCATTGCCCCTACAGGATTATCGGTGACCGCAGCCGCGTCCGCACTTGGGGTATCCCGCCCCACCCTTTCCAGCCTGCTCAACGGCAAAGCCGGCCTCTCCGGGGACATGGCGTTGCGGATTGAAAAAGCTTTTGGCGTGAAGATGGACACGCTTATGCGGATGCAATCCGCATATGAGATCGCCCAGACTCGCCAGCGCGAGAAACAGATCCGCGTGCGGCGAATTCACCAACTGGTCAATGCTCACGCATGAGCGCAAACGAGAAGAACTCGAATCGACGAAATGGACGAGGACGCAGAGCACACGCTGATCTTCGTCAACAGGTTGGGTTTCGTCGCACTCACGAGGAACAACCCAACTCACTTGCGTCGCCAGTGCATCGAAACCCACAATCTCACTCCCTGTCCCCCCGCTGTATTCAGGTCGCTAACTGCTTCTTCAATCTTTCCAGGGCCGCTTGGGCGGCGGCGATTTGGCGGGCGACTTGGCGGGGGGCGGTACCGCCGGTCACATTTCTTCGACTCACAGCGTCTTCGGGGGATGTCGCGACATGGCGAAGCTTGGCGTCCCATGAGGGTATCAAGCGTTGCGCTTCAGTGTCGCTCAGGTCAGCGAACGTGCTCCCCTGGGCGGCGCAATAGCGCACGAGCTTGCCCACCTGCTCGTGCGCCTGGGCGAAGGGCGTGCCGCGGCGGACGAGTTCGTCGGCGAGGTCCGTGGCTGTCAGGAAGCCCTGTGCGGTCGAGGCTTTCATCCTCTCCGGGTGAATGCGCAGCGTGGCGGCGACGCGCGCGGCCACAGCGAGCGCCTGGTAGGTGGTGTCCACCGCGGAGAACATTGCGCCCTTGTCTTCCTGCAAATCACGGTCGTAGGCGAGGGGAAGGCCCTTCAGTAGAGTCAGCATCCCCGCCAGCCGCCCGAGCACCGACGCCGCCTTTCCCCGCATGAGCTCGAGCGAATCCGGGTTCTTCTTCTGCGGCATCAAGCTGCTGCCCGTCGAGTAGGCGTCCGCGAGCTCGACGAAACCGAACCCCGGCGAAGAGTAAATAATCAGATCCTCGGCCCAGCGGCTGAGGTGAACCATGACGAGCGAGCAAGCGAAGAGCAGCTCCGCAACGAAGTCGCGGTCGCAAGTCACGTCCAAGCTGTTCAGAGCGACGCGAGCGAACCCCAGGTCGCGAGCCAAGCGCTCGCGATTGATGCGGTAGGCGGTTCCGGCCAGGGCTCCCGCGCCCATCGGCAACTCGTCGGCGCGCTCCCGGCAGTCTTCGAGCCTTGAAACATCACGCCGAAACATTTCGAAGTAAGCCAGCGCGTAATGCGCGAAGAGGATCGGCTGGGCGGGCTGAAGGTGCGTGTAGCCGGGCATCACCACCTGAGCGCCGCCGCGCGCCTGGCCGAGCAGCGCTTCGAGCATTTCTGCGACTGCCCGCTCGAGCTCGCCGATCGCATCTTTGACGTAGAGACGGGTGTCGGTAGCCACCAGGTCGTTGCGGCTGCGCCCGGTGCGGAGCTTTCCCGCCAGGGGACCAATGCGCCGATCAAGTTGCGCTTCCAACCAAGTGTGGACGTCCTCACTCGACTGCCCCCTAGCCCAATCCGGATCGCGTTCGACGCTGCGCCGGATAGCTTCAAGCCCCCGCGCCAGCCGACTCGCTTCCGCGGGCTTGAACACTCCCACGCGGCCCAGTTCTTTCACATAGGCAAGATTGACCCGCAGGTCGTAGAGGACGATGCGTTGGTCGAATGAGAACGATTCGGAGAATTTTTCGAACAGCTCATCGCGGCGGCCGGTAAAGCGCCCTCCCCAAAGTTTCATCCAGGTCTCCGTATTGTTGAGGATCGCATACGCCACCCCTTCCTTTCGGCGCTGTAGGGGTAGGGCTTGCCCTACCCGCATCGACGGACGGCGTCGTAGCGCGGACCGCCGACTTTGCGGTCCGCGTCTTTTCGGCCACCACCCTTTCAGGACTCGCGCCGTACCACGGAAAACCGCAGACCGCAAACCCGGCGGTCTGCGCTACCAACTACTACAAACTCGCGTGCTTCGCTTTCCGTCCTGCGCGCTTGGCGGCCGCGAGGCGCAGCGGCAGGCCGAGGATGTTAATGAATCCCTCGGCATCTTTCTGGTTGTAATCCGAACTCATAACAAAGCTGCCGATACTCGTATCATAGAGGGAATTGGGCGACTGGCGGTCGAGGATGCGCAGGTTGCCTTTGCACAGCCCCATCGTGATCGTTCCCAAGACGTTTGCCTGGGTGGCGTCAACGAAGCCGTCCAGGGCTTCGCGCAGGGGAGTAAACCACTGCCCGAAGTAAACAAGTTCCGCGTACCGCAGGGCCACGTGCTGTTTGTAGTGATAGGTCTCGCGATCGAGACATAGCGCCTCGAGTTCCTGGTGGGCCAGCATGATGAGGGTCCCGGCAGGCGTCTCGTACGCGCCGTGCGACTTGATGCCCACCAAACGGTTCTCGACCAGATCCGTCCGGCCCACGCCGTTGAGGCCGCCCAAGGCGTTCAAAGTCTCGATCAGGCGCACCGGGGCCAGGCGCTTTCCATTCACTGACACCGGGACGCCGCTTCAAAGCCCACCTCCACGACCGCTTCCCGGGCCGGGGCCTTCTGCGGCTTGCGCGTCAGCTTCCACGCCTCATCCGGAGGCTCGCCCAGTTTGGTCTCGAGCGGCCCGCCCTCGTGGCTCAGGTGCCACAAGTTCTGATCGCGGCTGTAAAGGTCCTTCTTGCTGACGGGGACCGGAACCTTGTGGTGACGCGCATACTCGAGGGCATCCTCGCGCGATTTAATCGACCACTCCCGCCAGGGCGCGATGACGCGCAAGTGCGGCGCCAGCGCCTGGTACGAGAGCTCAAAGCGCACCTGGTCGTTTCCCTTCCCCGTGCACCCGTGCGCCAGCGCATCCGCCCCACACTTGAGGGCAACTTCAACCTGCCGCTTGGCTAGGACCGGTCGCGCGAGCGAAGTCCCCAACAGATATTTGCCCTCGTAAATGGCCCCGGCCCGCACCGCCTTCCACACGTACCCGGTGACGAATTCCTCGCGCAAATCCTCGATGAAAACTTTCGAAGCGCCGCTCCCGAGCGCCTTGCGCCGCAACGCCACGTAATCATCGCCCTGGCCAACATCGCCAACCATGGCGATAACTTCGCAGCCATAATTCTCCCGCAGCCAAGGGATGATAATGGAGGTGTCCAGCCCTCCGGAGTATGCAAGAACCACCCGTTTGATCGGCTGGTTTAGGTTTTGACCTGAATTCATCTGTGTTCGATCTTCCTTTCGTCGGATGTAACGAGCCTAACTATGCGATTCGAGATTCGGTCGCGCAACCTCACGACCCCCTCACCCGGCCCGCCCCGGCTGGTGAATGCGCCGGTGCGGTCCATCCTCTTCCCCAAGGTGGAGAAGGAAGTACCCGCAAACTCACCGACTCGATCGCCCGATCATCGGATCACCCGATCACGCGATCCCTCTTCATGCCGCCACGAGCCCCAGGATTTTCTTCTTGAGTTGTGTTGCCTCACGAGCGCCAGGGGTGGCGACAAACACCGTATCATCGCCTGCCACGGTGCCAACTATTTCGGCCAGTCCTGGGCGTCGAGCACCGCGGCCACGGAATGCGCGTTCGCAGGATGAGTCCTGATGACGACCAGGTTCGAAGCCTGGCTCACGCTGCGAAGAAACTCCTTAAGAATGACTTCGAGCGTGGGCTGCACAGGAGCCGCAAGCTTCGTCACCGCCGTCGAGCGGTAACCCTCACGCGTCTTAACCAGCCCAAGTTCCTCGAGATCCCGCGAAACTGTGGCCTGCGTTACCTGAATGCCCCGCCGCGCCAACTTGCGCCGCAACTCTTCTTGCGTCACATCCGGGTCGCTGCGCAGCAGATTCAGAATTTGAGTGCGTCGATAGAGGTTGTCCATGTAAGTTTATGCAAGCGACTTATAAATATACCAGAACCAGACGCGGCTCGCAATTCGTGGGAGATGGGGATCGGGAGATCGGGTGATCTGGAGACCTTGTGAACGGATGAGCCTGCGAGCGGGAGCCCTCTCCCAGGGGCTGATCGTTACCCATATCTTCGGCTGGACACCGGGGGTGAGTGCGCAGGATGAGTAAGGAGTTTCCACATGGCGGTGAGTGGCTCAAGATATTGCAAGCCGAGCCAGAGCGTTTGGGTGCCGGGTTCGCCGTCGCTCTTGCGTCCCAGGAAGCCGCCCAGCGTCGCCACCATGCGCATCGTTTCTCGCAGGCTGGGAGGCCGTTCGGGTGGGGTGGGGTTCTTGGGGATATAAGCCACCAACGCTTTCCATTCGGCTTCCTCAAAGTACTCGGTGCAGGGGACGTCAGGAGTTTCCCGGCCCAGCTTGGCCAGATGGAAAATGCGCCAAGCCACCACCAGGTCGATGGCCAAGCAGGCTTCAATACGCTCGGCCTTACCCAGTTGCCGTTGCTCGATCCGGCAGCCACTTTTCAGGGTGCGATGATAAACCTCAATCCCCCAACGCAGGGTGTACCAATGCACTTTTTCGCAAGCGGCTTGGAAGTTCACGACGGGGCAGGTGGTCAGCAGCATCCAGCACAACGGTTCTTTGATTCCCTGGGGCGCGCCGACTTCCTGTGCCAGCACGGCCCAAAGCGTCAACTCGCCCCGTGCTTCTTTGCCGTGGGGCGGCCGCAAGGTGACCTGCGCCCAGCGCACTTCCAGCCGCGCCACCCGCCGCGGCTGCTTGCCCCGGCGCGGCACTTGCACTTCCTGAATGCCGGCCACGGTTTGCTGCGCCATCCAAGGCCACAAGTGTTCTTGCCCGTCCTCGCGCAGCCGGTCGCGTTGGGCTCGCACCAACAGCCAGGGATGGTTCTCTTCGGCCAGCGCCAGCTTGAACAGTTCGTAAATATCCGCTTCCCGATCCCCCACACTCACCAAGCGCGTGGAGGGCGTGCGCCGCTGCACCTCGGCCACTTGCTGGAAGCTCTTCAGCCATTTCCTGCTTTCTTTCTCTTCCACCGGCAGATCCTTGCGTTTCGACCGTTTGCCAAACTGCTGGGGGTCCCGCGCCCAGCACTGCACGTCCAGAAATCCCAAGGGCGTGCCCGCTGCATTGAAGGCCAGGGTCGAGTGCAGCACCAACCCGAGGATCTTTTTATCCGAACCAATCGGGCCCAGGTCGTCGGTTTCCGGATGGGCGCTATAGTTGAGGAAGGTGGTGTCCTGCACCGCGAACACCCACGGCTCCGCCGCTACCCGCTGCTGGGTCGCTTCATAATGGGGTTTCAGCAACGCGTCCATGCAGGTCCCCGGATGCTCCAAGAAATAATAAGCGGCTTTGGTGCGGGCGCGAGTCTGACAGGCCTGCGGCAGGTTGGCCTGCGGCCGCGCGTAAAAATCCCGCGCCAGAATCAACAGCCGTTCCCGCAGCCGCGCATCGCCCAAGCGTGCTCCGCCGAACTCTTCCTCCGCCCAGTCCGCCGGAGCAGGGGGCGAACCCGGCGCCTGCCCGCCCAAGCGCTGGCGCGCCTGCGCATGCAAAGCATACAGGAAAACGCGCTTCACGGCTTGCCCGCCCGCATGCTTCCGGTCCTGACGCCCTCGCCCCCGGGTCTGGCCCACCTCCAGCCAGTTGGCCGCCCGATAACAGGCGCCCGTAAAACGCTCCGCGTCCACAAAGGTTTCCACCAGCAGGGGCCTGTAGCCGTAGCGTTCTTGCCAGTCGTCGGCCACTTGCCGCAGCGCCAAACTGAGCACATGCGAAGCCAAGTTGGGTACGCGCCAATGGGGCAGAATCAGAAAACGGCTGTTGGCGATCACCTCCTGCAGGTGTTCACGACGCGCGGGCTCACTCCAGCCAATCCAGTCATCCCGCGCCGCCAGTCGCCAAGCGGCGGCACTGAAGGCCAACCCACCCAGCCACTCGCCCTGGCGGCTGTGCACGGCGTAACGCATCTGCGCCCCACAAAGCGGCCCGCATCCCAAGTAATGATAGCGCTCCATCCTCTGATTCCAGAGGCGCGAGGCCGCACCCTCCGCCTGCTCAAGGCGCCGCAAACTCACCGGCTGCAAGTCCTGCAGCGAGGCTTCGGTGGGCACGATCTCCGGCGGGGCGGAGGGGGCCGGAACTCGCCGCCTGGGAGAAATCACGGCCGGGGCCACCGCGGGCAGATCCAGGGCCCCACGACGTTGCAACTTCAGCAGCGCCACGCGGCAACTGACCTGCTTGGGTTGATGCAAGGCCGTGTGCCAGTCCAACCATTCGCAAACCCGCCGCGACAGATCCCGACGGGACAAGTCCGGTTCCTGATCGACGGTCCGCTGAATGCGCTGCAGAAGCTGCGGACTGAATTCTCGCCCGCAAACCTTCATGCGGGCAGCTTAGAACATGTGCACCCCCGGTGTGCAGCAAAAAATGTGGGACATGCTCAGCCCTTGGGGAGAGGGTGGCCTGCGACGGCGTTTTCTCCAGCCGCCGCAGGTCGGGTGAGGGGTTGCTTCCTGACCGGCCACGAGACCCCTCATCCGTCACGCTCAGGCTGATGACTGCGCAGGAGCGCGACACCTTCTCCCCCGGGAGAAGGCTGTCAGCGCAGGCGGGGGTGAGGGAGTTGGCGCGAAGCGCAAAGTCGGCGGTCCGCGCTTCGTTCCAAGCAACGGAGCATGCGCCGGCCGGGGTGCTATCGGGGCGGTTAACTTATTTGGAACTTGACAAATGGGGTATTATAGGCTAGAATTGTAGGGTGAGACCGGACAAGGGGCTCAGGGCCTGCCGGGTACGCTATGCCAGAGAGTCCTCATTTGTTTTCATCCTTGGTTCCTGCCTCCGAGTATAGTCAGGAAGTCGAGGAGTCAAAGAGTCGAGGAGTGGGAGACCCTGAGCCGACCACGACCATCGCGGGCGGCCGGAAGGTGGCGGAGGGCTCACTCACGTCTCGACTCGTCAACTTCTCGACTACAAAAATCGGGGGAACAAAGCGAGAATGTCTATGAAAACAAAGGGCATGGTCAAAAAGTCGAGGAGCTAAGGAGTCGAGGAGTTGAGAACTGGATTGGAAGACCAAGACCCGGCCAAGAGTCTCGTCCTCGGGCCGTAGGCCGAAGGCGGGGACGGCAAGCCGTCCCCCTACAATTGAGCGGAACAAAGCGAGAATGTCTATGAAAACAAAGGACGCGGGTTGGCGCATATGTGCCGACCCCCTCACCCAGCTCGCTACTCTCGCCTCTCCCCCAAGGGGGCGAGGGGGTGGTCAAGATTTATGCGGGGCAGGGCGCTAGAATGCGAGACGGGGAAGCCGGTGGCCACCGAAAAGCCGCGGACCGCGAACCCGGCGGTCCATGTCGTCTAAATGGATTCCCGCTTGCGCGGGAATGACGTGACTTTCAGGAGGGCCGCAAGCGGTCCTGAGTGGAACGAAGGAAGGATCTCCGTAGGTCGTTGGTTCTACAACTGCAGAGATTCTTCTCTGCTGAGAAAATAGGCCGACGGAGCACCGGTGGATCCCCGCTTTCGCGGGGATGACGCAAGCGTTGTCATTCCCGCGAAAACGGGAATCCAGGCCTTCTTCATGCACAGTGGTGAGCCGAAGGATCATGGCATCTTTGCTCAGGATGAAAGCGTTCGAAAGTCCTTCTGCATCCTGCCAGGGGCGAGTTAATCTCGCCATGCGCAGGCACCAAGCCGACTCGGCTTCGAACTCTTTCACTCCCCGGTTGAGGAGTCCCCTACCTGTTCTCCTCTCAGGAGGAGAGGAACGGGAAAGCCACCTCGGCCATTCACTCTACAACGAGGGGAACGAGCTACCCCTGGAGGTCCAAGGTCACATTGAAAGGCTTGCCTTCGAGGGTGAAGGCCACCTCGTAGTGTTCCCCGTTGGCAAGCGAGAATAGCGCGAAGTCTCTGCCCATAATCACCGTGGGTACGGAGATGGCGCAGCCGTCCGCCAGGCCTGCAATTCTCGCCTTGAAGCCGCCGGCGATCATGTTGCAGAGTTCCCCGAAGGCATCCTGCACCTCCTCGGCGCTGCCCACTTCATCGCTGCCGAGCAGCTTCGCCGCCATGTCCCTGGCACAATCGGAAGTGGTATGGATGCTCACGAGACCGCACAGGGTGCCGGCGATGCCAACCATGGCTGCGAAGTCCGACACGAAGTGGGAACTTTCTTCAGTGGCTTCCACGAGCGCAGTCCCCATCATGATTTCAAAAATCTCGCAGGTCGCCTTTGCCAGGTCATCACGCCAACCCGGGTGAGCAGACGACTGCTTCACGCCAGCCCCGTTTGCGGCGCCACGTGCGCCCGGCCCCGCAGCTCGGGCAGATAGGTGAATGCGCACGCGCTGCGGACCGGCCGTTGTCGTTTGATCCATTTTTAGCCTCCAAGCAAGGGAATAATGCGTTCTTTGATCTGTTCGGGCGTGAAGGGCTTCCGAATGTATCCGGAAGCGCCGCTCGAAAGAGCCTGCACCACGTGGGCCTCCCCCGCCTCGGTCGTGATCATAATCACCGGAATCTTCTGGGCAGCTTCGATGCCGCGCAATTGCTTCACGAACTCCAAGCCGTCCATCACGGGCATATTGATGTCGCTCAGGATAAGGTCCAGGGGTTTGCCCTTGACCACGGTGAGGGCCTCAGACCCGTTTGCTGCTTCGAATATTTCCTGCACTTCCAAGCCTGCCTGGCGCAAGGAACGCCCGACAATCTTCCGCATCACGGAAGAATCATCCACGATTAGCACACGCGCTGGTTTCATCCCTATTTACCCCCAAAAAGCTGCAACTCGCGCTTCCAGTATTTGGATTATGCGAGGAAATTCCGCTTCCAGGACCTTGGCGAGTTCGTTCTTCTCATGGTCGCTCAGGCTGGGCGCGCAACTGTCGAGCAAATCCTTGTAGCTGCTCCTATCGCCGGCCGCAATCCTGGAAGGCTCTCCGCCGACTCTCACACCATGCATCTGACAAACAAGATCTGCAGCACCCACAATTTCCACAAGAGTTCTGTCTTGCTTGGCGTCCTCAGGCCGATGGTGAAATTCGAGGACATCGACGGTTTCAGGCGGGAAATCCCAACTCACGCCGATGCATTTCCCTACCATACAATGGTCAACCCCAAATAGCTGCCTCTCCGACTCCACAGACTCCCCCCACATGATGGCGCCAGGTATAATCTCCGCTCCTTCTGGAGGGAGAGCGAGATTGAGCAAAGGAAGAACTCCCAGATCGTGCAAAAGCCCGGCCAAATAGGCCTGCTCCACTTCCGCGTAATGAAGAAACAAGGCGCTTCGCTCGCTCAAGGTGGCGGTTAAAAGGCTGTGGTGCCAGAAGGACCGTAAATCCGAGGAAGATAAGTAGTTCCCGATACAGTTCACCAGTGAACAGGTCAGGACCAGAGTTCTCAGGCGTTCAGTCCCCAAGAGGATCACCGCGTGTTCGATGCCCCAAACCCTTCCCCGCAGACCCAACATTGCCGAGTTGCATAAGCGAATGACCTGCGCTGCCAGGCTGGGATCGGTTCGAATCACCGCGCAGACCCGCTTCAAGTCCACAGGGATGGCGCTCAGCAAGCCGCTAAGCTCAAATACATAAGCCGGGAGGGTGGGGATGCCGTCAATGAGGAGAGATCTAACCCGGGCTTCCTGGCTTTGTTCCTTTTCCAGCCGCTCTGCTTCGTCCCCATTAACGACTTCTCCAGCCGCTCCACTCACTTGGTTGACTTGTACAGGCATTCCACGCCTCTCTTCATTAACCCCATCGGCAACCATATGCAGGTCTTTAGGAGATAATACAGACCCAGTGACAAAAAGTGACGGGTGGACTCTAGAAGTTTGAGCTGGATTTAAAGAGCCGTTGCTCCTGCCCGTCTGCTGACGTGCAGCCGGAAACTATGTGAACAACACCCGCGGAGGGAGGTCTCCCATGGCTTACCAGTCGACCGTGCAAGTGATTCAGCGGGGTGGCAAGAACCGGCAGTGGTATTTGATCTGTCCGGCCCCCCTGGCGCGGGCTCTTGAAATCGAGAAGGGCGAGGTGATCGACTGGGTGGTCGAAGACAAACACACGCTGATCTTGAAGCGCACTCCCCGGCGGGCGGATTCATCCCCCACGCGGAGACGCCAACATGGGTGAGTGCGACGAGCCCACCCAAGCAGCGATTGGGTCTGAGGCTGCGGGTCCCGAGCGGCCGGCGGAGCCGCCGCGTGAGCCGGTCGCCAAGCCCCCGGCACGCTTCCAAGCCATCAATCGTCAGCAGTGCTGTCCGGGCACCCCGAGTCGAACGCTGGTGCACACGGAGAACCTCCCGGCGGTGGCCGCCTACATCGTCCGCATGCAGACAGACGCGGCGCGCGAGGCCTATCGGTTGCGCGCCCCGGTGGCGGAATTTACCAACGCCTGGCTGAAGGCCAAACCGGGGTTGCGGCAATTCTGTATCCGGGGCCTGGAAAAGGTGCGCTGCGAGGTGTTGTGGGAGTGCCTGACTTACAATATCCAGCAATGGTTCCGTCTGCGCTGGAAATTGCGCTTGGCGGCGGTCGCCTGAACCGCCTGGAGCCGGCGCAACACTGAGATCACGGGCCGGGGCACAACCGCAACCGGCACGATGCAAAGGAAATTTACGGCATGAAACCACCATAATCCTTTGTTGCCGCCGCCGATCACAACCTCCTAAACGTATCGCGGAGATTTAAACCGTCAAAGCCCAGCCAAATCTCTCACAGCCGTTGGCCTGGGCTGTGATAGATCGCCCCTTTGGGGCTTAAGTCGGACACAGAGGCGAGCTTTCCGCCACGACACGGCCGAGAACGGCCATACCGCCAACGAGCGCTCTGAAAATTTAGAAGCTCCAGCACGATTTCCCCCAAGGGGGAGGGGGATTGCGTCACACGTGGGTTGCGAGCTGTAACCCAATTGTACAAACCCGATCTTCTTGCCCCCTAATGAAGTTGGTTCCGGGTCTCAGTGATGTCTCAGGGCATGCGCTTCGCCAGGCCAGCGGTGTTGTAAAGCCGGATCAGCGTATTCATATCCCGTTGGCTGGGATCCTTCACGAGCGATCTGAAGAAAAGCGGCAGAGGAACGGTTGACAGGTGAATCTGCCGCGATTTATCCTGCATTTGCCAATACATGATGTCTTTCTTGCTGAGGCTGTGGCCTTTGATGCCCAGGGCGTGGCCTATTTCATGCACTAAAATGGCGCGCATCTCGTCTTTCGTCCAGTTTCGCCCGCACAGGCTGACGGTAATCGTGCAAACCCTTCTCTCCTCCGCCCCACTGCCCATCACGCTCCAGTAAGGACGTTCCCACTCTTCGCCGGCAAGGTCAGGGGAGCTCGGCTCGGTTATCCAGGACACGCGGACGTCCGCCTCGTCAGGGTGAATTTCAAGCTGCAGTGGAAACATCGCCTTCCAAATATTGAACGCCTCGCGTGCGCCCTGAATCCACTTGATCTGGGGCGCGCTCCCCAAGTCCACCTTTACAGGGAACGTCTTCCACAGGCTCATCTCGGCTTCGGAGGCTACCTCCCAGTAGTAATCCCCCGCGCCCGGGACGTAGTGCGCGGGTAGCATCGACTCGGGGAGCGCCGGCAAGGTCTGATGAATCTGCAGGCGGGCCTCGGCGCGAGCCACGTCAAACTTCAGATCCGGGTCTTTTCCCCCCACTTCGATAAAGCGCTGCCACTCCTTCAAGGCCTTTTGGCGGTCCACCATCTCATCGGCGAGGGCAAGGTTGTGGTAGGCCGGGGCAAACTGCGGGTCCAGCTTGATGGCGTGCTCGTATGCGGCTGCCGCTTCCCCAAAGTGGCAGTCGTCATAGAGTGAGTTTCCAGAATGATAGGCGACCAACGCGCCCTCGTGGTCGGCGCCCTGGGCGCGCGCCGAAGAACCCCAAACGGACAGAACAAATAAGAGACCCAAGATAAGGAAATACCCGCGTTGAGACATGACGTCCTCCTCGGGATGTTGGAAAGCTGATTGACGACTGCGCATATCATGGGCCTATGCTTGGTCTAATTCAAGAGGCTCCAATCAATAGGGTAATTATCTCGATGGCCCGAAATACGTGATCCAAGTTTATTTCGACTCAGTTACGTTTCTTTGCGGATATGAAGGGGGAGAGCATGCTTTCCCCAAGTTGTCGTGCGATTAGATTTGCTGCCGAGCGTAGGCCAAGCCGGACCCCAACCGCTTGCTCGCCTGGTTCACGAGGGGTATCATGTGAAAAGTGACTCCATGGCAGGTGAGGGGTATGGGTTCGGCAAAAGACGAAGTTCGCAGAATTCTCGACCAGATTCCCGAAGACGCATCCTTTGAGGATATTCAGTACCACATCTACGTCAGAGAGAAGATCGAACGCGGTCTTGAAGATGTCAAGCAAGACCGCACACTCAGCCAGGAAGAGGTAGAGCGTAGGATGCGGAAATGGACCGGAGAGTAGTCTGGACCGCAACCGCCTGGAGTGATCTCGAGCAGGTCGTCACCCACACCGCAAAAGACTCCTCGCATTATGCTGCTGCGTTTGCGTGTGAAGCAAGGGATGCTTCACGATCTCTCTCGCAATTTTCAAATCGCGGACGAGTAGTTCCTGAGTTTGAAGATCCCAGCGTGCGGGAGATCTTCGTGCGCAATCATCGGCTTGTCTATAGGGTAAGCAAGGATACTGTCTACGTCCTCGCATTCATTCACGGGGCTCGTGATTTAAAGGCGCTGTGGGATCGCGAGCGGCGTTGAGGCACTTAAGCTCTGGCAAGCTTGCGCAACCCCGTTATAATGATAATCTCAATATGCAATGGCCAAGAGGCCGGATGATGGAGGAGACGCATTCATGTACAAGGTCGTGTTGCTACGGCACGGGGAGAGCATTTGGAATAAAGAGAATCTGTTTACGGGTTGGACAGACGTAGGTCTTAGCGAGAAAGGCGTGCAGGAGGCCATCGAGGGCGGCCGGGCGATGAAAAAGGAAGGCTATATCTTTGACGTGGCCTTTACCTCGGTCTTGAAACGAGCGATCAAGACGCTCTGGCTGGCGCTCGAGGAGATGGACCAGATGTGGATTCCGGTGCGCAACTCGTGGCGGTTGAACGAGCGGCACTACGGCGCGCTGCAGGGGTTGAACAAGGCCCAGACCGCGGAAAAATACGGCGAAGATCAGGTCAAAATCTGGCGGCGCAGCTACGACATCCAACCGCCCGCGCTCTCGACGGACGACGACCGCTATCCCGGCAAAGACCCACGCTACGCAGGTCTGAAGCCGGAAGAACTACCTCTTGCCGAGTGTCTCAAGGATACCGTGGCGCGCACCCTGCCTTATTGGCATGAGACCATAGCCCCCACGGTGAGGTCCGGTAAGCGAGTCATTGTTGCCGCCCACGGGAATAGCTTGCGAGGACTGGTGAAATTTTTCGACGACGTTTCGGAGCAGGATATCGTGGGGCTGAACATTCCCACCGGCATTCCGCTGGTTTACGAACTGGATGACCGGCTCAAACCGCTCCGCCATTACTATTTGGGCGATCCCGAGGCTGTAGCCAAAGCTGCCCAGGCGGTTGCCGACCAGGCGAAGAGGAAGGCCTAAAAGCAGGATTCGGGATTCGGGATTCAGGGGCCGGAAATTCAGGCATAAAAGTAGGATTCAGGATTCAGGATTCGGGATTCAGGCACGGGAAACCCAGGTCTCCAAGAGAGTTTCCATGGGTCTGTGGACCACCCGACGGAATGAAAGTCGCCCACAAGGTCACCCCCCGCGAAAGCGGGAGGCCATGTCGCCTAAATGGATTCCCGCTTGCGCGGGAATGACGTATTTGAAGGGGATTTTCGAGAGAGCCGGGTTCAGAATTCAGGGATTGCCACTTGCGCGTAGCGGCGGATCCCCATCTTCCTCCGCGGGCGAATATCGCGGTTCCAGTGTGCCTGAATCCTGAATCCTGAATCCTGGATACTGAAGCCTACGCCAGTACTTTAGTACCGGTTGGTTTTTGCGCCCCTTGCACATAGATGCTATAATGACGGCAAAGTTCGGCAGTGTATGTCTAGGGAGGTGTCAGAAGACCACAGGAGTGGTCGTGGAGTTAGATGCGTAAACGAACGCAGTTCTACTTAAGGGTGCTGTGCTACCTTTTTGTATCAGGCTTAGCGCTAGGTCTGTCCTTAAAGGCGGACGATATACTCACCGTCACCGATGAGGACGGGCGCAAGGTCTTCGTTAATACGGGTGAAAACCAGGTTAAGGGCGAGCGGGCAACGCCTCCTCGCGCACCTGCAAAGGCCAACAAGACAGTCCAACCGACACCCGAGATCAGCAATCTGGTGGATCAGACGGCCAGCCGCCTCCAGGTTGATCCGCAACTTGTCCACGCGATTATCAAGGTCGAGTCGGAATACAATCCGCATGCCATTTCTCGCAAGGGCGCGATGGGTCTGATGCAACTCATCCCCGAAACGGCGCAGCAACTGGGCGTCGCGAACCCCTTCAATCCCAAACAGAACATCGAAGGCGGAGTCGCGCATCTGAAACATCTCCTGAACCGCTTTGGGGGCGATCTTCCCCTTTCGATCGCGGCCTATAACGCCGGTGAAGGCGCCGTCGAACGGTCTGGCGGGATTCCCGCTTTTGCCGAGACCCAGGACTACGTGCGAAAAGTGACCGGCCTCTACCAATCGGGGTCGTCGCAATCCGGGGCAAATGCCGCCGGGAACAAAACGCCAGCCGCGCTTATTATTCGCTTTGTGGATGAACGAGGCATAGTGCATTATTCCAATGTGGAATGATTCGGGTTCACCGATCATGGCCACCCTGAAGTGGGTGAAGAGGGATTCGCCGGGGCCTGGACGGTGATTTGAACGCCACGGAACGGTCTACATTGATCGAACTGCACAAACGAATCTGCTTCGTATTTCTTCTCACTGGGCTCCTGTCCTTCGCTAAAGCTTCTGTTCCCCCCGTTTCTACCTCCCATCAGGTCAAAGCCGCAGCCGCGTTCGACCGTGCAGTCCGCATGCGCACGACGATCGAGTCTCTGCCGGAGAACAAGCGCACAAAATCGGATTACCTGAAGGTCATCGACGCTTTCAGGGAAGTTGAACGGCACGACGTGGCGTATTCGAAGGTTCCTGCCGCACTCGCTTGCGTGGCGGAAATTTACGACGAGATGGGCAGGCTTTTTTCCGCCGAGCGTTATTACCTTGAATCTGTCAAGATCTATCAGTTCCTCATATCCCAGTACCCGCACAGTCTGGCTGCCAAAGAAGCGTTGCTTACGCTCGGGGAGATATACCGGACTGACCTCGAGAAGCCCGAGGAAGCCCGCAAGGCCTTTCAGCAATTCCTCGAAAAGTACCCCAGGTCCCCCAAAGCGGAAGAAGCGCAGGCAAAGATCAAGGAGATCGATCGATCAAACTCTGAGCCCGCTCCCACGGAGCCTCGCACAGCACAGGCTGAACCTCGGCACGAATCAGCCGCACCCCGCCGTGCCGGCGGATTGCGGGAGGTAACTGAAGTCCGCCGATGGGTGGGGCCGAACTACTCCCGCATCGTGATTGGGGTCGATGACGAGGTAAAATTTGAGACTACCCGCCTAGCTAGGCCCGACCGCATCGTGCTTGACATCGAGAACACTCGCCTGAGCCCGGCTTTGGTCGGCAAGACGTTCCCGGTAGAGGACGGCTTCCTGCGCCAAGTCCGTCTGGGCCAATTCACTGCCTCGGTAACGAGGGTGGTGCTGGATGTTGAGAAGCTCGAGGAATACTCGGTATTACCTTTGCCCAATCCCTTCCGCCTAGTGGTAGACATCCGCGGGGTCAGCACGAATAACCAGGAAACTACGCGGGTGGCAAAAGGGTCCGCTACGGGAGCCCCCACCGCGCCGAGCTCAGCGCGACCGCAGGCTAGCTTGACTGCAACGGCGCCAGTCGCCACAGGCAGCGAGGCTTCACAAATACCCGAAACTGCCACACGCAGCGCCAAGTCCAAGCTCTCGTCCAAGCCATCCGGGAAGCCGCGAGCGTCCGACCAAGCCCCGGAGGTCGAGACGGCGTCCGTGAAGTCGCACCCAACACCACCGGAGTCCCTGGAGGATGAAACGAGCTCACCGGAAACTTCGCCAGTTGAACTAGGTCCGGCGATGCCGAAACCAGCCGCACCCACGGGCTCCGGTTCACATACGCTGACGCGGGTTCTTGGGCTTAAGATCGGCCGCATCGTGATCGATCCTGGTCATGGCGGCCACGATACGGGCACCATCGGGCCCACAGGCCTGCGGGAAAAGGACGTGGTGCTGGACGTGGGACTGCGCCTCAAGAAACTGCTCGAGCAAAAGGTCGGTTGCGATGTAGTCATGACCCGCGCTGACGACACTTTCATTCCGCTCGAAGAAAGAACTGCGATCGCAAACCAGAAGGCGGCGGATTTGTTCGTCTCCATCCATGCCAACGCCAGTCGCGACAAGAGCGCGCGGGGGATTGAGACGTACTACTTGAACCTCACCTCGAGCGCCGATGCACTCGAAGCGGCGGCACGAGAAAATGCGACCTCTCAGGAATCCGTGCATCAACTCCAGGACATGATCAAGAAGATTGCATTGACGGAGAAGATCGCGGAATCCGAAGAGTTTGCCCGGCGCTTGCAGAGGGAAGTCTACCGGCGCACTTCACAAGCGGGCGGTACGCAACGCGACCGGGGAGTTAAGAAGGCGCCTTTCGTGGTGTTGATCGGAGCCAACATGCCGTCCGTGCTTGCTGAGATATCTTTCCTCACCAATCCCGGCGACGAGAAATCGCTGCGACGCTCGGACTACCGCCAGAAGATCGCAGAAGCGCTCTACCAGGGAATTCTGGACTATGTAAACAACCTGGGCGGAGTCAGAGTGGTGCAGCGCGCGGCGTCCGATAGAACGGTATCGAAAACCGAGCCCGAATTCTGATATGCTAGCTTGATGAGACGGTTTGCATCAGCCTTGGCACTTCTGTTGGTCGCCCTTGGTTGGTCCCACCCGCTGTGCCGTGCCCAGAATGTTTCCGTCATCCCGCTTGTGCCCGCAGCCAATTGGCGACTCATCAGCACCCAATCGCAAGACGTTGATGAAATCAAGAATCTCGGCGGAGATCCGGCCGTGGAACGCGAGTTCGGGGTAAAGACACTCGAATCGCGCACCTACCATCTTGATCGCGTGGACGCCGAGGTGATCCTGGAGCTTGCGGAGGACGTTAGCGCAGCTTACGGACTGTTCACTTACTATCAAGACGAATCGATGCATCCTGAGAAGGCAATTCAGCTTGCCACGACCGGCGCTCAGGGCGGCCTGATGGCGCGCGGGCGCAGCTTCATCCGCTTCTCGCGGCCGAAAGACTCGCACCTTTCGGAAAATCAATTCCGCGCTCTGCTGATCCTCGTCGGAGGAACCAGTCCCACCAGGGATTCGTTGGCCAACTTGCCTGCCCCGCTGCCTTCTTCAGGGTTGATTACCGGAAGTGCTAAATACTTCCTCGGTCCCGAAGTGGCACGACGCGTTCTGCCGGATTTCCGCACTGATTTAATCGGGTTTGACCAAGGCGCAGAGGTCCAAGTCGGCGATTATCTTAACGGAACCGTGCGATCGACCATGATGGAGGTAAGCTATCCCACGCCGCAAATTGCCCGCGCTCGTTTCAATACGATGAGTGACTCGCTGGGGCTGAATCAAGACCGCGGCACAAATTCTCTTTACGCACGCAGAGAAGGATCGTTCATATTCCTGGCCCTCAAGGCTAACAACAAGGCCGCCGCGACCAAATTACTCGATCAGTTCTCCGTCAAACAACAGTTGAGCTGGGATGAAAAATACCCTGGGGATAAGACAATAGGACGGCAGTTGTTCGAGCTTGTCCTGGGAAACATGATGCTCACCTTGCTTCTTGCCGGAGGAGGTGTTATGGGTGGACTGTTAATCGTTCTTTCCAGAAGACTTACCGCCAAAATCTTCCCGGCCTGGCAGTGGGGACACCCGGAAGCAGACCATCTGATAAGGCTGCGTCTATAGTATACTTAAGGCCAATAATTTCAATATGTTATGTCAAGAAATGGGGTGCGGATTACGACCCTGAGATTTTTTTAAGATTCTTCCCCCTTGATCGGAGAAACACCATATAACTCATTTGTTGTTAATTGTTTACAGCGCAAAAAAAATCCTGAAATTTATCTTGACATACCTTCCAAGTTTTCCTTAGACTCGTTTTCGAGTTTAGTTGGCGGAGCGCGTCCGCCATTCTATTCTCCTCTGAAAATGCTCACCCACAGGCTTGGCGAGAATTCTCGCTGCCTGCGGGTGAGCATTTTTCTATAAGCAGAGCCGACGTAGCTCAGTTGGTAGAGCATCGGTTTCGTAAACCGAGGGTCACCAGTTCAAGTCTGGTCGTCGGCTCCAGAATCCAAACGCTTTTTCCACTTCCCCACAAAACGAACGTGTGAAACATTTGCATTCCCGTGCAGGCATGTGGCTTGAGAATGGGTCTGCTTCACTCTCACTCGTGTCCAAAACAGGAGATCGGCGTTGGCGGACGAACTGCGGCTTCGCCGCTTGCTATGCGGGCTGGCTCCGCCTGCCCGAAGCGCGCCGCAAACACCCAACCTCCTCCTCACCGTGCCGGAGGCTAAGCCTCCGGCACGGTGAGGAGGAGAGAAACAGCGCCGTTTCGGCTCGGAAGGGCGGAGCCCTTCCGCAGAGCGGGGCGGCCGAGCCGCAACGCTGAGCCATTTTGGACAGTAGTGCTTCACTATCACCCCCATCCACATAGAAAGTGTGTAGAAGCTTACGATTGATTCCAGCAGAGGGAATCATTCACCGCGCACACGAACCAGATTCCCAGCACCGGGCCTCATGATTAGGAAGAGGTTTGCACTGCGATCCTCGTGAGCGGCCAACTCACATTGTATGTCGGCGTCTTCGATCTGACATGGTACGCGCGCTTCGGGACCCACGGCTCGGCACTATGTTTCAATAAGCCACGGCTGATATCGTCCAGCAACAAACTACATTGCATCGGGCGTTGCGCCAAACCCCAAAACACTGGTCTCCCGGTGGCCGAAATACACCGCCCTAGCCGAAAACCACCATCCGACGCCCGATATATCGACGTCGTTATCTCCCGCTGCGTCCGGTTATTACGTTGAATTAATGGTTCTTAGAAAGATCATCAAGCCGGATCGGTTTGGCAACCCTATTGCCCATTTACCAAGTGGAGTTTAGAAAGAGCACTTGGAGCTCAAGGAGGTATGAACCATGAAAAAGCTAATGCTTTTGAGTTTACTTGGTATCGGCTTACTGGCGGTTCCCGCAGCCCACGCGCAACCCGTTGCGGTTGGAATTGGATTTGGCGTTGGACCGGTGTACGCCGGACCGCCTCCCATGTGCCCGTATGGATACTATGACTATTACCCGTACGCCTGTGCGCCGTACGGCTACTATGGTCCGGAGTGGTTCTACGGAGGCCTCTTCATTGGCGCAGGACCCTGGTTTCACGGTTGGTATGGGCATTCGGGCTACTACGGACGTCGGGGCTACTACGGACGGCCGGGCTACTACGGTCATCCCGGCTACGCCTACAGGGGTGGCCCAGCCCGCGGTGGGTTCCACGCCTACTCCCGTGGAGGCGGCGTCCACGCCGGAGGTGAATTCCACGGCTACGCTCGTGGAGGCAGCGTTCACAGTGGTGGTGGATTCCACGGTGGCGGCGGTTTCCACGGTGGTGGTTTTCACGGTGGCGGACACAGGTAAACGAGATCCTTGACTCCCGCTTCAACGGCCTGCAGTCCCCCCCTGCCTGCCGTTTCAGTTTGCGGACAAATTACCTTGGGCCATTTAATTTAGTCTAAGGACGAACCTTCCCCAACTGCGAAAGGACCACCTGAAGATCGGTGCTATCCACGGTGCCGTCGCGGATGACGTCCGCACGTGGATCGTAGCCCGGCATACCAGCAGTCGTCCCTATGGCAGCCTCCACGATGTGCACATCGGTGTAATTGACTCTTCCGTCCCCATTCACATCACCCACCAATGGGGGATGCGGATTAGGATCGAAGAGAACCTGATAGATGTGGACCTCGTAACTGGTGCTGAAGTTGTCGCTGAACACGCCATTGACGATGGGAATGCTGCGGTTCGATCCCACTGCTGAGGCGCTGGTGTAAGTGATCGGATTTGGTCCGGCGGGCGCGAAGTAGTCCGGGTTTCCGTCACCGCCGCACGCGTAGTATCCCCCAGCAGGACAGTTGACCGGCAAGTCGGTCAACGAAAGATTCTCACCGAGAACGATCGCCGTAGCGTGAGAAGGAAATCCGCGCAGGGTAAACGTGGCGGTCGTGGCGCCTGCCGCTGACATGCTCAGAGCGCCGCCGTCGGCTGCAGTGGAGTCGGTGCAAGTGCTGCTACCTCGGCAGAACAGGCTCATCTCAAGCATCGGGTCCGCCGCGTGGGTTTGGTTTTGCGGCAAGCCGTCGTTGACGGCGAACAGGAACGTAGACCCGCCATAGCGCTTGAGCAACACGTTGATGGCGGCGTTGGGGCTCGACGATTTCACCGTTACGCCGTTACCCACCGGGGGCATGTTGAGCGGGCGCGCCAAGGCGGCCACTCGAATGTTGGTGTTGGCCACCGCAGCTTCTGCGTCTGCGTGCTCAGGGAAAAAGATGGAAGCTTCTTCGAAGACAGGCGAAAACTGGTGAACGAAATAACCTACGCCCCGCGCGCCATGAATGATCGACATCCAGACTTCGGCTTCGACTTCAGCCGGGGTCAGTGTCACGGAAGGATCGCCGCCGAAATTCACCAGTTCGATCCACTGCCAGACGGGTTTCGAATAGTGTGACCAATAGCGCAGCCGGTCGGTCGTTCTGCTGATCCACCACATCGGGTTGCCGTCGTTTTCAGGGTAGATGTCGCTCGCCAGGATGTCCCCGCCTTTGACGTATTCAGGATAGTCGGAGAATCCATTGTTCGGATCGTTACAGCCGCAACCCGCAAATCCGCCGCGACCGTAGTAGCATGTGTCAGCGTTCCAGCCCGTGCCTTGGCCGAGGCCAAGAAAGACGGGCCGCCGCGGGTCTGCCTCTTTGAATTGCCAATAGAGTTGTTGAATGGTTTTCGGAGTCACGCAGGCGATGTAGTCGCCGTTCGAGTCGGTCTGTGCATTGTCCGGTTCGTCTTCCTGCACCCAGGCGTTGATGATCGGGTCTCTCAGGTGTTCGGCAGCATTCGGCCCGCTGAGGCCGCTGGCCTGATCGCCGAACACGGGCATACCGTAGTCGCGGAGCAAAGGCAGTAGGGGCCCATCGAAAGGATCGACCTCAACGGTACCGTCGTACAGGGCAACATATTGATTCACCCCGGCGCCCTCGAAGAGCGGGGCGTTCCAAGGACTCTGCAGCCACACGCCGCGGGTGAAATAATCCTGGCTCGATGGAGGTCCGAGGAACCAACGAGCGTAATATGAGGCGCCCCCCTCCCAAGGGAGATAGGTGTCACGGTTTTGCGCCTGGCCTGTAACCGCAAATACAGTGGCCAGGGCGAAGGCGGCAATCGACAGGCGAAGGCCGCAAGACTCCACCACACACTTCCTGTGTCGTCCCATAACGTCCTCCTTCGAAAGCTGGTGTCTGTTACTATCTGGCCGGTGGCAAAATGATAAAGCTCGTGGGGTCGCAGTACAAGCGAAAACATGAGCGCGCCCCAGGCGTACGGCGAAATGTACCGCGCCATGGGCAACAGCGGCCAGTCGCGCAGCCTTGTGGAATCCGCTACTTTGCACGGCAAACTCTGGCTCGATGAGATGGATGAAGACCCTGGCATCAATTCAAAAGAGTGGGGAGGTTCCAAGGAGCGCCTTTCGGATGCCATTGCGCTCATGCGGCGCAACGTGCTCGAATCCTACACTCGCGGCCAGGGTCTATGGTTTTATGACTTCGGCCCGGCGTACACCCGCCGGGGATGGTGGGACCACCCCGCGCTGCTGAAAGAGGTGAAGCAACTTCACACGATCCTGGCTTCCTATGCCGAGAAGCCCTATCGCTCCGAGGCCGACGTCCTCCTGGTCTTCGATACGGACTGCTTCTACTACCTGGGAGCCAACGCCAAGGCCGATCCGCTCACTGATAACTGCGCTGTAAACGGAGTTTCCGCCTCAGCCTTCCACAGCGGCGCGGCCCTGAACATGGTTCATTTGGGAGATCTGAAATTGGTCGATTGGAAGAAGTACCGTGCCGTGGTATTTGCCAATACGTTCCTCTTAACGCCCGAGCAGAAGAAGTTCATCCGCGAACGCGTGGCCCGCGATGGGCGGCACTTGGTGTGGCTCTACGCACCGGGCTATACCGATGGGCGGACGCTGAATACCCAATTTATTTCGGAAGTCGTGGGCATGACGATTCGTCCGGCCGAATGGACCTCCACGCCGGATGTCTCGGTCGAGTCCGGCGACGCCCCGAACCTTCAATATGGGATGCAAGCCGCAGTCGAGCCGTTTTTCGCAATCGCGGACGACACGGCCGTGATCGTCGGAAGCATGGGAAACTCAGATGTGAAAGCGTTGGGTTATAAGAGCTCCCAAACTTTCACTTCCTGGTACTCCAGCGTACCGATCAATCATCCCGACTTGTGGAGGTACATCTTCCGCAAGAGCGGGGCAAACATCTATAGTGACGAGGGCGATATCGTCCATTGCGGGGGAGGCATTCTCTGTCTGCACACCAAGGTGGGCGGGAATAGAAAGATCAAATTGCCGAACGGTAAGACGATTGAAACCGAATTGCCGCCCCGGTCCACGACGCTGTTTGACGTCGAGACAGGCGCGACGCAGCTGGCCTAGAGCTACCGAACCTTACCTCGCGCCGCCACACGCCAGCAACCTTCCACCACTCCGTTGCGCATGGTATACGCTTCGTCGTGCATGTTCACGCAGGTGCAGACGTGGTTGGGGATTATGGTAAGGACTTCACCAACGAAAAACTTGTGGGTTGATTTGGTGATATCCAGAATACCGTGCTCCTCGTTCAGCTTAATGAGCGGCGCATCGGGCGCCTCGACCGCAAGACCGTAGCCGGACTTCGGCCCCGAACCTAACAGATCCGAGGAAAGCGTCTTCGACCCGGAGTCGATGATGGCGTGCCCGGGCACGGCTGTCGAAACCACCCTCGTCACCACGCGCGTGGAGCAATCTTCGAGGCCGGCAGGCGCCCTGGTAGTAGGTGTTAAGATCGTTGTAAACATAGGTGCCGGGGCGGGTCTCGGTGAGTCCCGGAACCAGGTAAGAAAACTCGGCGGAGGGCGTGGACCCGCCGGACAGGATTTCAATCTTGAGGCCCGCCTCGCGGCAGGCTGCGAGCGTTTGCTCGACCTTCCCTGCCACCATCAGCGTTTCTGCCCGCCGCTCCTCCACACTTCCCCAGACATTCCCGAAATAGGTCATCAGGCCACGGAAGGCCAGCCCAGGCAGGGCTGCGATTTTCTTGGCCAGCTCAACCGCGGGCCGGCCCGGTTCCACACCGCAACGGCGCACGCCCACGTCGAACTCCGCCAGAACTCCGATCGTGGAACCCTGCTCGGTGGCAGCCTTCGACAACTCCTGCGCGGCAGCCACGGAATCAAGCGACACGATGATTTTCTTTCCATGCGCCAGTGCAGCCAGCCGCCGGAGCGTTGGCGCGCCCATGATGGGAAACGCAATAAGGATGTCGTCCAGTCCCGCTTGCGCCATCACCTCAGCTTCTCCGACCTTGGCCACAGTCAGGCCCACCGCGCCGCGCTCGATCTGCATGCGGGAGACTTCGGGAGTCTTGTGGGTCTTGGTGTGAGGCCGCAGGCCTACTCCTTGCTTGCGGCAGGAGCTTGCCATCTGGTCGAGATTCCGTTCCAGGACGTCAAGGTCAATCGTCAAAGCGGGCGTTGAAAGTTCGGTGTAATGCATAAGACCTCTCTTCAATTCGAGGGATTAAGCTGGTCTGGTGTCCCAAAGAAAGATTGGACCACTGAGCTCACAGAGAACACAGAAGCCATGCGATTCACTCTGTGATCTCTGTGCACTCTGTGGTGGGTCTTTCTTCGCTCGAGCCAATGACGGGGTCCCGAAAAACTACGGTTTGCTCACCCGGGCGATGCAGTCGATCTCCACCTTGATCTTGGGCAGTTGCACGCCAACAGTGGTGCGCGCCGGTTGATCTTTCGGGAAAAACTCGCTATAGACTGCGTTCATAGCATCAAAATCCTTCATATCTGACAAGAAAACACCCACTCGCACGACATCAGCCAGCGAGCTGCCCGCGCCCTCGAGGATGGCTTTGATGTTGAGAAGCGTGCGCCGGGTTTCCGAGCCGACATCACCCAGCTCCATTTCATTCGTGCTGGGATTGATCGCGGCCTGTCCCGCCACGAATACAAAGCCGTCCGCAGCAATTGCCTGTGAATAGGGCCCACGCGGTTGAGGGCCGTGAGGTGTTCTGACCACAGTACGCATTATGACTCCTTTTGCAGCTCGCTCGACGAGTCTGCCCATGAGTTGTTTTCGGGGTCCTGGAGCGAAGCCGCATTAGAACTCCCGGTTTACCCCAGCCCCAAAAGATAGCTGTAATTCAAATCAACCCCACAAGTATAATGTCCGTGGCTCTTCGCGTAAAGTTAAACTATGTCAACACAAACTGCCCATAATGGCAGAGCGCACGAACTGCCCCGCGCCCTCGGCTATACGGGCGCGACCGCGGTTGTGATCGGCACCGTTATCGGCTCCGGCATTTTTCTGGTGCCCCACGACGTCGCGCAGCAAGTGGGTTCAGTCAAGGCGCTCGTGCTGGTGTGGCTGATCGGGGGCGGCCTGTCGCTCGCCGGCGCGCTTTCGCTCGCCGAGCTCGGCGCGGCCAATCCTGCCGCCGGCGGCATTTACGTTTATTTGCGCGAGGCTTATGGGAAGGGTTTTGCCTTTCTCTACGGCTGGGCCTTGCTGCTGGTGATTAACTCCGGCTCGCTCGCCACGGTGGCAGTCGCTTTCGGAATCTACAGCACCACTTTTCTGCCGCTGTCGCCTCTCGAGCAAAAGCTGGTGGGGAGCGGCGCCATCGCGTTGTTGACTTTGGTTAATATCCTGGGAGTGAAGAAAGCGGCCGCCGTCCAGACCCTCTTCACAGTGGCTAAGCTCGCGGGACTCGCGACCATCATAGGGGCTGTCTTCTTCGCGCCCCACATCGTCCCGGTGCACGCCACCCAGTCCTTGCCACTCCTGCATACCACCTTCGGCTCTTTCGGATTGGCCATGATTGGCGTGCTCTGGTCGTATGAAGGCTGGCACATCCTTTCGTTTGCATCCGGCGAGGTCAAGAATCCTTCTCGGGTGCTTCCCGTCAGCTATCTCGTGGGCACGCTGGTTGTCGTGGCGGTTTATCTAGGTGCGAACCTTGCTTATCTGCGCGTGCTGCCGCTTCCAGCTCTCGCGGAAAATCAGCGCGTCGCCGCGATCACCATGCAGGTTCTGGCGGGACCCCGGGGCGCGACTTTCGTTTCCGCGCTGATCTTGTGCTCCATCTTCGGCGCCATCAACGGCACCGTCTTGGGAGGCCCGCGCGCTTACTTCGCCATGGCGCGCGACGGCGTCTTCTTCCCTGCCGTGGGCCGCGTCCATCCGCGTTTCGCTACGCCCGCCGTGGCGCTGCTGGTGCAGGGCGTCTGGGCAGTCCTGCTGGCATTAACCGGCACTTACAAGCAGCTCTACACCTACGTGATTTTCACCGGCTGGCTCTTTTACGCCGCCGCAACCTTCGCCGTAATCGTCCTGCGTCTCAAGCACCCCACCGCGCCGCGGCCCTATCGCGTTTGGGGGTATCCCGTCCTGCCCATCGCTTTCAGCGTTGCGGCCCTGGTCATCGTCGCCAATGCCCTGCTGCGCAGCCCTTTCGAATCAGGAATCGGATTGCTCATCGTCATCGCAGGCGCGCCGGTGTATTTCTTCTGGGCACGCAAACAACACCCAATGTAGGGGGCGGCTTGCCGTGCCCGGTGCACAGGAGGTTTCTTATCGAAGCCGTACTTCCGAAGGGCGCAGCCCTTCCCTGGAGTTTCTACATTTAGGGTGAAGGATCTGCTGGGTCGTGTTAATCTGGCGCCGGAAGGGCTCTGCCCGCTGCTCCGTGGAAAGGCTCAGCCTTTCCATTGCGTCCTCCGAACATATTTCTTTCGAGGAGGCTGCGCCTCCCATCCCTTCATGGTTACGATTTCTCGGGACACTCCGTGTTTCTCCATTAGGCGAAGACCACGATGAGCGCCCGGCGAGGCACAGCCTCGCCGGGCGGACTAAGAGAAGAGGGTGGGAGGCAGATGGAAAGGCCGAGCCTTTCCACTGAGCAGGCGGCGAAGCCGAAAGAGCTGAGAGAGTCAGCAGCCGGAGAAGCCGAAAGGGATAGGAACGTTAACAACCGGCTGACCTCCATGTGAAATGTGGAAACTCCGGGGGGCGGCTTGCCGTGCCCTTCGAGCGGGCCGTTGGCCCGCGGAGGGTAGGGCGAGCCCTACCCCTACAACGCCTGGTGCGGCGGAGGCGCCAGTAACAACCGAGAGAATTCCCTGCCCCTATTTAACCGCGATAATTGAAATCTGTTCGAGCGTGGGGTACTGGCCTTTCTCGTTTTCAGCTCTTTCGCCGGGAGCGATCTGCTGGACGGTGGTGCGGGCCGGAGGGTCTGCGCCGAAGTACTGGGCGTAGATAGTGTTCATGCGGGAGAAGTCGTCGATGTTGTCGAGATAAACGTTGGCGGAGACGACGTTCGAGAAATTCATACCGGCCTCTTCCAGTCCATCGAGCAGGTTGCGCATGGTCTGTCGAAGCTGGGTCTCGACCGTCGCGGCGTAGATTCCGCCGTTCACGCCGGGGATGAATCCGGACTTGGCAGAGCAGTAGAGAGTGTCGCCCGCAAAGACGCAGGGGCTGGCGGTCGGACTCGGTTCCATATTCTTGGGGCGAACCGCGAGGCGCTTCGAAAGGTCGGTGACCGCAACCCCGGTGAACTCGATGTTCCCGCTGCCAGGCAGCCCCGCCACCTCGATTGTCGCGCGGGCCGGCGTGTTGCCGAACTCGAAATGGCTGGCATAGACCTTGTTCATGACCTGCGCCGGCATGGCGCTCGTGAGGTACGGGTTCACGAAGACCATATTCGCGAAATCGAGGCTTGCGGCCTTCAGTGTATCCTGCATGCGGCGGAACGCGAGCTCGACCTGCTCCGCCGGGTCCTCGGGAATCTTGCCGGTCGAGAGATCATGCCCGATGAAACCGGATAGATAGACGCGATCTCCAGCCATGACGGCTCTCGAGATGGGAACGGGGCTTGAGGGTCCGGCGGCAGGATGCACTTCTTCGTCGACAGATCGCGAACCGCCACGGCGCTGATCTCCACCGGGTTTTCATCAACGAGCTTCGCGACACCGATGGTGGAGCGCGCCGGAGGAGCGGTCGGGAAGAATTCTTTCCACACGCGATTGAGAGGGCCCTCATCGGAGTAGTTCGTGAGATAGACCTGAACATAAACGACGTGCTGCATGCTCAAGCCCGCCGCGTCCACGACCGCCTTGACGTTTTTCAGGCATTGGCGGACCTGGCCCTCCGCATCCGAGGGCAAGCTGCCTTGCGCGTCCTTCGCTCCCTGGCCCGCCACATAGAGGAAATTGCCGGCAACGATTCCCGGGCTGTAAGGGCCCGCGACCTTGGCTCCGGCAGGCATCACACTCTGGCGGTCCGCTGCCCAAGCACCAGTCACGCAGGCAAAGCATAGTATGGCGATGAGATTTCGCATGTGATCAACCTTTTCGATAATTGAGCTTAGCGAGGATTACAAAATGTTGAGACGACAACCACCCCTTAATCCCCTCCTTAACTAAGGAGGGGAGCCCGAAGGGCGCATAGGCGCTAGATTAAGCGTTGCGACGGGGTCCCGAAGGGACCCAACGTCATTAGCCGTAGGTGAAACCTACGGTAAGCGTCGTCCCAGAGTATTCAATACAACCCCGGAGGGGTTGAATTCGACCCCTTCGGGGTCGCTCGGATACTCAACGTATGCCTTCTCGTCCGTAGGTTTCACCTACGGCTAATGACCTTCATGCCCTTCGGGCATGTTCGGCAGCCCCCACCAGCCCTTAATCTAGCGCCCATGCCCCAAGGCCGGGGTGGTTGACCGGCGTCACAGGCTGCCGTGGCTGCTGGGCCTCGTCACTATAATCTGTAATGCTCAACAGAATTAACGCACTTTCGCGTGGTCCCAATCCTCGCTCGAGATTCCATTCAGATCCCAAACCACCTCGCCCTCGCGCAAGGTCAGCTCGCCCACGAGCTTTCGGTCACCCTTCATGCGCAGGTTCGCTGAATCCACAAAGCCGAAGTCCCCGTGCACGAGGCGCAGGACAGCCACATCGGCAACCGATCCGACCGAAAGAGTCCCGAGCTCTTCATGGCGGATCTCGCGCGCGGGATGCCACGTCGAACAAGCGATGACATCGTCAAGCGACATGCCCATGTTGAGGAACTTCGACATCACGTTCAGCATGTCTTTCATGCCGGCGTTCATGCTCTCCCGGTGGAGGTCGGTAGAGATCGAGTCCGGAACGAAGCCCTGCTTCACGGCGGGAATCGCCTGCAGCCAGGAAAAGCTCCCGCCGCCGTGGCCGACATCGAAAATGACGCCGCGCTTGCGGGCTTCAAAAAGATATGGCAGCAGGCGGCCATCCGCGTCCAGCATGGGAACGACGTGAAGATACGTGTGCGTGTAGATGTCGCCGGGGCGCAGATGCTTGAGCACCAGCTCCTGAAAAGGCCGCTCGGGGCGGAAGGTGGCGAAGTCGATCATGACGGGCATGTTGGCCAGGCTGCCGGCCTCCACGCCGCGGTCGACAGCGATCCACTCCGGCCCGGCATAATGAGCGACCTTGATGCCCACCACCACGTCGCTATTGCGCCGGGCGCATTCCGCGGTGCGCACGGGATCCATGTCCTTGGTGTTCTGTTCCACGTCCATGCGCCCGCCCATGCCGTGTCCCACGATATTGAGCAGGGCGAAGACGCGGGTCTTTTCAATGTTAACAACTTCGTCGCGGAATTCGCCGAAGTTGCGCCAGCCCGACAGCCGGCGTCCACGACCGTCGTCACACCGCTGCGAAACGAAAAACTGTCGGAGCGGATGCAATTCTCGCCGGTATACTCGCGGCTCATGGTTCCCGCAAAGACGTGCTCGTGAATGTCCACCAGGCCGGGCGTAACGTAGAGACCCGATACGTCGATCGTCTTGCGCGCCTTCGAGGCGGGGATGTTCTCTTCCACGGCGGCGATCCTGCCGCCGGCGATGGCAACGTCCCGCACGGCGGAGACCTGATTCCGCGCGTCGATTACGTGGCCGCCCTTGAGCACCAGGTCATAAGGGGTTTGCGCCGGCGCGGCGGAAGCAACTAAGACCATTAAGAGGAGTGTTCGCATAGTTCACTTCAAGTTTTCAGGGATTAGATATTCGACGACCACCACATCGTACCACTGCTCGCCCAGCTTGGTGTGATTCATGTGCACACCCACCTCTCGCCAGCCCGTCAAACGGCAGAGCCTGCGCCCTGCGTCGTTATGCGCCAGGAATCGGCCCACCAGCTTGAAGTGGCCCACGGAGGCGGCGAGCGTCAGGACGGCGCGCATGAGGTCGCGCCCCACTCCGTGACGGCGATAGTCGCGGTCGATGTAAATCAGAAGCTCAACAATTCCCTCCATCGAGGGTCGCACGAGATAAGGACTGAGCGCCGCCCAGCCAAGAATCCAACCGTTGAGCTCCGCCACGACCAAGGGATACTTCCCCGAGTGTTCGCTCACCCAGCGGGTGCGCTCCTCGGGCGTCATCAGGAAGTTCTCGAATGTCGCAAGCTTGTCCTGCGTCGCTTGCAGATAAATGCGGGCGATGTCGGCCGCGTCGCGCTGCTCGGCGGGCCGTACGCTGAGCCGGAAACGGGGGCGGGCGGCGGCGTTCAGATTGGGAGTGTCCGTCATAAGTTCGAAGGCAGAAAGCAGAATACGGATTCATTGCCGATTGTCGAATTGCCATTTTCGAATTTGGCGCTTCGAATATTCATCGGCGAACCTCTGATTTTAACTTTCTGATTCCGGCTTCCTGCTTTTAGCCTTCTGCCTTCTGCCTTCTGCCTTCTGCTCTCTAGAATCTCTTGCTGTCGGCTCGTACCCGGTCCACATACTTGCCCGTTGCAACCTCGATGCGGATCGTTTCCCCGGGCTTGATGAATTGGGGCACCATGAGTTCGAGTCCATTTTCGAGCGCGGCCGGTTTGTGCGTGTTGTCTTGCTGCTGATGCACGGGCTGCGCGGTCGTCCGAATCTTCGCCTCCACGATATCAGGAAACACGATGCTGACCGGCTGGCCCTCGTAGAACTCGACCGGCACCTTCATCTCCGGCTGAAGAAACGAGGCTGCCGCGCCGATGGCCTCGAGCGGAATCGAGACCTGATCGTAGGTTCTGGGATTCATAAACGTCGCCGAATCCGCGTCGCTGTAAAGATACTCCATCTCCTGCTTGTCGAGCTGCGTTTCTTCCAGGCGCTCCTCCGGCCGGAAGCGCAGTTCTTTCAAGGTGCCTTTAAGAATATGGCGCGCCTTGGCGTGGACGCTGCCGGGCATCTTGCCTTGTCCGATATGATACTGGGAATCGATCACTTTGAGGAGGTCGTTGTTGATCTTTAAAACCGTGCCCGCACGAAGCTGGGATGCAATGACCATGGGACCCTCGAAGCCAAGCGGCGGGCGGCCGCTCTCGAGCGGCTCGCCCCTGGCAAGAAACCACTCTTCCCGAAACCCAGAAAAGTCATAGCCTACTACACTCAGTCTTTCACACCTGCGTCCTTCATAACCTCTACGAAACTCTGCGGGTGGTGCAACCAGGCGAACCAGCGAGAAACGGTGATCGTCCCAGACAAAATACCCGGAATCCAGCGCAGTTATTTGCGCCCAGCTATTCTATGCCACCTCCTGTTCGTGGAGTCAAGCCACAAAAAGGGTCCCCTGATCCCTCGATACCGACGGAGGGTAGGGGGACGACTTTCTGTCCCCTTTCAACGGAGTCACTGGCCCGCGGGTAGGACAAACCTTACTCCTAAACCACCTAATGTAGCCCCGTGGGGCGTAGGGCAAGTCATGGCGTGCCGTTACCCCCTTCACCGCTTGTTATCGAGGGGTTAGGGGACGCAGCGCGGTTCGGAATGGCACCTCAAGCCCCCTTCTGAATATGCCGATAAACAACTAGAGAAAGTGAGGCGCTATGTTGGATACCAAACTTGAACCCTCGATGATTCAGATGGAGCCGTCGCGGTCGCAGCAGGCCTTTGAATGGGCCATGAGCCAGCCTGGGGTGCTTCTGCTCAATTCCCTGGCCATGGAAACCATGCTGCCCTGGCCTCGCAACAGGAACCAGCCCGCTCCTGCCGAGCGGCGCGTGGAAACGGAAGCCGATATTGTCGATGGCGACCTCCCGATGTTCATGTAAATGGGCCGTCCAGGCGGCAAGCTTCCTCCGTGGTTATGAGCCGCACTCCAGCGCTGGCCATCTGCTCGATGGCCTTCCGGCCCCCGTCTTGGGTGATCGACTTGACGGCGTCTTGGACGAGAGCCACAGGCAGGTTGCGCTTGCGCAGCGCCAACACGGCCGATAGCACACAGTATTCGGTGGCCACGCCAAAAGCCACGAAGCACGGCCGGCCAAGGGCAACCAGGATAGCGTCGAAATTTACGTTGGTGGTGAGGTCATAGACACGCTTCTCAACGATGATCTGACCAACCTGAAAAGTTGGGTCGCCCGGCTGCTGCACGGCCTCGAAGGCGCCAAGGCGGTTTTGAACCACTAAGGCGTCAGGGAGCAGGGTTTCGGGAATGCGCCGCTGGCCGGGCGTCCCAACCACGCAGTGGGGCGGCCAGTGGGCGAATTCCGGGTCGTCCGGCGCGTGCGCGTCAGACGATGAAAGCACGGGCACACCTCGGGCTCGCGCCCAGAACATCAGCTTCACCAAGTTGGGAATAATCTCTTTCGCATGCGGTACGTAGAGCTTCCCGCCGGGAAGCATGAAGTCCACTTGCGTATCGATGTCAAGAAATACTAGACGCCCCTCAGTACTCGATGTCATCCTTGCTCCGCAGGAAAAACCTGAACAGGAAATCAGAAACCAGAAACTCATAGCTGGAGATTCGGCACTGAGAACTCGGGCTTATCCGCCAACTTACATTTTCTGACCTCTGTTTTCCAGTTTCCGATGTCCAAAAGTATGCTCGCGAACCTCCTCGAGCAGGCTCTGAAGCGCTTGGCTTTTGACCACGGGGAAAGCAGGAGCGTTCTCGAGCGCGTGGTAGGCCTCCGGCAACAGGTCGAGGTTAGCAAGAACATCACGCCTGGCTTCTTGGATCTGCGGCCGGGGGCGCAGGCGCCGTCCCTGGCGCATCACGGGGTGTAGCAGTGGCACGCCTCCGGAGGGCTTTTCGGTCGAGCGTGCAATCAGGTCGTGATGATAGTGACCGTCTTCCGAAAACCGAAAGACCTGCTTGCGGCCCGGCGAATAGACTTTCTCCTCGCTGAATTTGCTTTTGTACTCCACCTTACCGTTGTGCTCCGTCTCGACCAGTTTATAGACCACGCTAAGCGCAGGCACATCGCGCGAAGTGGCAAGATCCGTTCCTACGCCGAAGAGGTCGATGCACGCTCCCTGTGAGAGCAGGGCTTTCACCTTGTATTCGTTCAGGTCGCCGCTCGCTACGATTTTCGCCTCCGTCAAGCCATGCCGGTCCAGGATTTCCCGCACCCGGCAACTCTTCTCGAGCAGGTCGCCGCTATCGATACGGACCCCGGCTATCTTCCGCCCCAGCGAGGCCGCAGTTTCCGCCCCCGCCAGCGGATCGTAAGTATCAATCAAGAGAACAGCATCTTCCGGGAAGGTTTCCAGGAGGGCCCGGAAGCTCTCGGCCTCGGTCGGAAACGCCTGAGTCCAGGAGTGGGCGGCAGTGCCGGCAAGCGGGATACCGTAGCGAAAAGCCGGCCAGAACATTGGAAGTAGCGATGCATCCGCCCAGGTAAGCGGCGCGGGCGGCGCGCACCCCGGCTTCCGGACCCTGCGCCCTGCGCGTGCCGAATTCGAGCACCCCCCGGCCGCGCGCCGCCCGCACCACGCGAGCCGCTTTCGAAGCCACCAGGGTTTCAAAGTTGAGGACGGAGAGCAAGTAGGTCTCCACGATTTGAACTGCCAGAATCGGCCCGCTCACTTCCAGCAGCGGTTCTTCGGCAAAGATGAGCGTGCCTTCTTCGACCGCGTCAACATCTCCCAGGAAGCGGAACTCGCGAAGATAATCGAAGAATCGGGAGGAGATGTTTCGAAAAACCGGCAGGCTGCGGAGGTATTCCAGATGCTCTTCGTGGAAATACAGGTCCGCGAGAAAGTCGAGCGCATCCTCGACGCCTGCGGCCACGAGAAAAGTACGCTCGGGCGGCAGTTGGCGCACGAAAAGCTCAAAAGTGGCGTGGCAGTCCATCCCGTGCTCGAAGTAGGCTGCCGCCATGGTCAGTTCGTAGAGGTCCACCAGCATTGCGCGGTGGGAATCGAGTTCCAACATCTTCGCACGCGCTCCTCTATCGGCGAGATTGCAAAAGCTCAAGGCGCCTTCGATGTCCTGAGAAAATCAGTATGTCCTTGGGAGGGAAGGAGAGTCAACGGGCCTTTTCACCGAGAGATGAAATTCTGCTCACTCCGGGCAAAATCCTGCTGGACTTCTGACTCCGCCAATGCCTTCAGCGCCTCCGATACTGCCTCGCCCAAATCACCTCGTCGCTTATTGGCGAATTGGGGACTAAGATTTGGTGCTGATTTTCGAATGCAACGGTTATACACTACACGCGAAGCTGAAATGGGCTACGCCAACTCTGGGGTACCCCATGAGGAAGAAGTTGCTGCTTGCACTTTGCGCAATACTGGTCTTAATCGCGGCACTGGCGATTTACTCCTCCATCCAAGTCCGCGCCAATCCTGCCGAGCGGGCCCGGACTCTTGCCGGAGACGATCTGATTCCCCAGCCCGCCGGCTCGGTCAATCACGCTATAACCATTCGCCGCCCTCCTCATGATGTCTGGCCGTGGCTGGCTCAAATGGGCTCCGGTCGCGCCGGATGGTACGCCTACGACTTCATCGACAACGGCGGTCACCCCAGCGCCGAGCGCATCCTGCCCAAATACCAGAACATCGGCGTGGGGAGTGTATTTCCTGCACTCCCCGGCGCTACCGACGTCTTCGCTGTCGCGCAGTCCGAGCCCGAACGCAATTTGGTTCTTGTCTGGCGGTTGCCCAACGGCAAGTACCAGACGACCTGGGCGTTCGTGCTGGAGCAACCCCAGCCAAGGCAAACGCGCCTAATCGTGCGCGGTCGCATCGCCTTTGGCTATCGACCTTATGGCCTGCCGCAATGGCTCGCCATACCTACTGGCGCCTTAGCGCATTTCATCATGCAACGCAAGCAACTCCTGAGAATTGCCCGCCGCGCCGAAACGTATTATCCCTAAGCCGAATACGGAGCGGGGCGCCTTCGGACGCTCCGTGTCGGTACACGCACATGCCCTAACACGCCACCAGAAAAGGCGGAGACCTCGGGGTCTTCCGACCGCGCCAAGGCATCACCCGTGAAAATACTCGCATCCAAACTAATCGTACGGGCGAATAAGCGAAACTGTCGCGCCTGAGGCCGCGGCAGGCACACAATGGCTTTTTTGACGACACGATTAGACCTGCCACGCAGACGCGTGGACATTCAACAGACGGGCGGCGCCGCGGCGCCGCCGAGAGCCGGTTGAACAGCACGAACTTGAGATCACGAGCGCTTGCTGACCGGCGAGGAGACGATTAACGTGAACCGATTTTACCGCTACCTACCTTTCGTATTGCTGCTTTCTTGCGCTCCGCTGGCACGCGCGCAGGGATCCTTCGATGTCGCGTTGGGCTTCGGGACTCAACACGCCAAGGCAACTGGGACAGGCATTGACCCCACCACTTTCGATGCCTGCCAGCCGGCGAGCGATTCTACGTGCCAACTGACTCCGGCCCTGGGCGGCTTGTTCATGGGTTTTGAGGGAGACGCGATGTTGAATAAGCACGTCGGCTTCGGAGGCAATATCGATTTTCAGCCCACCAAAAGCAACTACGGCCCGCTCCAGTTCCGGCAGTTGTTTTACGATTTCGACGGACTGTACGCTCCGATTAACAACAAGAAATTCCAAGTGCGGTTAGAAGCCGGACTTGGCGGGGCCCATTTCGGCACTTCCTACACGCAAACCTCTTGTGTCGGGAGCGCGGTCTGCCAGTCGCAGGCAGTCCCCTACGCGAGTTCAAACCACTTTCAGGTGCATGTAGGAGCCGGCGTGCAGTTCTATGTCAAAGGCCATTTCTTTATCCGTCCGCAGTTTGACTTCCGCGAAGTCCCCGGGTTGTCCGGCACGTATGGGTCAAGCTCGATCTACCAGTTCGGCAGCAATCAGGTCATAGGCGGCACGGTCTGGGTCGGCTACAACTTCGGCGAGATGTGATCCCGGCGCCGCCAAGCGGAACTTCGGTATCCCCGATGAAATTTCAGAGGTTTTGGGGCTGGACGGCCGTCACCTCCTTCGAGCCTGCACAAGAGTTCGTTTTTGCTGGCATTCCAAGGAGTTCCCAGCGACGAGGAATCTCGCAGTGCGTTCAAAGCGAGATTCCTCTCCCACAGCGGGGAATCGGGATGACCCTCTGAAGGAGGTTCTCACGCAGACTCCTTCCCCCTTCCCGCTGAGTTGGAGACTCGCTTTCAGACGGCGCACGAACATTCCGGGGCGGCGGCGTTGACCGCCTACCACTCATTGCTGAGGGTCGAGGCGGCGCCAGCTCTGGGTTGACCCGACATTGGGATCGAAACTCGGGTCATTGATCATCACATAATCCGTCCGGCAATCACCCCGACGCCCAATAACCACTTCATAGCCTGCCTCCATGGAAGTTATCGGCCAATAACAACAAGGGAATGAAGGCAATCGCACACATTGGGCGCCTTTCGTGCCGGTTGCAGAACCGAGCCCGGTTGCGCGAATAACTTGCACCTATTCAATGGCTTGCCATAGGCGTAGGGCCGGAAGGTGAGCCTGTGGCAACCGAGGCGCATCCAACTAAATGGAAGGAAGAAGGAGGTGCCCTATGACAGGCACATTGAAGATGCGGGGAATTTGGAAACTGACGTTAGTCCTTCTGACGACCGCGGTGTGGGGTTTTGCGGATACGAACAATATGCCCCCGCCGGGTACGCTGAACTACGTTGAAGGGCAAGTTTCCGTGGAAGGCCAAAAGCAAACGCCGAAATCGGTCGGCACGACTTATCTTGAGCCGAACCAAGTACTTGACACAGGCAACGGCAACGCCGAACTGCTACTGACTCCGGGCGCGTACCTGCGCCTTGGCCACGACAGCGAAGTGAAGATGATATCGCCCGGACTGGCGGACACCCAGGTGCAAGTGACCAAGGGTGAGGTCATGCTGGAAGTGGACCAGTTATTCAAAGAGAACAACATGAGCGTCGTCGTGGGCGGCGCCACAACGCGGGTAGAAAAGCAAGGATTGTACGACTTCAGCGCCGATCGACCTTCGGTAAAGGTTCTCGAGGGCAAGGCTGAGACTACCGAAGGGGACCGGAAAATTGACCTCAAGAAAGGTCGCGAGGTTCTGCTGGCTGAGGGGCCGGCGCAATCTCAGATTCCAGATTTGAAGTCTCAGAAATTCGACAAGAGCGATGTTGAAAGTGATCCTCTCTATCGCTGGAGCGATTTGAGAAGCGAATACGCTACCAACTCGAACGTTCAAGAAGCCAACGCACTGATGGGGGCAGGCGGATGGTGGGGGCCGGGCTGGTATTGGGATCCGTTCTGGGCTGACTTTGCTTTCATGCCCGGTTGGGGCATGGGGATGTTGTGGGGTCCCTTTGGCTGGCCATATTTCTCGCCGTGGGCTGTGGGATGGGCTCCCTACTACGGCTTTGGCATGGGTGGCCGTTATTACCGCTATCCCGTCAACATGAACGCAGGCGCTCGAGCCACTGCGGCAGTGCCCCCACTCGCACACCAACCGATTAAAGGTTCAGCCGGATTCCGTTCCCTGCCCCGACCCATGGCTACGAACCGTGGCAGAATGTCCGCTATGCCAGTGGGAAGGATGGGCAGCATGCGAGGCGGTATGGAAGGTGGATTTCCACACGGCAGCGTGGGAGTCCGACGCTAGCTGGGGTTGGAATGTTGCAGGCCCGCTTCGGCGGGCCTGCGGCATGTTAGTTAGCCGCTGGCCTGACTGCAAGGAAACCTGCGTTCTCCCGGTATCACTACTCAGTAACTTCCACTCAATTAATCTCATAAGGACGAAGTGCCAGACGAAGCGCTTGACGCGCGAAATCGGGGATCTCCGCGTTACGAACTTCGCTGGGACAAAGCTTAGGGACCGACAACTCGCGGAACCCAACTGGCCATGTTATAGTTTATAGCATCGCAACTGGGAGGGGCTTCCCATGCATAAAATTGGTTTTTCGCGACGGAACTTTCTTCGCAACGTGGCCGCAGGCTCAACAGGAGCGGCTATGGTCTCGCTTCCGCTGGCCGCCCGTGCCGCGGCGGGAGGAGCCGGCCCCGAACCGCCATGGCCAATGACCGTCGAATCGTACCCCATTCTCGAACCGGGCAGGACTGCCGCGCAAGCACGATTCAAACTTGCGACGCTGGACGGGATCCCGCCCGCCTACCAGGAGAAACTACGCGCCTATGCGCCCAGCCTCAATATCTCGTTATGCCGGGACGAGGAACAGTTTCGAAACCAAGTCGCTGACGCACACGTGATTTACGGAGAGTGCTCGCGAGAAGACATTGGGGCTGCGCGTCAACTGCGCTGGATTCAATGGCCCAACGCAGGCGTTGAGAGCCTCCTCTGCCCGGAACTGGTAGAAAGCCCTATCGTGCTCACCAATATGCAGCGCATGTACTCGCCCACTATTTCAGAAACGGCGATAGGCCTAATCCTGACCCTTACGCGCGGGCTCAATCAATACACGCTTCAGACCCAAGAACACGTCTGGAAGCGTGTCCCCGGGCTGAAAGAAATCAGCGGTCTTACCTTGGGCGTAGTGGGCTTGGGCGGCATCGGCACGGACACTGCCTACCGCGCCCACTACGGCTTCCACATGAAGATTCTGGCTGTCGATCCCAAGCCCCTGCCCAAGCCGGTCTTCGTCTCCGAACTCCATTCCCTCGAGTGGCTGCCCAAGATGGTTCCCGAGGTCGATGTGCTGCTCTGTTCAGCGCCTCACACTCCGGTATCCGAGGGGATGCTTAACGAGGCCATCTTCCGCGCCATGAAGCCGACCGCTTACTTCATCAACGTCTCACGGGGTAAGGTGGTGGACACCCCGGCGCTCATCCGGGCCCTCAAAGAAGGTTGGATCGCCGGCGCCGGCCTCGACGTAGCCTACCGAGAGCCTCTTCCCGCCGACGATCCGCTCTGGACGGCCGGAAACCTGATCATCACTTCACATTCTTCCGCTAACTCTGCAGGCTCCGCCGAGCGTTGTTACGACCTTCTATGTGAGAACGTTCGACGCTACGTCAGCGGCCTGCCGCTGCTCAACGTGGTAGATAAGAAACGCGGATATTAGAAAGGCCGCGCAGGAACGCAGAATTCGCGACACAGTGCGCTGGTGCTTAGTTGTGTTAATAAGCGCAATTAATCTGCCTCCTGGAAGGGCGGGGCTTCAGCCCCGCCGATACGGCGGAGCACGATTAAAGGGGCCTTTAGGCCCTGAAGCAACGCGGCTTCGGGGGCTAAAGCCCGACGAGTGGCCTGTTTTCTGCGGCGGGGCTGAAGCCCCGCCATTCCGACGCCAAACGAGCAAGAACGCTTACTCCCGCAAGTAAGCACTAGGTATGCGCTACCTAGGCGCCCTGTTGTCAACCAGCCCTCGCCCCCTTGGGGGAGAGGGTGTCCCACACCGGCGCCTTCATCAGCCGGTGTGGGACGGTTGAGGGGGTCTATGCTTCGAGCGATAACCGCCCCAGGTTCGACCTGCGAACGCCCCAGGATTCGCGGCCACCAGCCGTCACGCTCGCGGCGTCTCGTCGGCAGGAAGCTGCGCGAAGGGAATAGGAGCGCGGTACTCCCAATCCGCCGTCGCGACTGCTTTGTAGCGAAACAGCTTGCAGTTGGAGCAGACCTGGGCCAGCACGTAGTGGCTCTCCTGGTTCTGCCAATTGTGCAGGCACGAACCTGCCAGAGGTTTCCCCGAGTTATATTCCATCGCGTCGTTCATGGCTTCACCTTGACCAACACCACGCCGTGGCTGGGCACTTGCGCTGTGAACCTTGACTTGAAGGAGCCCAAGTCCCGTTTCTCCCACAAGTCGCGCACCGAAGCCGTGTCCCCCACGCCGATGTCGCGATAGAGAGCGGTCACCGGCATGGTGGATTCGCCGCGGTTGAAAAGGCCTACCGCCTTCGACCCATCGGCCAGCGGCTTCACCCAAACTTCGAGTTGGCCTTCCTGCGCCACGCGGCGGCCCTGAACACCGAGAGTGTCCTGGTCGAGCGCCACCACTTCCGGGTTGGTCAGCAATTCCAACGTTTCAGGAGTCATCTTGGAGAGGTCGTTGCCGGCCAGCAGCGGGGCGGCGAGCAGGCACCAAAGGCTCATGTGGGTGCGGTATTCATCCTTGCTCATCTTGCCGTTTCCGACCTCCAGCATGTCTGGGTCATTCCAGTGCCCCGGCCCGGCAAAGCGCTCGAGGCCGTTCTGGCCGAAGCCAAGGTAAGCCATGCGGTCGTAACTGTCATTAATGTCGCCGGTAGTGCGCCACAGGTTGCCGCCTATCGAAGGCGCCCAGGCCCACGAGCGGTCCATTCCGTATTGGCAAAGGCTGAAGACGATAGGCCGGCCGGTCTTTTCGAGCGCGTCGTGCATCTTCTTGTAGGCCGCAATCTGCGCCGGCACGTCACCTTGGAAGCTGCAATAATCGTACTTCAGATAGTCGATACCCCAGCCGGCGTAGGTTTGCGCGTCCTGCTCCTCGTGGCCCAGGCTGCCTTCGTAACCCCCGCAGGTTTTGGGACCTGGGGAAGAGTAAATTCCTAGCCTCAGCCCCTTGCCATGCACGTAGTCAGATAGCCGCTTCATGTCCGGGAACTTTTCGTTTGGACGAATCACTCCCTGCTCGTCGCGCTTGCCTTGCCAGCAGTCATCGATGTTGACGTAAACGTACCCCGCGCTTTTCATGCCGGTTGAGACGATGGCGTCTGCCGCCGAGCGCACATCCGCTTCCTTCACCTTGCAGGCGAAATGGTTCCAGCTATTCCACCCCATGGGCGGAGTCTGGGCCGGCCCTTTCTCCTGCGCATAGGCAAGCCCCGCAATCAAACCCAAACCCACCACAAGTAGAAATACACGAACGACGGTAGAAACCGATCTGCGCATTATGGTTTGTACTCCTATCATGAAATGCCTCATTCAGGATCGAAGGAATGAATCGAGGCCCGCATAACGAGGAGGAATTCTACTACCGACTTCGAAGTGCGTCCATCCAATTGACACTCCACCATCAATCAATCGATAACCTCGCTGCTGTAGGGGGGCGGCTTGCCGTCCCCGCATTTCTGCCGGCCTCGACAGGGTAGGGCAAGCCCTGCCCCTACCCCGCCGGGGGGCACGATCACAATTTACGCGGCCGCTCGAGGAAGCAAGGCTCCCAGAACCTTCTCGAAGGCAGCGATGATCTCGTTCTCGTCTTTCTCTGTCAGGCACGACGGTATGGGAATCAGTATGCTCCGCTCGAACAGGTTATCCGCTTTGGGGCAGGTCCCTTTGGCGTATTTCTGTGCGGACGCCTGGTTCTCGGCCAATTTCCAGGGGAAGCCTCGCCCATCGATGGAACCTTTGTTCAGAAGGCTGACAATATTGAAATATAGATGCAGGCCCCAATCCGTCATCACCACATTTGAAACACCTTGGGGCCACGTCACCAAGCCTTCGGCGCGCAACGCTTTGTTGACGCGCTGGGCCGTCGCGGCATCGGCATAAGTTGTGATGAGGAAGCAGCCGGTGTCGCCGGCCGGGTCGACAATCTTCCGCAACTGCACGCCAGGGAATTTTGCCAGAGCCTCGCGAATGCGATATTTGCTGCGGTGCATGGCCGAGATGATTCGCGGCAGCTTTTTGAGTTGCACCCTCAGCACGGCTCCGCGCATTTCATCCAACCGGTAGCCCTTGCCCCACAGCGTGAGGTCGGGGTTGTCGAAAATCAGACGCCCCTGATCATCGCGAGCGTAGCCGAGGTCGTGGCAGGCAAAGGCTCGCTGCGCCAATCGATCATCATTTGTAACTACGCAGCCCCCTTCTCCCGCCGTCATGTTCTTGTTCATCTGGAAGCTGAACACGGCCATATCGCCGAAGGTCCCAACCTTCCGGCCGTCAACGCTTCCCCCGTTACACTGCGCGCAATCTTCGAGCAGCCAGAGTCCGCGCTTGCGGGCGACTCCCTCGACCGCCTTGACGTCTCCGGGCGCGCCGCTCATATGAACCATGATGATCCCTTTGGTTCGAGGCGTAATCCGCTTCTCAAGGTCGACAGGGTCCAAGCAGAATGTTTCGTCAATATCCGCCAGCACCGGGATGGCTCCGTGATTCACCACCGCCGCCACCACCGAGATCCACATGTAAGCCGGAACAATCACTTCCTGGCCCGGGCCAACACCCAGCGCCGAAAGAGCCGTGTGGAGCGCGCCCGTGCCGCTGCTCACCGCAATGGCATGACGGACGCCCAGAACGCTCGCAAATTCCGATTCGAACGATTCCACCTCTTTCTGCAAATCGACACCGTAATAGCGAAACAGCGAGCGGCTTCTGAGGAGGCGCACCACGGCCTCGACTTCCTCCTCATCCATGTAATGGACGCCCGGGAACTCGAGAGGCAGCGGCTCTGTGCGCACCGGCACGCCCTTGTCGATGGCCAAGCGGTTGTTTTGAGTCCCGATGGCATTGCTTTCCTGCTTTTCGTTTTTCATTTTGACACCTGTCCTTTTCAAGTTCCCCTCCTTCGTCAAGGAGGGGCCAGGGGGCGGTTGATGGGTTTGCACGTTCCCGGCGCCGACCGCCCCCAACCCCCATAGGCGCTAACTTAACATCCCGAGCGGTGGCGAAATAGGTCCCGATGTGGCCTAGCACAGGCCCGGAGGGCCGACAGCAAGTAGCCCACGGCGTGAGAAGGTGTGAAAAAATCAATCCTACGTAGGAACCTGTCATTCCGAGCGCAGCGAGGAATCTGGCCCTGCCGATGGAAGTCACTGATAATGGAGGAGAAACAGAGCGAGATTCCTCGCTGCGCTCGGAATGACACACACGCGCTTTGATGGTTTGTCGGCGGCAGATGATTTTTTCACACCTTCTGAGCCGTGGGGCGAGGAGCCACTCTTGGTTTTGTCAGCCCCAGAGGGGCGACAGAGGCTCCCAGGCGAGATCTGTCGCCCCTTCCGGGGCTGTGAATATCGACGCCGCGTCCGGTCCCACGGCTCACGCCGTGGGCTACTTTCTGCCGCCGCTCCGCGGCTGCTGAGGAGTCGAAGTGTGGAGTCGATACATGTCTACTCCACAACTTTCAAAGTTCCCGTGAGCGGGACGTCCTGGGAAGATCTTCCCACCATGATCGTGAAATCACCTGGCACGACCACCCAGTGCATATCCTGGTCTAGCAGTTGCAAATCTTCCGGCCCCAGTGTGAAGGTTATAGTCTTCGTTTCTCCGGGCGCCAGCGCTATCCGCTCGAAACCGCGCAGCCGTTTCACAGGGGTCGAGACCGGAGCATAGTTCTCGTGCAGATAGAGCTGCACCACCTCCTCGCCGGCCGGCTGCCGGTGTTCTTTACGTCCACGCTGACCTGCGCATTTCCTCCCGTACGGATCTGGTCAGGAGTAATACGCAAGTTGCTGTAATCATAGCTCGTATAACTTAGCCCATAACCAAACGGGTACAGAGGAGTGGCGGGCATATCGGCGTAGCTATCTTCGAGGCGCACCGCCTTCGAGACTTTGTAGTTGTAATAGGCCGGCAACTGGCCCGAGTGGCGCGGAACGGTAATCGCCAACCGCCCGCTGGGATTCGTATCGCCGAAGAGCACGTCCGCCACCGCCGTCCCGCCCGACTCGCCCGGAATCCAGGCCTCGACGAGAGCGGGCACGTTCGCCGCCGTCCACCGGGTCGAAAGCGGCCGGCCGTTCACCAGCACCACCACAGTCGGCGTCCCTGTCTCGTACACTGCCTTGACGAGGTCCTCCTGAACGCCCGTCAAATCCAGGCTCGCGACGTCCGAGCCCTCGCCATCCGTATGCCGCCCCTCCCCTTCCGCGCGCTGCCACTGCTGCTCGCCGACCACCACAATGGCCACTGCGGAACCCTTCGCCGCCCTCACGGCTTCTGCGAATCCACTTTTGTCCTCGCCCAGAACTGCGCATCCTTTGGCGTAAACGACGCGGGTCGAAGGCGCAACCTTGTCCTTGATGCCTTCCCGGATAGTGACCACATGCTGAAGGATCTTCGAGGGCGAGTAATCTCCCGATCTGGTTGCGCAGGTTATCGGCATTGGGGCCGATAATCGCGATGGAACGCAGATCTTTCTTCAAGGGCAGGAGGTTCTTTTCGTTCTTGAAGAGCACGATTCCCTCGCGCGCCGTCCGCAACGCCAATTCCTGATTTTCTTTCGAGTGCACGATTTTCACAGCTTGGTCCGGGTCGACTTCCGCGTGCTCGAAAAGGCCCAGAGCGAATTTCTGCTCGAGCACTCGCCGCACCGCCCGGTCGACCAGCGCCATGGGCACTCGCCCCTCTTCCACATTCTCGATCAGGGGTCCCATGTAGGCAGGTTCATAAGTGATATTCAAATCCACGCCCGCTTTGAGCGCCAGCGCGCCCGCCTCCTTCTGCGTGGGTACGATGTGCTCGTAAATCAAAGTCCCGAAGCCGCCGCCTTCGCTTTCCACAATCCCTTTAAAGCCAATCTCTTGCCGCAGGATTCTGTTCATCCACTTTTCGGAGGCGTGCGCAGGCACATCTTCAACTTCCGGGTAGCCGGCCATCACGCCCAAACCGCCCTTCTTAGTAATCCCCCCGATCCAGGGAAGCATATCGTTCTCTCGCAGGGAGCGCTCGGAATACTCGATGGCGCCGCGCTCGAGGCCGCTGGCCGGCTCGCTTTGGGTAGGGAAATCCGTCATCACCGCAATCACCTTGTCCGGAGCGGCGATGTTCGAGCCTTGCGTGCCCTCGACAATGTTTTCCGCAATACGCATGTAAAGGTAAGGATCTTCGGTGTACGCCTCCTCATTGCGCCCCATGCGCGGGTCGCGGTCGATCTCGAGCACCAGCGTCGAAAGCATGTGGATCCCGACAGCCCGCGCTTCGGCCGCGGCCGTGGCGTAAATCGACTTCACCAGGTCCATGTCAAATGTGCTGCCGATCGTCAGGCCCTCCGGAAACACCGTACCGCCGGGAAACATGGCGCCGTGCGTGCCCTCTTCGTCCTCTAAGAGCGGGATCTTCAGGCGCGTCTGGGTGCGTGCGATCCTCTGAAGTTCGTTGAAGTACTCGGCCTGCTGGCGGGCGCCCTCGATGAGGATTTCGTTGGCAAGAGTGAAGAACCCGCAGCCCGGGCCGATCTCCTGCGTGTAGGTTCCGGCAGCAAACTTCCTGCAGGCCGCTTGTTTCGAGGGAATATCCTTTCCCAGGTCCTCCACATAGACGCAAGGCAAGTTGAGCTGGCCCACCTTCTCTTTGAGCGTCATGCGGCTCATCAGGTCGTCAATGCGCCGCTCGACGGGTTCATTCGGATTAAGATAAATGGGTTCGCCGCCACTCTGTGCGATGGCCGTGGGGACATGCGACAGGACTATTAAGCATACTAGGAAAACCGGGATTGTTTTCTTGGTGAGCATCCTCATCCTCCGATCATGCTTGCCTGCCTCGACAGGAGTCCGTAGGGCGAGAAGAGAGGCCGGCATGATTTCCTCTGGGCAGCCGCGGAAAAACCCGCCCCGACTGTCATCTTAAGCAGTACCCATGGGCTTGCAGCCAACTCGAGCTAATGAAAATCGCCCTCGTCGTCGCCCCCGCGAAAGCGGGGGTCCATTTTCCGTCCGGAACCCAATGGATTCCCGCTTGCGCGGGAATGACGTAACTTCCGGCGGAGCCGCAGGCGGTCCTGAGTGGAACGAAGGAAGGATCGCCGCGGCTCGTTGGTTCTAAAACTGCAGAGATTCTTCGCTTCGCTCAGAATGACAGCGTTCAAGGGTTATTCAGCGTCCTGATGGAGCCATTCGAGCTTCAAACTCAGTTCCGGACAAGCTATACTCCCAGCGCAGGAATCTACCCCAGCATCGCAACGCAAACCCCCGGCATTATACCTGAAGACGACATTATGCCGAGCAAAAGGTTAGGGGAGAATTTCTTTAACTTGGTTGAATGCGACCCTTTCGAGCCTTCTGATTTGAGCTCGAACGGTGCAGCCCGGCAGGTTTTCGTGTCCGTGGTCGCCCTGCAGGCAGAGGGCGGCCCGCATCCGAATATTTCTCAGGGCATGCCAGTCGAAGATCACTGCAACGCGGCACTCATTGTAGGAATTTGCATGCGGTTCGATACGGGCTGCTGATTTGAGAGGACCGCGAACTCGACGCGGTCTCGCCCGTTTGATTTGGCGCGCGAAACAGCTTCAGATACCAAGCGCCAGGCATTCGCCAAGTCCAGCGAGTTTTGGGACGGCGTCGCCATCACGCCGACACTAACAGTCAGAGCGATGACACCTTCGGGCGACTCAATTGCGCGTCGATCAATGCGGGCCCGAAAGCTCTCGGCCATGCGCGCCGCTGTGGGCGCGTCGCATCCGGGCAGGAGCATCGCGAACTCGTCCGCGTCGGTGCGGCCGATGGAATCAGGCGGGCGCAGAACGGACCGGAACCTTTTTGCCACTTCCTGCAACACCGAGTCGCCGGCGGGCGGTCCAAAGGTATTGTTGATTTCCCGGAAACGGTCGATGTTGGCAAGCACCAGACCCATCGGTGAACCGGAACGGAAAGAAAGCGCGAGTTGAAGTTTCACGGCATCCAGGATCGTTTTGCGGGACCAGACGCCGGTCAGGGGATCCATGCTTTGTTGACTCTCGCCCAAGCGGCGGGGCAAAACAAGCCGTTGATCGATCTCCACGATTCGCTTTCCAGCTTCCAAACGGGCGCGCAGTTCGTGAGGATCGTAGGGCTTAGTCAGGTAGTCGTCCGCGCCGGATCGCAAGCCCTCGATGATGTCCCGCTTTCTGTCTCTCGAGGTCAACATCAGGATATAAACATAGGGTGGCTTGTCGGACCGCCTGATCTCACGGCAAATGTCGGTCCCGTGCATATGCGGCATGAAGTCGTCCAGAATGGCCAAACGAGGCGAATCAAGGGATTTCAGGACTTCGAACGCCTTCCGGCCGTCCGTTGCGCACGTCACCCGGTAGCCCCAACCCGCCAGGCTGGTCTCGAGCAGGTGAAGCGGACCGGGATCCTCTTGGGCAACCAGTATTCTCACGACACTGCAACTCCTATCCACGAATGGAGCGTCCCATCAAGCCGCTCCATTTCCTTCTGCAACGCGCCCAACGTCTCCTCAGCAAGCGAGAAATCATTGTGCTCGGCATGGGCCTCCAGTCGCCGAGCCAGCTCGACTGTCGCGAGGGCAAGGAAATTTCCTGCTGCTCCCGCCATACTGTGAGCGGCCCTCGCGAGATCGCCCCCATTCTTCTCCGCAAGGGCGCGTTGTGCGGCCGCTAACAAAGAAGGGCTTTGGTGCAAGTAGACCTCGGCAAGCTTGTTAAGAAGTCGTGAATCGCCGCCCAGGCGCTTTAATAGGCCGCCCCGATCGACGGGGTCGGGTGGCTCATCCTGAGGCTGACATTGCCTTCGGCCATCAGCCTCCGTCCACGGCAATATTTCTCCTGCCACTCCGGCGCGGCATCCATTTTGCCCCTGGGTGTGTGGAACCTCCACGATCTGGGACGGCAGCGCCTGATGCAGTCGCAGGATTTCGAGTAGTTCCTCCACCACAATGGGCTTTGGCAGGTAGTGGTCCATTCCAGAAGCCAAGCAGCGTTCCCGGTCGCCCTTCATCGCATGCGCGGTGACTGCAACGATGGGAACGTGCTCGTGCGTCTTGAGCTCATGCGCCCGGATGGCGGCAGTCGTCTCGAAACCGTCCATTTCAGGCATCTGGACATCCATGAGGATTAGATCAAACGCTCCAGAGCAACTTTGCTGTACCCTCTCCACCGCTTCCCTGCCGTTGCCCGCCACAACCACCTCGTGCCCCTGCTTGGTCAGTAAATGAGCCACCAAAGTGCTGTTTATCTCGTTGTCCTCAACGAGAAGTATGCGTAACTTGCGCCTTCCCTGGGGCGCCGCAGATTCGGCGATGTCTGCCGGCGCTGCACGCGGAGTGTCGGGAGCGCGGAGAATGGCCTCCAGGAGTTCCTGCGCCAGCACTGGCTTGGTCACATATGGCGCCGCCGCGGCATTGGGGCAAGCAGCAGGGTCAGCCGCCTGGCCGCCGCTCACGAGCATCACCAGGCCCTTTGCCACCTCGGGGTCGTTCCGTGTGCGTTCGGCGACGGCTTTGCCATCGGCGTCGGGCAGGCGCGCATCCAGCAGGACCGCCTGGTAGGGTCTTTTCTGCTGCTTTGCCTGGCTTAGCTTGAGCAGCGCCTCGCGACCGCTTCCACACAGGTCGGGCTGCGCATTCCATTGACTGAGCAGGCTTCCCAGAATTCGCAGGCAGGTGGGGTTGTCATCCACTACGAGCACCCTCTGGCCCTGAAGATCCGGCGGCGCTTTCTCAGGGCGGGGTCCCGCAAACCGAAAACACGCGGTGAAATGAAATGTGCTTCCCTTGCCCACTTCACTTTCCATCCAGATCTTGCCTCCCATTAATTCCGCTAGCCTCGAGCAGATCGTCAACCCCAGACCCGTGCCGTTGAATCTCCGTTTTGTCGAGCCGTCGGCTTGTGCAAAGGGCTCAAAGACCATTTTGTGTTTCTCCGGAGGAATCCCGATGCCCGTGTCGCGGATGGAGAAACGCAAACGGAGATTGCGTGGGTCTTCGCTTTCCTTCACGACGCTCAGCACCACTTCCCCGCGATCCGTGAACTTGATCGCGTTGGCGAGAAGATTGAGAATTACCTGGCGCAACCGCCCGGGATCGCCTTCGAGAATTTCCGGTACAGCAGGTGAAATCTCCAGGCAGAGTTCCAATCCCTTCCGCTGAGCTTGAAAGGCCAATGACTTCAGGGCGAACTCCCACAGGCTCCGCTAAACGAAACTCCACTGAATCCAGATCCAGCTTCCGGGCTTCAATCTTCGAGAAGTCCAGGATGTCGTTAATCACCGTGAGCAACGAGCCTCCAGACACTTTGATGGCATCCAGGTATTCACGCTGTTCAGGATTTAAGGTCGGTCTCGAGCGCAAGTTCCGTCATGCCGATCACGCCGTTCATCGGCGTGCGAATCTCGTGGCTCATGTTGGCCAGGAACTCGCTCTTGGCACGATTGGCGGCTTCTGCGGCCTCCTTGGCCTGCCTCCATTCTTCCTCCGCGCGCTTCCTTTCGGTGATGTCGATAAGAGTGCCTTCGATCACCGGAGTTGCGCCGTTGCCATTCTCCACCAGGCTGGCATTTTCGAGCACCCAGACTTCACGCCCGTCCCGGCGGCGAAGACGCAGCTCAAAAGAAGCAATCGAATTTTGTTCCTTCAACCGACGGACGAGCAATTCGCGGTCCTCAATGTTGCCGTAAAGGTCCTGTGCGCGATGCCGAAGCGCCTCGCCCGGGGAAGCGTAGCCCAGAATCTGAGCGTAGGATTCGTTACAGTCGATGATTCGCCCGTCCAGCGTGGTGCGAAAAACTCCCGCCATGTTGCGCTGAAACAACTGGCGGTAGCGCTTCTCACTCAAACGCGCAGCTTCTTCGGCGCGCTTCTGCCGAACAAGTTTCCACACGCCGTCCATCAGCAGGGTCAATTGCCGTACGTCGGGCTCGTCGTACCCCTCCTCCTTGTTCGCGACTACGGCGACGGCGACCACGTTCTCATGCTCGAGGACTGGAATACAGAGAAATCGGGAGATAGGAATGTGACCCTCGGGATATTCCTTCCGGAGCGGTATCGACCCCGAGTAATCATTCACAATGATCGGCCTGCGGCGCTGCACAACCTCCTTCCATAGCCCGTCACTGGGCAGGAGCAGGCGATCCTCTTTGTCCTTCATCGCGCAAGCTTCCATGGCCCCTCGCGAGCAGGAGTGCACGAGCAGTTCTGGTCCGTCTTCGTTACCAAGAGCCAATAAGCCATACTTGCTTTTGGTGAGCAGGATTCCTTGCTCGAGGGCAAAATCGGCAATTTGCTGGGGGGAGCTTTCCGACATCTGGCTGAGCTTCAGGAGGGTTTCGAGGCGGGCCTCGTCAAGCCGCAGGGCTTGCAGTGAAAGCTGCCGGTGAATGGCCGCCCCCAAGGTTCCCGCAGCGGCGCGCAAGGCCTCAGTTTCAAGTGAAGACCATTCGCGCTGAGCTGCACAATCGCTGAACCCCATGAACCCCCACCACTCGGCATCCACAAAGATCGGAACGCTGATGCGAGACTTAACGCCTTGCATCTCAAATATCGGGCGCTGAGGTTCGGGTAAGTCCGACACGTGAAACTGGTTGGCGTGGCCCCGCCGCAGGGTTTTCGCCAGGGCTCCGTAGCCCTCGACCTCGAGATCAATCCGTTGCAGTCTTTCCTTGTCGGTGAAAGGCGCGATTCCCGGCGCTGCCCATTCATATCGCTGGCTGGTCAACAACTCTCCGGTCCGGCCGCAACGATTTTCGAAGATGTGCGCACGGCTGGCTCCGGTTGCTGCCCCCAACCGGGCCAGCACGCTTTCCACAACTGCTTTCCAATCCGCCGCCAGCATAAGCTGCTGGGTCGAAAAACTGACCGCTTCCAAAATGGCGTCGCGCCGCCGCAGCACCTCTTGGGCTCTTTTCCGCTCGCTGATATCGCGCACCGCTCCCTGTATTCCCACCACTTTCCCGCCTTCTTCCACCAGGCTGGAACTTACTTCAACCGGGATTCGCCTCCCGTCCTTCCCCACAAGTTCTAGTTCGTAGGTGGTGCTCGCCCGACCCTGAAGTTTCAGCTTGATCATTTCAGTGGCTCGCTCGAGCGAGCCGGGAGCAACCAGGTCGGAAATCGTTTTAGCCAGCATTTCGTCCCGATTGTAGCCCGTCAGGAGTTCGGCGGCACGGTTGGAAGAAGTGATTCTCGCCTCCAAGTCGTGTGTATAAATCGCGTCCATGGAGTTCTCGAAAAGGTCCACGAACTGTTTCCTCAGTTCGGTTTCGCGGCGCAAGAACTCACGCATGGTTCGGGCATTTTGCCGCTCCGAGTTTTTGAGGCCCGCGAGCCAGACAATCACCGCCAGCAAAAGACAGACACCCGCCAGCAGCAGCCACGCATCCTGATGAGGCGAAATTACAACCCACACTCCTCCCATGCGGATACGGTCGCAAACTTCAAGCCTTGGCCACCCCCTTAAATGAACTAAGGCCGGGGTCCGGGCCTGGGAAGCTAGATCAACCCTGAGTGCCTCTGCGAGCGTCATGAGTGACCCTGCGGGCTGCATCAGACCCCGTCCCCTCCATCGGGAAGACGCTCTGAGCTGCGGCTTCAGATGGATCTCGTAGCAGTCAGGGCAAACTCCATGGGTGAACTGGGCTTCCGAGTGGCTGGCCACGTAGGCGTTGACTTGCTCCCAGTAGTTCCGGTCGTTCCGGATCTTCTTGCAGTAGGAGCAGATGGGGAGGAGCCCTTGAAGCTGCTTCACGCGCTTCAACGCGTCTTCAAGCTCGTGGAAGCGTTCCAGGAGAGCTTTCTGCAATTCCACGATACGTACCCCGGCGTGCAGGCGGGCGCGAAGTTCCCGCGGATCGACAGGTTTTATCAGGTAGTCGTCCGCCCCGGCTTCGAGCCCCTGAACGACGTTTTCGAGCCCCCCACGTGCCGTGACCAGGATGATATAAGTCGGCGCCTCGTGTTTGCCAGCCCGCATGCGGCGGCAAACGTCCAGGCCGTTGACTCCCGGCATAACCCAGTCCAGCAAAGCAATTTCGGGCGGGCTCGAGCCTTCCAAGATACGCAAGGCCGCACTCCCGTCCTCCGCCTCCTGAACCTCGAAGCCCCACGCCCCCAGCGTCGCCTGGATCAAATGTCGCGATGTAGCCTCGTCGTCCGCAATCAGTACTCGCATGTCGTCCCTCCCGCGCCTTCCGCCCCCCTCCGGGACTCGGCGTGGGGCGGTCAAGAAACACTCCCGGCCGCACTGGCTCGCAGGCTCAAAGACTCCGGCCGCCGCAAAGCACCGGAAAGTTCTTCAAGGGAGTAGGGCTTTCCAATAAAGCCGGCGGCGCCTGCCAAACGAGCTTCCCGCACGGTCTCATTCGAACTGTAGCCGGAAGAGAGAATCACCTTCACGTTCGGGTTGAGGTCCCGCATCCGGCGGCAAGCCTCGAGACCCGTTATGCCGGGCATCACCATATCGAGCAGAACCGTGCCAATTTCGCGGGCGTGCAAAGAAAAGACCTCACAGGCCTTGAGACCATCCACTGCCGAAAGCACCTTGTAACCAAGCCTCTTCAACCCTTCCTTGACAAAAGCCAGGACCATGGGTTCGTCATCTACCACCAGCACAGTTCCGCTTCCCGCTTCGAGCGGCGCCCTCCGCCCGGCCTTGCGCTGTTCCACGGGAGGTGGTTTCAACGGCAAGTAAATTGAAAAGGCGGAACCCAGCCCCAGCGCGCTTTCCACGTTCACGAAGCCGCCCGCGCTGTTTGCCATTCCGTAAACCATGGAGAGCCCGAGTCCCGTACCCCTCCCAGGCTCCTTCGTGGTGAAGAAGGGATCAAAGATCCTGCCCAGCATTTGCGGCGCGATGCCCGCACCCGTATCTCGAACTGTGATGCGCACATAGCTGCCCGGGGGGGAATTGTTGGGCCGGGAAGTATCACTCTCGTCTACTGTGACGTGCGAGCTTTCCAGACCCAGAATTCCGCCTTCGGGCATTGCGTCCCGCGCGTTGATGCACAGGTTCAGGATTGCCTGCTCGAGTTGGGCCGGGTTCGCATCAACCCACAAAGGCCCGGACCCAGTGCGAGTTTGCACTTGGATCCGCCGATCAAAGGTACTGGTGATGATCTTCACTGCGCGCCCGAGGATTTCCCCCACTCGAATGGGCACCGAAACGCACTTTCCTTGACGGGCCAGGCCCAGCAATTGCCGAGTCAGATCGGAGCCGCGCTCGGCGGATTGTTCAATCATTTTCACGAATTCAAGAAGCGGGTCGGAAGGGGCAAGGCGCAACCGCACGATGGAGGCAAACCCCAGAATAACACCCAGTAAATTATTGAAATCGTGGGCAATGCCTCCCGCCAGGGTTCCAAGGGCTTCCGTTTTTTGCGCCTGGAAAAGTCGCTCATGTAGCCTGGCTCGTTCAGCCTCCGTATCCTTGTTTTGCTGGATATCCTGAATGAGGGCTAATACTTGAGGTGGTCGGTTCGCTGAGCCTTTGATAAGGGTGAGATTTTCAAGAAACCACTTCCCCTTTCCGGACCTTTCAAGATAGAGCCTTTCGGTGCTGTGAACCGGCCTCTCTCCGGTCTGAATTTCGCGCACCAACTGGCCAATGTCAGCGCGATTTTGGGGATGGGTCAGATTGTTGTAACTGCTGCCTAGAAGCTCCCCAGCCTGGTAATCCAACATTCTTGCGAAGGCAGGACTTACGGCAACCAGTTCCCCTTCGGGCGTACACAGCGCAGTACCTACGCTGCAACAGGTGAAAAGGGAACGTATGACATCGTCGTTTTCAAGATGGCTCGCCTGAAATGAGCCCTCGTCAGCGAATGGACGAGGCACCGGTAGCGAGCCACCCAACTCATCGCCGGGTTTTCTGACTTGGCATGCCTGGTCCAAAGCCGAGACGCCAATTAGAGTCTCATCGCGTAAATCTCCCTGCGGCATTCTGGCGGTTTGTTCCGACATTCCAGACCTCAATCTGTCTTTCGGCAGATTGCAATAGAATCTTAAATAAAGAAGGTTATGAGGGAACCTGGAAAGCCCTAGAGTTCCCGCACAGGTGGAGGACCAATTCAAGAGGCGAAGACTGATTGCACGTGTGTGCGGACTTTCTTGACTTGTATCTCCATTTCCCGCACCAGAGTCTTTGGCCCAAGCCTCAAAACCTTCGCCGACTTCTCGCTCAGGATGCTCCACTCTATCGCCTGAATAGGGTCCGGAGGGTCCTTCTCCGTGTACCCGTAGCCCAACTCGTGGGTTCGGCAAAACAGGTCGCAGAGGCTGACCAGGGCGACCAGATCCGGGTAGAGTTTGGTCTGCTGAACGCTATGGTGGAATCGAATAACCTCTGCAAGGTGGTAGGGCAGACGCCACATTTCGGCCACCACGCTGCCGCTGTCGCAATGCGAAAAACCAACCGAAGCGATTTCCACCTCATGAAGTGGAGCCTGCTCAGCCGCGGCGCTCGCCAGGCAGGCGCGTGCCTCGCTGGGAAAAACCACACAATTAATGAGCTCGCCCAGGTCGTGTAAGAGTCCCCCCAGATAAGCGCGCTCAGGGTCAGCGTAGCCGATTCGTCGAGCCAGTTCCCGGCTCAGAAGCGCGCAACCCATAGAGTGTTCCCAGAGTGCCCGGGTGGACAGTAGCGTCTGCTCCTTGGGCAACAGGTTAAACAACGAGCAGGCCATCAGAATCTCGCGAACCTGCCTGATTCCCAGCACGATCACCGCCCCGTGCACGGTTTTCACAGACTGAGGAAGAAAATAGAGGGCTGAATTCGCCATGCGCAGACATTGCGCGGCGATGGATTCATCGCACGACACCATGTCCACGATCCTTTTTACTTCCACTTGGTCAATGGGTTTTTCCATGTAATGAAGAAGCGGTCGAATGATAGCCGGAATCGTAGGGATGGAATTCAACTTCTCCAGGCGGGCCCGAATCATTTGCCTCGTGCTCAGACTATTAGACGGCTCGGCGGGGACCACGCCTCTTTCCTTGTCTGAGATTAACTTCTCCATAACTTCCCTCACATTGCTTCCCATTGCCGGGCGAGTGCGATTGGGCGTAAACGGCCCCCGGCTTCTGTAACTTCCCGCGCTGCCCGAGCGGTCATTGCTGCCGCGGTTCCTGCGCAGGTCGTTCTGCCGGAATCGTGGACTGGGGAGCCTCGGTGGCACCGGCGCCTTCCTCCCTGGGCACCTTTCTTGGAGGCGCCACAACCACAATATCCACCCGCCGGTTCTGAGCTCTTCCCTCAACCGTATCATTCGACGCCACAGGATGGTACTCAGCGTATCCCGCCGCCGACAATCGCTCGGGCGGAAAGGCGAACTTAGTAATGAAGAGCTTGGCCATTTCGGTGGAGCGCGAGGTCGAAAGCTCCCAATTGGAATCATACCGCTGGGTGTGAATGGGAATATTGTCGGTATGCCCTTCGATGCGAACCTGGTAGTTGCCTTGCTTCAGAACATTCGCAATCATCTCCACGGAGGGCTCAGAGGCCATTTTGACGTCTGCCGAGCCGCTATCGAAGAAACCCACCTCCCGAAGACTGACTACAAGTCCCTCCCGCCCCACCTTGATGGTTACCTCACCGCGCTTGATTTGGTTCGCCAACTCTTGCGCCAGTTCGTTTTGTAGCTTCGTCAGGTTGTTCATTACACTCTGTTCGCGTAGAGCAGTCACAGACGGCTGACCTTCCTGCATGGGACCTACCTGTGTGGGGGGAAACTTGGAGGAGGGGAGATTGAAGAGTCCCAGGTCTTTGAAGGCGGTCTCGATCGCCACCGCCAGTTTGCCGACCTTTCCCTTATCCGTCTGCGACGAGGCGAACATCACTACAAAGAAGGCAAATAGTAACGTGATGAAATCCGCGTAGGATACCAGCCACCGCTCGTGATTGGCGTGCTCGGCGTGACGGCGTTTCCGGCTCATGACGGGTTAGGCTCCTGCGGCCGGGTCACTTCTTGGGACGCTTCGGCCAAGTAACTCCCCAGTTTAATTTCCACCATGCGCGGGTTAAGTCCTTCCAGAATAGCGACGACTCCTTCCAGGATCATTTCCCTCGCGATCTGTTCTTCTCGCATGCGGATCTTGAGCTTGCCGGCAGCGGGAAGAAAGAAAATGTTGGCCATGGCGACGCCGTAGATCGTGGCCACGAATGCAACCGCAATTCCCCTCCCCACTTCATCCATTTTGTCCAGGTGCTGCATGACTTGAATGAGCCCCAGGACAGCCCCGATGATTCCAATCGTGGGCGCAAACCCACCCGCCGCCTCGAACACCTGCGGGATCTTTTCCTCTTGCTCTTCCCGATTCTGTAGCTCGACTTCCATCATCTTTCGAAGTTCTTGAGGCTCTGTCCCATCAATTGCCAGCATGAGCGATTTCTTAAGAAAGGGGTCCTTGATGTTGCCGAGTTCCTTGTCGAGCGAGACGATCCCTTCCTTTCTGGCTTTTTGTGCATAGTCAACCAGTTCACGAATGATCGCCTGCGCATCTTTCTTGGTTTCAATGAAAACCCGCACCAAACTTTTCAAACCTGCCAGAAAGATTGGAAGCGGAAACTGGATCATGACCGCTCCGAAGGTCCCGCCGAGAACGATCATTGCGGCAGTGGGCTGCGTGATTTGGGCGAGATTCCCACCTTCAATGAGCAGGCCCGCCAAGATTCCGCAAATTGCGAGAACAATCCCGCCTATAGTGGATTTATCCACCTGCCTGTCTCCTCACACGCTCAACGGTCAAGCCCTTCTGTCTGATTCTCCGTGTCGGGGCCTCGCTCCAGCGAGGATGCCGCTGCCGCCACCTGACGGCGAAAATTCAAGATTGCATCCATCACCTGTTTAACTGTCTCGAGTACAACGACTTTCTCCCCGGAGCCCAGAGTGATTACTGTGTCCGGGGTGTTCTCGATGAACTTAATCATGTCCGAATTGACAACCAGGGGTCGGTTGTTGAGCCTGGTGAGTAGGATCATCCTCTCAGCTCCGGAAACAACTCCTCTTGGCGGACGGCTGCCTTGGGCCGCACTTCAACTCCTTCTCTTTCAGTCCAGAGTCTCTGCCTTCCCATTAAATGACCTGGACCCCTCCGTATACCCTATCGGCAAACTGCGAGGCCGCCTTCATTCCTCGGTAAGGGAACTACTCTGGCCGGAATCTCGGCTCTTAAATTTCCCGAGGTCCCAACCAGGAACGGTCAGCAAATTTCACTATGGTATCTATCGGGAGTTTGGGGTTTCTTATTGATGCTTATTTTGAACTCGGAGAAGGAGTGAAGATGTGGCCTGCGACTCGCGAGAGTGCAAGAACATCAATACAGATCCTCCACCAAACAGTGACCAAGGCCGGTTTGCACCCTCATGGAGGCCCTCGCCTGCCCCGCGCATTTGAGTGCCTCTTTCCAGTTTTCGGTTCGTAGCCGAGTTCTACTCCGCGGCTTCTGCCCTTCTCTCACGGGGGTCGAGAGGTTTATCCGTCCCGCCTTTTTTCTCGTTGCCGGTGAGGCGTAATGCTTCCGCACTCTACGATTGGATCAGACAGCTCAGGGGATTCGAGGACCTTCAGGAATTCCTGGTGGTCGGGGTGGGAAGGGTTGGCAATGTTAAGCTTCTCGAACTCCTCCAGCGAGAGATGCCCCCAGTTGCGAATTATGCTGAAAAGAATCGAGTCAACGCGAAACTTTCTTCCTAATCGCACAAACTCCGGCGCCTCACGAAAGTTCAGGCTGGAGACGACAAAACAGAGCTCAAACCTGAACTTCTCGCCTCGCGAGGACCTCAGCTCATCCAGGAACGCCAAGTTCGTGAGCAGTCGCTCGAAGTTCCCGCCCCGCCGCACAATGCGGTACGTCTCCGGCCGAGCCGCGTCGACAGAGACCTGTATTTCTCCTACGCGCCCATAAAGGTCGAACTCGCGAAAAGCCCTTTCATTCAACAATTGCCCGTTCGATACAAACCAGAATTTCAGCCGCCGGAATTCCTCCCGCTTCATCAGGCTGAGAACGTGGCGGCAATGCCTGCTGACAAAGGTCTCCCCCGCTCCGTCAAGACCGAATACCTCGGCATCCCGGGCGGCCTGCAACATGAACGGCAAGTACTCCTGGTCCATGCGCTCCTGCTCCTCGCGTTTGGCGACGAAGAAATCACTGCGGCATTGTGGACAGGCCAGGTTGCAGGACTTCTCGTAGCAAATGCGCACCGTCTGGGGCCCGCGCGAAAGGTGCTCGGGATAATCCACCGCATTCACATTGATCCACCCCTTCGAGCCCTCAGGCGGGAGAGTTTTCACGCCCGGTGCGCTCGGGCCGATTCTGCGAGGTAGAGAGCGCGCCGCGATATGTTGACAATGGATCTTGCTGCAAAATCGGAAAGACCCATCCGAAATGGTTCTGCGGATCGCTTTGGCGAAGTCGGAATTCCAAATTTCATCCAACGATTGCTTACGCGGATCCCCCACCGACAGGGGCAGCCATCCGAAACAACAAAGCGCAGCGTTCCCTCCCTCATAAATTTCCATGCGACGCCAGGGCATATCGCAGAAGCTCCCGGCAAGGTACGCCTCGAGCCCCTCAAACTCGTCAGGAGTCCCGGCCTTCGCGGCCAGGCGATGCGAGCACTCGATCAACGTATTTTCGGCGTAGAGATCATAGGCGCCTCCGTCGCAAGCGGAGCGCAAATACCTCATGGCCGTTTCGAAATTACCCGCCTCCATGTAGCAGCGGCCAAGGACGATGGACAGGCGGTAATCGCTCTCAATCCTCTTCTCGAGTGCCGAGAGAGCCTTTAGAAGCACCCCGCCCGGGAGCCTTGCCAGCCGTTCGAGACTCTTTTCGACAAAATAACTGCTGTTCACGCGCATCTTCCGGATGGCTTCGATTACGACCGGATTCAAGGAAGGATTCTCACCGGGGATGCGCTGAATGTCCTCAAGACATTCCGCAATGAGCTCCTCCGCTCCTTTCGCCGGTTGCTGAATCTCCTTTGAGCTGCTTTGGGGCGCTACGTGGGACGCCACAAGTGCGCGAACGTTTTGCAAGGCCAAAGCGTTTTGCGGGTCGAGTTGGAGGGCTCGTCTCAAACCCTCCCAGGCTTGCCGAACGTGGCCGGAGGCGAACTGCGCCGTCGCCCAGTCGTTCCAAACCGCGCTTGTCTCGGTTTGCCGTAGACACGCCTCAAAACAGCCGACAGCTTCTTGGTACCGGCCCTGACCGTACAACTCGAGTCCATGTTGATAGGCTTCCACCATGATCTTTTTCCTCTCTAACCGAAATCTCTATTAAGGCCGTTTGCATTCCCGCCGCCGGTAAGGCCTGACGCTGCCACAGTCGGCAATGGGATCGTCGAGTTCCGGAGAATCCAGAATTCTCAGAAATTCTTCATGCTCGGGATGCGAGGGAGTGGCGATATTCAGCTTCGCAAACTCGCCCGCCGAGAGATGACCGAAGTTCCGCGTCAGGCTGAAAAGAGCTGAGTCCGCATGGAACCTCTTTCCCAGTTGCACGAATCCCGGCATATCTCGAAAGTTCAAGCTGCTCACCACGAAACCGAGTTCGAATCTGAACTTCTCGCCTCGCACCGACCTCAACTCATCAAGAAAAGCAAGGTTCGCGAGAATCCTCTCGAAATCTCCTCCGCGCCGCACCACTCGATAAGTCTCCGCCCGCGCCGCATCCACAGAAATGTGCACCCATTCGACGCGCCCCAAAAGGTCGAACTCTCGGAAAGAGGTTTCGTTCATCAACTGCCCATTCGAAACCAGCCAGAGCTTCAGGCGTGGGAATTGTTCTCGCTTGAGCAGGCTGAGCAGATGGCGGCAGTGTTTACTGGCTAAAGCTTCTCCTGCCCCGTTAAGGTACACTGCCTCGGCATCGTGGGCGGCCCGCAAAATGAGCGGCAGGTAGTCCCGGTCCATGGCCTCCCGCTCCTCCTGGCCTGCCACGTGAAAATCCTTGCGGCACTGCGGACATGCCAGATTGCAAGTCCTGTCGTAAGCCAGGACAAGCTTCCGCGGCCCGTGCGCAAGGCGGCCCGAATTCGCTTCCTGCGGGCCGGCGGAAGTGGAGGCCAAAGCGGGATCGCCGGCCGTATAATTCCCCTCGCCCTTGCGCGGAAGCGTCCGGCCGGCGATCTGCGGACAGTGAATCTTGCTGCACCATCGGAATGAGCCGTCCAGGATCGATTTACGGATCTCCATGGCAAAAGGGGAATTCCAAATCTCTTCCAGGGGTTGACTCCGAGGATGTCCGATTCTTACCGGCAGCCACCCGGGGCAACAAAGAAACGCATTGCCGTTCGAGGAGATCTCGAGCTGGCGAAACGGCCGGTCGCAAAAGCTGCCGGCCAGGTACCCCTCCAGGCCTTCGAACTCGGAAGCCGTTCCGGTTTTCGCAGCCTGACGGCGGGAGCAATCGATCAGCGTGTTCTCCGCGTAGAGGTCGGAGGAATTTCTATCACAAGCCAGGTGCAGGAAACGCAAACCCGTCTCGTAGTCCTCAAGCTGCATGTGGCAACGGGCCAGCACGACATAGAACCGGTAGTCGCCTTCGGCCTCTTTCTCGAGAGCCTCAAGAACCTTGCTGAAAACCCTGCCTCTTAGCTTGGATATCCGCTCGAGACATCGCTCCACAAAGTATCCGCTGTCGAAACGCGTCAGCCGAACCACTTCCACAGTGGCCGGCGAGAGAGAGGGGTCTTCGCTCGGAAGGGTCCGAAGATCCTCCAAGAACTGGTCTGCCGCCGCCTTCCTCCGCCCCACCAGTTGAAGCAGACCTTCTACCAACCTCTGCTGGTGATTAAGGACTTCCGTTGAACATAAATTCGACAACGAGTCTGCCTCTTCATACTGGCCTAGGAGTTCGAGCACCAGAGCGAGGTTCGCGACCGCCGACGCGCTGCGAGGATTGAGCCCCAGGGCCCTGCGGAAACCTCCCGCCGCCTCTTGCAGGTTATCAAGCGCCAGCTGAAGCGTGGCCCATTCGCTCCACCGGTCGCCGGTTTCCCAAAGGTCTAGAGCATAGCGAAGCAAGTCAGCCGCAGCCCGAAAGCTCCCTTGCGCGCGCAGCTTCGACGCTGCCTGGCAGATTTCGTCGGCGAGAATTGCGGATGTGGCGCTCCGGCAAACCACGCCGCTCTCGTCCCCCGCGTGTCTGTCCGTCCGCTGAGTCTCCCGTGCCATGGATTAAGCCTTCCTAACGTGGTCGCCAAAATGTTCCGGCGTTGGGCAAAGGTTGCCGGATTTTTCCCGTTCCGCACACTTGCGACACACCATCGACGCTTCACAGAGCAAGTCACGGACCAACTTCGCCGGTTGTCCAATGACTCAGCCGCGCGGCGCGTGAATCCAGACAACACTCAACGGCATTGCAAGCGGACTCGCACCCAGGCCCGTCCGCAAATATAAAGGTCGGCTTCAATTCATTTCCGCCTCCGCTGAAGTCCTTTCATGCAAATGAATCTGAATTGCGCGGGCACGCCCATGACGCCGCTTTCGGAAGCACAGCGAAGAATCTTATTCCTCTGGCCGTGGGCCCGATTTCCATGTGAAAAGCGAGCCGCATTCATTGGATTCCCCTAATCATCCTTGGCGAGGAAATTGCCCTTCCCCAGGGCTGCGTTGGTGTCACTCGTACGCGGCCTCAAAACTGGGGACAAAGGGTGCGGGACGCCAAACGACACAGGAGCCATGAGGAGGGATGCATGCCGGAGGGAGCGAACCACCAAGCAGGTTTGGAACTGTATGCACATCGACAGTACGAACCGGCATGCATTCGATTAGCAGCAGCCATAGGCGATGGGGAGACCCGTGAGCGCTGGAACGACTGGGCATCCGCAGAACTGGCCTGCGGCCGGGAGGTAAGGGCCGAGCTGGGCTATCGTCGGGCGCTGCACTTTGGTCCTGCCGATCGCCAAGCTGCCGTTAATCTGGCGGGCTTGCTGATCGCACAGGGGCGGTTGCAAGAAGTGGTTCCCATTCTCGCCCCTCATGCTTTGGGCCTCAGTGAAGAGGAGAGGGCCGCGTTCAAAAATCTGACCATGAGGTCTGCGGGCGAATCCGCCCCAGCGCCGCCGGCGCTCGACCCCCAGCTTCTTCTAGATGCCTTCCTCACTGTCATCGAGCTTATCCCCAACAATGATCCCCAGATGTCGCCTGATCTCAGCGAGGTCAACCGCGAGCGACAATTCGATTCCCGGCATTACGTTGAACAATGCTATGAACTTTTGAAAAACCTGCCCTCTGAAGTCCGGCCGCTGGCGCGCGCGGAGCTCAAAAAAAGATGCGCGCGCGATCATCGACTGCGCCTGATTCTCGCCTGCCACTACCTGGCGGACGGCGACCCGGACACTGCGCTGTCAATCGTCTGGGAAGCGATGGAGGTGAAGCCTTACGACCTGCATGTCCAGCGAGTGCTTATCGAAGCAGAGATTGCGGCGACGCCCGCGAAATCGAGGGCTGCCCACCCGAGGGCGGGGCTCGAAGAGTACCTGGCCCACTCCTTCTGCACGGAACCGTGGAGACATTTCCTGGTGCAGTCGAACGGGGATGTGTTTGTGTGCTGCTGTTCGGGTTGGCTGGTCCCCCCAGTGGGTAACGTTCACACGTCTTCCCCGCTCGACATGTGGAACTCGCCCGCCGCGCAGGCCATCCGGGCGTCCATTCACGACGGATCGTTCAGATACTGCGCCCGGGTCCACTGCGCCCGGATTGCCGGTCGGACTCTGCCCAGCCGCGAGGCTGTCATCAAGGAAGGAATCCGCTCCCTCCCCTTCATTTCGGGAGCGCCAGAACTGTCTGTCAGCGCGCCAAATCAGGCCGCTCCGCAATCCCCGGATCTCATCACCGCCTTTCCCTTGCTGTGTCCGGAGGGACCCAAGGACGTCATGCTTGCCCACGACTCGACTTGCAACCTCGCCTGCCCCCAGTGCCGGAGTGACTTCCACCATGCGAGCAAAGAGGAAAGCGAGCGCCTGGACAAATTCGTGCAGGATTTTCTCTCCAGCGGAATGTTGAAAACGGCCGAGAGCGTGCGCATCAACGAGAGCGGCGAGGTGTTTGTCAGCAAGAGCTGCCGCACATTTCTTAAAGGACTCAAGAAGGAACTTTATCCCAATCTCAAGCTTGAGATGATCTCCAACGGCCAACTATGCAATCGCAAAGCCTTCGACGACCTCGCCCTTTGGGGAAGGCTTTCGTTCATCAATATTTCGATTGATGCGGCGACCGAGGAGACTTACCGGGTGGTACGGCGTGGCGGAGATTTCAAGCGCCTGCTTGCCAATCTGGAATTCCTCGACTCGATACGGATTCACGAAGGCGAGAAATTCGCGCTACTCATCCGGTTTGTCGTTTCCGGCTTCAACTTCCGGGAGATGCCGGCCTTCGTCGATCTCGCCAGAAGGTTTCACGCCCATGTTCAACTTCCAATTTTTGCGCAACCACGGGTTGTTTTCCCCTTCAGAATTCAAGAAGCTCAACATCTCGAATCCCACCCATCCTGACTACGGCGAGTTTCTAAAAGTCTTGGAGGCCGAGCAACTCCGCGATCCGTGCGTCGATTGGGGCAACCTCGGCCACCTTCGGCCACGGCACCTCGCCACGGCCGGGACATGAGGTGCTTAACCTTGGGGAATCGCCAGATCACTGGAGGTATCGATGCCGGGTGAGGCAAACCACGAGTCAGGCGTGAAGCTATTCGAAGAGGGGAAGTACGAAGAGGCGCTGCCGGAATTTGCTCGCGCCCTGGGCGAGCAAGAGACCGCCGAGCGGTGGAATGATTGGGCTACAGCCCAGGTGTCCCTCGATCGAGCGGCAGAAGCCGAACAGGGCTTTCGCCGGGCGCTCGAAGTCGATCCCGCCTATGCGCAGGCTGCGGCGAACCTTGCAGGGCTGCTGTACAAGCTCGGAAGATACGGGGAGGCGCGAGGCCTTCTTGAAGCAAGCCTCCCGAATTTAGAGGAGAGCCAGAAGCCTGCCGCCCGCCGCTTAGTCGAGGAGATTGAAGCTAAGCTGGTTGCCCCGGCCGAGGCCAAGGAATCAGAACTTGGCCGCTATCTCCGCCGCTTTGCCGGCTCGCAGGAGAACTCTCAGTCCTATTTCAATGTTCATCTCAACCGCTATCTGAAGACGCTGGAACTGCTGCCTAACGCCTCCCCTGGCCAACGGCTGCTCGAACTGGGGGCGGCCTTTCACCATCTCACTCCCGCCCTGGTACGCTCCAAAGGTTACAGCGATGTCCGCTGCAGCGACTTGTGGGAAGGCGAGGCGCAGACCGAACGGCGAGTGGCGAGCGCCGACGGGGAAGAAGAATTTCACTTTCCCGTGGATAATTTCGATATCCAGACAAGCCCCTGGCCGTACGCCGACGGCTCGTTTGATACGGTCCTGTGCTGCGAAATGCTCGAACACCTGGTTTTTGACCCCTTGCTGGTGTTGTCGGAAATCAACAGGATCCTGAAAATGGGCGGTCGCCTATTGCTCACCACGCCGAACATCGCGAGCGCAAAGGGCGTCGAATTCATCTTGCGTGGGGGGAGTCCTTACGTTTACGGGAGCTTCGAAAAGGCGGGCCTGGCCACGGATCGTCATAACCGCGAGTACACGCCGGGAGAAGTCGAGTGCATTTTGCAGGCGGCAGGATTCGATATTGAAAGGCTGGAGACTCACAACAGTTGGTGGACTGACCGGGGATCGGCGCTACGGCACCTCGCCGCTGCAGGCTTTTCCATTGCTTTGAGAGGGGACGATATCTTTTGTCTGGCGCGCAAGGCGGAAGGAGTACGAAATCGCTACCCCGCGGAGTTCTATTTGTTTGACGGGACCCAGGTCGAGCGGCGCGCATCGGACGGGGAGCCCGCCGTTCGACCCGAAAGCGACCTTGTCGAGCCTCCACCCATGCCTCTGAATATTTTGGTTGTCCACGAAGCCCTTCCACGGCCTGACTGCAACGGGTGCGACGTTCGCCTGATGCAAGTTTTAAACGAGCTTTTGGAGCAGGGCCACCAGCTTACCTATGTGGCTCGAAACGGAACGGGTGCGGAACGGTACGCGGCACCCCTCGAGCAATTGGGCATCAAGGTCTATAACCAGGATGTGGAACGGTTTCGTCGCTACGGATTGGACGCCACTCCAGATTGGACATTCGAGGCGGTGCTCAAGGAAGGCCGATTCGACCTTGCCATCTTGTTCCACTGGTTCTGGTCGGCGATTTCCGTGTCCGAGGACTACCTGGATGAGATCCGCCGCTATTCCCCCGAAACACGCGTGGCCGTGCTTTCCGACGATCAGCACGGCCTGCGCGAGCGTCGCTTGGCGAAACTAAGTGGCCGGTGGATGAACATCGAGCGGGCGCGCGATTTCGAGCAGCGGGAATTCGAGGTCTATCGGCAAGCGGACATGGTCCTGGCCATTTCCGAGGCAGACCGTGAAGGCATGCTGGCGACGGCCCCGGAACTCAAAATCGAAATCCTGCCCATGGTGGCCGAGGGCGCGTCAAGCGGGCGAGATTTTTCGCACCGTTCCGATATCCTGTTCCTGGGAAATTTCGAGAATGCAGCCAACCTCGAAGGCCTGACATGGCTGCTCAAAGAGGTCTGGCCGTGCCTGGCCGCGAGCTTGCCGCAGGTCCAGCTTCACTTGGCAGGACATCGACTTCCGAAGTGCCCGGCAGGCGACGGCATCATTTCGCTTGGCTATGTGGAAGATCTTGACGCAGCTTTTGCTCAGCACCGTTTGTTTATCGCGCCGGTACGACATTGCACGGGAATCCAGACCAAAATTCTTGCTGCTTTGGCGCGCGGCCTCCCCGTGGTCACCACACCCGCCGCCGCCGAAGGCCTGGGACTCCGACATGAAAAGGACGCCTTGGTCGCTGCCACGGCGGGGGAGTTTGCCGAGCAGACCAAGCGCGCCTACCGGGACGAGGGCCTCTGGCGCAAACTCTCTCTAGGCGGGTTGGACCTCGTGCAAGGCCGCTTATCCCGCGAGCGATTAGCCGCTCAGGTCCGTCGCATTGCCAGGCGCGTCAGCGACCTGACTCCCAAGGCTTACGACACCTCGCATGCATGGTCGGTCCTGAGGATCGAGAAAGAGTTTACGGACCTCCTTACGGCGCCTGTTCCGTTACGGACTCTCTCCCGCATTCATGCCTATTGCACGCTCGCCGAGTACCTGCTTGCCGAGGGGGATCCGGCCGCAGCACTTGAACAATTGCGCCATGTTTTCACGGTGCTTCGAGGCCCCAGCCTGCACGGCGACTTCTTTGCGCGCATTCTGCTAAACCTTGACCGCTGCTATCGGGAACTGGGAAGTCCGGAAGTCACAGCCAAGTTCGTAAAAGAGGCTCAAGAATGCCTTGGTCCCCAGATTGCTTCTCCTCCATCATTAACCAAGCCTATAGGCGCTCGTCCTGCGGGCCCGGACAATCAGCAGCGCCTGGCCGCCTCGTCAGAAAACAGGGGATTCGGAGACGGACCGCCCCTTCTCAGTGAAGAAGGGGAAGAAAGTGATTCAGCCCCCATGACGGCCGCGGCACTGTCCGAGTCCTCTCCCTGGTTAAAGAAAGCTGAGGCTGAGGTCGCCGATGCCTCCGCTCTTCCGCCGAAGAAGGAGGCCAAGATCCATCGCGCCTGCCCCAATATCTCCGTTGTCATCCCAACCCATAACCGTTGCGCCACACTGGCGTCGTGCCTGGCCAATCTCGAGCGGCAGTCACTGGCCAAGGATCGCTTTGAAGTTATCGTCGTCGACGATGGCTCGACCGATGGGACCGAGCGCCTTTGCCAAGGACTTTCTATGTCCTTCCCGGTGACCTACCTTCGGCAAACGAATGCCGGGGCTGGCGCCGCCCGGAGGCTGGGGTGCGAGGCTGCGACGGGAAAATACCTGCTGCTTTTCAACGACGATACTGTCGCGCCAGTGCACTTATTGGCCGAGCACCTGCGCGTGCAGCGATCGCACAGCCAGGAAAAATGCGCCGTGCTGGGGCACTTCCGATATCCCGGCGGAGCCCGCAAGCGCGCCTTGCCCAGCTTTTTTGCCACGAGGCCCTTTCTGTTTCCGCAGCTCACGATGAAAGAAGGTGTTTACGGCGGCTCGTCGTATTTCATCGCTTGCAACCTGAGCATTCGGCGCCAAGCGGTGCTGGGCGTGGGATCCTTCGATCCGCAATTCCGGGTGGCGGAAGACACGGAACTTGGTGTCCGCCTGGAAAAGGAAGGCTACCGGATTTTGTACCATCCCAAGGCCCTCGCATGGCACGATCATGTGATTTTCACTTCTGCCGATTTGATCAAGCGGGCACGCGCTTACGCTCTCGCTGACCTTCTTTTGTTCCGTAAGCACCCGCACCTGTTGGGTGGTGGAGAGGGACCTTTCGGCCGGCTCGATGGCGTTTGGATGGCCAAGACCAAAGATTTTCTTGACCAATCGCGTCGCCAGATCGCCGAGTGGACCCAAGCCCTGGGGCGCTTAGACAAGCTCGACTTTGCGCCGCTGGTTTCAGTGCAAAAAAGTGGAATGAGCGAGGCCGACTCGGTCCTGAAGGCATTCGATCAGATCGTTCCCCAGGTGCACTGGTTTCATCTCTTCGAGAGGCTATTGGAGCTAATGGATCATGAAAAAAGCGGACGGGTAGACGCCGCAACCTTGTCGCCATGCGGGGCGACAAACGATCTCACCCATGAGGCCACTGTGGCCACCGAGAAGACCCGGTTAGCCGTTGTCAACTGGTTGCAAGCGGGCATCCGGCCCAGAACGGAAGGAGTTCAATTCCCTCTTTCGGGGGAATCGCCAGCTTAAGGGATTCCAAGGAGGGTGCGGTAAAGAGTGTACCCAGGGGTCTTCGCCCCTACTGTGTAACGGAGCTAAACCGCCATCGTCAATGAAAGGATCGACGCGATGCCCACCGTAGCACTTTCTATGATCGTCCGCAACGAAGATAGCACTCTGCCCGCTTGCCTCGAGAGCGTAAAAGGCCTCGTTGACGAGATGGTGATCGCGGACACCGGCTCGACAGACGGTACTGTGGATGCAGCCAGGCGTTTCGGGGCGCGTTGCATATCCATCCCTTGGGAAGACGACTTTGCACGCGCCAGAAACCGGGCGCTTGAGGGAATAGGATGCGATTGGGTGCTTTCCATGGACGCGGACGAGCAATTGGACGAGAACGCAAAGAGTGCCTTGCCACGCTCGCTCAAGCCCGGCGCCATAGACGGCTATTCTGTGACAATTCACGATTACCTGCTCAGCGCGGACGCGAACGTTTGGGACTACCCCACCAAGACCAATCGTTCCGGGTTTGCTCCAGCGCGCCGTTTTCCGGCCTATATCGAACACTCCAACATCCGTCTGTTTCGGCGCCATCCCGATATTTATTTTGTCGGGTGCATCCACGAAAGCGTCGGGCCAAGGCTTGTCCAGATCGGAGGAAAGCTGGGTAAGGCAGACTTGGTTGTCCACCACTATGGATTGACGTCCGGTGCGCCCACCCATGCCCGCAAGCAGGAGCTTTATCGGCGGCTCCTGCACAAGAAGATTCAGGAAATGCCCGGGAGCGTTCAGGCACATCTCGAATGCGGGCGCGCGGAGCTCTATATCTTCCGCGATGTCGAAGCTGCATTGCGATGTTTCACAGCGGCCTGCCGGATCAACCCTCGCCTGGGCGCGGCCTGGCTGTATCAAGGTTTGGCGCTGCGCTGGCTGGGCCGCCCGTCCGAAGCACTCGAAGCGCTAGAGCGAGCCAAGCCCCTTTCAGGTCATAGCGCCGAGGTGGCCGAGGCAGAAGGCGACGCCCATTACGACCTGCAGGATTTCGATGCCGCCCGCCGCTCGTACAAACGCGCCCTTGCCCGCCGTGAGGCCTGGTCTTCTGCGGAGAGCAAACTGGGCCTTGCAGAGGTCCGACTGGGCCGCACGCAAGCCGGCCTGGAGCGGCTCCGCCAGGCGGTCCGAAAGGAACCGTGGAACGGCGAGCTTCACGACCGTTTGATCCAAGCGTGTTGCTGGCTGAACCTTGTCGAGGAGGCGGCGAACGCGGCCGACCACAAACTGGCCGCGGTGAGTCCTGACCCGGAGTCGTTTTTGCGCGCCGCCAGCATTCATGCCCGGCTCGAGCGGCGCGAGAAGGCGCGGCTGATCCTGTGCGTAGGGCTGTCCCTGTTTCCTGGTGTGCCGAGGCTGCAGCGCTGTTTGGAAGAACTGCAAATCTGCAATGCGGCGCCGGCGCCCGCGATGAACGCTGCCACGCCGGCACATTGAGAGCGGGCGGCTGGCGGATGAAGTTTTCCAAGGAGTGATCAATATGGCCACGCTGGCCCTTTCGATGATCGTGCGCGATGAAGAAAAGGCTCTGCCGGATTGCCTGGAGAGCGTGAAAGATGCCGTGGACGAGATTGTGATCGCAGACACGGGCTCGAAGGACGGCACTCTCGAAGTGGCCAGGCGTTTCGGCGCCCGCTGTATATCGATTCCCTGGGAAGACGACTTCGCCCGCGCCCGTAACCGGTCCCTTGAGGAAGTGCGGTCCGACTGGGTGCTGTGGATGGACGCCGATGAGCAATTGGACGCAAACGCCAAGCTTGCCTTGCCGCGCCTCATCGCAGCGCACGGTATCGACGCCTACATCGTGCCCATCTACGACTATCTCCTAAATATGGATATCAAGATCTGGGACTACCAAACGAAGGTGAATCGAACCGGATTTGAGCCCGCCAAACGTTTCCCGGCCTATGTCGAACACATCAATGCCCGGCTTTTTCACCGCCGTCCCGACTTCTATTTTGTGGGCTGCATCCACGAATCCGTCTGGCCTCGCCTTCGCGACACGGGCGCAGTGGCACGCAAGGCGGACTTTGCGATCCACCACTTTGGAATTACCAGCGATCCCGCCACACGAATCCGCAAGAACTTTTTATACCGGCAGTTGTTGCAGAAGAAAGCACAAGAGACGCCGAAGGAAGCACAAGCTCACATGGAGTTGGGGTTAGCGGAAATCGACGTTACCCACGATATCCAAGCGGCGCTCAACTGCTTCTCGGCCGCCACGCGGCTCAATCCGCGTCTTGGAGCGGCCTGGCTGTACCAAGGTTTGGCACTGCGGTCTCTCGGCAGACCGATGGAAGCGCTCGAGGCGCTCGAGCGGGCCAAGTCCGTTTCCGGACAGACCGCGGATCTCGCCGAGGGGCAAGGCGATGCCTACTACGATCTCGAAGACTTCGACGCCGCCCGCCGTTGCTATAAACGCGCTCTCACCTTCCGCAAGCAGTGGCCGGCTATCGAGAGTAAGCTCGGCTTGACAGAAGTCCGCCTGGGGCGCACCCGAGGGGGGCTCGAGCGGCTGCGCGAAGCCATAAAGAGCCAGCCGTGGGTCGCTGACTTTCACGATCGCCTGATTCAAGCGTGCTGCTGGCTAAACCTCCTCGAAGACGCAGCTAATGCCGCCGATTACAAGCTGTCCGTGACCCCACCCGATCCGTTGTCCTTCTTGCGCGCGGCGAGCATCCATGCGCGACTCGAGCAGCGGGAGAAGGCAGCCCACATTCTGCAGGTGGGGCTATCCCTATTTCCCAACGTGGAGCGGCTGCAACGCTGCTACATGGAACTAGCGGGGGCCAACACGCTTGTCGCCGGGTAAAGCTCGAAATTCGAAACCGGAAATTCGAAACCCGGCATGCTGCCGTTCTCACAGCATGCGGTCAGCACTTGCTGACGAAAGTTTGCGTCACATTCGCGAGTGCCGGGAAGGGCGGGGATTTAGAGTCTGTGTGGGAACGGGTGGCCCAGCAAACTCCCGACCACGCCGCCTCGCTACCCATGGTCGTGGGGGTGCGACAGCGGTGCGGAGAAACCCCACCTCAAGTCAGTGCGGACAGCGATTTCTTTGCCCTGTCGCCATTGCGGGAGTTGGATCGGCAAGGCGTGGAGGCTTATGTCCCCGACTCGAACTTGGCGCGGGTGCTCAACCGGGGCGGACGCTTGCGGGCCCGGGCTCAGCATCCGGTCCATCAACACCTGCGGCGCAAGTTGCGCGGCCCTCAAGGGCGCACGATCTTCGGGAACCGCAAGACCCTGATCGAACCGATCTTACGGGCTGCTGAAAGAGCAACGGGGGATGAGGCAATTCCGGCGGCGGGGAATGGGGAACGTGACGGAAGAGGTGTCGCTGGCCACCACCGCCTACCACCAGACCCGCTGGTGAAAGGTTTTGCGGGCGGCAGCCAATCGGGATAGATCGAACCAGGCGGCCGGAAGCGAACCGCGATAACACCGAGCTGCTAAATTCATCATGGCATTACGTCCGGCGAGGATCACACGCACATTACGCGCCCAGTTTTCACACAGCCTCTGAATCCCCGCCGCTCGAAGGCCTGACTAGTTATCGCTCTGTCCCGCCTATCGGAAGACGTCCTTGGCTCTCTCGGAGGGGCGGCGTTCCAGGGGTTGATTTTCAACGCGCACGGCAGAGGTCAACATTTCAAACACCCGCCGCTGCTCCCGCGAGAGCCGAGTGGGTGTTACGACATAGACGGAAACGTAGAGATCGCCCTGCCTTCGGCCGTCCAAGTTGGGCATGCCGCAGCCGCGCAAGCGAAACACCGTTCCGTTTTGGGTTCCTTCGGGAATCCTGAGCTTTTCCTGGCCCTTAAGTGTAGGAACCTTAATCTCCGCGCCCAGAATGGCTTGAGTGATGGAGACGGGAATCGTGTAATAAAGGTCGTTGCCCTGGCGGTCGAAATAGGGGTGCTCACGGATTTGCAATACCACATAGAGGTCACCGTGCGTCCCTCCGAGTTCGCCCGCCTCGCCTTCGCCGCTGACGCGCAGACGAGTTCCCTCCTCAACACCCGCTGGAATCTTGAGGCCGAGAATCTTCTCCTCTTGAATTCGTCCCTTTCCAACGCAGGCCGGGCAAGCCTCGCGTATCACCTGCCCCATTCCCTGGCACTGCGGGCAGGTACGCGACACCGCGAAAAAGCCCTGCTGATGCCGAAGCTGGCCTCGCCCACCGCATCCCGGACAAGTGATCGGCTCGCTGCCTCGTTTCGCTCCGCTGCCGCGGCACTCGCTGCAGCTCTCCGAACGAGGAATCTTAATCTTCGTCTCAAGGCCGCGCGCCGCTTCTTCGAGGGAAATCTCAAGATCGTATCGCAGGTCGTTGCCGCGGGCGGCGCGCCGCCGCTGGCGAGTTCCCCGGCCAAAGCCTCCGAACCCGAAAAAGTCTCCAAATAGATCTTCGAAATCCGAAAAAATCGTGGAAGTAACGTCAGGATTCCAGCCGCCTGTCGAGCTCACCCCAGCATGTCCGAACTGATTGTAGGCCGACCGTTTTTGGGAATCGGCGAGTACGCTGTAAGCTTCCGTAATTTCCTTGAATTTCTCTTCAGATTCTTCTTTGTTGTCGGGATTGCGGTCGGGATGGTACTGCATGGCGAGTTTGCGGTAGGCGCTCTTGATGGTTTGGTCGGACGCCTCGCGGTTGACCCCCAGCACTTCGTAATAATCTCGCTTGTTATTATTCAACTCTCAACCCCGTTCGACATTCAAACTCCGAACTGCTCCCCTCAGTCAGCTTCGGCCATTTCTTCCGTGGCCTTTGATCTTCCCGATTTCGGCTTCATCGCCACCTTGACGATGGCTGGACGCAGAAGGCGGTGTTTCAGCAGATAACCGCGCTGCAACTCTTCCACGATCTCCTGCTCGCGCCGCCCGGCATCCTCAACCATCTCGACCGCTTGGTGGTAGTGCGGGTCGAACAATTGGCCGCTGGTTTCGATCGGCTCCAGGCCTGACCGCGACAGGACTTCAGACAATTGCCGGTGGATCAGTTCCATTCCCTCGTAAAAGCCCTCTGGAATGGCCATGGCGCGCTTCTTCAAGGCTCGCTCGAAGGCGTCCAGCACCGGCAATAACTCCCGGATCAGGTCCTCGTTGGCGAATTGGCGAAACTCCTCTTTTTCACGTTGCGTGCGCTTGCGGAAATTATCCAGTTCCGCCTGCTTGCGCAGCAAGCGCTCGTAGAGTTCCGCCATCTCCTCTTTGAGCTTTTCGCTAGGCGGCGCAGTTTCAGCCGTCGCCGCAGCCGACGAGTCCGCTACTGCTTCGCTTACAGGCGCCTTATTATCGTTCTGATCAGATGTGCTGGATGGCCCTCGAGTTTCGGGCAGAGGTGAGGCAAGTTGGTCCTTTTCGTTCTCCATAATCTTCCGATTGTATACCCTTTGTCATTTCAGTTGGAGCTGAGGATCCTGCTGCAGAGGTGAGCGATATAGTCCACGGTGCTGATGGCGCGGTCGTACTCCATACGCATCGGGCCAACCACCCCGATCGCCCCCACTGTCCGATCCCGGTAATGCAGCGGGGCCACTACGAGTGCGCAATTGTGCATCCCACCTTCAGAATTCTCGCGCCCGATCAGGATTCTGACCCCAGCCTCCCGCGTGTTTAGGCAGGCGCTCAGGATTTTGACGAGTTTGGCCTTTTCTTCGAAGGTCTCCAAGAGTTCCTTAATCTTGCAGATATCGTCGAATTCCACGTGGTCGAGGATCTTCGCCGTGCCATCCACGAAAAGCGAGCCGGGCGCTTCACTGATTAGCGCGCTCCACATGAAGAGCCTAGCCACATTCTGGAGCAAGCGATCGGCAAGGATTTTCTCTTCTTCCATCCGCTTGAAGATCTCAAGGCGAATGGCGGCCAGCGACCACCCGCGAAACTCCGAATTCAAGAAATCCGCCGTCTGTTCAAGTTCCTGCTGCGAAAGACCTTCCTCGACTCGAATAACCTTGCTTTCCACCAAATCCGGCTTGGATGCAATCACGACTAAAATGCGGCGGTCCGGAAGCGAGACGAACTTGATATACTCGAGCACCTTTTCCTCGAGCGCCGTCGCCAGGGCCAATCCCACGTTGTGCGACACCTCGGAAAGAACTCGCGAGGCGCTCGACATCATATCGTCAAGCACCCCGCCTTCCGCCCGCAGGCGCTCGCGAATGTACTCCTGGGTGTCAGGCGCCAGCGGCGAGCAGCCCGCGGTGCGGTCAACGTAATAGCGATAAGCCTTCTCGGTGGGCACGCGCCCGGCGGAAATATGCGGCTGTGAAAGGTACCCAAGAGTTTCGAGGTTAGCCATCACGTTGCGGATGGTCGCGGAACTCGGGGGCTCAGGCAACTTTTCTGCCAAAGTCTTCGAGCCCACCGCGGCACCCGTTTCGATGAAAGTGCGCACCAGGGCTACCAGGATGTCCCGCTCTCGTCTCGGTAGTTCCCCACGATCTCTCATTTCACACCTAACTTACTTGGCCTCAAACAGTTCGAGGCTGCTGTGCTCCAATGTTAATTCTAGCCGCCCTCTACGAACCTGTCAAGAAATCGCCTGATGTGGTACCGCCAAATTCTTGCCTATTGCCAAGGCAATTGATAATCTAATGAGTGGAGTTGGGGCTCCAAGTCAAAACACAATCTGCATGGCTGGACTCGCAGATTCAAGTATGCGTTGAAAAGGAGCGGTCATGAGCACAGTACGCGTACTCGTGGGCACGCGCAAGGGTGCGTTCGTTCTGGAGTCGGACGGCAATCGAAAGAAATGGAAGGTCAGGGGGCCGGAGTTTGCGGGGTGGGAGATATACCACGTCAAAGGTTCCCCTGCTGACCCGAACCGGCTTTATGCCTCGCAGACGAGCGGGTGGTTCGGCCAAGTCATTCAGCGCTCGAACGACGGGGGGAAAACGTGGGAGGCGCCGGGGGGCGGAGTAAAGCAATCGCCCGAGGGCTTTCCGCAAGGCGAGAGCAACAAGTTCGTCTATGATACCTCCCCGGAAACAGGTAAGCCCCTCACAACACACCAGTTCTACGACGGAAAGCAGCATCCTTGGGAGTTCAAGCGAGTCTGGCATCTCGAACCCTCGCCGACCGACCCTGATACGGTCTACGCGGGCGTGGAGGACGCCGCACTGTTCCGCTCGACCGATGGTGGGCGGAGTTGGCAGGAGTTCTCCGGCTTGCGCGGCCACGGCACCGGACCTATGTGGCAGCCCGGAGCAGGCGGGATGTGCCTGCACACGATCATTCTGGATTCGAAGGACCCTAGACGTATTTACATTGCCATTTCGGCGGCGGGTGCCTTCCGCACGGACGACGGCGGCCAGACGTGGAAACCAATCAACCGTGGCCTCAGGTCGCAGTACATTCCAGATCCTGAGGCGGAGGTCGGCCACTGCGTTCACCATATTGCAACCAATTACTCGCGGCCGGGTCTGCTCTTCATGCAGAAGCACTGGGACGTGATGCGCAGCGACGACGCCGGCGACAACTGGCAAGAGGTCAGCGGTAATTTGCCCACGGACTTCGGATTCGCCATCGACGTTCACGCGCACGAGCCGGAGACAGTCTACGTAGTCCCTATCAAGAGCGACTCGGAACACTACCCCCTGGACGGGAAGTTGCGGGTCTACCGCAGCCGCTCGGGCGGCAACGAATGGGAGGCGCTCACCAAGGGCCTGCCTCAGCGCAACTGCTACGTGAACGTGCTGCGCGACGCCATGGCCGTTGACTCGCTCGATCAGTGTGGCATTTATTTCGGCACGACCGGTGGCCAGGTGTACGTCTCGCCGGACGCCGGCGATAGCTGGGCTCCGATCGTCCGAGACCTTCCACCAGTGCTGTCTGTCGAAGTGCAGACGATGAATTGAACGGGGTGCTCCGACCGCGCCGCAGCCTTCAGCCTGCATCTGTCGAAGGCCTTCCACGCCAAGGCCGGCAATGGGCCGCAAAGCAACTCTGCAGTGGGCTCTTTGCGGTAGCAAGGAGAGAGGTGCGCTGTGATCCGTGTGGTTCTGCCCTTCCATCTCCGGACGCTCGCCCGAGTCGACAAGGACGTTGAGCTCGAAATCGATGGCGTGGTCACGCAACGCGCCGTACTCGACGCCCTTGAAGCACGGTATCCTGTGCTGCGTGGCACGATGCGCGACCATGTCACGCACGAGCGCCGACCATTCATTCGCTTTTTCGCTTGCCAGGAAGACTTGTCTCACGAGTCTCCGGATTCTCCTCTGCCCGACGCTGTCGTGAAGGGCTCGGAGCCTTTTGTGGTACTCGGGGCTATCGCGGGCGGCTGATCCGAAGTTACTGGGGGGACGGCCTACCATAGGCGCTAGGACATTCTTTGTTTTCATAGACATTCTCGCTTTGTTCCGCCGATAACGGTGTCGAAGAGTCGAGAAGTCGAGGAGTCGAGAAGCCGATCCACCGCAACCCCGACCGCGGTTGGGGCCCCAGTCGGCTCTTGCTTTGCACCTCTTGACTCTTCAACTTCTTGACCCCTTGACTTCTTGACCTCTTCCTTTGTTTTCATAGACATTCTCGCTTTGTTCCGCCGATAACGGTGTCGAAGAGTCGGGAAGTCGAGGAGTTGAGAAGCGGCCCGTCGCAACCCCGACTGCGGCTGGGGGGTCTCGGCCGGCTCTTGCTTTACACCTCTTGACTCTTCAACTTCTTGACCCCTCGAGTTCTTGACGTCTTCCTTTGTTTTCATAGACATTCTCGCTTTGTTCCGTGATTTTAAGTTTCGCAGCGGATGGCGATTCGTCAGTGGAGTGACATATTGGCATTCTGAAGAGACCGCTGGCAGGGTTTTTCCGCGATTTATCGGCGCTGCTGGCACAAAAGCTCGTCTTCCAGTACTAGCCTATACTAGTGAGCTTAGTTTGTCAAGGGGCCGCTCCCAAGTTAGCGAGGGCATAGGCGCTGGAGTCAACCGATTGCGAAGACGTGAATGCCGATATTCTTGCGCGTATGGGACGGCCCGCTGTCTCCCGTTTCCCACGGTGTCCGCCCACGAGGCAAGGGCAAGCCTTGCGCCTACGATACTGAACAACTCCCTCAAGTCAAAATTAGCGATATCTGGTCTAAATCCCGGATATACTGACTCAACCCGACGGAGGTGAATCCCATAAGCCAGGTCGGGGTCAGGTTTTCGAATCACTCGTGCGTCACGTCGAATGTAGGTGGAGCCCTGTGTCCCAAAGCATTTGGGCCATGGGTCGGGAAGCACCTTTTGGAAGGCGGCTGCATTCCACAAGGAATTTCCTCGTAAGGAGAAACGCTTATGCATCGCCAGCGAGAAATCCTTTTCAGGTTTTTTCAGAGTGGCCTTGTTGCGCTGCAAATCATGATGGTGCTATGCCTCGCGCCTTCGGCATCAAAAGCTGCGCCGGATGATGCGCCGGTCCGCTATCTCCCGGATTCGAAGATATTCATCCTCGAGACCGGCCACACTTCCTATGTCTTCGGCATTAACGAACAGAGCGCGCTCCAGAACCTCTATTGGGGCAAAAAGATTGCCCGCGACCAGGATTTTGCCTCAGCCCACACGCCTGAGGCTTACCCTTTCGAAAGCCCCGAGGGCATGGCCAGCGAGGAATACCCCGGCTGGGGCGGCATGCGTTTCACTGAACCTTGCCTGAAGGTGACCCTGGCCGGCGGAGTGCGTGATCTGGTGTTGAAGTATGTCTCGCACGAAGTAAAGGGCGACACCCTTGCGGTGCGGACGAAGGACATCAACTACGACTTGTTCGTGACCTTAACTTATCGCGTATTCCCTCGCCACGACATCATCCGCAAGAGCACGCTTATCGAAAACCAGACCAGGCAATCCTTGGTGGTGGAGAGCGCCCAGTCCGGGGTGTGGTATCTCCCGCCGGGGGTTGGCTATCGGCTAACTTATTTGCCGGGCCGCTGGGCCGCTGAGAACCAAGTCACGCAGGAAGCGATTCATCAGGGCAAAAAAGTTCTGGAGAGCCGCCGCATGGTGACCAGCCACCAGATGAATCCGTACTTCGCGATCGACTACAAGGGCGAGGCGAACGAGGAGAGCGGCCGGGTATGGTTCGGAGCGCTCGGCTGGAGCGGCAACTGGAAGATCGTAGTCGAGCAAACGCCCAACCAGCAGGTACGCGTGGTGGGCGGGTACAATGATTTTGATTTTGGATACCAGCTAAAGCCGGGGCAGAGTCTTTCGACGCCGGAGTTTTACGGCGGGTACAGTGAGGGAGGGTTCGGTGCGGCTTCTCGAAATCTGCATCACCTCGAACTCGACGAGATTGTACCTCATCAGCCGCCTCCGCGTCTGCGCCCGGTGGTTTTCAACTCCTGGTGTGTGACGGAATTTGCTGTCAGCGAGGAAAACCAGAAGCAGTTCGCCGCGATTGCCGCCGGGCTCGGCGCCGAGCAGTTCGTGATGGACGACGGCTGGTTCGGCGAGCGCAAGAACGACCGCGCCGGCCTGGGCGACTGGTTCGCGGATCCGGACAAGTTCCCGCACGGCCTGAAGCCGCTCATTGACTACATTCACACGCTGGGCATGGATTTTGGCCTGTGGTGGGAGCCCGAGATGGTGAACCCTGACAGCAAGCTCTATCGACAGCACCCCGACTGGGTCATCAACTTCCCGGGGCGCCCGCGCAGCGAGGGCAGAAACCAGTTGATGCTCAACCTGGCCCGCGACGACGTGAAAGAGTGGGCATTTAATACTTTTGATAAGATTCTCCAAGAGAATGATATCAAGATAGTGAAGTGGGACATGAACCGCCACGTTTCGGAGCCGGGCTGGCCGGAAGCGCCGGTGGCGGAGCAAAAGCAGATTTGGGTGAAGTACGTGACCAATCTCTACGAGTTGATTGACCGCCTGCGCGCCAAGCACCCCACGGTCGAGTTCGAGACGAGCGAGGGAGGCGGAGGGCGCGTTGACCTTGAGTTCATGAAGCGCATGGAGCAGATCAACACCAGCGATAACGGCGACGCCTTTGACGGGCTCCGCATCTGGGAAGGTTACACTTTCGTCCATGCGCCAAAACTGATCAACGGCGGGGTTGGCGACAACCCCGGCACGAACGATCGCAGCACGCCGTTGAAGTTTCGCTTTCTCGAAGGGATCGCCATGGGGGGCTCATTCGGCCTCTGCTGTGATCTTCGCAAATGGCCCCAGGCGGACCTCAACGTGGCGAAGGCCATGATCGCCTACTACAAGAGCATCCGGCAAACCCTTCAGCAGGGCGACCTGTACCGCCTGGCCTCGCTGCGGGAAGGGAGCCTGGCCGCGGAAGAATACTTGGCGGCGGACGGAAAGCAAGCGGTGGTATTTGCCTTCTTGCATTCCCAACAATTCTCTCGCCGGGCCCCAACCCTCTACCTGCGCGGGCTTGTAGGGGACGCACTGTATCGCCTCCACCCCATTGACAACAAGCTGGCGGAAAAACAGAGCGTGTTAAGCGGGGCCTACCTGATGAACCACGGTTTGGATTTCGACTTGGTGGGCGATTTCGACAGCACGTCGGTGCTGCTCGACAGGGTGGAGTAGTTATATCAAAGCAGTCGCTCATGCCCGTCTGCTGGCGGGCACCCAGAAACCATGAAAATGGGCTGGGTGGCGCAGACATTGCCCTGTATGTCTGCGCCCTCTGTCGCCGGCATAGAAAGCAATGTCGGCGCCACCCACGTGAGGAGGGAAGTCATTTTCAAAGCAGGGTACCTGCGCCACGGAGGATTGTTTGCCGAAAAGTACAATTGATGTGGTTGGCCTGGGATTGAACGCCACTGATACAGTTTATAGTGTGCGCGACTTCCCTGCCCTGGGTGGAAAGGAGCGGGTATTATCCACATCGACTCACGCCGGCGGTCAAGTCGCCACCGCTCTTGTTGCCTGCCAGCGGCTGGAGCTGCGCACCCGGTACATCGGTAAAGTCGGCGATGATGAGGGCGGTAAGATCCAGCTCGCCAGTTTGAAACGCGAGGGAGTGGACCTGCGATATACACGCGTGGTTCGTGGGGCTCCCAACCAGTACGGTCACATCTTCGTCGAGCAGTCGAGCGGCGAGCGCACGGTCTTCTGGGATCGCGATCCGCGCTTGACCGTCTCTCCGAAAGAACTCAGGGAAAGCGCCATCACTTCTGCCCGCGTTTTGCACCTCGACGGGTGCGACGTCGCCGCTTGCCTCAAGGCCGCGCGCTGGGCTCATCGCGCCCGAATCCCCGTGGTTGCCGATCTCGACACCGCGTATAAGGGAATCGAACGCCTCTTCCCCTACATCGATTATTTGATTGCCTCCACCAAATTTCTTTTCGCCCTGACCGGCCAGGCCGATCCCTTCCGCGTCCTCGAGGTTGCCAATTCCAAATACAAAGCGAAGACGCCCGGCATGACGCTGGGAAAGGACGGCGCGCTGATTTATTCCGAAGGAGAATTCCACTACTCGCCCGGATTCGAGGTGGAAGCCATCGACACCACAGGCGCAGGAGACGTCTTTCACGGCGCCTTCATCTACGGGCTGTTGGCAGGATGGGAAATGAGCAAGGTTCTGGACTTCTCGAATGCCATGGCCGCACTAAACTGCACCGCTTTGGGCGCTCGAGGCGGAATCAAGACTAGAGCCGACGTGGAAAAGCTCATGGCCACAGGCGCCCGGCATGTCAATTCTTCCTACGTCCGAAAATAGTGAAAAAGTGAAAGCCGGAAAACTCAACACCTGCCCCCGGCGCTAGTACTTAATGACGAAATACGCCGTAATAACGGGGTGCCTTGGAAGGGCGGGGCTTCAGCCCCGCCGCCTGACGGTGCCCGACGAATTGGGCCTTTAGGCCCTGAAGCCACGATGCCTCAGGGGCTAAAGCCCCCGATTGATAAACCGTTTTCCAGGGCGGGGCTAAAGCCCCGCCCTTCCAAGGCACTCGCGAATATTACGCGGACTTTCGTCAGCAAGTACTACCTCCCGCCCTAACTCTGCGCCAGATCCAATAAGCTATCGCGCCGGTGGCAACGATGGCGCAGGCCGTTAATGAAGGGCCGGGCTGGCTCACGAACGCGTTTGCTACGAACCACACCGACATGACTACGAACAGCAGCGGGGTGACGGGATAGCCCCACATCCTGTAAGGCCTGGGAGCGCTGGGCAGTTTCCGGCGCAGGACAAAGACGGCCCCAACGCTCAGGGTGTAGAAGATCCAGGCCGCAACGATCGAGTAGGAATAGAGCGTCTCGTATGAGCCCGTGAGGATGAGGACGACGGTCCACATTCCGCCCCAGATAATGGCGCTCGAAGGCGTTTGAAACCGGGGATGGACATTTCCAAATCTGGCAAAGAACAGCCCATCCCGGGCCTGCGCAAAGGGGAGCCGGGCAGCAGTCAGAATGCAGCCGTTAACCGCGCCGACAATGGAAAGCAGAACGGTAGCCGCTATAAAAGTTCCTCCGATGGAACCCATAGTTCGCATCGCCAAATCCGCGCCGACGCGCTCTGTCGAGATGATCTCGGGAATGCCCATCACTCTCAAGTACGCCACATTGGCAAGCACATACAGTGCCGCCACGACGCCCATGCCAATGGCCAGCGATCGCAGAAGGCTTCGCTGCGGGTCCCTTACCTCGCCGGCCACAAAACTAACGTAGCTCCAGCCGTTGTAGGCCATCAGGCAGGCCGCCATGGCCACCCCGAAATGCGCGAGTGAAATCGGAGGAGAAGGGGCAGGAGCCGCAGCGGAGGCGCTATGCGGACTCAAGAAGGCTGACCCGATAAGAACCAGCAGCGCCGCAATCTTGAGGTAAGTGAAGGTGCGCTGGACCCAAGCGCCCTCTCTGACCCCCACGAAGTTGACCACCGAGACAGCCGCGATTAGAGCAATCGATAACATCTTGCTCATCGTGGGCGACAGCGGAACGAAATAACGGGCGTAGATCGAAAACGTAACGGCCAGCCAGGCGCTCCCACCCGACAAGACCGCAAGCATGAACGTCCACCCGCTCACGAATGCGCACATCGGCCCGTAGGCCTCGCGCAAATACACGTACTGGCCGCCTGTGGCGGGCAGCATCGCCCCCAATTCGGCATAAGCCAACGCCCCGAAAAATGAGAGCACGCCTGCAATCAGCCAGGCTGAAAGGATGGCCAACGACGACGGAAGGTTTCTGGCGATCAGATTGGGCAATACAAAAATGCCGGATCCAATGACGATACCGATAACGATCGCAGTCGAATCCATCACGCCCAGAGTTCGCGGCAAATCGTACTCGCGTGTGATCTTCTCTTCCGCCATCATGTATTCGGCATGTAGTTCCACTATAGTAGCGCACTTCGGTTACCTTCAAAACTTCTTGTGCATTTTCACCTGTAAAGAATAACCCTGGTTTTCCGCTGGCGATGGCGCTCACTGCATATCTTTTGGTGATCTGATACTCGACTTGAACCACGTCCCCCTGAGTATTTGTGAGGTCGGTAGTAAAAGTGAAATACAAGTTCTTGGTGACGCGCTGCTGGATGCCGATGCTTCCGCCCGGATTGCTCTGGTTCCCTCCAATCTGCGGATCGATGGTCAACGAGGAGATGCCCGCCATTTTGCCCAAGCGGCTGCTCACCTGCCCCGCAACTTGCCCTGCCACGACGGATTGCGGAGTACTGGGACTTGCGGCAGACGCCTCCGTAGTCTGGCCGGTAAAAAGCAGGCTGATGATATCCACGGAAGCAAGCGGCGGGTCGGAGGTATAGGTGGTGCGCAAGCCGGTCGAGCGGACCCACCAAATTCACATTGATATTGAATTGCTGAACGGTCGTCGTCACCGCGATATTCAACACCGGTTCGGTGCTGACAGGATTCGCAAACTGAATGGTTCCGTGCTCCACTTGGTAGCGCAGCCCATTGAAGAACAATTCTCCGCCCGTGATTTGCGTACGGCCGAGAATTACGGGGTCCCCCAAGGTTCCGGCCACACGTAAATCGGCAGACCCATCGAGGCTCAATTGGCTGCTTGCTAATGACATCTCGTTGGTCGATTTCAATGACACATTCATTTTGACGTTCTGCATGAATCTCGCTGTAGGTGGCGCGGAGTTTCCCGAAAATTGGTCGGCAAAGCTGGAGAGATCGAATGCGGGAGTAAATGAAACGCCGTCTACCAGAACTTGGCCGTTCAGAGCCGCCGCCTCCGGCGTTCCAACCAAGTTCAAATCGCATTTGAGCACCGCCCTCAAACCTTCCGGGTAGCGCAGCCGAAGATCCTGAGCCGATAAATTGACGTCGAATCGAACTCCTGGCTTATAGGCTGCGAAGCCTCGCGCCGTGACCGTTCCGCCGCCACTGCGAGCAGAAAAACTCTTGATATTTACGCGACCACCCTGCACGTCAAATTCTCCATTGATCTTGTCCGCTCCAAGGGGCGCGCCCGGCGCTTGAAACGCCGCGTCGATCACTTGCACCTGTCCACGAATATCGGGATGGGCGGCGACACCCTGGGCGGCGAGATCCACCTTGACTTGGCCTGAACTGCTCCACTGGGAGTTCATCACCTGAATAAGGTGGAGGTTGACTTTGCCAGTGGCTGTGGCGCGCAAGGCCTCTTGGCCCCCCAGCGGAACCGTGGCTTGTAAATGAAGGTCAGTCTCCGGGCCTTTCAACTCGGCCGGCTGAAGGGTCAGGGTGCGCCCTTTGTAATCGATTCGAATGGGCGACGCATTGGCAATCTGGAAGGATTGGTAATTGAGACCGAGCGTCGGCATTACGATTTGACCTTCCAGTTGCTCCGGCCGCTTTAGAGGGCCTTTGATTGAACCGTGCAATTCGGTCTGGCCCTGGATACCGGGAGCGGAGAGATAAGTGGCGAGGAGGGGGCCAAGCTGTACAGCGTGCGTGTCAATGGTCACATTCGCATCGTAATCGGCGTTGAGGTTCACCGTGCCTTGAGCCTTCACGTAGGCGCCCACGACTGTCGAATCAACCGAGAAAGTCGCCTGCTGCCGCGCAACTCCCACATGTACTCTCAGGCCGTCAAGTTTCTGCTTCCGAAATTGCAGGCTTGGCGCTTCAATAGTGGCCTCGAGTTGCGGATCCTTGACGGTGCCCCGGCCGCGGGCAGAGACTTTCACGACGCCGGTTAATTCCAGATTCCACTTCTGGAGGGGTTGCAGTTTATCCAGGTGAATACCGGGGAAGTCGGCTTGCGCGTCGTAGGCTTCGTCCTTGAGTGAATAATTGACTTTGGCGCTTCCGGAGCCCGCGGGCGAGCGAACATTCAAGGTGGAGTGAATGCTGTTATCGGCGGCCTGAAACTGCACGGAAAGATCCTGGATGGGCTGATCCCAGGCGCGAGCTTGCGCCAGGCGCACCGTTCCCTGCCCTGCTGGATTCTCTTGCGAGCCGTGAAAGGATAGGTTGACCGACAAGTTCCCGCTAACCGGGTATTGCATGCGAGCCAATTCTTCCACGTCGGCCACCGGTACATAGTCAGCGGTCATCCGAAGATCGATTGGGTCTTGCGGCGTGTATAACCAATTTCTCAAGCCCACTGTCCCATCAAATTTCACACGGCCCTTCGCGCTGATCTGGAGATCTCCCTGATGCAGTGCAACGCCGGAAGGGCTCAAGTCAAGATTGGAAGTCAGCGCTTGCAATGTTACATTCTGGTATCGCAGGTTCGTGCCGGACATGTGCCCTGTAACCCGTGGGTTGTGCATCGTCCCTGCGACCTGGCCCTCAAAAGACGCCGATCCCCCGAGGCCTAATAGCTGAGGTGGTTTTGACGGCGACGAAGCCTTGCCGGCGTTGGCAGTACGGAGCGTGAGCAGCAAGCCGTCAATTTCACTTAGGTCATCGGAGTGGGCCTGAATTCTCAAGCTGGATTGCTCGCCAACACTGCCCTCCATGCTAACAGTCGTGTGAGGAGTGTGCATTGAGGTTTGACGTAAGGTAATAACACCGCTTGGACCGTTGTATGTGAGGTGGACCACCCCTTCCATAGGAAGAGCGCTTGCGTCAACACTGGGTTGTGCCCCAGCTCCAGCCGAAGAATCAGGCCCCGATGCAACCGGAGCGCGCGCGGCGATCGTTGCGTCCGAATTGACTTGAAGGTCCTCCATGCTGCCACGCCACGAAGCGTTGACGCTTCCATCAAGGTGGCCGGCGATGCGGACTGGCGGCTTTGTACGCAGCGCGGCGCTCGCATTCGAGAACGAAAGCCCCCTCACTTCGGCCTTGGCATGCGCTTCAGGAGTCCCGGCCAGATTCTTCATGATGAGCTGGGCTTCCACGTGGCCCCCCAGAACTTCTGCCTGCGCTTCACGAATTTCGAGATCACCCTTGTTAAGACGATACTCAGCGCGCAACGTCTGAACGCCGGTGCGAGCCTGTGGCGTTTCGACGGACAGCATGGGGCTGCTGAGCCTGGCCCTGGACGGCCAGGCTGTTTATGAAAGGCTGCCCGGCCAGGGCTCGATAATGCACTGTCCCCCGTGTCGAAATCATCCCTGCGGGCAAGGAGTCGTTTCGTAGAAGCTTCCTGACCTCGCTTGTGGCGAGGACTACATCATAAGAGCCATCCACCAAGGGATTCGAATAATCCTGCATGTGCGCTTGCGCTGTAATACGTGAAGAGCCGCTCGCAAGGCGCAAAGAACTCAACGTCAGGCCGGAGGGAGTAGCGCTAACCTGCGCCTCGAGATCATGCTCGAGCGGATTATATTCACCATAGCGAACGAGTCCTTGGCGGTACGCCAGACTGCCGTCGTACCGGGCTTTGGAAGCGTCAAACGAGATTTGCGCATGGAAGTCGCGGAGTTCCGCCTCGAGCGGTGTCTCGAGATCGTTGTAATAGATTTCACCCTGTCTGAGCACAAAGCGCCGGACTGCGAGATCAAAGATGCTCGTGGGCTTCTTTCCAGGGGGGGCGGGCGGAATCGCCGGAAGATTATTGTGCCCGTGCTCGTTAACCAAGAAATGGACGACAGGGTGATCAACTTCGATTTCTTGCAGGTTAATCTGCCGGCGCGATAGCGAAACCAGCTTCAGGACAACGGTAAGGTGGCCAGCCCACAGCAGCGGTTTCTGGAGGCCGGGTTCGGTTCCGTGGATCGCGATGCGGTACAAGTCGGCACGCATATCCGCAAGCCGAAGCGTGAAATCGCCAATGTCAACGCGCCCTCCCACCGCATGCTGCGCCTGCTTCACAACGATGGCGAGTAGATAGCGGTGAAAGGCGCGGCTACGTATCACCAAGCCGCCCGCGACAAAGACTATTGCAAGCACGCAGCACGCTGCCAGCCCGATTTGAAGGATCCGCCTCGAAGTCATGAGTCATTCCCCGTGGACCCCTGCACGCGCAAGGGTGACGAAAGCTTAGCTTTTATTCTCACAAAGGGACCGCTCTATCATGCCGTCAGAACGACTGCCCCAGCGTGACAAAGAAGTTCGTGGACTTGAGCCCAGGCACCGGGTTCAGGTTTTGCCCAAGATCGATCCGCACCGGCCCAACAGGTGTCTGATACCGCAGTCCAAATCCGACCGTGTTGCTATAACCATTAACGAAGCCTTTGAAACCGATGTTGCTGTACACATTACCGCCATCGTAGAAGATGGCTCCCCCCAGATTCTTCATGAGGGGTATGGGGAAGCGTCCTTCGGTATTCCAGATGGCAAGCTCCCGGCCTCCCGTGGGAACTGTAATTTTCGTAGTACACGAAGATGGCTCGCCGGCGGATGTACACAGAAATGCTGTCTGTTGCGGTCCGGCCCCGTTGAGAGGAAAGCCGCGCAAGCTATCTGCTCCTCCGGAGAAAAACCGCTCGCTCAGCGGGACGTGGCTGTCCCCGTATGACTTCACCATCCCCAAGCGAAAATTATTGGCCCAGACCAGCCACGGTTTGATCTCGCGATAGAACGCCGCCTGCCCAAAGAAACGGACGACGTTGTCGGTGGAACCAATGGCAGTCGGACTGATTCCAAAATCCAGCGTCTGGAAAACGCCCTTGTGAGCATCGAGCGGCTTGTCGCGAGTGTCATGAATAAATGCGGTGGAAAATCTGGAAACTTTAATGTTCGTGTCGTCGGGCGGCACAAAATTCTCAATCAACAGATTGGTTAGCGTGGTGCGCTGATAGGTGTAGCGGAATTGCAGCCGCATAGTTTTGGCCGTATTCAGTGCTTTCTCGAGTTGAACGGACGCCGACCCAAGGCGAGCGGTGAAGAGCGGATTCATGGTGCTGCGCTCCGCCGTAAAGCTCCACAAGGCGCTCCAGTTCATGGCGGGAAACTGCGGGTCAGTGTAGGTAAAGGAGAGCCGTTGATCAAGCCGCGACACGAGCGTGGAGACGGACGCAGTTTCCGCACGTCCCATAATGTTGAGGCGGCTGTACTCGAGCGAGCCCAAGGGACTCAGGATGTAGGGCTCGTGAGTAGTAAACGACTCGGGCAGTCCAAGCGCGGGCAGGCCGGGTAGAGCAATGATCCCCGAGCTGAGCCCGCCCTCGCGGGAGGTGGATTGGAATCCCAAACCATAACCCACGGAATTACGCTTCGCTTCGTGTACTTTCACCAAAACTACTTCTTCCTTCTGGTCGGTGATAGGTTTGCGAGGCGAGACCTCGGCCCAATCGAAAATTCCGAAGTTGTAGAGTTTGCCCTCGGACTCGAGTAGCTTGCCTTCGCTCACCGCTCCTCCCGGTTTGAGGGTGGTATTCCGCTCCAGGAACGACCGCCTCGTATGCGGACCGCCGAGGTAAGCAACATCGCTGATGTGGGTTTCCGGACCCTCGACGATAAGGTACGTCACCGCCACACGATGAGGATCCTTCTCGACAGGCGCCACGGTCAACTTGAAGCTGACGTTCATATAGCCCAGATTCAAGTAGGTCGCGACGATGCGGTTGCGATCCTGGTCCAGCAACAAAGGCGAATACGGCCCGCCCGTCTTTAATTGCAAGCTCTGCGAAGCGAGCGTTGATACGCTTTGAGTCTTGTTCCCCTGCACCTGAAACGAATCGACGACCGTGCGCTGGCCCTCCGTGATGTGAAAGGTCACGTAAACATCCGGCTCACGGTCAACTACCTCGGGCTGAACCTTGACGTCCGCAAAACCCGCATTCTGATAAAAAGCCTTTAGGTTTGCGGTGCTCTTGGTCAGCAAATCCTCACTGAACTTGCCGCGCGAAAGCAGGTGCGCCTTCGCGATGACGACCTGACCCATCAAATCCTTTTCCTTAAGATGCCCATTGCGGGCAATCCGCACGTTTTTCACCCGATGCTTGTTCCCTTTGTCAATCTGATAAACCACAGACTTGGCAGACGCTTCATCCTGCACTTGTTGGCTCACCTTCACATCGAAGTATCCTTTGCTTTGGAAATAGGACACCAGGTTCCGGTGGCCCTCGTCCACCAAGTCACTATCAAAGGCGCCCTCCTGGTACATCGGGATCAACTTGCGCAAGGTTCGTTCAAAAATGTGAGCGCCCGCAACGCGAACGGATACCGTCGGCCCAAGGTCTACCCGGAAATCCAGATCAGCGCGATTTGTTTCGGGTTCGTAATGCGGCGGTTCGAAATGAATGCGGCTCGCCAAACGGTCCTGCTTGCCAAGACAATCACGCAAGTAGCGAGCCGCCGCCTGAATCCGCTCCGGATCGTATGCCTTGCCCGTCTTCAAGGATGCTCCCCGAAACCAGGCACGGAAAGAGGTGAGGAAGTTTTCGAGGCGCGCTGCTTCCTGGGGTGGAGGTCCTGTTACCGATACGCGTCCGAGTTTGGCCCGCTTATTAAGGGTGACGTGAAAAATCAAATTTGCCAGGTCTTGAGACTCGTCAAACTTTGTTTCCTCTTCTACGCGTGCCATGAAGTATCCTTGCCTGGCGAAGAATGCTTGCAAGGCCGGCTCAGCGTTTTTGGCGCGATTCTCTTCGTACGGTTCCTCGGCTGGGTAATCTACGACCTGGAGCAAACGAGCATAGTTGAAGTGCTTGGAGCCGCCGGGAAAGCTGATGATCCCGATATAGAATGCCGGATGCATCACAAAAACCAGACGCAGACCCGCGCCCTCCGGCTTGACCAGCACGTCCACCTTAGAGAACCGCCTCGACTTTTCCAAAGCCACGACGCTGCTTGTCACCTTCGCGTGAGAATATGGCTCACCGGCTTTTTGAGTGACCACTGAACGCAGTGATTCAACATCCGTAACCGGCTTCGAGATCAATTCCACCGCTACAACCTTCTGCCCTTCATAGATGGCTTGTTGCTGCACGGTCAACTGTTGGGCCGCGGCGGGAAGCGGCACACAGGCCAAGCCAGGCAGGATTACAAATGGAATGAGAATCGACAATCGGTAATCACACCGCGACAATCACCTACCTCCTGGCACGTCCTTTAACCTGCTGGAGACCTGATCTTATCGAGCTGGCTGTTCACTTCCGCGCCCACAAGAATGATAAAGCTCACGATGTAAATCCAAGCCATTAGAATCATCAGCCCACTGAGCGCTCTGTATGTCTTGCTGTAACCTGCAACGTAATGGATAAAAGCGTTAAACCCCGTTGAAGCGAGCGCCCATGCCAGAATCACAAAGAGGCTCCCGGGAGTTACCCACCGCCAACGGCGTCTCCTATTGGGAAGAGCGTAGTCGCTGATGGCGGCAGCTAACCCGATCAGGGCGAGTGAAAGGGCCCATCGCCCAACGTCCCACAAGGGACTCAAGGAAACGACACGGCCCGCGCGAGCGGCCAGTCGGACACCCAGTGAATGACCCATCGTAAATACGCCAAATGCCGCGATCACCAGAAATGACAAGATCACGAGAAGCAGGAGAGCAAGAGCGCGCCTCTTCCAATAGTTGCGTGTCTCGCGCACTTCGTAAGCGGCGTTCAGCGAATCCATCAGACTCATGATTCCAGTGGAAGCAGTCCACGCCGTGCCCAAAACTCCAAGGGAAAGGAACGGTATTCGTCCTCGGGTAAGCCCCAACACGGCGAGCAAAACCCATTTTTGGGCCTCGGGGGGAAGGCATCGGACCACCCAATACACGATTTCATTCCAAAAGCCTGTGAAAGGAAGGAAACCGACCACCGCCGCGAGGAAGATAAAAAAAGGAAACAGCGCGGCGACGAAGTAATACGACATCTCCGCTGCCCAACCCGTGCAATTGTCCTCATTAACCTCTCTCCAGACAGCCCGGCAGAGTTCACCGAACGGAATCCCGAACCAATTGCCAAACGGAGATCCCCCATTGCGCCTATCCACCGAACGAGTTGCCCCCATTTTCGGCCCTGGTTATCTGATGCGATGGGTTTCGCAAGTGTAGCCATGAAATTTAGATCGCGCTGAGGCTGGTGGGGACACCGCCTGTTTTGGGTATGAAAGCCGGCGGACCACATCGCGAAGGTGCGTCCAGGCGATTGTGGTGTGGTGGTTCGTAGTGGGATCAATGTAGGACGACGCCACCGAATCCGTCGATAACGAGCGGTGAAGAAGGCTGAGGCGCACAGCCGCCTGTTCCTACGCTACGGGGCTGCATCGGGCTGGTGTAGGGGGTAGGGCTTGCCATACCAGCAGGCCAACGGCCCGCCGAAAGGGGACGGCAAGCCGTCCCCCTACACCTCGGTCGTTATCAGCGCATTAGGGCCGCCCACTTATCTCTAGCGGCTGTAGAGGAGCGGGAGACGAACGACTGTTTGGCGAAGCGTCGAGTGACGCTCGGGAAGAGTTCACATCACAAAGGATACTGGCCGCACAGGCGCGCCGTTTCATACATGGCAAGCACGTTCTCCGCGGGCACCAGCGCTTGAATGTTATGGATTGCATTGAATACGAAACCGCCGCCGGGGCCTAACAACTTGAGGCGCTCGCGCACTTCCTTGCGCACCTCGTCGGGTGAACCAAAAGGCAAGGTACGTTGGGTGTCCACTCCGCCGCCCCAGAAGACGATCCGATCGCCAAACGTCCGCTTAAGTTCCCTGGGGTCCATGCGTGCGGCGGAGGCTTGAACCGGGTTCAGGATGTCGAACCCGGCAGCGATGAAATCCTCGACCAAATCGAACACCGAACCGCAGGAGTGGATGAAAGTCTTCCAGGTCGTGTGCTGGTGCACCCAATCGTTGACCTGCTTGTGGAAGGGGAGAAAGAGTTCACGGTAGGTTTTGGGCGAGACAAAGGGGCCATTCTGGGCGCCGAAATCCGTTCCTGTCAGATACACTGCCGTCACACGGTCCCCGACGACCGATTGAATCTTCTGGATGTTTGCCAGGTTGACTTCTGTCTGGGCTTCGAAGACGCGGTAGATGAAGTCGCGTCGCGCGGTCAGGCTGATGTACCACTCTTCGATGTCGCGTATTCCCTTCGGGTGCTTGAGTCCCGGGCCCGGGACACGAGCGATGTTACCCAAGGCCAGCGCCCCAAGGTTCAGGACGATCGCCTTATCTGTCTCTGTGTGAAGCCTCTCGCACTCGCGCCGGAAGTGCTCCAACTCATGGTTGGAGATCGGGCCGTATTCTTCCAGGTGATCCTCGACCCTCAGCGCGCTTTCGTCGATGGGAGGCTGCCGGACAATAACGTCGAAATAAAATCCGCCGCGGGGCATTCGACCGCTGGGAGGAGCCGACCGGTCTCCTTGCGGGTACATGAGAAGGTCCCCGTCGGGCTCGGGCATGGTATTGAACCCTGCGGGCACTAACGTTGGCGTCCCGTCCGGAAAGGTCCACTCCTTCCAACCCTCTAATGGAAACCCGAAGGAGGTGCCTAAACCGGCCAGCACGACGACGTCGGTCCCAAGCGCCTCGACGAGGTCCAACTTGATTTCACCTAACGTCTGAAAGGGTTCAATGATCTTCACAGGCGTCCCGGGCTTATCAAGCCCCAAGGCCTGCCGGAGGCGGTAAACCGTGCTCACATGCATCCCGGTCACAGTGGTGCCGCCCAGGTCCATGGGGACCCGGTCCGCTTCTTTGTGTTGAAGTGCCAGACTCACACGCTCTCGAGAATTCATGATCAATTGCTCCAGTCAATCGTAAGTTGTCAGCCGTCAGTCGCCAGCGCCCGGTCGCAAGCCCGACCATCGCGCCCCCGCATCATCCCGCCTGGACTTGGGCAAAGGCTTCCGCGGCTGCCTCGATGGTCCGAGCCACGTCCGCCTCACTATGCGCAGTAGAAACAAATGCTGCCTCATACTGCGAAGGGGGAAAGTATACACCGCGTTCGAGGAGTGTACGGAAAAAGCGCCCAAACTTTCCAGCGTCCGATCTCTTCGCGGAAACGTAGTCTGTCACTGCATCGCGATTGAAAAAGCAAGTGAACATTGATCCCACGCGATTCACGGTAAGCGGCACGCCTGCCTTCGCCGCCGCCGCAGCCACGCCCGAAACGAGTTCGTTCGAGATTGCCTCGAGCTGCTGGTAAGTGCCTGGGCGCCGCAGAATCTCAAGCGTCTTCAGCCCCGCAGCCATCGCCAGAGGATTTCCTGAAAGCGTTCCAGCCTGGTAAACAGGCCCCGCGGGCGCCACCCAATCCATTAGCGAAGCCTTACCTCCGTAGGCTCCCACGGGTAAACCTCCGCCGATGACTTTCCCGAGCGATGTGAGGTCAGGCTGAACCCCGTACAAGTCCTGCGCACCTCCGTAAGCCACGCGGAAGCCCGTCATCACTTCGTCAAGAATAAGGACAGTTCCATGCGCAGCCGACAGCTTGCGAAGCTTCTCAAGGAAGCCCTGCTGCGGCGGAATGCAACCCGAATTCCCCACCACTGGCTCGACGATCACAGCGGCGAATTGATGATCATGAATTCGAAACGCTTCCTCAAGCGCCGCCGAGTCATTGAAGGGCACCGTAATGGTCAGCTCCGCGAGCGCTCGAGGAACGCCGGGGCTGTCAGGCAATCCCAGCGTAGCTACGCCTGAGCCCGCTTTCACCAGCAAGCTATCGCCGTGGCCGTGGTAGCAACCCTCAAACTTTAGAATCTTGTCCCGGCCAGTGGCAGCGCGAGCCACGCGCAGAGCGGAAAGCGTAGCCTCTGTTCCGGAGTTCACGAGGCGCACGCGCTCGATGGAAGGAAACGCATCGCGTATTCGCCCGGCCAGTTCGACCTCAGCTTGTGTGCAGGCTCCGAAGCTCGTTCCGGTCTCGATGGCCTTGGCCAGGGCTTCCACAACTTCCGGATGGCAGTGGCCAAGAATCAAGGGTCCCCAAGATAGAACGTAATCAACGTATTTCTTGCCATCCACGTCAACCATGCTCGAGCCCTCGCCGCGGGCAATAAACACCGGATCGCCCCCCACGGCGCGAAAGGCGCGCACCGGCGAGTTCACGCCTCCGGGCATCAGGCCGAGGGCCTCTTGAAAGAGTTCGTGGGATTTAGAGGGCATGTGATTTCTTCCAGCTCGAGGGTACGTTTTCGCCCGGCCTCTCGGAATGGGCGTGAAAGGTCTGTCGAAGAGATCCTACTCCAACATCCCAAAGCGCCGTCGCAAGCCCCAGATAGAACTCTGACGCCAGGCCAAAGTAGGACCGCGAGCCCTCCATCATATCCTGGATGACATCCAGGAATCGTGGGCTGCGCGACCCCAGCTCGACCATGCGCGTGGGTATCGCTCCCGCCAAGAAATCTCCGTAATAGAAAGCGCGGGCAAACCGCGCCCCTAGCGCCAGTGACCTGCCGAATTCCTCTTGAACGCGTTCGGGGTAAAGTTCCGGCACACCCTCGAGCAGCGACGCCGCGAGCAACTCGCCGGAGCGCAACGCATAATAAATCCCCTCACCCGTGATGGGGTCGACCAACCCGCCGGCATCTCCCGCCAGCGCCCAGCCTGACCCGCCCAGCCGCAGCCCGCCCCAAGCATCGACACTGAGCGCGGGAAGCAAGTGGCTATAGGTCCTCGTCCCCTCGCGTGGATATCCGAATCGTTGCATAAACCCGTGGAGCCGCTCGCGCAAACCTGCCATGCTATCCTCGCCCATTTTTCCGCAGATGCCTACAGAAAGATGAGCAGGGCGAGGAAACGCCCAGGCATAACCTTCAAACCCCTCGAAGAATTGCACGCGCAGCAGGTCGTCGCTGCCGGGCACGTAGTAGCCGAAGGTCAGCATGAAATCGCAGGACCTGAAGTCTTCCGTCAAAAGCGATCGGAGCCGGGTGCGCGCGCCCGCCGCCAAGACTAGATAGTCAGCCCGATAGCGGCCGCTTCGGCCTTGCAATTCCCAGCCGGAATTAACCCGCTGGAGATCACGGATGCGATCTTCTACGACCTCCGCGCCAGCCGACTGCGCACGGCGAAGCAGTAATCCGTTCAATGCGCATCGCGAATAGATGGCCAGGCGCTTACGCAGCGCGAACCGCAGCGGGGAGTTGTTGCCCGCCACAAACTCGACCTCGCGGATGGCGTTCCCTTCCCCCGTTGCCGGAGCCAGGAAGGGGTAACGTTGCAAAGCCTTGTAAGTCACTCCGCCGCCGCAGGGCTTTTCCCAACCAAGCTTCTCCTCAAAAACCGTGACCCGTTCTCCGCCACGAGCGAGCGATTCCGCGGCCATGGCTCCCGCCGGCCCGCCTCCCACGATGACTGTGTGCATCGCTGCCATACCTGCACCAGTGTTTCCCTCAGTTGAAAATGGAGGGTTGCCTCCTCCATTCTTAGGCCTTCGAGGATAGCACGCCCTCGGTTAGGGCGCAAAATCCTGGTCATTGCGCAAGGCCCATCGTCCGGATTGCAGGGCTGAACTCAGTCGCGTCACCATAGGCTACCGGCCTCCTCATGACCGGCAGGGCGCTTTTGAGCATGGTGCGACAACCGCCCCATAGTGATAAACTGCAACCGTCGAGTGCTTCAAAACGAGTCTTCGATAGGGCGCGGGCATTCGGCGCTTGGCGGCTTTGGCAACGCAACGTGGGAATGATCGGGCAGGGCGGGGACGCCACGAGCCTCCGCGCAGGGCGGGCACATTGAGCTCACGGAAACGTCAGAGAAAACCTGCGCTGGCCGGGCCTGGGAGCAAACCCGCGGAGCACCCCAGTGGTAAGACTCCCAGCCTCGAGAGTATTCGCCCTCAGCGCGATCTGGCGTATTTCCTCCTTCTGCTGATCCTATTCTTTGTTACCTACAATGCCAACCTTCGAACCATCAGCACGGACGACAGTTTCCCGGCTCGATTCCTGCCCTTCGCCCTGCTGCTCGACCACAGCCTCTACCTCGATCAATGGGTCCGGCTTCGTGAGGCGGAGCCGCTCGGAGAAGATGGGATGTACTTCGCCGCCCCGTCCCGGGACCACTGGATGTCGGCCTATCCCATCATCACGCCTCTCGTCGTGACGCCGCTCTATGTCCTTCCCGCCTTGTGGATCTCGCACCATTCGCCTCCGCTGTATCCCTTTTCAGAAATGTTCCTGGTGACCGCCGTCAGCATGGAAAAACTCAGCGCCTCGCTGCTTGCCGCGCTGTCGGGAGCGCTGCTTTTTCTGGCTTTAGGAAAGATCGCCTCGCGTGGTTCCAGTCTCATAGTGGCGCTCGTCTACGACCTGGCCAGCAACACCTGGACGATATCCAGCCAGGCTCTTTGGCGGCACGGACTGACCGAGTTAGGATTCGTAGTTCTGCTCTGGGCCCTGTTTCGTATTCCGGACATACGCAGCGCTCCCCTCTGGGCGGGCCTCGGCCTGGCGGTGGCAGCCGCCAACAAGCCGCTCGAGGCCGTCATCGCGGTCCCCTTTCTGCTCTATTTCGGCCGCAGAAATTGGAAAAGCCTGCTGCTCTTTCTCGCCCCCCTCGCCGTTTTGGGTTCGTTGCAGCTAGCCTACAACCTGCATTTCTTTTCAAGATTCCTGGGTGGCTACCCCACACCAACTTTCTTAAGGGAAGGCGGCGCCCATCACTCTTTCTGGGGTCGCCTGGGAACAGGCCTGTCGGGATCGCTGCTCAGCCCCAGTCGCGGCCTGCTGGTTTACATGCCTTGGACGGCCTTCGCGTTCTGGGGGGCAGCCAAGCTTTGGAAAGCAAAAACTCCTGCCTGGAGCCGCACTCTCATCGTGGCGCTGGCCGCCGTGCTGGCGGCTCAAGTGACGGGAGGAGACTGGTGGGGCGGATGGTGCTACGGGCCCCGCTACTTGACCGATCTGTTGCCCTTCCTGGCGTGGTTCCTGGTTCCGGCTCTGGCCGCGCTCCGCGCCCGCCCCGTCCTGCGTTTCGTGTTTGCCGCCACCGTGGTCATCGCCTTCTGGGTGCAAGTGGTCGGCGCCTTTTATTACCCCGCAGGCGATTGGGACGGCTTGCCGGTGAGAGTTGAGGACGACCAGCGCCGCATCTGGGATTGGTCCGACACCCAGATCATGCGAAGCTGGAACGCAGGCCCTGCCCCACCCTTGCTGCTCAACCAGTGGGAGCGGTTACTACAGGAACGATCTCGCCCCTCCCAGCCTTAACAACCCTCAAAGACTTGCGTCTTACCCCGGTCTTACCACGGATTCGGAAGGGCGGGGATTCGAGAGGCTCCCGAAAACCGACACTGATAACAAAAGAGTTAACTGCTTCCAAATGGCCAAAGAACGAATAAAGTCACAAACTCTCAGAATGACAGCGTGGAGAGGCCCGCGACGGCGTTCTCGCCAGCCGTCGCGGGACGGGTGCGGGGGTTCATCCCGAATCGATTACGGACTCCCCTCCTTATTGAGGAGGGGCTGGGGGTGGTGGGCGGCCACCCCAACGCTCCAATCACCCCCTACCCCCTACTTAGAGAAGAACCGAAGTCGATTTTCATAGTTTCCTCGAGTCGCGCATCAGACGTGCCGTTGTTGACATGTCTGCGCCCCTGCCTGTCGATTCAAAGAAGCGCATACATCACGGGGGAAACGGCACCCGGAACCGTTTCACCCTGACACCGTTTCGCCATGGGGCGAAATTTAATTGAACGTTAACTTGAGTGTAATCTCTGCACGTCACCATCTCCCTGGGAACCACAAAACATCCAGGAGGACATGAGCTGATGCAGAAAGCTCCGCGTATTGTCTTGCTTGCCGCCGTTCTGGCGCTGTTCGTTGCGCCCCTTTGCCAAGCCCAAACTCTGCCTTTAATCGCCGTGGGCACCCTCGACGGGTCTCGCGCCGGTTCATGGGACGATCTTTCTGGTCTCACCTACAACCTTGAAAACGGAGTGCCTGCCAACTCGCTCGGCGGGTTCGGCTCCGCAATCGCCTACGCGTCCGGGAATACCTTTTTGGCCCTTCCCGACCGCGGCCCCAATGCCGTGGAATTCGATGATGACATTGACAACACCGCCAGCTATGTTAACCGATTCCACACCATCGCCATGCACCTTGCGCCCAACGCGACTGTTGGCGGTCTGCCTTTCACGCTAATCCCCGAACTGCGGACCACAACGCTGCTGTGGAGCCTGACACCGCTCGTTTACGGTACTGGAGACAGCTTGGGCGTTGGCTCCGGCGTTCCGCCAATCAACAACCTTTTGCAGCATTTCTTCACCGGACGCTCCGACAACTTCGATCCCAACCATAATTCGGGCAATCCCAACGACGCTCGCTTCGACTCCGAAGGCATGCGGGTCTCCAACGACGGAGGGAGTGTATTCATTTCTGACGAATACGGCCCGTATGTGTATCAGTTCAGCCGGCTCACCGGCATGCGCATCCGGTCGTTCAAGTTGCCCGAGTCTTTCTACGTAAGCGACCTTCAGCCGGTTGGCACCACCGAAATCGCGGACAACACTTCCGGTCGCGTCGCCAATAAGGGCATGGAAGGTCTGGCCATTACACCCGATGGCCGTACCCTGGTCGGCATCATGCAAAATTCGCTAATCCAGGACGGCGGCTCCAAGGGGACACTGCTGCGCATTGTGACAATCGACATCGCCTCCGGCAGGGTCACCCATCAGTTCGGCTACCTGCTCACCGCAGGATCGGGCGTGAGCGAAATCTGCGCACTCAACAACCATGAATTCCTGGTCGATGAGCGTGATGGCGCCGGACGCGAAGCCAACGTACCGCCCGGAAAGAGCACCAATGCCAAGGTGAAGCAGCTCTTCAAAATTGATCTCAACGGCGCCATCGACATCAGTGGCCTCGATGACGGTTCGATGACCCTCAGCGAGGCAATTAACGATGCGGTCCCGAAGAAGCTATTTCTGGATATCGTTAAATCCCTAACGGCGGCGTCTCTCGGGGTAAACGCTCTCGCCCTCGACGAAATTCCGTCCAAGATTGAGGGCGTCGCGTTCGGCCCGGATATCTGGGAGGGGAACTCGATTCTTCACACCCTCTGGATCGCCAATGACAACGACTTCGTTCAAGACGTTAACGATGTGAATGGAAGTCCGATTTTGAATCCCAACCAGATCTTCGTTTTCAGCTTCACCGACGCTGACCTGGGCGGCTCGATATTCGTGCCCCAGGGGTTCGGTCGGCGGTAGAGGTGGTTGTCCATCGATGAGGACGCCCCCCTGTGGGCGTCCTCATCATCCTCTAAACAGGAAGGTTCCGGCAGGAGGTAGCAGAGACTCTCTGGTTTTTAGAGTCTGCGGTCTTTCCAAGATGCCAACGGTGAGCTTGGCCGTGAGACGACAACCGCCGGAAGTTTGTCATCTGAAGAGCCGCAGACTCGCGAAAGCAGCGAGTCTGCGTTCCCTGCTCAGTCTGCCTAGGCCCTCTCAAAATAAGCGTGCAGCGGAGCGTGGTAAACGATGGCCAATTCTGGCGTCTCAATGCGTCGCTTCTGTCGCCGCGATTCGAAAACCAAGGCGAGCACCCCGGTCGTCAGCAGCGTTCTCTCCACCGGATAAAGGGGCTTGCCCGTCGCGAAGAATTTCTCAATGCAATAGACCAAGCCATCGAAATGAGGCAGAGGACGCCCATCCTTGGCGGTAAAGCCGAAATGCGTCGCCAACGGATCAGGGTGGCCTGCGAGCTTTCCGGCGAACGCAAAACTCGTTAATTGACCGTCCAGCAAGTAGTTCGCCGCCCGGAACCCATCGCGGTACTCGATAAGGAACAGCACCGGGTTTTTGCAGTTATCCTCGGGACGACCCGGTTTGAGGTCCGGACTGGCCGTGAGGGCCGCATTGAGCAGCGGAGCACTCCACCTTCCCGCCTCGCTGTCCCGCCACTTCCATACCTCGACCCCTTCCACCCATTCCACCGCCGCCACTCCCGTTTCCCCTCCCTTGCGCCTTTCCACCATACATTGGAGCGTCTCCAGGCCGTGAAAACCGTAAGCATCGCTGGGCCCGTAGCCCACCGATACCGCATGCTTCGAGCGCGCACCCGAGCGGCAGCTCGAGCTCGGGCGTTCGAATCGTCACTGGTAAGGATGACCCGGCCATGAGCGGAAACTTCAGCTCGTGCGACCAGTCGTACATTTGCTTGGCCTTTTTCCACTCGTAGGAGAAGTGCTTGTCCGAGTACACAGGCACCGACCGACCGCTCTGGCGGAAGACATCCACAATCTGGCTGAAGAACTCATAACGGGGGTAAAGATGCTGGCCCACATCGTTGTCCGGGTAGTCGCCATGCTCTCCGACGAAGCAGACGCCATCCACGGCAAGCTTATCCCCGCCGAGCGTCAGCGCTTCGGCGATGCTCGAGCAGTTCCGGAGGCCGTACTTCGCAACCGCAGCGCGGCTTAAATCATCGCTTTTCACTTGCGCGGTGTACAACGAGACCAGCCGGGTCTGGGGCTCGACGCGCACTCCGTTGGGAGAATACCCTCCCAGCATCCGCCCGAAGATCACGTCAGGGTGCCCATTATGAGTGTATTGGAAGCAGACCCCCGCGATAGTCTTCTTCCCCTTCTGGGCCGCGGCACTTGCCGCTCCCGCTAGTCCCAATACGCTCGCCGCCAGGAAATCACGCCGTTTCATTCTTGTGCCTCCTTATCCTGAGTATTACACAGAGCTCTACCTTGGATGCAAGCAGAAGTTACGCGGCGCCGTGGATGACTACATGGGCATCGAGCCGGATGATGTCTGCGCCCCTGCCCGTCCATCCAGAGGGGCGTATACATCACGACAGAATGCGTTGTGACGTAGGCGCCACTGGCGAGACTTTGCGCTACCCCGCTAACACCCTTCCGCGAGTTCATCGAACTTGGGTAGAAATCCGGGTTAGAATGGCGTCTATGGGTGTGGAGAAGATTTTGACGCTCGAGCGGGTGTACGAAGTCGTCGCTGATTTGAAACGCCAGGGCAAGTGCGTGGTGTTCACCAACGGGTGTTTTGACCTGCTTCATCCCGGCCACACGCGGTATTTGGCGGAGGCCCGCAAGCTGGGCGACGTGCTGATCGTGGCCATGAACAGCGACCGCAGCGTGCGGGCGCTGAAGGGAAACGAGCGCGCCCTACAGCCGGAAGCAGAGCGCGCGGAGATTCTCGCCGCACTCAAGGCCGTCGATTATGTGACCATCTTCGACGAGCTTACGCCCCGGGCGATTATCGCCCGCATGTTGCCGCAGGTGCTTGTCAAAGGCGGTGATTGGAAGCCGGACGCCATCGTGGGCCGGGAAGAAGTCGAGGCGGCGGGCGGGCGCGTGGTTTCGATTCCGGTCATTGAAGGGTATTCAACCTCGACCATAATTCAGGCAGCGTTGAATGCCATGAATGGTAAATCGTGAAAGGTGAAAGTAAGATTGATGCATGCCGAATTTGCGCTCCTTGTTGAGCCCGGTTCTTCGAGCACGCCGCGTTGGGCGCGGCCTTGCAAACGTTGCGGGCCGTTCCAACCCAAGCCTGCCCGCCGGCCACGGTTTCCGGCTTGACCCCTTCCGCCAAGGCGCTGGTGGTGGCAGGCCTGGCGCACCAATTGGCGCGCCCAGTGGTGGTGCTGACTGCCGATAACGAGACTGCCGCCAATTTCCAGCGCACCACCTCCACCTTTCTCGGTTGGCTTGACCCCTCCTCCGCCTCCTCCGTTTTAACGCTGCCTGCAGTCGATCACTCTCCTTATGAAGGACGTTCCCCGCATGCCGAGATCCTGGAACAACGGGCCGTAACTCTGTGGACCGTGGCGCGAGGCCGGGCGCGAGTGTTGCACGTTCCGGTTGCCGCGGCTCTGGGGCGGTTCCGCGAGCGTGCCTTCTACTCCTCGCTGGCTCTCGGCATCAAACTCGGCGATGAGATAGCCCTCGACGATCTCGCCGAGCATCTCAGCGGAGTGGGATACGAGCGGGAGGAACCGGTCTCCGACGTCGGCCAATTTTCGATGCGGGGAGGAATCGTCGATGTGTTTCCTCCCGAGGCGATGCGGCCCTTTCGCATTGAATTCTTCGGAGATCAGGTTGAATCTCTGCGCGAGTTTGATCCCGATACGCAGCGCTCGAAAACGCCTGTCCCGGAAGCCCTGCTTCTTCCACTATCGGAAGCCAATCGCTCCCGGCAATTCTTCGAGAAGCTGGTGCGCGCGCTCGACAATCGAACCAGGCCCGAGCGAGGAACGCATACCGCAGTCAGCCCTCACGTCGATCGTGAACCCGAGTGGGCGAGTGAATACTCGAACCCGTTCCCGGGATGGGAGTTTTTCGCACCCTTGGTCGAACCCCACCCCAACACGATCTTAGCCTTGTTTCAAAACCCTGTATTGCTCTGGGATGAACCTATCGAGCGTAACTCCGAGCTGAAGTGCTTCCTCAAAGGTCTGGCGGCGAACTTTGACGAGGTCCGCGACGTGGTCCCGCCCCGGCCAAAGCCGGAGGACATTTTCCTCACTGAGCAGGAGCTCTTCGAAAGCGTTGGGCAAGTTCCTCAACTCTATCTCAAAGAGCTTTCGCTAACGGGAGTAGTGGAGGGTCGAGAGGTCGAGAGTCAAGAAGTCGTGAATCTGGAAATGGAGGGTGGCGAGCCGGGAAGCCAAGCACATGATCTCGAGGCTCATCCGGTAGAACCCGAACCCGAGGCGGTCGCGACCCGGCAGAACACCGAAACACCAGCCTCAAGCTCAGCCGGCCAAAGCCCAGGCCCGCCGGGTCCTGAGTTCGTTCTTCTCACCCAGCCCTCTCCGAAATTCCAGGCCGGCGTTAAGGGCCTAGTGGAAAATCTTCAAGGCAGTTTGGAGCGCGGCACGTCCGTAGTTCTCGCCACCCCGACCAGCGGCAAAGCGGAGCGGCTGCGCGAAATTCTCAATGAATACCAGATTCCTTTTGATACCGTGACCGAAGAGGCCGCCTCAACCGGGCAGAAGGCTGTCCAGGGGTCCGGTGAACCCGCGAACCCCGAGGGGACCAGCCGGCTAGCCCCGGTGGCGCTCATGGCGCGGGGTGATCTGGCGGAGGGGCTGGCTATCCCCGATCTGGCCCAGATGTGGCTTTCCGACAGCGATATTTTTGGGGGATTCGACTGGGCCTCGCGGCGCCGCGAACACTCCGGGATCGCAAGCTTCATCTCGGACCTGGCGGACCTCAGAGTGGGCGATTACGTTGTGCACCTGGACCACGGAGTGGGGATTTATCAGGGCCTCCGGAAACTCAGCGTGGAAGACGCCTCGCGCGATTTCATGCTGCTGACCTATCAGGACGGCGCTAAGCTGTACGTTCCCCTCGAGCGCCTGGATTTGGTGGAGAAGTACCGCTCCGGCGGCGAGGGAGTCAAGCCGGCTCTCGACCGGCTAGGAGGAACAAGTTGGGAGCGCACAAAAACACGCGTCAAGCGCGCCCTGCGCGACATGGCGGAGGAACTCCTGCATCTGTACGCCGAGCGCAAGATGAGCGGCGGCACACCTGCAAGCCCCGACACTCCCTGGCAGGAAGAATTCGAAGACGCCTTTGAATTTGAGGAAACGCCCGACCAGTTGAAAGCCTTGGCGGACATCAAGAAAGATTTGGAAAGCCCGGAACCCATGGACCGTCTGCTCTGCGGTGACGTGGGCTATGGGAAAACTGAACTGGCCCTGCGTGCTGCCTTTAAGGTCATCCAGGATGGACGGCAGGTGGCGTTGCTCGCGCCCACGACGGTCCTGGCTTTCCAGCATTACACAACCTTCAAGCAGCGGATGGCTGCCTTCCCCATGCGCGTTGAAATGCTCAGCCGTTTCCGGCAGCCCGCCGAGCAGAAGAAGATCGTGGCCGAGGCTGAGGCCGGCAGAGTGGATGTGCTGATCGGCACTCACCGGCTGCTTTCCAAAGATGTGCGCTTCCGCGACCTTGGATTGCTGATCGTGGATGAGGAACAGCGCTTCGGAGTGGCTGCGAAAGAGAAGCTGAGGAAATTCAAGGCCGGGGTGGATGTGCTGGCGATGTCCGCCACGCCGATCCCACGATCACTGCACATGGCGCTGGGCGGCTTGCGCGATCTTTCCGTCATTGAGACGCCACCCCGAGGCCGCCTGGCCATTCAAACCGCGGTGGCGCCTTTCAGCAACAACCTGATTCAATCCGCCATTCTTCAGGAGATGCAGCGGGAGGGCCAGGTCTTTTTTGTGCATAACCGGGTTGAAACCATTTTTCAAGTCGCCGCACTGGTGCAGCGATTGGTGCCCACGGCGCGCATCGGCGTGGCGCACGGCCAGATGGGGGAAAAGGAGCTGGAAAAGGTCATGCTCAAGTTTATGCAGAACGAGTATGAGGTACTGGTAGCGACAGCGCTGATCGAGAACGGCCTTGACATCCCTCGCGCCAACACCATCATCATCAATCACGCGGAACGGTTCGGCTTGGCGGACCTTTACCAGCTCCGCGGCCGCGTGGGACGCTCGAATCGCCGCGCCTATGCCTACTTTCTGGTGGCCTCCGAGGACGCCTTGACCCCTTTGGCTCGCCGGCGGCTGGCCGCGCTGAAGGAGTTTTCCGAATTGGGCGACCGGCTTTCGGCTCGCCGCCCTCGACCTCGAGTTACGAGGCGCCGGAAACCTTCTGGGAGCCGAGCAGCACGGACATTTGAATGCCATCGGCATCGACCTGTACATGAAGATGCTCGAGCAAGCCGTCGAGGAGTTGAAGGGCGCCCCGCAGAAAATCGAGGTGCGCACCACGCTCAACCTGGGCCTGGATATCAAGATTCCAGACCAGTACGTCGCCGACGAGAGCCAGCGTCTGCACCTATACAAACGAATTTCCAGCCTGGCTACACCCGAGGAGCGCACGGAATCGAAGCCGAACTCAACGACCGCTTCGGACCCATCCCGCCCTCCGTGTCGAACCTGCTTGCTTACGGGCTTCTGAAATCCGCCGCCGAGCAGCTTCTGGTGCAATCGATCGAAAGAAAGGCAGAGGACGTCTGGATGCGGTTTCATGAACAAACTCCACTCGAGCCGCAGAGGATCACGGCCTTCGTGCGCCGGCGCCGGGACTCAAGCCTTCGGCCCGACGGCGTGCTGCGTTTCAGGTTGCGAGACGCCGGGGGGAACACGTTGCAAGAGGTCCAAAATGTCTTGCAGGAACTGCAAGCCTCGCATTAGAATAAACAGGACCTCAGGCAGGAGCGCGGATTGCAGCGTTTCGCGCCCGTCGCTTGTGAATGGGCGGGGAGAAACCTGACGGCCCCAATGACGGAAGTCCGCGGCAAGCGCTGTATTTCTCAAGCCTGAAGATGGGTGATAGGAAATGAGTAAACGAACAACCTGGGCAGTGACGGCGTGCGTGGCGATCGTGGGGGCGGTTTTGGGGCCCACTCTGGGCCGCGCAAAGATAATTGAGCGCATCATCGCGCGGGTCAACAGCGAGATCATCACCGAACACCAGTACCAAGAAGAGCAGGACAATCTGCGCCGCCAACTTTCCGAGCAATACTCAGGAGCCGATCTGGACGCGCAATTCCGTGAACAGAGCAAGAACCTGTTGCGGGACATGATCGACCGGTCTTTAATGGTGCAGAAGGCGAAGGACCTGGACATCAACGTGGAGACAGACGTCATCAAGCGGCTTGACGAGATACGCAAGGAGAACAAGCTGGCCACCCTCGAGGATCTGGAGACGGCAGTTGAAAAAGAAGGTTTGAATTACGAAGATTATAAAGACGGATTCCGCCGCGAACTGCTGATGCGGGAAGTAATCAGCCGCGAAGTGGGATCGCGCATTCAGTTGTCGCGAGAATGAGTCGAGGAAATACTACGCGGCCCACAAGAGACGACTTCAAATCGCCCGGCATGGTCCGCCTGGGACAGATCCTCGTCTCGACAGAAAAGCGGAAACCGGAAGAAGCGAGAAGCACGGGCCAACGAAGCTTTGGCCGAATTGAAGGCCGGGCAACGCTTTTCCGACGTAGCGAAGAAGTACTCCGACGATTCGAACGCGGAGCAGGGTGGGGACATAGGACTTATCAAGGAGGCGGCGCTCGCCTCGGACATTAGCCCGGTCATTGCGAAACTCGACGTCAACGAGTTCAGCAACCCTATCCGGGTGAAGCTGGGCTATATCATCCTCAAGGTGCAGACGCGCTATAGCCCCGGCATTCCCAAGTTCGAAGAAGTCCAGCAACGTATCGACGAAATTATTTACGAGCAGGCGATGCAGCCTCGTTTACGGGAGTTCCTCTCCCAACTCCGCACCGAAAGCTACCGGTACATTGCCCCCGGTTATGTTGACACCGGGGAGCCACGACCCAGTGAAATTCAACCGGTAAAGAAAGGGCCATGAAGGAGCACTTCGCCGCCGACCTCCGCCCTCAGACCCAGGTTCGAACCACTTTTCTCATTCAAGCCCGAGAACGGAAAATCGCCCGCACAGGAAACGCCTATTTGGACTTGGAACTACGAGACTTGAGCGGCGTGGTGCGCGCCAAGCTATGGGACTGCGATCGGTACCCGCTCGAATTCGAAGTGGATGACATTGTGGAAGTGGAGGGAGTGGTTGAGGACTATCAAGGGACGGCGCAGATTCGGGTGCGCAAGATCATCAAGTGCTCCGCTGAGCAGGTGGATCTTGCCGACTACTTCCCGCGATCCCGCTGCGACCCTGCGGAAATGCACACTGCGCTGCTCGACCGTATCCGTGGCGTCCCCGAGGGGCCGATACGGTCGCTGCTGCTTTCCGTGATGGAAGACCCCTCGATTTCAGAGAAGTTCAAGAAAGCCCCGGCGGCAATGAGCTATCACCACGCCTTCCTGGGCGGCCTGCTCGAACACGTCCTCTCACTGGTCCAACTGGGTGACCGGGTGTGCGACCATTATGAGTTTCTGCGCCGCGACTTGGTGCTGGCAGGACTGGTGCTGCATGACCTGGGAAAAATTGAGGAGTTGAGCTTCTCCTCCGGGTTCCGCTATTCCACGCGGGGGCAATTGCTCGGGCACATTTCGATTGGCCTCGAAATGGTGCAGGAGAAGATGCGCTGCATTCCCGATTTTCCTCCTGACCTGAAAGATCAGCTCGAGCATATGATCCTGTCCCACCATGGTAAGCTGGAGTTCGGGTCGCCCAAGGAACCTATGTTTCCCGAGGCTTTGCTCATCCATTTTCTCGACGAGATTGATTCCAAATTGGAAGCCATGCGCGCCCAATACGCAACAGACAGGGAGCGCGCGGGCGATTGGACAGCACGGAATCCCGCACTGCGAAGAGAACTCTTGAAGATTGAGAAAGGTTCACCCGCTTCGCCGCAGAGCGGGGTTGCGACGGAGTCCGCGAAGTCCGTCGTAAGGGATAAACCGTGAGCAACGTTGATTCCTTATCCGACATTCTCAGAATTCTCCCTCATCGGTACCCTTTCCTTTTCGTTGATCAAGTCACGGAATTCGTCCCGGGGCAGCGAATCGCAGCAATAAAGCGCTTCTCGGCGGACGATGAGGCCTCGCGCGGATACCTCCCGGCTTCTCCCATCATTTCTGTGGGGGTGCTTTTGGAGTTGGTGACGCAGCTTGGAGCTATCCTGGTGATGGAACGCCCCGAGATGGCCGGAAAAGTGGCCATGATTCTGCAAATTCCCTCGGCACAACTTACCCGGCCGGTTTCGCCGGGTGATACGCTGCGCGTGGAGGCGGAAGTGCTGAAGCTCGGCGAGCGCCTGGGTGAGCTTCGGGGCGCTATCTCCCGCGCCGGGGAACAAGTCGCGGAGGGCAGAGTGCGGTTCGCGATTGTGGACGAGACTCAAATCAATTCCAAACTCTAGATCTTGGATTCTTCGCCTCTGGCGTTGCCGGAAATCAGACTCTTGCATCCCATGCTGTTCGAGCAACTGCAAATTCGCGACGTACTTATCCGGCCGGCGCACATTCTCGCGCCTATGGCTGGTATCACCGACACCGTCTTTCGCCGCTTCATCAAACGCTTGGGCGGTTGCGGTCTGATCATGACCGAGTTCGTGTCCAGCGAAGGAATGCTTCGTCAAAACCTGCGCTCCAAGCGCTACCTGTTTTACGCCGAGGAAGAAAGGCCGATCGCCGCGCAGTTGTTTGGCGCTGACCCGAACCGGTTGGCCGACGCGGCTCGCATGATCGAAGATCTTGGCTTCGACTTAGTGGACCTGAACCTGGGCTGCCCGGCCAAGAAGGTGGTCAAGTGCGGCGGGTCAGGGTTGCTTCGCGACCTTCCACTGCTCGCCAGAATCCTCGAAGCGATTCGGGCTGCCGTGCGCATCCCTTTTACCATAAAGTTCCGCTCCGGCTGGAGTGACGATGAGATCGTGGCGCTCCAGGTGGCACGAATGGCAGAAGATTGCGGCGTGGAGGCGCTCAGCGTTCATCCTCGGACCCGCCTGCAGGGCTTCAGCGGGCGCGCCAGATGGGAAATCATCCGGGACGTGAAATCGCAAGTGCGTATCCCGGTGATCGGGAATGGAGATGTAGTGACGCCGCTCGACGCCCTGGCGCTTCAGCAACAAACAGGTTGCGACGCGGTGATGGTCGGTCGCGCTGCAGCCTCGAATCCATGGATATTCCGTCAACTCTCCCATTTCTTTCAGGACGGGACGTTTGCCGAGCCCAGCGAGGCTGATCGCTATCAGTTAATCCGCTCCTATTATCAGATGTTGGTATGCGAAGAAGCTCCCGGCGCACTGGGCAAGATGAAACAATTCGCATCCTGGTTCACTCACGGGGTACGCAAGGGAGCTGAACTTCGCAAGTCTATCCAAAGCGCCAGTGACACCCGCGAGGTACTGGATCGAGTGGATCGGTTCTTCACTCCTCCTCTGGCATACACCAGGGATCTTACGTCGGCACCTCGCAGCGCAGATCCGCCTCTCCATCAGTAGCAGCAGCCGCTCCGTCGGGGCGACTCATTTTTGAATCAGAGCCTCCTTGGCGAGTTACTTCTAAGCGCCACGCGCTGAAATTGGAGGGCAAACTTACCCTGAAGGAGCTAAGACGACCGGCGTAAGAAGTGGTTCCTGAGCGGCGCGGTGGAAGAGCAGGTCACGCATGGTTTCCGAAGCGTGGAGTCTTATCCAAATATTGTCGGCGCACCCCACCACGCGAACCTCCCGCGCTCCCAACTTCATCGCTTCCTGCCGCGTCGCATTAGAGATAATCGACGGCTCCATGGGCCCCTCGATAGGCATGTCTTGTGAAAGACCTTGTTGGTGCAATCTTTCAAGAACCCTTTTGACGTACGACTCCTGAGCCACGCACGCCTGGGTACGAAGGTCCAACATCTGTTCGATCGCGTAAAGTGCTGAGTAATCAACCCGGTTGGAAAATGCCACATAAAGCAGGCCACCCTCCGAGGTGCAATGGACGGGCAACATCCCAAAAGAATCGAGCAAGGCTAAGGGGAGCAATCGAGCCCAGTTCATGATGCTCTCCCACTTGTCGAGAGGATAGACCGGAAGTGACCATTGCATCGCCAGGGCCTGCGTAATTTGAGGCTCCGTCACCACGCCTCGACGTCTCAGCCAATCGCCTACCCGGCCTTCACCCGCTTCGCGCTGCGCCTGCAAGGCGGACTGCAACGACTCCTTACTGACCAATCCCAGAGAATGCATAAGCAGGCCCAGGGGGAATCGGTGAGCTTTGCTGTCACGGTTGGGCCGCGTGTTGGGAACGAGAGTGGTCAGTAATTCCCCCAAAACTTCATCGAAACACGACTGCGAGCATACCCATTTGTCATGGAGCATGATTCCCTGAGGGGGGCGAAAGAACAGGGCTTGCAGAAATTTCCGCGAGTTTGGACACCGAGGGTTTGCACAATTCGGTCGAAAGGGATTGTTCTCCATAGTGCCAACGGTCCTTAGGGCGCGCCTCGCGAGAATGCCAAAGGGTCTCGCGAGTATGGCGAATTTTAGATCGCCTCAACCTAATTCGTTTTCGTGTTGCGGCGCCTCTATTAATTCGCCGCTACTCGTTTATCGGCATCCTTCCAGCCGCCCTGTTGTTGAAAGAAAACTGAGTGCGCCTCAGGCCGCCAGTGATTCAAGCCGCTCCATCGGATTCAAGACCTCGGTGACCCGCAAGGCGTAGTGACCGTCCATGACGACGACTTCACCCTGCGCCACGCGTTTGCCCCCAACCAGGAGCTCGACCGGCTCCATTATTCTCTGCTCGAGTTCCACCACAGCGCCGGCGCTGAGCTCAAGAATGTTGCCTAACGTCATTTCACACTTCCCAAATCGCAAGGTCACGGGGAGTTCAACATCGAGAAGGAGGTCGATGTTCCGGTTGGCTTTAGAACTGGCCGGCGATGCAATAGGTGCAGGCTTGGTAGCGCTGGGAGGATGTGCTGAGGTTGTCGCGGGGGCGGGAGCCAGAGATGCGCAGAGGTTCGGATCGAGAAGGATTACCAAAGGGAACTGGGGGGTTCCCTCGCTCTTTAGCCCGATTGCCCATTGCCGGCCTGGCTTCCAGCCGCCCGCGTCATTCCCCACCAATTGCAGATTGACCTCGCCTCCAACCTGAGGTTTCACCGCAACTGCCGCTGTGCCCGCAAACTGGCGAAAGAGCTCCGCCAGCGCATCCTGGTAATCACTGTTAAATTCTCCCCCTTCGTCCGGAGGTTCACCCATCAATATTTTTGCAAGGCGCAATGCGTCGGACCGGCGAACTCCCAGGGACTGTTCCCCCTTTATCGCTTTTTCGACAGTGAAGCGCAGCCACACAGCTTGTTCTTTCAGAGATTCAACTGCCTGGGTCAACTCATCGGCGGTAAGTTCTACCGTGGTGAAGGCAGCCCCGGCAATTTTCCCCAGTACGTCGCAAGCACTCGCCGCCCACGTGCGCAGATAGGTTTCTGTGCGATCAACTTGAGAGGAAGAAGATTCATTGCTCAAGGTTTTCTCTCCGGACAGGATCTGGAATGCTGATAGCTTTGACGATCTGAGCAGCGCGATGGTTCCCGCTTCGGACCGGCTGGGCAAAAAAGAGCGGCTGCTTCTCTACACACAAAACTGCAGGCTCGTGCGACCTTAAACGTAACGTAAGAATGCTCCCCTTCTGGAGATCCAACAACTGCCGGCTACTGAGCGTACTCCCAGGGAGTATTAGCTCGGTCTGGAAAAAACATTTTTGGAGCTTCTCACGCAAGCTTATGCTCGCACCTGGAGCGGCCCGGTGTTTTCTGTACGATCCCTCCACGGCGAGTTTTCGAATCAACGCGGTGGTGGCTACTGCAGAAAACGCCACCATTAACACCCCGCTGGCTTCGCTCATTCGAATCTCGAAACTGAGCGAGAGCACCTTTTCGTTAGGGGGCATCAGGCGCATGGCGTGATTCTGCCGTTGCCTCTCGTCGAATTCGAACCCGGCATCAACAATCGGCTTCCAGGTACCCTGAAGCTCCCGGCAGATAACCTGCATCACGTTTTTGAGGATTTCTTCTTCGACCTCAGTGACATCACGTATTTCGGGCATCGGCTTGCCCGGTCCACCCAGCAGAAGGTCAATCATGGGAAAGGCGATTTGCAGGTCAAGAGAGAGCGCAGACATCGCGTCAAACGGCCGGACCTGGGCCGAAACCACATAATTGACCTCCGGCACCCGTTGCAGGAATTCCGTGTAGGTAATCTGCTCCGTGGATACCAGGTTAACTTCAAAGGCCACACGCAGATAAGCCGCCAGCGCCTTCGTAAGACTGCGCACAAACGTGTCATGCAACATGTTGACGGCGCGCAACTGGTCGCGCGACATCATGCCCACGCGACGAAAGTTACAAGCGGTGACGTGTTTAGACTCAACCCGCGGGCTTTTCCTTTCCCGTGAGGGGTCCTGTGCCGCGTGAAAGAGCGCGTCTATTTCATCCTGGTCAAGAATCTTTTCCACTATTCCTCCTGGGCGCTTTGAGGTGCCGGTTCTTTCGACCCACCCCCGGCCTCCTGCGCCTTCAACAACTCCGTCATGCGAGCTCTCAGACGGACAATCGCAGCCGAGTGCAACTGCGACACCCGAGCTTCACCAATCCCCAAAACTGCCCCCGCTTCCTTCATCGTGAGTTCCTCATAATAGTAAAGCGCCAAAAGTTGGCGTTCGCGCTCAGGAAGTTCCTCGATGGCTCGAGCCAGGTATCCCGCCATCTCAGACCGCAAACAAAGCATGAACGGATCTTCCGGGGTCTTGCTGGGATGAACCTTGCTGACAGCGCGCTCCGTGCCCTCCTCCATAGTCTCTGACTGCAAGCTTCGCAGGTCGAGGCCCCGTAGCTCGCCCAGCAAGTGCTGGAATTTGTCGAGGGTAATGCCCAATTCCTCGGCCAGCTGCGACTCCGATGGCGCGTACCCCAAACGGGCTCTTAATTTCTGTTGGGCTTCTTCAATGCGGCGCGCCTTCCTCCGCAAGGGGCGAGGACTCCAGTCCAGGTCGCGCAGGCTGTCCAATATCGCGCCATGAATACGATGCTTGGCATAGGACTTGAGCTCGACGTGGCGGGCCGGATCAAACCTCTGTATGGCCTCGATCAGTCCCAGGATGCCCGCATGGACCAAGTCTTCGAGGAGAATATGAGGTGGGAGCCGGTCATGAATTCGTTTGGCGATGTACTTGACTTGCGGCAACTGCTCCACAAGCAATCGCTCCCGCTCTGCGGTGTTCAGGCCCCCATAAACTTGGTATGCAGATTTCACCTCACGGAGAACCGGGCCGCGTTGCTCTCGCTGAGGATGTGTGGCTGGCGAACCGCTCATTTCAATACCCCCACAGATTGAATAGTTACGGCGGCGGGAATCTCGGCAGGCGACAGCACCACCAGCCGAGGCAAGAAGGGCTCAAGAAGCCGGCGCAGATGGAACCGCGCCGGGCTGCTACACAACAACACCGGAGAACTGGCAGAGATCTGCTCGCCGACAAGGTTCCGCAGGCCTTCAACGACCCTGCGGAGCAGCGAGGGATCGAGACCGCCCGCTCGACTGGCAGAGCCCTGAGGATCGAAAGCTTGGTTGATTTGCTCTTCAACAGTCGTATCCACCTGGACTACCGTCAGCTTCTTGTCATCTCCCAAAAGCGAGGGAACCATCGAACGCCCGAGCGTTTGACGAACCGCTTCTACCCATAGCACCGGATTCTTTGAGGCTGCCGCTGTGTCCTGCAAAGTCTCCAGGATGCTGGTCAGGTCGCGAATAGAAACCTGTTCACGTAGCAACTGCTGCAAGACTTTCTGAATATCTCCCAAGCTCATAAGCTTGGGCACAAGCTCCTCCACGAGTTTGGGTTGTTTTTCACCCAGAGAATCCAGCAGGCGCTTGGTTTCCTGTCGCGTCAACAACTCGTGGGCGTGCTGCTTGATGACTTCCGCCAGATGCGTTGCCAAGACCGAAGTCTGGTCCACCACGGCATAGCCTGCTGCCAGAGCATGTTCACGCCGCGATGGCGCAATCCACTTCGCTGCCACCTGAAAGGCCGGCTCCAGCGTTTCCTTTCCTTCCAGCATTTGACTGGATGCTTCGGAACTTATAGCGAGCAGGCAGTCCTGGGCCATTTCCCAACGCGCGATTTCAACACCCCGCAGCCGGATGGCGTATTCGCGAGGATTCAGTTGCAAGTTATCCGTAATGTGGACGGAAGGCACAATAAAACCGAGTTGCAATGCCAAATGCCGCCGAAGGGCGCGGATCCGGCCCAGCAATTGCCCTCCCTGCTTTTCATCCACCAGGAGTACCAATGCAGACCCCACTTCCAGTGCCAGATCATCCAGATGAAGCAACGCTTCGAGCTTTTCCTGCGTGCTGGCCTTGCTGGGGGGAACAATCTCCGCCGCCGGAGTCTCTTCCATCCTGCCCGCCCGGCGAGCCAGCACCATGAGAAGACCTGACATGAGGAAGAACGAGGCTTTGGGAAGCCCTGGAATGAGCGCCAACGCCAACATCACGCAGGAGACGATCCAGAGAGGACGGCTGCGGGGAAGAAGTTGATGGGCGAGGTCGCTTCCCACATTCGACTCCGAGGAAGCGCGCGTCGCCACCATGCCGCCCGCCACCGAAACAAGCAACGAAGGGATCATGGTCACCAGGCCGTCGCCTACTGTCAGAATGGTGTAGGTTCGGACTGCCTCGCTGAGGGGAATACCGAGTTGGAAGACGCCAATCAAAAATCCGGCAATGATGTTGATAGCGGTAATAAGAATGGTGGCCATCGCGTCGCGCTGGCTGAAACGCGCCGCGCCGTCCATGGCCCCATAGAACTCAGCTTCGTGGGCAATTCGCTCGCGCCGGCTCCGCGCCTGAACCTCATCGATCAGACCGGCGCCCAAATCCGCGTCGATGGCCATCTGTTTTCCGGGAAGCGCGTCCAATGTGAACCGCGCTGTGACCTCTGCGATACGAACGGCTCCGTGGTTGACCACCAAATATTGAATTGCGATCAAGGCCAGGAACAACACAAACCCAACCACGTAATTGCCGCCCACGACGAACTGCCCGAAAGCCTCGATGACGTGGCCGGCGGCCGCCGCACCTTCATTCCCGTGCAGAAGTATGCGTCGGCTGCTGGCCAGGTTGAGAGATAGCCGGAAAAGCGTGAGAAGGAGCAACAATGATGGGAAGACGGAGAATTCAGCCGGCTTCAAAATGTACATGGACACCAACAAAACCAGCACCGAGGCGGAAATGCTGAGAGAGAGAAGAATGTCCAGGAAGAAGGAAGGAACGGGGACCAGCATCACGAAGACAGTGGCCACAGCGGCGGCGGGCACAATCCAGTCACCCGAGAACTTCTTGCCTTGCGAAGCGGGTTTTGAAGCTGCTGCCATAATGATTTTCGTCCCCGAAACTAGAAAGCAGAGAATAGATCGAAGGGAACGGCGATCATGAATCCCGTCCCGACCTGAAAATTGTCCCTTGCGGTCAATTCAGCGTGGCTCATTCACTACTCCCAGATCCTCCCTTGTCCTTCTTACGGTCGCCAAGTCTCTACTCCCTATTCACTATTCCATGTTCCCTAGCCCCCGGGCCGCTGGGTTCGGCTCCGTCCTTGCAGCCGGTAAATGAAGGCAAGAATCTCGGCCACCGCTGCGTACAGCTTGGCAGGAATGGCTTGGCCAATCTCGACGGTACGATAGAGCGCCTGGGCGAGCGGAGGATTCTCAACAATGGGAATTCCGTGCCAGTTGGCATCTCGCTTGATTTGCTGTGCCAGCAAATGCTGTCCCTTGGCCACCACCAAGGGCGCCGCCATTTCTTGGGGGCGGTACTCGAGCGCCACAGCAAACTCCGTCGGGTTCGTAATCACCACGCTGGCCCGAGCCACGTCCTTCAACATGCGCCGCTTGCGCATCTGGCGCTGCAAACGCCGCACCCGCGAACGAACCATCGGTGACCCTTCGGATTCCTTGGCTTCCTCTTTAATCTCATCCCGGCTCATGCGGAGTTGGCGCTCCAAGCTCATACGCTCCAGCATGTAGTCGAAGAGGAACCAAACCCCAAAGACCAGTCCAGCCTTCCACGCCAGCCCATAGGCGAGCCCGAATAACCACGCCGAAGCGGCGTGAGGGGTAAGAAAGCTGGACCGCAGTATTCCAGCCCACTCAGCAGAAATCAGTGTGGCGCCCAAGTAGGCTAGATAACCGGCCGGGAAGAGAGATTTCAAAAGCTTCGGGAGAGAACCCAGGGAGAAAATCCGGCCAGCGTTCGAGACAGGGTTCAGCTTCCCGAAGTTCGGTTTGAAGGCCTCTGTAGAAAAAACAAAACCTCCCTGGACGACTGTTCCCCCGGCTGCGATCAGCCAGCTCAGAATAAGTGGCGGACCACCCCAACGAATAGCCAGCAGGGCCGTCCGCCTCAGCAGCGTGACATAAGATTTCATGTCATCGGAAGGAAGCGGCAGAGTCCGCGCAAAAAAATCCCGCCATTCGAGCCGCCAGGCTGCTGACTGCCACCAAACCAGCAGGGTCACCGTGATTAACGCCAAGGCAGTAGGTAATTCCCGACTGCGCGCCACTTGGCCGCGCTCGCGAGCTTTCTCGCGCCGTCTCGGTGTTGCCTGTTCTGTCTTGTTGTCATCTGCCACGGCGGAAACCTTTCATCCGTCAATCCACAACCGCGCCGCGGGGGGCGCACGCTGTGGAAGCCCACCGATGCCCTACTTGGCAAGGTGCAGCAAGCGATCCATATTCTGGAAAGCGCTCAAGAAGTACCTCTCCATCAAAACCGGCCAATAACGAATCGAACCTGCCAGCACCAGAAAACCAATCATCGCCTTAACCGACATCCCCATGAAGAGCACCGGGAGTTGCGGCGAGGCCTTGCCCATTAATCCCAGCACGAGGTCCGCGAGTAGTGTGGCGACAAGTGCCGGCGCGGCAATCTGAACCCCGATGACCAGCATGGAGCCGGAAGCATGCAAAAGCTCCCCGGTTGCTCCCGGCGTGGCGGTCGCCACTCCGGGAGGCAAGTATTCGAAGCTCTTTGCCAAACCTCTCAACAGCCATTGGTGGACGCCGAGTTGCAAGAAAAGAAACATGACCATGGTCTGGTGGAACGTCGAAAGAACCGGCGTTTCCACCATAGTCTGCGGATCAATCACGTTTACCAGCGAATATCCCAGTTGAAACCCCAACATCTGACCGGCTAATTGCGCTCCCTCAAACACGAATGTCAATATCAAACCGAGCATGAGGCCTATCACTACCTCGCCTGTCACCATGCGGCACCAGTTCAGGCTTTTAAGATCCAGCGCTCGGGGCGCGTAGGCCGGGTAGAGCAGTGCCGTAAGCGCCACTGTCAGACCCGCTTTCACACGCTTCGGGATGCTCAGGCTGCCGAAGAAAGGAGCGAAGACCATCAGCATGCTTATACGCAGGCCGACCAATCCGGCCTGAGCAATCACCCGTTCCAACCCTGGCTCCACCTTATCGCCTCATTCATCCCACATAACGATGCAGATCTCTCATGATTTCCACTGTGAATATCATCAGTTTTCGCAACGACCAAGGAAGGAGAATAAAAATCACTAGCGCCACCGCGAAGAGTCTGGGCACAGTCGAAAGTGTCATGTCCTGGATGGAAGTCAGCACCTGCAGCACACTGATCAGCAACCCCATCGCTGTCGCCACCAAAAGCACCGGCGCGCTCAAGAGAAAAGCTGTTTCCAAGGTCTTCCGCGCCAGCGCTACCGCCATCTCTGCCGTCATTGTTATTCCTCAATTAAAACTCTTCATAAGTGATCCCACCAACAGGTTCCAACCGTCGACCAGGACGAAGAGAAGGATTTTGAGCGGAGTCGAAATCATCACGGGAGGCAACTGCAGCATGCCCACCGACGTGGTTATCGACGCCACAACCAGGTCGACAACCAGAAACGGCAGGAACAACACCATTCCGATCTGAAACCCGGCCTTTAATTCCGAGAGAATGTAAGCAGGAGCCACCACGCGCATGGGAAGATCCTCCGGCCTGCGAGGACGCGGCTCCTTACCCATTTCCACAAACAGGGCAAGGTCCTTCTCACGTGTAAACTTCAGCATGAATCGTCGCAACGGGTCCGAGCCTAAGTCAACCGCCTGCAGCGCATTCACCTTCCCCTCTTGCAAAGGAATCACAGCAACCTTGTAAATGTCCCCCACGACCGGCTGCATAATGAAATAAGCCAAGAAAAGCGACAGGCCAATAAGCGTCTGGTTCGTGGGGGCAGTCTGCGTCCCCAAGGCCTGGCGAAGAAAGTGAAACACCACCAGTAACCTTACGAAGGGCGTCATCGCCAGTAAAATGGCGGGGAGAAGCGTAAGGAGGGTTAGCAGGATGACGATTGTCCAGGGAGCCGAGGTTCCCGCTCCACCCAGCCCCGGGAAAAGGAAACCGCTCTGGGGTTGGGGACGCGCAGCGCCCAGCGCACGGCTCGCCAATCCGCCGCTCACGATAACTGTCATTAGGGCTTTCCGTAACATAAACGCGGCTTTCATCTCCCGCTGAAACTTTCGGACGCTCTACACAGGCTCATTGCTTCCCGGCTTCGCTCCCGGCTTCGTTTACCACCCTCGGGGCGTCCAGTTTTGCCAGAAGAGCAATGGAGGTACCCGTCCCACCGACCAGGAATTCCTGCTGCTGAAATTGCACGACGGCCAGAAACCGCTTTTCTCCGAGAGAAAGGGTCTCCGACAGCCTCAAGCGGCGCCCCGCCTGCCGCCGCCGGAGACCTTTGTGAACGCTCGTAACGCGTGCACTAAGGGCAGCGAATACCTTAGCGGCTACTGCCCATATATTTCCGCCAACCACTTGTTCCATGAACCTCTCACCTCAACGCAAGAAGCGTTGCCATATCTATGCTCAATTCAGACAAATTCTGTCAGGCGAATGGCCAGGCTCTCGTCCAGAACGTCGAACTCTCCCCAAGCGATCCTTTGCCCATTCACCGTTACTGGAAGGTGCGAACCTTCCTCCATATAGGTGTCCAGAACAACCCCCGGCGCCAGATCCAGTAATTTCCTCACTGTAAAATGCGGGACTGGGAGCTCAACGCTGATCTGGCACAGGAGCCTCTTAACATGAGCCCAGGCTGCGTCTTCGCCGGCGGAGTGTTCTACCGATGACTCGGCCAGGTTGGAATCCATCGCATTTACCTTTGGACGAGGAATTCGGTAAAGTAGATTTCCTGCACGCCCAAGTCCGGCACCTGTTCCTGCAAAGCCTTGGTCAAATCATCCTTGAGCTTCGACTTCCCATCTGGGGTCAACAGGCCTGTTGCGTCTCGGGTCGTCAGGATCAAAAGGATCGTGTCGCGAGTACGGGCGAGAGGCGTTTCATTTTGTCCTGACTTTTTCTCGTCCTGTGCGTGCGTCAGCCCAAGGTCCATGCCGACGCGGAGAAATCGGTCGCCTTCAGGATCGGCCAAGTTCACTACAAAAGGGTCGAGGTGCATAACCGCCCGCACCTTAGGCACTTCTTTCGGCTTCTGTGCCGCAACCGAAGACGAGTGGTGCATAAAATACCACACTGCGCCACCTGCTAAAGGGAGCACTATCGCAATCGCGATCACTCCCAGACGTGATTTTCCGCGGCCCGAATTGTTATTGTCTTGCTCTTGATTCGTTGTTTTATCCATAACCGTTTAAATGAGGGTGCAAGTGAGGAGCCAAAGACACTCGGAAAACGGGTGAACACGCCCGCGGTGCGCGATGTGCTGGGAAGTGATTGCCTAGTCAGGGATTCTTCAACATGAGTGGAGATGATTTTTCCCAGACGTGGCGAGAGTTGGGACGATTCTCGCCAAGCCATGAGAAGAAGCTAATAAGGAGATTCTTAGAAAACTAAGGGTCCGCCCTTTGCGCTTGATTCGCAAAGGGCGGACCACGAAACTTTTGGTTACAAATCCATTACTACGTTTGCATATTCAGTACGAAACTCACCATCTGGTCGGAAGTCGAAATGGCTTTTGCGTTGGCTTGGTAATCACGTTCTGCCACGATGAGGTTCGAAAGATCCGAGGTCATATCCACGTTCGAGCTCTCAAGCGACTGACCGACGATGGAGCCACGTCCTCCACCATTCGGCGCCCCTATGCTGGGGATCCCGGCATTGGGGGAGGCGAGGTACGTATTAGATCCATTGAGCTGCAACCCTTCCGTGTTCTGAAAGGTGGCGATAGCAATTTGTCCCAGGGTAAGCGTCTGGCCATTTGAAAAAACACCTTGAATGGTCCCGTCTTTGTTGATGGTGAAAGACTGGAGCGCTCCGCTCGTATACCCGTCCGCCTGGCTACCGGAGACATTAGATTTGCCGGCCACCTGGGTAACGTTGGGCACATTCGTTGTCGGATTGAGGAGTTGCCAGCTAAGGTCGAGTCCCTTAGCACCGTCTGCCAAAGTCGGAACGCTGATCCCTGTGATGTCGGTGGTCGGCGATTGCAGATTCCCTTTGTTATCAAACTGTAAGGTACCATTCTTGATCACCACCGGCGAGCCGCCCCCCCCCACATCCGCAGCCGGGATCGTGATCTGGTAGCTCCAGGTGTTTTGGGCGGTCATGTTGAAAGTAAAGGTAAGATTATGGCTGGTGCCGAGTGAGTCATAGACAACCATGGGCTCGCTAAACGTACTGCTGGCAGAACCGGAGGTACTCGTGGCGACTGCGCCGCCCGTCAAGTCGGCGCCTCCGAAGGAGCCCCAGGATGAGGTTGTGCCGATACTGTTGCCGCCGATGCCAGTCTGAGCCGCGGTAATGGTCAAAGTTGTTTGACCCGCTACAGCATTCACAGTCGCAACAGCGCTGGTCCCGGAGGTATAATTCGTGCCTGCCGTTCCGGTCCCATCGATGGCGTCCGCAAGGTTGGTAAGGGTATTCGCCGCCGAAGTTGAGTCGATAAGAACATCATTAGCGTTGTTATCGCCCGTAATCGAGCTCACGAGAGTGTAGGTGGTGCCATCCACGGTGACCTGCTCGCCATCCGTGGCATTCCCTGAGACGGTTAGCGTCCCGGTAGATGAAGTCGCTGCCGTGGAGGTCGACGGCGTAGCGGAAGCATCCAGGTTCATAGTCAATTCCATGGTGGTCGTGGCGGCCGGGGCGCTGATTTCACCGTTCGCGAGTTGAATGGGGGCGAGGGTTTGAGAGGGACTGATGACCCCATTCGTCGCGGGGTAGCCAAGCACGTCGGCCCCGTCGCTGGTCACCAGATATCCGCTGTCATCCTGAGAAAAGTTTCCGGCGCGTGTGTAGAAAGTTGATGCTCCACTCTGCACGACGAAGAAACCACTCCCCTGGATAGCCATGTCTGTCGGGACGCCGGTGCTGCTGATCGTTCCTTGTGAGAACCCTGATACGACAGACGCAATTACGCTGCCCGCACCGATTTGGATCGGGTCGCCAGCGCCGTCTGAGCCTAACTTCTGATAGAAGAAGTCCTGAAAGTTCGCCTCCTCGCTCTTGTAGCCGGTCGTGTTCAGGTTGGCGAGGTTATTGGAAATGACGGATAGGTCTTGCGAGGCGGCCTCGACACCTGACAATGAAGTAGAAAAAGCTCCCATAGCGTTCCTCCTGATTTAAATTAATCGAAAATCTGCTAGGACTGGCTGGCCTAATGTGAAGTTGGGCTGCTCGTCCCTGCCGTCATCAAACTCGCAATCTGAGTTACGGATTGCTGAATCTGGGTTACTGATTGCAGCTGCGTAAGCTGCGCTAACTGGCTGACAAACTCGGTCGGATCCACGGGTTGCGTGGGGTCCTGGTTCTGGAGTTCCGCCGACAACAAAGTCATAAATGAACTCGTACTCAAATCGTTATTGGACGACGTGCTTGAAGTTTGGGATGAACCCGCCGAACCCGAAGGATTCGTGGTCGAAGCGAAATGTCTTGTGGTAGAAACACCGTTCACTTGCATAGGATGATCACTCCTTCGTTTCCTTGCGCGCCATTAAACACGCAGGTTAATTCGCGTCGTTGATAGCCCGAGCCCGGCATCGTCGGAAACAACCGGAGCCTCAGGCAAAGTTGTATACGTCTGGCTGGAGGAATAACTCGAAAGGCCCGGCCGAGGTTGCGACGGACTTCCTCCGGAATTGTCGCGTCCGCCGCCTTGCGAGTAGCCTCCCGCCACTGACCCCTGAAGCACATCGATGTGCTCAACACGAAGACTACGCTCGCTCAGTGCCCTCTCCAGTTGCGGAAGTTCGCTCGCCATCATCACCTGGGTCTCGTGTGCTTCCACACGAATCGAGGCGCCTATTTCACCGCCTCTGACGACCGTGCGCACGTCAATGGGACCAAGCCCCTCGGCGCGCAGCTTGACTTGCATCTCGGCGTTTCCCACTTGTTGTGTGAGGCGCGCAGATTGTACCGCCGTGGGGAGATTAGCTTGATATGTGTGGGGGACGCTTGAGCTCTCCACTTCGCCTCGGCCCTGCTGCCCTCCGGCCGTCGGCGCAGAGGCACGACCCGGATCCCGCGCGGATCGAACGTCAATTGCGATGCAAACGTGGAATCTGCGTTGGCGCGCGTCAGGCTGCCTTTTCCATCAGCTGCTTTCGACGAGTCCTGAGATGTCTCCCCATCTTTCTTTGTGGCTGATGCGGCCGTTTGTCTGCTACCGTGGGCCGAGGAGGCTGAATCATCATCGGCGTCCGATTGGGTAGGATCTTGTCCGTCAGGATTTACTGTGCTCGGAGTACCCAAAAGAGAACCAGTGCCGCCGTCCGCCTGGGCCAACGCCGCAGTTTTGGAAATGGGTGGCGGACCCTTCGGGTCTAACTTTGTTACCCCTTGGGAGGTGGGCGCGTCCATTTCCCCGCTCGCCGCTTTAAGCCCATTCCCGACGGTATTCATGCTTGCTGTCTCAATCTGTTCCCACGCCGGACCTAGTCCCGCCTCGGAAGCAGTCCGTTCTTGTCCCGGCATCATCACCTGGCCGGGAACTAAGGGTGATTGCAGGCTGGAAGTTCCTCCCGTCCCTTGTGAAGGCAGTTTGTCCGCTGTAGCCTCGCTTGATTGATTCGCTGAAACTGCGGGCTGTCCATGGGCCACAGTTGGCTCTGCCTCGGGATCGAGCTCCGTGGATGATCCTTGCAGACCCACCTGGGTCGTTCGGTTTTGCATCGTGCCAGGTGTTTCAAAGGCTGTGCCAGGCACAGTATTGCCTATGCGGCTTGGGGTCGAGGCGTCAAGGGCACTCCACCGCCCGGAAGGGTTTTGCAATCCCACCTGGGTGGTTTCACTCTGGACTGGCCCAAGCGGTTCCAGTGCTGTATTCCGTAGAGTTTTGCTCGAGGTGCTGGAGCTTGAACCGACAGGGGCATCCATCACCCGAGAGGCATCTTGCAGCCCCGCCTGCGCGGTTTTGGTCAGTATTGATACGACCGGGTCAACCATCACCCTTTGTGTAGTCTTGTCCAAGTGGCTTGAACTTTGCCCGTCAGGGGTACCGGGGTGCTCGAGAATTGGTCCGGCGGTATCTGAGGATTCGATCCTGCTTGCCTCAGCGATCTCGGCCGAGCGCGATGGCTGCAGGTCCGAACCTCCTTCGCCTGGCTTCGGTTTGCTTGACGTGGGCGATATTTTTGATCCCTGAACTGGCGACGCCTCTCCCGTGAAACTGAGGCCGCTGTAAAGGTCTTGCACCCCCGACCGGGGTGCCACAAATGACGACGCGCGCGTTCCCGGTGTCATGTCCCGTGACCCAACCGTCGAGCCGTCTGGGCCTATTCCGTTGCGAGCATTCGACGGGTCTGAGGTTGATCCTGCGACGTAAGCAGGCGCAGTCTGCTCAATTGTAATCGTCTCAACCACACGGCTTTGTTGCAAGGCCGAATCGGTTTCGGGTGCAGTCGTTTTGTACTCTGAAATTGCTTTCGTGCCCTCATCATGGGGCGACTCAGCCGTTGGACCGGCGCCACTTGAGGAATCCTCCTGCGCCGGCTGTGTCGTCATGAAAGACGAGAGTGGGAGAGTTTCCGACGCGGAACCTTGTGATTGTCTGTCCAAGTGGCCTTGGCTTACCGCGGCGAGTGCATTGGGCCCGGCTATGTCCCTCCCTGCAGCGCCCAAAGAGCCCCGCTTCCTCGAAGAGAAGGTCAGAGCTAAGCGTGACGATCGCGAGGTCGAACCAGTCGCGTCTGGCGTTGCCTTATTTGTCAACGAATCTTTAAGATTCTGGCTTGGTGACGTCCCAGTGACATTCGTGCCGGTTCCCGTCGGAGAGCCGCCGAATAATTGATAGGAACCAATCGCAGACGCCGCTTCGATGGTCGCAGCGGGTTTCTTGTCGCCTGCCGAGCTGTCAGGTGCAGTCGTAGTGGTCGCCGTCAGAATCGCGATGCGGGTTCCTGCAGGAGCAGCCGCTCCCTGCGAGTTTTGGGTCTCATCCTTGGATGGGGTGCCTTTACACGGCTCGCTCTCAGGAACACTGGCACTCGATATCGTCGTAGGATCAGTTTTCGCTTGAAGCTTGAGGTCAAGTTCAGTGGCAAAATCAACGCCGGTTTGTGAACTTGCGGCAGGCTGTTTACTAGTAGCTGCTCCGACAAGGCCCTCTAAATTCGCATCAGTCGTGGCGAGAATTTCCATCATATCTGCCCCTTGGGGGGCACCATTGAAAGAGCATCCGGCAGTCCAAAAGATTCTCAAACGGTCGGCATCCACACACTCCGGGAGATCTTCTGATTCATCAATGACTTTCGGGATCATGAAGGAAGGAACTTGAGCTGACGGCGGGGCTTAAAGGACGTCTTCCGGGGAAAGATTTGCCGATCCCCCGGGCAATTACTGACTCTCGTGGGGGGGGTGAGAACGAATGAGAAACATGTCGGTTGCTTGTTGCTCTTCGCGGCGGGTTTGGTCCCTCAGGTAGGTGGAAAGCTGCCGCGCGTGAAGCTGCTCGAGGACTTCCACTTTCTTCCGAGCTTGCCGGTATTCGATCTGTTGCCTTTGGCACTGCTGGCTCAAAATCTCGGCGACCTGAGCCACGTCTTTTATTTGCTTCAGGCGCGAATCTGAACACGCCCCTTGAAATCGAAGTTCTGCTCCGGTTATACCCCGCTGCATGTTTCCCGCAAGCGACCCCACTCTTTCGAGGTGGCCCTTCTTTAAAGCGGCGAGTTGCTTTTCGACCTGCTTCAGTTTTTGATTCAAGGCGGCGAGACGCTGCCCTTCGCGTCGCTCATAGATCGCGCGCACTCGCCAAAGAGCTTTAAGAGGAAACCGAAATGCCACGACCCGACTCCCTACCCCGGTATAGCCTGCAAGGCCGAAACCGTCTGGTCAAAGGGAGCCTTCTCATCGTGACGCTGCTGCAGAAAAGAAGTGAGCGTCGGGTAAACCGCAATGGCTTGGTCGAGAATTGCGTCGAGGCCCCTTTGGTATGCCCCCACTCGAATGGTGTCTTCCGAGGCAACATAGGCGGAGGCCAGTCGGCGTAGCCGGTTGGCTTTTTCCAGATGGGCGCGGGTGGTAACGGCAGGCATAAGGCGGCTTAGACTGTCGAGGATTCCGATCGGCGGAAAATGGCCTTGCGAAGTGAGCCGCCGGTCGAGCACGATGTGGCCGTCAACCAGAGAGCGGACGGCGTCCACCAGTGGGTCGAGTTGGTCATCGCCTTCCATCAGCACAGTATAAAAGGCGGTAATGCTACCGCCGTTAAAGCGTCCGGTGCGTTCAATCAACTGCGCCAGCATACTGAAGACCGACGGTGTATACCCCTTTGCGGTAGGCGGCTCCCCTGCGGCCAATCCGATTTCGCGTTGCGCCATCGCAAACCTGGTCAGTGAATCCAACACCAACAAGACCTGCTTACCGCGGGCGCAGAAGTATTCCGCCACTGCGGTCGCTGTCAGAGCCGCGCGGATACGAAGAAGTGGA
>CAVYPU010000035.1:0-266322 GCA_963770415.1 uncultured Acidobacteriota bacterium
GCTATGTGGCGGTTGCCACCGTGGCTTGCGTTCGCCGCAGATCCAATACGCTCTCTACTGCGCATCCCAGGGCGTGAGCGAGTTCATCGCTGGTCGTGGGAGGCACAATTTGGAAGTTAGGCGCCAGTGTCGTCGGCTCCGGGAAATAGTTGCGCGGGGCTGAACCTTGGGGCCCTTGCTGCACGCTAAAGACGGAACTTGCTTCTGTTTTCTTGCCGGGCTTTTTCCAGCGATTCGCGGTTCCTCACGTCCTCCTGATTTTGACGCTGGATCTCCCGCTGCGGAGCTTCGAGGGCATCCAACCGGATCGCTTCTGCAGTCGCGGTTCGAGCCAGGGCATCCAGCCCTTTCGAGAATGCAACCATTCCAAAAGTCGGCTGAAAGGAGGAACGAAAGAGGTTGAACGAGTACTGCGGGTCTTCCCAGCGTGCGATGACGGCTTCGCTATCGTTGTAGACTTGCGTTGAAGAGAAGGCGATCTCGATGTTAGCGGGTTTGGTGGCGTTTCCATACTTGGCCGAAAACGCTTCGATCATGTCCTCTGTGGACAGCCCTTTGGTTTCATCCCGATCGTAACTGACTAGGATTCGAAACAGCTCCCCGTTATAAAAGCTAAACAGGATAGTCCTAACCGGGTCCGTTCGCGGTGAAGAGCCGATCGAGAGCCAGACCGCCCATTCCAGTTCTTGAATGACCGCCGGCCGTGCATGGATCAGCTTCGCCTCAGAAACGTCCAGGCCCGCCTGTTTTGCAACTGCCGGCAGTGTCTCTCCAAACTTGAAACCTCGGTAACGGGAAAGATCCGGTACACCCAGGGCAGGCGCCGAATGCGCGTAACTGGGGAGCAAGAAACTGAGAGAGTGCTGGGGCTGCAACCCCAACTCCAGGATGGCCAGCGGTTGTGTAACGATCCCTTTTGCCTTTGACGTCTGGATATCTTGCGAGCCGATCAAGGGGGCCGCCAACAGCACGGTCCCTAAAACTGAAACCACCAGTCTGCGCGTGTTGCTCATGGAAGTTCTCCTTCAGGGAACTTGATGCTTTACGTGCTCTGCGCCTCGCTTTCAGGCGGCCAAACCGGCTCGATCCCATTCCGGAAGGCTTTCGCCGTGGAAGAGAAATATGCTTTCCTGAATATGTCTCGGATGGGCAGCGACGGTTACGTAGGGCAGCCCCAGGAAACCCTTCGCTGCCACTTGGGAAATCTCCAAGCAGTTGAACTTTTCCGATTGGATGTTGGCAATGGCCTTCTTAACTGCCCTTTGGGTCGTCTTCTCAGACTCCGAGCCGAAGGCCATCGCATCAACTTCACCCGCCATGTAGAAAAAGGTCCAACCTGCCTCGCAGAGTCTCCGGTCGATTCCAGGGCTGGCCGGACTTTTGACCAGCCTCCAGCCCTTCAGATACGGATCGGTCTCTAACTGCATGCCTTTCGGCAAAAGAGTACCGTCCTTGATAAGGATGGCACCGGTGTTGATTTTCTCTGCCATCAGATTTACCTCTTCCTTATTACGCTCAGGAACGCTGCGCTTACAGCATCACATTCTAGTACATCCCTCCGCCCATGCCTCCCGGATGGCCTGCCGGAGCCTTCTCCTCCTTGTCCGGATATTCGCTGATCAGCGCTTCGGTGGTGAGGAGCAAAGAAGCAATGGAGGCAGCATTCTGGAGCGCGGCACGCGTGACCTTGGTGGGGTCGATAACGCCCTCCGCAACGAGGTCGCCGAAACTCTCGGTATCCGCGTTGAAGCCATAGTTCTGGTTGTCGTTTAACTTCACTTTCTCCACCACCACTGCGCCTTCATGACCGGCGTTGGCGACGATCATGCGCAGAGGCTCTTCGAGCGCGCGCGTAACGATGTTGATGCCGATCTGCGCGTCGCCCTCGGCCTTCAGCTTGTGGAGGGCGGGGATGCAGCGCACCAGCGCCACTCCGCCGCCGGGCACGATGCCTTCCTCGACTGCCGCCTTGGTAGCGTGCATAGCGTCCTCGACGCGAGCCTTCTTTTCTTTCATTTCGGTCTCGGTCGCCGCACCTACTTTAATCTGCGCGACGCCGCCCACCAGCTTCGCCAAACGCTCCTGCAGCTTTTCGCGATCGTAGTCGGACGTGGTCTCCTCGACCTGTGTACGAAGCTGCTTGACGCGGCCCTCGATCTCAGAGGTCTTTCCGGCACCCTCGATGATGGTGGTGTTGTCCTTATCGATGGTGATCTTCTTGGCGCGGCCGAGGTCACTCAGCTTCACGTTCTCGAGCTTGATACCCAGGTCCTCGGAAATGGCCTTGCCCTCGGTCAGGATGGCGATGTCTTCCAGCATGGCCTTGCGGCGATCGCCGAAGCCCGGCGCCTTTACGGCCGCAACCGACAGCGTGCCGCGCAACTTGTTGACCACCAGAGTCGCCAGCGCCTCGCCTTCAACATCCTCCGCGATAATGAGCAGCGGCTGGCCGGACTTGGCCGTCTGCTCGAGCAGGGGCAGGAGGTCCTTCATGGAGCTGATCTTCTTCTCGTGGATCAAGATCAGTGCGTTCTCCAGTACGCACTCCATCCGCTCCGCGTCGGTGACGAAGTAAGGGGAGAGATATCCTCGATCGAACCGCATTCCTTCGACCACTTCGAGTGTCGTCTCCATGGTCTTGGATTCCTCGACCGTAATGACGCCGTCCTTACCCACCTTTTTCATGGCCTCGGCAATGATGTTGCCGATGGTGAGGTCGTTGTTGGCGGACACCGCGCCCACTTGCGCGATCATCGAGCCCCCAACCGGCTTGGAGATTCTGTCGAGCTCGCCCTTGATGCGCTTTTTGTTGCCGTCCTTGCTGGTCTCATCGTAGCCGCAAACCGTGCGAACCGCGCTTTCGATTCCGCGCTTCACGTCCATAGGGTTCGCGCCCGCGGCCACGGTCTTCGCGCCCTCACGGAAAATTGCCTGGGCCAGTACGGTCGCGGTGGTGGTGCCGTCGCCCGCAACGTCGGAAGTCTTGGAAGCGACCTCCCGCACCATCTGCGCGCCCATGTTCTCGAGCGGGTCGGGCAGCTCGATTTCCTTCGCCACCGTTACCCCATCCTTGGTGATCGTCGGGGCGCCGAATTTCTTGTCTAGAACCACGTTGCGACCTCGGGGACCCAACGTGATCTTCACGACGTCCGCAAGTTGATTCACGCCGCGGAGAATCGCATGACGGCTTTCTTCGCCGTGTACTATTTGCTTTGCATTTGCCATTTTCAATTCCTCCTGGACTTTGTCGATGTCTTTCTTTGTCGGCGCTCCGCTTCGAGAACTATCGGCGGGCAGCTCTCCACGAACCGCCTCCGTCGCGGGCTACTGACAACCAAACTACTTCTTCCCGCTCGCGACGGCCGCCTTGCCTTCAATAATGCCGAGCACTTCTTCTTCGCGCAGGATCAGATACTCCTGGCCGTCGAGCTTGATTTCAGCGCCGGAATACTTCCCGAAGAGGATCCGGTCACCCGCTTTCACATCCAGGGCGATCACCATTCCCTCTTCGGTCTTCTTGCCGTGCCCCACTGCGACTACTTCGCCTTCTTGCGGTTTCTCTTTGGCCGAGTCGGGAATGATGATTCCACCCTTCACAGTCTCCTTCTCTTCGATTCGCTTAATCAGGATCCGATCATGTAGAGGTCTGAAATTCATTTTGACTCTCCTTATCACGCACGCATTAAGTTCGAACTATGGGTCTGGATTATTTCTCGTATCTCACCTTCGGGGAGGTCGGCACGTAGGCGGCCTGTCGAAGGTACTTATTTTGGCGTGCCTGGCGCGCCCACATGACCGCCACACAAACAGCGAGTCCCAGCCGTACGTAATAGTCTGTCGGCGTGGGCCACAGAAGCACTAGGAGCAACACCGGCACGAAAAACCGCTTAATGAGTCTCGTCAGCATTGGACACCTCGTTTCTTCTTTTGCCTGAACCCCTCTCTACCAGACAAGAAACAGAGGGCGAACTTGCAGGCGCCAACCGGGCCGAATAAAAACCTGCCTTCAGGCAGCCACGTTCCGAGGGATCTTGTGGAAGGTCGAGTTTGAGACCTGGCGGGTTTCAACACGAGGAGTCCCCTCAACAACTTTCGCCAGAGCCTTCACCACTTGCCGGAATTTTCCGCGACCGTAGGCTTCTGCATCCTCTTTCTCATCCCAGAAGCTAAGGCCAATCGCTTCCAGTCCCCCCGCGGTAACCAAAACGATCTTGTCCTGAAAGCCTCTCAGCCCGCGTATCATCGGGATGACTTCGTCCTCAATGATGCTCGTGAATTCCTCGACACGATTGGGCCTTAGATGTAAGAAAAGACTTCGAGCAACCATAGGGACCTCCTTATATTCTGGTCTAAGAGGTGCGATTGCAGATTACCTGGCTTAGTTCAAGCGACCTGGAAGGTGAGGGTATGCTGGCTCATCAACTTAACCAATATAGGTTACTTAACTTATGTTGTCAAGTTCAATCTACGTAACGTCAAGATACTTTATTAAAATAAGTTAAGGCGAAATTGGTCTTGTGCCCCCACGGGCTCAAGCCAAATATGCGGGACCAGTCCAGTAGCAGCAACGTCCAAATTTCCACCAGGCCTGAAAAGGCCAGCGCCGGCGGTTCAACTCCGTCCCGCGGCACCATCATGCCAGCGAGTTACAATCTACAACAAGCCGTTCAGATTAGGGGAATGTCGCAGAATTCAGGCTGGGAGCGGCGGTCATAGGCGTTCGTCGAGCGGGTTCCCTTTCATCAGGTTTCCTGGGATTATCGAGCCTTGACGCCGGCAGTGCGTGAGTCCTCGGACGCTGCTGCCATGGGACGCGGCTTCACCTCGATGCGCACGCCCCCAGGGAAGGGATGGGCGGAGCACAAAGGACCGCCCGATAGGTCAACCACCACGCGCACCACGTCGGGATTCTTCCGCATGAATTGGCCCACTCTTACACTCTTCACTAATGGAGAGGCCACGGGAACTGAACTGCGGTGGGCCTGGTTCTTCGCTCCTCGCACATCCAATACATAACGATCCGGATGTTCAACTCGGAAAGCTTGGAAGGCCGATGACTTGGTTATGACAACATCGATGATGACGTCTCCTGCGGACCCGCGTTTTACCGAGACGTCGGAAACTGACGACGGCCCGTCACTCGGCTTAGCCGGCGAGGATTCCGGCCCCTTCGCAGGCGCAGCGGAAACGCCGGCTGTTGGCGCGCCTTGGCCAAACAGATAGCGTAAGACGTCGTCAAAGGCGGGCGCACCCTGAGGATTCCCCTCCGGCGGCTTGCCTGCTTTCACGTCCTTCGCCGATGGGGACGCAGCAGTAATCGAGTTCCGGGAAACCCGTTCTTTCGCGGGCTCGCTGTGGGTTTCGACTTGAGAGGGTTCCCTTCCCTGCCTGGTTGAGGCTTCCTGTTGAGCGGGCTTCCCTTCCTCACGGCCCGGAACACTTTCGCGCTGTGGGGCCGCGTCTTCGGGGACGGCCCTACCCGTGGAGTGCGGCTTCACCTCGATATGAACGCGGTCCGGGAAAGCATGTGCTTCGAACACCGGATCGCCTTCGAGGTCAGCCACCACGCGCACCACTCCAGGATCCTTCGCTTGAAACTGCCCGACTCGCACGTTCCTGACCAGGGGCGAGGTGACAGGAATCGAGCGCCGGCTCACTTGATTTCTTGCTCCTTCCAAGTCCACCACAAGACGATCCGGGTTGGCCAATCGAAGAATCTGGATCGGTGCAGTCCCTGTCGTAGCGACATCAATCGCGACTCCCCCTTCAGCTCCAGGCTTTACGGAGATGCCTGATACTATGAGCGGCTTCTCTTGGGCCTCGCCGGGAGATGATGCCGCCGCCTCAGCAGGCGGTTTGGGACTCATGGATGACGCTGGCCCATCCTGTCCAATTACGAGCCGCAGACCGGAACGTTCCCGAGTGACAACGAGCTGCTCCTGAGTATGGGTCAGGATTTCGACCCGCACTACGTGGAATCCGCTTGCGTCCGTGTACTCGAGCAGTTGATAACCAGCCAGAGGCGCGGTCCCCCATTGTGCGGAGCGCGGAATGCCACCCACCCTGGCGCCTTGCAGATCGATGTAGTTTGACCCCTCGGGGGTTCGGATGGATTGGAATGAATATTCACCCTCAATTTGCAGAATGATTTCCTTGCCTGCAGGTGCATCCACGGCCTTGATGGCCTTCAGCGTGGCACGCGCCGGGATCGCTGCCGGGTGGCTCGCAAACGCTTGCGGTATGCCCGGCATCAACCATAAGAGCGCCAGCCATACGCTGGCAAATCGCTTCATCTTCTTTCTCCAGCCGCCGAACCCAATTTCATCGCTGCCTCATCCGTGAATCTCCGGCTTCAAAACCAAATGTGTTCACTCTGAAACATGCTGCATCGGGCATACGTCGGTCTCCTTGCCCTTCATTTGTTCCAAAGAGCAACACATCGACCGAAAGCGACTACCACCGGTCTGCTGATACGGATACGCTTGGGGTTGGGGGCCTGTCAAGGAGATTTTGATTGATGTTAGGGGTGACGACAACTTCGTGAGGATGAGGGTATGTGAAGAAGCCAGTGTCAACTTGTCAGGGCCAAATAATATGCCCGGCGGCGGGAGAGCCCGCGTGAGGAGCGCGGTTTCTTGCCATCCTGCGGCGACGGAGGCGACGACCCGTCGCCCGAAGGCGGCTGTGGACTGCCAAGCGGGGAATCTCGAAATCCACCGAAAATGCTCAGAGCAAGATTCTTCGCTCCGCACTCCTGAAGGTCATGTCATTCCCGCGCAAGCGAGAATCCAGCTATACAGAGCGACTTGATTGATTGCGCATCCCTTCGTGGCACGGCCGTCCCGGCCATGATCACGGGCGGGACGCACGTGCCACAGTTTCTGTCGCTCCGTATAGTTCTGCCTGCGTGGGACCACGCTTTCGTGGGGGCGACCAAGGTCCGACGTCGGTTCCTGGGGTTGGGCCGCAGGCCCATGTGCCCTTGGAATGACACTGCGGGCGTCTGACTCAAGTCGGCGCTAGCCGGTTATGTTCACCGACCCGGCGACGGAAGACGAGCCCGTTGCGGCGTTCCAACCCAGGGTTTGCAAATCCGATTGGAGCGTTGAATAAGCAGCTTGGGCGGCCGAGATGTTTCCACCTTGTAGAGCTACTCCCAAGCTGCTTAACAACTGAGATACTGTGCTGTCCGTCGAGGACGTCGCACTCTGCGAAGAGCTTCCCCAGTGGTGGTGATGCATTGGGTGACTTTGGCTGGCCTGCACGACGTCCTGCTGAACCGTTGCGTAGGCTTGCTGTGCGGCGGATAGGTTTCCGGATTGCAGCGCCGACCCCAGGCTGCCGAACGCCTGGGACAAGGCACTGTTGCTTTGCTTAGAGCCCGAGACGGTCTGAGTCAAAGCGCTATAATCGGTTTGGGCTTGGCTGAGGTTTCCCGTCTGAAGATCCTGCCCCAGTTGTTGGAGCTCCGATTGAAAATTCTGAGTCTTACCGTGCAAGCTCTGCCAAGTCTGGCTTAGTAAACCGCTTGACATTATTCCAGCTACAGACATGACGCACCTCTTGAAAACACTCGATTCTTGGGTCCTGGTTCAAAGAGCGACCTTGGCTGCTCTTGACCGCCTTCGCCCCTAATATCAGCAAGCTGAGTTCCGTCTGCGTCTCTTACAGAATAGTCTGGAATTCGTTGCAATTGAAAATGTTGGCGGTCGGGCTGCTTCCAGGCGGCGGAGGTACGGTACTAAAGGTGGGAATTGTTTGCCGACTAAATCACTCGAATGTCGGAAACCTTTGCCGACTTTGCGGCCTTAATCTCGTGAATTTTCGCGACTCGATGACAGGCGGGCAACGGCAGCCAAGGGACGGCCGAGTCCCTCAATTCATTCGCCGGGGGTTCTTTGAAGGTCTCTTTCGCACTTCTATAATCAGAAAGCAGGCTCGTAACAGGTCAGTTAACCGCGGGGGCCTTCCCCGCCGACAAGCCGGCCGACCGGGCCTCGGTCAGAGGTTTTTCAGAAATCCGAGGTGAGGGCAGCAACCGCAAGTGGTCGGGTAATATGACTTGTGACGCGCCGGCCAGTATAAAAGCCCGTTCGATAGCATGTTGAAGCTCCCGTACGTTTCCGCGCCACTCGTTTCCCTCCAAGATTCTCAATGCTGCCTGGGATAGGACTTTCTTGGGCTCGCCCGACTCCTCCGCCAAGCCGGTGAGAAAGAACTCGCAAAGCGGAACGATATCGTCCAGGCGCTCCCTCAGAGGGTCGATTTCAATGGGGAAGACCATCAACCGGTAATAGAGGTCCTCCCTGAACTGGCGGCTGCTGACGAGCCCTGCGAGGTCCGAGTTGGTGGCCGCAATCACCCGTACATCCACGCGAAAGATGTCGTGGCTGCCCAGGCGCTGCACCTCGCCTTCCTGGAGAAAACGCAGTAGCTTGGCCTGCATCGCCAGGGGCAGTTCTCCGACCTCGTCCAGGAAGAGAGTGCCGCCGTGCGCGGCATGAATTCTGCCCAGCCGCGACTCCACGGCTCCGGTAAAAGCGCCGCGATTGTATCCAAACAACTCCGCTTCGAACAAAGCCTCAGGGATCGCCGCGCAATTTACGACCACGAAGGGGCGATTGGATCGCGGCCCCAGACTGTGGATCGCTTTGGCCACCAACTCCTTGCCCGTCCCCGATTCGCCCGTCAGGAGAACCGTGTTCGACCGCGACGCGACCAGCCTCACAAGTTCAGCCGTGCGCCTCAGGGCAGAGCTTCGGCCCACCATTCCCGGCACCAGTTCTTCCCCGGGATCATCAGGCGCGGTTTCCGGGACAGGCTCCTCGAGGATTTTCGCGGGGTGCTTGAATGTCCTCAACATCTCGAGCAGGTGGGTTCCGCCCGTTGACAGCCGCTCGCGCGGCGTCGCCTTGCTGAGGTCAAGTTGGCCTGTCTCCGAATCAAAAACCACGATCGGAATGGCCGGGCAGAGTGACGTAGCCACGCTGATGACTTCATGAACATCGAGGTCTCGAAGCCGGCGGTTGAGAAGCAGGCCCTGATAGCGCCGGCGTTTGAGCAGAGAGAGCGCCTCAGCCCCCCCTTCCGTGAATTCGAATTCCCACTCTTGCCTGATGGGATTTTCCCGGATGTGCCTCTGTAACTCTTCACTCGGGCTGGCAACCATCAAGTGCGAACTACCAGCGTTGTTCTCCCCAAGACTCGTCATGCCTGGTTTCTTCTCCTTTTAGAACGTCGCGCGATCTACGAACGGATCAGTCACCGGAGATAAAGAAAAGAACCATTGCTTTTACTTTCTCGCCTCTAAACTTGTGCGATGGTTATATCTCAATTCAAAACAGGTTGTAAGAGTACAATAGTACCGGATGCAATCACTGTGATTGCCGGAAGTGTTCAGGGCTTCCAAAGGGGCTGCTCGAGGCAAGGGAGCGTGTCAACGTCGCCCGGGGCCTCCAGCGTGGGAAGGTTCTTTAGGGGCGCTGCGAAATTTTAAAGTGTCCGCTCCGGGCATCAGGAACCTGGTAAGTGCGAAAGGGGTTCAGGCCCGGCCGGTGGTGGCTTTCAAGTCTTCAGGCACTTGCGTTTCGACAATCTGCCAGGCTCCGCGCAGGGAGGAAAAATGAGAAGCCAGGTCATTCAACTTCTCTTTTGAGTTGGTCAAGCTAACTTCCAGGATTCTCGCCCGCGCATAGGTATAGAACTGCAGCAGCGTCATGGCCACTTCGCCGCCGTGTTCGACATCGAGGCTCCCCTGAAGGTGCGCGACGATGCAGAGGACATGATTGAGGTGCTGGGTCCGCAGTTCGATATCGTTCGTCTCGATGGCTTTCCTTGCCCGGTGCAAGGACTTCAAGGCGTTGTCGTAGAGGGCCACGACCAGGCCCACGGGACTCGCAACCTCAAGCGAAAGTTGAGTGTACGTTTGGGCTACCTTGTTCATGACGTTTTCAGGCTCCCAAGCTGTGCGTTAACCGAATTAAGCAGGGTCGGAAGGGACTGCAAGGTTGCGTTCAGATTGCTGTAGTAAGTCATCAGAGATTGTTTCTGTGACAACAGGTTCGCTTCGAAATCGGCAATCTGCGACTGAAGCGAGCTGACGGACGAATTGATGCCGTTCACATCGATGGCGATCGGGCTCTTCGAGGGGTCGGTGAGGTTCGTCAGGTCAGAGGAAAACTTCGCGGCGAAGCCGGTGGTTGCGGTTTGAAAGAACGTCTGCGCGGCCTGAAAGTTGCCCGACAACGCGGTGGTCAATTGCGAGCTGTCCACAGTCAGCGTGCCATCCACGCCCATGCTGATCCCGAGGTCAGCCAGGCTGGCAACGGCCCCGTTCCCTGAGATGCTCGTGGATATATCCGCCAGCAACGTGCTTTGCACGATTTCCGCGGAGGAGTCGCCCATGAGCGTGCCTCCGGTAGCCGTGCCGGCGTTGTAGGTAAATTGCGAGTTCAAATTGGAGATTACCGTGTTATAAGCCGAAACAAAATTGTTGATGGCGCTCGCGGCCTGGGAGGTGTCAGACCCCACTTGAAGAGTAACCGGCGACGAGGTTTCGCCCAGCAGATTCAGCGTGACGCCGGGGATGGCGCCCGTCAAGGTGTTGGAGGAACTATCCATAGGTACGCCATCCACCGTGAGGGAAGCGTCTGCGCCATGGGATCCCAAGTTGAACGTGAGTCCGGCCGTGTTATTCGAAATGGTAATATTTCCCGATGCGCCCGACGAGTTGCTGACCAGCGTGAGCCGGGCGCCCGCCGAGTCCGTAACCACGTTTGCGGTAATACCCAGGTTCGCATTATTGATAGAGGCAGCCAAACCGGCGAGCGTGTCGTTGGTACTGTCCACGGTAAGGGTCGTGGCGTCGCCCGACCCCGCCTGCAGCGTGATCGAGCCCGTCCCGAAGGTCGTTGAGCTCGACGCCAGCTCGTTCGAATAGTAGGAGGACGTCGTCGCCAGGGAGGATATTGAGATGGTGTGGCTGCCGATGGTAGCGCCGCTTCCCGCCGACGCCGAGAGAACGCTCGAATCGGAGGCCGTGGCGGTCATGGCGGTGAAGCTGCCCAGCGGGTCGTTCAGGGCATTCACGCTGGACAAAAGGCTCTGCAGTTGCGTGCTGAGCTGATTGAGCGCAGAGGCTTGATTGTTAAAAGTCGTCTCCTCAGTCTGCCATTGGGTTTCTTCCTGGCTTTGAGACTGAAGGACTTCGTTGACGATTGTGGAAACATCAAAGCCGGCGGTTGAACTCGAATTGGAATTGGAGGCCAGCGTTGACCAGTCTACTCCACTCGTTCCCAAACTACCACCCATTCGCCTGCACCCCCCTCCATGGCATTTCGAGCCCGATATGCCGTTCGCCGCACCGCCAAGCAGGGTCTCGGCTTCTTTTTCGGCACGCCGCACCGGGACGAACCCCTACCCGTAACGCGATCCAACCTGCTGCCTCGCCTGCAACCCCGCGAAATGAGCCGGGGGCGCGAGCGCCCCCAGCCTCATCTCATCATAGTCAGCCCGCGGTAAGCTTACTGGAGCAGCTTCAACACGGCCTGTTGCGAGGCATTGGCCTGTGCGAGGGCCGATATGCCGGTCTGCTGCAGGATCTGGAACTTGGAAAGGTTGGCGACTGTAGCACCGATATCTGCGGAGGTGATGTTGCTCTCCGCCGAAGTCAGATTCTGCACCTCGTTCTGCATGACATTGGCTGCTGAGGTCAAGCGGTTCATGTTGGCGCCCAGAGTGCCCCTGAGCGAGGCCACGGCAGAAATGGCGGAATTGATGTCTGCAAGAGCGGAGGTAGCGCCGCCGGATGAAGTGAGGGCGTCGGCGGAAAGGTTAACGGGGGTTCCGGTGCCGATGCTGGACGAAGAAAGTACGCCCACCGTGGTAGCGATGGTGACGTTGGCCGTGGCACTGCTTCCGTCGCTCATGAAGATCGACGTCGAGGTGGCAGTGAACACGCTCGCTCCGTTGAAGGTTGTCGAAGATCCGATGGAGTCGATTTCGGACTTGATGGCGGTGAATTCCGCGTCGATCGCGCTGCGCTGAGTGGTTGACAAGGATCCGTTTGCTGACTCGGTCGCCAGAGTGACAGCGCGATTGAGCAGTGTCGTTACCTGGGACAACGCGCCATCCGCCACTTGCAACTGTCCAACACCGTCGTTCGCGTTCAAGCCGGATTGCTGCAACGCCGTGATATTGGCGCTCAGTCCGTTGGCAATGGCCAGGCCTGCCGCGTCATCGGCGCCGGAGTTGATTCTGGATCCCGATGACAGTTGGAACAGTGTCTTCTGCAAACCTTGTTCCGTGACGCTCATCTGGTTCTCGGCCATAAGGGACGGGATGTTATTCAAAATGCTAAGGGTTCCACCCATATTAGGGTCTCCTTTTATTGGATTTTCCGTATTCGGGCCGAGTGTCGAGCCACAGGATCAAATCACGGGAACTTCGGTCCGACCCACGGGAACATATGCCTTCCAAATAAGGGAATCGTCATGAATGAGGGAATCTTTATATATCTAATGAGATAATTTTAATTTTCTAATTGTAGCGGGTGATTGAGAAGGCGGGAGGGGCCGGAGGGTCACCCCTCAGGATGTCATTTCTCGACTTTGTTCAGAGAAGCTTAATTTGATTCCGCCAGCCGCTCCTCGGTGTGCGGCTGGACTTCACTGAGAACCCGTTCGAGGGCTGGGTGGTGCGGGAACTTGACTAAGGCCCGGTGGAGTATTTCGAGCGACTGCGGCCAGTTTTCCTGCTGCGCCCGGATGACCGCAGCCCGAAGGTATGCCTGGGGATCCGGGCTAACGGCCTCGATCTTCTTCTCCGCCGCTTCCCCCGCCTCGGCCATGTGGCCGAGCCAGATAAACGCTGTGATAAGCCGGTCATGCACCTGAGGGTCAAGCGGGTCGCGGTCTACCGCTTTTTGCAGCCTGGCGACGCCGTTCTTAATGCGGCCCGAGCGAACTTCCGCCAGACCGATCTTGCTTTCCAGATCTGCCGGCAGCTTTGAGCCGTCGAAAGCCCGAAGATACGAGCGCCGGGCGTGGTCGAACCGGCCCAGGGCATAAAACGCGTCTCCCTTGGCCTCGCATACCGCAGGACGGGAGCCCGGCACTCTTCAGGCACTCGAGCGCCTTTTCCGGCCGCCGTAGCTTGAGATTGGACATGCCGGCAAAAAACCAGCTCACGGCAAGCCCCGGCTTGAGTTCGCAGGCACGGAGGAAGAGCCGGAGCGCCTCTTCATAGTTGTGGAAATTGTCAAATTCCACAAGGCCCAGCTCGAAATGAGCCTGGGCGTTTCCCGGCATCTCCTGCAGCTTTAAGCGCCCCATTTCGCGATAGAGCCGGTTCTTTCGCGCCTTGGTTTCGGCGTCGGCAGCAAGCCCGAAGTGGTGGATCAAAAGCGGGCAACGCATGAGCTTACCGCCCGAGCTTTCGATGCTGGGGCCGACCGTCTCATGCACCCGGCCCACAAAAATGACCTCCGGCAAGCGCCGGAAGAGGCGAACATTCTGGTGCTCAACATAGGCGGGATATTCCTCGCGCCCTCAAATTCGCCGTCGTTAGGAACTGAGAGTCGGTCCCACACGCGATCCCGGGGGCTGAGGACATAGTTCCTTATGGCAATCAAATACCCCATGACTTCCTCGCGGGCCATCAGCCCCGCGAGATATCGCGGCGCGGAGGGATCGAGTGCCTCATCCGCGTCGAGGCTCAGAACCCAATCCGCGTGCACTTGCTCAAGCGCCAGGTTTCGCGCCTTGGCAAAATCGTTTTGCCACGGGATAGAAACGACCCGCGCGCCTATTTCCTTGGCCATGGCGGTCGTCGAGTCAGTTGAGCCTGTATCCGCGATGCAAATCTCATCCGCAATCCCCCGGACGCTATCGAGACATCGACGAAGGTCCTGTTCCGCCGTTCCGCACAATCATCGAAAGCGCTAGAGTTGGCATCGCGGTCGCTCCTCCTCGAAGGGCGCACTGAGCCTGGCGTTGATTTCGGCATCCGGAGGCGCTTTTTCAGCCAGCTCCTTCATATTGCTTCAAGAAGGTAGAACCAGTGAATGTGTGGAATGGTTTTTTCCAGCAGGCTGATAATTTCGTCCGCAGAGGAATTCCCCGATGTGTCTGCGCAGCAAAGGGGAGAACTCGAAGTCGTCGAGCCTTCTTGACGGCGGCGAGCGCCTCTTCCACCTGCCCTCGAGAATCACGCAGGAATTTGAGCGTGCTGGCTTTCCATGAGGCGTCGAGGCGGCCGAAAGGGCTCGGTTCATCGCCCAGCAAGGATGGATGTTTTTGAGCAAGAGCATAGTTGCCGGTCCGTAGGAACGGGCCCTTCGGACAAGGTCATCCGCTCGGAAATTGAGATGGTCGTGCATCGCGCGCGCCGTCAGGCCAGTAGAGAACCTCATAGCCGCGGGAGGCAGACGAGCGCCCAGATCGGTGTCTTCGGCCACGCGAAACTGGCGGTCGAACGAGCCGGCCGCCAGGACGGCCTCGCGAGCGACGCTCAGATTGCAGGTGATGAAATAGGCGCATGCCCTGATAGAAACCCTTCTTCATGCCACCTGAGGGAACAAGAATGGGCGCTTGCTCGAGAAAATAGGTCAAAGCCCGCTCTCGCCGCGGCCGAGGGTAATGGAAGTCTCCCAACACGGCAACCTTCCCGGCTGCCGCTCCCATGTGCCCGTAAATGTTCTTCCAAAAGCGTCGAAGTCACAATCGTGTCATCATTGATAAAAAGAACGTATTTGCCGCAGGCACGATTCATACCTAGGTTGCGGGCTGCGCCGGCGCCGCTCTTATTCTGCCGGAAATATGAGAACTGAAAGCCGGGCGAGAGTCCCCGGCAGAGATGTTCGGTAGTGTCTGTCGTACTATCGTCAACGACGATAACCTCATACTTGTCTTCTCGAGTGACTGATTATCCAAGGCTGCGAGACAGGAGGCCAGTAACGGCACTGCGGTTGAAGGTGGGCACAATGACGGAGATATCCGGTTGCCGTCTCGCTCCGCCCACTTCTCCGGGATGCTTGGATATTGCGCCCATATCCGGTCTGTGAAGGCAGGTTCGCGCGGCTTCAGATTCCGGTCTTTCCCTTGGCCGAGGAGTTCGTCACACGCGCGAGAGGTTGATCGAGCAGGCGTGCGAAAAAATCGCCCTTTCGGAATAATTCCCTGGAGATAGGGAAAAACGTGGAGAAACTGCTCACGCGCTTCACCCGGCTTCCCGAGGGCCAGCTGTTCCTCTCCCAGATGCAAATACGCCATGATTCTTAAGCCAATCGAGTGCCGGGGTCGGGATCGGCGACGGCTTCGGAAAATCCCTTTCAACCCGAAGAACGGAAAAGACGTGGTTCGGGTCGAACCGGCGCGGTGCGATCTGCGGCACATTGCTCGAGGACGTCGCGGACTTCCGAGCGAAGTCTATCCCGGGAGAACTCTCGCCGGACATGGTTTTGCGCAAGGGCGGACACGGAGTTCCAGAGAATCAGGATCGCCGTGTAGCCGGGCAATGCAGTCGGCAAATTCGCAGGCTTCGTCAGCCAGCAGAGCTCCGTTTCCGTGGACAAGTCGCAGGCCTTCAGATACCATACGAGTTGTCACCGTGGGAAGACCGTACCCGAGGGATCCCAGTACTTTGGTTTGGATTCCCGTGCAACTGCGAATGGGTGCCGCAAAGACTCGGCACTTCTCGTATAGCGCCCCAAATCTTCGACATACCCTAACACCTGAACCCCGGCTGGAATTTCGAGAGTCAAAGTTTCCGATAGGTTCCCCGCCAGGTAAAGTGTGGCCTCAGGAAGCCTCTTGCGGACTTCCGGCCAGATTCCCTGGAGAAGCCACACGGCGCTATCGACGGTTGTCCGGTTGGCGAAGTCACCGATAAACAGAACACCCTCGCGTTCCTCGAACTGTTTCTCGACCGGCGCGATGTCCGTGGTCATGGTCAAAAGCCCGGTTTTGACGCCCGGAACCATGGCAGTGATTCCCCGGATATCCGCCTCGGAGATACCGAGGACCAGATCGGCAGAACTGTAAACCTCCCGCTCCCGTTGCCTGAGGTTCACGGCCCTGAGGTGATCTGAAAGCAGGCCGCTCACTTGCGCCAGGCGTTCCTCCCGTAACCCATGCTGGTCATCCGTCAAAACCGCCACGCGGGTGCAGGGAGAGAATCTCCGGATCGTATCAATGTAGTGTTCTGCGACCGAGATCCCGGTCCAAAACCAATGAAACAATACGGCGAGATCGAATCGTCCTTCACTCAGGACTTCCTTGAAGTTCCATTCGCCAGGGTCGTTGCACCGGCAAACCGGAGGCGTTCGGCGTCATTCGCATAGACACGAATCCCGAGGCTTTCCAGAGATCGAGAATACTGCTCGCGCTCCCTTCCGGACCTTGCAACATAGGTGACGGCGTGGCCTTGCTCCCTCACCTCGCGGAGAATCTGCATCAGCCTCACGTCGCATCCACATCGGTCCGGGCGAGGCAGGGTCTCATGGACGAATAGAATATTGAGGCGAGGGTGTGGGCCGCACAGCGCCGGTCTGGACCCGGAGTCGATGACGCTCATTAGACCTCTCTAAGAATGCTCACTAGCCGCGGTTCGATCTCCTCGAAACGCCTGCTTCCTGAGCCCGCCCTTCCCGTCTATCACGGCAAAATTCTCCCCGCGGGCGGCAAGATTTGCCTATTTGGGGGGTCGAACTGCGGTCCTTCACATCTGCCCCCTTGCAACTCAGTGTCCAACCGCAAGCAGGAGCGCGCCGGAAACCGATTAAACTCCGAGCTGCCACCGAGGAAACGAAGGCTTCAATCAACGGGCGATGACCCGGCAGAGAATTCCCACCATTAAGAATTGAGCAAGCTTGACGATTAAATTATTAGAGGGGTCTCATGAGGGAGGAGCCTCCCCATGCGGCAACTCTCTTTGCGAGGAACTCAATCGATGATCTATTTGACCCGTCTCAACCACCAGCCCGTCGTGGTCAATTCAGACTTGATCAAGTTTGTTGAGGACACTCCCGACACCGTGATCACGTTGGTATCCGGGGAAAAGATTATCGTCACGGAAACGGTTGAGCAAATTTTGGACAGAATACATGGGATTTCGTCGCCGGCTACATGGTTTCCCCCAACGGCTCCGGGCCGTCCAGGAAGCTGCCACCGTTGCTTCGACTGAAGTACAACGAACACATGGAGGAATAGGTGGACAAAGCTACGTTTGCCGGATTGCTGCTGGCATATTGGCGGCATCCTCGCCGGGCTGATGCTGGAAGGGGGCAGTGTATCGGACAAATCGTGCAGCCCACGGCGGCCATGATCGTTTTCGGGGGAACGATTGGCGCCATCATGGTGCAATTTCCCCTAAGCCCGTCGTCCTCAAAAGCTTCCGTGCTCTTGCCGGCGTTTTCTTTGAATCGGAAGGCGATCTCCAGGGTGTAATCAGCGAAATCGTTGGATATGCGAATCAGGCCAGAAAAGAGGGGATCGTTTCATTGGACAGTGAGCTTCCCAACATCAAGGATCCCTTCCTGAAGAAATCTCTGATGCTGGCGGTGGATGGAACCGAGCCGCAAGAACTTGCGGAACATGATGGAACTCGAACTGGAGAATCAAGAAACGCACGAGGAGCGGATTCCCCAAGTTTTTGAATCTGCGGGCGGGTTCTCCCCAACCATCGGCATTATCGGAGCGGTGCTGGGTCTGATCCAAGTCATGCAGCATCTGGACAACATCGCGGAAGTCGGAAGAGGGAATAGCCGTGGCCTTTGTGGCCACGATTTACGGTGTCGGGGCCGCCAATCTTCTCTTTCTGCCCTCCGCCGGAAAGCTGAAAATCCGTATGCAGGCAGCCAACTCAAGCGGGCGATGATGCTCGAAGGGGTGATTTCGATCCTGGAGGGATTGAACCCCAGAATCGTTGAGACGAAACTCCAGGGGTTCCTGGCTGATGTAGGCTGCAACCCAAACGATGCAAAAGGAGCGGGCAGTCGTGAGGCGCAAAAAAAAGGCGAACACGCCAATCACGAACGGTGGCTGGTATCCTACGCCGACTTCATGACCTTATTGTTTGCCTTTTTCGTTGTGCTCTTTTCATCCTCGCAGGTTGACAAGCGGAAAGTGGGACGCCTCGCCATGGCAATTCAGGTGGCGTTTGAACACCTGGGAGTTTTTGAGAGTTCGAACTCGAAAATGCCCCTCTCCACCACCGAACCGATGCCTTTCGACAACGTCCAGATTATTGAAAAAGTGGTGAAAACAACGGACATATCGCAGCCAGTCCCTTCTGCCAAAGGCAGCCGGGGCGGCCTGGTATGCGGGGAGAGGCATGACGCGGCTCATGCCGACCTGCAGCAAGCGTTCGATGCGGAAATCAAGCGGAACGAAATCTCCATCAGAGCAGGTCACGAAGGCATCATTATTACGCTTCGCGAAATTGGGTTCTTCGGACAGTGGATCCGCGGAAGTGAACTTAAGTCGGAGCCAACCGTTGCTCGTATCGCGAAGGTTGCTCGGAGACCAGCCGTTCAGTATACGGATCGAAGGTCACACGGACAATGTGCCGATCCACAATAGCCAATTCTCGTCCAACTGGCAGCTTTCCACGGCACGCGCGGTCGGGATGACAGTCTCTGTTTATATCGAATTATGGCTTTCCGCCGGATAGGATTTCGGCAGCCGGTTTTGCGGAGTTTCACCCTGTCGCCTCAAACCAGACCCCGGAGGGAAGGCTCCTGAATCGGCGCGTGGACATCGTGGTTATCGCCGGCGACAATATGTCGCCCTCGCAAGCCGAGGGGTCTAGCCGGCGTGCCGAGGCGCCGCATCCTGGCGCACAGAATGGAGCCGCGCCCCGGCGTTAATTGCTTTGGAATTCCGGCATTCAGGCCGCAATGTAGCCTCGAGCATCATCGATGACAAACATAGACATGCGCCAACGCGGGAGGGAGCTTTTCAGCCAAGGTCGATATGAGGAGGCTGTCCTGGAATTTGAGGAGTCTCTTCGATTCAGCGAGAACTCTGAGATCTGGAATGATTGGGCGGCCGCCCAGGCTGCGGCGGGCCGCCTAAGGGAGGCCGGACGAGGATTTCAAAGGGCGCTGCGGTTAAACCCCAAAAACGCCACGGCCGCATCGAACCTGAGGTTTGTTACCGGCCAAAAAGTTAACCCCACTGCTCCTTCGACCGCTACTGCGGCGGAGTTGCATCAAGCAGCCTTAGAGCACTACAACGAAGGCAAATACAAGGAGGCATTAGACCTCATTGAGCGGGCGCTGAAAAGCGGGGAGTCGAGCCAGCGCTGGAATGATTTCGCTGTAGTGCAATTGGCAGTCAAGAACTTCGCTGCCGCAGAATTGGGATATCGGCGCGCGCTGGAACTCGATCCCGCAAACCACCTCGCGGCAGCAAACTTGGTGGCCCTTTTGGAGACTCTGGGCAGGGACGCGGAAGCAAGCCAGTTCCTGAGCGCCGCTGGCCCCGGCTTGGTCGAGAAGAACCGTGAAGCGGCCTTGCTCGCCGTGGCGCGGCTGGGCAACAAGCAATTGCTGGCAAGTCAATTATTCAAGCACCTATCGCGACTGCCGGAGCAGGACCCCGCTCTGCCCGTCTCCATGGCGGAGGCGCTCGGGAGATCGCGCAATTCCGGGTATCTTGCCCGCCAGTGCTGCGCTCTCCTGACGCGAGTCCCGCCCGAAAGCCGAGATATTTTCCTTGAGGCGTTTCGGCTTTTCTCCATTAACGAGCCGAAGTTTCACTCTGCTCTAGCCCTGTGGCACATGAGTCAGGGTGACTGCGAACGAGCGCTCGAGGGATTCCACAAGGTTTTCGACTCGAACCCGGCCGATCTCTTTGCCGAGTCGATGATCATCGATTGCGAGCACAGGCGTCACGCGACGTGCCCCGCACCACCAGACCCGTTTGAAGGCATCGAAGCGTATCTTCGTGATCGCTTCTGCGAGAACCCCTGGAAACACTTCGAGATTGGTGTTCAACAACGGCGCCTACCTCTGCTGCCCTGCCTGGCTGCCCACGTGCGTCGGCGTGCCCGGCCGCGTGCCTGCAGAGGATCTCTGGCGCTCTGAAGTTGCAGCCGAGGTCCGCACGGCCGTCCTGAAGGGCTCCTTCAAGTATTGCAGCAAGGTCCACTGCCCTCACATCGCGGCGAGAAACCTCCCCAGCCGCTCCGAGGCCGCCGAGAAGTTTCCCGAGTTGCGCACCGTCCTTACAGCCCACCCCTCCAGCCTGAAGACGCCGTCGGCAGCCCCTTTGGCAAAGCCGTCCGCGCTTGTGCTGTCTTATGATCGCACCTGTAACCTGGCATGCCCGCAATGCAGGTCGTCCTTTTATTCCGCGAAACCTGTCCAGCAAGAACAGATGGACAAGGACTACGAGCCATTCATCATGGCTGCAGCCAAGGATGCGTGCGTCGTGGCCTTGAACGGTTCCGGCGAGGTGTTTGGCAGCAGGCACTCCCGCAGAATTCTAGGACTCCTCCAGCGGCACCCATACCCGAACTTGAAATTCTCCATCATCTCCAACGGGCAATTGTTCGACCGCCGCGCGTTTGAAACTTTCGACCTCAAAGGGCGCTTAGTACAAATTGATATATCCGTGGATGCCGCCCGTCCCGAGACTTACAAAGCGGTCCGCCATGGTGGCGATTTCGGCCGTCTGCTGCGAAACCTCGGATTCCTGGATGGGCTTAGGGTGAATGAGGGGGAAACATTTCGACTCATCCTGAGGTTCGTCGTATCCGCGATGAACTTCCGCGAAATGCCCGAGTTCGTGGCACTCGCACGACGGTTCCATACGGATTCGATCCTGTTCACCGTCATTCGCAACTGGGGGAGTTACAGCAAGGACAAGTTCGAAGAAATCAATGTCGCCAGCTCCTCGCATCCCCTGCATGAGGACTTTGTTAAGATCCTCGACTCCCCTGAATTGCTTGACCCGATTGTGGACCTGGGAAGCATCGAGACTTACAGGAACAGGACCGTGTGAAGATCTTGATTATGGCGCCGACCTTCAGTGCGGTTCAAAGCGGGGCAAAGGCCGGCTGTTATAGTGCGATCCTCAAATAGCACGCTAACTCAGTATCCCTGACGACGTATAGGCATCCAGCACGGTCTGGAGCATGCGAATCCGTTCAGCGGTGAGGGCCGGCGCTTTCCCGCTTGAACCGTGGCTTACTACTGAGGAGGGTTGAACCGCCGAAGCCTCGGTAACCCCACGCGCCGAAGAGTGCTCACCCATGGGCGGCGCATTTCCACCTTGTGACATTATCGAATTCACATAATGTTGGGTTGAGGCCGGCGCGTGCTCAAGCCAGGACTCTCCCCAGCGTTCGACCGCCCGCGCCACATGGCGAGGCCCCCAGTTGTAGGCCGCGAGCGCTTTGGCGGTATCGCCGAATCTTGTTAACTGTTTACTCAGATAGTGGACGCCGCCCAGAATGTTCTCCACGACATTGTGAGGATTGACTCCGAGGTCCGCAGCAGTCCCCGGCAGCAGTTGCATCATCCCAATGGCCCCGCTTTTCCGGTTGACCGCCAGGGGATTCAGTCCTGACTCATGTGCTGCCACCTTTACCGCGATTTGAGGATCGATATTCGCCTGTTCAGCAAGTCGTGAGATTAATTGGGACCAGAAAGACGTGTCGTGGCGAGGGGCGGTCCCCTTCTGCGTGTGTCCCGGGGTTGGCGGACTGAAAGCATCAATCTTCATGGCGAGCCAGCGCTGAATAAGGAGCACGCACGATTCCAAAGCGGCACCGCCAATCTTTCGTAGTATTAGAGAACCCTAAGGTTCTCGGTCTCGCAGCACCGAATCGAGCTGGCAAAAGAGAGCTCGAACCCTTGAGGATGTCACCGATCACCGCATTATTGCTTTACAAAATGGCTCTGGGCTAGGAACCGTGCGGAACTCCCTCCAGAAAGAACCCTACAGGATGGAATGCCAATTGCACACGACCAATCTCCGGGCCGCAGCATTCCCCGGAACTCATTGAGGTGATTATGGAAAAGGTATTTACTATGTCTGAAACATACGAGCTTTCGTTCTGTCCGGGATGCGGCATGCTGTGCAAGGACGAGGATCTGATCATGTGCCTGGCCTGTGGCTCCGTTTATTGTGGAAAGGGTTCCTGCCGGGTAGTTTGCCTTTGTCAAGACGAAGGATCTATGCCGATTCCAAATCGCCCCACGAAGGAGCTATTCACCCGCCTGGTGCGCGGCAATCCCTCCGCGGTAATCATCAAGGACTCATCGGGAAGGGTGATTCACTCGACCGACAACGACAGCATTTTGATTCGCGCCCTTGGCCTTTCATCTTGCGATCTGATCGGAAGAACGAATTCAGAGATGTTCTGCCAGCCTGAATCGATGACCTTGAACCGGATTGAGTTTGAAGTGATCTCAAGGCAGCGGCCATTCCGCTTTGTCACCAACCTGACGACGCGCAAAGGAACGGTGCGCAGGTTTATGGTGGAAGTTTCCCCCTATGAGATGACTCCGGGAGATCATTTGACCATCACCACTTTGACCCCTGCAGCGACATCAATGACCTGTGTGATTCCCAGCAATAGTTATGACCTTTACGAGCTCCAGCCGTGTGGGCGTTGATGTATTTCGAAATATCCGATAAAGCTTAGAAAAACCATTCTTCAGGCGATCCCCGCCCTATGACATCGTAGGGGGACGGCTTGCCATCCCCGCATTTCTGCCGGCGCCGACAAGGGTAGGGCAAGCTCTACCCCTACACCAATGACAACGTCTGAGAGGGTTTACGCCTCTCCGGACCACCTCTGACAGACAGTTTGTCGAGTTGACGGCGCTTCCGTTCTATGGAAACATAGCGGCAAACCCGGGAAGGCAATGGCACGTCATTCATCGCCGGGAAATTTTGTACAAGTTGTGTCTACTTTGCCGCGACTCTTGCAAGTCGCTAGAGGGCAATAGGAAGTAGGCGAAGCGGCTTCTCCTCCGATGCGAATACTAGTTGCCGAAGACGATGTGCACGTCGCCAAGTACGTTCAAACCAGGTTACAGGGGGAACATTTTGATGTCGATCTGGTTTCGGATGGGCTGGAAGCACAGAAGCTGGCGATAGACAACGATTACGACCTTCTGATTATCGACGTTGGGCTACCCGGCGCCGACGGTTTCCAGGTCGTGCGATTTGTGCGCGTCAACAAACCCTTCGTCCCCGTCATCATGCTTTCGGGATTTAACACGACTGAGGACCGGGTCCGCGGGCTCGACTCCGGCGCCGATGATTATCTGGCCAAGCCCTTTGCATTTGCAGAGCTTTCCGCCCGCGTGCGCGCCCTGTTGCGCCGCGTGGAACGTCCCAACAACTCTGTTCTACGCGCTCAAGATCTGGAAGTGGACCTTGGAACGCGAGTCGTTACAAGGGCCGGGAAACGCATCGACCTGTCCGCACGCGAGTTTTCACTGCTCACCTTCCTGATGCAGAACGCCGGCCGTTGCGTCACCCGCTCGATGATCATGGAACATGTCTGGACTCTCGCTTACGACACCTCCGCCAACATCGTAGACGTTTACATCAACTATCTTCGCGCCAAAATCGACAAAGGGTTTCAACAAAAGCTCATCCGCACCATGCGCGGCGTGGGCTATCAGATCGAACGAAGGACGCCTCGCGCTGAGAAAGAAGTTGCCTAAGCTTCCTGATGGCATAGCCTCGATCGGGGTAGCGCGGACCGCCGACGTTGCGGTCCGCGTCTTTTCGACCACCACCCTTTCAGGACTCGCGCCATACCACGGAAAGCCGAAGACCGCAAACCCGGCGGTCTGCGCTACCGCCTCCTGTCATTAGTTCCCGCCAAGACTTTAGCTTCCTCAGAAGAATTTAATGATGAAATTCTAATGATGGCCCCCCTTGTGCTCCTTTTCAGGGTGCATCTTATGGACGATATATCGACACCCATGAACCCTGAAACCGAAGAGTTCCCGGCACGCCTCGCGCCGGCGACTTCACCGAGGCTTCGTACTCCCTTGAAGCATCGGCCACTTGAGGAATCTCCGGATATTTCGCTGGCGCATGCCTTCGAGACGTTCAGCGCGGTGGCGGGATCCTTAGAAAATTCATATCTTCAACTCCAGGCGGAAGTCGTCCGGCTCCGGCTGGAGTTATCCGGGGCAAACTCGGACCTCGCGCGAACCCTGGAAGAGAATCGCAAGATGCGCGCCTACTTGACCGAACTGCTGGACGCGCTACCCTGCGGCGTTCTGGTGCTCGACGCGGCACGGAACGTCCGCATGGTGAATCCGGCAGCGCGGCACATGCTCATGCCCGAGGCAAATAATGAGGGCGCTGCTTCTTCTTTCCTCGATGAATCTTTCACGGACTTCACAAAGTCTCTTCCGCGCAGCATGGAAGGTCTTGAGTCAGAGGTGGAAGCCTGCGGCCCGGCAGGTCAATCTCGTTTCATGACCATTTCGCTGGCGCGTCTTTCGCGAGACGAAGGCGGCTCCTGCGATTTTGTATACATCCTCAGGGACACTACCGAGCAGAAGAGGATGGAGCGCGAACGGGAGACGAACCGGAACCTGAAGGCCCTGGCGGAAATGGCCATGGTCCTGGCGCACGAGATTCGAAACCCGCTGGCGAGCCTGGAGCTGTTTGCCGGCCTGCTCTCCGACGCAACCAAGGCGCAGCCGGTCACGCACCAGTGGGTCGATCATCTTCAGGCGGGCCTTCGCACGCTTGCCGCGACTGTGAATAACATCCTGCAGTTTCACAACTCTCCCCCCACGGAGTTTGCCTCGGTCAACATCGTGCGCCTTGTCAAAGACACTCTTGAGTTTCTCCAGCCATTGGCCCGGCAGAAAGGGATCGAGCTGCGCTTGTCTTGCTGCCACCCTGACATTTACATTCCCGCCGACCCGCACCGCCTGCAGCAGGTGTTTTTCAACCTGGCGCTTAATGCGTTTCGAGTCATGGCGCGGGGCGGCGCCCTCCGCGTGGGAGTGGCATGGTCCGACGAGGCTCCCGACAGGTTTCTCGAGATCAAGTTCGAGGACGAGGGACCGGGGATCGCCGGGCAGGACTTGGAAAAAATCTTCCAAGTGGGATACACCACAAACGCAGGGAGTCCCGGGCTGGGGCTTGCGGTGTGCAAAAAAGTTGTCGAGCAGCACCATGGGACCATCCGGGTTGAGAGCCAACCGGGAGAAGGAGCAAGATTCCTGGTGACCCTGCCGGCATTTGGAGAGGCTTGATGAATCGAGTTCTGGTTGTGGACGACGAACCGGCGATGCGCACCGCGCTCGAGGCGAGTTTTGCGCACCAGGGCTGGAAGGTGGCGACGGCCTCGGGGACCCACGAGGCGCTCGAGCGCTTTCGAACCTGGCCATGCCCTCTGGTGATCACGGACATGCGCATGCCGGACGGCGACGGGTTGCGAGTCATGTCAGGTATCCGCACCCTAGCGCCCGAGACAGCGGTCATTTTTCTGACGGCCTATGGAAGCGTTCCCGAGGCTGTTAAGGCCATGAAGGGCGGGGCCTGCGACTATCTCGTCAAGCCGATTTCCTTTGAGCAACTGCACGAGGCCGCCAAGCGAGTCCTGAAAATGGCCCCAGGCCGGAGCGAGATCCGCGAGACCGCGGGTGGAATCATCGGTGACTCAGTTCCCATGCGCAGGCTGCTGGAGCGGGCAAGGCAGATTGCCAAGACTGACGTCGATCTGTTGCTCGAGGCGGAGAGCGGGACAGGCAAGGAACTACTGGCCCGCATGATTCACGATGCGAGCCGCCGCCGAACCGGCCCCTTTGTGGCGGTCAACTGCGCCGCATTTCCCGATACGTTGCTTCGAGAGCGAGCTATTCGGGTACATGAAAGGCGCGTTCACGGGCGCGGCGAGTTCGCATGTGGGAAAGTTCGAGTTGGCCAACCACGGCACGATGCTTCTCGACGAGATCTCGGAAATGCCCTTGCCGCTTCAGCCGAAACTGCTCCGGGTGCTCCAGCAACGCGAAGTGGACCGTCTGGGCGACCGCAATCCCATACGCATTGATGTTCGCGTGATCGCCACGACGAATCGGGACCTTGCCCTGTCCGTCAAAGAGGGCAAATTCCGCGCCGACCTCTACTATCGGCTCGATGTCGTGGCCTTGAATATTCCGCCCCTGCGCGAAAGGAAAGATGATATCCCGCCATTAATCGAGTACTTCAATCGGAAGTATTCCGAGGGCGGAAGGCCGGTCGAGTTTTCGCCTGAGATCATGGAGCGCATCCTCTCACACGACTGGCCGGGGAACGTCCGCGAGCTCGAAAACATTGTGCGGCGCATTCTCGCCCTGGCCGTCGGCCCGGTGGCGGATGTTGATCTGCTGGAAGGCACAAGCCTGATGAAGGAGCCCCTCGTGCCGAACCCTCTCGAGCTCGGCGCGTCGCTGCAGGAAGTGGAAAAACAGATGTACCTGCATGCGCTCGAGGAGACGCAAGGGAATCGCACCCACGCGGCGGAACTGCTGGGCGTGAGCGTGCGAACGGTGCGTAACAAAATCCGCGAGTTTGGCTTTCCGGCCAGGAGGTATGCATGAGCTGGATGGAAACCCCGCTGCTCGAGCGCATGGAGCGGTTTCTCGACATGGCCGCCCTCCGGCAATCGCTTGTCTCGAGCAATATCGCGAACGTGGACACGCCGGGCTATCGCACGCGCGATATCGATTTCGAGAAGGAAATGCAGAGAGCCATCGCAACGCCGGATCGAACCCCCGACCCGGTCATCCAGGAAGTCAGCGGATTGCTCGAGCGGCCCGACCACAACAACGTCAGTATTGACCGGGAAACAATGCTGCTTGCCCAGACTCAGCTCCAGTTTCAGACGGGCGTTGCCCTGCTGAAGCAGGAGTTCAAGCGCATCGTGACCGCCATTACAGAAGGGAAATCTTAACGTGAACCTCTTCGGGATTCTCGATGTCAGCGGGTCTGCCCTCAACGCCGAGCGGCAGCGCGCGGAAATTGTGACGAGCAACCTGGCGAACGCGGAAACCACGCACACGGCCGACGGCGGGCCGTACCAAAGGCAGATGGTGGTGTTCGGACCAAAGAAGCCATCGCTTCCCCTTTTGGAAGACTTTTAACGGGCTTCGCAAGGAGTCTGCGCAAGGCGTCACTGTCGTGAATATCGTGGCGGACACCTCGCCGCCGACACAGAGGTACGAGCCGTCCCATCCCGATGCGGATAAGCAAGGCTTTGTGGCTTATCCCGCGATCAATCCCATCGAGGAGATGGGCGAATCTGATGGAGGCGGCACGAGCCTATCAATTGAATGTGGCGGCGGTACAAGCGACAAAAGGAATGATCGCTTCGTCGCTGGATATTCTCCGTTAGTCATTGCCAAATGGAGGTATCAGACTATGATGGGCAATATTCCGGGTGTAAATGGCTTAGGGCAAAACATTGGGGCAGGCGGCACGACCTCGCACTTCTTCCGCGGGAGGGACAGACTTTACCAAACCCTCAAAGAAACGATGCAAAAAGTGGAGTCGCTTCAGACCGAGGCTGAAAAGCAGGTGGAAGGGATGATGAGCGGCCAAGGGGTCGATATTCATTCGGCCATGATCGCGGTCGAGAAAGCGGACTTGTCGTTTCAGTTGATGATGCAGGTCCGCAACAAGATCGTGGACGCCTATCAGCAAATCTCTCAAATGCCCTTCTAGCAAGGTAAAGGAAAATGAGTCCCAAACTCACAAAAGCGATTGACCAGAGCCGATCGTTTCTTGTGACTCTGAACCCGAAACAGAAAGTCGTCTTGAGCGGATCCTTCCTGGCGACCCTCGGCCTTTTTCGGGGTTATGTTTTATTTCATAGGAAACGGCGACCTCAAGGTTCTTTATTCAGGCCTTCAGCCGTCGGAAGCCCAGGAAATTTCGCGGCGCCTGGGGGCCAGGAGACCTCCGTTATGAACTTTCCAAGGATGGAACCTCCATCAGCGTTCCGGCGGGGCGAATCGATGAGGTGCGGATGCAACTGGCCTCGGAAGGGCTGCCCCGAAGCGGACGCCAAGGCTACGAGATGTTTGACAAACCCAACTGGGCGGGCAGCGACTTCGCCGAAAAGGTGAATTATCAGCGGGCTTTCGAGGGAGAACTGGAACGGACCATCCAGACGGTCGATGAGGTGGAAGGGGCGCGAGTCCACCTGGTGATGCCGCACGATTCGCTCTTCGCAGACCAGGAGCGAAGTTCCAAGGCGTCCGTCGTCCTCAAACTGCGCACGGGTCGAATATCCGACGACAAGATCGATGCAATTACGCACCTGGTTTCAAGCGCCGTGGACAATCTGCAACCGCAGGACGTAACCGTGGTCGACGCGGATGGGCAGGTGCCCCTGCTCTCCGGCGGAAACCGGCGCGGTGGGCCGAAAAATCTCCACGAGTTCGAGGGCTCGTTAAACGAAAAGTTGGTTGCCACCTTGACTCCCATCGTGGGACTGGGAAAAGTGAAAGCCACCGTCAATGTGGATTACGACCCCGGCAGTTCAGAGACCACGCAGGAACTCTACGATCCGAATGCCGTGGCCGTGCTGAATTCCCAGATTTCAGAGGAGCGCCAGGGTGGCGACGGCAAGCCCACCCAGGCCGGCGAGCCCGCCCCGCCCAGGGCGGGATCCCCGGGACGGCCAGCAATGTTCCCGGATCGGCCGGCGCGAATCTTACCACCGGGCAATCAAACGGTCCCGATACAAGACATGCAGAGGACAGAAAACAAAACCTTCGCGGTCAGCAAGACGACGCGGCACATGGTGGAGCCCTCGGGGATCGTAAAGAAAGTTTCGGCCGCGGTGCTGGTGGACGATGCTGTCGAAGTCAGCAACGCCGGCGGGAAGAAGGTGGAAGTGCGGCGCAAACGCACTCCTGACGAAATGAAACAGATTCTGGATATAGCGACCACAGCGATTGGGATTGATGCCACGCGCGGGGATCGGATTACGGTCCAGAACCTCTCCTTCGTGTCCCTTCCGAACGAGGTGGAAGTCCACCCGACCCTGGGCTTGCGTGTTGAACATGTCGTGCAAGACTGGTCCGTGCCGCTGAAATATATTGGGATGGCAATGCTCGCTCTCTTCATTTACTTCTCATTCCTCAGGCCAATAACCAAGCGGGCCATGGTTTCCATCTCGGAGCCTAACCCGGCACTGGGGACAGCCCAAGAGATGGCCGCCCTCGAGGAAGGTGCGCAAGCCAGAGTCGAGGGAGGTCGCCCGACACTCGAGAAGCCGTTTGTGGACCTCGGCGAGGAACTGGGCGATACGGGTTCGGAGGTGAAGAGGGCCGTCGCCCTGAAACGGCAGTTGGTTGACAAGATCAAGACAGAACCCGCCGCAGCCAGCCGCCTGGTGCGGAACTGGGTCCGCCAGAGTGAGGCATAGGCATGGGCACTGCAATACAAGCCGTCAATCCGACGGCAATGCCGTTCGCCTCTTCGGGCCCCAAAAAGAAAACCACGATCAGCGGCCTGCGCAAGGCCGCAATACTGATGGTGCTTCTCGGGGACGAAGCGGCAGTTCAAATATACAAAAACCTGAGCCCCGAAGAAGTTCGTAAGCTGACACAAGAGATCGCCGCAGTTGAAACCGTCTCCCCCGAGGAAGCTCTGCGCGTTCTCGAAGAATACCGGCGCTTGACGCTTACTCAGGAATACGTTTCGCAGGGCGGGCCTGACTACGCGAATCATTTACTCTTGAGGGCCTTCGGCGATGATCGCGCCAAAGGGTTGCTCGACCAGGTCGCGCAAGCCCAGCAAAGCCGCGGTTCAAGCCTGGACTTGCTCGAGAACGCGGATCCGGCGCAGCTCGTGAAGTTCCTTGAAGGCGAGCAGCCTCAGACTATTGCCCTGGTTCTTGCCCACCTGGGGGCGGATTCCGCTTCGACCATCTTGCCGCTGCTTCCCGAACAAGTACAGGCCGATACGATCAAACGCCTTGCCCAGATGCAGCAATTTTCGAGCGAAATGCTCAAGAAGGTCTCTTCTGTGTTGCACAAGAAACTGGCGGGTGTGGCAAAAGACAACCGGCGTTCGTACAGCGGAGTCACCGTAGCGGCAGGCACGCTGAATCGAATGGGTGGGAAATCCAGCAAGCTCATTCTGGAGTCCCTTCAAAACAGCGATCCGGAGCTGGCGGAGACGATCCGGAGCCAGATGTTTACGTTTGATGATCTGGCCGCGCTCCCGGCAGCGAACTTGCGCGAAATCCTGACCCAGATTGATAAGAAGACCCTGGCCACGGCGCTCAAGGGAGCGCGCGAGGAAGTGCGTGCAGCCTTCTACAACTCCATGACGTCACGGGCCGCAGAGATGCTCAAGGAAGACATGGAAGCTTTGGGCCCCCTCCGCATGCAGCAGGTGCAACAGGCGCAGAAGGACGTGGTTGCGCTGGCGCGCAAGCTGGAAGCTGAAGGAAAAATCGCGCTCAAGAGCGGGGGAGAGGACAGTTATGTCGAATAGCCTGGCCGAGGACCTTGCCGTTGCGAGTTCTGAATTGCGGCCTTTCAGCTATCGGCGCGTGGGCGCTCCGGAAGGCAACCCGCCGGACTCGGGCCTCGGCGCCATGATCGTGATGGGCGGTGAAAGGCGGAAAGAGAATATCGAAGCGATACGCCGCGCGCTCGAGGGAGAATTTCAGGCTCGCGAAAAGAATGCCCGCGAGGAGGGTTTCAAGCAAGGGCAAGCCGCCTTGAGAGCGGAGGTCAATCAGAAGATCTCGACTTTTCATGACGCCATGGCGCTGGGCTTGAAACAATTCGCTAGCGAGCGGCAAGACTACTTCCACAACGTGGAAGGCCACGTCGTCAGACTGGCGCTGGCCATCGCGCGTAAAATCCTCCACCGGGAAGCGCAGATCGACCCGCTTCTGCTCTCCGGCGTCGTTCGAGTAGCCCTGGAAGATGTTTCCTCCGCCACTCTGATCCGGCTGTACGTACATCCGGACCAAGTCTATGTCTGGAAACAATTCCTGGATCCACCAGACCGACTTGCGGCAGAAACCTGAAGTGATGAGCGACCCGGCGGTAATCGAGGGACAATGCCGGATTGAATCCAGTATCGGCACAGCCGACGTGAGCCTCGAAAATCAAATCGCGGAGATCGAGCGGGGCTTCTTTGATCTACTCGCCCAGCGGCCCGAATTGCCATGACGGACGCCTCGCTACAACTCGATTCCTACTTCCGGTCCGTGGCGGATAGCAGCACCACACGGTGGACGGGTCGGGTGGTAAAAGCCATCGGCCACCTTGTCGAATCCGAGGGTCCATTTTCCTCTTTGGGAGAGTGCTGCGAAATCGTGGGCTTCGGACGGCGTGGCCGGCGAAGGAGAGATTGTAGGCTTCCGCGGCCCGACCGTCCTCTCCATGCCGCTGAGGCCTGCCCGAGACCATACAGTTTGGCGACGCCATCGTGAGTTGGGGTGAAAAGCCGAGTTTCCGCGTGGGTCCGGAACTACTGGGCCGAGTGATCGACGGTACCGGCCATGCCATCGATTCCGGGCCTGAATATGCCGCATGCGGCCGATGGCCTTTGCGCCACACGGGTCCTCTTCCTCTTGAGCGCATGCCCATTACCGAACCGCTCGGCTGCGGGGTTCGCGCTATTGATGGATTTCTAACCTGCGGACGGGGCCAGCGGCTGGGGATTTTCGGCGGGAGCGGAGTGGGAAAAAGCACTCTAGTCGGCATGATGGCTCGCGGCAGCGCTGCCGACTTGACCGTGCTGGCATTGGTGGGAGAGCGCGGAAGAGAGGTGCGGGATTTTCTCGAGAACGCCATTGGCGAAGAGGGCAGGCGCAGGTCCGTCGTGGTTGTCTCCACCTCCGAGCAGTCCCCCCTGTCTGCGCATTCGTGCCGCGCTCGGGGCCACCTCCATCGCCGAGTATTTCTGTTCGCACGGCAGGAACGTCCTGCTGGTGGTCGATTCCCTGACGCGCCTCGCCATGGCGCAGAGAGAACTCGGCCTCGCTGCCGGTGAGCCTCCCACTTCCAAAGGGTATACGCCCTCCGTCTTTACGCTCCTTGCCCACTTGATCGAACGCGCCGGGCAGATTCAACGGCGGAAGCATCACCGCGTTTTACAGCGTCCTGATGGAAGGCGACGATCAACAGGATCCCATCGTGGATGCAGTTCGCTCCTTGCTGGACGGACATATCTTTTTGGACCGCCGCCTGAGCGCCGAAAACCACTACCCCCCCGTCTCTATCCTGGACAGTCTGAGCCGTCTTATGCCTTCCGTGTGTTCGGGCGAACACCTGGCCAAGGTTAAACGATTGCGGGCCCTGCTCGCTTCCTATGCCGCTTCCGAAGACCTGGTACGAGTGGGAGCCTATCAAAAAGGGCTCGATCCTGTTTTGGATAAAGCCATCGTTAGCCTCCCCGCTATCAAGGCGTTCCTGAGCAGCGACCGAACGAGAAAACGGATTTGAAAGCTAATATCGCCTCCTTGCTCGCTCTGCCTGAATGAGGACTGAGAAATGAGCTTCGAATTCAGCCTGCAAGGGCTGCTCCGGGTTCGCGAAAGCTTCAGAAAAGAGAAGGCCAGAAACTCGCCTTAGCGATTCAAGAATTTAAACGCTTGAACGCCATCCTCGAGAAGGTCCGCGAACAACTGAGGACGGTCGAGGACCGCCTCGGCGACCTTCTCCGCCGCGGCACCACCGGAGCCGACCTTCATCTCTTGTGCTTGGAAAGCGCCTTGCTCGAGCGCCGTGAACAAGCTTTGATGCAAATCGTATCTGCCGCCTGGAAAGAGGTCCAGGAGCAACAAATCCACTTCCTCGAGGCTAAGCAGAAACGGAAGATACTCGGCGATCTCCGCGAAAAGCAGCTAGGCCTTTTCCTCCTCACCGAAGGCCGCAAGGACCAACAGAAACTTGACGACGCATTCCTGCTAAGACGCGCCAGCGTCCCCACTGGGAAAAGGGTTGCCTAGCGGACGGCAAGACTTGCCCAGCGCGCCATCGAGACTTGAGGCTGGGGCCTCAAAACCAGCTCCACATTCGAAAATTCTCATGTGTTTTCTTTAACTTACAAGAGGCGAACTCATTCTTCAGAGAACCCTAATCTTTGGCCCGCCCTGTGCTTTTCTCCTCCTGCGGTCCATTGATGAAGACTCCATCCGTCAATCTCGGGCTTCTTGCAGGAATTGCGGCGAGCCCTCTTTCCTCAAACACCAAAGCCTCTGCGGGCGCCTCCGGGACCTTCGCTCTTGAACTCAATGCCCTCTGGCCTGGGACCACTGACTTCGATTCGGGCTTGAGGGCAAGTGCCTCGATGGAAGCAAATACCCCGCAAGATGGCGCGGGAAAGAAAGTACCTGCCGCCGGGAACGGCTTTGCTTCTCTAGTCACAATGTGCGGTCAAGCCGCGCAAGCTGGTGAAGGCGGAAAGGGTTCAAATTGCCGTGCGGGGAGAGCTACCAGAACTGGCGCTGCGGCGCAGTCCCAGGGTAGTGAAGACGTTCCTCCGACCCCGGCGAACACGAGCACACCAGCGGCGAAAACGAACCTGCCTGCGACTGCGGTCTCTCAAGTTTCATCCAGATCGCGCCGCGCCACGTCCGGCTCTGTACCGGCGGCGCAAACCGTGGCTACTTCGGCGCTGCAATTCTCGAGCGTCCTCGTTTCAAATCAGATTCCCACTGAAGCGGTGCCATTTGTCGCCCTTACGCAAGCCGTCGCTGGACAGGCGGATCGCATAATGCCTTCCCTGGGTGAAAATCAAGTCCAATCACCTGGCGGGCCTCTGGCGTCCACCGCGAAGGTCGCGAACGAGCCTGCCTCACCACAGCTTCTTCAAGGCGCGAGCGCATTGGGATCTGCCTCTCCGTCCCAAGACGAACTGCCAGGCCCGGGCGGCCTCCCGATACAGGGAACGCTTGCTCTGGGTTCTGTTGCGCCTTCGACTCTCACTGCTCAATTGAACCTGTCAGGTGAAACTCAGCTTCAAGCAGCGCACGGCAAATTCCCCGAGGCCTCAAAGAACGTTTATCAAGAAGTGAACTCATCGGTAGCAGCATCCTTGCCGTCGGTCGATCAAACGGAACATAGGGCACAGAGCGGCCTCGAGCTACAAAGCGCGCCCATCTTCATCTCAAGTTCGCTTACCTATCCCACCCTGCAACTAAACACGCCGGGAAAGGCTCAAACCCAAACGCCGTACTACCAGGTCCGACGTATCTCGCCTGAAGTTTACCAGGACGCGAACATGTCGACCGCCGCATCTGCGCCCCCTGTCGGGCAGCCAGACCCGAGCGATCGCCAGTCGCAAGCCGCGCCCGCCCTAGCCTCCAGCACGCCTCCCTTGGTTTCGAATACGTTTACGTATCCCACCCCGCAACTGAACATGCCGGGCAGGGTGCAAGCCCAAACGCCGTACTACCAGTTTCGCGACATCTCGCCTGCGGTTTACCAGGACGCGAACGCATCGACGTTTGCAACCTCATCCCCGAATGGGTTGACGGACCGACGTAGTCAAGTCCAGCCTCAAAGTGCGCCTACGGCAACTTCAAATACGCTCTCGAGTGCCCCGGCGCGCCTTGACCACCCAGGCTCGACTCAGCCCCATTGGGCATCCCGCCCACTGGCTGACGTCTCGTCGGCCGCTTCCGCGGAGCCGGGTGATAGTGAACCAAGGCCGTCCAAGTTAACAGTTTCATTCTCCTCCGTGCAGAAGGATCCTCAGAGCGCAACGCCTTCTCAAACCGCAAGCGCTTCCGAAAATCAGGCGACGGAATCGGCAGTCGTGCCGGAAATGGCTTGGCATAATTCGAGCCGTCCTGATGCCGAACCAGCCGCAGCCCCTGCGGCGGCCCAGATCTGGGCAAGCCAACTCCAGGTGCTCTGGAATGCTGACCCCGACATCCAACCCGACTCGAGCAATGCGGGCAGCACGAACTCCTCAGTTCCAGGAACATCACACATCAATTCGAACCCCGCGGCGAATGGCGCGTCTGCTGATCCCGCCGCGAATAGCTGGAGCTCCCCTGCCCAACCTCAATCGGCCAACGCTGGAAGGGCCGTGATTGATGCCGGGCTGAATAGCACTGGAAGCATCTCTATTACGCCGCGAGGTTCCGCAATCGGTATGACCTCAAGTGACATCGATCGTTCAAAGGAATCCTCGCCCGTCGCGCCGACTCTATCGAGTAGCGCCCATTCCCGGAGCCCTGAAAACGATAAGAGCGCAAGCTCCGATCTTGCGGGGAACCCGCCAATCAGCACCAAGGCCGTTCCCGAAGCCGGCAATCTGACTCCTACGACCGTGGGTGGAGAGCGGCCAGGCGGAGATTTGAATTCCCCCATGGGCGGAAATTCACAAAATACCGGGGGCGATTTCGCGACTAACGGGAGCCCCGCAGCCGCTAAAACCGCCCCTATCGCGAGCGCAGGGCAGAAGACTAGCCCCCCGGCTACATATGCGATTTCGCAAACAGTAATTGATCCTTCGCCGGCGGTGAAGCGGGGTCCGGACTCGCAAAATGGGACAGAAAGTCCATCCACCGCCTCGGCCCCCAATGCCGCCCCGACCCTGCAGAGTTGGGATGGAGCGAGGGTAAGCCCTGGCCAACAAGTGAGTTCTGCCCACCTGGCCGAAGCCATGGGAAGGTCGGACCTGCAAGTCGACATGAAGTCCGATTCCTGGGGCCCTGTTTCTGTGCATGCCACCCTCACGAACGGCCAGGTCGGAGCTGAAATACAGGTCAGCGATCACGCTGCGCGCGCCGCACTGGCGGAAGGCCTTCCGGCGCTCGAAAAGACGCTTGGCGACAAGGGCATTCAGGTTGTGAATATCGATGTTTCCCGCGGTTTGGGTTTCGACCATTCCCAATCACAGGGGGAACAACCCAAGCACTCCAGCCAATCCCCTTACGCCACTAGAGCTTATAGCGAACCCCCGGCGATCGAGAGCGACCCCGCGGCGGCGGCAACGGCCGGGAGTTGGGCAGAAGATTTCGTTCCAGGTCACGTAAGCGTGCGCGTTTGAAGCGCGCGCGCCTGAAGTTTTGAAAAATCCGACAGGAGGTGCAATGCAATGTACGTAGGTCAAGTTATGCATCACTTGGATGCGGCCGCAAACACAAGTTCGACCAATTCTTCGAGCAGTACCAGCGGCTCGAGTAGTTCCAGTTCGAGCAATTCCACGAATGGCTTGAACGGCAATTCCTTCATCAGTTTATTAACCGCGGAATTGCAAGCTCAAGACCCGACCAACCCCATGGACCCCACCACCATGTTGACGCAACTGGTCCAGTTTAATGAGCTTCAGCAGACCATGCAAATCAACCAAACGCTTCAGACGGCCCTCGGCTCGGGCACGTTAACAGCTAGCTAATAGACGCAGCCAACTCAATCCACAGGAGGAAACTAATGGGTTCTTTTTCAACTTCTCTTTCAGGTCTCACGGCTTCGGAAAGCGCACTCAATGTCATCTCCAACAACTTGGCCAATCTCGATACGACAGGCTACAAGGAAAAGACTCCGAACTTTGGGGATCTCTTCTACGATTACCTGGGCGACGCCAGGCTCAGGTAACCCGATCCAGGTGGGAGAAGGGGTTGCCATTAATTCGGTATCTACCAATTTCACGCAAGGGAACCCGAATTCCACGGGGGTCGACACCGACATGGCGATCGAGGGGCAAGGATTCTTCGTGGTGCAGAACAACGGGTCGCAGGAGTACACGCGGGCCGGCAATTTCACCACCAACACGTCCGGGTATCTCGTAGACGCCAATGGCAACTCTGTGTTGGGATATGCGGCGGATAACGGCGTGATCAACCCTTCCCAAACACTGACTTCACTTCAGCTCAGCAGTGGAGGGGTAGCCCCAGCCAAATCGACCAGTGAAGTCGAGCTGGACATGAACCTGGATGCCGCTGCCAGCATTCCCGCTACCGGCACCCTGACCATGTCTGGGCAGCCCTCGGACGGCGATACAGTCACCATCGGAGGTACTACGTACACGTTTGCTACCACCCTCACTTCCACCGCCGACCAGGTGTTGATTGGCGCCTCGGCGTCGGACACCCTCGCCAACCTGGCAGGAGCGATCGGCGCAGAGACAGGAGGCGGACAAGCCGCCGGGACGACGTACAGCACTGGAACGCTTGCTAATACTTCCGCCACAGTCACGGGATCGACCTCGAGCACTCTTTCGCTTCAGGCCACCGCCGACGGCACGGCTGGAAATAGCATTGCCACCACCAGTTCCGACACGGGGAGTGTGTCCTTCGGAAGTTCGACACTCGCCGGCGCCGTTGACGGCAGCGGCAGCGGGTCGTTCAGCGAGCCGGTAGTAGCCTATGATTCACTGGGAGTCAGCCATACCCTGACCTTCAATTTTACGAAGGAAGCCACCAATCAGTGGGGATATCAAATCACCATCCTCGGAAGCGATGTTGGCGGCACGGGAGGACCCGTGACCATCTCCTCGGGCACCCTCAAGTTCGACGGTTCGGGAAACCTGGTGTCGCCGGCGAGCGACGTGGCCGTCAGTGTACCCAATCTGAGTGATGGCGCCACCGGTTTGAACTTCAACTGGCAACTCTTCAACTCGAGCGGGTCACCCAACGTGGCCGAGTCCGGTGCGGCGTCCGCGGTGTCGAATACCTCCCAGGATGGGTTCTCGAGTGGGACCCTGTCTTCATTCAACATTACCAGCGATGGGATTATCCACGGAGTCTTTTCAAATGGACAAACCACCGTTCTGGGCCAGGTCGCGCTGGCGAACTTCGCCAACCCGCAGGGCTTGAGCAACACGGGGGGTAACAATTACCAGGCGAGTTTCTCCTCCGGGGCCGCGGTTATTGGGGGTGCAGGCCTGGGGGGGCGCGGTACCATCCAGGAAGGATCGCTCGAGCAGTCGAACGTCGATATCGCGACCGAATTCGCAGACCTCATCATGGCGGAGCGCGATTACCAGGCCAACGCCAAGGCGATCACCACGGCTGATAATGTAACCCAGACTGCCATTAACCTTATTCAAGGGTAAGCAGTCGGTCATGCCCATGTGCTGACGGGCAACCGCAAAATATGAAAATGGGTTGGGGTGGCGCAGACATTGCCCCGTATGTCTGCGCCCTGCGTCGCGACTTCCGTTGTAGGGGGACGGCTTGCCGTCCCCGGCGCGCTGGGTAGGGCAAGCCCTACCCCTACACGCTCTCGTCATTCCCGCGAATGCGGGAATCCATCGACATGGGTCCCCGCTTGCGCGGGGACGACAAATCATGCGTCATTCCCGCGCAAGCGGGAATCCACTGGACATGGGTCCCCGCCTTCGCGGGGACGACGACGTTTGTGGAGCGGGAGCAGAACCGCACGTCTATTCTTAGCCCGATTTAATGTTCGCCGGGCCTCCAGCGATTCCGACATCTTTCCATCTGCCCGCGATTCTCGCCGAACCTCGGACCGCATAAGACGATCCTCATTGATTTGAAGCCTCTTAGAAACCCTGCCCAAAAATTAGCCCCGTCTTATCGGTTGGCGCGCCAGTTGCTTTAATAAAAAAATGAATATGAGCGAAGAATCTTCAACCATTAAAAACAACTCAGATAAGGGTCGAAGCGGCATGCTCAAGGGTTTTGCGGCAGGTTTATTGGCGTTTGCTCTGCTCGCCGGGGCCGCCTGGTTCATCATCTCGAAGCCCAAAAGTGAAAGCGTAGGCCATGCAGCGGCGCCCGCCGCCGTTAAGGACGTTCTGCATCTGGAAGGTTTCGTGGTTAATCTTGCGGACCCTCCCGGCGACGGTTTTCTACGCATCGGAATTGACCTGGGTGTAGGCCACGCGATTAAAGCCAGTGGCGAAAAGGAATCCGGAACGGTCCCCACCGCTCTAATTCGGGACGTGATTCTGAGAGTCCTTACGACTTATCAAGCGGTTGACCTGCTGGTTCCGGCCGGAAAGCTGCGACTGAAGCAACAGTTGCTTGAATCTCTCCAATCGTCAGTCCCTGAACTCGAAATTCGCGAGGTCTACTTCACTGATTTCCTCGTACAGCGCTGAGATGGCAGAAAAAGCGATTACAGCTCCGGAAGCAAGCGTTAACCAACCCGCGGATGATCCCTGGAATCAGGTCATGGGGTTGCCTTGCCGCCTGCGGGTGGAGACTCCCGTGGCGTCTTTCACTGTGGCGGATTTGCTGAGCCTCTCGCCGGATTCTATTGTGCGCTCGAGCCATAAAGAAGGCTCGCCCGCGCTCGTCCGGGTTAACGGCCAGGTCATAGGCTGGGGTGAGTTCGACGTCGTGGAGGACTCGCTCGCAGTCCGGCTGACAGAGCTCGCGTGAGAGAGGCTAGTGTGGTGTCCCATGTAATTCTTGATAACGAAGGGTGGCGCAGACATTGATTTTAATGTCTGCGCCACCCCTGCCAATTGGAAAATGCTACGTGGGACAGGACACTATTTGCGGGGCCGGCGACTTGGTTTCCAGACTGATGGAGGATTAACGAAATGCCAGAAACGGCAAGCAAATTATTGAGCTTCCTCAAGGAGCGGCTTGGACTGCTGGGGGAGCGTTATTCTCAGCACCAGGCGCGGAAGAAGCTGCACCTTCGCGAAACCCTCTCGCTTGGAGACAAACGCTTCCTCGCAGTGGTGGAATACCGCCACCAGGAATTATTAGTCGGGGGCACAGCCAACTCGATCACGGTTCTGGCGACTGCCGCTCCCTTGGACCAGTTCGCAATCGAGGAAGGGTATCTCGGCAAGGATAGCTTGCAGTGACAAAAGGCAAGATTCGGCGGGCAGAACTCGTTTTCCTGTTTCTCGCGGTGGTGCTGCTGGGTGCGAGTCTCGCGACTCCGGCATTTGCGGCAGGCGTAGACTCGCCGGGATTGCCGCTGCCACCCATTGCCGGGGGTCCGAAGTCCCTGCCCTGGACGATCGTCATTCTGCTCACGCTGCTTGTGTTCCTGCCCACAATCGCACTTTGCATGACTCCGTTTGTGCGCTTGCTGGTGGTATTTCATTTTCTCCGGCAGGCGCTTGGGACCCAGACCGTGCCCACGAATCAGACCCTCACGGGACTCGCTCTCTTCCTCACCTACTTCATCATGCAGCCCGTGGGGACCGACATTTACCGCACGGCCGTCCTGCCTCTCGAGAGCAATTCCATCAGCACCTTTCAGGCGCTCGACCTGGGCGTGAAGCCGGTGAAGACGTTCATGCTGAAGTTCGCGCGCGAACACGACCTGGCGCTGTTTGTGGATCTCTCGAAGTCGCCGCGCCCGGGCAATCCGGAAGACCTCTCGATGCGAATCGTGATTCCAGCCTATATCCTTTCAGAGCTGCGAGCGGGCTTCCAGATCGGGCTGATCTTGTTCCTGCCGTTTCTGGTGATCGACCTCGTGGTCGCTTCGATTACGACTTCCATGGGAATGATGCAGCTTCCTCCGGTCATGATTTCCACTCCCCTCAAGATCCTGTTGTTCATCCTGGTGGACGGGTGGAATCTGGTCGTGGGTTCGCTGATCAAGAGTTTTTACTGAGGTGATGAAGTGTCTTCAGAGGGGATTATCGGGATCGTGAGACTGACGCTCGAGACCGCTTTGTTGCTCGCGGCTCCGGTTTTGATTGTTGGCTCCGTCATAAGCCTCCTGATCAGCATCGGCCAGGTCCTGACCTCGATTCAGGATGCGACGATTTCGACCGTACCGAAGTTGGCGGCGGTCGGCATCGCGAGTTTCGTCCTGCTTCCCTGGGCGTGCCGGAAGATGGTGGAATTCACCATGACGCTCTTTATGGATTTTCACAGGTACGTCGGCTAAGGCCTTAATCCGTCGGTAACGACGGAGGGGTAGGGGGACGGCTTGCCGTCCCCTTTGGAGTTTGTACATTTCTGGCGAGGCTTTTTCGATTTGGGTCTTTTTCGTGTCGCGTCGGCGCGTAGACAGTTGTGTGCAGGCCGGCTGCTGAGCCCCAAAGGGGCGATCTATCACAGCCCAGGCCAACGGCCCATAGGCGCTAACTTAAGCGCGCTCGCCGGGTCCCGAAGGGACCCAATTTCATTAGCCGTAGGTGAAACCTACGGAAGGCACGCGCACCAAAAGTCAGCCAACCCCGAAGGGGTTGAACGGGGACGCATTCGACCCCTTCGGGGTCGCCAGAAATCGAGGGGTGGTGGCCATTAGCCCGTAGGTTCCACCTACGGCTAATGATCTTAATGCCCTTCGGGCATTTACCGTCCACACTTCGCGCTTAAGTTAGCGCTATGAAAATGTAGAAACTCCAGGGGACCGGCTTGCCGTCCCCTTCGAGCGGGCCGTTGGCCCGCGGGTAGGGCAAGCCCTACCCCTACTCAGGGATTAGGGCTAAGAGGAATCGGTGGACATTGTCCTCGAACAAATGATAGCTCCCGTGGTCACGGTCGGCATCCGTCTCGGAACGCTGATGACTTTCGCCCCGTTTTTTGGGAGCAAGGCGATTTCCCCCCGTATCAAGGCAGGGCTGACGATTCTCTTGACCGCCCTGGTTTACCCCATTTGCGCGCCCCGCATGACGGCGAGCACTCCTCTTGACTTCGTGCAGATTGTCTTTGGCGAGGCAGTGATCGGCTTGGCCATCGCCATGTGCATCCAATTCGTTTTTGAAGGCGTGCGGCTGGCCGGGCAGCTTTTGGGATTTCAAATCGGATTTTCGCTGGTCAATGCGATTGATCCGCAGACCAACGTTGACACTCCGGTGCTCTCGACCCTTCACGAAACCGTGCTTCTTCTTCTCTTCTTCCGTTTGAGCGTGGACCACTGGATGCTGCGCGCGCTCGTGAAGAGCTTCGAGTATGCGCCGCCCGGCAGCATCACGGTGTCATCGGCCGCGATGCAACACCTGATGGTCACGGCCGTCAAGATGTTCGGAATCGGGGTGGAGATTGCAATCCCGGTCCTTGGGGCAACCTTGCTGATCGATCTGGTGCTGGGCCTGATCGCGAAAGTGGCCCCGCAGGTTCCGGTGCTTTTTCTTGGCATGTCGATTAAGAGTCTGGTCGGTATGGCGGTCTTGCTTGGAGCCGTGGGGTTTTGGCCAAAGCTGTTCGAGCGATACTTCGCGGGCGCCTTCCAGGCCACCGAACGTCTTATTACTTTGTTGCACTAGGACAATCAATTTGGCGGAATCAGACCGTACAGAAAAAGCAACACCCCGGAAGCGGCAAAAGGCGCGCGAGCAAGGCCAGGTGGCGCGCACACGAGAACTTGCGCCGGCTCTGGCGCTGGTGACCACGGTGATGTGCTTATCCTGGCTGGTGGTGCGCTGGCCGCGCGAGTGGCACGAGATGTTCTCGACCCTGCTGATGCCGGACATCTGGAACGGTGAAGGCATTTTCTCCGTGGCGGTGCGAAAGACCGCGATGCTGACCGCGCGATGGGCCGGGCCGCCGGTGGCCTTCGCTTTCCTGGTGGCTCTGGTGTCGAGCCTGGCTCAGGGGGGATTCGTGCTCGCCCCCAAGGCCCTGGCCTTCAAACCGGAGAAATTCAATCCCGGCGCCAATTTCAAACGCATCCTTTCGCTCGAGTCTGTTCAGCGAGTTTTGAAATCCTGCGTTCCGACGGCGGTTCTGGTGTACATAGCTGCCTCGACCCTCATCAGCCGTTGGAACGAGTTGCGCAATCTTTCCTTCGCACCCGCAAAAGCGTCGTTTCTGTGGGTGCTGGCTTTGATGTTTGAAATGCTGTGGAAAGGCAGCCTGATTTTTGCGATCTGGTCCGCCGCTGATTTCCTTCTGCAGAGATTTAACTTCGAACGCCAGATGCGGATGAGCAAGCAGGAAGTCAAAGAGGAAAGCAAGGAACTGGAGGGTAACCCGGCAGTCCGTGGACGCATCCGGCGGCTTCAACGGCAGATGCGGAAACGGCGCATGATCCGGGACGCGGCGCAAGCCACGGTGGTGGTGACGAACCCCACGCATTTCGCGGTGGCGCTACGCTATCTTCCGGAGGAAATGGAAGCCCCGGTGGTGGTGGCCAAGGGCATGAACCTGTTGGCGCAGATAATCCGGCAGCAGGCGGTCTGGAACGGCGTTCCGATTATTGAGAATCCGCCTCTGGCCCAGGCGCTCTACCGCACGGTGGAGGTGGGGCAAACGATTCCGGCCAAGCTCTATACCGCGGTGGCGGAGATCCTCGCCTTCATTTATCGCCTGCAGGCGAAAGAGTGCCGCACGCGGCTCGGGACAGGCAGTTCAAATTACGCACAGGTCTGACGGATGGCAAAGGATATCAGCGTGGTTCCAAACTCGAAAACTTCAGCGGGCAGCAACGATTGGATAGTCCCCGCCGCCGTGGTCGCCATGGTCATGGTGATGCTCATTCCGATTCCCAGCATCTTCCTGGACCTGCTCCTCTCCCTTAGCTTGACTTCCTCGGTCCTCGTGCTCATCGTCTCCATGTACATTGAGAGGCCGGTTCAATTCTCCGTCTTCCCTTCCCTGCTTTTGATGCTCACCCTCTTTCGCTTGTCGCTCAACCTCGCAAGCTCCCGCCGGATTCTGCTGCATGGCGGGGAGGGCTCATCAGCCGCCGGGCGCGTGATTGAGGCTTTCGGCCAATTTGTGGTGGGCGGGAATTACGTGGTGGGCTTCGTCATCTTTCTGGCCCTGATTGCCATTCAGTACCTCGTGATCAATCACGGCGCAGTGCGCATTGCTGAGGTTACAGCACGCTTCACCTTGGACGCCTTGCCCGGCAAGCAGATGGCCATTGACGCCGACCTCGGCGCAGGTCTGATTGACGAGGAGCAAGCGAGAGCAAGGCGTGAGAAGATTGCACACGAAGCGGAATTCTACGGGGCCATGGACGGCGCCGCCCGGTTCAGCCAGCGCGACGCCATGGCGACCATCCTGATCACTGCCATCAACATCATCGCGGGATTTCTGATTGGGGTTTTTCAGCAGGGTATCCCGTTTGCGGACGCGCTACAGAATTATACGATTCTGACCGTCGGAGATGGCCTGGTTACGATGGTTCCCTCGCTCCTGGTCTCGGTGGCCGGTGGCATGGTGGCGACGCGTGCTTCTTCGGAATCGACCCTGGGTTCAGACTTGGGGAACCAGCTATTGGCCCGCAGCAAACCTCTTTGGGTGGTGATGGGAGTCATGCTCCTGCTGGGCCTGGTTCCCGGCCTGCCCAAGTTCTCATTCTTTGCCGTTGCCGCGCTGCTGGCTTGGCTTGCGACTCGAGCCAAGAACGCCATGCCGGCGCTACAGGCGGCAAAACCCGCTTCCAAAGCGCATAAGAAAAGTGAGCCTCAGGACGCCGTCCCTCCCCTGGACGATCTGGCGCTGGAGGTGGGTTACGGCCTTGTGGAGTTTGTGGATGAATCTCGCGGCGGGCAACTGCTCAAGAGGATTCGCGCCTTGCGGCGGCACCTTGCTACTCAACTTGGCTTCCTCATCCCGGCGGTCCACATTACGGACAATCCTCAACTGAAGCCGCGTGAATATATGCTGAAGCTGCGTGGCGAGGAACTCGCTCGCTGGTCGCTTTATCAAGAGCACCTGCTGGCGGTAAGTTCGGAAGCGAACCCGGAACCGATCGAAGGCAAAGACACGCGCGAGCCGGCATTTAACGTGCCCGCAAAGTGGATAGCGCCGCAGCTTCGCGAGCAAGCGCTGGCGGCGGGCTACGCCGTCGTCGACCAGCCCTCGGTCGTGGCTACACACATCGCGGAACTCGTGAAGCAGCATGCGTACGAGCTGCTCACGCGCCAGGAAACCCGGCGCTTGCTGGACGGGTTGGGGGAGACACAGCCCAAGCTGGTCGAGGAACTGGTTCCGAAATTGCTCTCTCTCGGAGAAGTCCAACGCATCTTGCAGCAGGTTTTGCGGGAGAACGTGCCCATCCGCGATTTGGCAACCATTCTCGAGACTCTCGTCAACATTGCTCCTGCCTCGAAGAACCCGGTGGTCCTCGTGGAGGCCGTCCGGCAGGCGCTGGGGCGCTCACTCGTTCGACCCCTGCTCGCCGACAACGGGAAGCTCAAGGTAATCCAGGTGGACTCCGGCATTCAGGACCGGCTTAACCAGGCCTTTGATCCGCAGACCACCGCGGCGCGTCAGCCGGGATTCGAGCCTTCCATATTGCGCAAGGTTCTGGATGGACTCAAGAATTTGGCAGGGGAGCATCTCGAATTCACCGCTCCCGTCCTTCTGTGCTCGAGCCCCGCTCGCTTTCACTTGCGGCGCATTCTCGAACCGTTCCTTCCTAAGCTGGTTGTGCTGTCGCCCGCCGAGGTTCCGGCGATGGTATCCATCGAATCCATAGGAGTTCTTAAATGAGTAGCTCGGCTTGTCAAACAATGGTGTATGAGACCGCAGATCCGCAGCTCGCGGCCGCCAAGAAAGCCTATGAAAGCCCGGTGCCCATGGACGCGGTCGAGCGGGAGCGCCTGATCCTCGAGCACCTTCCCCTGGTGCGATACATTGCCAAGCGCGTTCACAGCCGCCTCCCTCCCAGCGTCTTGCTTGACGACCTGATCAACTCCGGCATCCTCGGGCTGATCGACGCCGTCAACAAGTTCGATCCCACGAAGTTTGTGGATCTCAGGACCTACGCGTGGCACCGGATTCGCGGCGCCATCCTCGACAGCTTGCGCGGCCTGGATTGGAGCCCCCGCTTGCTGCGCAGAAAGGGGCGAGTCCTGGATGAGCTGCGCGAACGGCTGACGTCGACGCTGCATCGGGAGCCGACCGAAATCGAGCTCGCGGCGGAGGCCGGGTACAGCGTGGTAGAACTTCGTCAACTGGAAGAAAACCTGCTTCGGGCCGACCTGGCTACATTGCAGGAACAGTCGATTGATGAAGAGAACGGTGACGGGACGACCGATCAACCATCGGACGAGGAACTAAGTCCCTATTCCCTTTGCTACCAGAAAGAGGTCCTGGAACTGCTCCGCAATTCCGTGGACCAGCTTTCCGACCGCGAGCGCCACATCCTGGCCCTTTACTACTACGAGGAACTCACCATGAAGGAGATCGGCATCGTCCTCGGTGTGGGCGAAGCTCGCGTCTCACAATTGCACTCCGCCGCCGTGCGCAAGGTGCGGACCTATATGGACGCCGGGAAACCCGCCGAAAGCAACCGCCGGTTGCGCGTCACGCGCCACTGAGCAATGCGAGGAACTTATGGATAAGTCGCTTCATAACGAGGAATTGAGCGCCCTCCCTGAGGGCAGCGCCAAGCGCGCTCGAATCAGTCCTGCCGCCGGCCTTGAGGCAGTGACGTACGACTTTCGCCGGGCGGGCATGCTCAGCGCGGAGCAAATCCAGGCGATCCGTTCGCTGCATGAAGCGTTTGCTAAAAACCTCAGCGAATCGCTCGGACAATACCTTAACAGCACCTTTGAGATCACCTTGACCTCCATCGACCAGATTACCTTTGCAGATTTTGCGCAGCGGATCGCGGACCCGAACTATGTGGCGTCCATCGCCGTCCACCCTTTGGAGACTGCGGCAGCGATGGCGCTTGACCCCAGGTTGGCCTTGCCCATCGTTGAGATGCTGCTGGGAGGAGCCGGAGCTCCGGTCGCGCAGGTCCGCGAGATCACCGAGATTGAGGAGGAGGTTCTGGCGAGCGTCGTCCAGCTCATTTGCACGGACCTCGAGGCGGCGTGGCTGCCTGTCCTGAAGCTGGATTTCTGTTTCCAGCACAGGCAGGAGCAATCCCAGCTTTACCGCCTGATGTCACCGAAGGAGAAGATACTCTCCCTTTCCCTCGAGGTTCGCGCGGCGGAAATTCAAGGCATGTTGAATGTTGCCTTGCCCGCTGCGGCTGTCCGCGCTCTCGTGCGCGAACTCGAGGGGCAGGTCCCATACGGCAGCGAGACGCGCGGACCGTCGGGCAATCGCCACCTGCGCGACCTGCTCGAGCGCTCCCGGTTCCATGCCGAGCTGCTCTCGCCGGGGGCCGGCGTCTCCGCTATGAAATTGATGCACCTTAAAGTCGGCGAGGTGCTCGAAATCCCCATCAAAGTGGCCGCACGCACGTTGTTCAAAGTGGAGAACCAGACTCTCTTTCTGGCAAATCCCGTCGCGATAGGCGACCGGCGCGCGGCCGAGATGTTCACCAAAGCCGCCGATGCCCCAATCAGCAAGGAGGAACCCAATTGAGCCACACCGCGTCTCGACCCGATCCGAATGTATTCACGAAGTTCCAGCAGGTATGGTCTTCGAGTATTTGCCAGGTCCTCAACCAGATATCCGGCGAAACATTCGAAGCCCAAGTCGTAGACTCGGTCCCCTTTTCAAATACCGGGGAAGCGGCCGGAGTGTGGATGCGGTTTTCGGCATCGGCAGGATTAAACGGCGAGATCAGCTTTTTCGTTTCCCAGGCTGATGCCTTGCTGGTGTCGGGCCTCCTGGCCGGGAAGGCGCCCAATGAAAATGCAGAGGCTACGGATGACCTGCGCGAAACCGTTGCAGCAGTTTTCCGTCAATGCGTGGCGGCGGCCTCGACAGCACTGAAGTCTGCGGTCGAAGGGGAGGTCAAGTTCGAATTCAGCGGCTTCGAGCCGCCCTCCTGGAAGCCCGCCTTCGGACTTCACCTCGAGGTCAGCGGGGCGGAGACACGGCCAGTTCAAATCTTCATGATTGCAGATCAGAGTATGGTGAAATCTGTACTTGCAATTCTGGCAACGCTCGAAACCGCTCCGTTCACTTCCGAGGCCGCAAAGGGGATCGCAGACACGGCTCCCGCATCCCATGCAAAAGACAACATCGATTTGCTTTGGGATATTCAACTGGAAGCGACCCTGAGATTCGGTGAGCGCGAAATGCTGCTGCGTGAAATCCTGGATCTGAATTCAGGCTCGGTGATTGAACTCGATCACAGGGTGAACGAGCCCGTGGAACTTCTTGTCTGCGGGAAAGTCGTGGCCAAAGGAGAAGTGGTTGTCCTGGGTGGAAACTACGCATTGCGGGTGACACAGGTGGGCAGCCCGGCGGAACGCATGTCCACGCTGATGAACTGATGAGGCGAGATTCCTTAAGATTCCCCCTGGAATGCCGATTTCTTAATTGGCAGGTTATGTTCCAAGGGGAGTCGTCCTTGAGGCTCAAAAAGACATCCGAAGCATCGCACACCATCGACCAGCCCCCACCCCCTGACGCGCGGAGTGAGATTCTCTCTCGCATCTCCGATGAGGTGCTCGCTCTGCCCGCCTATGTTCCCGAGCTCAATAGTCTGCTCAGCAGCGTACCGGTGGACCTCAAGAGCGTGGGGAAAATCATTCGTGAACATCCCAAGCTCTCCGACCATATTCTCCACCTGTGTAAGCTGACCATGCCGGAATTTCACGACCCAATGGCGAGCGTTGATCATGGAGTCGTTTGTCTGGGAATCAATCAGATGCGAACCCTGATTATCGCTTGCTGCATGGTGATGGACATCGGAAGCTGCTATTCGTCAAATCAGCTCAGATCGTTTTGGCAGCACGGTTTGCTTACCGCGGCACTGAGTGATCGAATCGCCCGCTGCATCGACTATCCGAAGTACGAAGACGCCGGCCGGGCCGGGCTGCTTCATGATGCGGGAGCGCTCGCCCTGGTGAGATGGGCCTCCGGCGCGCGCAGCGCGGCAGAGTTGGCCAAGGTCACATGGGGAGAGGACATTGAAGCGGAACGTAAGAGCTTCGGCACGGATCATTGCTTTGTGGGGAGCCGCATTGGGAGAGCCTGGGGACTGCCCGAGGAGATTGTGGATGTCATCGAATTCCACCATGATCCCGAGGAGTCCAGGTGCGACCGCGTCTTGGTAGGTATCGTTGCCGCAGCGGACAGTTTTTGTGTCGCGCGGGGCGTAAAGTTCCAACTGGTGAGAGAGAAGGGCGGCGAGTCTGCGGACGAGTCCTTCCAGCAATCTCTCTGCCGATGGCTCCCAGGCCTCGGCAACGACATGGCAAGGAAGCTCAAAGACGTCCTGGAGATCACCTACCTTCAAAAGATCAACGATGTCGAGAGTGGCTATAGCAGCGTATTCAGCGGCGTCGGACGAACGATTTAAGGTCCTACATCCTCACCCCGATTCCTTTTCCCGCTAATCCCTCGATAACGACCGCGGGTAGGGGAACGGCTTGCCGTCCCCTTCGAACGGGCCGATGGCCCGCGGGTAGGGCGAGCCCTACCCCTGGAGTTTATACGTTTCACATGGAGGTGAAGCGGTTGCTAACGCTCCCACCTCTTTCGGCTTCGCCGCCTGCTCCGTGGAAAGGCTCGGCCTTTCCATCGGCCTCCCACCCTCTTCTCTTTTTCCCCTCGCGAGGCTGTGCCTCGGCGGGAGACAACATGCGCCGCGCTGGTATTGGACAAACACGGAGTGGCGCGGGAAATCGTAACCACGAGAGGATGGGAGGCACAGCCTCCTCGAAAGATATAAGTGCGGAGAACGCCCTGGAAAGGCCGAGCCTTTCCACGGAGCAGCGGGCCGAGCCCTTCCCGCGCCAGATTAACACGACCCAGGAGATGCTTCATGCGAAGTGTAGAAACTCCAGGTGTAGGGCAAGCCCTACCCTACACCGCCAGGCACGGTTTTCCTTTCCCCCGGTTTCAATTCGCCCGATTACAAACCTGTCTCGGCAGGTTTTGCCTAGTGGGAAACGCGTTGCCGATTTTCATTTCCAGATGTCGCCCGCGCATGAGAGCTTCCCAACCGACCACTCCTGTAACTTATTGAATCAACAGCACATAAGCATTTTCTTATTTCCCTCCTGCTTTGGTCGTGAGACTGCTTTAATCTCGCTACGGGAAGTCTTATGAATAGCGGATACTACGCGGCTTTGACAGGTCTGGTGGCGAAGATGGATGCCCTTAACGTAGCGGCCACCAATCTTGCCAATATCAGCACCACAGGGTACAAGGCTCAAAAAGAGTTTTACAAATCCGTAACGGCAAGCCTGAACGGCGCCAAAACCAAGGGCAGCGTAAACCGCGCCGTCAACAATTATGGTGTTCTGGGCGGCGTAACGGTCAGTCTCGACAGCGGAACTCTCCAGAAAACCGGCAACGACCTTGACCTGGCAGTCGAAGGAGACGGTTTCTTCGTGGTCCAGACCGCCGCCGGCGAGCGCTACACGCGCAACGGCAATTTCAGTGTGGACTCCCAAGGCAGACTGCTTAGCTCCGGAGGCGCCCCGGTCCTTGGTGAAGGCGGGCCCATCACGCTCGCCAGCGGCAAGGTCTCCGTCAGCCTGGATGGAACCATCAGCCAGAAGGGCGCCGTAGTGGCGCGCCTGAAAGTTGTAAATCTCGCTGAAGGTCAGATCGCTCCGCAAGGCAATTCCTTGTACTCAGCGGCGAAGGGAGCCGAAACACCCGTCAGCAGCCCCCACGTCCGGCAAGGAATGATTGAGGGATCGAACATGGACCCGGTGAACGGGACCGTTCAGCTCGTCCTCGTGCAACGCAACGCGGAGATGCTGCAGAAGGCGCTTCAAATATTCAACAACGACTTCAATAAGACCGCGGCGGAAGAAATCGCGCGCGTCTGAAACCGGGAAGGGGAGAAAGAAATGTTCCGAGCATTGTACACGGCGGCGAGCGGGATGGTCGCGCAGCAACTCAATCTCGATAACGTTGCCAACAACCTCGCCAACGCCAGCACTACGGGCTTCAGGAAAAGCCGGCTGCAGTTTCAAGATTTGCTATATCAGAATATGGTAGTGCCGGGTTCCGCATCAACCCAGCAAACCACGGTTTCTTCGGGCTTGCAGGTCGGCCTGGGGACCAGGACGGCCGCGTCCGAAATCATCCAGGAGCAAGGTGACTACACGAACACCGGAAACCCGCTGGACCTCACCATCCAAGGGGCGGGCTTTTTCCAGGTCACCATGCCGAACGGCACGATTGCCTATACGCGGGACGGAGAGTTCCACCGCGACCAGCAAGGGAACGTGGTCACGGCGGATGGCAACCCCGTCTCGCCCTCCATCACCATTCCCTCGAACGCTACCAATATCAGCATTGGATCCGACGGGACGGTAACCGTCACCCAACCAGGGCAGAATCAGGCACAGCAGGTGGGGACAATTCAGTTGGCTACTTTTCCCAATGCCGGCGGCCTGATCGCTTCGGGGAAGAATCTTTTCACTCCGACCACCGCCTCGGGAGAACCCATCGTGGGCAGCCCGGGCGGAACCGACGGGCTGGGCACCCTGCAGCAGGGGATGCTTGAGCAGTCGAACGTCGATGTGGTGGACGAGTTCATCGCCATGATTCTGGCGCAGCGCTCATACGAAGCGAATTCCAAAGTCGTGCTGGCGGCGGACCAGATGTTTCAGCAACTAAACAATCTCACACAATAGGAAACGACGTAGATGACTTCACGGATTCTGTTTCGGCCAAGTCGCCTTACAAAACGCCTCTGGGTTCTACTCGCGTGCCTCGTGGCTTTACCCTGCCCGGCTGCTCAGCCTGCCGCGAATCTCGCGCCCGACGCCGCCGGCGCGGGCGCCTGTGGCGACCTGGTACGGATGATCGTCTGGAAACAAAAGATCCTGGGAACAGTCCAGCAGGAAGTCTCGCGGCGCACGGCTCCCGATGCGGTGACCGTCGAAGAAAAAGATCTACAGATCCAAACCTGCCCGCGTCAAGACGATTCCGGGTTTGTGATCAAGTCGGCGGAGTATGACGCCGCAAGAGACGTGACGATGTTCTACCTCGCGTCCTCCGAGAAAGGCAATCTTCCGCCGTTCATGGTCAGGGTTAGCAAACAGCGAGAGATTAAGGTCACGGTGGCAAGGCGCGACATTCGCAGCGGCCAGGCGGTCTCTGCGAATGATTTCGCCGAAGTCACACGGACCTCGGGGAACCTGCTTGCGCCTGCCGCGCGGTTAACGGCTGGGCTTTCGGACACCGTCCTCGCTGATCCCTCGACGAAAACCGCTTCGAAGCTCCGGACCAGTTCCGCCTTGCTCGTCAAGGTTGGAATGCCCTGCGTGCTCTCTCTCCAGGGGAAAAATTTTAAGGGCATGATGACGGTATTCCCGCTCGATTCCGGAAAGCTCGGAGACGAGGTCCGGGTGCGCGATCCCGGCTCGCAGAAAATCCTGCGAGCCACGGTGACCAGCGCCAACCAGCTTGAAGAAATCTTTTAGAGGTGTTGAATCGTGCAGACCTTCCGGTCCCGAATTGCAAAAATCACGCTGCTTCTGATCACGATGTTATTGGGCGCGAAAAGCGATATGCCCGCCATGTCGAAGCCGAAGCTCAAACCAGACAAGCCGAAGGACACCCTGGCCGAATACATTGCCCGGGTTAAGGGCACGCCGCTGGCGGCCCCCGTGTCCGGGAGCCTCTGGTCTGCCGATTCCCCCTTCGCCGATCTCGCCAGCGACTACAAGGCGAAAAGAGTCAATGACCTCGTTATCATTAACATTATTGAACAGACGAGTTCCTCAAACAATGGGGCAGTCAAATCAGCAAGGACCTTCAACGCCAGCTCGGGCATGACGAGCCTGTTCGGCGTGCTCGGGCCGAACAACTCGCTGCAGAATTTAGCTTCGCCGAATTCGTCGAACGCTCTCGATGGACAAGCGCAGGCAAGCTCGAGCTCCGCTCTGCAGACCACCATGACGGGATCGGTTGTCGCCGAATTGCCCAATGGATTGCTGGTGATTGAAGCTCAGCGCAAGGAAGCAGTCGAGAACCAGAATCAAACCCTTACTTTGCGTGGCGTGGTGCGGCCTGGCGACTTGGCCTCGGACGGGTCCATAAATTCCACCTCCATCAGCAATCTCGAAATCCTCTTGAATGGACGTGGCGTGATCAGCGACGGCGTCCGCCCGCCGAACAAAGTTATCAATACCATTTTGAAGCTGCTTGAGTTTTAAACAAAAATGAACACTCAACTCATATTTCGCAGTGCAATCATCGCGGCGCTTGCGGCGGCGAGCGCCGTGGCTGGGGACAGCGGCATCAAGCAGGCCCGCATTCGCGATATCTCTTCCGTCGAAGGAGTTCGCCAGAACTCGCTGGCAGGATACGGCCTCGTAGTCGGCCTTAACGGGACGGGAGATCGCCAGCAAACTCTTTTCCCGGTTCAGACCTTGGGAAACGTGCTGCTGAAAATGGGAGTTCACATTCCCACCCCACAATCCATTACCGTCAAGAATATTGCCGCGGTGATGGTGACTGCGAATTTGCCGCCTTTCGCCCGGCCTGGAACACAGCTCGACGTCAACGTGTCTTCCGTCGGTGATGCCAAAAGCCTCGAAGGCGGTTTTCTCGTACTTGCCACACTCCATGGACCGGACGGGCAGGTATACGCCACGGCTCAAGGGCCTGTCGTGCTGGGCGGGTTCTCAGACGGCGCGGGAGCGAATTCGGTTACATTGAACCACCCCACCGCCGGCCGCGTTCCTAACGGAGCCACAGTGGAACGAGACGCGGCAGTCGACCTCGGCCATTTGCCTCAGCTTTCGTTGCTTCTGCACGAGTCAGACTACCTGACCGCGCAGGAAGTGGCGGGAGCAATCAATACTGCCTTGGGCAAAGACCAGGCAAAAGCCATCGACGGCCGGCGCATCATCATTAAAACGATTTCGCAGTCAGCCGAAGGAACCACGTCGCTCCTTTCGAAGATTGAAAACCTGCCCGTGACCGTTCACGCTCCGGCCAGGGTCATTATGAACGAGCGCAGCGGCACGGTGGTTATGGGGCATGACGTAACGTTGAGCGCGTGCGCGATCATGCACGGGAATCTGGCTGTGCAGATAACCACCCAGTTCGAGGTGTCGCAGCCGAGTGCGCTCTCACAAGTCGGCCAAACGGTTGTGGTTCCCCAGACAACCGTGACGGCGCACGAGTCCCCGGCCAAACACATCGAGTTACCCGCCGGTGCGACGGTACAGGATTTGATCGCCGGGCTGCAAAGCATCGGAGCGACCGCACGGGACATTATCGCCATCATCGAAGCCATCAATGCCGCAGGCGCTTTGAACGCCGAGTTGGAGGTTATATAAGCCATGTCTTCCTCGAATTTACTAACACCCACCGTCAATGCAAGTTGGGCATTGCAGGACGTCCAATCTGGGTCAAAACAGACCGCCGGCGGCAAGGCGGACAAGATACGGAAATACGCCGGGGAGTTCGAGGCTAATCTCTTGGCTAACCTCTACAAGGACATGCAGCACAGCATGGGGGTATCAGGCGACGAGGACCCAGGGTCGGACACGCTGTCGGATATGGGAGTCCATGCCTTGACTCAGGGGATCGTAGCCGGGGGAGGAATAGGAATCGCTAAGCTGTTGATTCAACATCTGATACCTAAGGTGGAGGGGAGTGGCGGGACAAAAGTTGAATAATTCTGATTAAATTGTGCCCATGATCCTTAAGGTTTTCTAATATTGGCCGATCCACATATTAGGAGGATGGGCCATGCGCGTGACCGACTCGATCTCGTTCCCTGAAAACCAGGACATTAGCACCAAACTTGGCGGTGTCGATGCCCACAAGGTGGAAAGTCAGACAGAAGGTTCTAATCTTGCTCCGGACCAAACTGACCTCTCCGGCAACCCGCTGAAAGTCCAGGACCTTAAGAACCAGTTGGCGAGTTTGCCCGACGTTCGCCAGGAGAAAGTTCGCGACCTACAAAAGGCAATCGCGGACGGGACATATAAGATTGATTCGAACAAGATTGCGGATGCAATGTTGAAAGACTTTGCTGGGTAGTAGCGAAGATCGGAACCAGGAGGATTCCCCTTTGAGCGAATTCGCCTCCATTCCTATCGATCGGATGTCTCAAGTGGGAGACACGCTGCAGCCCCAGACCGCCAAGGTTACCGTGAAACGAGACCCCCCCAGACGGAAGTCTCGCGAACCGGACCAAGCGGAGCCGGAAGATCCCGAAGAGGGCGGCCGCCAGCTTGACATTGAGGCATGACGAATGGAGCGCGAGATCGATCGCTATTTGAACCTGCTTGAGATGCGGCTGGACACCCTCCGGCGGCTCGCCGTGCAACTCAGGGAAAGCCAGGACGCATACACGGCCATGGACCTGGATAGAATCAACTATTACATCAACTATCAGGAGAACCTGTGCAACCAGATCCGGTCTTTTGACACTCAGATTCGAGATCTGCACAAGAACCTGTGCGACGCTCTGCATATGGAGTTGGGCGCCGGTCCCGAGCAAACCTTGATGTCGAGCCTTGATGAAAGTTCGCAGCGAAGATTAAAGGTTGTGACGCAAGGCCTGGCCAATATTCAGGCGGACGTCAAGCGCTTGAACCGGGTGCAGGCAGAACTACTAAAACGGTCCAAGAGGTCGATTAACGCGTTGATCAACTTGATGTCACAGTACACTTGCCGGTTTGAGTTGCAACCGGTGCTCGTGCCCGCCGGCATGGCATTGGAGGTCAAGGAGTAGCATGGGTACCCTGCTCGGCAGCGTGTCGATTGCACTGACCGCCCTTCAAACGGACCAGACGGCTGTCCAGATAACGGCCAACAACATCGCCAACGCCAATACGCCGGGATACGATCGCGAGGTTCCGGTCCTGGGGGAATGCTCCCCGATGGATTATGGCGGGCTGATGCTCGGCCGGGGAGTAACCGTCGAAAGCGTTCAAAGCAAACGCGACAACGTGCTCAATTTGCGGTTGAACTCTGAGACGCAGCAGCAAAGTTCGCTCAATACCTATGTAAACGGAATGCAGCAAATCGAAGCCATCTTCAATGAGGCTTCCGGGGTCGGTCTATCGAGCGCCCTCAGTGGCTTCTTCAGCAGCATCCAAGCGTTGTCCGCGAATCCATCCAACAGTTCTCTGCGCCAGGCGGTTCTTAACGCCGGGAATACTCTGGCGGGAGGCTTCAATTCCGCCAGCACCCAGTTGGCGGGGACGCAATCGACCACTGACCAGGAAGTTGGCCAAGCGGTGAGCCAGATCAACGGCATCGCAACTCAAATAGCGGGCCTCAACCTCCAAATCATGTCCCTCCAGGGCCAAGGCGAATCAGCCGCCGACTTGGAAGGGCAGAGAGACGAAGCCTTGAGCCAGCTTTCTCAATTGGTGGGGACCTCCACCACACCCGCTTCGGACGGCAGCGTCACCGTAACTGTTGCGGGCGGCGCCGCCTTGGTCGTAGGCAGCCAGGCTAATCAGTTGACGACCGCGGAAGATCCCGCAACCGGCATGACCCAAGTGGAGTCCCAGGGCGTCAACATCACGTCCAAGATAACCGGGGGGAGCCTGGGCGGGGACCTTCAAGTGCGCGACCAGGAAATCCCCCAGTTGCAGCAGAGCCTTGATAACCTTGCCGCAAGCCTGATCAGCAACGTGAACTCCGCCAACGAGAAGGGGTACGACCTTAACGGAGACAAAGGCGGAGCGTTCTTCACGCCTTTTACTCAACCAAGTTCCGGCTCAAACCAGGGCGCCGCCGCTTCAATGTCCATGGACATAACCGATCCGTCGCTGGTCGCGGCCAGCTCGGACGGTTCTGCGGGAAGTTCCGGAAACCTGGAGAACTTCACGAATCTGCAGACGAGCAATATCGTGGGCGGGCAGACCGCGCAAAATTTCTATGCGAATTTCGTAGCCGCGTTAGGGGAGAACATTTCCACCGCTCAGGCGTCGGCCACCGCAGCCGGTCTGGTGGTTCAGCAATTACAGAATCAGCAAGCCTCGGTGTCAGGAGTGTCACTCGACGAGGAAGCTGCGAACCTGATGAAATACCAGCAGGCCTATGAGGCGGCGGCCCAGGTGGTTGCGGCCGTCGACAGCTTGACGGACTTCGTCATCAACGATTTGGGAGCACAAGTCAGTGCAAATTAGACTTAATCCGGACCTCTACCAAACCGTACTGCAAGGGATCGACACGCTCCGGCAGAATCAAAACAACGACCTGGAGGAGATGTCGACCGGCAAGCAGTTCAACAACCTTTCTGACGACCCGGCTGCGGTGGCGCAACTTGTCGCAAACGAAGCGCAGACCAGCAACGTGGATCAGTACCTGCAGAACGTCTCCACGCTCCAGAACAGCATGCAACTGGCAGATTCGACCCTTAACTCCGTGGTGACGGCCCTGAGCCAGGCGATTTCGCTTGGCGTCGAAGGTTCGAATGGCACGCTCAACAGCTCCGATCAGCAGTCCATAGCAACACAGGTGTCGGGAATCAAGGATCAAATCCTGTCTCTTGCGAACACCACTTATAACGGTGAGTACCTCTTCGCCGGGACGGCCGTAACCACCCAACCGTTCATCGAGGACAGCAATTCTTCCTCCGGCGTCACTTACAAGGGCAATGGTTCAACCAACAGTGTGCAGATTGGTGACGGAGAATACATCCCGGAGAATCTTTCCGGCTCGCAGGTGTTTACGCCCTCCGGCTCAGATGTATTTTCGTCGCTACAGGGGCTGGTCAACGCCCTTCAGACGGGAGGCGACATCACCGGCGCCACAAGCCAGCTTCAACAAGTCTTCAGCCGGTTTAACGCGCAGCGAACCTTCTACGGCGCCACGCTGTCGCGGCTGCAATCCACGCAGGATTACTTGAATCAGGAGAAGCTGGGTCTCGCTACGGCGCAAACCAACATTGATGGCGCGGACATGTCGAGCGTAATTTCAAACTACGTCCAGGCCGAAACCGCCCTCGATGCAAGTTATCAAGCCGCCGGACAAATTTCCAAGATGAGTCTGCTGGATTACTTGAAGTAAGGCGCGCAAGGGATGGCAAGGAAACTCGAGTGCGCCTTCGACTATTTGGATAAGTCCTTTAATGATTCGGACCAGCTTCGGGCAGCGCCCAGCCGGCCGATGGCTTCCTTAACCATGCGCGCTCCGCTCCTCAGTATGGGTTCTACGTCTTCCACCGCTTTCTTCAGCAAACCCAGGTTGACAGCGTAAGTCTTCAGTTCCTTGTCCAGGTTCGCATCGCGTGAAGCCGGAGGAGGCAGAGAAGCAATGGCCTTCTCAATCTTGACGACTTGGCTTGTCACATGGTCGAGTTGGATGGCATAGGACTCCGGTTGTGGCGATGCCTTGGTGGCCGACAAGTGGGATACAAACTGCGTGATGGCTTGATTGGCTATTCGAAGGTCGTCCAGAAGTTCAGTTTTCATGGTGTCGATTGGCGGTCAGTAAGCACGGGCCGCGATTGCGTCCGGTAAGTTGCTTGATCTGGGGCGTCGCCCCTCTATTTCTTGTTTCCTTGCGTTTGAAACCGCGGACAGTTTAGCAGACTCAGTCCAATAAATCGCTCCCATTACACGGTTTTAATCTGGAACGGAAGCAATTTCCGAGGCAGGGTGCTGGTCGCTCAGCCCCCAATTCCCCAGCACGTAATTGTGCCCGTGGATAGTGCCTTGCCCGGTGGCGATAGTCAGTTTGCGAGTTACGACGTCCTGCCGCCAAGCCGGTTGCGCGGCGTCGGCCACCGCGTTCGCGACGATCACTCGCAGGTCCGCTTCCGAAGTGGAGCTTGTTCGTTTCTGCGCGATTTCGTTCATGGCGGCCGCGGTGATGCTGCCGTTCTGAACACAAATATCGAATGAGAGGGCGAGGCCAAGTTCGCTCGAAAATCCGAGTTGCTTCGAAATTTGAACGGCGTGGTTCATGTAATCGGTTCGCACACGCTTGACCTGTTCCTGCTGAACTTCTGCGTAAGAACCGAAAGCGGCGAACATCGATTTCCAAGGTTCAGCGAGGCCGCCGTTTGTGAGTGTATGTTCCTTGGCCCATGATTCCTGATTCGCGGCTGGGGCGTGCATCAAGCTCAGCAACTCCGCGCTGTAAGATCCGAAAGCTTGTTGGACGAGCTGAGGGGACGATTGATTCACCGCCGAGACGATGCCCGGCAACTCACCCGAGCGCAGCGTGAAGCCGATGATGCCCCAGGTCAGGAGCGCGCCATCGAAGTTCCCCATCGCCAAACCGAAACCGTGGCCCTCGATGCTTGCCGTCAATTGCAGGCTGCGGTCACCCGCGCTGGGAAGAGGCCCGGACATGAGCGCCTGCCAACTGACGTCGTCCACGGTGCCCGTTTGAGGGATCGCCTTGGCACTCTGAAACGCGGCCACGGCGCTGCCGGTATTCGCACCGTAGAAGCCGTCCGTCCCTTTGGTGTCAAACCCGGCTTGAGTCAGCGCTTCCTGAATGTCCTGGATGATTTCGCCAAACGCACCCACACCGAATAGTGTTCGCATAACTTACACTCCCCTCAAGGCGCGCCCTGAGCCGCCGTGAACACCGAGATGATTTTCCCCAAGCTCTCCGGGAACTGTGCGCCGAAAAGAGCCAGAAGCGGCGCTCCGATGTAGAGAAAGATTCTTAGCACGAATTCCCGGTTGATGTGGACCTGTCCGGGCTTGGCGCCGTTGAGAAGGCTCAAAACCGTGTCTCGATCCATCTGCATGAAGATCCAAAACGCAGTGCCGATGAAGCTCAAGATCACGATCCAATTGAAGAAAAGAAATTCATTTCTCGGTTGGAACGGATAAGAGGTGACCGCCAGGAGCATCAGCAACAAGCCGACGAGTACGAAATAGCCGAGGTTCTGCAGCGAAGGAAAGACAACGGCGAGAAAGTTCACTATCCGTGAAACGATGAATTCCTCCGCCTGCTCGAAGAACTTGGCGGCTTTTGCCGGCGCGCCTTCCGCGCGGTGCGAAAACCAATGCGGTTCAATGGTCGTGGTCAAGGACTGCATAAACTCAAACAGGTGGCGGTGGGCACGGGACCGGCAGGCAAGCGACTCCCTCCAATCTCCTCCGAGACGGCGGGCATGTTTCTGACGGACGGGTTCAAGTCCCGATTCACTTTCGTCTTGTAACGGATCGGTCCATTGCAGGCGCAGGGCTTCGCACAGTTCGTTTTCGGCAGCCAGCACCTGGGTTTCCCATCCGGAAATCGATTTGCCAAGCGCATCGCGCAAGGCAGGATCGGTGTCCTCAGACAGAATCAAACTTCGTGTGGTCCGCAGCAGGTGGGCGGCCTGCTCCACTGAGGATTCGAGCGCCGCAAAGCTCGAGGGCGGGCTCGTCAAATTCATTTTTGCGAGACTTGGAAAGCAATCGTGGTAGCGCTTGAACGCGGCGTGCAGAGGATGCCAGGAGAGCCGTTGCAGAAGCTGGTGCAGACTCCGCCAGGTAAATACCAGGCGCATGAACTCCATGAGCAAGGCCCAATAGACAATGAAGAAGGCCGTTTCAAAGACCCAATAGAAAGGCCGCGCTTCGAGGGCCCGCACCAGGCGCGTATTAAAGAAGTAGTGACCCAGAAGCAGCGCAACCGCCAGCAGCCCCGTGTATCCCTTGAGAGAAAAAACCGAGGAGCTCTCGAGATAGCGCTTGATGTTGTTCTCGAGTTCCCGCACGCCATAGAACGAGCATCCTTCGAGCGACAAAAAATTGAGCCACGATTCGCTTCCATCGCCTGTTCCTGACGCCCGCAGGACGTCGAGCGTCCTCAACCGGCGGAAGGAGCAAACCGACCACAGGCACGCCGCAGCAGCGACACAAGCAAGCGGCACGAGAGGTGAAAGCCCGCCGCCAAGGTCGAAAGAGCGGAGGAAACTGAAGAGGCCGCTAGCGGGATATTGCACCACCGTCTGATACCAGGAGATCACAAGAAACCCCGATAGGACGAAAGCCAGCGCGCAGCCGAGCAGCGCAAAGAGGGTCACTTCGGCAGCGGACCCGCGCTGGCCGGCGGGCGCCGCACCGAAGGCCGCCACGAGTGAGTGCGTCGCGAGCAACAGCAGAAGAACTGTCACGAGCGACAGGGAGACGGCAACTTTCGGCGTCAAGGATGTGGGCACCCCGCTGCCCAACACTCTCCCCGCCATGAGCGGCAGGCAGAAGTCTCCAACCACCACGATGTAGAAGGTCAGCAAACTCGCGCAACAACAAAGCAGGAAAAGGCGGCCCTCCGACCAATAAGCCGGAGAAGCGGGATCGCCGAGCAACGCCGAGATGCGATTCGATCCCTCAACCTTTCTGAATCGCTGGTATTGGCTGATAATGAGCACTGAAAAAGTGCAAAGCAACAAGCCGAGCGCGATAACCACAACCACGGCGTTCTCGCTGTAGAGTCCGCGGTCTATAACAGGTTTGGCAATATCTTCCGCCTGCCGGTCGCTCGTGAGCTCCGCGCCTGCCGGCCCATAGGTATAGCCCTTGGGATCCTCCCACCTCAACAGGCTGATGGGAAGAGTCTCTCCGTTCCCAATCGCGGTCACCCAAAGCGAGGGCTTGTGCACGGTGGGCGGCACGCTGCCTTCCAGCGTCTCGAGCGGGCGTCCGTAGTCCACCATCTTGCCTTCTTGATCGAGCAGCGCCAGGGTCGCGTTGTAGACGCCCTCTGCGGCCTGGCTCGAAAATTGGAGGCGGGTCTTTCCGCCGCGATAAGGGTAGGTCCAAAGCTGCTCGAGGTTGAAAAGCGGATAGGGCGTAATCACGAGCATGCCGAGTGTGTAATGGTTAACCTCCGGATAGGCATAGAGAAGATCTGAATTAAGCGTGAAGAGAACAGTGGCCGGGGAGTGCCAGCGAACTTCGCGTGCCAGAAATGTAACGTCACGCACATCGGTGGCAACAATTCCGACGTAACTGTATCGCTCGCGGGCAATGGTGGAGAGCAGGTTTGAGAGCGTCAACCGGGCGGATTGAACGGTTAAATCAGAGAAGGAAGGGAGCACTTCCCGAGGTTGGACAGTTTCTTCCGGCTCGGCCGCGGTTGTGGCAGGCTTGGAGCTTTCGGTTCCAGACGAGGCTTGCTCCTCGGTGCCGGTCTTCTGGGCTGCTTGCTCCCGCAGGCTTGAAATATGCAACGGAAATGGAAGGTTCAGGATCTGGGGGACCTCAGGAGTATCCCGGCAGACCATTTTGGGCGGAGCGCTTTCCTTTTCGCCGGTCCGCACCTTTCGCCCAACCTTCCCGGTGGCGGTGAATTCGCGCGCCAGGTTCTGCCCGTACGCCGTATTCCCTTCCGTGAGAATGGCGATACGAGGATAGCCGAGGCGCTGGATGTAGCAGGCTACGGTTTGAAGCGTCTCAATATCCGGGGGCACCGTGGCCTGAAACGTCGCTTGGCCATGGCCCGCATGCGAGATCCAGTCGGGGTCGATGGCCGTAGCAGTCCCGGAAATGATTCGAAATCTCAAGTTGGGCAGGTTTCGGGACTCGAGCCAACTGTCCAGCAGAAAGCGCAGCGAGATGGCAGAGCCCGAAAAGGCAGGCCCCATCAAGCGCAGGGTGTCGAGCAAATCCGCCGGCTGGACCTTTGGAAATCTTGGGGGCAGTTCCGCGTGCCGAGGGTCCCAGGGATAGAACTGCGCCATCTGGTCCAGGGCGGAAAACAGGGCCTGCTTGTGAATTCCCGTGGTCGGCGTTTCTCCGATCAGAAAAACCAGCAGGAGCATGTTCGAATGGGGGTTGCGAAACAGAATCAGGCCGGGATGTGACTCCGCGAGGAGCTGGCGGTCAAGGGGAGCTTCGCTTTGGCTTTTTCCGCTCTCCTCCTTCCACGGCAAGACGAAACGGTCCAAGGCGTAGCCAGCAGCTTCCGCCGCGCTTCCGATCGATTCCGCGAAGCTGTCGAAGAAGTTGGGCAAGCGGGAATCGATCGGGTCAGGCACAGTCGCAATGAGGAATTCAATCCCGTACGCTTGGTTAGCGGCTTGGCCACTGGGGTTAGCAGCCTCATCCGGCCGGCTGAAGAGAAACTCGGCGACCAGGTCCTTTGCGCCAGGGAATTCTTGCTTTGCGGTTTCACCCTGCGCGGTGGCGGACTTTGCTCGGAGGGCCTTGGCTGAGAGACCAGGATGGGTTTGCGGGGTTCGGTTTCCCAACGCCGGATAAAGAACAGCCAGTACGGCGAACAAAGTAATAACCAGCGGGGTGCGATTGCGATTTTCCATGATTTAAGTCAGGAGCCTAATACGCCCCGGAAGAAGCCGTTCAGGAGACGGTTACCAGGGTCATACTTCTGCCGGGTCTTGGCGAAGAGCTTCAGCCGGTCTCCCAGGCCCTTCTGGGCTTGCGCCGCCGTGACCCTGGCTGTTTGATTAAAGAGCGGAAACCCGCCTTGGCTGCTGCATAGTTCGTTGTAGGCATCGAGAAACGCTTCCCAGCCCGGATTGGCCGTGGAAACAGGATCCACTGTCATGGCGTTGCCGTCATAGGAGTACGAAAACAGGGATTTTTGATCCTTAGCTACGCGGTATCCGACGCTGAGCATGTTTGAGCGATAACCCTTCTGCTGATAGTAGTCGCGGCAAAATTTGAAATACGCCGTGATGGTATCCGCAAAGCGCGCCTCAGGAAACGCCCAGAAACTGAAAGTATAGCTGCTGTTATCGGCAGGCACGGGATAACGGATCATCTGTTCGGAGGCAATCGTGTTGTCGCTTCGAATCAAATTCGTAAGCTTGAATCGCCACATGGCACAGAAGCCGTCGATCACGCCGTAGCGAGTGGCCGGGTCAGATATTTCCGCAGCCACCTGGCGGCAGAAGGCCGGTCCCGTTGTCCCCCAAAGATAATTGCGCAAAGGCCAGATGACGCGATTAGGAGGCCCCGAAGCGCCCGGGTTGTATTTCCGGAATTCCACCGTGATGAGGTTGTCGAAAGGAAATACGTAATACATCATGGATTCGTTGCGGGCGAACAGGCTGGGAAGTTGTTTCACGAACTCTTCCAAGGTGAAAGTCTCATGGTAAACCGCCATGGGAAGGATGGGTCGCACGCGGAAAGTGGCGGCCGTCACAATCCCCAGCAAGCCGTAACTCGAGCGGATCTGTTGCAGCAGGTCCGGTTGGCTTTCGTCAACCTCCAGGACGTCGCCCGAAGGAAGCACCATCTCGACCTGGGTCAGGTAGGAGCCCACCTGGCCGTACTCGCCGGGCATCGAACCGTCTTTCGTCCCGCAGCACGCCGCGCTTCCCATGGAAAGATTGCCGATCTCCGTGTTCACAAAGAACTGCAAATTCTTCTTCAGGAGTTCCTGTGCGACGTCAATGTAGATCGCTCCAGCCTGGGCCGTGACGGAGTCCGCGGTGATCTGGCGAATCTGGTTCATTGTGGACATCTGGACAAGCGTCCCGCCCTCCACCACTCCGCAGGGCGCCGTCGAGTGATTCGAGCCGATGGCGCGGACGGGCGAGGGATACTTCGCCGGATCCTTCAGAATCGCCACGACGTCTTCGGTGGAGTGAGCTTCTACGACGACCTGCGGGTGTGAGACGAGGTCCCCAAACCAGTTTGTGAGCGTGAGCGGCGGCATGAAGTTTTCTCCTCTTATGCGATGACGAAAATTGAATATCTGCCCTCTCCCCGGGGAGAGGGTGCTGGAGTTTCTACTTTTTCATAGCACTCGTTGGCGGTGTGGCCGTTCTCGGCCACGTCGTGGCAGAAAGCTCGCATCTGTGTCCGACTTAAGCCCCAAAGGGCGATCTATCACAGCCCAGGCCAACGGCCTGGGTCAATGCCGCGCCTTCAAATTCATAGCCCTGTAGGGGCGAAATACACTTGGCGCTGAAGGCCAGAGGGACGTACAGTGGGGACAAAGATTGCGGCATGCGAACTACCTTATTCCGCCCTTTCAGGGCTTACCAATCTAAACGGGCCGGCAACGCCGACCCAGGCCGTTGGCCCATAGGCGCTAGATTAAGCGTTGCGACGGGGTCCCGAAGGGACCCAACGTCATTAGCCGTAGGTGAAACCTACGGTAAACGTCGTCCTAAAGTATTCTATTCAACCCCGGAGGGGTTGAATTCGACCCCTTCGGGGTCGCTGAGATTCTCAACGTATGCCTTCTCGTCCGTAGGTTTCACCTACGGCTAATGACCTTCATGCCCTTCGGGCATGTTCGGCGGCCCCCACCAGCCCTTAATCTAGCGCCCATGGGCCGTTGGCCTGGGCTGTGATAGATCGCCCCTTTGGGGCTCAGCATTTCCCTCAAATTCTAGCCGGCGATGGGCAGCGCCAGCGGGTCGTACTCGACTTGAACGAACTGCGCGGTGAAGGCCAGAAAGCGCATCCGCGCCTGGATCTGCAGAAGAGGATCGCTGGTCCCGGTCACCTGGAACGAGGCCAGGAATCCGACCAGGCTCCCCACCGCATTGAGATCCTCGAAGGTGCGAAACTTCAAGTAGCCAAGGCCCACCTGCGTGTCGGGCTGGCCATCCTTACGCTCATAGATGTGCGCGTAGAGCGTGGTGTAATCCTCGAGAACCTCCTGTATGGCATTCACCTTCCCGCCGGCGTCCTTCTGCATGTACTTTCTTCCCTCGAGATAAAATCGCCGTCCCTCCGGCGTCGAGAACTCCAGGTGATACCGCATTTCGGCTTCGCCGGTCGCGGGGTTGACCTCCAGGTAGTTGAACCGGCTGTTCTGAGAGTCAACGGGGTAGGTCACCTGGCTTGCGCCCAGGAACTTGCCGAAGGTGATCGTGCCTTGCATATCGGTCTCGTGCTCGGGACCATCAATGAACTCGTTAATATCCCGCGCGGTCATATGCACATCGAATTTGCAATCCACTCCGCCCGCGGGTGTGCCGGTGGCGGGGATGCGCTGCGCAATCGTCAGGTCGCCTGCGCGGTCCGCGGTGGGAGTTGTGGCGCCATCGAAATACCAGCCCACCATCTCTTCGCTGAACGTCAGGCCGAGGCCGTCCGGTAGATAGACATCGAGGAAGGGGCTCAAAAGACTCTCCGTTGGGAGCGCCGTCTTATCCGCCTTGGTCAGCATGTAGTAGAAGCCGAGATTGCCGGCGGAGTCGGAATGGAGAATTCCCAGCGAAAGGTCATCGGTGAGCGCCGCCGCGGCCGCGGGAGTAGGCGTGATGTATTTGCCCACCAGGAAGTCGCTCGTGACTTTGCGAATTTCGTCGTGGAAGGGCGTGAAATCGTTCAACTGAAAATGGTCCTTGAGAAAACCGGGCATGACCAACCCTTCCATCAAGCCCATCAGGAGGTATCGCGCTTCCAGGCGGCCGTCGGGCTTCAACTCAAAGCCGAGGTAGGCTGTCCCGGTGGCATGGTTGGCGTTCGAGATGACGTCCATTCTCCACACGCCCGCGAGGTCCTGCGCCGTGGGGATGGCCCCCGCGGCGTAAAGCGCGGCGTGGTCGTTTACCGTCATCTGCCTGAAGCTGTATTTTCGTGTCATCGGAAAAGTAAACTGCCGCAGGCCGTTCGGGTACTCGCCCAGATAGACGCGGCCAATCAGCAGGTCCTCGTTGATGACTTTGAAGATGTCGTAAAAACCCTGCCAGGGCGGGTCGAGGTATTTGAGCAGAATGTACTTCCCCGCTTCCAGAGTTCCTTTGGCCTTATCGAGGTTAATCTCTTCCAGGCTATTACGCGCGTGAATATGATCGTCGGTGTCGCTGGTGATTCCCGTGTAATGGCCGTCCTGTTTGTGGAATTCTTTCTTGAACCCCGTGAAGAGCGCCGAGGACATGGTGTTCAGGATGTGGTCGTGGGGGAAGAAGCCCTTCCAGAATTGGTCGTTGCGGATGGTGCCTTTGGACACGTCGATCTGGGTCGGGCCGCCCTGGTTAAGGAGCGTGTCGATGCCCATCGACGTGCAGCGCCGGAAGAGAGGCTCCAAGTTGGGCCTCGCTGTAAGTCGAGACGGTGATCGCGTCGATGGTCGAGAGGCTCACGGTCTTGTTCGGCTGCGGGTAGGCGTTTCCCTGCTGGACCTGAATCTTCCTTTCAACTATCCGCTCCGCGAGCGCCGAGATGGTGAGGAATGGGTTCACATTGAGCGCCGAGGGAATCAGCGAGCCGTCGCAAACGAACAGCCCCTCGTGCACGCTGCCGTCGCCGGCAAACAACCTTCCGAACTCATCCGCCGAGCCATGCAGGTAATCTTCTCCGAGCGGGCACCCGCCCAAGGGATGAGCAGTGACCAGATGCCGGGTCTTGAAAATGTCCCAAAGAGGGTTGGGAATAAAGTTGGCCTGCAAAGCGCGCGCGTGGCGGCGCAACTCCTCGTTGATGCGCGTGAAGATGATTTCCCGCCCCGCACCATCCCACTGGATGCTCATGCGCCCGTCGGATTCATACCAGGGAGCGTCGAAGACCATCGTGCCGCGCGCGTCGTCGTGCGCCATCACGAGATAAAACATGGTGTGATTCAATGCGCCGTCGATTTGGTAGGGGTGCAAGATATCATTATCGATGAGCGCGCGTTGCTGCTGGGCTTTTTCGTTCCCCGCATAAGTCGGGTCGCCGTGCAGCAGCGCAAAGGCGGCTTTCGCGCCCAGGACGTAAGCGCTGGGGAAGGATAAGTCCTCAACCGTAAAGCGGTCTTCGATCGGCAACTTGCCATCATAGGAAATGGCGCTGACGATTGTGGGCCCGGGCGGCACTGCCCCCCCGACCACCGGGGGCTTCAAACCGTAGCCCAGAACGTTCGTGACGTACGACCCGTTGTAGGCGAGGCCGAAGAAGTCCCCATTGCCGCTGAATCCCGTGCCCAGGGCGGGCGACACCGACAGGCCGTGCATCTCCGAGCGCAGCAGGATTTCGGGGGAGTTGATGGCCCCGGCGGAGAGCACCACGTTCTTCGCATCCAGCGTGAAGGACTTACTCGAATTGTCGTTGGCCACGTGGGAACCGTGAATCCGCCAGCCCCCGGTCTTGAGCTTCTCCACCCACTCGACTTTCGTTTGCGTGTAGATTTCCGCCCCCGCGCTGCGCGCCATGGGCAGGAAATTCATGTACAGGGTATTCTTCGCACCTACGTTGCAGCCCGAAACGCAGTCGCCGCAATCGGTGCAAGGCTTCTGCTCGACCCCGTAAGGGTTCTTTCCATTGATAGTAAAATTCACGACGATATTAAGAGGGTAGGCATCCAGCCCGATTTCAGCGGCGCGTCGCTCCATGGCCTGCACTTTGGCCAGGTCTTTCGCGTGGGGATGCGGGTTGGCAGCCAGGACTTGCCGCGCCCGGAGGTAATAGGGCATCAGGACGTCGCGCGTGATGGTTCGAGGCCAGGTCGATTCCTCAAAGACTTCCGCGTCCGGGATGATGGCCACGTTGGCGTTCACGAGCGATGTTCCGCCCAGGCCCGACCCCTTGATCACGGAGATATCGGGGTAGTTGAGAAATTCGTAAAGTCCTAAGGGGTTGCCATCGCCCCGCGTGGCGCCCAGGACGCCCGCCATGTCGCTCGGAAAGGTTCCTACAGGCCATTCGCGGCCCCGCTCCAGAATGCAAATGGAAGGCTTGGGGGTGAGATTCGCGGACGCCAGACGCGCGGCAAAAATAGAGCCACCATAACCCGAGCCTACAATGATGTAATCGTAGGAGCTTTTCCGATTCGCAAAATCGAGTGCCAACATGCTCGACCTCCGATGGAGTAATCAGGATTGATGTCTAATTTGGAGCCCAGGACAGAAATCAACGTCCCCCGCGAGAGTCGCCGTGACGCTGAACTGAAAGCAACAAAATATAAGATTCGCCAATACGATCGACTACGAGGGGCAACTGCATAGTAGATAATCATCTTATAAAAGTCAACCAAAATGTCGCTATGTTTCCCTCCATGGAAATCGAGTTTATCCGGCCTCGTCACCCTGGCAGGTGCAGGGGCCCACGGTGGGTGCTGGGTTCACCGCTTTCGCGGGAACGACGTAGGTTTCAGGGTAACAACGTGAAAATATAGGTCGAGACATTGACAACTTGTCGTATTCGGTATTAGATTTCCATTGCAGGTGTTTTCCCTCGAATACAAATCTACTCAGCCAGGGGTGCCAAAGTGGCGACCGTTCAAATTGCTGATGGCTTTGGGCTGAATGTCCAAGCCGCCATGAATCCGGGTTCGGCCTTCGCCAAGTATTTTCAACAGCCGCCGAGCCTTTCGGTGGTTGAGCACGACCTTGCATCGATACAAAATGTCCCACTCGCCGCGTTTCCGCTAAACTCCACCCAAGTCGCACTCACGTTTCAAACACCCGCTTCCAGCACTTCCTCCGGCCCACAGTTCACGCTCGGCGCTGCTATATCTGGTTCGATGTGCGTGAATACGGCTGGGAAGCTCTTCGACCCCGACCCCTACGCGGACCCTATAGAGATACCCAGCGGACGCGCCTACCTAGGTCTCGGCCTGCAAGCTTCGGTTAAACCAGCGATGAGTCTTCCAGCGGGCGGAGTGGATTGGGGCTTCTCGGCAGGAGCCACAGTGTGTTTCATGCACTACACGAATTTCCAGACCACCGCTACCACCCCCACATTCAGGGATGCGCTCCAGGCCTCGCTTCAGAATTATGTCATTCCCTGGGAAGTGGACGACCTCGCAGATCTAAAAGTGGGTGATGTAGCCTCCATGGACGGCAGCGCCTGTCTGAAGCTTTGCGGAACTGTAAATTTGCTCGCCTCCGTGAACCCTCTAGCCACACTTTCCTCCCCGGCGCTTCCTGGAGTCTCAGTCACCGGAGGCGCAGCGATTAACGTATCGGCGACGTACCAAATCGAGGGCGATTTTCAGGTGCGAATCCAGAAGGTTACGGGCGCAAAGGTGCGGCTGGGTTTCTACCGGAAGCGTGGGTCCGAATTCAGCGTGCAGGTCACTCCCACCGTAGGCGTCACTGCCGGCACAACGAATGTGGATTTCATTTCCGCAATACTCGGGGCTATCAGTCCTTCGCCCTTCCCTACCCCTGACCAGCTTGAAAGCGCGGGCCTGACAGACGAGAGACAAGAGGTCGTGATGAACGCCTTGAAGGCGGGGGTGCAGCGGCAACTTGCGCTGGCCGTCGAGACGGATTTGCACGCGCTAGCCTCGAATGAAGCGGCTTTCCTTTACGAAATCGACTTGGGCAAGCTCTCACAGGAGGGACGCGCCGCCGTACAAGACGCCTTGCGGTTGAACCTTTCCGCCCTGCTCAAAACTCCCGCGACATTGCCCGTTGGCGTTACCGAGATTCAGAATCTGCTTACGACAACGAATAAAAAAGGGCACGCCTTCAAGATCAACATCCTGGGCATTTACAACTATGCATCGATCAACGACCTCACTCTTAAAGGAACGATCTTAACGGATGAGAGAGCGGCGCGGTCCTGATCACGGATGCGGCCACTGCCACGCGCGTGAGCGGCGCGGTTAACTACCTGGCCGACTCCGACAAACTGCGCAAGGTACTGGCTCAATCTTTCCTTATTACCGCGGCTTACCGTTGCAGCGGCTTGATCGCGCACGCGCCAAGTCTGAAAGCTTCCTATTGGCATTTTGCCTCCAATGCGAAAACCGATCAAACCACCATGGGGGCCTATCTCAATTCACTTCAGGCGCTTGGGCTGGTATCGGCGGCTCAGAAGGCGGCCAGCCTCGCCGAACGCTAAGCGATTTCGGGCACTCCACCTGTTATATCAGCACCGATTACGACGATGCGCTCAGCCAGAGCCTCTATCTCGCCTCCGACGGCCAGCCGCGTGCAATCGATGAATATGAGCGAATTGGCCGGCAGGCGTTGGCACAACTTCTGGGGCCGGACGACGGCTACCGATTGCGTAGCCTCGGAAGCGACACGGTCTGGCAGAAAGTAAAAGAAACCGGCGGCACGCTTCCCAGCCTCATTCCAATCTTTCCCGATTTGAAGCCCGACACGGAACTACCATACATTGCGGGCGACTACCTTCTGATCGAGTGGTGGTCCAACACCATGTCACAGCTCGCCGTGACGCTCAGTCAAGCCCGGCGATTCTTCTCGCAGACGCCCGCCCCCGGCCTCCAGCAGTCCGGCCTTCCAGAAAGTCCAGTCCGATTTATGGCGCCGGATGGCGGACGTGGCAAGCAAAACTCACGACAGGTTCTCCGATCCCTGGGGCGTGGTTGCGATGGACCTCGCCTCAGGACAACGTTCCGTAGCCAGCGCGCGGATTGTGTCGCCGGGATTGACGCTGACAGCGGAGAGGCAGGCGGCGCCGGAATAGATTCATCATAGTGTCCTGTCCCATGTAGCATTTTCCAATTGGCAGGGGTGGCGAAGACATTGAAATCAATCGGCTGCGCCACCTTTCGTTATCAAAGGCTACATGGGGCACTTCGAGAGTTTCTGCTATCCCGCTTAGAGATGTCTCGGCTCGGTAATATTGACCGACCGGGGTAGTTGTGTTATAAATAATGCGCATCTAGCTACATTCGCTTTCTCCGTTCAGGGCATAATAAAAGCGAGGTGTGCTATGGGGATTAAGACGCATCGCCCCAGTCTGAAGAGTTTCGTCATTGCTGGTCCCGTCCAGCGCGATATTGACGCACAAGCGCAGAAGGGGGGCGCGCCGCAGCGCATTCGCATCATTGTGTGTCTGAAGGAATCCGACGAGCACGGCCCATCAGGAGTCCAGGAATCGAAAGAGAAAGTCAGAGAGTTTTTGCGCGACAAGACCGATCAGCTTTGCGAGAGCGATTTCTACATCTTCGCTTCGCTCTTCCCGGAGGACATTCAGAGCCTTGCCGAACTGCGGCAATGGGTGTACCAGATCTGGAAAGACGAGACGACCTACGGCCATCTATTGCACTCGGTGGATACCGTCAAGGCGACGTCTTGCTGGCGGACCTTTGAAGCGCGCGGCAAGGGAATCACATGGGCGGTGATGGACACCGGAATCAATGCCGCGCACCCGCACTTTGCCGCTCTGAACACGGTTAACGTAACTCTCAGCAAGAATTTCTCGAGCTCCGACACGCTCGATGATCGGAAGGCCACGGGACACACGTGGCAGGCATTATTGCGGGCATGGCGCCCGCGTGGGAGGAAGGCAAACCCTACCACGCAGCGAAGTTCGTGGAAGAACAGGGCGACACGCCGCAACTGACTGATCTCACTGCGCCGCCCTCCGGCGTGGCGCCCCTTGCCACGCTTATTAACATCAAAGTTCTGAATGACGATGGCACGGGGTCGGCCTCGGCGGCGATTCGCGGCCTGGAGTACCTGCGCAAGCTGAATGATGCGAGCCTGAGCGATTCGCGTGGATGGCGTCAACATGAGCCTGGGCTACCCTTTCGACCCGCAGAGCTACGGTTGCGGTTACAGCCCGCTGTGCCAGGAGGTGACGCGGGCGGTAGAGTCCGGGCTGATCGTGGTGATTTCCTGCGGCAACTGGGGCTACGGCAAAACGATGATGGCCAGCGGGGAGGTGGAGCCGGTGACGGTGGTTTCCTCGATTACCGATCCCGCCAACACCGAGGCGGCTATCTCCGTCGGCTCGGTCCATAAGAGCTCGCCGCATCGTTATGGGGTTTCTTACTTTTCATCGAAAGGACCTACCGCGGACGGCCGCATGAAGCCCGACCTGGTGGCGCCCGGCGAGAAGATCATCTCCTGCCACGCTCATCCCGAACAGGGTTCGAATACAAAGAAGCAAGCGGCACCAGCGCCGCCGCCCCGCACGTTTCCGGCGCCATCGCGGCTTTTCTGTCGGGCCACCATGAGTATCGCGGCGACCCCGAGAATGTGAAACGGATATTCATCAAGTCGGCCACGGACCTGGGGCGCGACCGCGCCTACCAGGGCGCGGGCATGGTGGATTTGCTGCGCGCAATGATGTCGGTTTGAGTCATCACGTCGTCAGGATTCTAGCCGCAGTAGCGGCGACTTCGTTTAGCCCATGACGAAGAGGGTGTAGGGGTAGGGCTTGCCCTGCCCTGGAGTTTATACATTTCACATGGAGGTGAACCGGTTGCTAACGCTCCCACCTCATTCGGCTTCGCCGCCTGCTCCGTGGAAAGGCTCGGCCTTTCCATCTGCCTCCCACCCTCTTCTCTCTCATCCGGCGAGGCTGTGCCTCGCCGGGCCCTCATCGTGGTCTGCGCCACACGATCTCGTCCAGGTCCCACGGAGCATCCCGGGAAATCGTAAGGATGAAAGGATGGGAGGCGCAGCCTCCTCGAAAGAAATAAGTACGGGGAACGCTATGGAAAGGCCGAGCCTTTCCACGGAGCAGCGGGCGGAGCCCTTCCCGCGGCAGATAAACACGACCCAACAGATGCTTCACTCGAAATGTAGAAACTCCGGGGGTAGGGCTTGCCCTGCGCACTGGGGACGGCAAGGCGTCCCCCTACAACGGGCGTCGGTTTCATGATTTCCCGGCGTCGCAAGAGCCGCGTGAGCGACTGCCATGGAAATAACGGAATCTGTTGTTGATTTTTCCACACCTTCAACGACCCAACAAAAAGGAGTCACATATGGCGCAATTCAAACAATTTCACGATCCTGAACTCTCCATCTGGCAGGCCGCTGTAGGAGAGGTGGAAGCGAAGGCCGCCGCCGGCACTGACGTCGAGGACGTAGGCGCCGCGCAGGCCGCAGCAGGCCGCCCTGAAGATCTTGGTTCAATGTCGTCCGAAGCCATCGCGTACTGCACGCAGGTTGACACCGGCACTCCCATCGCGGCCGCCACTGCGGAACATCCGGCTACGGAAGGGCTGGCCCAAACCGCGGGCTTCTGCTCTCTCACGGCGCTCAAACTGGCTAAAGCGACGATTTTGGGAAACGCCGCCGACAAGCAACGCTACAAAGAGGAGCTTGCCAAGTTCGGCGACTGCGATCCGTCCTATTCGGAAGCCGCCGCCAAATACGCCGAGTATTTCGTCGCCCAGCAGAAACAGATCCCCTACATCGTCTATAAGAACCTGAGCGACTTTGTCATCGACGGCAAGCTCCCCGCCAAAGCCCGGGTGGCTATCGTGGGCGATTGGGGAACCGGTCAGGACGCGGCTAAACTGGTGCTGCGGCAAATTGCCGATAAGAAACCAGACGTGGTCATCCACCTGGGCGACATCTACTACGCCGGAACCCAGTTTGAGATCACCAACTACTTCTTGAAAATATGGCAGCAGGAGTTGAACCTCGGCACTAAGCTCGACCGTATTCCCACCTTTACGCTCGCCGGCAATCACGATATGTACTCCGGAGGCGGTCCCTACTACCAACTGATTCAGCAACTCGGCCAGCCCGCCAGTTACTTCTGTTTGCGCAATGCCAACTGGCAGTTCGTGGCGATGGACACAGGTTACAATGACCATAATCCAGGCGCCGGCGGGGCGGGCGCTACTTTTCTGCAGGATACCGAGGTTAAGTGGCTCGCCGATAAGGTGGCGAACGCCGGCGGCCGCCGTACGGTGCTGCTCTCGCACCATCAGCTTTTCACCGCCTACGACAGCATCGACAACCAGGAGGTGAATATGCGCCTCGCCTCCCAGGTGAATCCTCTTTTGCCCAACGTCACGCTCTGGATTTGGGGCCATGAACACGACTTCGTGCTCTACGGTCCCTACATGAATCTTGCGCGCAGTTGCTGCCTTGGACATGGGGCGTTTCCTGTGGGGATCGACGAGGTTGTCAAGGTTCCTAAACACGCAGATGTCCCCTTGATCAAAGATGAGGACGGCAATCCTATCCGTTTGGACACGACCGGCGGTCTGTGCAACCACGGCTACGCGATCATTGATATCGATGGCGCCGTGGGCACCGTTTCTTATTACCAGGACAGCGACGAGGACACGCCGATGTTTCAGCAAACGCTGCTTTGAAAAGGGGTAGGGGTAGGGGTAGGGGTTGCCCTACCCTGTGACTGGGGACGGCAAGCCGTCCCCCTACAAAGAGCGTCGATTTTCATGGTTTCCGGGCCCCGCAAATACGGCATGAGCGACTGCTTTGAAAAGGGGTAGGGGTAGGGCTTGCCCTACCCTATGACTGGGGACGGCAAGCCGTCCCCCTACAAAGAGCGTCGATTTTCATGGTTTCCGGGCGCCGCAAATACGGCATAAGCGACTGCTATGAAAATAGGCCGACGCGGCACCAGTGGATCCCCGCTTTCGCGGGGATGACGCAGTTGTTGTCATTCCCGCGAAAGCGGGAATCCAGGCCTTCTTCATGCACAGTGGCGGGCCGAAGGATCATGAGGTCTGCGATCGGAATGACACACGCGCGCTTCGATGGTTTGTCGGCGGCAGATGATTTTTTCACAGCTTCTCTCCCTTTCCGCGGAACGCCCGAAATCATCAACCTCTTCCGCACTGGCTGGGAGGCTCAGCCTCCCAGCCAGTGCGGAAGAAAACAAAAAACGCGGAATGGGCCGGAAAGCCGCAGGCTTTCCGCAAGTCAGGGCGGCAAAGCCGCTCTTAACTATCAACCGATCTGCTGATTTAGGCAGCCCTGCGGGCTAACGGGGACGCTACGTGGGTGGCCCCCCACAATGCATTTTATGTCGGCGACTTGGTGCAAGTGACCCCTCACCCGGCCCTCGTCGGCTGATGAATACGCCGTCGCGGTCCACCCTTTCACCTCGGAGAGGGTTATGAGTCTTTGCTTGGAACCCATGCTCGCGTCAAAGTCGGACGAATTTGGAGTGCGGGAGCTTGCTCCCGCTTTCCGGGCCGGAAGCTTGCTTCCGCCTCCTGGCGAGCCTGCCGGCAGGCTCGCCCAAAGCGGCAGCAAGCTGCCGCACTCCACAAACGGTTCCCATGGGGCGTGTCCTGTTTTCTTATGATTCGAGGACTTTGACGCGACCCTGGCTTGAAACCCTCGACCCTTGACTCTCGACTTCTCGACTTTCCGGAGGCTGTATGAACCGACTTGCATCACCCATTGAAACTCTCAAAGAACATTACACCGTGGTTGTGATCGGGTCGGGCTATGGCGCTGCCATCGCCGCCTCCCGACTGGCGCGCGCCGGGAAGCAGGTTTGCGTGCTCGAACGCGGCCGGGAATTTCAGCCCGGCGAATATCCGAACCGTTCCACCGAAGCCGTCTGCCAGATGCAGGCTCACACGCCGGAAATCGCACAATACGGGTCGCGAACGGGGCTCTACGACTTCCACCTCGGCAAGGACATCAACGTATTTCTGGGCTGCGGCCTGGGCGGCACATCGCTGGTCAATGCCAACGTGGCTCTGCGCGCCGAGCCGCGCGTGTTCGACGACCCTCGTTGGCCGCGCGAGTTGCGCAACCCGAAGCCCACTGACCCTGCGCTCGTTATGGACAATGCAACGCCGCTCGAAGAAAGTTATGCGCGCGCCGAGGAGATGCTCAAACCCAATCCTTATCCGCAGGACGGGCCGGAGCTTCCCAAGCTGCGTGCGCTCGAGGAGTCGGCCCGGCATTTGAGGCAGAAATTTTATCGTCCGCCTATCAACGTCAACTTTACGGTCGAAGGCCTGAACCACGTGGGCGTCGAGCAGCACAAATGCGCGAATTGCGGAGACTGCGTTACGGGCTGCAATTATGCGGCGAAGAATACCCTCATCATGAATTACCTGCCGGACGCGGTGAATCACGGCGCGGAGATCTTTACTGAGGTTTCCGTCCGTTGGCTCGAACGCGAAGGAAACCAGTGGCTTGTGCAATGCGAGCTGCTGGGAGTGGGGCGCGAGAAATTCAAGGCGCCGAACGTCGCTATCGCTGCCGACCTGGTGGTGCTGGGCGCAGGGGCGCTCGGCTCCACGGAGATTTTGCTCCGCTCTGCGCAGCACGGCCTGCCTCTCTCCAATCAGCTCGGCGAGCGTTTTACCGGCAACGGAGACGTGCTCGCCTTCGGATACGACACTTCGCAGGTAATCAATGGCGTGGGCTGGGGGCATCACACCGCAGGGCAGATTCCGCCCGTGGGGCCGTGCATCACGGGAATCATCGACATGCGCCATCAGCCCACTCTCACCGAAGGCATGGTGGCTGAAGAAGGCTCGCCGCCTGGGGCCCTTGGCGTGTTCCTGCCGGGCGCGTTTAAGGCCGCTGCGGCGGTCGCCGGGACCGGGGAGCCGGTGGCGGGCACGGAACTTATTAAAGAGAGGGAACGGGAGCTTCTAACAGACTTCGAGGGCCCTTACCGCGGCGCCGTAAATAGGTCGCAGACTTACCTCGTGATGACCCACGATAACGGCCGCGGGCGTATGACCCTTGATGGCAATGGCAACCTCGAGTTGAGCTGGCCCGGGGTTGGCGACCAACCCATCTTCGGCCAAGTGAATGCGCGCCTGAAGCAAGCCACGGAAGCCCTTGGCGGCGTCTTCGCTCACAATCCGCTATGGAGCAAACTGCTGCACAGCAATCTCACCACGGTGCATCCGCTGGGTGGATGCGTAATGGCGGACGATGCCCAAAGCGGCGTGGTGAACCACAAAGGGCAAGTATTTTCAGGAAGCGCGGGCGCGGCTGTTTACGACAGTCTCTACGTGGCGGATGGTTCCGTGATTCCAACACCCCTGGGCGTCAACCCGCTGCTCACCATCTCGGCCGTCGCCGAGCGCTCGGTGGCGCTGCTCGCCCAAGATCGCGGCTGGCAGATCGACTACCGGCTGCCTTCTGCGTCCAAGGCCGCCATAACCGCCAAGGCCGGCGTCGAGTTCACGGAAACGATGAAGGGGTATTTCTCGACGCAGGCCAAGACGCCCACACCGCCGCTCGCGCTCGACCCCATTTATCAACGCGGCTTTGACCAGGGCCAAACCGACAACTCACCCTTTCAATTCACCCTGACCATTGTCAGTGAAGATTTGGACGATATGATCGCGAACCCCGCCCACGAAGCTCGCATGGTCGGCACGGTGCTTGCGCCGGCGATTTCGCGCGGGCCTCTCACGGTTGCGGAAGGGCGCTTCAACCTGTTCACCGTTGACTCCAATAACGTTGACACTCACAACATGCGTTACCGGATGAAGATGGTGAGCGAGGAAGGCCGCACTTATTACTTTGAGGGGTTCAAGGTGACGCACCCGGATTCCATCTTCCAGGTTTGGCCCGCCACATCCACTCTTTACAGTACGATTTACGATGGCGAGAGCGCGACCGCGCCAATCCTGGGCAAAGGGATTCTACACATCGACCCGGAGGACTTCGCGCGCCAACTGACCACCATGAAGTTGATCAACGCGGGCAGCCTCACCGAGCGCTTGGCTGCGGGCGCTCGCTTTGCGCGCTTCTTTCTCGGCCCGCTGTTCGATACTTACGCCGATGTGTTCGTCCGTCCCAGCGTGTTCAATGCCGATGCCCCGCCCCGCCCGAAGCGCCCGTTGCGCGTGGGCGCGCCGCAAGTTGCGTTCTTCAAAACCGCTGACGGCGTCGGACTCCGCCTTACGCGCTATCAGGGAGGCAGCAAGGGCCCGGTCATACTCTCACACGGGCTCGGTGTCTCAAGTCTTATCTTCTCGATCGACACTATCGAGACCAATCTGCTCGAATACCTTTTCGCCCACGGCTACGACGTGTGGCTGCTCGATTATCGCTCCAGCATCGAATTGCCTGCGGCCACGCTTCAGGCGAGTGGAGACGATGTGGCGATCCAGGATTACCCCGCTGCCGTCGCTAAGGTCCTGGAGCTTACCGGAGCCAAGAGCGTGCAAATGGTCGTCCATTGCTGGGGCTCGACCACTTTCTTCATGGCCATGCTGGCAGGGCTCAAGGGCGTGCGCTCCGCCGTGGCCTCGCAGATCGCCACCGAGATCCGCGCACCCCTTGCCACCCACATCAAGACCGGCCTGCACCTGCCCTCATTCCTCAAAGCTGCGGGCATCGAATCCCTCAACGCTTACGTGGACAACCACGAAGGTCTGCTGGCTAAAGTCTACGACGCAGGCCTCAAGCTCTACCCCATCGAGCTCAAGAATCGCTGCACCAGCGCCACCTGCCATCGCATTACTTTCATGTACGCCCCTCTCTACGAGCACGCCAACCTGAACGAAGCGACGCACGACGCCCTGCACGAAATGTTCGGCTTGGGCAACATGAAGGCATTTAATCACCTCGCTCGCCTGGCCAACACCGGCCACCTGGTGGACTTTGACGGCAACGACACCTACCTTCCTCATCTCGACCGGCTGGCGATTCCCATCGCGTTCATTCATGGGGCGCAGAATGAATGCTTCCTGCCGGAAAGCACCGAGATCACTTTGAGCGATCTCTCGAAGGCGAATGGAAGCAATCTCTACAAACGGCACGTAATCCCTGGCTATGGTCACATTGATTGCATCTTCGGAAAGAATGCCGTGAAAGATGTCTACCCATTTATCCTTGAACACCTGGAGGCAACCCAGTAGCGGCCCACCCGCGACGGCGGGCGAATTCATGAAGACGGGAAACCTATGAGCACTCGAGTTGCGGTTCTAGGTGGCGGTGTGGGAGGCCTGAGCGTTGCGCAGGAGCTTGCTGAACGGGGCTTTGACGTTGTGGTCTATGAGCGCCGGCCGGATTTTGGCGGTAAGGCGCGGAGCATTCCGGTCCCGAACTCCGCCACGCCTGGCCACAGCCCCCTGCCCGGCGAGCACGGCTTCCGGTTCTTCCCGAGCTTCTACAAACATCTACCGGATTCCATGAAGCGTATTCCTTTTGGGGGAAACACCGTCTTCGACAATCTGGTGTTTTCCACGCGGGTGGAAATCGCTCGAACCGGGAAAATCGCTTTCCTTGAGCCCACACGCTTTCCCCAGACTCTCGAAGACTGGACTATCGTGTTCAAGTCGCTTTTCGCCAACCTGGGCATACCGGATGACGAACTCGTCTTCTTCATTGACCGTTTGCTGGTACTGCTCACCACCTGCGAAGAGCGCCGCCTTGCCGAGTACGAGAACATCGCCTGGTGGGACTTCGTCGCCGCCAAGAGTAAGTCCTTGAGCTACCAACAATATCTCGGCAAAGGCCTCACGCGGTCATTGGTCGCGATGAAGGCGGAAATCAGCAGCACCCGCACCGTGGGCTACATCGGCCTGCAACTGATACTCGGCCTCATGTGCGGCCCCGGAGGATTCGATCGGGTTCTGAACGGACCAACTAACCAAGCCTGGATCGATCCCTGGATCGCTCACCTGAATTCCCTTGGAGTCAATTTGCAGGGAAACTCCGTGGTGCGCTCCCTGGAGCTTGATGGCCGCCGCCTTGCGAGAGTGCTGATTGATCAGGGCGGATCGCCGACCCCGGTCACTGCCGACTTCTACGTGAGTGCGCTCCCCGTCGAGATCATGACAGGACTAATTACTGATGAGATTAAGAATGCCGCGCCCTCTCTCGCCCATCTCGACAAGCTCCAGACGCGGTGGATGAACGGAATCCAATTCTACTTGAAAGACGACATTCCTCTTGTGCACGGCCATTCAAACTATCTTGATTCGCCTTGGGCGCTCACCTCGATTTCCCAAAGGCAATTCTGGCCGGGAGTTGATTTCGCCGGTTTGGGTGATGGGAAAGTGGGCGGCATTCTCTCGGTCGTCATTTCCGATTGGGACGCCCCAGGGATTGTCTACGGAAAGCCAGCCACGAACTGCACCGCGGAGGAAATAAAGAACGAGGCTTGGGCACAGCTCAAAACGCACTTGAATACGGGAGCGACCGAAACGCTCAGCGATAACAATCTAATGTCGTGGTTTCTCGACCCCGACATCCAATTTCCGAATCCGAGCGCCGTCACGAACGCGGAGCCGCTCCTGATCAACCCTGCCGGGTCCCTCCAGTACCGTCCCGAAGCTTCGACAGAGATTTCCAACCTTTTTCTGGCCTCGGACTACGTGCGCACTTACACCGACCTCGCGACCATGGAAGGAGCGAACGAAGCGGCCCGCCGGTCAGTAAATGCCATCATCGATGCTTCGGGGTCGAGCGCCGCCAAGGCTCAAATCTGGCCATTCCAGGAGCCCGAGATATTCAAGCCGATGCGAGACTACGATCTGGTCCGTTTCAAATTGGGATTGCCGCACGGCAAAGTGCTTTGATATGACCAGGCGCGCGGCTGAGCGCCGATCGAGGGGAGCCTCACGTGCTACGAAGCCGCTGAACACACGCATCAATGCATCTAACTTAAAGCAGCGATAGAAATCTCTTCAGACAGAAAAGGGGGAGGAATGGCTTCCAACGAATATAGAGCGGTCCCGGGTAGTAAGCGCGAGCCCATGCCGGGCGCAACCAAAGCGGGACCTTGCGATGCTAACGAGACCGTTCAGATCACGGTGGTGCTCCGGCAGCGGCCGCTCGGCAAAGGAGTGAAACCTCTCGAGGAGTTGATTTCGAGCGGTGAGCGCCTGTCACGAACCCAATACGAAGAACGTTATGGGGCTGACCCGAAAGACGTGGAGCAAGTTGAGGCGTTTGCGCGCGCCCACGGCCTTGAGGTCCTCGGCGTGGATCTAGGGGCAAGAACGATGAGGCTGGCGGGTACCGCCGCCGCTTGTACCTCCGCCTTTCAAGTTGAATTAAGTACCTACCAAGGCCCTCAAGCGACTTATCGCGGACGCGTCGGGTCTGTCTACATTCCCGCGACTCTGGAGAACATCATCCACAGCGTCCACGGCCTCGACAACCGGCCTCAAACGCAGCCTCACTTGCGTCACGCTCATAACACGCCCTCGACCCACGTGCGTGCCAACGCCTCGTCATCGGTCTCATACACGCCGCTCCAGGTGAGCGAACTTTATGATTTTCCCACGGGCGCGACCGGCCAGGGCCAGACCATCGGCATCATCGAATTAGGCGGAGGCTACACGCAATCTGACCTTAACTCCTACTTTAACTCCCTGGGTATATCTCCGCTTCCCACGGTGTCGGCCGTATCGGTTGACGGCGCGCAGAACTCGCCAACAGGCGCGTCCAATGGGCCTGATGCCGAAGTGATGCTGGATATCGAAGTCGCAGGTGCTGTGGCTCCAAGCGCGAAGATCGTGGTTTACTTCGCCCCCAACACCGACGCGGGCTTCCTGGACGCGATCAACCACGCGGTGGGCGACAAGCAAAATAACCCTTCCGTAATATCGATTAGCTGGGGCGGGGCGGAATCCACTTGGACCTCGCAGTCCCTTCAATCTTACAACAGCGCGCTTCAGGCGGCGTCAGCCGTCGGTGTCACGGTTTGCATCGCAGCCGGAGACGACGGCGCCACTGATGGTGTCACGGATGGGCTGGACCACGTCGACTTTCCCGCGTCGAGTCCTTACGCCTTGGCTTGTGGCGGGACGCACTTGGTGGGCAGCGGCGCATCCATTACTGATGAAGTGGTATGGAACGGCCTTCCCGACGACGGCGCCACAGGGGGCGGCGTCAGCGAAAACTTTCCTCTTCCCACTTGGCAAGCGCATGCGAAGGTGCCTCCATCCGTCAACGCAGGGCATTTCGCGGGGCGGGGTTTGCCGGACGTGGCGGGCGACGCCGATCCCAATACCGGCTATCAGATCGATGTGGACGGCAGCAATATCGTAGTGGGGGGAACGAGCGCAGTCGCCCCACTGTGGGCAGGCTTGATCGCCTGCTTCAACTCCGGATTGAAGACTCCAGTTGGTTATCTGAATCCAACTCTATACCAGAAGATTGCCTCCACCACCGGCACTTTCCATGACATCACGTCCGGCAATAACGGTGGCTACCAAGCGGGTCAAGGGTGGGACGCGTGTACCGGCTGGGGTAGTCCCAATGGCGCAGTGATTCTGAAAGCGTTGACAGGAACATCTTCGGGTACACCGACGACGACGGATCCGGAGCCCCCACAAAGAAGAAACGCAAAAAGCGGTGACGAGTGGAGGGGCCTGTGGTTGGCGCCGAGTAGCGAGTGTTAATGGGGCTAATGTAAGAATCAGGTCAGACGACGGACGGGCATCTGGCGCAGCTTGCAGCAGCAAATAGCGCTCTCCTTGCCACCCTGGACAGGCGTATCCCTCACGCATTCCTCATCCCTATGGAAAGCTGACCCGAAGGCGATGTAAAATCGCCGGTGCATGCAAATAGCGAGACACCACAGGGAGAGTTCCACATGAAAGAGTTCGCACAGGTGGCTCTGGCCGCCTTGTTCTTCACGGCTCTGGCCTCAGCCGAGTCGCGCCCAAGGGTCGCCGTCGGCGGACTCAGCGCCGAATCCAATTCACTTTATCCGGCAAAGCTGGAAATGATGGGAGGCAAGCCGGCGCGGCAGGAGTGGCTCGATGAGAACGCGCCGGCGAGCACGGTTGCCAGTGGCGTCATTGAAGCTTCGGCAAAGTTGGGTTTGGATGTTTACCCTATTGTGACGGCGCGTGCCGGTTCCCTGGGCGAAGTCGAGGACGCATCGTTCAATGCTAAGCTCAACGAATTGGTAGAGCAACTCAAGGAAGCAAGCCCCCCATTTGACGGACTTATTCTGATTCTTCACGGCGCCATGGTGGCGGAGAGTTATCCGAGCGGCGACGCGGAGGTGGTGCATCGGGTGCGCGAGGCCATGGGCAAGAAATTTCCCATTGTGGTCACCAACGATTTCCACGCCAACGTTGATCCGGCCCTCGTCAATGATTCCAATGTTCTCATTACGTTCAAGGAGGATCCGCATCTGGACACCAAGGAGCGTGGCATCCAGGCAGCGACGATTATGGCCGGCATGCTGAGTGGAAAGGTGAGGCCGGTTCAGTATGTAGCTAAGCCGCCCATGGTGTATAACATCATCTTCCAGGATACATTCCATGGGTACCTGAAGCCCATTGTCGATGAGGAACGCCGCTTGGAGAAAACCAATCCGAAGATTCTGGCGGTCAGCGTGCCCGGCGGTTATCAATACGCCGACGTCCCTTGGATGGGCCCGAGTGTGATCGTGGTGACGGACAACGACCCCGATCTTGCCAAGCGTGAGGCAGAGCGGCTGGGGAACATGCTCTGGGCGCTGCGCGGCAAACTCGTTTTCGACCGCCCTGACGCGGCCGCCGCCGTGGCTGAGGCCATGAAGAGCGCCACATTCCCAGTGGCACTGATGGACACAGGGGATAACATCGGCGGCGGTTCGCCCGGCGACAGCACTTTCATCCTCAGTGAATTGTTGCACCAGAAAGCTCAAGGATGGGTGGTGGTGATTTCCGACCGCACGGCGACGGAAGCCGCATTCCAGGCGGGCGTCGGCCAGGCGTTCGATCAGGAAGTAGGCGGGAAGACTGATAAGTTGCACGGTGAACCGGTGCGAGTGCGCGGCCACGTCAAGGCGCTCACCGACGGCAAATACGTCGAGACAGAGGTCAGACACGGCGGCGGGCGGTACCAGGATATGGGGCCGACTGCGGTGATCGAAGTCGAGGGTTCGACCCGCGATTTGCCGAACCTTTTGCTGCTGACCCAACATCCCACCAGTCCCGACAGCCTGAACCAGCTCATCAGCAACGGCGTCTACCCCCGGCGCGAAAGGATTCTAGTGGCCAAGGGAACCATTGCGCCCCGCGCCGCCTATGAGCCGGTCGCGGCGCGCATAATTGAAGTCAACACACCCGGAGCCACGGACGTAAATCCTGCTCATTTTACTTACCATCACGTGCGTAGCAACTTATACGGCCTCGGACAGAAATAGCATAGAACCGTCTCCCGGCTTTGGGATTCCCGTCCCCACAAGCCTTCCGCGCAAGTTTGTCACGACTGCTCTGAAAATGACTCCCCTCCTCACGGGGGTGGCGCTGACATTGCCTTCTATGTCGGCGTCACAGGGCGCAGACATACAGGGAAGTGTCTGCGCCACCCCAGTCCATTTTCCTGGTTTCCGGGTGCCCGCCAGCCGACGGGAATAAGCGACTATCACCAGGAAAACTCTTCAGTAAATCACAATGAACGCGCGATAGTCACAAGAAAGACGACCACGCGTGTTTAAATGCAGACAATAAAAATTTTGACTCGTTTCCTTACGGGATTTTTACGCCCTCTTTAGGACTTATTAACGAACCATCCTGGATACTCAATTTGTGGGGCGGGGGTGCACAGTGATCGGAAGTTAGAAATCTGATTTCGACGATGCTATTTCGCGAATGACTTATTGCGGCAATACCGCTTTTACAATTTACATTCTTGAATACTCACTCTTGGAATTGAACCCTGGGCATCTCACTGATAGGTTTCTCCAGCCTATGGGTTTCATAAAAAGAATGAATTTCATTCCAAGAAGATCCTCGGCGATTGTCTGAAAGGGCCCCCGCTAAACCTCATTCGTCTTTTTTCCTAATCGCGCCGTTTCAGATTCGACTCTCAGTTTGGAGGTTCACTGTGAAGACAAGCGTTCGTGCATCAGCGTTGGCGGTGCTCGTGTTTCTAGGGTTCTGGAGCATTAGCACCGAGAGACTCGAAGCCCAGTCTACTTTTGGCAGCGTGCGCGGGAGCACGATGGACGAGACGGGCGCGGCTATACCTGTGGCGCGTGTCAGTTTGCGCAGCCTCGACGAAAACACCGAGACCGCGACCGTGAGCGACAGCGAAGGCAATTTCGTCTTCGAGAATCTCAAGCCCGGCCACTACGCGCTTACGGCAGCCAAGGAAGGTTTTGCCAACGCGGTTGTGAACCAAATCGAGCTGGCGGCACGGCAGAGCCTGCGTATCGATGTGAAACTGAACGTCGCGGCGCAAGTGCAGGCGATCGAAGTGAGCGCCGCCTCGCTGGCCGTCAACACTGAAAATGGCACGTTGTCCCACACGGAGAGCAATGACGACATCACCCGGCTGCCGATCAACTCCCGGTCGGTGTCGAGCAGTCCTCTGGCGGCTCTCGCCGTATCTCCAGAGGTAACGAGGGACTCGCAAGGGGACATCGCGGTCGGGGGCGCGACAGCGGCGCAGACTGGCTTCTCGGTGGATGGAATTTCGACCGCCAGCGTGCGTTTCAACGGCGCGCTGCAGGACGCCTACCCATCCATGGAAAACATCGCCGAGATGAAAGTCACGGCGTTTAACAACAACGCGGAGTTCGCCCAGATCAGCGACGTGACTTTTGTAACCAAGAGCGGCACCAATGGCCTGCACGGCAGTGCGTTTGAGTACTTTCAGGACAGCGCTCTGGACTCGACCGTACTGAATTTCAACGTCAAGGCTCCCCGGACCTTTGACACTTTCGGCGGCAGTTTGGGCGGGCCCGTAACTATCCCTAAGCTGTACAACGGACGTGACAAGACGTTCTTCTTCGTAGATTATGAAGGAAATCGCAAGACCCAATCCCATCCCGAGCAGCTTCTCGTCCCGACGGCGGCGGAGAGGGCCGGCAACTTGAACGGCTTGGTGCAGGCGTTGGGACTGGGCCCGGTGATCAATCCCTTCACGGGCACAGGGTTCCCCAACAACACGATCCCGACCGGATCCTGCCCGGCTTGCATCAATCCCGTCGCGCAGGCCCTGATGAACTACTACTCGCTGCCGAACGCCAACCTGGGTGTCCTGAACCCTTCCTATAACTATCAAACTCTGGTGCCGATCCCCTCGAATTCCAACGGCTTTGATATACGGATCGATCACAACTTCAGTCCCAAGCAGCAGCTCTACGTGCGCTACAGTTTCAAGAACGCGTTCTATACCGAGTACAACGACGCTGGAGTTATTGCACCGGCCAACAATTTCCTGCCCAATGACGGAGCCAATGAAAAGGACCGCAGCCTGGTGGTTTCCTACAACTATTCGATCACCCCGACGCTGATGAACGAATTCCGTTTCGGATTCACCAATTACAACGAGAATGACACTTTCCCCATCCAGGGGGCCACGGCCATTTCTCAACTCGGGCTGGTCTTCGATCATCCGGTAGGCGTTGACTCGCATCCCACGGCTGATGCCTTCCCGACCTTCAATTTCGCCGATGGCGCAGTCACCGCGATCGGGCAGGACCGGGTTGGCCCAACCATTTCGGGGAACACCCAATTCACCGACAATGTCACTAAGATCATGGGCAAGCATACGCTTCGATTCGGACTCGATGTCCGCAGAGAGCATTTCAACGCCCTCATGTATTACCTCCCGTCCGACGACTTTGGCTACTTCACCTTCAGCGGTACACTCACCGGCTACTCCATTGGCGATCTTCTGCTGGGCATGCCGAACCCGTCTTACTTCGCGGTCACTGGCCCACAAATGAATGCACTCACCACCCAATGGGGCGTATACGGTCAGGACGAATGGCAAGTAAACAGCCATCTCACGGTCAATTTCGGATTACGGTGGGAGTTGCTTCCGCCGTTTCAGGAAACCAATGGCGATATAGCTACCTACCTTACGTCGGGAAACAACGTGACCGTCGTCGTCCCGAACAAGTTCTATCCCTTTATCGCAAACAATTCTACCTACCAGCGGATATACACGGGATTTCTGCAAGGATTCAACGCATGTGCACTTCCGGATAAGACCTCGTTGCTGCCGTGTTCGAACATCGAGACGGCGAGCCAGGCGGGGATTCCTCAAGGCCTTCGGGATTGGAATTGGCACGATTTTGACCCGCGCGTAAGCTTCGCATGGCGGCCGTTCAACAACAACAAGACGGTCATTCGCACCGGCTTCGGCATCTATACCATGACCACTCTTGGCCCCATGTCTTTCAACAGCGGCATCATCGCCCTCTCGGATCTACTCACCTACAACAATTCTGTCACCAACGGTGCTGCCGCGTTCCAGTTTCCCGATACGTCGCCTCCCAATGCGCCGGCAACTTTAGGCGGCGGCGATTTCGAGGAGGCAAACAATCCGCACTGGAAGGATCCTTCGTCAGCGCAATGGAACTTGACCGTGGAACGGGAGCTGACACCCAATACGGTGCTTCGGTTGAGCTACACTGGCCAAGGCGCCTACCATCTTCCCATCACCATAGACCGGAACCAGATTCCGGCGAGCACCACCCCCTACACCATTCCGAACAACGGATACTCAGTCGTCGATCCCCGTGCGCCCTTCCAGAACTGGCTCCTGTTGATGGACTCGGAAAGTATCGGCAATCAAAATTATGAGGCGGGTATCGCGGAATTGACCCATAGAGTGGGGCATGGGCTCGCGTTCCAGGCGAACTACACGTGGGCGAAAAATATCAGCGACGCCCAAGGCAGCGACGCGCCAGCCGTATACGCGAGCGAGGAGCCCTACGCCGCGGAAATTGCCAATGCTTATCACACAAAGTACGACCGCGGCAACGTGGTGGGGATGCCGCGCCAACGGTTCATGCTCACGGGCGCCTACCAATTGCCGTTCGGAAAGGGAAAAACTCTCGCCGGGCCTCACTTCCTGGAGCCAGTGATCGGGGGCTGGAATCTCAGCACGGTGACGACGCTACAAACTGGCCAATGGCTGACGCCCACTATGCCGGCGGCCGACGATCAATCGAACACCGATATGATCGAGCGCAACACCGGCGGGGCCATTGCGCGGCCGGACTGCATAGGTACCCCATATGCTAGCCAGACAACTCAAAATTTCTTCAACCTGAACGCTTTCGCCCTGCCGCCCACCAACGCCGGACGGTTCGGGAATTGCGGTGTCGGGATTTTGCGGGGGCCCGGTATGATCGACGTGGATGCGGGTCTCGCCAAGCAGTTTTCCTTCCACGAACATTATCGCTTGCGGTTCGAGGTCACCTTTACCAACATACTTAATCACACGAACTTCGCGCCGCCGGCTCTAAACGTTGGCAACCCCAGCACCTTCGGCGTGTTGGATGCCGCGCTGCCGCAAGGGCTGGGTGGAAATCGCACGGGGCAGTTAGCGCTGCGATTCGACTTCTGAGATCGTGTTGATACGGCGGTTCGCGCCCCAACGGTGATCAATCACGCCGCTCCACTTTTTGGCGCGCCGCGCGGAGGAAAAAGTGACCAACACAACCGTGGTTCAACGACGCAAGACCTGCTTCGTAATCCTGATGGTCCTCGGTCTTGCGGCGGCGTTTGCAGGCACGTCCAAATCGCAGAATCAAGCGCACCCGAACGTTGAAATCAAGAAGGTCCCAGCACGCCCGACGACGATGGTCCAAGGGGAAGTGCTGTACAAGAGTCACTGCGCCACCTGTCACGGTACGGCGGGGAAAGGCGACGGCCCGGCCGCTTCGGCGCTCAAGACCGCGCCGCCCGACCTCACGCTCCTCGCCAAGAACAACGATGGCAAGTTTCCCGATCTCAAGATCATGCGTGTCCTGGAGAGCGGGACAGATCTAACGGCGCACGGTTCCAAAGACATGCCGATTTGGGGCCCTATCTTTCGCAGTATGGGCCCCGCGGCGGCCGGCGGTCAGGTGGGTCATCTGCGTGAGGTGAATCTGACCGAGTACCTCAAGTCGATTCAGAAAAAGTAGGTTGGCGGCCCGTGGTTCCGGGACTGTCTTGGGCTTTTCGCGGCCGCTGATCCCTAACTGCCCCTTGACTTCCCGTGCGTCAAATGTCCCCCGGGCACACCATGGAACACCTTCAACCGGTCCCGCTCTTTCCCACTCAACATCAGCATTTCCTGTTCTCCCATCCGTCAAGTTTGGCGGAGTTCAACAGGACATTTCTACTTTGCTGAAACCGGACATTATCACTTTGCCGCGACAACCACACGACCCCTCTTACTCCCTGCGGCTTTTTGGTTTACACTTATGGCGTTTGAATAACTCATGACTGAAATTCCAAAGCTCGAGCCCCGCTTCTGTTGCTTTCGATTGCGTGTCGGCCGGTCGAAGATCCACGGCTGGGGCCTCTATGCTGCCCAGGAAATCCCGCCAAACCGCAAGGTGATTGAATACACCGGTGAGAAGATCGACATGGTGGAGGGCGAGCGGCGCCGTCACACTCCTTACCTCTTTGTTCTCGATGATCGCTGGATGATTGACGGAGCCTTTGGAGGCTCGGGCGCCGAGCTCATCAATCACTCGTGTGCGCCCAACTTGGTGTCCCGCATTATGAAAGGCCACATATTGTTCATGAGCTTGCGTCCGATCAGGGAAAACGAGGAGCTGACGGTCGATTACAACTACGACGAAACTGATGAGACGATGCGTTGCATTTGCGGCGCCGCCAATTGCCGAGGCATTATCAATCTCATATAGAAGTCGCCGGCAGACTCTTGTCCCGTGCCTTTTCTTGCTTGTGCGTCATTGATTAATTGGAAGTTGGAATTAAACGAGCGGGCATGTCGTTCCTTCCAAATCCAGGCTTGCAATTTATCGCACCTCACAAGTCAGTCAACCCCACGAGAAGAATCACCTCCCCTTTCTATTCCAAGACCTCTTAGGTGCTACAAGAACCTTGCTGCCGATAAGGTTCCCTCGCAATAGACTCAGGAATCTTGAAATCGGAATTGTGGCTTTGGCGCTCTGTGGTAACATGTGCGCGAGGAGTTTACGTCATGGCCACCAAGAAGGTTGTAGTCCTCGATGGTTGTGGGGCTTTTGACCAAGACTTGGCCCCGATTTTGGGCGAGCTGTCGGCGGCGATTGGCCGGGACGGCTCCGATACCCAAACCTTCCCCTTACGCTCGATGAAATTGGCCCATTGCATCGGCTGCTTTACCTGCTGGCTGAAGACACCGGGAATATGTGCCGAAGACGACGACGGCCGCCAGATCACCCGGGCGGTGGCGCAGAGTGACACCACGGTGTTCTTCACCCCTGTAACCTTTGGGGGGTACTCGCCATACCTGAAGAAGATGTTGGAACGACTCGTCCCGCTTATTTCTCCTTACTTCAAGATGGATCACGGTGAAGTGCATCACCCGCCGCGCTACGGGCACAGGCCCCGGCTAATGATGGTGGGCGTACAGCGGGTCCCCAATTCCCATGAAGCTCACATCTTCAGGACTATCGCAGGGCGAAATGCCATCAACTTCCATCCGCCAACTTTTGCAGCGGAGGTTGTGGTTGCCGCGGACCCTGCCGACGCGCTCCGGCGGCGCTTCGAAGCGCTGCTAGGCAGGTCGGACGCGCTGCCTTTCGGCGAGGCGGCCGCTTCACTCATGCCTCCGCCAGTGCTTCCTGATGCGGCCTCCGAGACCACCGGCCCAAGAAGGGCTTTGCTCATCGTAGGCAGTCCCAAGACTAACTCCCCCAGCACCTCGAACGTGCTCGGGAGCTACCTTTTGGAGCGCCTTGGCGAAAGCGGCTGGGAGACCGAGTCGCTGACGCTGCGGGCCAGCTTGAACCGTGCAGAAGGCGAAGCGGCTTTGCTCGAGTCATGCGATCGCGCTGGCCTGATCCTCTTGGTCTTCCCACTCTATGGCGATGCCCTGCCCTACCTCGCGACCAAAGCCCTCACCGTGATGGCAACCCATCGCCGAACGTCCTCCAACCTCCCCAAGCAGCGCATCGCGGCTGTGGTGAATAGCGGCTTTCCGGAAACTTACCAGAACGCCCTGGCACTGGCGATATGCCAGCAGTTCGCAGCCGAGAGCGGTATCGAGTGGGCCGGCGGCCTCGCCATGGGAGGAGGAGGCATAATAGGCGGGCAACCTCTCAACGATGCGAAGCGCTCGGGGCCACCTGTCAAACATGTAGTTCGAGCCCTGGATTTGACCGCTGAGGGCCTCGCTCAAGGGCGCCCCGTGCCAGGCTCAGGCGGTAGAGTTGATAGCGAAAAACCCAATCCCTATTATGCCTTTTGCACTGTGGCGCTGGATTTATATTCGTTTTGGGGGTAAGGGCTTTGAGCAGGAGGCGGCAAAAAACGGCATCAGCAAAGACAGGCTGCTCGAGCAGCCATATGCGGCTTAGCGCTTCGTTGGTTTACTAAGCGTATTCATAGAGGGTCGCACGGAAGGGCGGGGCTTCAGAGTCCGTGTGAGAACTCGTTTTTGCTGTCATTCCGAGGAGCCGCAGGCGACGAGGAATCTCGCAGTGCCTTGAAAATACTCAGAGCGAGATTCCTCGCTTCGCTCGGAATGACACTCCAAAAGAGGTTTTCACACAGACTCTTCAGCCCCGCACTTTCGCAATGACGAATAAATACGCTAATCTCTGCCAACCGCTCGAGTAACTTCCACACTGCAGGGGAGGAGCGAAATCGTGAAGATCGGTGCATCGATCAGGTCGCTGAGTGTTCTGGTGGTTCTACTGGCCGTCGCCTCGACAGCGCCTGCGCAGCAGACGCTTCAGTCGGCGCTTCACGCCAAGCTCGAAGCTGATCTGGCGAACGTGGCTGGGCATTTGAACGGCGTGATGGGTTACGCCATCAAGGACCTCTCGAGCGGCGAGACCTTTCTGCGCCTTCCGGACACGGTATTTCCTCAGGCGAGCTCCATCAAGCTGACCATACTTTTGGAGTTGATGCGCCAGGCGCAGGAGGGGAAACTGTCGCTCGAGGAGAAGTATACGCTGCGGCGAAGCGAGATGACCGCCGGCGATACGGAGCCGATTCTCACCATGCTGGGCGACGGCACCGTCACCCTGTCGCTGCGCGATATTGCCATCTTCATGGCCGTACTGAGCGACAACACGGCAACCAATATCCTCATCGATCGTTTAGAGATGGATAATATCAACAAAGGTGTTATGCGCTTGGGCCTTAAGGAAACCAAGCTGCGGCGGCACATGATTGACATCGAAGCCGCCAAGAAGGGTAACGAAAACGTCTCGACGCCGCGCGAGATGCTCACCTTGCTCGAAAAAGTTCGCGCGGGGCAGGCGCTTGACACGGCGCATACGAAGGAGTACTTCGACATCCTTCGGCTGCCCAAGGAGAGTGAATTCCACAAAGCGCTGCCTGAAGACGTATCCATTGCCGACAAGCCCGGAGCGCTCGAAGGCGTGCGCTGCGACACCGGATTAATCGACATCCCGGGTCATCCCTTCATCATGTCCGTCACAACAACCTACCTGGCCAAGGACGATGATGGAGAGCACGCTGTCGAAGAAGCCGCGCGGGTGGTCTACGATTACTTCAATCAACTAAGCCGCTCAAGCTCTTACGGGCGCGTCATCTCGTTTAAGTAACGCAGTCCTGGGTGCGCTTAAGCCTTCGGCCTTCGCACGGACACCGATAATCTTCACGACCCCTCACCTAGCCCTTCCGTCGATGGGGGAGAGGGTCGGGCGAACAGAAGGCCGTATGTTGCTTATCGCGCGCGAAGTTGCTCGAAGGAGAGTTCTATGTCCCTATTCCTAGCCTTGCTCTTAACCGCGTCCCCTCCCCCGGGGGCCGTCGTGGTGAAGCCTGTTGCCAACATGTATTCCGCCGCCACGGTAGATTCCGATGTGGTGTCGCAGGCGATTCTGGGCGTGAGCGTCGTAATCACAGAGCAACAGGGTGATTGGGTGAAGGTGCGCACGCCGGACGACTATCCAGGCTGGATGCCGCTTGCCTCGCTGCGGCGCTATAACGCCGGCGACCCCACTTACGCCTCGGCCGGAAAGGCCGTTCAGGTGGCAACCCTTTTCGCGAATGTCTACCGCGAACCGGATGTGACGAAGCACGAGCCCGTGCTCGTCCTGCCTTTTGAGGCGCGCTTGGAGGTGGCAGCGGGGACGAAGGATGACGCAGGGCGCTGGATTGGGGTCCGCCTGCCGGACGAACGCATGGCGTGGATTCAAAGCGGTGACGTCGACCCAAATTCCCCAAACCTAAGCGTCTCCCAAGCGATCGACCTCGCCAAACGCTTTCTCGGCCTCACCTATACCTGGGGCGGGACGTCCACCTTCGGCTACGATTGTTCGGGCTTCACTCAGATGCTCGTCCGTCGCCGAGGCGTCGTGATGCCTCGTGACGCCGACCTGCAGGCGGCGTGGGACGGCGTGAAGCCGGTGGAACCCAACCAGCTTCAGCCCGGCGACCTGCTGTTCTTCGGCGGCTCTCCCCAAAAGATTACCCACACGGGGATGTATATTGGGGACGGGCTGTTTATTCACGACACCACGCACGAGCATCCCGGCATACAGATCAGCCGGCTGGGGGAGCAGTACTGGACGAAACTTCTCGTGGCCTGCCGGAGGCTCAAATGAATCGCCGCGATTGGATGAAGACCTTGGGGACCGCCTGCGCAGCAGGGGCATGCCATGGCATCCCCGTATCAGGAGCGAATGGACCCGCTGCTGCGACTTCTCGAACGACGCTTGAAACCGAAATCGTGCGCCTGAATCTGCGGCACACCTGGACGACCACTATGTCCTCGAGCGCCTACCGCGACACGCTGCATGTGCGATTCACGCGTGACGGCATCACCGGCCACGGCGAAGGCGCGCCTATCGTGCGCTACCAGGAGAATGCCGCCGGCGCGCAGAAGGCGGTGGAGTCGGTGCGCGATCTCGTGACCGCCGCCGACCCCTGGGAGTTTGAGAAGCTCCATGAAGAAATCGCTCGACGGCTTTCGGGTCAATACGCCGCCCAGGCCGCGCTCGACATCGCCGTGATGGATTGGGTTGGCCAGAAGCTTGGACATACCGCTCTACCGGTATTTCGGCCTCGATCCAAAGGCGGCGCCCGTCACCACATTTTCCATCGGGATCGACACTCCGGAAATTACTCGCCAGAAAGTTCGCGAGGCGGAGGCATTCCCGGTCCTCAAAATCAAAGTGGGGCTCGACACCGACGAGGCTACCATCGCGGCGGTGCGCAGCGTCACGAATAAGCCCCTGCGCGTGGATGCCAACGAAGGCTGGAAGAACAAAGAAGAGGCGGTGCGGAAGATCAACTGGTTGGCCACCCAAGGCGTGGAGTTCGTCGAGCAGCCTATGCCCGCCGCGATGCTCGAGGAAACACGCTGGGTGCACGAACGCGTGCACTTGCCCTTAATTGCCGACGAGTCCTGCCAACGCCCGAGCGACATCCCTAAGCTTGTCGGCATCTTCGACGGCGTGAACGTCAAGCTCGATAAGTCCGGCGGAATGCTGGTAGCCTTCCAGATGATCCAGATGGCGAGGGCGCTCGGGCTGCGAACCATGCTGGGCTGCATGATCTCGAGTTCGGTCAAGCGTCACCGCCGCCGCGCACCTTTCGCCCCTGGTGAATTACGCCGACTTGGACGGCAACCTGCTGATCGCGAACGATCCCTTCGTTGGGGTGCAAGTCAAAGACGGAAGACTCATGCTGCCGAACGGCCCCGGCCTGGGGCTCAAACCCGCATAAGCTCACTCGTACCGCAAGGCCGTGAGCGGGTCCACGCGGGCGGCGCGGCGCGAGGGAATCCAGCACGCCAGAAATGCGACAGCGGCGAGGAACAGCGGCACGACGTGAAGGTGACCACATCGTACGGGCGGACTCCGTAGAGGAACGCGGCGAAGAGCTTGCGCCACCGCCAACGCGGCGGCCAGGCCGAGCGCCATGGCGATCAGTGTAAGCACCATGCCCTGGCGGATGACCAGGCGCTGGACCCGCCGGTCTGCGCCCCAAGCGCCATGCGGATGCCGATCTCGCGCGTGCGTCGGCTGACCGAGTAGCTCATCACGCCATAGAGCCCGACCGCCGCCAGCAGCAGGCCGACGAAGCCAAAGACGCCGAACAGGGTACCGGCCAGGCGAGGCAGGAAGAGCGCGTCGCGAAGGTGCTCCTCCATGGTTTCGGCGTTGAAAGATAGCCATCGCGGGGTCGAGCGAGCGTGATCTCACGGCGCACGGCGCTGCGCCACCGCCGGGGAATTACCTCGCGCGAGCGGACCAGCAGCGTGTATCCCATGAACGATGGGTCGGCTCCGATGCTCTGCGCGAGCGAGCGGTAAAGAACCGGGCCTGGCGTCCTCGCCCAGAGTTCGCGACTTGATGTTCTTCACCACGCCGATGACCTCGTAGGTCCGCGCCGCCCCCCGAGACGCGGCGTCCGATGGGGTTCTCGTTCGCGGAAGATCCGCTCGACGAAAGACTCGGTTGACGATGGCGACCTTGGGCCCGTCCGGCGCTTTCGTTGCTGAAATCGCGTGCCGGCGATGCGGGGGATGCCCATGGTTTCGAAATAGCCGGGCGTGACCATGTAGAGGTCAGGACGGTTGGGGCTCGCGGGCTCGGCGGCCGGCCCTCGGCGTAAAAGCGTCGCTCCGGTGGCCCCCGGATAGAGGCACCATATCGGTGCAGGCGGCAGAAACGACGCCCGGCAGAGCGGACACGCGCCGCCGCAACTCGCTGAGGAACTGGGTGGTGCGCTCGGCGGTGTAGCCGTGGAGCCGCGGGTCGACGGACATGCATCAGGATGCCGTGCGAGCGGAAGCCGATATCGATTCCGAGAGGCGTTCTCGAGGCTGCGCAGGAAAAGCCCCGTGGCGCAAAGCAAGCACCAGCGACATGGCGATCTGCGAGACCACCAGCACGTTGCGCAGGGTCCAGCGGCGGCCGGGACGCGCGAGCACGTCTTCGCCTTTGAGCGCGCTCGGCCAGCACCGGACGCGACAGCTGCCCAGGCCGGGGCCAGTCCGAACAGCACTCCGGCGCCGACGCTGAGCAGCGAACGCGTATAGCAGAACTCTCCAGTCGACGCCGACGCTGAGGTCGAGGGGCACAGGAGCGGGAAGCCGGAACGCGGAGAGCGCCTGCGTCGCCCAAAGCGAAAGGCGACGCCGAGCAGCCCGCCGCCCAGAGCCAGCAGCACGCTTTCCATGAGCATCTGGCGCACCAACTGGCCGCGCGTGGCGCCCAGGGCGAGGCGTACCGCCATCTCCCGCTGGCGGCCGGAGGCCTGGGCCATAAAAAGGTTGGCGACGTTGGCGCAGGCGATCGCCAGAACCAGCAGCACCACCACCGTGAGCGCCGCCAGGAACAACATCACGCGCGGCCTTGATCGCGCGGCGGCAGCGAGCCGGCCGGCTCGAAGCGAAAGCCGCCGTCCTTTTCCGTTTCCGGGATGGGCCTGGGCGAGGCGCTGGGCGAGCACCTGGAGTTCAGCCGCGGCTTGGGCGGGCGTGACGCCGGGCCGGAGGCGCCCCACCAGCCGTCAGCCAGTGGTTCTCGCGCGACTGGAAATCGCTGGTATTGGGCAGCAGCTGCATCAATGTTGCCGAGCGGAACCCAGAACTGCAGGGTCAAGGGGCAGGGTCGAGGCCGTGAAATGGCGGCGGCGCCACGCCAACCACAGTGAAAGGGCCGGCCGGAAAGGGTGACGGATTTGCCGAGAATGGCGGGGTCAGCGGCGAAACGGCGCTGCCAGAGGCGCGTAGCCGAGGACAATAACGGGCAGACGCTCTTCGTCGCGCGCGAAACCGCGGCCCAGCGCCATGCCGTAGTTGCGCCACATCGAAGAAGTTGGCGGTGGCCGCTTGGCCCCAAACGCGTTCCGGCTCGCCCTTGCCGCCGATGGAGGCGGGAAAAAGTCGTAATAGCCTGCCACGCCGGAAAACGATTTGGCTTGCTCGCGCACGTCAGTGAAGAGCGGCCAGGAGAAATCGATTGCAGCATTCGCCGCGCTGCGGTCGTGTGAAGGGCCATAAGCGTGCCGGGGTTGCCCACCGGCGCGGGACGCAGGACGAACCTGCTGACCATCGAAAAGATGGTGGCGTTAGCGGCAATGCCCAGGCCGATGGAGACCACGACCGCGAGTACGAAACCAGGTAATTTGGAAAGCCGCCGGAGTGTATATGCCAGATCTTGCCGCCAGAATGACATGCTGTTCCTCCCGTAAGGTGTGATTACGCGCAACCCAGGCCGAATGTTCCGGGAATTCCACATTCTGAAATGTACTTGAGAAGCAACCCCTTACCCGTCACGCAGCGGTTGGCGGGAGCGCGGTCATTCACATCTGTTCCACTGTTCCCAGCATTGCAAAAAACCTCTTGACAACCCGACTGTATTATTGTACTAGTACAAAATGCTACTCCACGTCAACACTTCGTCGGGCTTTCCCGTTTACCTGCAGATCGAAGGCCAGGTGAAGCAGGCGATTGCCGCAGGAGCCTTGCAGCAGGGCAATGCCCTGCCGTCGGTGCGCAAGTTGGCCGCCGAGCTGCGCGTCAATCCCAACACGGTGGCCAAGGCCTATCAGAACCTGGAGCGCGAAGGCGTGATCCGCACCGTGCCGGGCGGAGGCACCTACGTGGCGGACTCGAGCCCGGGGCTTTTGAAGTCCGAAAAGCTTCGCCGGGCTGCGTCCCGTGGCGCGACAACTGGCGGTCGAAAGCACACAGTTGCGCCTCGCTCCGGGCGACGTGGTGAAGCTCCTCGAAGACGAATTGGACGGCCTGGGAGGTAAACGGTGAGCGATCTGGCGATCCACACTGAAGGTCTCGCGAAGTTTTTCGGAAAAACGCACGCGGTCGACGGCCTGGATCTGAAGGTCCAGCGCGGCTCGGTCTACGGATTCCTAGGTCGCAACGGAGCGGGCAAAACCACCACGGTCAAGACGCTTCTCGGGTTGTTGCGGCCAAGCGCTGGCGCCGCTCACGTTCTGGGCTACGACATTCGAGGAGATTTGATTGCCATACTCGAGCGCACCGGCTTCGTGCCGGAGAACAAATTGCTTTTCGGTACGCTCACCCCCGAGCAACTGGTCCGCTTCAACCAGGGATATTTCCCCAAATGGTCCGGTGAGAGGGTAACACGCTATGCCGAGCTTTTCGAGATCCCCATGCGGACGCCCTTCTCGAAGCTCTCGCTGGGGAATAAGACAAAGGTGTGCCACCTGCTGGCGCTCTGCCAGGGCGCGGACCTGCTGATTCTCGACGAGCCCAGCATCGGCCTCGACCCGGTGATCACGGATTTATTGCTGCGCGTGCTGGTGGAAGACGTAGTGAGCGAAGGCCGGACCGTCTTTCTCTCCTCGCACCAACTCACCGAAGTCGAGCGCATCGCCGACTGGGTGGGGATCATCGAGAAAGGAAAGATTCTTCTCGAAACGCGCATGGAGGACATCCGTCAAAACTACAGGCTCGTCCGCGCCGCCGCCGATTCCACGCCAACGATTTCTTCGCCCGACCTCGTTGCGGTCGAGAGTTCGGAGAATTTCCGCAGTTTTCTCGTGTCGCGCGAAGCCGAAGATTTTGCCGCCCTGCTGCGCGCCAAGGGCATGACCATCCTCGAAATCTCACCCGTCAACCTGGAAGAGGTTTTCCTGGGACTTACGCGAAAGGAGCTGCCATGTATCTCTGGAAAACCTGGCACGATTCCCGCACACGCGTAGTGATTTACATTCTGGCGGCTCTGTGCCTGGGCCTGCTGCACGGTTTGGATGTGATAAGTGCTGCGAATTGGCACATCACACTCAGAAACCTGAAACCGCATTATTTGTTTGGCTCGCCTATCTATAATTTCGATTTTAATACGGAGGCGGCTACGTCTGCTCTCACCTGGGCGGTTCTAGGTTTCCGTCGGAACACGTTTCCTGGGGTCATGTGGTCGTTTATCGGGCATGGCGCAATCGCGTTGCTGCTTGCGAGTCTGAGCTTGGGAGTCAGCGGAGTGGGAAGAGAATACGACGCGGATACGATGAGCTTCGTTCTGACGCGGCCATGCTCGAGAATGAAATTCATCTTCACCGACTGGGCGGTCGGCTTGACGGGAATGGTCATCATCGTGAGCGGTCTCGCCTTTCCTCTGGTTCCCTTTCTTTGCGTGGTCCACGCGCAGGGCCCCGGTAACGTCCTGGGCGGGCTGCCTGCATTGTGGGTGCTGGGTGCGGCCGTCTATGGTCTCTCGCATTTCATGACTCTTGTGGCGGGCAGCGCCTCGAAGGGCCTCATCCTCAGCATGGCCACGATCTTGACCTATTATTTCCTCCCGAACGCGCTGCACGAGTGGTGGCATGCGGATGCCCTGCTGAGAGCCACCCGGTGGACGATGAAGCCTCTGGAATTCGGCGCCTGGCCCCTTAGCCCTTTTGATTGGGGACCGACCGGCTTTTGGCTCGCGGCTGCGGCGTGTTTCTTGGGAGCGTCCGTGGCTTGGATCAAGTTTCGCGAGGTGTGACCCAACTCCCCTCCTCTTTGGAGGAGGGGGTGGGAGGTCCTATCGTGATCGTGGGAGTGACCCCTCACCCGGCCCTCGACGGCCGGTGAAAACGCCGTCGCGGTCCACCCTCTCCCCATGGAGAGGGCTGGAGCTCACAAGTGGTGCGCGGGGCGGACGAACATGTCGAGAGGTTGGAGACGGCCCAGAGTTGCCATGCTGATCTAATTCGATGTCATTCTGAGCATTGACAGCCACGGGGGCTGCCCCAGATGAGCAGAAAGATGACGCGTGCTCGTCGAAACGGCTCCGTTGATTACAAAGGGCCTACGCGTCATCTTTCTGCAGAGCGGAGCGAAGAATCTCCGCAGTTCGTCGTGAACTGCGGAACGGAAGAACAACTGCAGGGATCCTTCGCGGAGATTACCCGGAGCGCAGCGAACGGGCTCAGGATGAAAACGGGGGTAGTGCGGAAAGGAGAACGCCGTGTTTTTTTGGACATGCTGGTTGAGGAACCGTTACCGACTGATGGCTTATCTCGCACTCGGCTGCGCGCTGATGTTGCTGGGAACGCTGCCAGTCACCATGGCTTTCTTGCACGGTCATTGGGTGTGGGTACATCCAAAGACCCTCACTGACGCAAAGGACGCATGGCGTTATGGCGTCAACCACGTAGTGCTGGTTATGCTGTTTCTGCTGCTCTTCTCCGCCGCCGACCTTGGCTCGCTGGGAGTGGGGGATTCCGCTGCCCGCAAAGAATATGACTTCCTGCTCACCCGACCGCGCGCCCGCCGGCATTTTGTTTGGTCTGCATACCTCGCGGGAATCGCGCAGCTCGTCTTCCTTGCGTTGATCCCACTGGCGGTCGCAATGACGACTCTCTGTGCCCTTACCTCGCGGATCTATCCAGGACAAATCTGTCTGCTGAGTCTCGCAGCGCTTGTTTCTAGCATGCTGGTGTTCAGTGGGGCGTTTGCCTTATCCGTTGCGACCGGAAGCAGCCGGAATGGCTTCGAGTTGCTGTGCTACCTCGCTGTCGCCTACATTGCTTTCAATCCAGTGTGGTTCCGTTACTGGCTGTTCGCGGTCGTGTGGAGGACCGGGGACGTAGAAGCCTCAGCCACATTTGTCAGGATGCTGAAAGACCTGCGTGTGCATTTCGGTGTGCTGCTGGTGATGCTCGCCGCCACCGCCATCCTTCCCTTCCTGGCGCAGTTTGGGTTCGAGAAAAAGGACCTGTAACGCGCGCCTTCCCTTGGCGAAAGCTCGATTGCTCGAGGCCAGGTCACCCCGCGACGAATCCACGACCAACCTGAATCAACCCGTAACGCAGACCGCCCGCCGTGGTAATATTACATTCTCCGCAATTAACTCAACCCAAAGAAGAGGAGGCAAGATGGCAAGCGACAAGGCAGGCGCCAAGGTATGGGTAGTTCCTGATTGCTATTTGCCGGCGCAGAGCACCGGCGACCTCAAGAGCCACGAGTCGGCCTGTGTTCTGAACCTCGGCAAGAAGCTGGCCAAACTAAAACTGACAGCCTATTTCGAGAACCGGGAGCCGATGGAGGGATTCGAGGCGGCATGCCCGGCCCGCCGCACCAATCACGTGCGGATCGAATCACTCAAGAACCGCCAGGGGCATGGGATTCCCGCCGGCACGCCCTTCGCGCTCAAAGTCGAGAGCAGCGTCAAGGTGGTGGTGCAGCACACGCGGCTTGACACCACGCAGCCCGCGCTGGCGCTGATGACCACCATGGCGTACCCGGCGGCTTGACAAGAGCGCGACGCGACTGGCCGTCCGGTAAGGGTTCCCCGGCAAAGCCGGACAAGGTGTGAAGATTTCAGCATCGGACGATCTCGCCTTCCGTAATCCGTTTTGAAACGGGGCAGAGCACGCCATGGCGTGCCCGTACGCGGGGGAAATTTATGAGGAGGTATTAGCATGAAGAGAATCGGCGCGGGTGGACTGATCCTGATCGCCATTGTGATCGTTGCGGGCACCCCTCGCAGCATAAGAGCCCAGGGCGCTTTCGAACAGCTATCCGGCAAGGCCTTCGAGTCTGCAGTACCCAATGATTTTTATCTTGAGGGAAATCGGATCCCTGTCGAGAAGCGCAACGCCGCGCTGCTGAAGACCCCGGCGGGCGCACGATTGCTATTGGCCCTGATCGATACCGCGGGATACAGCTCGCAGATCAAGCAGAAGTACTCCGGCATGGTCATTGCGGAAGGGGCCGTGTCGATTTGCAGCGTTCAGTTGAGCGTGGGCAGCTACGGGTTCGGCCTCGAGAAGCCTTCCGCCGGCACGAGCGCGGACGCCAAGTTCGCTCTTTATAACCAGGCAGGCGGAAAGGTGGGAGATTGCAGCGCCAGCAATGACAGCGCGCTGAAACAGCCCAAGCCGCTCAATGTCGTTTTGAGTAAAGAAGCCGGCGCGCGGCTTTACCTGGGTCGCTACTTCCTCGAGCTGAAGTAGGTTTAATGTGTAAGATCGCGCCGCTAAACCTGAAATTGGAACTCTCGCCCTTGAAAAGAGAGTGAACCGATGCGGCGCTCTGACCGGCCTTCGCGGGCATGTGCGGGATCTGGGCAATCCCACGATCGCGTTCGCCAATGATAACTGCCGCAAGCTACCGCACTCAGAGCTCGCCCGCACTTTCACTTTCCCCAGCATTGAGCTAGGATTCACCCAGGGGGATGGCCATGAAGCGAAGCGGACTTTTGGATAGAAGCGAACCTTCGGCAACCTCGTACCAGCGCGTCCGCGCGCCTCGCGGCAGCCGGATTTCCTGCAAGGGGTGGCAACAAGAGGCTGCGCTGCGGATGCTGATGAACAACCTGGATGAGGAAGTGGCCGAGCGCCCGCAGGACCTCATCATCTACGGCGGCACCGGCAAAGCGGCGCGGAATTGGCAATGCTTTCACGCTATCGTCGCGGCCCTCAGAAAGCTCGAAAACGATGAGACGCTCCTCGTGCAGTCCGGAAAGCCGGTGGGTGTATTCAGAACTCACGAGTGGGCGCCGCGCGTGCTGATCGCCAACGCCAACCTGGTGGGCCACTGGGCCAACTGGGAAAAGTTCCGCGAACTCGAGCGCCTGGGCCTCATGATGTACGGCCAGATGACCGCCGGAAGCTGGATCTATATCGGCACGCAAGGGATCCTCCAGGGTACTTTCGAGACCTTTGCCGCCGCCGCGCGCAAGCATTTCGGCGGCGACCTTGCCGGCAAGCTGGTCGTCACGGGCGGCATGGGCGGCATGGGCGGCGCCCAGCCGCTGGCCGCCACCATGAACGGCGCGGCCTTCCTGGGCGTGGAGGTGGACGCCGAAAAAATCAAGCGGCGCATCCGGGGCGGCTACTGCGACCTCTGCGTGAACGATCTCGACGAGGCGCTCCGCATCCTGAAGAACGCCGTGCGGCAGAAGCAAGCGGTGTCGGTGGGCCTGGTTGGCAACTGCGCAGAGGTGATCCCCGAACTTGCGCGGCGCGGTGTGGTGCCCGACCTGGTCACGGACCAGACGAGCGCTCACGATCCGTTGAACGGCTACGTCCCGGCGGGGCTGACTCTCGAAGAGGCTGGCGAGCTTAGAGGGAAGAATCCTGACGAATATCTGAAGCGCTCGTACGAGTCTATCGCGCGGCACGTCCGAGGCATGCTGGAACTCCAGAAGCTCGGCGCGGCTACGTTCGACTATGGCAACAACATTCGCACCATGGCGTTCGAACATGGCGGCGTCAAAGACGCTTACAACTTCCCGGGGTTTGTTCCCGCTTACATCCGGCCACTCTTCTGCGAGGGCCGCGGGCCCTTCCGCTGGGCTGCGCTTTCGGGCGAAGCCGCGGACATCTACCGGACCGACGACCTGGTGCTCGAGCTCTTTCCTGACAATGCCATTCTCAACCGCTGGATTCAGCTTGCGCACAAACAGGTGAAGTTCCAGGGCCTGCCGGCGCGCATCTGCTGGCTGGGCTATGGCGAACGGGCGCTGTTCGGCGAGCGCATCAATGACCTGGTAGCCAAGGGCGAACTCAAAGCACCCATCGTCATCGGCCGCGATCACCTCGACTGCGGCTCGGTGGCTTCGCCGTTTCGTGAAACCGAGGGCATGAGAGACGGCAGCGATGCCATCGCCGACTGGCCAGTGCTGAACGCGCTGCTCAACACCGCTTCGGGCGCAAGCTGGGTGTCATTCCATCACGGCGGAGGAGTAGGCATCGGCTACTCGCTGCACGCGGGGCAAGTCACCGTGGCGGACGGCACGCCCGAAATGGCCCTGCGGCTGAATCGCGTGTTGACCAACGATCCCGGAATCGGAGTGGCTCGCCACGTAGACGCAGGCTATGAAGAAGCCGTCGCCTTCGCGCACAAGGCAGGAATCCAAATACCAGTGACGAGTGACGAATGACAAGTGACGAGCCAGGACGCGACAGAGTGGCCAGCGAAGGGTGTGTTTGCCTGTCACTCGTCACTCGTCACTGTTTTTCTCAGCTTTTCTTGGAGGTGACTGCGAACACGGTCGATACCCTCTGCTCAACTTTCTTGTTCTTGCACTTCGGGCAGGCCGCTTTACCTTTATCGTATTCCGCCAAGGTCATGATCAAGGTGAAGGTCTTGTTGCATTTATTGCAAACATATTCGTATTGGGGCATTGCCGCCACCCTCCGGTTTTGTTGATTACGATTCTAGCAGAGAAGACTGACACAGCCAATGCCACTTTCCCGCTCAAGCTCAATCTTCTTTCGCAACGCTGAACAACTTATCACGCCAGAGGGCGCGCCTGCGCCGCGGCGCGGGAAGGCCCTTGCTCAACTCGGCGTCATTCCCAAAGGCGGGCTGCTGACCCAAGGAGGCAGCATCCTGCGGGTCGCTCGAACAAGCGCCCTCGAAGCCGAGGCGCGGCGGTTGAAAGCCGAGGTTATCGAGTGCCGAGGGTCGGTGGTGATGCCCGGCTTCGTAGATTCGCACACTCACCTGGTTTTTGCCGGAAGCCGCGTGGCTGATTACGAAGAGCGACTGCGGGGCAAGACCTACGAGGAGATTGCCCGCGCGGGTGGAGGAATCAAGCTTTCAGCGCGGCGAGTGCGCGAGGCTTCCGTAAGCGCGCTTGTCCGGCAAGCGGAAGGTTTTCTGAAGCAGTTTGCGGCTCACGGCACCACGACGCTGGAAGTGAAAACCGGCTACGGCCTGGAGGTGGCGCAGGAACTGAAACTCCTGGAGACGATTCGCCGGCTGCGGAAGACATCGGAACTTGAGCTGGTGCCTACTCTTCTTGCTGCGCACGCCCTGCCGCCTGAGTATGCCGGACGCGCGGATGATTACATTGAAACCGTCATTCGAGACCTCATCCCGACGGTAGGACGCAAGAAGCTGGCGGAATTCATCGACTGCTTTTGCGACCAGGGCGCTTTCAGTGTTGAGCAGTGCCGGCGGGTGCTGGCGGCGGGAAAGCAGCACGGCCTTATTCCACGCCTGCACGCCGAGCAGCTTGCCCGCACCGGAGCCAGCCTGCTGGCGGTGGAATTGGGGGCCGCTTCCGCCGATCACCTCGATCAACTCTCAAGCGCCGACATCCGCGCAATCGCACGGTCGGACGTGGTCGCAACACTGCTTCCCGGCGCCAATTTCCACCTCGGCCTCAAAGCATACCCTCCGGCGCGGCAACTGATTGAAGCCGGAGCCATCGTGGCTCTCGCGACCGACTTCAACCCCGGAACCAGCCCCACGGTGAATATGCAGTTCATTCTTTCGCTCGCTTGCTCCGCCCTGCGCATGACGCCCGCCGAAGCCATCTCCGCCGCTACGATTAACGCCGCTTACGCGCTAGGCCGCGCCGATCGCCTCGGCTCCCTCGAGCCCGGCAAGCAGGCCGACGTCATTGTGATGGAAGTGAGCGACTTTCGCGAGATTCCGTATTATGTTGGTGTGAATCATTGCCGGATGACGGTGAAGGCGGGGCGTGTCGTCGTGTGCAACGGACCACGGACAACTGACAACGCACAGTCATCGTGCTAAATTCTCACCATGCAAACCATCGTCGAATCCGTTCCGAACTTCAGTGAAGGGCGCGATCCCGAGAAGGTAGAAGCCCTCGTTCGAGCGCTTCTGGACGGGCCGGACGTTTATCTGCTCGACCGGGAAATGGACGCCGACCACAACCGCTCGGTCATCACGCTGGTGGGCACGCGCGCGAGCATCGGAGAAGCCCTTCTGCGAGGAATCGGCAAGGCGGCGGAGTTGATTGACCTCAACCATCATCAAGGCGCACATCCCCGCCTCGGTTCGACCGATGTTGTGCCCTTCATACCCGTTTCAGGCGTCACCCTCGACGACTGCGTGCGCATCGCGGAATGGGTGGCCGAGCAAGCCTGGCGCCGCTTCCAGATCCCCACCTACCTGTACGAGGCGGCGGCGCGCCAGCCGGAGCGGCACGACCTCGAGAACGTGCGGCGGGGCCAGTTCGAAGGCCTGCGCGAGGAGGTGCGCACCGACCCCGAACGGCATCCCGATTTCGGCGAGGCGGCGCTCCATCCCACGGCCGGCGCGACCATCGTGGGCGCGAGGAAATTCCTCATTGCCTATAACATCAACTTGAACACGCCTGACGTGGCGCTCGCGAAAGCGATTGCCAGGAAGATCCGCACCTCGAGCGGCGGCTTTCCCTGCGTGAAGGCGATGGGCGTGGAAATTGCGTCCCGGCATGTGGCTCAGGTCAGCATGAACTTGACCGATTTCGAAACCACCTCCATCGCGACGGTGTTCGATGCGGTCAGGAGCGAAGCCGCCGCGCACAGCGTGGAGGTCCAGGGCAGCGAGATCATCGGCCTCGTTCCCCGCAGCGCGCTCGAGGAGACCGCCGTCCAGTACCTCAAGGTCGAGAATTACGATCCCCGGCTGGTTTTTGAAAACCGTCTCGAGCAGATCATACTTGGGCAGGCCGAGCCCGCGCCAGAGAAGACTCGGACGCCGCGCTCCATGGTTGAACCATTCGTGAATGCCGTGGCAGAGCCGACACCGACCCCCGCTGGAGGAAGCATCGCAGCGCTGTCTGCGGGGCTCGGGGCTGCGCTGGGCGAGATGGTTTGCGGGATTTCCCTCAACCGCGCCGCGTTCGCGCCGCATTACCCGAAACTGAGAGAGTCACGGAGCGGCTCTCTTCTCTGCGGCAACGCCTGCTCGAGATTGTCGATGACGACGCACGAAGCTACGAGGCGGTGATGGCAGCCTTCAGACTCCCGAAATCCAAGGACGTCGAGCGAGCCGCGCGGGCACAGGCCATCGGAGAGGCAAGCAAACATGCGACCTTGGTGCCGCTCGAGACAGCAGAGTTGAGCGCAGAAGTTGCGTCAATTGTCGCCGGACTGCGCGGCATCACCATTCCACTGGCCGCCCCGGATCTCGCAGTGGCCCTCGACCTCGCGGGCACGGCCCGGCGCGGAGCCATCGAGAACGTCCGCGCCAACCTGCCTTCGATCAGCGACCGGGAGTTTCTGGAGGATGTGGAAAGGCGCCTCAAGAGTGCATTGACGATTCAGGAATAGTGGAGATAAGTTCTATTTCGAAACGGGGCCAGGCAGAGTGGGGAAGGCATGCGTCCCCGTCCAAGCTGTAAAGGGAAAAATTGCTCAGACGAGGAAGGGGTCGTCCTATGTCAATTCACCAGAACTTGAACAGGCCGTTAGGAAGACGGGAGGAAACAGGCTTCAACACGGATAGAAGGAAGTTCGCGAAGTTAGCATTGGCCGGGGCCTTGGGTGGGGCTGCGTGGCTCGCGCCGGGGGATGAAGCCAAGGCGACGCTTCACGATCTTCCGCCGGGCATCAAGATTGCAGTGCAGTTGGGGCCCGATCCCAGTGACGAAGACCTTCAGTTCGTAAGGCAACTGGGGGTCGAATACGTGACGATCTGGGTACACGCCAAGGACGCGACCTACGAGAATTTCGCGCGGTTGCGCGAAAAAGTGGAAGGTGCCGGCCTGAAGGTTTGGAATATCGGCAATCTCAACGTTCATAACATGGAAGAGGTTACGCTAAACCTTCCGGGGCGCGACCAGAAGATCGAGGAATACAAGGCCTACCTGCGCAACATCGGTAAAGCCGGGATTTACTATACCACTTACGCGCACATGGGGAACGGCATCTGGAGCACGCAGCGCGAGACGACGCGCGGCGGAGCGCCGGCTCGCGGCTTCGATTTGACCAAGGCCGACGCCGGCTACTGGGATACGAAGGTCTTCCATATGCCGCTGACCCACGGCCGGGTTTACTCCGAAAGGGAGATCTGGGATAACTATACCTACTTCATCAAGGCCGTCGCGCCGGTGGCGGAGGAGGCGGGAGTGAGGATCGGCATTCATCCCGACGACCCTCCGGTGCCAGTGCTGGGCGGCGTGCCGCGGTGCATCTTTGGCAACTTCGAGGGCTACAAGCGCGCCTTCGAAATCGCCAATAGTCCCAATGTCGGAATGTGCCTCTGCTGCGGCACGTGGGACGAGGGCGGCAAGCTGATGGGGAAGGACGTCATCGAGACCATTCACTATTTTGGCAGCCGTGGCAAGATCTTCAAGATTCACTTTCGTAATGTGAACGCCCCTCTTCCCCATTTTGTTGAGACCTTCGTGGATGATGGCTATGTGGATATGTATAAAGTGATGCGGGCGCTGCGCGAGGTGAATTTCAAGGGGATCATGATTCCGGATCACATCCCGGAGATGATTGGAGGCGGAAGGGCCGGGACAGCGTACAGCATTGCTTACATGAAGGCGCTACTCAAGCGCGCCAACGAGGAATTTGCGGCGTAAGTCGATTATACTGGGAGTCGAGCAGTCAAGGAGTCGAGGAGTCATGGAGCTGAAGAGTCGATAAAAGCCAAACTGTTCGCCAACCGGAGACACTGAAGACGGTTCAACGGTCAGGCTCTGCAACTTCTCAACTTCTTGACTCCTCGACCTCTCGACTCATCGTAACCGATGGACGAACCACACGCCAGTTTCGATCACAGCTCGCTGGCCGTGCCCTCGCTGCCGGAGGTTCACAGGACGGTGGGGATACCCACGGGTGTGTCCTTCTGGAGGAAGGCGCTGGCGTTTTCCGGGCCGGGTTTTCTCGTGGCAGTGGGTTACATGGACCCCGGCAACTGGGCTACGGACATCGCCGGCGGGTCTCGTTTCGCTTACCAACTGATCTTCGTCCTCTTCGTGTCCAACCTGATGGCGATCCTGGTGCAGGCGCTTGCGGCGCGCCTCGGGATCGTCACGCAGCTTGACCTGGCGCAGGCCTGCCGCGGCTATTATTCGCGGCGCACCAGCTTGATCCTTTGGGTGCTGTGCGAGATCGCCATCGCCGCCTGCGATCTGGCGGAGGTGATCGGCTCAGCCATCGCCCTCAATCTGCTCTTCCACATTCCGCTGCTTCTCGGCGTCTGCCTGACGGCGCTCGACGTGCTCGCCATCCTCTACCTTCAGCATAAGGGCTTCCGTTATCTCGAAGCCGTGGTGGTGGGCCTGATCGGGACGATTGGGATCTGCTACCTGGTGGAATTGATCCTGGTAAAACCCGACCTGGTGCAAATCGGAAAAGGCTTTGTTCCCACTTCGCAGCTTTTCACCAACCGCGAGATGCTTTACATTGCGATTGGCATGCTGGGCGCCACGGTGATGCCCCACAACCTTTACCTCCATTCGTCGCTGGTCCAAACGCGGGCTATCGCGCGCACCAAAGAGGGAGTGAAAACCGCGCTGCGATTTAACCTGCTCGATTACGTGGTGGCGCTGAATTTTGCTTTTTTCATTAACGTGGCGATACTCATCATGGCGGCGGGCACGTTCTACAAACACGGCCTAAACCAGGTGGCGGAAATTCAGGATGCGTACCACACTCTGGCGCCGCTTTTGGGAACGCAGATGGCCGGCATCCTCTTTGCGATAGCGCTGCTCTGCTCCGGCCAGAACTCGACCCTCACCGGTACGCTTGCCGGGCAGATCGTGATGGAAGGATTCCTGAACATTCGCCTGGCGCCGTGGCTGCGCCGGCTGATTACACGCCTGCTGGCCATTATCCCCGCGATTATCGCCGTGGCGTTTTTCGGGCATCGCGGCACGGCCAAGCTGTTGATTTTCAGCCAGGTAATCCTGAGCCTGCAGCTTTCGTTTGCGGTTTTTCCCCTGGTGCAATTCACCGGCGACCGGGCGCGCATGGGTGAATATGTGAACCCGCTGTGGCTCAAGATCCTCGCCTGGATAACGGCGGGGATCATCGCCGTCTTGAACGTTTATCTCCTGGTCCTGATGGTCACGGGCTAGGCCAAGTTGGAGTCCTCATGTTCAAGAAGATTCTTGTGGCTCTCGATCACAGCAAGGCCGACAGCGTGCTATTGCCGCGGGTAAAGGAGCTGGCAACGCTGACCCAGGCGGAGATTCTGCTGCTGCACGTTTCCACCGGCTGGGCGGCGCAGTGGCAGGACAACTTGAATCTTTCCGATTCGAAGGAGATGAAAGAGGACCGCGAATATCTGGAAAGCGTGGCCCAGAAGCTGCGGGAAGAAAACTTTAGGGTGATGGCGCGACACGAGCGAGGCGAGCCGGCGCGGGCCATATTGCAGACAGCGCGGGAAGAACACTGCGACCTCATCGCGATGGCCCCGCACGGACACAAGTTAATTGCGGACCTGATCCACGGCACGACCATCGACAAAGTCCGGCACGAAAGCGAGATTCCAATTTTCCTGGTCAAGGCAAAACCGGATTGAATAACCACCCAGGCACCAAGACACCAAGAGAACATGGGAGCTCAGTGAACCGCCAAGGCACAAAGACGCCAAGAAAATATAGAGGCTTTTTGAAACACAGCGACGCTCGGGTTGAGAGAATGCATAAAGGCTTTTCTTTGTGCCTTGGTGTCTTGGTGTCATCGTGTCTTCTTGTCTTGGTGGCAAAAAGGAATCTCACATGCTGATTCAAGGTTTCGCCACAGCGGAAGGGACGGCGCGCTATCGCGACCGCTTTGCGGAGCAGTTGCCGGGGCATATTCGTGAGGAGCAAGGTCTGTGGATTTCCTCCATCGGCATCGGCACGTACCTCGGAGATCCCACGGCCGAGTACGACAAACGTTACCAAGAGGCCATCACGCAGGCGGTGTCGTCAGGCGTGAATGTCATCGACTCGGCAATTAATTACCGCCACCAGCGGAGCGAGCGCGCCATCGGCCGGGCCCTGGCAGCGATGATTTCCTCGGGCCGGGTCCAGCGGGACGAGCTTATCGTAGCCAGCAAGGGCGGGTTTCTGAGCTTCGACAACGAAGAACCGGCGGACCCTTCCGCCTATTTTCAAGAGAATCTGTTAGACCCCGGAATCATCCGCATGGAAGAAGTTGTGGCCGGTTGCCATGTCATGTCTCCCAAATACCTGGAAAACCAGATTGACAGAAGCCGCGCCAACCTCGGCCTCGAGACCCTGGATGTTTATTATCTGCATAACCCTGAAACCCAACTGAGCCAGGTGGGCCGCGATGAATTCATTCGCCGATTGAAGGCGGCTTTTGCCGCGCTCGAGAAGGCCGCGGCGGAGGGCAAGATACGCGTGTATGGAACGGCCACGTGGAACGCCTACCGCGCCAGCCCGACTTCGGCTGAGGCGCTTTCGCTCGCCGAAGTCTTGCATCTGGCAGAAGAGGTGGGCGGGAGCCTTCATCATTTCCGCGCCCTCCAGTTGCCTTTCAACCTTGCCATGCCGGAAGCCGCGGTGACCGGCACCCAAATGGCAGGTCAAAAGATGGAACCCCTTCTTCGGGTGGCAACGGCGCACGGATTAATGGTCTTTGCCAGCGCCAGCCTGCTGCAAGGTCAACTCACGCAAGGGTTGCCGCCCAAGGTTCGAAACTGGTTTCCACGCCTTGAATCCGACGCACAACGCGCCATCCAATTCGTGCGCTCAACACCGGGCATCACCTGCGCTCTGGTGGGCATGAGCAGCGTCGCACACGTGCGGGAGAACCTTGCCACCGCTTGCGTCGCCCCCATGACGCTCGAACAATTCCGGACCATTCTGCAGGGGGCGTAGGCTGAAACCAGTTCTATAGTTTATAGTTGCATCTCCACAATGCAGGAGGGGTTGTGTCCCACAAACCTTGCATTACGCTCATCACCGACTTCGGGACGACGGACCACTATGCGGGGACGATGAAGGGTGTAATTCTGAGCATCAATCCTGACGTGCAGATTGTCGACATCTGCCACCAGATCGCTCCCTATGATATTTTTGAGGCCGCCTACGCGCTGCTCCAGAGCTACAGGTTTTTTCCGCCCGAAACTATCCATCTCGTGGTCGTAGACCCCGGCGTGGGAACCGCGCGCCGGCCTATTCTGGTTCGCGCCGGGCAATACAGGTTCGTGGCGCCTGACAACGGAGCGCTCTCCCTGCTTTTCACCCGCGAGGAGAATGTCAAGGTCTGGCACATCACCGCCGACCACTATTTCCTGAACCCGGTCAGCAACACGTTTCATGGCCGCGACATCTTCGCTCCGGTTGCCGGCTGGTTAAGCAAAGGGTTGCCGGAGGATAAGTTCGGCGAAGTGATTACGGACTACGTGCGCTTCAGTTCTCCGAGACCCAAACGCGTGAACGAAAAACTGCTCAAGGGAATGACCTTGAAGGTGGACACGTTCGGAAACCTGATCACCAACATCAGCCCGGAAGACGTGCCGGAGTTGTTTGCGGAAAATCCCCCGCCTTTCAGAATCATCATCAACGGGCAGGAGATTACCCGGCTCAATCTAGCCTATTCGATGGGCGGGCCCACGGAGCTTTTTGCAATCGTGGGGAGTTCCGGATTCATCGAGATTTGCACCAACCGGGGCTCTGCCGCCAAGATACTGAGCGCCAACCGTGGGGCGGAGGTGGGAGTGCTTATCGGCGGTGATGCCGGTGTTTGACATGGCCGCTCAAGCTCGGGGTTGCGGCTGTTCTGAGGCGAGCTTGGCTTGAGGGGCGGGAACGGGGAGGCGCTCGATCCTGACTTTCGCCACGCGCCGGCCGTCCATTTCCGTGACCGTAAACCGGCAGCCTTCATAGGTCACAGTTTCGCCGCCTTTGGGGATTACGCCCAAAAGCGAAAGAACAAATCCAGCCAGAGTTTCGTATCCGGCGCCGCGCGGCAGGTCAATCTCATAGTCATTGGCGAGGTCGCGCAAATTGATCGACGCATCCATCAGGAGGACGTTGCCGCTGACCTGGTGAATGACGTGCTCGTCCTGGTCGTACTCATCGCGGATTTCGCCCACCAGTTGTTCCAAAACGTCCTCAACGGTTACGAGACCCACGTAAGTCCCAAATTCGTCCACCACCAGGGCGAGGTGAGAATGGTGCCGGCGGGCATCCTCGAGGACCTGCGAGAGGGGCTTGGACTCAGGGACAATCAGGGGTTGGCGAAGTATCGGGCGCAGGTCTACCGGAACTTGCAATGGCACGCCGCTCTTCAGGCGCTCCGATACGACCCGCAACAGGTCCTTGGTGTAGAGGATCCCGATGACATGGTCCGGCGATCCTTCGTAAATAGGCACGCGCGAGTGCTGGTCCTTCACGATGCGGTCAAGCAGAAGGCGCAGGTCCTGGGTAAGCGGCAAGCAGGTGATCCTGGGCCATGGCACCATGATCTCCCGCACCAGAATGAAATCCAGGTCGAAAACCGTGTGGATGATGTCTTCCTGTTCTTCCCGCAGAAGGCCGTGCTTGCGGATCGAGGAGACAATGAGCTTCACTTCTTCAGGGGTGTGAAGCGGCCTGTATCCGCGCAGAGGAGAACGGCCCAGCGCGCCAAGGACGCCATTCGCCATCCCCACTAGGGCTCCTACCGCGTAGTGGCTCAGCTTCAAGAAGATCAGCATGGGCCGGGCGACTATCAGGGAAACCACCTCAGCCCGGTCGTAAGCAATGGCTTTTGGAACCAGTTCGCCCAGCACCATTAAAAGCACGGTAACGAGCATAAAAGCAGAGGCCCCCGCCATCGAATGGATCAGCACGGCAGAGGCATGCCGGTGCAGGCTGACATCCAGCAGAGGCTGAAGGGTCGTGGAGATGAATCCTTCACCCAGCCAACCCATAAGCAGGCTGACCACGGTTACACCAAGCTGCGCGCCTGAAATAAGCGAGCCGATGTCTCCCAGCAGCGTCTGGACAAGGCGAGCTCGAGCGTTGCCTTCGCGCGCCAGTTGCTCTATGCGTGTGCGCCTTACGCTCAAGAGCGCATATTCAGTAGCCGCAAAAAAGGCGTTCAGCACGATCAGCCCGAGAATGGTGAGACCACGCACTAATAGCATGTCAAAAGCACCTGCGAAACATTCTAGGACAAAAGCTCACCGTTTCGCAAAACGCCGGGTTGATTTACCAGCGCATGGTGATGGGGGTAGGCCTTCCCCTACCCGCGGGCCAACGGCCCGCTCGAAGGGGACGGCAAGCCGTCCCCCTACAACCGAGCGGAACGAAGCGGGAATGTCTATGAAAACAAAGGACCGCCATGGAAAACTCCCAGAGGGTGCAGGGGTACGGCTTGCCCTCATAAGCGCTGGCTTAACGGTCAGGGACGTTCGAAAGCCCGTCAGCGGACGGGCGAAATAATGTGGCCCACGGCGAGCCAGCCGTGGGGTAAGGAAGATACGAAGATTATTCTTAAGCCCCGGTAGGGGCGACATAATCGCGGCGGCCCGCGCGCAGAGCTTGTGTCGCCCCTGCCGGGGCTTAAACTCGACTCCGCCCCATCGTCATCCCACGGCTCGGCGCCGTGGGCCACATTATGCCGCCACTGCCGTGGCTAAGAGCATCCTTGCTTATCTTAGCGCCTATGACGGCTTGCCCTACCCTTGTCGGGGCCAGCAGAAAGGCGGGACGGCAAGCCGTCCCCCTACAACCGAGCGGAACAAAGCGAGAATGTCTATGAAAACAAAGGACCGGTCATTGGAAAACACTCAAAGAGGTGTAGGGGCACGGGTTGCCCTACCTTTGTCGCGGCCGGCAGAATGGCGGGGATGGCGAGCGGTCCCCCTACACCTCCGTCGTTATCGAGGGATCAGGGGATCTCATACCCCTACTAGGAACTGTAAAGTTTTGGTAACATAACGAAGATGCTCGATGAGATTGTGATCGTTACCGGAAACCGCCCCCTCACCGGCAGCCATTTTTTGTTGAGTGTTGAATCCCCCCGGCAGGCGCAGGCCGCGCGGCCCGGGCAGTTCGCCATGTTGCGGCTGCTCGGCAGGTCGGACGTACTTCTGCGCCGGCCGATGAGCATCTACGACGTCAAGGCTGGGAGTTCCGACGGCAAGAGAGGCCGCAAGGACGGCACCCTCCAGGTTCTTCAATTCCTCTACAAAGTTGTGGGACGCGGTACGCGCTTGATGGCCGATCTCAAGCCGGGGGACCGGTTGGGATTGTTGGCGCCTCTTGGCCATGGTTTCTTCGAGGAGGAGTACCTGCCCCGGGCGCACGAGGCCAACGAGATTCTTCATGTTGCGGGAGGCATTGGAATAGCCGCGTTGCTCCTGCCTGCGAAACGCCTGGCGGAAGCGGGGTTTCATCAGCGCCTCTTCATGGGCGGGCGAGGCAAGGAAGATCTGGTGGGCGTCGAGGACTTCAAGCCCTTGGTACGCGGGAGCTTGCTAGCAACCGAGGACGGTTCAGCAGGCTATCGTGGCTTTGTTACGAGGCCCCTCGAAGATTACCTGGCGCATCACAGCGACGAGAAATACCTCTTGATGGTTTGCGGGCCGTGGGCTATGTTGCGGGCCTCGGTGGAACTGGCGAAGAAGTATGGCCATCCTTGCCTGGTATCGATGGAGAACCGCATGGGATGCGGCATGGGAGTCTGCCTCGGCTGCTCGATCCGAGTTCGGGGTTCCGGCCACGAGGCCTACCAGCGGGTCTGCACCGAGGGACCGGTGTTCTGGGCGGATAAAGTGATTTGGGACTAGTGTGGTGTCCCAAGTCGTTCTTGATAACGAAGGGTGGCGCAGACATTGACTTCACTTTCTGCGCCACCCCTGCCAATTGGGAAATGCTACGTGGGACGGGACTCTAGGATTATGTCGGCAAGACACGTGACTCGCGAAGCCTCTGCGGGCAGCGGCCAAGCGGCCGCCAGTGAGCGGTTCGTCCCCGAGATTGAAACAGAGATAGCCGGAATCAAGTTTCAGAACCCGGTCTGGACGGCGAGCGGCACGTTTGGATACGGTAAGGAGTTCTCGTCCCTAATCGACTTGAACCAATTGGGGGCGATCGTGGTGAAGGGGATCTCTCCCGAGCCCATGGAGGGCAATCCGTCGCCGCGCGTCTACGAGACCGAATCCGGGATGCTGAACGCCATAGGCCTTCAAAACGTTGGGGCTAAGCGCTTTCTCGCCGAGAAACTGCCTTTTCTGCGCACCCTCAAGGCGCGCTGCATCGTGAACGTCTTCGCCTATTCCACTGAGGATTATGTCCGCTGCGTCGAAACCCTAAACGAAGGGGAAGGCATCGCGGCTTATGAGCTCAACATCTCCTGCCCGAATACGCGCTGCGGCGGCATGGTGTATGGAAGCGACCCGAAACTGACGGAAGAGGTCGTGGCTGCGGCGAAGAAGGCGGCGCGTTATCCGCTGATCGTGAAACTCTCCCCCAACGTCACGGATATCACGGTTTTTGCACGTGCCGCTGAGGAGGCAGGTGCGGACGCCCTTTCGCTCGTGAACACGTTTGTGGGCATGGCCATCGACGTCGAGACGCGAACGCCGCGCCTCTCGAATGTAACCGGGGGGCTATCAGGTCCGTCTATTAAACCGGTAGCCGTGCGCATGGTGTATCAGGCCGCGCGGGCGGTGAAAATCCCGGTGGTTGGATTGGGTGGTATTTCCACCACGGAAGACGCTCTGGAGTTCTTCATTGCCGGAGCCAAGGCCGTGCAGGTAGGCACGGCGAACTTCTACGACCCGGAAACATCAATTCGCATAGTGCAAGGTTTACGCGACTACTGCCAGAGAAAACGGTTGCACCTTTCCGAGATCGTCGGCTCCCTGAAGATTCCCGATCGTGCAACTCCAAGAAATGCAGAGGATTAAGTCCTCTACCCCGGCTTTTCTCCTTTGGCAATTCACTTGCCCCCTTGGCCTGATGGGAAGAATCCGCGGCAGCGCGGATGCCGCGACGGCAAGGCCGAGTTTCGGACAAATCCGGAGATGTCAGCCGGCTTGTCTGGAAGCGATGGACGTTCGACTTTACGGTCCTTCCCGAGAAAGCGGGATGCCACCTTGCGGATCTTTTTGGAGGCGATGGGCGCGAAATGGATTGCCGGTTTCGCGGGATCAGCCGTACCACAAAGCATGTGTGGATTGACAGCATGCTAACCGTCTGTTAAATTCCAGGTGCACACTTGCGGAGAGTAAATCTGACTGGAACTAGAAAGCTTTTGGCAATGCTGGCGATGGCCGTGGCGCTATTGCCCGCTCCAGGGTGCCTGCTGCGACGAGAAACGCGGATTCGGCCGTCGCAATTGCCCCCTCCGGCACGCGAAGCATCCCTTTCCGATCTGGTCGCCAAGCTCGATTCAAGAAGCCACGACGTCAATACACTGACCGCGACCGTAGATCTTCAACCCACGGCGGGGTCCGTATATTCCGGCGTCATTAAGGAATACCAGGACGTCAGGGGTTTCATCCTCGCCGAAAGGCCTGCCAGCATTCGAGTGTTAGGTCAGGCGCCTTTGCTGAGGACTGACATCTTCGACATGGTGTCGAATGGCCAGGAATTCCGGCTGAACATTCCGTCCGCTGCAAAAGTTCATTGTAGGGAAGACAGGTTTCCGCCGTCCCGCGAAGAACTCCCTGGAGAACCTGCGGCCCCAGCACATCCTGGAGGCGTTGATGATTCCGGCGCTGGATCACTCGCACGACAAGTGGATGCTGGAGGGTGATGAGGAAGCGGGGCACCGGTACTACGTGGTGATTGTCGTGGAACCGAACGATAACGGGGAGTTGCGCCTCAAGCGCAAGGCTTGGTTCGACCGGGCCGACCTCGAGCTCGCGCGCATGCAGTTCTACGAGTCCGAGGGCCTTTACGTCGAAGACGTTCATTACTCCGAATACCATGATTTTCAAGGAGTTACATACCCTACTCACATCGAGGTGGCGAGGCCCATCGAAGACTATCGCTTGACGATCACGATTCAGAAGGCGACTTTCAACCAGCCCATCGAGGCGGAGAAATTCGTCCTCACTCAGCCGCCCGGATCGCAACTGGTTGACCTGAACGCCCAGCCCCAGCAGGAGAAGCCGAGTGGTCAATAAGCTGATTATCTCCAACATCCTGCACCGTCCCATCCGCACGCTCGTGAGCGCGCTCGCGGTGGCGATCGAAGTGGCCATGGTGATGCTCTTCGTGGGGCTCTCGCATGGGCTGGTAAACGACTCGGCCCATCGACAGGAAGGTGTGGGCGCTGACGTTATGGTGCAGCCGGGTGGGACGTCATTCCTTCTGGCTTTCTCACAAGCCCCCATGCCCCTTAAAATTGGTGACCGGCTGCAAGAAGTCCCCCATGTGCTGGCCGTGGCTCCAACGCTGATCCTCTTCAACGCGTGGGAGGGTTGGGGATGATATACGGCATTGACATGGACAGCTTCAACCGCGTTTCGGGCGGCTTTGCATACCACTCTGGCGGCCCGTTTGCAAACCCGTACGACCTGCTGGTGGACGACCTGTATGCCAAGGCGAACCACGTCAAAGGTCGGGCAGAAGACGACTCTTGTTGAATCACGAATTTCGCATCTGCGGCATCGTCGAGCATGGCAAAGGCGCGCGGCTTTTTATTCCCCTGAACACCGCCGAGGACCTTCTGCAAGTCCAGGACAAGGCTTCACTATTTTCTGGGTCAAGTGCACTGAGCCCGCGTATACCGGCAAGGTTATCGACGCTATCCATCAGCTACTTCCACAAGTACCAGATCACTCCCGTGAAGGAATACATGTCCATGATGACATCCAATAACCTGCCGGGGCTGAATGTCTTCACGACTGTCATCATAGTCATTGCCGTGGGGATCGGGTTTCTGGTCATCTTCCTGTCGATGTACACAACCATCACGGAGCGAACCCGCGAGATAGGGATTTTGAAATCGCTTGGAGCTTCAAAAGGGTATATCATTGCAGTGATTCTGCGCGAGTCGGGCCTTCTTAGCGTAATTGGAATCATCGCCGGGTACGGATTGACGACGGCGCTCTCGAAACTCATTCTGGCGAGATTCCCCACCCTGGTGATCGAGTTGACTTTCGAATGGGCCTTTTACGCCGCTCTGCTCGCTATCGCCGGAAGCTTGCTGGGGGCGTTCTATCCCGCATTACGTGCAGCCCGGCTCGATCCTGTGGACGCTTTGGCGTACGAATAAATGGACCCCATCATTGCCACTCACGATCTGAGGAAGGTTTACCGCGTCGGCAAAGTCGCGGTGGAGGCGCTGCGAGGTGTGGATTGCATTGTCCACGAAGGTGAGTTCGTGGCGGTCGTGGGACCCTCGGGTTGCGGCAAATCCACTTTGCTTCACATCCTGGGCGGCCTGACCAATCCCACCAGCGGGCACGTGCTGGTGGATGGCAACGATTTCACCAAAATGAGGGACGCCGACCGCACGCGCTTCCGTCGGCACAAGCTCGGCTTCGTCTTCCAGCGCTTCAACCTGCTGCCCACGCTGACGGCGCGGGACAATATCGCCATCGCCCAGCACATCCAGGGCAATGGGTTTAACCCGCATCGCTTCCAAGCGGTGGTGGAAATGCTTGGGATTCAGGACAAGCTCGACCATCGGCCCTTTGCGCTATCGGGAGGCGAACAGCAGCGCGTAGCCATCGCGCGCGCCGTCATCTGCGACCCCAAGCTGCTCCTGGCGGATGAGCCCACGGGCAATCTGGACACCGAGAACTCGCTGGCCGTGCTGAGCATGATTCGCGACTTGAATAAGAACTTTAGACAAACGATTCTGATGATCACCCATAACCCCGAGGTGGCCGCTGTGGCGGACCGAATTATCCATATGCGGGATGGTCAGATTATTTCCGATTGATTCCTGACGCGTTTCCCATTACATTCTTGGCTTACGCATTTTTATGGCTCAAAGCAGCGAAGTCCGCAATCTGACCTTGCCGCGAACTCAGGACAGCACTATGGCTGGCGGACTGAAGAGGGTCTGGGACAAGATCAAATCCGGTGTCAGTCACACGGTGCTCTGGTCGTATGAGCGCGGGACTTGGCAGTATGACGTGATGGTCCTGGCGATCCTTGCCTTCATTTTCTTCACTCCCCGCATTTGGTTCAGCGACCGGCCCACCCTGGAACTTACCGACCTTCGCCACCAGCAGGGCTTCGTTGAAATGGGGCACGGAAAGCAAGGCTGGCGGTACCTCGTCAACGCCCGCCTTGTGGAATCCTTCGCGGGTACGAAACCCGAGGATGCCATCCAGACGATCCTCAGCCGACAACTGCACCAGCCCTTCACCGTGTTGTCAGTCGATCCCATCACCGACAAGAACAATGTAATCCTGGGCTACTCGGTTCTGGTCAGTCGTAAAGAAAGTGACAAGTGAGGGGAAGAAGTTAGGAGCCAGAAGTCAGGAGTCAGAATTCAGCAGACAATGGGTTGCCAGGCTTCGGGCAAAGAGTGTGCTGACCTTGCGGTTCGCCAGATAGATAGCGGCTGGCCGCTCTGGTTCTTGCCAGGCTGCGGCGCAATTGATAGCGTCTTTATTCTGACTTCTGATTCCTGGCTTCTTGCTCCTGGAATTTGGTTCAGGCTTGTCCTTTTATGCCACTCCACTTACAATGGACTCGGGAGATCGATTTTGCGCTTTAGACAATTCTTGTTTTGGTTCCTCTCCGCCTTGGTTCTTCAGGCTCCTGTTTTGAGCGGTGCTGATGGCGCCACGCCCCGCAAAGGGAAACTCCCACCCGATCTTTCCCAGATCCTTGAGCGCATGTCCGATGCCGGCAAGCGTTTAAGGAGTTTGTCTGCGAACCTCGAATACACCACGGTGACGGTGCTGGTCAACGACAAGTCAACCTCCGAAGGCCGCCTCTTTTACCTTAAGGGCAAGAATCCTGAGGTTCGGATCGAAATGCAGCAACCCGAATCTAAGATCGTCCTGTTTAAGAAGAACCGGGCGCAAATCTACTATCCGAAGATCAATCAGGTTCAGGAATACAACCTGGAGCAGAAGTCAGGCTTGGTGGAGGAATTCCTGCTCCTCGGCTTCGGAGCGGAAACGGGAGATTTGAAGAAGTCCTACACCATCAAATACGTGAAGGAAGAAGAGGTGGGGGGCGATGACACAGCGCTGCTCGAGCTGACACCACGCAAACAGAGTCTTGCTTCCCAGCTCACCAAGATCGAGATGTGGGTCAGCGAGGATTCCTGGATGCCCGCCCAGGAACAGTTCTACCAGCCCAGCGGAGATTATATGATTGCCCGGTACAGGGGAATCAAAGTAAACCTCAAAATCCCCAATTCCATCTTCGAAATACAGCCCGCGGCGGGAGCCAAGTACGTCAAGATGAACTAAGAAAAAGGCTAAAGAGTGAGGGTTAAAGGATAAGAAACATCCTTCAGCTCCTAGCCTTTACCCTTTAGACTTAAACCTTAACCTTTAACCTTTCCCCTACTGACTTACTGCCTGTCCTACCTGCGCGAGCACGTACGGCCCTTCAGGGATCAGCGCGATGCGCGCGTTTCGAGGCAGCGAGGATGTGAGTGCGCCCACGGCTTCTTCCGGCGTGGCGCAGGCCTTTCCCCAAAGCGACGCATGGTACTTATGCGGCAGGCCGGGAACGTAGTAGACGACGTCTGCCTTAGTGGTCACGAGCGCCAGCTTCTCGAGCTGCCACTGGTCCACGATCACAGGCGCCCCTTCGATGGCATTCATGAAGCCGCTGTCCGAGGGGTACTTGGCCAGCATTTCGCTGAATTCGGGTCCGCCCGGTCCTTCCGCGCATTCGGCCAGCAGCAGAATCTTGCCCCCGGGCTTCACGATATGCGAGGCGGCGGTGATTCCCTTGGCCGATTGGTAAAAGGTGAGGTCGAGCGGGTAGCCGGCCGAGGTCGTGACCACCGCATCCACAGGCTCATCCAGGGTTTCGAGCATCACTTCAGAGACGAACCTCACACCTTGGCGATGGGCCGCCAGAGGCTCCCCGCTGAAGAGTGCCGCAATCGGACGCTGCCCCGTCCCTCGAGCCAGCGCTGCATCCACCACGAAATCGTGCCGTGCCATACGCGCAATTTCCAGAAGCTCGCGGTGCAAGGGGTTGTCCTCGATCGACCCTTCCACGGCGCGGGCGTCGCGCATGAACTTCGAGCTGTGCAGGACCTTGATCGTCCTCTCGTGCGCTAGGCCCGGCGCAATCAGCTTCCTTCCACCTGAAAAGCCCAGCATCAGGTGTGGCTCAATGAATCCCAGGGTGATGTGAAGGTCAGCCGCGACGAAACGCTCGTCGATGAAGACGGGCGTTCCCGATGCTGTGTCGCCCAGATAGCGGTGCTCGGAGATCTCGCGCGCGTGGTGATTCACGACGCGATACCTCCCTGCCACACCCTCGCCGCAAATCTCTCTGATTTCCTCCTGCGAGGCCGGGCGGTGCAGGCCTGTGGCAATCAGGATCGTGATGGCCTCCCGCGCCATGCCCGCCGCTTCGAGCCTGGCCAGCAGCGGCGGCAGAACCGCGCGGTTGGGCGCCGGGCGCGTGATGTCGCAAACTGAAATCGCCGCCGACTTCTTCCCCGTAGCGAGTTGCCGGAGCGATTGGCCCGCTGACGGGCTGTCGAGCGCCCGCTCGATGGCCGCCGCCTGGTCAGCCAGCGGAACCGCCGAGCGCGCCTCCAGCACCTGATAGCAGAATCCCTCGGGCAAGTCCAAATCCAATCCTGTCTTTCCAAAAGCAAACCAAGTTTTCATGCTCCCATTCTACCCTTATCCGCCCGCAGCGCAAGCGTGCGGCCGGCAATTTCTTGCCTCCGCTCCCTGAGTTTGCGCCCACGGGCCTCAATATCGGAAGGCCATGCTACGCGGATCGGTATCTGTCCTCTTGGGTGTCTGAGGCGCCGATCTGGATGAGGTGATGGACCAGGTGCGTAAGGTAGTCCGTAGCTAGAAATTCCAGTGTGACGGGCTGGCCCGACCCGATGCGGCAAATAGTGTCCAGCTTCGACGCGGGCAACTGCGCGATGACGTGAGCCAGATAGCGGTTATAGGCGCACCATAGCGAAACCAGCAGCGGCCAGTCAGCTTGCTGGAACGCCTGCACGCGCGCATTCCCGGCCTGGTCGTAACCGGGGAAATCCAAGGAGGGTTGAAGGGCCGCGCGGACAAAGCGCTGGTGGTTGTTTGACGCCGAGTCGATGAGATGGCCAATCACCTCCTTGCGCGACCAGCCACCCGCCAGCACGGGCTTTGCGCTTTCCGGTTCGCTGAACTCTCGAAGCCTTGGCTCCGCCCACTCGACCGCACGCAGCAGTTTTTCACTCAGCTCTTTCATTTCGCCCTCCTGCCTCGATTCTAACAAGCTACGCGGGATGGATCAAACTTGGTTTGCGAAGTGGCACGAGCGTCCTGCCCGTGTTATTGCATGGCCAGGACGGCCATGGCGCGTCAAATTGAGACACTTCCCATTCCGGCCTACTGCTTGCTCACGCCTCGAAACCTGGGTTATCATTAAATTTAACCCCGGCCATAAACGAGGATCGGGGTCAGGGCACAATCAAACAAAGGAGAAAACTGATGGCCATTCGGCCTCTGCGTGTGCTTCCGTTTCTCGCGCTTCTGGTGGCGAGTCTGGCGTCTGCTGCAACCCTGTGTGCGGGCGAGAACCTCTACCACTTCACCCTTCCTTCCATCGATGGCGAGCCCACGTCGCTTTCAAACTACAAGGGGAAGGTCATTCTACTAGTGAACGTTGCCAGCCGATGCGGTTTCACGCCGCAGTATTCGGCGCTGGAGTCGATCTACGAGAAGTTCAAGGACCAGGGCTTTGTAATCCTGGGTTTCCCAGCCAACAACTTTGGCGCTCAGGAACCGGGAACGAATTCGGAGATCAAGACCTTCTGTTCGACCAAGTACAACGTCAGCTTCCCCATGTTTGCCAAGGTCTCGGTGAAGGGCGCTGACTGTACGCCTCTCTATCAATACCTCACCCAGCAGGCAAATCCCAGCCTGACGGGCGATATCAAGTGGAATTTCACCAAGTTTCTGGTGGATCGAAACGGAAAAGTCGTGGCGCGCTTCGAGCCCAAGGTAACGCCGGACTCGCCCGAAGTGGTGGAAGCCATCGAGAAGTTGCTAAAGCCGTGACGAGTGACAATCGATGAGTGACGTGCCGCTGTAGCGTCCAAGACCTGCTTCTCAGGCCTGCGACACTGCATGGCGGCTTTCACCCCTGCGCATCCGCTGTATCTGCAGCTACGGTCAAACTACATCTACGAGGAGATGATATGAGCGAAGTTCTGACGCAAGTTCTCGCTGCTAACGAAGCTTACGCAAAACATTTCGGCGATAAGGGCAAGCTGGCGATGCCGCCCGCGCGCCATTTCGCTATTCTTACCTGCATGGACGCTCGCCTCGATCCGGCGCGCTTTGCCGGGCTGAGCGAGGGTGATGCACACGTCATCCGCAACGCCGGCGGGCGCGCCAGCGACGATGCCATCCGGTCACTGGTGATATCGTACAAGCTGTTGGGGACGCGCGAGTGGTTCGTAATCCATCACACCAATTGCGGGATGCTCTTCTTCACCAATGAGGTGATGCGCGAACTGCTCGAGCACAGCCTCGAGACGGCCCAACTCGAAGGCGGCAAATGGAAGGACGTGGGAAAAGGCCCCGGCTCGCACGAAGGCCAGTTCATCGAGTGGTTAACCATCAGCGACCAGGCCAAAAGCGTGGTCGCCGATGTGGCGCGCATCAAGGCCCACCCGTTGGTCCCCAAAAGCATTCCCGTTTATGGCTATGTTTATGACGTAGCAACAGGCCGCCTTGTCGAAGTCAGCGAAGCGACGAAGGTGGGGCGGGCGGGATAAGTCCGCGCGGTTTGGAGTGCGGCAGCTTGCTGCCGCTTTTGATCAGGCAAGCTTGCTGGCCGGGCGGTCGCAGCACTGACCCCGCATCGCCGGCCGGCAAGCGTCGTGTTAACCCCGCTTCGGGGCCGGCAGTAAGCATGGAAGTTTGAGCAAGCTCGCTCAAGAAAAGCGGCAGCAAGCTGCCGCACTCCAAATCTCAGCACTGATTGGCATTCCCGTTGCCTGTAAAAACGCGGCTGCTGAGGTTGTCTTTGAGGAGCGTCCAAAACGAGGCGTCGAGGTAGGAACGAATGGAGACGTAGCAGGCCCCGCACTCGTTCGAGGGAACAAATTCCTTCAGCATCGCCTTCTGCGAAGTGTACTCGTAATCGAACATCGAGCAGGGGCGCAAGCCGCCCACCGGCGTCACGACCATAAACCTTCGTCCCGCGTTGCATCCCGGCACGGTCCCATCGCGGAAGAACCCATGGATGCCGGAAAGGGTCCAGGGAGAGTTGGCGATGCGGCCGTTCTTGGCTTTGAGCTCGAGCAATTGGTCGAGGGTCTTGCGCAGCAGGGCGAGGTCTTCCGCCGACTGGATGTAATGATCCAAGCTTCCGGTTCGGAGCGGCGTGTACGCGCTATAGGAGATGGACACTCCCCACTCTTTGGCGCGTTCATAGATCCCGACGAGCGCCGGAAGGTTTTCGCGCGTGATGGCGGTGTTGAGCGCCACGTCGTCGTAGCCGTGACGGGCGAGCGCAGGAACCAGCTTTTCCAGGTGCGCGTAAAGGCCGGGGGAGCGGCGGAAGTCGTCGTGCCGCGAGTCGGGAAAGTCGAGCGAAATCGAAATCTGGTTAAGGCCGAGAGGCCGCAATTCCAGGTACTTCTCTTCCGTCAGCAAGCGCCCGTTGCTCACCAGAATTAGGTATGGCAAGCCGCTCGGTTCTTTGACCGCCCGGATGATCTCCGCCAGATCCTTCCGCAACAACGGCTCGCCGCCGGAGAGTTGCACCGCCATAGGCTTCAAACGGCTGCGCAGCCTTGCGTAGTCCTCCGCCCGCAGCAGACCCTCCGGCTCCGGCTTGATCTTGCCCTTGTCGCAATGCTGGCAATCCGCCGTGCAAGAGTGAGTCAGCTCAAACGAAACCACCAGGGGCCGGTCTGTGCAAAAGCTCCACGTTCCTCGCGCAATCATTCGAGCCGCTTGGGCTACAGGAATTGCTTTCAACGTCTACTCCCATGGCAGGGGTGGTTTGCTGACCCTCCCCCACTGTTTTCACCTGGACGAAAGAAAGGATGGAGCAGGGGCGACTCGCCACTCACCCCTACAGGCACTCGCCGCCGACGAGGCTCAATGAACACGCTAGAATACCCCGGCCAATGTCCCAGAGCAAGCCGAAGATTTGCAGGCAATTCCAATTCTTTGTCTCACTTAGGCGGGCATTAACATTCGCTTAACCACCGGAATCGGCAATTCACTCACAAATTTCGACCATTCGGATTTTGTCGATTGTCAGCGTGTTAAGGATGAATTAGCATTAAACGGTTTCTGTTCCTTGGTGGGCTTTGCAGGGCATATAAAATAAAAAATGGAGCAACTCATTTTTCGTCGAAAACTGCGATTTTGGAACACCCGCCTTCGAGAATGGCGGATGATTGCCAAAGGACTCCTCTCGACGAAGCATCCTGTGCTCGCCCATCTGATTCCCATTCGGCGCTGCAATCTCGCCTGTGCGTATTGCAATGAATTTGACAAAGTCTCGAAACCCCTGCCCCTCGAAGTGATGTTCCGCCGCGTTGACCGGCTGGCGGCGCTCGGAACGACCATCATCACAATCAGTGGCGGTGAACCGCTGCTCCACCCCGAGCTCGAAGAAATCGTTCAGCGCATTCGACGGCGCGGCGTTATAGCGGGCTTGATCACCAACGGCTATCTGCTGACCCCGCAGCGCATCGAACACCTTAACCGCGCCGGCCTGGACCATCTACAGATCAGCATCGACAACGTGGAGCCGGACGAAGTTTCGAAGAAGAGCCTGAGAGTTTTGGACCGTAAGCTGCGCCTGCTCGCCCGCTACGCAATATTTCAGGTGAATATCAATTCCGTCCTGGGAAGTTGCGTGCGCAATCCCGACGACGCTTTGGTGGTGGCGCGCCGCGCGCTCGAGCTTGGATTCACCAGCACCGTGGGCATCCTTCATGACCACGGCGGGCAGCTTCAGCCGCTCAGTGATCGCCAGCAACAGCTCTTCAGTGAGATCATGGAGATGGGCAAGCGCTCCTACTCGCGCTTCAACCAGTTTCAAAGAAACATCGCGCAAGGGCTCGGGAATGAGTGGCGATGCCGCGCCGGCAGCCGCTACCTCTACATTTGCGAGGATGGGCTGGTCCACTATTGCTCGCAGCAGCGCGGTTATCCCGCCATTCCACTCGAGCAATACACCCGGGCGCAACTCGAGCACGAGTATCACACCCAGAAGTCGTGCGCGCCGCGCTGCACCGTCTCCTGCGTGCAGCAAGTCGCCATGCTCGACAACTGGCGCGATCCGCAGACTCGCCTCGCCTTCACCCCCGCCGATGCCTTCGTGCAAATCCCGGCTTCACTCAGCGAACGATAGTGAAGGAAAGAAGTCGGGAGTCAGAGGCAAGAAGCCGGAATAGTCGCACATGCCTCACCCGCGGCACCCGGAAACCATGAAAATGGGCTGGGGTGGCGCAGACATTGCCCTGTATGTCTGCGCCCTGTGTCGCCGACATGGAAAGCAATGTCAACGCCACCCGCGAGAAACCATGAAACGTCGCTCCTGGCTCCGCCGAAACTCTCGTCATTCCCGCGAAAGCGGGAATCCACTTGACGTGGGCTCCCGCTTTCGCGGGGACGACGACGTTTGTGGTTTGGAGTAATCGACATTTTCAAAGTAGGGCAGGGCAAATCGGAACTGCTGAATCCCAAATTCTGGCTCCTGACTCCTGACTTCTATTTTTGCCCCTGTTCAATCTTCCAATCAATCTGCGCCAGGATTCCGCCTAGAATCTTCGCATCGTGGTTGGTGAGTTCGAGGTCCAGCAACAGGCGGCGCAGCTTCAGCAGCGTGGCGCTGCGGCTCTTGGGCATGAGGTATCCCACCTGGTCCAAAACGCGCGCGGCACGCTCGAACAGGTGATCGAGAGACTGGGCGCCCGCCGCATCTGAGAGGTGCACTGTGGGCCGCAGGGGACGCGCGGGCACAAGTCCGGCGCGCGCGAGTTCGTAAGCGCAAACCGCCACGGCCTGCCCCAGGTTCATGGATGGGCAATCAGCGGCAGTGGGAATGCGTACCAGGGCGTGGCAATAACTCATGTGCTCGTTCGAGAGGCCTGTCTTTTCGGAACCGAAGAGCAATGCGGCGACACCCTTTGCTTTGCGCTCGCGCAGCCAGGCGGGGAAAACGGGGAGCGCGATAGGGTTTCGGTCCAGATTGCGCCGGGACCCTGCAGTGGTGCCCACCACAACGGTTGCATCAGCGATTGCTTCCATCAGATCCTTCACAGCGCGCGCCGAGGTGACAATCTCCTCCGCTCCCACCGCGGAGCGCGTTTCCTGCCAAACGGGGCCGTAAGGATCCACAACCACCATCTCGCGAAATCCGAAATTTGCCATGGCCCGCGCCGCCGCCCCGATGTTCAGCGGGTTGCGCGGTCTCACCAGCACGAATCGCCAGTCCAGCTTGAGCGATTTGGAGCCTTCGCATTTGTGGCCCGCCGCTTTTCCATCTGCGTTGGGTGATTTCATAGGCGGGATTGTAGCAGGGTTTGGAGTGCGGCAGCTTGCTGCCGCTTTCTCGGCGCGAGCTTGCTCGAAACGCGCCGGTGACAATGACCTTCAGGCCCTCGGGATAGAACCGCAGCGGCATGCCAACTTAGAGTCCAGCAGCAAAAAGGCAGTAGGAAGCGGCAGCAAGCTGCCGCACTCCAAAACGCACTCCAAAACGCCCGCTCCAATTGTGAGGGATTGAGTTACCATAGGCGTCTTATGCCTACCGATCTTTACGACCCTGAAATATTCCGGCGCCATGGCCACCGAGTGGTTGATGCGCTGGCGAATTATCTTGAGACCGCACTGGCGCGCGGAGTGCCCGTTCTTCCCGTCGAGGCCCCTATCGAGCTTGCCCGGCAATATCAAGACGCACTCCCTCTCGAAACGGCTGAGGACCCAGAGGCTGAAGTGTCGCGTTGTCTTGAGCGGTTCCTCCGCCAGAGCATCCACTTGCATCATCCGGGCTACATGGGCCACCAACTCCCGCCCGTTATGCCGCTCGCGGCGCTCGGGGATTTGATCTCGAGCTTGCTCAACAACAGCGCGGCGGTCCACGAAATGGCGCAGGCCGGCACGCAGATCGAGCGGCAAGTCATTCGCTGGCTGTGCACCTCGGTGGGGTGGGACGAAAACTCGGACGGCGTCCTCACTTCCGGCGGGTCGCTTGGAAACCTGACGGGCTTGCTCGCGGCACGAAATGTTGCTACGCAAGGCGCGGCGTGGCGGCAGGGGCTACATGCGGGGCCGCCTCTCGCGCTGCTGGTTTCAGACCAGGCGCATTACTCGCTGGCGCGCGCGGCTGGAGTCCTCGGCCTGGGCCAGGAATCCGTGGTCGCGATTCCCACTGACAGCCGCTTCCGGGCCGATGTATCTGCGCTCGCAGAGCTCTACCAGAAGACGACGCAGGAAGGAAGAAAAGTGATCGCCATTGTGGGCGAGCGCCGGCACCACGGCCACCGGTTCTTTCGACCCTTTGCGGGAGATGGGAGAATTCTGCCGCGAAAAGGGGGTTTGGTTTCACATCGACGGCGCCCACGGAGCCTCGGCGCTGCTTTCAGAGAAGTACCGCAGCCTGGCGGACGGAATTGAGCTGGCGTCGTCCCTTGTCTGGGACGTGCACAAGATGCTCTTCGCCCCGAGCCTCGTCACCGCCGTTCTCTTTCCCAAACGCGAAGACAACTACGCCGCCTTCTCTCAAGAGGCAAGCTACCTCTTTGCCCGCCGCCCGGAGGAAGCGGACTTCGACCTGGCGCTTCGCACTTTCGAATGCACGAAGCGAACCATGGGAATCAAGTTGTGGTTGGCCCTGCGCGTTCACGGAGCGAAAGCCATTGGCGAGCTCGTGACCAGAACGTTCGATCTGGCGCGCGAATTCGCAGCTTTGCTCGAAGCTCAACCCGATTTTGAACTGGCCACGGAACCGGAAAGCAACATCCTCTGTTTTCGCCACATACCTGCGGCCCTCAAGGCCCTCGGGAGCGAGCCTGAAAAGCTCGACGCGCATCAAATCGAGTTGCGAAAAAAGGTGGTCGCCGGGGGAAGTTACTTCCTGGTGCAGACCGTCTTGCGCAAGCGCGTGTACCTGCGCACCACGCTCATGAATCCTCGGACAACCGTGGAAGACCTTAAGGGATTGATTCAGACGATTCGCGACGCGCGCCACAGTGCTAACCCCGCATAGAGGTGTCGGCACGCTGGAGTTTCTACAAGTCCCGGCAGACTTATTCGACTTGCCGTCCCTTGTCGTGTCGCCTCGGTGCGCAGATAGTTCTGCGTAGGCCGGCTGATGAGGCCCCAAGGGGCTTAAGTCGGACACGGATGCGAGCTTTCTTCCGCTGCGTGGCCGATGAACAGCCATACCGCCAACGAGTTCTATGGAAATTTAGAAAACTCCAGATTGCCACAGCGAGCAGCCGCATTCCACAGAGGGGGCTCGCCCGCCATTGCGTCACGCTACGGCCTAGCCATATTGAGCGCGGTCGGGTTAAAATACCCGTGGTTCGATTCCATTGAGCTCCTAATATTTGCTGATGACGCAAAACCATGCAGGTCGTCGCGCAGCCTTGGCCCTCGCCTTACTCACCATGTTCGGGTTCGTGCCTGGCCTCGTAATCGCAGCGCCGCAAACTCAAGTCCTGAAAGGCGAGGTGCTTGGCGCCAATAACACGCCGATTGCAGGCGCAACCTGCACACTCCAGGGTCCGGGCATACCCCGGAAGGACGATCCCGAACAACCGGAGAAACAGGGGGCTTTGAATTCACAGGGCTGATCCCCGGCAACTATGATCTGACCTGCGCAGCACTAGGATATGAGCCTCTGATTCAGAAGGACATCCGAATCGCCGAAGGAGAGTCGCCATTTATCCAGGTCGTCCTGCCCGCGCGAGGTACGCTTGCGCACAAAGGTGGAGGTAAAGGAGAAGGCGCCCGCCGTCTCGCTCGAGACCACGGCGCCCACCCGCCACGATCACCTCAGGACAACTTCGGACGTTGCCTCTGGCGGAGCAGAAATTCCTGGCGGCCTTGCCGCTTGTGCCCGGGCGTGATTCGCACTCCCGACGGGAAAATAAACATCAAAGGAGTCACGGAGAATCAGGGCATGTTGCTCATTGATTCTGCGGAGACTGTCGATCCCGTTACAGGAAGTTTCTCGATCGAAGTTCCTATCGATGCCGTGGAATCGGTGGAAGTTCAGAAGACCGCCTATCAGGCGCAGTATGGCCGCTTTACGCGGCGGGCTGACCAGCGTCCAGACCAAAGCTCCGCTGGGACAAATGGAACTGGGAACTGAACGATTTTCTCCCCAGCCTGCGCATCAGAAGCGGGCACATGGTGGGCATAGAGGACGACTCACCACGCCTTAGCTTCACCGGCCCCATCCTCAAAGACAAGCTGACTTTCTCCGAGTACACCATGTACGATATCAATAAGCAACCCGTGCGCGGCCTGGCTTGGCCGCATAACGAGATCAAGAAGCAGGGGTTCGAATCGTTCACGGATCTCTATTACGTTGCTTCCCCTCAAAACCTGTGACCGGCCAATTTGAAAATGTTTCCCTTGCGCGAGCAATACGACAACATCGACTCTTTCATACCGCAGCCGGCGTCTTCCGATTATGCCCAGAGCGGATTCTCACTTCGGCGCCACGGACCGGTACATGTTCCCGAGCGGCGCAGTGCTGACGACCCTTTTCCAGTACACCGACTTTGACAGCTATGCGCACGGGCAAGGCTCCAGGACATGATCCTGACGCCGGACAATTGGGAAGGAAACTGGTTCAATGCCTGGACTCGGGCCGGCCGCGAGCAAGAACTGCTCCAGAATTATCAATCCGGAAGGAAAGAATTGGGCCGGCAGACACACCTTAAGGTGGGAGGGGATTTTGTTCATCGCTCCTATAGCGACAACAGCAAATCCCATCCCGTGCAACTCGTGACGGACCCGGACGGATTCGCTTGCGCGGAACAGATAACCTTTCAGGGAGCGGGTGTTTTAAGAGCGGAAGATACTGAAGTGGCCGTGTTCGCCCAGGACCACTGGGCCTTAAACGACCAGTCTCGCTCTTGATTACGGCGTGCGCTATTCCGGGCAGACGCTCGGCGCGCATGCGGCGTTCGCCCCACGCCTCGGCTTGGCCTATTCTCCCGGGACGCAATGCCAAGACGATCATCCGATCGGGCGTCGGCCTCTTTTACGATCGGCTGCCACTGCTGGCCGGTGATTTCACCCAGAACCTCACGCGCGTGGTCACCTACTACGATACTCAGGGAATCCCAACCGGCCCGCCCATCGTTCTGCAGAACTTCTACCAGAAGAAGGACGAGCACGGGACCGTTGTGCCCTCCAACAACCGCCTCGACAGCACGCCTTTCAACTTGACCTGGAACGTCGAGTTGGACCAGGAGATTCGGCCCAACGTGATCGCGCGCGTGAATTATCTCAGCAGCCGCTCCTACCAGGAGTTCATCATCAATCCGCTCTACAACGCCCCCCCCGGCCCGCTCATGCTGCTCAGCAACACCGGCTCGTCCCGCTATCACGAACTGGAAACCACTCTCCGCTTCCGGGTCCGCGATAATGCCGACTTCAACATTTCGTATGTTGTACAGCCTTGCCCGTGGAGACCTGAATACGCTCTCTGCCGTCTTCGTGCCCTTCGAACAACCGGTCATCCGGCCCAATTTCTTTTCCAGCTTTGCCGAGCAACGTTCCCAACCGAATCATCACCTGGGGCCGGGTCAAGGTCCCCTGGGAAATCACCGCCAGCCCGGTGCTCGACCTCCATACAGGTTTCCCATATTCCGCTGTTGATGTTCTTCAGAACTACGTCGGCACGCCGAACAGCCTCCGTTTCCCGACTTATTTTTCGCTCGACCTGCAGCTTTCCAAAGACTTTCGCATGCGCTGGATTCCTTGGGCCAAGAACCATAAGTTCCGCGGAGCATTACGGATCTTCAATCTCACCGACCATGGGAATTTCCGCGACGTCCACAACAACGTCACGTCCGCCTATTTCGGCCAATTCACGGGCTTTCTGCACCGTTTCTATGACGTGTCGCTGGACGTAGTTTACTGAAAGCCAAGGACGTTTTTCACCGTGCTCATTCTCGACATCGGATGCGGAAAGAAGAAGCAGGAACCCTCAGCCATCGGCTTGGATCGACAGCCTGGGTCATCGGCCGACGTGCTCTGCGACCTCGGGCATTTCCCCTGGCCGATAAAGGACAATTGCGCGGGCAAGATCCACTTCTCGCACTTCCTCGAGCACCATCCGGACATTCTGCAAGCCATGGCTGAGGTCCACCGGGTCGCTCAGCCCGGCGCCGAGGTTATCGTCGTAACACCTCACTACAGCTCCCCGGACTCTTACACAGACCCTACCCATCGCTTCCACCTTGGGGTCTTCACAGCTTTGACTATTTCGAGCGAATAGTTTTGAGGATTTCACTTACAACGCCGGCGGGTTTCAAGTCTTGGAGCGGCGGATTGAATTTCGGCGGGAACTTGCTATTGGATAATCTAGGAAGGTTGTTCGCGGCTATTTCGCTGGACTTCTACGAGAAACACCTGGCTTGGATTTTCCCCGCGCGAAACATAACTTGCCGGCTCTCCGTTCTGAAATAAGAGCCCACTGTGGCACGGGCATCCCTTCGCTGCCGCTCAGGGCAGCCTGCCCGGGCGTCGGAGAAGGTCACTGGCGACACAGTGGGCAAAACGCGGCGCGGCACAGGCATCCTCCCCGTGCACACGGCCACAATGGCCGTGCATCAATACGCATTGGCCAAGATTGGGATGAAGCTATTGGATTGGGACTGAGCTTGAACCTGGTCAGGCGGCGGGGGTGGTAAATCCTTACCCTCCGTGGTGCGGTTCACAATAAAGGTCAACTCGGTTCCCTGCACCAGGATGATGTCCTTCTCGTGCCTGAGCAAGCTATACATCAGCACTGTGCCAGCGCCAATTGCCGCGCCATAGCCGATGTCCGCGCCCATGCCGTGGCCACCGCACATGCCATAATATTCGCACTGTATTTCGTGGCCCAAACCGACCTGGCGCCCGCCCCGGCTCCCATGGCTCCTGCGATAGCCGCACCCTCGAGTGCCCCTTCTTGCTCTTGCCGCAGCCTTCGAGTGTGCCTTCATCATCTTTGGTGTGAGCGCAGGGGGCGTTGTTCGAATCATCCAAAGTGCTGGGGAGCTTGAACGCCTTGTCTTCGTCAGGGGTCACCACCTTATCGAGAACCAATCGCATTTCGGCTTTGCCCTTGACGCGTTTCGAGGGCTTCACGAAAGCGACGTGTCCCGTAACCTGGCTGAACTTCGGCACCACCTCTTTCCCGTCCACGACGATGGGTTGGGAAATCTGGCCGGTAAAAGCGTCGCCACTCTTATTGGTCTTGGAGGTCAGCGTAGTGGTGAGCTTCATGTGAAGCACACTGCCCGCCGGGATCAAGTCCTTATCTCTGGGTGGCGGTGGCGCTTTCAGCTCATCAGCAAACGCTGACGTGACGAGCAGCACCAACGCAGCGAGGAAGCCTGAAATTCTCACCGTCCGACTTAACATGACCTGCTCCTTTTCCAGTTGCTTCTCTCTGACCTCAGGAAGACCTCTTACGGCCCTTTCGCAATCCACCCCCACGTTCATACCCGCGAGGCAGTCTACCACTCCCTAGCTTTGATGCCAATGCCATGTATTTCGATTCGCAAAGCGCCAGCGCGGTTGCCCAGATCATTGACGATTGACGATTGAACCTGAAGGAGAATTGACCAGTTGCTCATGCCCGGCGGCTGACGGGCATTCGGAAACAACGAGAATCAACTCCCCTCCTTGGCTAAGGAGGGGGTGGGGGGTGGTTGGCGCGTTGGGGTAGCTGTCCACCACCCTCAGCCCCTCCTCAACGAGGAGGGGACTGTAGTTTCTACATTTGTGTCCCATGGGCAGAGTGCGGCTCTGCCGCCCTGACTTGCGGAAAGGCTTGCCTTTCCGCAGCTTCGCACTATCACACCTCAGTCGAGGCTGTGCCTCGACCCTGGAGTTTCCACATTTCCGGCGAAGCTTTTTCGACCTGCCTCCCTTATCGGGTCGCCGTCGAGACAGTCGTGCTCGAGTCTGCTGCTGAGCCCCAAAGGGGCGATCTATCACAGCCCAGGCCAACGGCCTGGGTCAGTGATGCCAGCCGGTTTAGATTGGGTCAGCCCTGAAGGGGCGGGATAGGGTAGTTCCCATGCCACGATCTTTGTCCCCACTGTACGTCCCTCTCGCCTTCGGCACCAGGGATCACGAACCCGTGCGCAGGAGGTGTATTTCGCCCCTACAGGGCTTCGAAATTGAAGGCGCAACGTTGACCCAGGCCGTTGGCCTGGGCTTTGTTTAGATCGCCCCGTTGGGGCTTAGGTCGGACACAGATGCGAGCTTTCTGCCACGACGTGGCCGAGAATGGCCATACCGCCAATGAGTGGCATGAAAATGTAGAAACTCGATGCCCCTCCTCAACGAGGAGAGGAGTCACTTTCTAAGCAGAGCGGAGTGCCGAATCAATCGACAATAGAAAATCGTCAACCCTACAGCCGCCCACCCGCCAGGCTGTAGACCAGGACCGCCAGTACAACAAAAGTAACCACCACATAAAGCCGATCGCGTTGCAGGGCAAAGGCGGCCACCGAGAAGGCTACGCGCGCCAAAGGAGTTGCAATCAGGAGAAGCAGCCCAAGTTGGATCAGGTGGCGTCCCCGAAAGGTGAGCGCCCCTTTCAAGATCCCTGATAGAGTTCGCAGATCCGCGGGCTGGCCCTTGAAAACGTGGTATTGAGGCGCCGCGACTCCGTGCCGGGCCAGGTATACGACCTCTCCCAACAGGACCACCGCTGCGGCGAGCGTTACCCCTACCCGGAGAAGGTTTCCGATCATCTCTTCCACGCGCTGGTCTGTCCATCTTAGCGGCTGTGCGGCCACGCTATAGCCTCCCCGTCACTCCGTGGTAGATCATCTCAACCGCCAACGCGCCAATCACCAGGCCGAAGACGAGCCGCAACCACTTTGTCTTGGCATGGGTCAGCACACGCGCTCCCACTAGCGATCCCCCGAGCACCCCGAGCATCACGGGCGCAGCTAGCCCGGGATCGATATACCCGCGGTCGAGATAAACGCCGGCGCTGGCGGCCGCGGTGACGCCGATCATGAAGTTACTGGTCGTGGTCGAGACCTTGAAAGGGAGCCCCATAATCTGGTCCATGGCGATCACCTTGACTGCCCCGGACCCGATCCCCAACAACCCAGACAGGACCCCCGCCCCGAACATCAAACTGAACCCGCCGGGCACGGCGCGGGGGAAGTAAGAGTTCGGGCCATCTGCCGTGGGATAGCTGCTGTTCATCTTCAGGCGAGTGGCGAGAGGGTCAAGCTGGTGGTCGCCCGCCCGCTCCTTCCGCGAGCGGCTCGATGCGTAAGCCGAATAGAGTAGAGCCAGCCCGAATATAATAGAGATCGACCCAGTGGAGATCCTGGCGGCCAGCAAGGCCCCCACGAGCGCGCCCACCGTGGTCGCGATCTCGAGGAACATCCCGATTCTGATGTTCGAGAAGCCTTCGCGCACGTAGGCGGCGGCTGCACCCGAGGATGTGGCGATCACCGAGACGAGAGTGGCGCCGATGGCGTAACGAATGTCAACGCCCAGCGCCAGGGTCAGCAGCGGAGTGATGATGATCCCTCCGCCCAAGCCGGTCAGCGATCCCACAAACCCTGCCAGCAGCGATGCCGCCCAAACCAGCAGTGTGAATTCAATGGTGTTCACTGGTACTTTCCCGTGAGGCTGCGCCAGCGGATGGCTATCAAATCCAGGACCATGCGCGTGGAGTCGCGAAGAAACCGCACCTTGGTGGCCGGATTGTCGTTCCATCGAACAGGCACTTCCGCCACCCTGCCGCCCCCTTTTTCAATCAGGAACAGGAGTTCCGGATCGAACCCGAAGCCCTCTATGCGCTGCCGTTCAAACGCCTGAAGCGTGGAATTGCGCTTGAAAAGCTTGAACCCGCATTGCGTGTCGTGCAACTTGAGTCCCGTGAACACCCTTACCAGCAGATTAAACAGCCGCCCGCCCATGTCGCGGAACCATGGCTGATGAATCCCGACCAGCTCCCGCTCGAGGGCGCGTGAACCCACGGCGGCATCCGCGCCGGAAGATTCGATAGCCGAAAGCAACTTGTCCACCTCTTCGATGGGGGAAGACAGATCGGCGTCGCTAAAAAGTACGTATTCACCCCGAGCTTCCAGCACTCCGTGGCGAACACTGAACCCTTTGCCATGGTTTCGGTCATTCTTAACCACACGGACGGCGGGAAACTGTGAAACGGTCTCCAGAGTCTGGTCTGTGGAACCGTCGTCCACAACCATCAATTCGATCGAATAGTCCTTTATCTCCTTGAAACTACACAGTTTCTCAAGAGTCGCGCGTATTCGCCGCGCTTCATTGTAGGCCGGAACAACTATGCTCAGAAAAGGCTCTGACATGGTTATCAAGAAGTCAACGTCAAAAATTCGAGAGCAGACTATAGTATGGGCGGGTTCTTCGATGCAAAGGATTTGTGACTGGAGCTGACCAAAGATGTAACCCATCCCGCTCGCGAGGCGTCTAGGGGTTCAGATGCGCTAACGGCAATCGGGTGTTGAGGCCTGCCTGGCGCCCAAGCAAAGGAGATGCCTTCATGAAAAGAATTACGTGTTTCCTAACATTCGCACTGGCGTGTGGGGTGTTGATGATCTGCGCGGCCAAGGCGATGGCAGCCGATGAGCCCGCCAAGGTTGCCGGGACCTGGGAAGTCACTTCCGAGGGTCCCAATGGGCCTATGACCCAGACCCTGACGATCCAGCAAGACGGCGAGAAGATCAAGGGGACGATGACAGGCCGCCGCGGTGAATCTGCCTTCGAGGGCACCGTCACCGGCAACAAGATCGCCTTCACCGTCAAGCGTGACACCCCGAATGGCACATTCACCATCGAGTACTCCGCCACCGTTGACGGGGACTCTATGAAGGGGACGGCCCATAGCGAGCGCTTCGACCGGGATTGGACCGCCAAACGTACGAAGTAACCCGTTTCTGAAACACTCCAACCTGAGCGCGCTCGCAATGTCGAGGGGGCGAAGGCAACCCTAATCCGTTGATAACGACGGAGTGGTAGGGGGACGGCTTGCCGTCCCCTTGCAGCGAGCCGTTGCGGGTAGGGCAAGCCCCCGCCCCTACACTGCCTGGGTGCAGACCCGTGGCCCGGGTCGTCATCCCGGTTTCTGCAACCTCCAAATCTCGTTCGGTCTGCTTTAGCCAATCGAGAGCGCGGTTCATTCGGCCACTGCCCTGAAAAGCTGTAGGGGTAGGACTTGCCCCACCCTGTGCGCCGGGGACGGCAAGCCGTCCCCCTACAACGGGCGTCGTTTTCATAGTTTCCGGGTGCCCGTCCGCAGAGGGGCATAAGCGACTGTGACGAAGATTGCAAACTCACTTCGAACCCACTTGCTCTGATGTATCACGAGCTCAATTCCCTGCTATACTCTCCTACTTCAATAATGGAGGCGGGCATATGACCAAGAGAATTTCTTTACTGGCACTGATTATTATTGGCCTGGGCTTCAGCGTGTGCGGGTGGGCCCAGATTGGTATGTTTACGAAGGAGCAGCGCATCGATCTGACGCGCGAATGGAAGGGCGAGCGATTCCCGGACGGGCGGCCCAAGGTCTCCGACGAATTACTGAAGCGGATGGCGACCGTGGACGCCGAGGAAGCCTGGGGAGTGCTCGTGGGTCACGGGTTTGCGAACCAATTCGAAGGCGGGTGGCACGTGATCAACCCCGGCCCGCGCTTGGCGGCAAGGGTGGTCACCGCCGTATTCATGCCAGTGCGGCCGGACGTCAACGCCGTAATCAACGATCACGGCAAAAGCGAGGGCCGCGTGGGGGCGCAGAATTCCTGGATCATCGATATCCTCCAGCCCGGCGATATTCTGGTGGCGGATTTATTCGGCAAAGTCAAAGAAGGCACGCTCATCGGCGACAACCTTGGGACGTCGATCTTCGCCAAGACTCATACCGGCTTGGTCGTGGACGGTGCGGTGCGCGATGAGACGGGCATCAGCGAGATCGAGGGCTTTCGGGTCTACACGCGCGCCGTCGATCCCACGGCGCTCAAGAACGTCATGCTGATGGGTATCAATGTACCCATTCGCATCGGACAGGCCACAGTGATGCCGGGCGACGTGGCCGTGACGGACGTGGAGGGAGTTACCTTCGTCCCCCCGCAGTGGTGCGAAGAAGTGGCCGAGAAAGCCGAACTCACTCACATGGTGGACGAGTGGGGCCACAAGATGCTCCGGGAGCAAAAGTACACACCGGGGCAGATCGATGGCAAGTGGAGCCACGAGATGATCGAGGAATTTAACCAGTACTGCGCTTCGAAAGGCTCCAAGGTACACATGAAGGAGCAGTAACAGCCCTTTCTTCTGCGGCAGGCGGGCAAGGCATGGGCAGCCAGGGGTGGGCCTCCAGATGCAACGCTCATGGCTAAGCCGCGCCGCTATGGGAGGGCACGACGGCAGAGGCAGCCCCCGCTGTCAAGCCGTTCACGGTTTCGAATCGGGGCTCGCAGAAACTCCCCAGGTTCAAGGTCAAGTTCTATGTTCCACTCTTCTAATTCAATTAATTCAATTGGGGAAACGAATACATGAAAAAGACTATTCACTTGCTGGCGTTGATGGTTCTCGTCTTGGGGTTCAGTGTACACGGATGGGCGCAGCTTGGAACGTTTTCGAAGGAGCAGCGCCTGGATTTGACTCGAGAATGGAAAGGCGAGCGCTTCGAGGATGGGCGTCCCAAGGTCTCCGATGAATTGCTCAAGCGAATGGCGACGGTGGACGCCGAGGAAGCATGGGCCGTACTCACGGACCACGGGTTTGTAAATCAGTTCGAGGGTGGGTGGAAGGTGATTAACCCCGGCCGGCGCGTGGCGGGCAGGGTGGTGACTGCCGTATTCATGCCGGTAAGGCCGGACGTTAACGCCGCGATCGAAGAGCACGGCAAGACGGAGAGCCGCATTGGGGCGCAGAACTCCTGGGTGATCGATACCCTCAAGCCCGGAGATATTCTTGTCGTGGATATGTACGGGCAGATCGCGTTCGCAGGTGACAACCTCGGGACATCGATTTACACGAAGAGCCACACGGGATTGATCGTGGACGGCGGGGTCCGCGATGAGACCGGTATAAAAGAGATTGACGGGTTTCAAGTCTACATCCGCTGGTCGGATCCCGGCGTACTAAGAAACACAATGTTAGTGGGCCTTAACGTCCCGATCCGCATCGGGCACGCTACCGTAATGCCGGGCGACGTGGCCGTGACCGACGTCGAGGGCGTCACCTTCGTGCCGCCGCAACTGTGCGAGGAAGTTGCTAACAGTGCCGAACTCACTCACCTGGTCGACGAGTGGGGCCACTCGATGCTGCGCCAGCAGAAGTACACGCCGGGGCAGATCGACGGCAAGTGGAGCCACGAGATGATCGAGGAGTTCAACAAATTTTGTGCCTCGAAGGGTTCCTCGCACCGGATGAAGGAGCAGTAGGAAACGCCGGGTAGCGCGGCCCCCCGGGTTTGGGGTCCGCGGTTTTTTCGCGCGTTCGAGGTGACAGCCTACGGGTTTGCAAAGTGACCCCTCACCCGACCCGCGCCCGCTGGCCTGCGGTTTTTGGCATAGGAGTAGGGGGATGGCTTGCCGTCCCCTCGCTGGGAAATTGACCGACAAGGGTAGGGCAAGCCCTACCCGTACGAGTTCTAGGAGGGTTAGAACAATGTCCAGTCACAATGACCTGACGATCGACCGGCGAGATATTCTGAAGACCTCAGCCGCGATGCTCGGTGGAGCATTTGTAGGTGGGGATGCTGCTGCGGCAGACGCCGAGCCGGAGTTTCGGAATGTGAATACCAACTCGAGTCCCGCAAGCCTGAAAATCACAGACCTGCGCGTGGCGACGGTCGAGAAGCCCGGTCCCAGCCCGTGCACGATCGTTCGCATCGATACCAACCAGGGCGTCTACGGCCTGGGAGAGGTGCGCGACGGAGCAAGCTCAACGTACGCGCTGATGTTGAAGAGCCGCATTTTGGGCGAAAACCCTCTGCGCATCGATTACCTGTTTCGCAAGATCAAGCAATTCGGCGGGCCGGCGCGGCAAGCGGGTGGCGTGGTCTCGATCGAAATCGCGCTCTGGGACATCGCGGGAAAGGTGTACGGGGCGCCGATCTACCAGATGCTGGGCGGCAAATTCCGCGACAGGGTTCGCATTTACGCCGATACCACGGAATCGAAAGACCCCAAGATCTATGCTCGCAACATGAAAGCCCGCAAAGAAGAGATGGGGCTGACCTGGCTGAAGATGGACCTCGGGATCGACATGGTTGAGGACATTCCCGGCACCGTAACGCGGCCGTCAGGATTAAGCTCCTGGGAAGAATCGTTTCTGATGCACCCCTTCGTGGCGACCGAGGTGACCGACAAGGGAATCGATAAGCTCTGCGAGTACGTGGCTGCCATCCGCGAGGCCGTGGGAATGGAGATTCCACTTTCCATGGATCACCTCGGCCACATCGGGGTGAAATCCTGTATCCGGCTCGGCAGAGCTTATGAGAAATACAACCTGACTTGGATGGAGGACTTGATTCCCTGGCAATACACGGACCTGTGGCAGCGCATCACGGAGGAAAGCCCCACGCCCACGCTGACCGGCGAAGACATTTACCTCAAGGAAGACTTCATCAAGCTGTGCGAACGGCATGCGATAAGCAAGATTCATCCCGACCTCGCCACCTCGGGCGGAATTCTCGAGACCCACAAGATCGGCGACGCGGCCATGGAGTACGGCGTCCCCATGGCGATGCACTATGCCGGCCTGCCCATCGGCTGCATGGCGAGCGTGCACTGCGCCGCAGCCACGGAAAACTTCCTGGCGCTCGAGAATCACTCTCTGGATGTGCCCTGGTGGCAGGACCTGGTGGAAGGCATCGACAAGCCTATCATCAACAAAGGCTACATTACCGTTCCGGATAAGCCGGGGCTAGGCGTGACTCTCAACGAGGACCTGGTTAGACAGCACCTTAAACCTGGCACCGGCTATTTCGAGCCCACCACCGATTGGGACAAGGAACGTTCCTGGGACCGGACCTGGAGCTGATCGCCTTGCAGGGCTGAAGCCAGGATTTGGAGTCCGGCAGCTTGCTGCCGCTTTCTCATTGCCAGGTTGCTGCCAATCTGGACTTGCGATTCTGTCCACACGAATGCGAGCGAATTGGCTCGAAAAAAGCGCCAGCAAGCTGCTGCACTCCAAATCGCTTCGCGGCAATGCCGTCTCACTGCGCTGTCTGGGTCTGGAGTTTTTTCAGCGCCTCGAGGGCCTGCGGATTCGTGGGGTCGCGTTTCAATCCGGTTTGTAATTCGCTGATGGCTTCGCGACTCCGGTTCGTATCCGAGTAAAGCAATCCCAACATGAGATGGGCTCGGGCGGAGGACGGCTGCATGGCTTCGGCTGCGAGGAAAGCATGCTCCGCTTCCGAATACCTTCCCTCGCGCCAGAACACCAGCCCCAGCCCCCAATAACCACGTTGCGTGGCGGATATGCGGAGGGATTGCTGGAATTGCTCCTCCGCCTGTGGAAGTTTCCCGCGATCGAAATAGAATTCGCCCAACCCGTTGCGAGCGATCATGCTTAGAGGGGCAAGGCTGACCGCAGTCAGGTATTCCTTTCCCGCGTAGTCGGGATGGCCCGTCTGCTCGTAGACTTCCGCCAGGAACACGTGCGGTTGCGCTTCTTTGGGGTTCGCTAAAATGGCGCGGATCAGGTACCCGATGGCCTCGTCGTAACGCTGCTGCTTCAGGTTGAGCAGTCCAATATTCGCCAGAATCAAGGGGTAGTCCGGAGCAAGCTTCTCCGCGGCGCGCAATTCCTGCTCCGCATCCTTGAGGTCGCCTAGGTCGAGATATTCCGTGCCCAGATTGAGGTGCATGATGTAGGCGTCCGGCTGCAGGGCCAGTGTGGCCTTGTAAAACGTTACGTCGTCGTGCCAATCTCGGTTTCGCCGGACGACTCGCAATATACATACAGCCGCGACGATCAATCCGCAAACGGCCAGGAGCCATCGCCATTGGGCGCCGCGGCCCGAGGCGGCTCTCCACAGTGCCGCACCTGTCCAGCCCAGCAACCAGCAGAATCCCACCGAGGGCAGGTAGAGGTAGCGCTCCGCGAATACGTTGGCCGCCATCCACGGCGCGTATAAGACAGGGACCAGGTTGAGAAAGAAGAAGATTAAGCCGAAACTAACCAGGCGGGCGCGATTCCAGAAGAAGAAAACGAGAAATGCCAAAACCAGCAACGCCACGGCGCCTGCGATTGACCGCGGGTCGAAAGGGCTGGTGCTGATGCCGAAGGCATAGAAGGCGCAAAGCTTCCCGGGCCAGACGAGCTTCCACGCGTATTGGCCCACCAGTGCGAAGGCGGAGAGTACGACCGCATCCGGCCCAAGGGCCGGGTATTGGGATCTGGCCGCAAACCCGCCGACAAAGTGAAACCGGAAAATCAAATATATAAGCGCCAGGAGCCAGAGCGGACCGTACCGTGAAAGCTTCACTTGCCAACGGGTCTCCTTGCGGTCCCCGCGGCAGAGGTGTTCGTACAGCGCGGCAAGCACCACTAATGTTACTGCCGGTTCTTTGGCGAGCAATGCCAGGACGAAACTCGCGGCCATAGCGAGTTGCCCGAAAATCAGCCTGGGCCCGCGCCAGCTCGAAAGCCCCAGGAAGAACCAGAACGTCAACAGGTAGAAGAGTGCCAACTCGAGGTCAGTGATGGCGGCCACCCAGGCCACCGACTCCGAATGAATTGGATGAATGGCGAATAGCCCGGCGGCGACAAACGCCACCACGCGATCGTTAAACATCCGCTTGGTAACCAAAAACAAAACAAGCACCACAAGCACGTTCAAAATAAGGTTAACCTGGTGGAAGGCCCATGGCTTCGGTCCGAAAACCTGGTAGCAGAGGAGGTATCCGAAAGACATCAAGGGGCGGTAATAGTTGCGGGGATAGTCTCCGCCCAGGAAAGACCACACAGGCGTGGTGAAGATCTCCTTCAAGTGATGAAAGTTCTTGAGGTAGGGATTGTTCACAACCTGCGTGGCGTCGTCGTAAACGAAGAGGTTGAGAAGGGTGTTGAGGTAAGGAATGGCGGCGAGTACCGCGAGAAAGGCAGCCAGCAGGGCGTCGGTCCACACCCTCGAAGGTCGATCGCCGGACAGTGTCGAAAGATGAGAATCCGCTTGCGCTTGAACTTCCAGCAAATGACCCGCTCCTCGGTTTGTGATCGGTAACCGCCTCTAAGGCGAGTGGGAAGCTCTCGAGTGCGGCGGCTTGTCGCGGCTTTTAACCCGGCGAGCTTGCTGGGGCTTCGTTCTACGCCTCGAACCCGAGCGGCAGCCGGGTAGCCCAACCTGAAGGAATGCGGCAGCAAGCCGCCGCCATCCCAAACTCAGCAGAACAAATACTTTCGCCAGCGTTCATCCGAGCGGCCCATCATGCGCATAATCTGACGGCTGGTATGCAGCGTAAACGGGCGCGGCAGCCGCAACAGCTTCAACCCCGCCTCCTCCGGCAGCCGGTCGCCTTTCAGGTTGTTGCATTTGTGGCAGCAGGCGACGAGGTTATCCCAATCCGTGTGGCCTCCGCGCGAGCGAGGCATCACGTGATCGAGAGTGAGCTCGTGCGCCGGGAAAGCCCGCCCGCAAAACTGGCAGGTGTAGCGGTCGCGCAATAGCAGATTCTTCCTCGACAACGCCCGCGTCTGATAAGGAATACGCCGGAATTCGAGCAGCCGGATCACAGAAGGAATGCGAACGGTGAGGCGAGCAGCATGAATGTAACTGCCGTCGTCTTCTTCGGCCGTCGCCACACCTTTGAGAATAAGGACCAGGGCGCGGCGAACCGCGGTTACGTTTATGGGCTCGTAAGTAGCATTCAAGACGAGCACCGGTTCTTGCAACGACGCTTGATGTCCATCGTCCGGCATCGTATTCATCCCGCTCTAACCCTTTTCCTTCCTGCTGGGCTTAATTATCTTAAGTTAAGCCTCAGCTCGTCAATAGGCGCGGCCAAGCCGCAGCGCCATGATCTGGCGAATGGGGACGCTGCAATTCAAAATCACTCGCGAGTAAACGGGATTCCAGATTCCCCGAACGTTGGTTCAAGATGCCAGCACGGTGGATTCCCGCTTCCGCGGGAACGACTACTATTTTCCTCGCGATCCCATTCAAATTACGCCACCCTCAAATGCGTCTACGCCGCCCACGTCCGGAAACTGCGGACTGGCGCGCGCGAGCGTGAGAGCAAGGACGCTCGAGGCGCCCGCCTGCTTGAGAGCCCTGGCGCAGGCTGAGAGCGTGGCCCCGGTCGTCATCACGTCATCGACCACTACAACCACACGGTTTCGCACTCGTTCCGGCCGGGCCACCGAAAAAACACCCCTCACATTCTCCCGCCGCGCACTCGCACTCAGACCAACTTGGGGAGGGGTGGCGCGCGTACGACGCAGCGTGTTCAGCGCAGTTTGCAAACTCCGGAATCGATTCCCTCTTCGAAGCCCCCGGATCAATCCTCTTGCCAATAATTCCGCCTGATCGAATCCTCTTTGGCGTCTTCGTGAAGGATGGAGTGGCACCGGCACGATGACGGGGGAATCAAGGCCCGGCAGAGCCTCCCATGTATTCGCCAGGAGCGCTCCGAGCCTCAGGCCCAAGTGTTCCCGCCCGTAAAACTTCAAATGAAGAATAGCTTGGCGCAGGTTTCCCGCGTAGACCCCGTAGCTGCGCGCCATGTCGAATTCCAGATCGCCCTGCCGGCACACGCCGCATAGCGGATCGGCAGAATCCGCCGCCTTCATTGACGCAAAAGGGATTCCACAATGACTGCAGGAGGGGCCGAGCCAGGGTTGTATGCTTTCCCAGCAGGAGGCACAAACTGACGCGCCGCCAAGTTCTGTCAGCTCGCGCTTGCACAGCAGGCAGGCGGTCGGGAAGGCCCCCGCGCACAAACTACCGATCAGTTGCTTGATGAGGGATGAAGTGGCCGCCTTGTAATTTCCGGCAAGGGTGAAGACGAACCTCGCTTTCGAATACCACCACTTGTTTCCGCCCCGCTCAAGAGGCTAGGAAGGTGGTGGATAAGCTAAAGCAGTCCCTGGTCCTGCTTTTCCTGGCAATCAATGCAATGGCGCGCCCAAGGCACCGCCTCCAGACGCTTCACTTGAACTTCTTCCCGGCAGGACAAGCAGAGGCCATAGGTGCCCGTCTTGAGGCGATCCAAAGCTTCACTGACCAATTGCAGAAGACGCCGGTTCTCATCGCTCTGGTGGAAGAGAAACTCCTTCGTGTAGGAGTTGGCGGCTTTGTCGGCGATATCCTGAGTTGGATCTCCGTCCGCTTCACGCCCGTCACGGTCCGATTTCGTCACCACCCGCAGCAATTCCTCCTGCGTCGTGACCAGGCGCTTCTTGTAGTAATCAGCTTTCTTCTTGTCCATGTCCTACCTTTATGGCCAAATTGCCTATCAAATAAAATTCTATGAGGCACCGTTAAAACTGTCAAGCATACGGACCAGTACCAGAGTCCCTGACTTGGTAAATAGCGCCAATAAAACTAAGGTCGTGGAGGCACTGGCAGGAATCGAATCCTCAATGGATCGATTCGGGCTCCCCGCAATGCCGTTTGGAGTTAAAATGCATCGCAGTGGGCAAGCCAAATTCACTAAGGAGGAGCTTAATGCCGGGAATCTACAAGATCACAGAACTGGTTGGAACTTCACCCACGAGTTTTGCCGAAGCGACCAAGGTCGCAGTGGCGGAGGCGGCAAAGACCCTGCGAAACATGGATTGGTTCCAAGTTGTGGACGAGCGGGGCAAGATCGCGAACGGCGCCGTGACCGAGTTCCAGGTCACCATCAAGATCGGGTTCAGACTCGAAAGGTGACAAATCCCCACCGAGTGTAGGCACTTTAAACCCATAACGCTTGAAGTGTCGAGCCAAGGGAGGTTCGGGGAGTATGCAAGAGGTACCCCTGAGTCGACGCGCCTTCGTGCGCCTTGCCGCCGGCGCGATAGGCCTCGGAGTAGTCAGCGCCGCGGGGTCCGCGGCTTGTCAGCGAGCCCGCGAAAAGGCCGCGAGGCGCAAGTTCAAGGTCGAACTTAGGGCTGGTGTCAATGCCCGCGGTAGCTTATTCTAGGTGGCGAATCAGCCGAAAACTTACGACCTTGAAAAGCAGGTCAGCGTTACGCGAGGTGATGACGATGAAAGCGGCATTTTACGTGGGCAATGCAACCATGACCACCGGTCCCGAAGCGGCCGTTGATCCCGCTGCGGGCAAAGTGCAGATCAAGGTGGGTTACTGCGGAATCTGCGGAACGGACTTGCATATCTATCATGGCAAGATGGACCGGCGCGTTCACCTGCCGCAAATCCTGGGACACGAGATGTCCGGCACGGTGTCGGCGCTGGGGCCGGGCGTCGAAGGCTTTTCGGTGGGCGATCCGGTGACGGTGATGCCGCTCGATCCCTGCAACAATTGTCCGGCCTGCCGCGCCGGTCACAGCCACATTTGCCAGAACCTGAAATTCATGGGCATCGACACGCAGGGCGCGATGCAATCCTACTGGACGGTACCCGCTCACACTTTGCATCGTCTTCCCGCGAACCTCCCGTTCCGGCTCGCCGCGCTGGTCGAGCCTGTGTCTGTCGCTTGCCACGCCGTACGCCTGGGTGAAGTCGCAAAAGGCGAATACGTTGTGGTGCTGGGCGGCGGGCCGATCGGCACGCTGGTGGCGCTCGTGGCGAAGAACCAGGGCGCCAGGGTGCTGGTCTCCGAGATTAATCCCTACCGTTTGCAACTTCTCAAGGAACTTGGTCTCGAGGCCCTTGATCCCCGTCAAAAGGATTTCACGGAATATGTGACGGAGCAGACCCAGGACTGCCGGCGCAGACGTGGTGTTCGAAGTGACGGGGTCGCAGGCCGGCGCCGAATTGATGACCAAGCTCCCACGAACGCGTGGTCGAATCGTTGTGGTGGCTTTGTTTGCCGACCCACCCAAGGTCGATCTCTTTCGCTTCTTCTGGCGCGAACTGCGCTTGCGCGGCACGCGCGTCTACGAGCACCAGGACTTCGAGGCGGGAATTCGACTGGCAAGTTCAGGATCACTTCCGCTGGAACGGCTCATCACCCAGACCTATCCCCTGGAGCAGGTGCAAGCGGGGCTTCAGCAAATGGAGCGGGGCGGCGAGGTCATGAAAGTCCTGATTAAGTGCAGTGACGAGTAACCGGAAGCGAGTCACCGGCAGATGGTGGAAAAGCCGCCCTCTCCCTCGGGGAGAGGGTTGCCCGCGCCGGCGTTTTCCCCAGCCGACGCGGGCCGGGTGAGGGGTTTCTTTTGAGGGAGGACAACGCGCAATGCAGATTCTTGAGCAGTTCAAGCTCGATGGAAAGATTGCTCTGGTTACGGGTTGCCGGCGCGGACTCGGGCGCGCCATGGCGGTGGGTTTAGCCGAAGCCGGGGCGGACATTGTCGGCGTCAGCGCCGCGCAGGAAAAGACGGGCAGCCAAGTGGAGCGCGAGGTCCGCGCGCTGGGCCGGGATTTCCACGGGTATGCTTGCGATTTCAGCGACCGCAAGGCTCTCTACGCCTTCATCCGAGAAGTGGAGAAGGATTTTCCAACTATTGATATTCTGGTGAACAATGCCGGAATCATTCTGCGCAAACCCGCCGTCGAGCACCCGGACGAATACTGGGATCGGTTGATAGAAATCAACCTGAACTCACAGTTTGTTCTGAGCCGGGAAATCGGCAAACGAATGGTGGAGCGCGGCCAGGGGAAGATCATTTTCATTGCTTCCCTGCTGACATTTCAAGGCGGCATCCTGGTTCCCGGTTACGCGGCCAGCAAAGGCGGCGTGGGCCAACTGGCCAAGGCTTTCGCGAACGAATGGGCCGGAAAAGGTGTTAATGTTAATGCTATAGCACCGGGTTATATCAGCACTGACAACACCCAATCGCTGCGCAATGACCCGCAGCGCGCCGCGTCCATACTGGCCCGAATACCCGCCGGGCGCTGGGGCGAACCCGAGGACCTCAAAGGTGCGGTGGTTTTCCTCGCCTCTGCGGCTTCCAATTTCGTCCACGGTTCCATCATCACTGTGGACGGTGGCTGGATGGCCAGGTAAAGCGAGGAATGAAGCACGCCCCTCCGCCGGGCGCGACTCGACCCGGGCGGTGTAGGGGCATAGGTGCTAGATTAAGCGTTGCGACGGGGTCCCGAAGGGACTCAATATCATTAGCCGTAGGTGCAACCTACGGTACGCGCCAACCCAAAGTAATGAGTCCAACCCCGGAGGGGTTGAATTCGACCCCTTCGGGGTCGCGGGCAGACTCAATGTATGCCTTCTCGCCCGTAGGTTCCACCTACGGCTAATGACCTTCATGCCCTTCGGGCATGTTGGGCGCCCCACCGGCCCTTAACCTAGCGCCTATGCGGTGTAGGGGTAGGGCTTGCCCTACTCTTGTCGAGGCAGGCAGGAATGGGGGAAAGGCAAGCCATCCCCATACAGCAGCGAGCTTATCGACGGATTGGGGTGTAGGGGCAGGGCTTCATCTCCCCTCGCGCAGCGCCAAGATCAGCGAAGGGGCACGGGTGGGCCATCAGCCTTGAGCTTGGCCCGCCACCCAGGTGACGCGCGGGCGTCCGCTCGAGGGGTTGCGGTCTACGAGGATAGGAGTGCGGAAGATGCGGCTGAGCAGGTCCGGTGCGAGAACCTGCTCGGCAGGTCCCTTGGCCAGGCAACGGCCGCGTTCCAGCAGAATCAGCTCATCAGCCATCTCCGAAGCAAGGTTCAATTCGTGAGTGACTACGACCGCGATGAAGTTTTCGGAGATGGCGAGATCGCGCAGCAGCCGGAACATCTCGATCTGGTAGCCGATGTCGAGGTTGGCGGTGGGTTCGTCCAGCAGCACGAGTTGAGGCCGCTGAGCGAGAGTTCGAGCCAGCACCGCGCGCTGGAATTCCCCGCTGCTCATTTCCAGCACGCGCCGCCCGGCGAAATCCGTGAGCCGGGTCTTTTCCATTGCCCAATCAACCCAACGCTCGTCTTCAGGCGATTCGAAGAGACTGCTGCCCAGGTGCGGGTGGCGTCCCTGGCGAACGAATTCCCGCACCTCAAATGAGAACAACAAAATGGTCTCTTGCCGAGCCAAGCCCACGCGCCGCGCCAGCGGACGGGGCGGCAGGCGGTGAAGGTCCTCGCCATCGAGCAGCACCTTTCCCGACTGCGGCTGCAAGTGCCCGCTGACGATTTCGAGTAGCGTGGACTTGCCTGAACCGTTCGGCCCGATAATCGCAATCACTTCTCCCGAATGGGCTTCGAAGCTTATGGACGCGAGGTCGAAGTGCGCATAGCGAAATGAGACTCCCTCCACGCACAAATGGTGGTGGGCTTCCCCCGTTCGACTCGATTCGGAAGTGGCCGCTTTGAGAGCTTGGTCGTTCATCTGAGTTCAGTCCACCGACGTCCGTTGTCCGTAACTTGCTTCAAGAATATGCCCCGTGGCCACAGTATGTAGTTTGAACATTTGAAATTTCAGATTCGAAATTTCAAACTTACTATTATCCCGCCGTCTTTCTCAGCAAGTAAATGAACACCGGCGCGCCTGCTACAGCGGTGACGGCGCCCACGGGAAGTTCCATGGGGGCGAGTGCGGTTCGCGCCAGCGTGTCCGACAGCACCAGGAGAATCGCGCCCCCAAAAGCAGCGGTGGGCAAAAGCATGCGGTGGTCGTTGCCCACAAACATCCTGCCCAGGTGAGGGACCAGCAGGCCGAGGTATCCGATTGCGCCACTGACCGAGACTGCGATCCCGGTCAGCAATGAGGCGAGAATATAAACGCCGACCTCGACGCGGCCCACGTTCACTCCCAAATGGGCTGCTTCTTCGGAACCCAGGAGCAGGACGTTCAGATCCTTGGCAAACACGTAAAGACCCGCAATCGCCAGGATGATGGCCGGCGCCAGGATGCGCAACTCCGACACAGGGGTCACGCTGAGGTCGCCCATCAGCCAGAAGGCGATGCCCCGCACATCGCGCGTGGAAAGCAGTGTGAGCATAAACAGGATGACGGCGGACAGGAAGGAAGCAGTGATGACGCCGGCCAGAATCAGCGTGTAACTTGCCAGGCGCCCGCCGCGCCTTCCCAGCAAGTAAACCCAAACCATGGTGAGCACCGCCCCGGCAAAGGCCGCAAGCGGCGAAGCAGCGGCAATCCGCCCGCCCAGCCAGAGAGCGAAAATGGCTCCCACCGCTGCGCCGCTCGAAATCCCCAGCACGTAAGGATCAGCCAGCGGGTTTCGCAGCAGGGCCTGCAGTCCAGTGCCCGCAACTGAAAGCGACGCGCCCACAAGAATCGCCAACAGAATTCGCGGCAGTCGAATCTCCAGCACAATGACGGTTGCTTCGGAGTTCGCCCCCCGCGAAGCCAGCGCCCTCCACACTTCCGACAAAGGCACGTGGACCGCGCCCATGGTCAGAGAGGCCAGCACTGCCAAGCCAAGAAGCAGCGACATGACCGCGGCAACCATAAACACGTTGCGAGGTGTTGCCGGAAGGGTCAATGGCGTTCTCCCGTCTTCAGGGCCGTTTCAGGGTGCAGGATGCCCGCCAGCTCTTCCAAGGCATCTACAAGGCGCGGGCCGGGCCGGAGGATGTTTTCGGAGACGAAATACATGCGATGTTCTTTCACCGCGCGCAGATTCTTCCAACCCGGTAGAGTTTGAAACTCCTCAAGAGCGGGGGAAAAGGACTCGGTCTTGGGTAGGATAATCACTGCGGGATTTTCAGGCAGCAGCGCCTCGAGACTCATGCGCGGCCATTCGCCCTTCAGATTCTCACCGGTCGGAATCCCACCTGCCGAGCGGATGACGTCGGCAATAAACGTATCGGGGCCGATCGTAACCAGCGGGCGGTACCAAACCACGAAGAGCACCTTAGGCTTAGGTCGGCCCTCGACCCGCTTTTCGACGCGGTCAATCCTGGCTTGCATTTTCGCCACAAGATCTTTCGCCTCCGACTCGCGCCCCAGGACTTTCCCGAGGTCCTCAATCGAGGCCAGCGTCCCCTCGAGAGTGGTCGCTTTCACTCCGTAAAGAGGGATGCGAAGCCGCTCGAGCTGCACGACGGTCTCGCGCCGATTGGCTTCGGGCGTGCCCAGCGTCAGGTCGGGCTTCAGCGCCACGATCCTCTCGAGGCTGGGATTCACCATCGTCCCAACGTGCGGCTTGTTCAACGCCTCGGGTGGGAACTCGCAGTTATCCGTGTCCCCGACCAAGTCGTGACCCAGGCCGAGGGCGTAGATAATCTCTGTAATGCTGGGAGCAAGTGACACGAGGCGGTGAGGATGTTCCGGGACGTCTACATTGCGGCCGGTCTGGTCTTTGACCATGCGCGCCGAGGCAGGAGCAGACAGCAAAAGCGTAAGAGTCGCGGCAAGGAAGTACAGCAGTCCCTTCCCATAACCCTGAAGCCTCCGACCGGAGAATCGCGTGTGTATTCCGTGTGAGATCATGAAGACTGTCCAGTCTAGGGTGCACGATTTTGTTTGTCAAACACCGGCCCAAAGTGAACAATAGTGGGCGGCATGAGATTCTTCCCGGCGGCTTGCGGCTTCATCTTGATCAGCGGGTTACTCGCCGGGGGAGGTTTGCTCGCCAAGGAGAGAGCGGGCCATCAGCCTACCGCCTGGTGTTACGTTCAACAGGGGCCGCTCGATTTTGCGCCAAGAATGCTGGGCCGGAAGAGCAGCTCGCTGAGCCTTAACCGGGGAGCGCTCGTGCCGGTGCTGAAGGCGGAAGCAAAGAACGGCAGGCAGCGGGCGCTGGTCCGCTCGACCGACCTCGCGACGCTCAACACAGTCGAAGGCTGGGTTGATTCCGGCCGAGTTGAGATTCTTCCCCTCGACCGCTTCCCCAGTAGCGAAGCGCTGCTGCGCGAACTCCGAATCAAGGACAAGATCGATTTCCCGAGCTCACAAGCTGCGGTAGCGCGCTGGCTGGTCAGGCAGGGGAATTCCGGGACGGCGCTGGTATGCTTCGTGGCGGCGATCGGCGTACCCGCCGCGCGCCTGATAGCTTTTCTGCCGGAAGGCGGAAGTTACGCGCGCGGCCCCTGGGTTGAATTCCCTTTCTCGGAAATGAAACCAGGGATCGTGTCCGGCGAAGTCCGCGACCTCGTTGGCGACGGGAACGAGTGCCTCATCACGCATGAGCCCTATCGCCGGGGCCCAGCCTCTTACGGGGTAAACCTGGTGATTCGCCGGTTGGAACGCGGCAACTTCTCTTCGCTATGGATGGCTCCGCTCGAGTCGCGGAATCTCGAGTCGTTCCCTGCGGACGTGCAAGTGCTGCGGCCCATCGAGAAGAACGTCGGCGCCCCCGGCACGGTGACCAAAGGCGAAGTGGAATTTCAAACGCGAGGGAAAACCTCGGTTCCAGTCTGGAAAGCCAGGATAGAGTTTCACGCCGTGGGGCAAGACGAGCCCGTGAATTCCGTCGAAGTCACCAAAGTATGTGCATGGACTGGTTCAGCGTTCGAACCGGTGTACTAGCAAGTTTCGAATTGGTAGAGTAACTCGCCCTGGTTTTTGGGGATCGCGGTTTTTCCTGACGCCGCCGTAGAAGCTGCGCGGCTAAGAACCTGAGACGCAGGCTGCTTTTGCGCATGCCCTTTGGGTTGGAGCGGGCGGACACCCTGTAGGAAACTGAGGAGATCCTTATACTATGGAAGAGATTTTGCTGCCGCTTTTCCCCCTGGAACTGGTGCTTCTTCCTGAAGAACCACTGCCCCTTCACATTTTTGAGGATCGCTACCGTGAAATGATCGGCGAGTGCTTGGAAGCTAAGGATTCCGGCGTCGGCGGGCAGGATTTCGGAGTAGTTCTGGCCAAGGGGGAGGAGATTTCCAATGTCGGCTGCACGGCGCGGATCATGAGCCTCACTAAGAAATACGAGGACGGCCGCATGGATATCCTCGCCGTCGGCAAGCGGCGGTTCGAGATCCTACTGACCAACGAGGAAAGGTCCTACCTGCGCGCTTCGGTCGAGTTCTTCGATGACGAAGGCTCAGACACGCCGGAGGACACAGAAGCGGAAGGGGCCCTTCAACTTTTTCAAGAAGTGATGCGCAGGTTGCACCAGACCAACGAACTGCCCGTCCACCTGTCCCAGCCTTACCGCAGCCTGTCGTTCCGTCTCGCGGCCGTGCTGCCTCTCGCCCTCGATTTTAAGCAACAGCTCCTTTTGCTGCGGAATGAGTCCGAACGCCTCCGGCAAGTAGTCCATTCAATGCGCCAACTTTCGCGCCAGATCGAAGTCGTTCACGATGCCCGCAAAAAAGCCGGCGCTAACGGAGACGTTCACCGCTAACCACGATTCGCGGCGCTCGGCCCGAATTGAGCACTCTGGAAGGGCGGGGCTTCAGCCCCGTCGCCTGAGAGTGCCCGTCGAGTTGGGCCTTTAGGCCCTGAAGCCACGTTGCCTCAGGGGCTGAAGCCCCTGATTGATAAACCGTTTTCCATGGCGGGGCTAAAGCCCCGCCCCTGGACATTGGCTCTTTACTAGACAGAATTCTCTTCACACTTTTTGCTTGCAGAGAAGCCGCACTTTTGTTATCTAGTATAATGACTAGTCATCAAAAGGAGGCTTTCCCATGGGTTTCCCCACCAAAGTGCAGCTCATCAAGCGCCAAGCCAGTGAGCAGTGGTACATCAATTTCCCTTCCGCTCTCGCCCAGGCCATGGAGTTCTCCCGCGGCGAAATCGTCGAGTGGTTCGTGGAAGACAAAAGCCTGCTGGCCTTGCGACGCACCACGCCACCCGCTCCCGTACTAAAAAAAACTCTGCCGGCATCCTCGACCACTTCCAGCAACTCTGGCGCCAGGGCGCTTCCGGCTTCCACCAGCGTCGCCTCGCCGCGCACGCCCAAACCCTCGCGTTGAGCACCTTGCTGTGCTTGGGACGCCATACCGTGACCGGCCTGCTGACCACCTGCGGCGCACAGTTCCGTGACTGGACCTCCAGTTACCGGCTCTTCTCCCACGACCGCCTTCCCGCTCCCACCCTCTTCGCCGTGGCGCGTCGCGCGGTGCTGGCGGCTCTGCCTCCCCAAGCCCCCGTGCGCGCCTACTGGGATGATTCCCTCCTGCGCCGCTCCGGCCTGCACACCCCCGGCGTGGCTTGGCGACGCGATCCGCTCGGCCCGCACTTTCAAACCAACTTCGTGCGCGCCCAACGCTTCCTGCAAACTTCCCTCGCCCTGCCCGCCGCCGAGGGTTCCTGCCGCCTCATCCCGGTCGCCTTCTCTCATGCCCCCACTCCGGCCAAGCCGGGCAAGAAAGCCAGCCCCAGCCAACAGCAGGCCTATCGCGCCCAAGTCCGCGCCACCCGCCTCAGTCAGCGCGCCCGCGAACAGATCGGGGACTGCGCGCCCTCGAGCCGACCCCTCGGCCAGCCGCCTCCTCCTGGTAGCCTTCGACGGAGGCTACACCAACCGCACCGTGCTCCAGCCTCTCCCCCACCACACCACCGCCATCGGCCGCCTCCGCCAGGACGCTCATCTGCTCCTGCGCCCTGATCCCGCCACCCAGAAAGCACGCGGCCGCCGCCTCCGCTATGGAGCGCCCGCTCCCACCCCCGAGCAGGTCCGCACCGATAACTCCCCCTGGCAGACGCTGACCCTCCTGCACAACGGCATCACTCATCAACTCCGTTATAAGCGCCGCACCGGCCTGATGTGGCGCCCCGCCGGCGCCCACCAAGTCCTGCAACTGATCGTCATCGCCCCCCTGGCTTACCGCCTGCGCCAAGGTTCCAAACTGCTCTATCGCCAGCCCGCCTTTCTGATCTGCACGGATGAAAACCTGGACCCCCAACTCGTCATCGAGACCTACATCGCGCGCTGGGAGATAGAGGTCAATTTCCGCGAGGAGAAAACCCTGCTGGGCGTGGGCCAAGCCCAGGTGCGTGCCCCTCGCTCCGTCGAGATCCGCTCCCGCCCTCAGCGTCGCCGCCTACGCCTTGCTGCTGTTGGCTACCCAGCGCGCCTTCGCCGATTCCCGCTCAGCCCTGCTGCCGCGCCCCAAGTGGATCCGCCCTTCGCCAAGTACCCGCATCTCCACCCAGCAGGCCCTCCAGCAACTGCCCGCCGAAGTCTGGGGCCGCGGTCTCGGCTTGGATAATTTCTCCGGCTTCGCGTCCACCCCAACCCCTGCCACGAAGCCCGAGAAATCCTCCTTCCCCCTCGCCTCCGCCGTCTGCTACGCTAACGCCTGACTCTCAGAGAGCCAAAGTCCAGTGGCGGGGCTAAAGCCCCGCCCTTCCCGGTACTCGCGAATATGTCGCGGACTTTCGTCAGCAAGTGCTAGCGCGCAGCGAGCGCCTCCAAGCGGTCAATATCGAATTCCTTATATAGATCGAGGCAGAAAAGTTCCGGGGCTTGGTCGAAGTGCACCGGCGCCTCCAGCAGGTGACCGAGACTCCGCATCCCGTTCTGAACATCGAGGGCGGAAAAGAGCCCTGGTTCGATTGCCGCGGCAACCAAACCCACGACCTCGGTGCGAATGCCTTTCGCTTCCAACCGCACTTTGGAAACGCCGGCGCGATCCTTAGCCCAATGCGCGATCCTCGTCAGTTGCGCGGCCTCCATGCCGAGAGGGCGGTCGCCGAGGCCATCGAGAAGCTGCGCGAACAGGTAAGGTTGAGTGTCCTTCCAGGAAGCTCCCATAAACATCAGGTCAAGCGCCAGGACCTGTTCTCCCCGATTCACGCGGTCGGAGACCGTCTCGGCTGCCGCTTCCCTGCCGTTGTCACAAAGCACGATGGTGACCGGCGCCGTGTCGGAACTCTGCAGAATCGACCTTAACCACACGCCACTGGCGCTCAGACCGTTATTCATCTGAAACAGGTAAGAGGTCGTCTGCACGTCCTTGCTCTTGCTCGTGGCCACGGACCACAGGCGTTCTATCTCAACCGGTTTATAGCGGACCACATCCTTCAGTTTGGTCCTTTCCGCGCTGCTCCAGGCTGACTTGGCGGAAGCGTCGGATGGGACCGGCGGCCGTGAAATCTGCTGGCCGAGTTTCTGCGCCAGACCCAGAATCGTTAAGTTATCGTCCGGCAAGCCCACCACTAATTCGTCATAACTCTTGATTTCAGGGGCCACATGGTCCTCATTGTCAATGAGAGGCAGGCCGAATGTCTTACTAAAGAAGATATAATCAGCCATACGATTATCCAACTGGTAGTTATGGGTCGAGGGATCGCGGTTTTCGTGCCAGCTAAAGGAATCCTCCTTGCCATAGAGTTTGAAGAAAGGTTGGATGGCATCGAAGACCAGCGGCTTCGCAAGGCCCGCCCGGAAGCAGCAGTCGTCCTCGGCGTTGTACGACAGCAAGATCGGGCGCGGAGGCATCAAGGCCACCATGTGGGGAAAATCCGTGCCCACCAGCGAATCGGTGGCCGACTGCTCGATGTCGCCCAAATCGCCGAACCGCTTCGGTTCCACGCGCGCTCGCAGTGAAGCAAAGCCGGCCACTGCATTGCTGGCCTTCACCCGTTCGTCGAGCGCACTCAAGGTAATGGTCTGCCACCCGCCGCCGGACAAGCCGGTCACACCGATCCGGTTGCGGTCCACGCTGGGATGGTTGTAAAGGTAGTCAAGGCCTTTACGCATCTCGAGGATGAAGAGTCCAAGTTCGTTCGCGCCCACCAGGTCCAGATGAGCGCCGAAAAAATGCTGGTTGCCCTCCTTGTTGAGTTCGCCAAAAGCAAACCACTCCAGGTTCAAAGCCATGATGCCGTGCTTGGCGTAATTGATGCATCGCTTCTGTTTGTATTCGACCGCCTTTCCGGGCGGGCCGACGTGCCCGTTCACATTCAAGATGGCGGGAACCTTGCCGGCGAGATGCGTCGGCTCATAAAGGAGCGCGGCGGAATAGAACCCCGGAACAATCTCATACCTCAGTTTATGGATGCGATAGCCCGCATCGGTTTCGATAACGCCCGTCTCCTCGAACCGCGGCTCGGCGGTCACCCATTCTTTCGGCCAACCGTGAAAGGCGACCTCATCAAGCAGATGGTGCCGCAGCCTCGCCGCTTCCGCGGTCCATTCCTGCGGACTGGAAGGAACGCGCGGCGGTGGGGCAACCCGGTCGATCACGTACCGACGAATCTGGAAATCGGAAACGGCCGGTGACATTAACTCATCCTTGAGAATCGCGTTGAGCTGCTCCGGCTCGCTCTGCGCGCGCGCGAGCGAAACGGCCAAAGGCAAGAGAAGTATTACCAGGAATCGTATTCTTTTAACGGTCGAACTCGTAGCGTCCACGTTAGCTCCTGTCTGCGTAAGTTGCTTTCGAGCAAACTGGGCGCAGATTATATACCGATTCCAACCACAAACCCTGCCCTTTTGGTGAAACCAATTTGAGTTCCGGACGCTGCTGTAGGAGGTGGCTTGCCGTCCGCGCATTTCTGCTGGCCCCGACAAGGGTAGGGCAAGCCCTGCCCCACACTGCTATAATAGCCTATTTATCTAGTTATTTCAAGAGACAGAAAGTCGCTCGCAATACGCCTGTCACCGGCTACGAGTGGCAGGCAAGTGCATGCCGAGGAGAGGAGTGCGGCCAAGCTTGTCATCCTTTCGCACCTTCCAAACAAGCACGACTTGCGCCCCCGCCTCTTGCATGTTGGAAAAGCCTCCATCGGGGCTGGAGGCGAGTTTGCTCTAATTGACATTTTGTCGTGCGACTGTCAGAATGAGTTTGGGCTTCATATGACACGGCAGACGAAAGGTAGATATAGCTGTCAGCCAAGGCAACCGGTAGCATTCGACCTTTCCGGCTTCAATTTTGAAGCGTCTGTGCCGGCCAAGTAATGTTGGGCAGCGCGAGTTTCCGGCTTGGGGGCTGAGGGCAAATGCAAAAACCAAAAACGCTGGGCGAGCTGAAGAAGTCTCTTTACAAGAGTGTCAGCATCAAGGACGAGATGCGCGCCAATCTTCTGCGCAAGCTCGCGGCGGGCGAAGCCGATCTTTCCGGGCATCATCGGCTTCGACGATACGGTGACGCCGCAGATCGTCAACGCCATTCTTTCGAAGCACAACTTCATTCTGCTGGGGCTGCGCGGCCAGGCCAAGAGCCGCATTCTGCGCTCGCTCGTCTCGCTGCTGGATGCGGCCATCCCCATCATCGCCGGCTGCGAAATCAACGACGACCCTCTCCATCCCCTTTGCCGGGCATGCCACGAGCGCTGCAGGAGATGGGCGACGCGACGCCCATCGACTACCTGCGCGCCGGAGCAGCGCTACATTGAGAAGCTGGCGACGCCCGACGTGACCATCGCCGACATCATCGGCGACCTCGATCCCATCAAGGCCGCGCGCGGCGGGCACACCCTGGCCAGCGAACTGACCATTCATTACGGCCTGTTGCCGCGCGCCAACCGCGGCATATTTGCCATCAACGAGCTGCCCGATCTCTCCGGCAAAATTCAGGTGGGACTTTTCAATATCATGCAGGAAGGGGACGTGCAGATCAAAGGCTACCCGGTGCGCTTGCCCCTGGACGTGGCGCTGGTTTTCACCGCCAATCCGGAAGATTACACCGCGCGCGGCAAGATCATCACCCGCTGAAGGACCGCATCGGCTCGGAAATCCGCACCCATTATCCCGGCGACGCTCGAGGAGGCCTGGCGATCACGGCGCAGGAAGCCTGGACCGACCGCAACGGCTGAGAAGCCTCTGGTGATCCCGCAATTCATACGGGAGATTATTGAGAGCCATTGCCTTCGAAGCGCGGGCGGACAAGCGCATGGACAAACGCAGCGGCGTCAGCCAGCGCATGCCCATCACTTGCCTGGAGAACGCGGTCAGCAGCGCGGAGTGCCGCGCCCTGAAGCACCACGAAGAGAAGATCGTGCCCCGCCCCTCCGACATTTACGCTTCGCTGCCCTCGCTGACCGGCAAGCTGGAACTCGAGTATGAGGGCGAAATGCGCGGCGCCGACACGCGTGGCGCGCGACATCATTCGCCAGGCCATCGCCAAGGTCTTCAAAAAGTACTTCGATAATGTGCCCCTCCAGTCCGTCGTGCAGTGGTTCGAGCTCGGCGGCACGCTCAAGTACTCACCCAACGCATCGTCCGAGGAGCTTTTCCAGCAGTTCAAGAAGATTCAGGACTTGCTGGAGAAGACTCAAAGCCTGGGCATCAAGGCCAAGGACGACCCCGCGCTGCTGGCCGCGGGCGGCGAGTTCATTTTGGAAGGGCTTGTACGCGCTGAAGCGGATCAGCCGCAACGAGGAATTGGGTTACCACACCGAGCGCCAGCGCCCCGAGGCGGCCGGAAGAGGAACCCACTCCCGATGGCGCCGCGGCGGCGGCCGCTGAACTGAGGAGTAGGTGCTGAAGCTGTGACAGTTCGAAAGTCGAAACTCGGAGTTTTCGCTGACGACCTTCGATACTCAGACACTTCGAGTGCTCGACTATGAAATACGTCAAGTACTCCAAATACGTTCCCGATCCCTTCGACGACCTCAGCGCCGAAGACCTGCTGCAGATGCTTGGGGACTTCCTGCTCGACAGCGGGTTCTACAACCAGTACCAGAACATCTACGAAATGGACCCCGAGCGCACGATGGACCAACTCCACCAGGCGCTGCTCGAGGCCCTGCGCGATCAGGGAAAGATTCCCGACGACATGCTGCAACAGATGCTCCAGAACTGGGAGGACTACCAGAACTCCGAATTGGCGGAGAAAATCAATAAGCTGCTGGAGCGCCTCTCGGAAGAAGGTTACGTCTCCGTCGAGCAGCCCAACCCCGGCCAGGGTCAGAATCATGGAGCGGGAGGGCAATCCTTCCGCCGGACCGCAAGAGGGCAAAGCCAAGTTCGAGGTCACGGACAAGGCCCTCGATTTTCTGGGATTCAAGACTTTGCGCGACTTGTTGGGCTCGCTGGGAAAATCCAGCTTCGGCCGGCATGATACGCGCGAGCTTTCGACCGGCGTCGAATCCGAAGGCTCCAGCCGCCGCTACGAGTTTGGCGACACGCTGAATCTGGACGTCAACGCCACGCTGCTCTCTGCCATCCGCCGCAACGGCCTGAAGACTCCGCTCGATCTTGATTACCAGGATTTGCAAGTCCACCAGTGCGAATACCAAAGTTCCTGCGCCACGGTGCTGATGCTCGATTGCAGCCATAGCATGATTCTGTACGGGGAAGATCGCTTTACCCCCGCCAAGAAAGTTGCCATGGCCCTCACCCACCTGATTCGCAGCCAGTATCCGGGCGACACGCTGCACCTGGTCCTCTTCCATGACTCGGCGGAAGAGATGCCGCTCTCGCGAGTTGGCGCGGGTCCGCGTGGGACCTTATTACACCAATACGCGCGAGGGCCTGCGGCTGGCGCAGCGCCTGCTTTCGCGGCAGAAGAAAGACATGCGCCAGATCGTGATGATCACCGACGGCAAACCTTCCGCGCTCACCCTCGAAGATGGGCGGATTTACAAGAACGCCTTTGGGCTCGATCCCCTGGTGGTTTCGGAAACCCTGCACGAAGTGGCGCGCTGCCGCCGCAACGGAATCCTGATCAACACTTTCATGCTCGCGCAGGATTATGGCCTGATCAACTTCGTCCAGAAGGTGACGGAAATCTGCCGCGGCAAGGCCTACTTCACCACGCCTTATACCCTTGGGCAATACCTGCTGATGGATTACATGAAGAAGAAAGTCAAGCACATCCATTGAAAAGATTGCTAGGGCGCATCATTCCCGCGCAAGCGGGTAGCCAGCCTGTGCTACCCGCCGAGACCTCCGCCGATGCTTTCGCGGCGTCCCCGTCATCGCACGCTTGGACGAGATCCGCGTGAGTAAATTCCGTGTCGGCAAGCTTAAGGGCAGTAGCGGATCGTCGGGAGACACGACCCCGTCTGCTTCCTTGCCCGCAGCGACCCCATGGCTGATTTTGCGCGAACTTGCCCTGAGTTAGTGCTTGCCTAACTTGGTGGCCATGCTCAGCAGGAGCTTGCGATTGGCGCTGGTCATGCCTTCAAACATCTTTACCAACCGCTTGACAGGCTTTCCCGAACCAGCCTGCTCTGGCACCTTGGGCGCACTGGGTTTGCCCTCGTCATGAAACAAGAGCTGATACGGCTCAACCTCCAGTGCCTTCGCGAATTTCTCCAGGGTCGTCAGGGAAGGGGCGGTGTACCCGCCTTCCACACGAGATATGTAGGAACGCAAGAGACCTGACCGTCTTTCGATGTCACCTTGCGATAAGCCCTTCGCTTCCCGCAATGCTCTTAGCCTTTTTCCGAGTTCCATGCATTAATTAAATCAGAATTGTGCATCCGTGTCAATCACGTAAAGGTAATATATTTTCCGAATTACTAAAATCAGCAACCCCGTTCACTCGCTGTTGCGGGCAATGATTACACGGCCGGCTTGCTTCCCGCGGCATGTTTCGCGGCGTAGGTGATCAATAGGTCAAGCAGGGCCAAGGCGAGCATCGAGCCGCCCACCTCGCTCAAGGACGGCACGAGAATCGCCATGTGGGAACGATCGACCAGATCTCGATCGTTACCGTCGGTAAGCGAGATGATTTTTGCTCCTCCCGCCTTCAATTGGGCGGCGGCCTGATGGACGGCCCGCTTCATCCTCAGATGCGACCCGGAAACGAAGACCACTCCCTCTCTGCTCCCGAGCCGGAGCAAAGGGCCGCTCGTGATTTGCGACGCCTCGATTCCCACGCAATGAATCCCGCTGAAGGCGCTTAATCGCCGCGCCGCGCGCTCCGCCACGGGGTAATAAGGACCACCCCCCGCGAGATACAACACATCCCAAGTGCATAGCTCGTGCGCGAGCGAACGTAGCGCGTCCGACAATTGCGTGAAACACCATTCCAGTTGTTCGGGCAATCGCTTCAGTTCTTCCTCGAGCGCTTCTATTCCGGCAGCCGTAGGCTTGAGGAAGCGTACCGCGACGAGAGCTATGTTGGATAGCGCTGCAAGCTGGCAGAAGGCGGTGGCCGCAGAATCTTCGGCGCCTTCTTCCCAGGTAAGGAGAACGCCCTCGCACGCCTCGGCCAACGGGCTCGCCGCGCTGCGCGTCAACGCCAGGGGCACCGCGCCTCGGGAGCGCGCCAGGCGGGCGATCTCGAGCGCGTCGGGGTCCTCGCCCGATGCTGAAATCACCAGCACGATCGATCGTGGGCGCAACGTCGAAACGGTGTACGCTTCAAAGACTTTGGCGGAAAGAGCCAGCGTCGGCCTGCCGGCCAGCCACTCAAACATGTAAGCCCCAGCCATCGCCACCGGCAAAGACGCGCCGCAGGCGCAGATGTAGACGGGCGACTCGCCCCATCGAACCCGGCGGATCAGGGTTTCGTAATCGTGAACCCCTTTCTCCAGGGCGTCTCGGAGAAATCGGGGGATTTCTAGAATCTTGGCTCGAGTGTCCATAAGTGGGCTCACGCTTTCCTCTTTGCTCTTCTTTGAAAATGTCGATTATCCAAAAGCACAAACGTCGTCGTCCCCGCGAAAGCGGGGACCCACGTCCATGGATTCCCGCTTTCGCGGGAATGACGAGAGTTTAGGAAAAGGGGGAATCACATTTTTATAGTTTCCGGGCGCCCGTCATCGTACGGGCATGAGCAACTGTTTTGAAAAGGTGTAGGGGTAGGGCTTGCCCTACCCTGTGCAGTGGGGACGGCAAGCCGTCCCCCCACAATGAGTGTTTTGGGTGGCGCCGACATTGCTTTCTATGTCGGCGACACAGGGCGCAGACATACAGTGCAATGTCTGCGCCACTCCGCCGCGGTGCATCGAAGGCGCCGTTACGTTTCTTGATCGCCAACCATCCCGGGTTCCGCGGGAACGCCAAACCAATGTGCAGAGAGGTGGGCGCAGAAGAGCAGGATCAAAGCTGCGCCGTAAGCCCAGAACAGCAGCGTGGCGGAGACAAAGAACGGCCCGTAGACCTCCCGGAAACGAAACAGCGGCAACGACAACACGTAAACAAGCTTTCCCACTTCGGTTAAAACTCCGCCGATCATCGCCGCGGGAAGAATCTGGATGACCGGAACGCGGCCGTTGGGCAGGAAATAATAAATCACGAAGCATACCGAGACGGCAAGCGGGACCGAGAGTGATTCCATTAGAACCCGGGAGACCATGGCGACCAGCCACTCGGCCAGGATCCCATCCCAGCGCGGACCTGAGAACCCATTGAGCGGCCGTGGAGATAAGAACGGAAAGAAAAGTCATAAGGCCTGCCGTAACTGCCAAGAAGAATGACATCGCCTGGTTCCTCAGAAAACTCCGGTTGCGCTCAATCCCCCACACCCGGTTCAGCGCCACCTCGAGCGGGAGGAACACACCCGAACTGGTGAAGAAGAGCACCACCACCGAGATGAGCTGCAGCCTGGAACGCGCCTGGGCGAGTTGGGAGAGATTTCGAATTATGGATTCCGCGCCCGCCGGCAAATGAATCCGCAGCAGATCCAGGATCTCGTTGTAGGCGCTCTCCCAGCGCAGCCAGCGGCGGCAAATCGTAAGCAGAAGAAGCGTGAAGGGAAAGAACGAGAGATAAACGTTGGCGGCAATCGAGAAGCCGTAAACGTGCACCTCCGTCTCCGACAAATAGCGCAAGCTTGGACCGAGCCGCCTTGCTACACCCTTGAGCAGCTCAATGCGGCTTTGATGAACTTCAGTTGAGGTCGTCACTCGATCTCCATGCGACGTAGACGAGCCAACAAGCATACCAAGCATTCTGACGTTAGACTCAGGATTTTAGATAAAGGGGGCGAAATGCGGAGCGAGTCGCCGGAAGGAGGTTGGGCATAGGGGCGAGAGTGGTTCGCCCAGTACGGGGCCAAGAAGGGCCAATAAGTCGCATACCACTCGCCGCGAAAAGTGATATAATTCCGTATTGTCATTCAAAAGCTGAGACGGTTGGGCTTCGTCATCAACATAGCTCGCACGGGGCGAGTCACATAGACGCATCGGGCAATGTTCTGCAATCGAAGGAGCAAACCATGAAGCGGAAAAAGCAGAAGCCGAGTGAGGCCGCGGCGGGGAGAGAGGGCTTTTCCCGGCGCGACTTTTTAAGAGGGGCCGGCGTCGCCGTATCCAGCGGCTTGCTGGTTACGGAAGCGCAAGCGGCGCGCTCTCCGGCGGGTTCGGAGGCAGTCGCGGGGCCGGGGCCGGTGTCCATTACCTTGAAGGTCAACGGTAAGCTGAAAAAGCTGAATCTCGAGCCGCGTGTCACGCTGCTCGATGCTCTACGACTCCATATGGACCTGACGGGCGCCAAGCGGGTCTGCGATCGCGGGGTCTGCGGGGCTTGCACGGTGATCATGGATGGCAAGCCGGTTTACGCGTGCAACCTGCTGGCCATCCAGGCGCAGGGGCACGAGATTGTGACTGTCGAAGGCCTCACCCACGGTGATGAACTGCACCCCGTCATGCAAGCCTTCATCGACCACGACGCACAGCAGTGCGGCTTCTGTACGCCCGGTTTTGTTGTGGCGTCGAAAGTCTTCCTGGAGAAGCATCCCAACCCCACGCTCGAGCAAGTTGAAAGGGGTCTGGGAGGGAACCTCTGCCGGTGCGGGACGTACGCGGGCATGCGGCCGGCAGTGCTCGCGGCTGCCGCGGCCATGAAGGGAGGGAAAGCACATGCCTAAGTGCAAATATGACTGGCCGGAGGCCGGGGAACGGAAGCTGATCGGCAGGCGGATCAGCCGCATCGATGGGCCTGAAAAAACGAGCGGGAAGGCAAAGTACACCTACGACATCAACCTCCCTGGCATGCTTTATGCCAAGATTCTGGGCTCACCTTACGCTCATTGCAAAATCACTGCCTTGGACACCTCCGCCGCCGAAAGCATGCCGGGCGTGAAAGCGGTGCGCAAGATTCAGGATGTGGGCGCGGAGATTCAGTGGGCAGGCGACGAGATTGTGGCCGTCGCGGCGGAAAGCCCGGACATAGCTCGCGACGCTTTGGGCAAGATCAAAATCGAATTCCAGCAGCTACCCCACCTGGTTCACGATGAGGACTTGAGCAAAGTGGGCGATCGCGGCAAGACAGCGGGCGGCGAAAAGGCCGGCGACCCCGACAAGGCCTTCGGCGACCCCGACGTGGTCATTTCCGAAGGTTACTATGGCATCGCCGCGATTACGCACTGCTGCCTTGAATCGCACGGCAGCGTCGCGCAGTGGACGGCGCCGGATACATTGAAAACCTATTTTTCCACTCAAAACGTTTCCGGAATACCCGGCGAACTCGGGGAAGCGCTCCGGACAGCGGGCATCGACGTCAAGAACAACAACATCGAGACCATCTGCCAGTACATTGGGGGCGGATTCGGCAGTAAGTTCGCTGCTGACCGCTGGGGCGTGGAGAACGCCAAGCTGGCCAAGCTTGCGGGCCAACCCGTAAAGCTCTTGCTCGAGCGCGACATTGACCTGGAAGTGGCTGGCGCGAGACCTTCGAGCTATGCCAAGGTGAAGGTGGCGGCCAAGAAGGACGGGACCATCGTAGCCTGGCAATCGGACTCCTGGGGCACGGGAGGGCCCGCCGGCACAGGCATGCCTCCTCTTCCCTACGTCTTCACGGGCATCGCCAATAAAGTCACGCGGCACACATCAGTCGCCACGAACACCGGCCCCGCGCGTGCCTGGCGCGCCCCGAACCATCCCCAGGCTGCGATGCTCACCATGGGCGCTCTTGATGACCTCGCAGCCAAGCTGAACATGGACGCGTTCGAGTTTTTCTCGAAGAACGCCGAACTTGCGGGAGAGCGCGCGGGGGTCTATCGGCAGGAATTGACCAAGGCAGCCGAATTGATTGAGTGGAAAAAGATACTGGCACCCGCGCGGTGAGCCAACTTCCAGTTCGATCAAGCGCGGCCTCGGAATCAGCCTCCATACCTGGGGAGGGCGTGGGCACAACAGCACCTGCAACGTGAAAATTCATCCTGACGGCTCGGTCGAGGTCGACTTGGGCAGCCAGGACTTGGGCACCGGGACGCGCACGGTCATCAGCATTGTGGCGGCTGAAACCCTGGGACTTCCGCTCGAGGCGATCAAGCTGGACATTGGTGACACCAAGTATCCCGTGAGCGGAGCTTCCGGCGGCAGCACCACGGTGGGCGGGGTGAGCGCCTCGACTCGCCGCGGATGCGTGGACGCGCGCGATCAACTCTTCGCTGCGGTGGCGCCCAGCCTGGGAGTTCCCCCTGAGGAACTTGTGGCTGTAGACGGGAAGATTCAGGCCAAAGGCGACTCTTCCAAAAGCCTTCCCTGGAAGCAAGCCTGTTCCAAGCTGGGAGTGAAAACGATTCAGACCACCGGCAAAAACCCCGGCCCCTGCGCGCTGGGCTCGAGCGGCGTGGGCGGGGTGGAAATTGCCGATGTCTCTGTAGACACCGAAACGGGAATCGTCAAGATCAACAAGATGGTGTGCGCGCAAGATTGCGGGCTCGTCATCGATTTGAAAACGGCAGAGAGCCAGTGTTACGGCGCGCTGATCATGGGCATTACTTACGCGCTCTTCGAAGAACGGATCATGGACGAGGCCACGGGCCGCATGCTGAATCCCAATATGGAGTTTTACAAGCTGGCGGGAATCGGCGACGTCGGCGAGTTGGTGGTCCACATGATGACCGGGCCTGGATATGACGAACGCGGAGTCATTGGCTTAGGAGAGCCTCCCGTGATATCGCCCGGCGCCGCCATCTCGAACGCGGTGGCCAACGCCATCGGGGTGCGCGTGCCCACCTTGCCCATTACGCCGGACAAGGTCCTCACCGCACTCGAGAAAGGGGGACTATCCTGATGCAAAACTTCGAATATGTCAGCCCCACAACTTTGCAGGCAGCCGTCCATTTGCTGGCCGAGGCACAGGGAGAATCGGCAGTACTGGCGGGGGGAACTGACTTGCTGAGTTTGATGAAGGACCGCGTAATCGCTCCCACGCGCTTAGTTGACCTGCAAAAAGTCAGGGAACTGAAACGAATCCAATTCCAAACCGGCTCGGGCCTCCGTTTGGGCGCGCTTGGTCACGTTTGAGGAGTTGATCGAGCAACGCCGACGTGCGGCAGCACTATCCCGCCTTGGCGCAGGCTTGCCGAGGGCGTTACGAGCCCCCAGGTTCGCAGCCAGGGAACCGTGGGCGGCGACCTTTGCCAGCGGCCACGCTGTTGGTATTACCGTAGTGGATATGGCTTGCTGGCGACATATCAGGGAAAACCCTTGGTGCCCGACGGCGAGAACGTTTACCACGCTATCCTGGGCAATTCCGGTCCCGCCTATTTCGTGAGCCCTTCAAGCTTAGGTCCGGCGCTACTCGCTTTGGGAGCCACGGTTCACCTGCACGGTCCTGACGGTGCCCGGGAACTTGAAATCGCCAAGTTCTTTGTCACTCCAAGCAGCGAGAATGAAAGCGAGCACGCGCTCAAGCCGCATGAGATTCTCACCGAAATCGTCGTGCCGCCCGCCGCACGGCATCAAGATGGCCGTGTACGAAGTTCGCCAAAAAGAAGCCCTGGATTGGCCCCTGGCGGCCGCGGCGGTGGCGCTTAGCATGGATGGAGGGTCGGTCAGAAAAGCGCGCGTGGTCCTCGGCCATGTGGCGCCCGTACCCTGGCCCTCGCCGGAAGCGGAGCAGGTCCTGGCAGGGAAAACCTTTATGGCCGCACTGGCGGAGGACGCCGGAAAAGCGGCCGCAAGCAAAGCCACCCCGCTTTCCAAGAATGCCTACAAAGTTCAGCTTGCCCGAGTGGCGGTGAAGCGTGCTTTGTTGCGCGCTGTGAAAGGAGAGGCCTGAAGATGCCTGAACCCACTCCTCGACCTGAAATTTCACCCGAGCGTTGCCGTTTGATGCGCTCCAAGTGGATGTTTATCGACTCGGAACCCGACCCGGCCGTGCCCCGGTCCGATAGCGGCATCTGCTGGTGCGTCCACACGCAGAATTGCCTTGGGCCCGATGGTGACGTTGTCAACATGGAGAACTGCAAGTCGGGCCGTGCTTGCTTCCAACCTCTATAGGGGGCGGTTTGCCGTCCCCTTCCTTTACTCAGCGCTTCGCTGCCAGAAGCAGTAGAAGCCTTACCCCTCCAACTGTTTCTGAGGCTCGCCCCTCTCCTCGCACCTCCGGGTAACTTTCCTTTGCGTCAAACATCAAATTAAACGGGGCTTTTGCATAGTTGTGTAATGGAGGAAATATGATGAGGAAGTTCTGTCTTTTCACGGTGGCGGGGGTTGCTCTGTTTCTGCTCGCCGCGATTCCCGGCAGTGCGGCAATTAAAGGAGACTACATCGAAGCAAGAAGCGCGGATGTTTACACCGGACCTTGCTTCGCCAACGGCGAAGTGGGTTTGGTGGGGAACGAGGCCATCCTGGCATGGAAAATCAAAGAGGGTGAATGGAAGGGAACGAATTTGAATGGTCTGGGTGTCGTGGCTGTGGTTAAGGCTCATGCCACACTAGGCGATCCCTACCACACCCCATACCCTGCCGAATCAGTCTTGATCGTAGACCAGCACGCCAATAACCGGCAACGACTGGCTCTTCAGAGCTTCGCCGCTTCCATGGCCGGTAAGTTGCTCAGTCACGTGGTCCGCGTCGACGTGGCGCCCATTCAATTCGCCATGGCGCCGGGAGAACACCACGACGCGGCACTCCTTGTGGCGGGCAACCTGGCTCGTATCGAAACACGAAGCTTGTGCAGTGGCGACGACAAGTGCGGAAACGAGTTTGTGTATTATCCGCCGCTTGTTAAGCTGTCTCACGCCATGCCTGCGTTCACTCTCGAGGATTCTTTCCAGGGCCAAGGCTTGGACGTAGTTTGGAACCATGTCGGCAAGCGAAGTGCTTTTGTAGGAAGCTTTGCGCTCTAACACTCTTCTGCCGCGAAGGTTAGATTCGGGCTGGGATTGCGCCCTGCCCGCGCCTGACGGCTGAACGCTGGCCCGCTGTTCGGCACCGGCCAACGGAGCCGCGCGGAGAAAACAGCGGAGAATCGCCTTCTACAAGCTGATGGATTTTTCCTGGCCACTTGCCGCACAATAGAAATGGGATTCCGGCTAACTTGGCGTCCCGCTGCTGAGTTCAGAGCATCTAAACTAATGGGGGCTACATCATGAAACTACATCGCGTACACGTGATGATTCTTGCCTCGCAGCTTGTTTTAGCAGGCATGGCGTTTGGACAAACTTACAAAGTTGATAACGCCGGAGCGCCGGCCGCTGACCTTCCCAAACCCTTACAGGACGCTTTGGCGCCCCAGGGCGCGAAAGTGGTGAACGACCAGGGCAGCACGTTGCTCGAAGCCTGGTTGTTAAAGACCGTCGCTACCAAGGCGAGCGCCGGCAATTCCTCCGACTTTCTTTATGGCTCGTTGACGGAGGGGGAGCTCGTGGGAGTGGTGCACTTTCCCGCTCAGGGCGCGGATTTTCGCGGGCAGGCCATAAAACCCGGATACTACACATTGCGATACGGTTTGATTCCCCAGGACGGGAATCACATGGGAGTGAACCCCACGCGGGACGCATTGATTCTTTGCCCAGCCGCCGCGGATACGGATGTGGCGACGCCGCTAAAGTTTGATGATCTGGTCAAGCTGGGACGCCAGGCGTCAGGCACTCCACACCCCGGATTTCTTATTGCAGCGCCGGTCAGTGGGGACAGCTTCCCCGGCGTGGCGAAGGACGATCAGGGCCGCTGGAATTTGCAAATGAAGGGTCACGGTTCGAGCGGAGATCTGCCGTTCGCTTTCACAGTGGTGGGAAAGTGGGAGTCCTGAGCTGGTAGATTTTGAGCCGTCGGGTTGGTGCAGGTTCTTCTGGAGTTTTGATTTGAAACTTTGAAATCGAAATTCTGCACTGGCCCGATTTCGTCGGAACACTGATGCGCAATCTAGAAAAACAGAAACACGGCGTGTGGGAGCGAACTCCGCTTCTGGCGGCTGCTTTCGCTCTTCTGGTGGGGGAGGTCGTGCTATTGCCTTCCCTCTCATATCCCGCCCAAGGAGCGATTCATCATTTGGCAGCCCTGCAAGGGAGACTCCTGTCCGTCTCCGGCGAAGGCCCTGTCTTGCACATAGGCCCGAAGGACCAGCCTCTCTCCGCTACCACACCGTATCTACTCCACACCATGCTCGATAAGCGCCTGGTCAACCGCGAGGTGCGAGTCGAGGGAACGATGCAGGCCGATGGGAGGTTCGAGGCTGAGAGGCTCTACACGTTCAAGGACGGGAAACTCTACAAGGTTCGATATTTCTGCAAGACCTGCAACATCGAAGCCCTCGAACCCGGCAACTGCGTCTGCTGCCAGCAGCCCACAGAGCTCCAGGAAATTCCCGTATCGGAAGACAAAGCAAAGTAGCTGAATCGGAAATTGAATCCAGATCGAATGAGGACCGGGAAACGTCAACGATGATTGATTCCAGCCCTCTCCGCTGGGGAGAGGGTGGCGAGAGTAGCGAGCCGGGTGAGGGGTTTCTTCCCATACAGCCTCGCAACTTCGGAGTTCTGGTTTAGCCTACCCATCTTTTCGTTAAATCGCTAAAATCCCACTTATGTTGAGACGCGCATTTCTTTCTTCCGTGACGTCGGTCCTGACCGCTACATCGGCGCGTGCGCTCGCTTCTGATCAAACATCCACCCTCGAAATCCGTGGCGGCTGGCGCAAGTACGCTCACAATCCCGTACTCGGGGGCAGTCTGGGCGTATGCTTCGATGTATCCGTACTGCGAGAAGGCGGGAAATACCGGATGTGGTTCTCGTGGCGAAACAAGAAAAGCATCGCCTTGGTTGAAAGCCCGGACGGAATCGCCTGGGGACCTCCGGTCATCGTGCTCGGCCCTAATTCCGCTACCGGCTGGGAGGAGAATATTAACCGCCCGGTTGTCATCCGGCGAGGTAATGCCTATTTCATGTGGTGCACAGGCCAGGCTCGGGAACACTCCTGGATTGGTCTCGCGACGAGTAAGGATGGGATTCACTGGGAACGCACGAGCGCCTCGCCGGTCCTCTCCGCCACCGAGGCATGGGAAAAGGTTGCGGTCATGTGCCCGTCGGTTCTGTGGGACGATTCCGCGCAGCTTTACCGCATGTGGTATTCGGGCGGTGAGCAGTATGAACCGGACGCCATCGGCTATGCCACCAGTCCCGACGGGCGCTCCTGGTCGAAGCTGGCCTCGAACCCCATATTCAAGGCCAATCCCGAAGCCGCTTGGGAACGCTACAAGGTGACGGCGTGCCACGTGCTGCGGCACGGCGCATGGTACTACATGTTCTACATCGGCTTCAGGGACATCGACCACGCGCAAATCGGCCTGGCTCGATCATCGAACGGAGTCACGGACTGGCAACGTCACGACGCCAACCCCATCATCAGCCCAGGCATCAACCAGTGGGACCATGACGCTTGCTATAAACCTTACGCGATATTCGATGGCCAGCGCTGGCTTCTCTGGTATAACGGCCGGCGCGCCAGCGTCGAACAGATCGGCTTGGCCATCCACAACGCGGAAGACCTGGGTTTCTAGAGGCTGTGTGAGAACTCATTTTCGCTGTCATTCCGGGGAGCCGCAGGCGACGAGGAATCTCGCAGTGCCTTCAAAATACTCAGGGCAAGATTCCTCGCTTCGCTCGGAATGACACTCCAAAAGTGGATTTCACGCAGGCTCTTCTGCTCCCTTTAGCGGCGGTGAATTGTCCCGCTCGCCTAGCCACCGGGGAAATTCAATGCTCGCTTGGCGTCGGTTGCAACGGCATGCACATTGACACCATTCCCCACGTAATGCTACAAAGTATCAAGGCAACTTTGCAGCTTGCCCCAAGGTTATGGTGGGTGTAGCTCAGCTGGTAGAGCGCCAGACTGTGGCTCTGGACGTCGCGGGTTCGAATCCCGTCACCCACCCCATGTTTTCAATTGCTATTGACAACTGCAAAAGTAATGTCCCGTCAGGACCAGAGAAAAAGCAGATTCTTCGCTACGCTCAGAATGACAGCTTGGGACATAACTTATGTAGGGGTCAATAGCTTCATTTGTTTGGGTTAATTCCTGGCGCGGACGCGCTTGGGATGCCGGCCTAGCTAGTGTTGATGAGGGAATTTCCCAACAGTTATGCAGGATGTACCTTTGCCCGCTCCTGTGAAGTTACCCCCCCCTGGAAAATTACCATCGGCCAAACCAGATCCTCGGTAACGGAATAGTCCCGTAGGAGGAGCTGTCAAGAGGCGTATTTCAGCACCGGCGCGGCGCCTGAGTGTTGCAGTCAACTCCCGCTCAGCGTGTGGGCCGCCAGATTTATCGTCACGTCGTCATCTGGAGTTTTGGTGGTTCCTCCGTCGGACTCCGGGTGGAACTCGATCGTCATGGTCTCGGCATTGACGATGATCCGCAGGTAGCCGTAGTCGGTATCGTCGTAGCTCTCAAGCGTCAGCGTGCTGTCGATCTGGTAGGGCGTCCGATAATTCGTTCGCATCGTCGAGAGCGGCGAATGTCCGCCGCAGCCGGCGACCACGTAGGGAATCTGGTAGTTGTTCACAACCCGCGTATAACGCTGGTAATTGTGGGCGTGGCCGGAAAGCACGGCATGCGGCCACACGCCGGCCGCCTGGCAGGCGGTGTCGATATCCTGCAACATCAACGGGCTGCCACCATGGTCCGAACCCCCGGTGTACGGGGGATGGTGCGTCGCAATGATGACTGCCCCTGTGAAACTGTCGCTCTTCACTCGTGCGAGCGCGGCCGCGAGGAAAGTGATCTGTCGCTGGTCAAGGGTGGGATAAGTGCCGTTCTGATCGGAAATCACGCCGGGGTCTTCCAGTACGTTGGAATAGACGCCCAGGATGCGGACGAAGGGCGCCTCCAGGGTGAAGTAAACGCCGGGTTCGGTCATGGTGGTGCGCACCAGGCCGCCAGCGTCCGGCGAGGGCGCGGGCGTGGCCGAGCAGAAGTTCGCCAGAAACGCCTGCAACGTGGGAGCTGGATCCCCGGGGTAGATAATGCCGTCGTGGTTTCCAGGAATCGCGATGATGGGCGCCGGATACAGGCGGTAGGGCTCATAGAACTGGTCATAGTAATAGGTGGCTTCGCCGAAGTAGTAGACCACGTCTCCCAGGTGGTAGAAGAAAGACGGCACATCGGCGGCGTTCGCCTCCGTGAAGTCGGAAACCATCTTGTCGGCCACCAGCGATTGGGTAGCGGGTCCGACGACGCTGCCCGTATCTCCGACGCAATGAAAGACGACCTGGCCGGACTGCTGAATGGTTTCGGTGACGGTGGCTCCCTGGTTGCCATAGACCGTCTCCAGTGTCAGGATCGGCTCGACCGCGGAGCCCACAGCTTCGGGCACAGGCTGAACGCCGGCGACATCCGGCTCCTTTTGGTCGGTGACGGGGTCTTTGAAGCCCGTGGGGTCCGGAGAAGGCGTGGGCTGGGCAAATACCGGTTGCCCGCTTGTCGAGGCCCGCGCGCCAGCCACGGGGGCGCTGCCTGCAGCCTCGGGGGCCGCCTTGCCGACATCCTCCTTGGGTCCGTCATCTGACGGTGGTTCCGTGCGCTTCGCCATTGCCCCTCCCTGCCCAATAGATGCAGATCCGCTTAACCAGGGTTCTGCGAACTGTATATTTCACAGACGTGTAACAACGGCGTAAAACAGCAGACGACCTCCGCGAGTACCACGAACCACCGCGTACGAAGAAGTCGTGGTGCTGTGCCGGAAACCCCAGAACACCGCGGTAAACACGGGCCGGCAACTCATTCGCTTTAATACTTGAGGATTTCTCAATAGTATCCGCAATCTTGGCTTGACTCCATTCTTACCCTGCGCAATAATTTTTGCGTCTGGTTTTTTGGGAAGCCGGTGCGAAGCCGGCACGGCCCACGCCACTGTAAGCGCGGAGAGCCGGAGCGAAGCGAGCCACTGGAGTAGACACTCTGGGAAGGCAACTCCGGATCGATAAGGCGCAAGTCAGGAGACCGACCAGGCTCTCACCCGAGCTTGATTCGACTTCGATGGGAGAGTCGGTGAGCGTTCTGAGGCAGTAACTCAGTTTGATCTTCAGGCAAGAAGCTCGAAGGCTAAGTCCCCGTCGGAACGCGAGGTTTCGAACGCATGCCAGCGGGCCCTCGGAAAACGGTAACACTCGTCTTAGGTGGCGCACGTAGCGGGAAGAGTCGTTTGGCGCAAGAACTCGCCTCCACCTCTCGACGGGTCATCTTTATTGCAACAGCGCGCCGGATGGGACCAACTCGAGGCCGTCAGGAATCGCCGCGTGATTTATAGGGGCGAGCGGCTTTTTCGTCCCAGCCCAGTAGCATTTGGGGCGCTCGAGCAGTTGGCCAAAGAGCTTCATCCCGAAGCCTTCCAGCCTAGGAGAGATAACTCATGAAGGTAGATATTGAACGGCCAGGCGCCGCGTCCAAAAAGAAGAAGGGCCTGATTATCGTAAACACCGGAAACGGTAAGGGGAAGACCACCGCAGCTTTGGGAGTTGCGCTACGGGCCTGCGGTTACGGGATGAAAGTGATCATGCTCCAGTTTTTCAAGGGCAAATGGAAATACGGAGAGCTGCGCAGCGCTCCGAAACTCGAGACTTTCGAAATTCGTCCGATGGGACATGGGTTTACCTGGGAAAGCAAGGACATTGAAGTTGACAAGCGCATGGTTCGCGAAGCCTGGCAGGCGGCTCGCGCCGAGATTCTATCGGGTAAGTACGACGTGGTCATTCTGGATGAAATCAACTACGCCCTCAGTTACGGCTTTCTGCCCGTACAGGATGTTGTCGACTTCCTCAAAGAAAAACCCGCCATGCTTCACGTCATCCTGACGGGGCGCGATGCCAAGCCGGAGATTATCGAAATCGCCGACATGGTGACGGAAATGCGGCTCATCAAGCATCCCTTCGACGAGGGTATCGTGGCTCAAAAAGGAATCGAGTTCTAGTGTGGTCCCCCATGCAATTCTCGATAACGAAGCGTGGCGCAGACATCGACTTCAATGTCTGCGCCGCCCCTGCCAATTGGAAAATGCTACGTGGGACAGGAACCTGGCTGGCTGGTAAAAACATGATCAGTTTGAAGTTCCGCTCAGCCACCCAATTCGTGTTTTTGACATTAATCGTCGCGGCCCTGGCTGCCGGCAGCGCCGCCGGAGCGACCGGGCGAAGGCGCTATGGGCCGCGCATGCGTTGATGAACGATGGTCTTATTGGTAATCTGCGGGTGAAATAGAACTGTGGCTCTGGACGTCGCGGGTTCGAATCCCGTTACCCGCCCCATGTTATTATTTTCCTAGCTACAATACATCTGCAACTCCAGTTTGCAACGCAGGGAGGGTGCTGTGGCGGCTGGGTCGGGAAACTCCTTGGGGCGCAGGGTTGAGTATTTGTTTCTTCTGCTGCTTTTAGCTGGTTTTGTATGGCGGGGGCTTATCCCAGGCTGGCGCTCGCTCAACACCGACTTTTCAAACTACTATCTGGCGACTCGCCTATACCGGCAGGGCTGCCCTCTTAAGCGCGCTTACGACTGGGTCTGGTTCCAGCGGCAGAAGGACCACGCAGGCGTGGACCAGCCGTTAGTGAGCTTCATCCCGAATCCTCCATCTTGCATTCTGCCATTCTTGCCTCTCGCTTCGGTCTCCCCTTTGGCCGCCAAGCGCTGGTGGCTGGTCATCAACCTGGCGCTGTTGGGGGGAATTGTCGTCCTGCTGAATGCGATTGTTCAGATGGGGCTCCGTCGCGTTGCGATCATCGTTTTTCTTGCCGTGGACGCTCTGCGTACTAATTTCTTATTCGGGCAGGAACATCTCCTCGTGGCTTTTCTCGTCGCCCTTGCGGCCTTCTTCTATTTTAGAGGCTCGACGGCGACCGCAGGTGCGACATTGGCTTTCGGTGCGGCGCTCAAGATTTATCCGGCGCTTTTTCTTTTCTATTTTCTGCGTAAGAAGCAGTGGCGAGCGATTGCTGGTCTGCTGCTCTGCTCGCTGGGCCTGGGCTTGCTGTCGCTCGCGCTCTTCGGATTCGAAACCCTGCGTTACTACACGGTCGAGCTGCTCCCACGGTCATTGGCGGGCGAAATCATTGACCCCTACAATATTCACTGGAGCTCGTTCACGGCTTTACTCCGCCGGACTTTCATCTCCGAACCGGAACTGAATCCCCATCCGTGGGTCCACCTGCCGGCTGTTTACGCAATGCTTCAGCCTTTGTGCCAGGCTTTACTGTTCGTGCCAACCCTGTGGCTCATCTCATCGTCACGCGGCGCCCCGGCCAAAGAAAAATTGGAATGGGGAAGCTATGTTGTCTTGATCCTGATTCTCTCCACCAGTCCGGCGCCGTACCACTTCGCGGTCTTGATCGTTGCTGCGGTCCTGGCTGCAAACTACTTTATGGAATACGCTCGGAGGGGAATGGCGCTTTTGATGCTGGCTTTCTATGCCCTGGCCTGTCTGCCTGTGCACCACGTCTGGCCGGGTCCGCTTTCCGCCTGGCAGACTTTCCAGGCATACCTTCGGCTCGGCGCGCTGACCGCCCTTTGGTTCTTGCTACTTTGGGCTCTCAACAACCAGCAACCGGAAAAGCTTCGGGTTCGACTGAGGTCCCGTGAGGCAGCGGCCTTTGCAGCGCTGCTGCTGGCTCTTACAGGGGCCGGCGTATGGTCCAACTTTCATCACTTGCACGGCCTATTTACAAATTACGCAACGCGGCTCCTGGCGCGAGAAAATTCAACCATCGCCATTGAGCCCGCCGTGGCCGGCGAGAGGGTCTTCTTCACCACCATGGCGCGGTCGGGGTATACCATCGCCTCGCTGGACCAGGGGACGGTGGCGAACCTCGCCTCGGTATCCGATGCATTCCATTTGGCGGCTTCGGAATCCGGTGAAACCTTCATGGAGCTGGCCTCCACCATATCTCGGGTGGTGCGGGCTCCGCTTGGCGAACTGCCATTCGAGTCCGCCTCGGCACAAAGGTCCTCTCACGTATCGGCGAACGGAGCAAGGGATCACGACGAACGCTTCACTGTTGAGGCAGAGGACGCAGAACAGCCGCTGGTTTCGCGAGACGGCAAATGGCTGGCGTTCATTCGCGAGACGCGGGGCCGTGGTAGCCTCTGGATCAAAGAACTTCTGGCAGAGCCGAACGCTCCGCGAGATGGCGCCGGCGAATGGGAAGCGGGGAACGACCGGTACGACGTCCTCGAGGCCGCCTTTTTCCCCGATGATCATATCGTCTTCGCAGCTCAGTTCAATTCGTCGCAAGCGCTTTTCGCGCTCGACCCAAACACCCATCGTGTCTCCCCGTTCCCAGTCTCTTCGCTGCCGTGTCGTTATCCGGCAGTTTCTCCCGACGGCCAATGGCTGGCTTACAGTCAGGCTGAGACAGGCAATTGGCAGCTCTGGTTGATGAGGCTTCCTACGGGAGAAAAACGTCGCCTGGCCGGAGGCGATTGTAATTCGATCACCCCGGCATGGTATGGCGATTCGAAGAATTTGGTGTATGCAACAGACTGCGGACGCGGGCTCGGCCTGACTGCGCTGTGTCGAATTCGCGCCGTGCCGTGAATCCCGGAGCGCGGACCGCGCGGCGCGCCCGCCGTTGGAGAGCCGCGGTTGGGAAACCTCCGGAGGAGTTCGGCATCTAACCTATTAACTGCGCAAATAACATTGAATTCCGAACCAGGGGCCGCGAAGTGATTAACTGCAAACGGGTCGCCATCGTGATGCCGGCGTATAACGCGGCGAGAACCCTTGAAAAGACCGTGGCTGAACTCCCGGATACCATCGACATCAAGATCCTGGTTGACGACCACAGCGGCGACGAGACCGTGCCGATCGCGGAGAAGTTGGGGCTCAAGGTCTTCTCGCACGATAGGAATTATGGCTATGGGCGCAATCAGCAAACCTGCTATCGCGAAGCCCTGGCGGCCGGCGCAGACATCGTGGTAATGGTCCACCCGGATTACCAATACACACCGTTGCTCGTCACCGCCATGGCGAGCATGATTGCTTTCGGTGTATATGACGTCGTGTTGGGATCGAGGATCATCGGCGGGGGCGCCCTCAAAGGCGGCATGCCCGTCTACAAGTATTGCGCGAACAGGTTCCTGACCGCTCTGCAAAATGTTTTTACCGGTGCAAAACTTTCGGAGTACCACACGGGCTTCCGTGCCTTCTCGCGCCAGGTCTTGCTGAAACTTCCACTTCTCGAGAACTCCGATGATTTCGTCTTTGATAATCAAATCCTGGTCCAGTGCATTTATTTCGGGTTTCGGATTGGAGAAATCTCTTGCCCCACCCGATACTTCGAAGAAGCCTCGTCGATAGGTTTTCGGCGGAGCGTCACGTACGGCTTAGGCGTCTTGGGAAGCACGCTTTCCTATGCCCTCGAGCGCGCCGGCCTGATGCATTCCCGCATTTTCGACGCCGAAGGGAAAAAACTCGATCTGCGAGGCTCTACCGCCCCGGATGAGGGCGAACCGTCCTTAGGTAACTTCAGAAAAGTGTAATGAGCAGACACACCTCTGACACACAGGGTTGCTCGGAATGTCGAGTTGCCGGCGAAACTCGACCGCCACGTCACCGTTGAGAATCTCAAGCAGAGTTTTTTCACGAACGTTCCCGACGGGGGGATGGAAAAAGCAGGGCCGCACAGTTCCATCCGCATCGATGACGGCGGAAACCCAGGGCGCGTTACATTTCGGGGCCACAGGAGAAATCTCAGCGAGTTGCGCCCGGAAGTGGCGCACGATCCTGCGTAATTTCTCCGCACTTTCCACCACAAAGCCGCTGGCGATATCGTCTGCGTGCTGCTCAACCACAGACTCAACTTCTTTGTCGAGCATGGCAACTTCGGCGGGTCCGAGCGCAACCCCGTATTGGCGTTTCGCGGGCCAGCCTCCGAGACGGTTGAATGCCTCAGATGTAACATCGGCTGCGAGGAAGGAAATGGAATTCAAGCCCAATCGCCGGGCGGTTGCGATGATGTCGCGCAAGCGCCCGCAATTTGCTCGTTGCACCGTCGAGCGTCCCCGAATCGCAATGTCAGGCCTGAATTTTCGTAGCGCCTTTACACCTCGCTCAGGGCCACGAAAGCAATGGGAACTCGACGAATTTTATTGTGGATTTCGGGCGGCCCATCGAGCGATACAATGACATCATCAAACATTTCAACCACGCATGGGGCTTGCGCTTCGAGCAACAAACCGGCCGTCAGCAAAGTGAGGCGGATCCCTTCCGCCCGCAGCAGTCCAGTGAGGGAGGAAAGGTCAGTGTGCATCTGCGGCTCGCCGCCGGAAAAAACAATCCAGCGGACTCGCAACTTCCGAATAGATTCGATGTGCGGTTGAAGGTCCTCGACGGATATCTCCCGGGTCTGGCCGATGCGCCAGATGTCACACATTACGCAGCGGCAGTTGCAGCGGTTATGCGGAAACAAAATCAGGATAGGTAGCGTATGGATATAGTGGTCGGGTTCCGGCGTGGCGCTTGGCGCGAAGGTCGAATTGGTTTCTGTACCGATCACATTGCATCCAATTTGGATTGCAGGCGTCAATGGGAAGCAGGCTGGGGTTTTCCGCAACCCGTCCGCTCTCGCTACTAAAAACCCTCTTCCTTCAAAGGGGAGAAGGCCGAAGGCTTCCTACCTACCAGCGCCGGAATTGGAGGATCCGAACGGCCGGCACCGAGCGGGCAATTTCGAAAATATCGTCTTTTCCCGCCACCCAGAAGATTCGTCTTTCAGGTTCCCCAAGGCGGAAATCACCGGATTTCAGCAGCCTGAATCCTTCTTGCTCAAAAGCATCCCGGGTGTCTTCGAGAGTGTGGATGAAGGTCCTGATTTCGACCGTCCGGCCGGCGCGTTGAAACGCGCAGCGCCATCCCCGTGACTGTGCCTCGGGGTGCATGTCGGTGATGAAAACATCTGCGTGCGGTCGCGCCACTCGCGCCAGTTCGCTCGCCAGCGGCCGCAAGTCATTGATGTGGCCAATGGCAAAAGAGCACACTATAAAGTCAGCCACCCCTGCTCGAAGCGGGAGTCGAAGGCCATCAGCCAGGAGGAGGCGGCCGCAAAACGGAGTCTTGGCGGCGGCGCGAGCGATCATCGCGGGGCTCGAATCCAGTCCCACGGCGGAACGGGCGCCGCGGCCAAGGAGTGCGCTGAGCCAACGGCCTGTCCCACACCCGATATCCAGAACATCTTTGTTCCGCAGGTCAGGCAGCATGGGGTACAACCCACGCTCTTCAAGCGCCAGCAGCGGATTCGGGTCGTTGTCGTAGGTTGCGGCCCAAAGCTCGTAGCCCTCCGCGGCGGAAACGCAAGCGTCCCTTTGACCCTCAACTTTCCACTCCTCGACTGTCCCTCTCACAGGCTCTCCTCTTTGGGCTTGCGCAGCTTGAAGTACCGCTGCATCCATCTCAATTCGAGAGGGTATGAGTAGATCTGGAGCCGGTAACGCCAATCGCTAAGCAGCTTGAGAAGCCAGCGCCCCCAACGAGGAAGCCGTATGTCCTGTATGGTCGGCCAGCGCGAAGTCACAACCACATCGAAATTATCGATCAGGCGTTTTGTGCGCGGCCGCAACCAGGGCGCGGCGGGATCTTTTTGCGTCGTGAATCGCTGCCAGCGGTCCGTGGCCCACTCTTCAAGAGTCGAAGGAAACTGGACTTGGTCTTCCACTCCGCCATACATCGCTCGCGTTGCGGAACCGGAGTATAGGTGTTGACGATGATCTCGGCGTCCGGGTTCAGCCGCTTCGCCTTCCGAATGAAGGCCAGGCACTCCTCGGTATCTCGCTCCGGAGATTTGGGATTGCCCACACAAAAAGAAAGCTCCGGGACAATACCAAACCGGCGAATGCGCGCCGCGAATTCCAGGATCTGCTCCGCCTTGAGTTGCTTCTTCATTTCCTTGAGCACCCAATCGGACCCCGACTCCGCGCCCACATAAACCATCACGAGCCCGGCCCGGCGGATCGCCTCGAGTGTGGAGTCGGAATAGCGCAGCAACGCGTCAATCCGCGCCTCGCACCACCAGCGCAGATTCAGGGGCTCGATGCGCTCCGCCAATTCCCTCGCGTCGTCCTCGCGCAGGAAGAAGTTGTTGTCATAGAACTGCACTGCGTCCGCGCGGTATTTCTCAACAAGATGCTGAAGGATGGCGGCGGTTCGCTCGGGGGACTCAACTTTCTCGCGGCTCCCGGAAAAGGTCACCACACCGCAGAAATTGCAACTGTACGGGCACCCGATGCTTGCCTGATGAACGGCGGTACGTTTTCCGAGATAAGTAGGCAGGAGGTATTTCTCCACGTCAAGCCGATGGTAAGGAAACCAAGGGAACGACCCCGGACTCTTCAATGAACGCTCAGGGTTGTGGATGTGGCTGCCGTCCCGGTCCTTGTAGGAAAGGCCGGGAATGCCCTTCAGGCTGCGCTCGCCGCGAATCGCACTCAGAAGCTCGAGGAAGGTGTCTTCCCCCTGCCCGCGAACTGCATAATCGACATAGGGCGCATTCAGCGCCGCCTCGGTGTAATTGGTCGGGAAGTATCCGCCCCAGACTGTTGGGATGTGCGGAAATCGTTCGCGCAGTTCCGGCAGAGTTTCTACCACGCTCTTTGTTTGAGGGCCGGGCATGACCGTGACCGCCAGCAACTCGACGGGCTTCTCTGCCATCAGCGCAGCAAGCGTCTTCTTGGGGTTCGGGTCAAGGTTGCCGTTGACGATCACATACTCTTCGCGGCCTTCGAGCACCGCTGCCATAGAAAGCACGGAAAGCGGAAACCGCCGGTTGCGTGGCTTTGTTGCGCACGGATTGTAGAGAATAATCATGCGATTTCCAGGCACGTTTCCACTGCCTGCTGACCTTACCCCAAAGCCTCCTCCCCCGCCCCGCCGCGGCTCATGAAGACGCCGGCGCGGTTCACGCCATCCCCCCAAGGGGGCGAGGGCGGGGACTAGTGGGAGTGGCCTTCACACGCTGAAATTCCAAAAGTATGTGGTCGGCCAGGACGCGAAATCCGGGCGTGCGGCTCAGCACGCGATCAGCCACCGCAAGGGCTTTTAGCACTCTCGGAAAGCGTCGCGCATAGGGCTCCAGATAAGAAGGCGGTACGGCGACGCCAATTCCCTTGAGCCGCACCAGGCGAAATTCCGGGGCGAATACTCGAGCCATCATGCGCACTGTCGGGTAGTGGACTTTGACGATCACTCCTTCGGCAAGGCGCCCCACTGTACCGCCAAGCTCGAAACGCCGCAGCGCTTTGCGGAGCTTTCCCTGCCCCAGGTACCAGACGATTTCCCACGCCACCGAGCGGCCAGCCATGCACAGAAGGACCGTGGCCCCCGGGGCTAAGAGGTTCGCAAGGTCGCTAGCCGCCTTCGAGAGGTCCGCAACGCAATTCAGCCCCGCGAAGTTCGAGAACGCGCCGTCAAACGGACCCTGGTCGGCGAGGACGGCGATCTCCTCCGTTGCCAGCACGCGAAAATCAACCCGCTTCCCTTCCCTCACGAGGCCCAATCGCTGCCGCGCGACCTGGATCATGCGAGGCGCGACGTCGCAAGCCAGTACGTCGATGCCACGCTCGGCCAGGTGAATGGCATCCACGCCTGTACCGCAGTTGAGTTCGAGGATGCGTTGGCCGGTGTGGAAACAACGATCGAGTTCCTTCCACACCGGTTCGCGTTGCGCGCGGCCGATAAGCGAATGGGTGAAAACCTCGTCGTAGGTGTCCGCCACGTGGTCGAAAGGCGCGACATAGCCAGGTGGGGCAACGGCGGCCGGCATTCGAATCATGCCTCCACTTCTGTGACGAAAACGCGCAAGCCCTTCGCGTGCTTGGGCGATTTTGCCCTGAAGTCGGCCCATCAAAACGGGATCGACGTCCGCGTTCATTTCCGTTCATGAGATGGCTTAATTCCACCTCGCTACGAAGCAATTGGTCCGCGCAATGGTAGAACGACGCGAATGCCGCCCGCGAATCTGGTAATCCCGGTCTGATCCTTCGGCCCAAGACTTCAGGGGAACAAGGCGCGGCGCACCTCGTCGAAGTAAGGCGTGCCCTTAATGGGATAAGAGACGGTAGTGAAGAAAATGTCCGGGTCCGTCTGCTTGACGTGCTCGACTGTAGCCTCGATATCTTCGATATTCTTCGCCCATGTAACCCCACATCAAAAACATCCCGGTCTTGATGCCGCGCGACTTGGCGAGCGATACCGCCTGTCGACCTCTTCGACCGTCACATCGCGCTGCATCGCGTCGAGGATTCGCTGCGAGCCGCTTTCCGATCCGATCCAGACGCGGAAGCAGCCAAGCTCGGCCAGCGCGTCAATCACTTGTGCGTTCAGCCGGTCTGCTCGGGAAATGCACTCGAAGGGGATTCTGAGTGCCGCGGCGCTTCATCTCCGCCGCGTATTGAAACAGCCATCCGTGATGAATAGTGAAGACGTCGTCGGCGAGCCACGCTATGTCCGGGTTGATAGCGATTGAGCAGCCACTCGAGCTCGTCGACCACCGCTTCGGCTTTCTGCGGCGGTGGGTCTTTCCAAATACCTCGTGGCTGCACCAGCGGCAGCGATACGGACAGCCGCGCGCCGTGATTAACGAAACCGAGCCCATACCGTGGCGCTCGCGCCAGACATTGACGTAGCGCTCCACATCAACCGCATCTCGGGCGGGCCAGGGTTCGCGTCAAGATCAGCGATTTGCCGGCGCGGAGGCGTACGGCGCACTGAACCATCCTCACTGCGAAAAGCGATTCCATGAACGCCCTCGAGCGCTGCGACGCGTCCCGCAGCCCGGACTGCAGGCACGCAGCGTAGGGACCAATTCCTCAACCGTGACTTCACCCTCGCCGATCACCACCACATCGGCCCCTGCCTCAAGATATTCCGCAGTGTAAGCGCCCGGCTCCGGGCCGCCCAGATGGCCTGCCAACCCGCTTCTTTTGCCACCTTCAATATCTCGATAACGCTCGAACGCGTCATAAGGTTTGCGTAAACACCGAGGACCGCGGGTAGGTGTGGACCGCAAGATTTCAAAAAGCTGGGCGCGGGACGAAAACGTCGTATCGAATACCTCAACGGCCATGCCCTTGGCGCGCAGGTGCGAACAAATATACAGGATGCCGAGGGGGACATAGGGCTTCATGATCTGAAGCTCTTTCGGGTCCTCGTAGAGGAAGTAGCCGTGGGTGAGAAGCAAATCCATGGTTGATTGCTTACAAGTTCGCAATGCTGCGGAGCCCCAAATCGGGGCCCGGGGCTACACGAGCGTCGGTTCGAGATTTCGGCAAGTCTTTTCCATGCGCTCGACAGTCTTCCAGAGGCGCGCCAATTCCGCTGGAGTTGACGGGGCCTCGGTCGTCTTTGTGCCACCGTTTCCATTCCCGCCGGGCGTCCGGGCATTCCACGCGTTAACCTCCGCGTGCAGCGCATCGCGCAGGACACGGTAAAAATCGTTGGTGTAGGTCCCCTTGAACACCACCGAAAGATCGTCACTGTCCACCCAGTTTTTCTTCTCTCCCAACTCCTCGCGCACACGTTCGTAGAACGCGGTGCCCGGCAAGGGGTAAGAAACTGAGACGCCGATGTCATCCGGGCGCGTCTCGCGAACCAACTCGACAGTGTTTCGGATGTCTTCCCAGGTTTCGCCCGGGTAACCAAGCTGAAGGAAGAAGCAGGCCCGGATTCCTTCCCGGCGCAGGTTTTCGCGCGCCACTGGCGCCATCTCCACGCGTGTACCTTTCTCCATGGCGTCGAGGATCTTTTGCGACCCGGATTCGACCCCCATCCATACTTCCGTGCATCCCGCCCGTCGCAGCGCGGACGCCACTTCCTGTGTCATCAGATTCACTCGAGATTGAATCTTGAAAGGGATGGCCGCCGACCGCCGCTCGACCGCATCGGCAAGCTCCTCCACCCATCGATGCTTCAGCCCGAATACATCGTCTGCGAACCAAAGGTGTTCGGCGCCATAGCGCTCCTTGAGCTCTTTCATCTCTTCAGCCAGGCCCTCCGCCGAGCGCACGTGGAAAGCGTCACCATATATGGGCCGGGAACACCAGTTACAGCGATACGGGCAGCCGCGACTGGCCACAAGGTTTAGCGAAAACAACCCGTGTTTCGCCCGCCACGCACGCCGATACGAGTCAGCCGTGAGCAGGTCGCGAGCCGGCAAAGGAAGCGTATCGAGGTCCCGGAGCAGTGGCCGGGAGGGAGTCCGAAAAAACTCGTCGCTGTCACGATTCAGAAAAGTGACGCCGGGGATTTGATCAGGCGAAGGACCAGCGTTGCGCAGTAATCGCTGGACGAGTTCGAGCAACGTCCATTCAGCTTCGCCGAGCAGAACGTAGTCAAAGCCTCGGCGCAAATACTCCTTTGCGTGGTCCGAAGCATCGGACCCATTCGCGATTACGGTTGCGCCCGCCGCGGCGGCGGCATCGAGCATTCCGTTGGCGACGCTGCGCATGCGTGTCAAACACATCTTGGAGAGGAAGTTGAAATTGTCTTCGTAAATCGCAACTATACGTGGACGATGGCAAGCCAGGGCCGCCGGAAACCCCTTTTCCGGGTTTTCGAGCATCGTGTCAAACAAGGCGACTGAGAATCCGTGCTTCCTGAGCAGGGCTGCGGCATAGAGCGTGCCCAAGGGTGGGTAGGGCTGCATCTTGCGAACCTGCTTCGGATCGTAGAAGAGGTGGTAGGAGTGGGTCAGTAAAACGTTAACCAAGGTGCAGCCTCCTCAACGGTACGGCTCGACTCCCGCTCAGCAAACTTCCTGCATATTGTGACTCAGTGCTTGCCCCGTCAGGAGCGACCGCCGGGTGACCAGCCGTTCCGTGGCGCGCGCCAACCAGAGCTCGCAAGGGAACGAAAAGAAACTCTTGCGCATACGCCAACGCAGCGGCGCTCCCAGCGCCTTTCGGACGCCGTGGCGCAACCAGGGGACCGATGAAGTCGCCTTGCGGATCTGGTTATTCAGCAGGAAAAACTCAAGCATCCGGTGAAGCCGATCCAGTTCACCACCCGCGAGCCAAGGCAGCACGTTCATTCCCAGCGGAAGGGTTTCCCATTCTTCGAGCGACTGCGGTTCACGCACGCCCATCTGGCGCAACTGCGGCCAAATGGGAATCCCCGGGTAAGGCGTGAAAATGTTGGGTGAGAAACTGACATTCGAATGCCGCCCCGCGAGCTCGCTCATAATGCGGAAAGTCTCGATGCGATCCGCTTCGGTTTCGCCGGGATAGCCGAGGATCAAGTTGAAGGTGACGCGAATGCCTGCCTGCTCGGTTTTTCGCGCCGTCTCGAACATGTCCTCCACGCGCTGGTGCTTCTTATTCATCATGGCCAGCACGTTTTGTGAAGCGGACTCGGTGCCGAAGCCCATGTGGTCGAGCCCGCTTTCCGCCAGCAGGCGCACGTCCTCGTCGCTCATGCGGCACAGCAGGTCTGTCGAGGCCTGGACCGTCCAGCGGAACTTCGCCTTGCTATCCACAAAACCGCGCGCGATGGCCAGGGCCCTCTTTACGTCCACTGGGAAATTGGAGTCGAGAAAAGCCACGTCGGTGAGGCGATAGCGCGAGACGAGTTCGACTACCTCCCGCACCACGCGCTCGGCGCGATAAGCGTTGAAGCGGCGATTGTAGAACACCTGATCGGTGCAGTAATTGCACGCGTATGGACAACCCACGCTGGTTGCGTAACCGAGTTCGCGAAAGCCTCGCGCGCGTGCGTAGGCATCGAAGTCCACCCGGTCGAAAGCCGGCGCCGGAAGGTTGTTGATGTTCTCAACCGGCCTCTCCGGATTGTGAACTGCTTTGCCCCCTGCCTTGTATGAAGCGCCGCGCAAACCTTCCAAACTCTTGCCCTCAGCCAGCCGCTGGGCGAGTTCCACAAGCGTCAGTTCTCCCTGCCCGCGCACCACCACATCCACGAATTCCGGACTCAGTGTTTGGTCAGGCACCAGGCTTGGATGCCAACCGCCAAAGATGATGGGCAGGTCCGGCCTGATCCGCCTCGCCATTTTCGCGACTCTGATGGCCGAGCCGATCATGGGGCCGGTCAAAACCGAAATGCCCAGACAAAGCGCGTCGCCAAGCTCTCTCGTGATTGTAGCTTCGAGGTCCGAATGGATTGCCCCGTCAATCAACGCCACGCGGAAGCCCGCCTCGAGCAGAGGTGAGGCGAGCGACAGCAGGCATAGTGGCGCACCCAGCGGCGGTCCTGCGTAAGGCGGATAGATGAGAACAACTTTGTTTTTCATTGCGGTCGCACATGCCGCGAACGGCGCCGACAAACCGTGAAGCTAATTCCCCTCCCTTGTTAAGGAGGGGTCAGGGGTGGTCAATTGGAGTGGCTGCCACCCACCACCCCATCCCCTCCTCCCTCTGAGGAGGGGAGTCATTTCCGGGGCAGCTAGCTCGGAGAGGTTGCCGGCTCAAGCAACTTGGCATCCACTTTAGGCTTCTGCACGGAGCGAATATGCTTGAGCTTCCGATTGACCCACAACTCCCACGGCACAGCATAAAAATCATGATCGAGCCGCCAGCGCGCCGGCGACGCCGTGAGCTTTTGAAGGCCCCTGGCGAGCCTGCCTTCCTTTACCTCGGCGATGGGTTTGCGGTCGAATGCGACGCGAAGATAGTCACGCATAACCTGGACGCGCTCATGTTCTCTTCCTCTGAGCCACGGGAGCACCGTGTAGCGCGGGAAGTAGTCCACCCAGCCCTCGAGCGAAGTGGGCACTTCGATGCCGAGTTCCTTGGCGCGATAGAAAATGGGCGAACCGGGGTAGGGAGTGAAAATGTTGGTCCAGAACTCGGCCCCGGGGAAGCGGCGGCAAACATCCATCATGAAGTTGAGGGTCTCGCGGCGCTCCTTCACGCCTTCGCCGGGAAAGCCGAAAATGATGTTGAAGGACGGAATCACATCCGCCTCGAGGCAGCGCGCGATGGATTGGTAAATGTCGCCGAGGTCCTGAAATCCCTTGTTCATCAATTTCATAACAGCGGGCGAGGCCGTCTCGATCCCCTGGCAGATCTGGTGCAGCCCGGAGCGGCGCAGCAGGCGCAATTCTTCAACCGTCAGCCGTGCCGTCAGGTTGGTGGTGGCTTGAATGCTCCACTTGAAACTCGAGCCGGCGCGGATCAGGCCTTCGCCGATCTTGAGGGCGCGGTCCAGTTCCACCAGGAAGTTGTCGTCGGACATCCACAGCAATTCCAGGCGATAGCGCCGCGTGAGGTCGACGGTCTCTTCCACCACTTGCTCCACCGGCAAGGCATTCCACTTGCGGCCATACACTCCGGCGTTGGTGCAATAAGCGCAGTTGAAGGGACAGGCGAGGCTCGAAATATACATGGCCCAGCGCCGCCCGCAGATGCGTTCATAGGCGTCGAAGTCTGCGAGGTGGTAAGCCTTGGGCGGCATGAGCTCGAGCGCTTTGAGCGGGCGCTCCGGCGTGAACTGCAGCTTCCCGTCACGCTTGAACCCCACGCCGGGGACGTCGTCGAGTGGCGCCCCGTCACGCAGGCGGTCAGCCACCGCCAGCATGCTTTCTTCGCCCTGGCCGCGCACCACGATATCCACGTAGTCTGCTTCGAGCGTCTGGGCCGGCAGCAAAGATGGGTGCCAGCCGCCGAGGATGATGGGGAACTCCGGGTTCCATTTCTTCAGGCTCCGGGCGATTTCCACGGTTTCGCTGATCATCGGGCCGGTCACAAGCGAAACGCCGAGGCAAAGTGCGTCCTTCGCCTCTTCTAGAATTCGTGCCTTATAGTCAGGGGTAATAGTGGAATCGATGATACGCACTTCGTCAGCCGGCGCGGAGCAGCGGGGTCGAGATGGCGAGCAGACCGAGCGGGGCCGTAGCTTCAATGCTCGAGAAAGATGGAATGAAGAATACAATCTTCCTTGAGGTTTTCACCTTTAGAAACCTCCTCAGACCGATTCAATTTAGTTAGCCCTGCTGTTGACCAGACCGTTATATTAATTTAGGTACCCGGCGCAATTGTCGCGGTGTTGTCAAGAAAATGTAAAAAATGCCAACTCCAATCTAACCCATTGATTGATTTGGCTTTCATCCACATTTGGGCACCATTCAGCTTGCCTGGATCCGGGCTGGACTCAGTTCTCAATAGACTTGGCGAGTCAGGTCGAACCCCACAAACAGGCCACTTGGCGTGTCGGCCGAGGGTTCCCCGAGGTAGCTGGCGTCAGTCCCCGCCCGTTGGGACACGGTCGTCCCCGGGCTGTTCGAGAATCCGAAGGTGAAGGCATGCCGCCAAATCTTTTTCTGAATGCCGAAGGAATACGCGGGGCGATGAATCCCCAAAGGCCGGCCGTTATAGACGGTGGGGATGACTTCCGCCACCAAAGCCACGGTGGGCCTGATGTCCACTGCTCCGCCCACACCCAACGAGACGGCATTGTAGCCGGGCAGAGCGGGATACGAGTTCGTCTCGTAGGTTGCAGGAAGGAACAAGCGGCGATCGTTGAATGAAACGGTGGGCACAAAGTAAAGCTGAGCTTTCACACAACAGAGATTAATGCTGCGCGAGAATATGCCTTCGATGTTTTCGCTGAACATCCTGTCGAAATCGTTCAGGCCGTCGAAGGAAACCCGAAAGGCAGCATTCAAGGGCTGGCCGTCATGCTCGTCAAGGAAGTTGTACGCAGCCATCATTTCGATCGGCCTGCCGATATTGCTTGGCGAGCGGTAAATGCTCAGGCTCAACTTTTGCGTCACCCCGTAGCGAAGGCCGAAAGAGGAAAGCGAGAAGCCGTCGAGGCCGAGCAACGCCCCGCCGCGCGCGGTCCCTGAGAACGCGGGATCGAAGGCAAAACGGTGTGAGAAGTTGATGTAGAGCCCGTGGCGGTCCAGTCGGCGCCCGGTGGGCAAACTGAAAATACGGTCGTCACCCGGCTCATAGACTTTGGATTGGGCGTTCTCCTTCGCGGTCAACGGAGGCCCGGACGTGGAGGGCTTGGCAGAACCGAGAGAGCGAACGTAAGCCTGGACGGCTCGAATATCTTCCGCCGAAAGCTTGCCGCCCCAGGCGGGCATCGCCGTCCCCTTTTTTCCGCCGGTAATGATATCGATCATTTGCTGGTCAGTGAGCGAGGCTAGCACCTTGGGATCGGTGAAATCCGGAGTCTTCATTGCCGCCACCCCTTTGCCATCGGGACCGTGGCACATCACGCAGTTCTGTTTGAAGATGACCGCTCCGTCCGGCGCGTTCTTACGTGGCGTGGCTGAAAGAGCACCGGGGGACGCGCTCGCAGCGTGGGCAGCCGTCAATGGTTCGGCCTCGCGGATGGTTCGGTTTCCCAAGTCCACCAGGTACCTTTTCCCCTCACGCTCCAGGAGAACCGTGGAAGTGGAGTCCTTCACGAACTCAACCCCTAAGTAAGTTGTTAAGGGATCGGGTTGCGGACTAGGTAGTCCTGCCGCTCCGGTTGCCGACGCTCCGTTTGCGGAGCGCAAGCACGTTGCCATGCCTGCGATCGTTGCCGCAACTAGACAGCAAATGGCCTTTGACCTGCGCAGTCTGCTCATTCTAACCCCCTCCCCAGAATCTGGAATTTCAACGCGCGAGCCGGGATGGCTCGCAGTCTCACCGCACTCCTTCGCCAATCAAGGTCTACGTACGACAGCCAGGGCCTCGCGGTCTGCCCCAAAAGTGGACACTTCGACAATGACATTATGTCTAATAAGATGCCATGATGTGCTTCTGGCGGTGTCACGAAACTGTAAATTTGCTGTCTGATCGAGAAGGCATAGGAGCGCACGGCACCCACACCCACTTCCAATCTTTACAATTTGTTGACATACGAATGACATGCATGCGAGGTCGGTAAAGGAAAATATATTGAGCCGCCTGATGAACCTTCGAAAGACTCCAAGGAGGGGCGCTGGGGCGGCTGAGTGTGCTGGTTCGAGAAAATGGGGCAAGCAGCCACGACTTGAGATGGGCTCGAGCGATTTTCTTCGTCAGAATGCGAAGACGCCTCTGTCCGGGAGATACCTGGCAGCCGGTGTCCCTTGTAAACTCGCCACCAACTTTGAACCGATTCTCGAAGCTGCCGGTGAGAGTTTCTTTCCGGCTGATGACTCGCAGGCTTTACCAGCCTTCAGCATGCGGTTCTGGGTCGATATCGGCGCCAATTCCAAGCCGCCTTGGCCCAAGCCTTACTTCAGGGGACTCGACCACCTGGTTTTCGCGGGATTTGATCATCAAAACTCAGTATTGATCGATCTCCGCATTCGGCGCGCGATCGGCCGCCTCTCTCCTGCCATGGGCGAAGACGTGACCTTTTGGAAGACAGTAATCTTCCCAAGTCTGCTGAGCATCCTCGGCCCGTCGGTGGGAGTCACCGGATTCCATTGCGCCTGCGTGGCACGGGAGGGGAGCGGGATTCTACTCCTGGGGCCAGCGGGGTCAGGCAAATCCACGATGTCGCTAGCCATGGCGCGCAGGGGCTTTGGTTTCCTCTCCGACGATTGGACCTATTTCACATGCCTTGACGGCGATCTTCGCGCCTGGGGTCTCAACACTCGGTTGAAACTTCTTCCTGAGGCGGCTCAGTTCTTTCCGGAGCTTAGCGAACTCGAAACCGTGGTCTCGATAAACGGCGAGAGGGCTTTCGAAATCGAGCCAGAGGTGGACCTAAGTGTGCGGCGGACGCGATTTTGCGAACCGCGCCATCTGGTTTTCCTGGAACGAGAGACAACTCCGCAGTTTCATCTCGACAGGATGCAAGAGGCTGAGGCCGCGGCACGCTTGGAAAATGACCTTTTGGAGGAGGCCGCCGATACGCTGCGTCCGCAGTTGGACCTCATTCAATGCCTGGTGCCGTCGGTGCTGGCGGCTCCGTTTTGGGGGCCCTCCGGAAACGATTGCAGAGAGGCTGGACGGTTTGTGTTGAGACTAGCTGTCACAAGGCCTGAAAGCGCTAAACGGAGTGGATGACATGACAGTAGACGCTGGGGTGGCGCAGACATTTCCCGGTATGTCTGCGCCCCGAGTCGCCGACATAGAAAGCAATGTCGGCGCCACCCATGTGAGGAGGGGAATCATTTTCAAAGCAGTAGACGCACAAGTCGGAATGAGACATCAGGATCCTCTTCGGCGTTTCACAGCCACCCCTCTCAGGACTGACCTGCGAGTGATGGGTAGGAGGCTGCGGCTGGCGACTAACAGCGCCACATTGTTCAAACAAGCCATTGGTTTGTTCGCCCACGACGAATCGTCGCCCACAAAAGCACCAGATTTTCTATGGCGGTTCGTGGGTGACGCAAATTCCGGCTTGACACCACCCTGGCCCGAGATGACGGCATTCTCTGACGACGGTTTGCGCTATGTAAACCTTGGCCAACGGAGCTTTTTCGCGGTCGATCTCGAAGCCCGCGAGGCTGTGGCTTTTCTCTCGGAGGAATTGGCGAGTGACAAGGCGGGTTTCAGCAGCGTGTTTGCCTCCACGCTCTTTGACATAACCGCCGCGGCTCTGGGGCTCGTCCAGATTTCCGCAGCGTGCGTCTCGCTCGATGGCAAGGCGCTCTTGATTTTTGGTCCTCCGCGAAGTGGCAAGACGACTTCCACCTACCTCGCCACACAACTGGGGTTGGAGTTCCACTCCGACGAGGCCGCATTCCTCGATCCGAAACCTGAAGGGTTGCAGGTTTGGGGCCAGTTCTGGCCTGCAGCGTTTCGAGAAGAATCGACTCAATTTCTGCCGGAACTTGTGTCCGCGACGCATCCACTCGCTTACGGTAACTTAAAGTTCTTATTACTCGAGGACCACACACGGCAGCCTCTGCTAACCCATCCTGTGTATCCGGCAGCCTGTCTGTTTCTTGAAAGACAAGCTGCCGCAGCGCCCCTATTGATCCCGTTGCAACAGACCGAATTGGAAGTTCGAATCCGTCGCGCCTCGGCCTTTATTGAGGATCGATGCTTCGATTCACAGCGCAGTGCCGCGCTCCATGCACTTGCTCGACTGCCGGCTGTACCGGTTGGTTTATGGAAACGATCCGAGGGAAGCCGCATCGGTCTATCTCGAATTAGTTACCGGTTTGTCCAGTAACCATTCCTCGGAGGCAAAGTAGTGAACCGGGTTCTCGCCCGCGAGGTCGCAGGCTGTCTCAGCGTCGCTGGCTCCCCCGTGGAGCACGTAGCGAGCCTGGCGAAGTTTAGCCTGAGCGATTGGCAGCGCGCCCAGGAGTGGCTCGATCAGAGCGGCATCGCACTCTGGTTTTGGGACCGCTTGAAGCGACTGGGAGCGCAATCCGCCCTGCCGCCAGATATCGCCCGGCGGATGGAACGAATTCAAAAAGCCCATGACCTGCGGGTTGCCGGCATGGCGGAGGAGTTTGATTCCCTCAATCGCTCGTTCGAACGCGCCGGAGTCGAATACGCGGTCTTGAAGGGGTTTGCTTTGATTCCCGATTATGCTCCTGAAGCGCGACTGCGCACCGCCTATGACTTCGACTACCTCTTGCCCCCCGGGTCCATGCAGCGCGCCGGTCAAGTATTAAAAAGCAATGGATACGGCTACCGGCACGAGGACGGAAATCATTCCCTGAGCTACACACGTTTTGCAAATACTCCGCGGCCCTTCCCGCATCCCGATTATCTCTATTCTGCGGCGCTGCAACGCGGAGTGGAACTGCACACCTGCTTATGGGAACTTGAGCCCTTGATGATTCCAGTGTCCCTGCCGGGCGATTTTCTTTCGCGGAAGCGCCGCAGAAATTGGCAAGGCCTCAGCTTCTACTCGCTCGCGGAAGAAGACGAGATGATGTTTCAAGTGTTGCACGCGTTTCGGCATATTCTGAGAAGCTGGTGCCGCCTCGCAGTATTCTTCGAGATCGCGCAGTTCCTTGAACGAAGAATCTCTGATTCGCTTTTCTGGCAGAGATTCTGGCAGCGAATCCGGAATATTCCTCCTCTGCCGGAAATGGCCGGGGTGATCTTCTCGCTCTCAGCTCGTTTATTCGACGCGCCAATGCCTGCGCTGATTGAGACTGAGTGCATGCGAGGCTTGCGTTATCCACTAGCCCTCTGGGTGCGCCGCTACGGATGCGATTCCGCATTGGCCAATCTCGCCGACAACAAGTACGGCCTCTTCTTACATCGTGAGTTCGTTTCAGACGAAGCGACATGGGGCGCGATCCGGCGAAGGCAGCTCTTGCCGTTGCAGCGGCCAAACCGGGCCGCGCGAGCCTCTTCCTCCAGGCTTTCGGACCGCCTGGCCGCGGGCTGGCGGCAAGCCTTTTACATCGCGCGACGCGTGGCTCACCACTCGGTCGCAGCGCTGCGCTACGTGTGGGAATCAAGACGATGGGAACGGATGCGAAGAACCACGGCAGTGGCCGGTTGATGCCCCACCCCCAGTCCGTTCCCAGCCGGGGAGCGGATTTGATATTCCCCTCCCTGGCTAAGCCAGGGGTGGTTGAGGAGACAAGATTCTCTCAATCGCTTTCACCAGGTGTCTTGGAATCGAGGTAATCGCAGCGTGGCGTCCAATTCGAGGCTTATGCTCAGCGCACTCGGTTTAGCGCTAGGTGCACTAACGTTTGCGTGCACCGCGCACAAACAACCCTCGCGCGCTGAAACCACTCTTGCCAACATGGCGAAGGACGTCATTATTCCAATTCAAGCTGCGCAAAAGCATAACCCGCTTCCTGAAACCGATCAGGTCCTCGAGCAAGGCCGGCAAGTATTCCTTCAGTCGTGCGCCATTTGCCATGGATCTGACGGCCACGGAGAGACCGATCTCGGGCGAAACATGTACCCGCCTGCCATGGACATGACCTCTCCTCACGTCCAGCACTGGACTGACGCCGACCTGTTTTGGATTATTCAGAACGGCGTTCGCCTCACAGGCATGCCATCCTGGGAATCCAGCGTCTCGGAAACGGACACATGGAAGCTGGCGCGTTTCATTCACAACCTCCCGCGCCTCGACGCTGCATCCACGGCGACAGCGGCGCCCGCACAGCCGCAACCCACAACTCCGTCCGCTCAGGCTGATTTGATCAAGTACGGAAAGACCTTGTACAAACAAGAGGGCTGCTTCATGTGTCACCGATTGAACGGCGAGGGCGGAAAAGTGGGGCCCGACCTCACCACCGAAGGCACACGCGACCGCACCCAAGATTGGCTGATCGGCCACTTCAAGGACCCGCCGGCTTATGTCCCGGGCTCAATCATGCCCCCCTTCAAGAGCCTCACAAGCGATCAACTCAAGGCGCTCACAGCGTTCCTGCAAAATCAAAAAGGCGAGACGTAGAGGCGGCTGCAAGTGAGCCCCACCGACGCCACGAAGTCCTTCCGACGCGGTTTGCATCCGACAGCGCTCCGGCAGCAAGCGAGATTGTGCCTTTCCATTTGCGCATGGCGGCAGGCTGGTATATGGTATCGTTGAGACTCGATTCAGCGTATCCTGACCAAAATCCTGCGAGGGGAGGAGCCCATGGGCGCGACGCCGATAGGAAGCATTCTTCTCAATCTGGTAGATGGCACACGCCAGCCGCTGCCGTCCAATGTGCAGTGGCTGGGTCGAATATATGACGGCCGTTCGCTTGACGAGCGCCATGAGACCGAAAGTAGCGGCAGCGGGCCAGCCGAACTGATTAAGGGGCTAGACTACTTCGACAACCTCTTTGACAACTATACGGTGATTGTCTCCGCGAAAGGGTACCAGGGTGCGGCCTGGCAGCCCGTCAACCTCTTCCCGGGAAAGCCCGCGGTCCTGGACTTAATGCTTGTCCCCGAGGGCGCCCACTTGAACTTCAGCGGGGCAAGCTGGCAAGCACTGAACAGCGTCCGGCCCCGCTTCGGCGAGATTATCTCGGCGGGCATCCCCGACGCGGCCACGCGATACGGCAATCTGATGGAGCAGCCGCAGGGCCTGGTCCTGGCCTGCCTGCTGAATCTGCTCACCGCCATGTCGCAGATAACCCTGGCGAGCGGCAAGAGCCCGCTCGACTACTATTGGCAGCCCATCTGGGATGACCCGCAGTTCGCGATGGCGCAGGACAGATTCTTCGCCTATGTGGACCAAGCCATCATCGGCGACGTTGTGCAGAGCGCGAAGATGGGGGCTTTCGCCGAGGAGAAGGACCCCGGCATCTTCCATCCGGGCGCGACCCTGAGCTACAAGCAGACGCAGTTCGACGTGACGAATGTGCAGTTGACCTTCCACCAGGGAAACGCCAAGACGGTTATCAGCCCGGGCGGGTCGCCGGTCAACTGCGTCGTCATCGAGCCGGACATCGACTACTACAAAGACCTGCTGGCTCACTTCTTCCTGGAGGTCGTGCCGAACAAGTTTACCGGCGGCCTCACCGACCCGCGGGCCGTCTGCATCCTGCGCTGGATGGCGGGCAGGCAAGCGGGGTCGGACTTCAACCCGCTCTACACTATGACCGCTTAGCGCCCTTGTTCGCTTCTGCAAGAAGAACTCCGGGCGGGTTGTACACTTCCGCGCTCGGTCGCTTGATCGGGCGTAGGAGGAGATCGCCCATGCGTTAGTCTGATCTACCTACCTCCGTTCCTCAGCGATCAGCAGCCACCCGCGTCCGGGCTCGACCGGGATCGCCTCCGCCGCGTTGAACTCGGCTTCTTTTTGGAAACCTTGCAAGGCGGGCGCGCGCAGCGTGGTCCGCTTCGGGTCAAGACCTAGGGCCGGCCGAATCGATCTTGAGCTTGACTTGGACCGGCTGCTTAACCCAGCTCGCTATGGCGATCAGCGATTTCCCATGTTTTCTGTAAACGGTGGCCGGCACGTTTTCCTCGCGGGTCCTGACCGGACAAGCGCCGTTCCAGTAGCCGAGCATCTCCGAGTTTTGAATCCCAAACTCATCCCAGAGTTTCCAGACCGGCGAGGGGTCCACGCTGGTGTAGAAGGCGCGAGCGGTCAAGCCGAACAGCATTCCTCGCCAGGGATTGGGATCCTGCAGCAACTCTCCGCCGAGGCCAAATGGCAGCCCCGACATTTCAATCAAGTAGAAGTCGGGAGGAGAATCCGGGTCGAAGGCTTCCCCAAACCAAATATGGTCGATGTAAGGGAGGTGCTCCATGTAGTACCCGATGGGTGAATTGCAGGACCAATAATCCCGGTTGCCGTGCAGGTCGATCAGGCTGCCCGGGCGCGTCGCGTCCATGACTCGCCGCACGCGCTGCATGACCTCGCGGGAATAGCTGACTTCATCCAGATAGATTCCGTCAATCTGCGCATTTTCGAGCAACCACTTCAGCCCTTCCACATAGAAATTTTCCCAACGAGAGCCGAAGACCATTCGCAGCGTTGTATCCACCTCGCCGTTCTGTTGGCGCCAAACCCATCCCGGCGAATAATCATGGACTAAGTGCTCTTGAACCCATGTATCCAAATACGGCATGCCATGGCCTTGCACTCCGCCCACACGGTATAGCTCAGTACCTAAACTGCGAAAGGCCCACAGTTCCGGCAAGTGGGTGGTCAACTCGCGGGTATTCAAATAGAGCTTCGCCTTCACTCCGTTCCGGTGGGCCTCCTGGATGTAGGGGATAGCCAGACGGAGATCGTAATATGGATAATTTCCCCAATCCCTGTAGAACAATCCAGGCGTAGTAACAACCGTTACGCCGGCTTTTTGGACTTCGCTCATCGGACGGTAGGCCCACGCGTGGCGAAATTTCCATCGGTTGGGGTCGAGCGGCTTCAGCGGCGTGGCCAGCAGCCGGAAGGAGAAACTCAACTCTTCGTTCGCTCGGGCACGGCGCGGCCCGGTGTAGGCGCGGAAGACTACGGCGCCGTTGTCAGCCGGGTCGATCCGAACACCGCCACTCGTGCCGTTCTTCCAGTCGTCCAGGGGCGATTTCAGCCGGCAAACAAGCCGGCATCCAGCCCGCCAAGCCAGACGAAGTACTCGAGATTGCTCCACTGGTCTTTCCACCGTTGCGGCTGCTCGGTCCAGTGCCATTGCCAGTGCTCCGGGCGCTTCCCCCCATTGAGCCCCATGCCGGCAACATAGGGAACGCGGTTTTTCAGGAACGGAATCTCGAGGGCAATGTCCGAAACGTCGGTATCGCGCCGGCTGACTAACTTCACGTCGAAGGCAATATCGCCGTCGAATTCCATTGTGGCTCGCACGCGCAGGTCGAAGCCCTCAGTTGCGCTACTCGACTCCCAAACCACCTTGGAGGGAGAAGCCGAAACAATCCTGCTGCCCTGATCCTTCCAAGCCAAGGGCGCCGTTTCCCGATACACGTCGAGGGCCACGGGGCGGTTGAGCAGTTCGTTGGTCCCTGCCTGAATGCTATCGGGAAACCCGTTGCCCCCAAAGCGAACGCGCCGCCCCAAACACGTCACTGTCGATCCGCTGACCTTCAACGGCACGTAGGGGGCTGTAATTTTATCCTCGATGCCGAGGCTCGAATCGAGCCACTTCAACCGGGCCAGGCGTTGCATTTCATCAACACCGCCATCCCGGATGAAATCGGAATCCACTTTGAGGTTGATGGCCAGCGGCGTTTCGGGGTAGCCGGCGGCGCGCAACAAAATGCGCCCCTCATAAGGCCCCGGAGAGGCCTCGAGCGGAACCTGGAGGCCAAGCCAGAGTCCACCCACATGTCCGGGGGATACGGACCATGCCTTCCGGAACGGGCGGCCCTTCTCATCCACTCCACCCAGGTTGAAGCAACGCAACGCGGAGGCGGGAATCACGGCACCCTTGGGGCCTCGCAGATCCTCGAAAGCGACGGCGAAGCTGGCGGGACTCTTGATCAGATCCTCCCGTGCGTAAACTCCGATTTGAAAGACATAGAACTCGTTGCGATAGGCTTCACCCTGGAATCGCTGCTGCGGCCCGGACTTAATCCAGCGCAGGGGGAGGCGGTCATCCATGCGAATGGGATGGTCTCGGTCTTCCGGGAAGAGCAGGAATGGCCGCCCGGGGTAGCGCGAGACAAGGTCCTGGACTTCACCCCGGTTTGCAACCACCTCCATGGGATAAAAAGAGTCCCAATCCGAACGGGCTTCCAGTGCCATGACATCCGCCAAGGGGAGACCCTCCCAAACTTCCTGGGAACGCTGCGTGCTGCCCAGCCGGTTTCGATTGACCCAGGCTGAGTCCGCGGAAGATCGCGGCGCGACATACCTGGCCTTTTCTTCCGTGACAACCCGGTCGCGGTCTTGGGGGCGGGGGTCGAAGGGGAAGTAGTAAACGTAGTATTCCCCAGCCGCCGGAGCTTGAAAGACCAGGTCGCCAAAATCGCTATTGATGTTCCAGCGCACCACGTTTTCGATCTCCCGCCCACTCGCGGCCTCGTATACGAGCGTAGCCTTCTGTTCAGGGTCGGCGTCATGCCGCCGCCAGGGAATGTGAACCCGGACAGCGTCCTGCGCCTGACCCACGCGCACGCGCGCCCTTTGACTCCCGAGCTGCTCGGCCCATGGTTCGGAAGCGACACTGTAAGGAACCTCGTTAGGAGGTAAAGAATTCCCAAGACTCGAAAGGGTCCCATGGAAAGTCAATATTACTGACCAGACCATTAACAACATACGAAATGCGCACCGGGCACGACCCGATGATCTCTTAAGGATTGGATCCGACATTCGACAGCCTCCATGATTTGTAACTACGTTCGATGAGTTCCAAAGCATCTGATATTCGACAGAAGCCGTTGTAGACCGCCGCTGCAACTGGCGGTTGTCACGCAAGCCCTAAAGCCCGGCGCCACGAGCAGGCTGCACGTGGGCGCTCCATCCCGTGAGTTCTTTCCTGAGCCAAGCGACATCCTTGTCTTTATGACAAATCAAGCAAGCGTTCGGGCTGCCCTCTTGCCCGAAGCGCGCGGTCATCTCGGCGTCGGGAATGTCGTCAATCTGGTGCGTCATGGTCTTGAACAAGACGCTGTTCATGATCTTCGGCATGTGGCAGGCGGTGCAACGGCTTCCCACGGATTTCGCCGCATGGTGCGTGTGCCCCTCGAGGTTGGCGGCGTATTGAGAGTGACACTGCAGGCACATCTGATCGGGATTGTCGACAAACTTCAGCGCCCTCACATTTCCGGGATCGGAGGGATGGAAGTCGTGGCAATGGCCACAATGGGCGCCTCCCTTCTGATAGCACTTCGAGCGCAGGAACGACTCCACAATAAAAGTGACCACGCGGAAGCGCCCGTCTTTATGGAAGGCACGGAGGGCAAACTCTGCGTAAGGGCGGCTTGAATAGACTTCATAAAACGTATCCGCCGAGTGACGATAATTGAGCTCTCCTTCCGGACCGACGTTCCAGAGCGCCGACTGCATGTGGCACTGAGCGCAGATCGCCACGTAGTCGCGGCTACCGATCTTGCCGAACTCAACCTGCAACTCAAGGGGAGGCTTGAATCCCGGCTTGGCGCGGCGCATGGAAGTCACATGGCTTCCCGAAGGCCCGTGGCACATTTCGCAATTGATCCCCGGCTCTGTATACACCAGGTCTTCCGGCTTCGGCGATGTTGTATCGGTGTTCCGCAATTGGCTGGTGTGACAGACCCCACAGTGGACAAGGTAAGCTGTCCCCAAACTCAGCCTGGGAAAATTCGCAACCTCAGCGCGTTCGGACTTAGGAGCGTCAATCCTCTTCCAGAACGCCACCCAAACTTTTTGGTCCCGATTGTACTGGAGCGGGATGACCTGAATCTCGCCGCTTGAAAGCCGCACGGCGTAGGTTTGCTGCCACTTGGAGCCGATCGTGTAGGCAACGTCGTAGCGGTGCCATTTCGACGAGCCGTCCATGATGTCAATGTAATGCCGGGATGCGTCGTGTGAAAATCGGGCCACTATCTTTCCGCTCTCGTCAGCATAGCTGCCATTATTGAAATCTCCGAAGACGTTCTCGGGTTTGTAGGCGCGCAGCATTCTGGCGTGGCCGGTATTTTGCCAGCCCGCATATTCGCGCGCGTGGCAACTCTGACAAGATTGCGAACCAGCATAGGCAGGGGCAATCCCGCCGCGTCGCTCGCGCCCTTCAGCAGATTCGCGGATTTGAAGCTGCTTCTCGGCAGCCAAAGCCAGATTCTTCACAAAGCCATCGAATGGTTGGGGAGATGTCGAAGGAGGGTGCTGGTAGATTAGTCGAAGACGCCGCTCCGCGCTTTCTTTGAGCGCGCCGCCGCGCAGGTAAACGGGTGCGAAGGCGACCGCCGCCCCCTGCTGATTCCCCCGCGCCAACCGGATCAGTCCCAGCAGGTAACCGGTAGTGGAGTTTGAAGGGTCCAGTCGAAGCGACCTGAAAGTGAAATCTTCCGCTTCCTCGAGCTTCTGCGTGCGCTCCGCTCCGGTCGTGCTGAGGCCCGCTTCGGTCGCCGCCTTTCCGAGAATGTAGTAACTGGTGGCACGCAACCGTGCCGCTACTGACGTCCATTGCTTCTCGGAAAATATAGTGGGGCGGCTGAAGCGGCGCAGGCATTCGAGTGTCTGGCTTGCATCCTCTGTCGCCTGTGCCGAGTTCCCCTCCTGGGTTTCTTCTTCCGCAAGGAGCACCAGAAGAACGGGATTTTCCGGCAGAAGCTTCAAAGCTTCCCGACCGTACCGGGCGGCGGATTTGCTGTCTCCAAGGGTGATCGATGCCTTGGCGGCCATTTCGCATGCCGGCGCAAGAAACGCCGATTGCGGGTAATGCTCCACAAACTCAAGGGCAGCGTTCAAACGCTGCCGGGGACTCTTCTTATGAAAAAGGGCTGCGAATGCCTCGCGCTCCCCCGCGTCTTGAATCTCGTCGAGGAGCGTAACGGATTGCGCGCCCTTGGACGATGATTGGCCGAATTGGTTTAGAAGCTGATCATCACCCCATACGCCGTAATTTGGACTCTGCGGGGGTACGTCCTGCAACAGAGGATTCCTCGAATCCGGAACACCACCCGCTTGCTGGGCGCGATAGTTCGCCGGACAGCAGACGCTCACAAACAGAATCGAAGAGAGAATAAGATCGTTTTGAAAAGACCTTCTTCGCGCGCGGCGCATACGGTATCGACCAGTCCTCGAGACTGTGTTGCGGCGAGGGCCGCCTGGAAATAGTCTGATCTGCTATTGCCGAGGACAGGCCCTAGCCGCCAAGAGGGCACCGATCCGCCCTCAATTGATGCCGACTAACCTGAAGCTGTAAGCAGGCAAAGACAGCCTGATCTCGCCCCCCTCGGCGGTAGAGTTCGATTCTTTCCCTGTTGAGCCGACTGCCCAGACACGCACTTGCGGCGGCTTGGTGATATCAAGCGCTGCGAGGTGCAGTTTGATCGCGACGCTTTCCGCTGTCGGACCGAGATTAGAGACCACCAGGAGCGCGCGCCCCGGCGCGTCTTTCTTGTTCAGGTAAACGCTCGCCTTGATCTCGGACGGTTCCGCACCCTCGGCGCGAGCTTCCAGGTACGCTCCCGCCTTCCAATAAGGAATAAAGGACGCATCGTTGACGCCGTAGTCGTCGTACACCTTGTACACTTGGCTCATCATGTCATCGGCGAATCTCCCCCAAAGCAACACACCGTGCAGGAGAGCGTAGGCCAGGACGTATTCACTCGGCCCATCAGTTGTCAGGCATACATCCTTATATCCGACCGTGGAAAGATACATGGGCGCGGGGCCCCACTGCCGCCCGTAGAACTCCCCTTGAAACTCCTCCAGGTTCAACGGGAAGATCGCGTCGCCGTAGAAGTACTTTTCATCTTTCTCGCAATGCCAAGGCCGGGCCGAAACGTGCTCTCCGTCCAGGATCACATCGCTGAAAGAGAGCACGGGCATGAGGTTGTGGCTTGACATGTGAATGATCACGAGGTTCTGAGGGTTCTTGTTCTTGGCCAGTGTGTAGACGTTTCTCACCAGGTCCCTTAGGCCAACGATCGGGTAGACTGTCCCTGTGGGAACGTGCGCCCGGTTGCGATCGGGATAGATGTAGATGTTGTCGAGATACAGACCGTCAACGTCATAGGTGGCGAGAAACTCTTGAAGCGCCTTAAGAAAGTAAGGCGACCAACTGGTGGTAGGATTGAAGGCGCGTAAGGTCGTTCCGCCCAGAAGCTCAGGAATGTACTGCCATTTGTCCTTGTTCTGCTGAAATTCCGGGAGATTATTCTCGTCCATGGCCTCAGCCTGAATATAGAGAAGAACCTTAATGCCCTTTTGATGAAGCGTTTGTAATAAGGCAATAGTGCGATCCTTATCCGCCGGCTTGGGGAAGCCGCCGTACGGCCAATCCGCCTTATCCGACGGCCAGATTATGGCAATGTCGGGTTTCGGATTACTGTCGGAAAGGTCTGGCGACAGTTCCTTGGCCGTGGGCACGGTGTAAACGGTCCGGATCGATCTCCAGTGGTCAGGGAGCGGCCTGGTGGGAGTTGCTTGCAGCCCGAATTCGTAAGTGGCGACCGTGTCCAACTGGGTAGGCCGGTTTATGAACGATACGATGAACTTCACCACCCGCCCTTCCCGCACAATCCTGAGGGGCTGTGAACCGTTGCGCCAGCCGTTGTCCGATTCCGAAAACCACAAGAGACCTTGGTCCGGATCCCCGATCCAAATGTAGGGATTGAACGGACTGACCCACAGTACTCCCGGCCCCTTTGGAATCGCGAACGTAGCCTGCTGCCCCCAATCCTGGTTCATCATGACGTACTTGTGGTAGAAAGATGCCACGGTATCCCGAAACGGAATCTCCAGGCTCACTTCCTCCAGGGTCGCCTTCTTCTCGGAACTCAGCTGGAGGTGATAAAACATCAGGCCGTCATATTCAGTGCGCACGGTTACGGATGCTCGAACGTCAGCGCCGCAGGAGGCATCCGCGGAAAGGCCAACCTCTGCAGGACGGACCAGAGTGGGGGTCACCTTTTGAGTGGTCAGCGAGGACCTGACTTTCGCTTCCCTACAGACCAACGTGATCGGACCTGCGAGCAACGATTCGCTGTTGGCCGTAATGGCTTGGGGAAGTATGGAATTTCCAAATCTGTATTGTCGCCCCCACATCTCGAGCGTGCCGGCCTTAAACTGAAGCGGCGTCCACGGAGCAATTACATCCAAAGCCGGCGAGGCCTCATCCTTGCCAGCCATCGTAATACCTGGGATGCAGAGAACAAACATTACCAATGTCATCCATCGAAGTACTCCATCCCTTACGTTCATCATGGCGTTTCCTCCTGCTAGAAGAAGATGACGTGCGTGGAAGTAGTTCAATTCCTGCCCCATCCCGAAAATTCGTGAACGATCGCCTGCCGGGTGGCGGCTCTGGAACTCTGTAGCACATGCTATGAGCGCAGGAAACTGGCAAGTGCACTCCTCCCGCAAGCGCCTCCGCCTGCTCACGAACTCGAATTGTGGCGCAGGCTGGATTCGCGCACCACAAGCCGCGGCGGGAACAATATGCGCTTCGACGGCAAGGGGGTTTCCATGCGTTCGAGCAGTAGTTCTGCTGCGCTTTGGCCGATTCGGAATGAGCTTTGATCGATGGTTGACAGCGGTACGCGGACCATGTCCGAGTAACGCACGTTGCCTACGCCCACCACGGCAATATCGCGCGGTATTTCCAGCCCCGCTTCCAGAATCGCCTTCATGGCGCCAACGGCCACCGGATCGTTGTAACAGAAAAGGCCATCGGGCCGAGGTTTCAGTTGCAGAAGGCGCTGCATCGCGACATATCCAGTATTGTCCTGGAACGCGCCGCTGATGACATACTCGGGCGGGACAGCCAGCTTGTGCCTGGCCAAAGCCCGGCGATAGCCGCGCAGTCGGCCCCTTCCTGTTGACACGGCGGGCCCCCGAAGGTGGGCAATGCGCTTGCAGCCCTGTTCGATCAGATGTTCAGTCGCCAGAAATCCGATTTCGTCGTCGTTCACGCCGACGAAGTTGGCCTTCTCACCAGGGATCGACCGGTTGACAAAGACCAGAGGAATCGGGTTCTTCTCCAGCAACTCGACCATGGCGCGAGTGGCGTGCGTCGCCGCGGAGGCGATGATGAGGCCGTCCACCTTGCGCGCCATCAGTCGCTTGATTTGACGAAGTTCAACCTCCGCAATTTCGAGCGAATTGCACATGGCAATCTGGTATCCCAAGGGGCTGAGTTTGCGGTCGATGCCTTTTGCGACCTCGGCAAAAAACGAGTGCATCAGGTCGGGCACAATCAAGCCGATCAAATAATTACGATGACCACCCAGAGCGCGGGCGAGCAGATTCGGCTCGTACCCAAGATCCTTGGCGCGCTCGCGAACTCGCAGGCGCGTGCTTTCGGCTACGTCACTGTGGTTGCGGAGCGCTTTGGAAACCGTCATCAGTGAAACGCCCAAGTCTTCGGCGATGTCCTTCAAACGAACTGCCATGTCAATCCTCCCAGGTGAAGCCTGTGCCGAACTGTGGCAGAGGCCCACTCCCGATCCATCCCTCGCCTCCGTTGCGCTCGATCCGCGGAGCGTTTGTTCCACCTGCCGTTCCACGTGACGATTCCATCGACTAATTCCAATCTATTATGTGCGCGCCAATTATAACGTTAACTGTCAAGTTTTTACCGTTAAAAAACGCTTGACATTTATTTTGGCTGGAAGTAACTTTCTTGGCGGCTTTGTGTGGCCATAGTCGGCTTGGTTGAAATCGCAACACTCATCTGCGTCTCGATGAGCGAGGGTCGCAAGAAGCGTCGGGCGGTGGCGCAGTCCATCAGGAACCGCAACATCAACCAAGCCGGGAAGGCCCTATCGATTCACCTGCAAGGCGCCCGGGGGGCCAGTCTGAATCTACTATCGCAAGGAGGTAACCGAGGTGAGGAAGTACACAATGATGCATGCAAGGCAATTGAAGGAAGGTTTGTTCCGGTCGTGGGTTTTCATGCTGTTTCTCGGCGTCCTTTCGTCGCTTGTGGTCTTTACGCCGCGAGCGGGGGCGCAGGTTTCGTCGGCCTCCGTTACCGGGATCGTCAGTGATCCCAGCGGAGCCGCAGTTCCACAAGCTTCCATCGTCCTGCGAAACAGCGATACGAACGTGGAAATTCACACGTTGACCAACGCGACGGGGAATTATATGTTTACCAATGTCCCGCCGGGTCGCTATACGCTGGCAGCCAGTAAAGAAGGGTTCAGCACCAAAGAGCTGACCGTATTTTCGCTCGAGGTGAACCAGACCGCGACATTCAACCTGGAGTTATCTCTAGGCCAGGTGACGCAAACTGTAAATGTGGAAGCGGAGGCGGCTCACGTCGAGGCTTCGACCGCCGAACTCGGGACGGTGGTTGAGAGGCAGGAAGTCCTGAACCTTCCCCTGAATGGGCGGAATTTTACAGAGCTATTTCTGCTCACCCCGGGCACAAGCCCGATCGATGCCTCGCAGAACGGCGGAAGTGGACTGCAAAATCCTTTAGGTCAGAATCTAGTTCCCTCGGTCAACGGGCAATTGAATCGTAGCAACCTTTACCTTCTGGACGGCATTCTGAACATCGAACAGCAGTTTAATACTTATAATGTCGCCCCGATTCTCGACACCATCCAGGAATTCAAGGTGGATTCACATAACGACCAAGCCCAGTTTGGCCAGGTGATGGGCGGCGTGGTTAATATTGTGACCAAGTCCGGATCCAACAAGCTCCATGGCACCGGTTGGGAGTTTGTTCGTAACAATGACTTCGATGCGCGAAATCCGTTTCTCCTCAGCGTGACCCCCTTCAAACAGAACCAGTTCGGCGGCACGCTGGGCGGCCCCGTGGTTCTACCGCATTACAACGGGCGGAACCGGACCTTCTTCTACGGGGGCTACGAGGGTTACCGCAACCACACCACAAATGAACTTCTCTACCGGACCGCGACTCCGGCGGAGTTGGGCGGGGATCTGAGCGACCTGGGCGTGCCCATCTATAATCCTTTCAGCACGCGGCCCGACCCCGCCAACCCCGGCGCTTATATTAGAGACCAATTTCCGAACAACAATATCAGCGGGCATATAGACCCGGGGATGCTAGCCTTTGCCAAAGCGACGTTTCCCGCTCCTGTGGATACGGGGGTGCCGGGGACGAACGCCATAAACACCGACCCCCTCACGGTTCGCGAAGATGACTTTCAAGCTCGGGTGGACGAGCACATCGGGGAAAAGGATGACGCGTTCTTCCGATGGTCCGAGCGGTGGCAGACGCGAGTCGCTCCGCAGGAACTCGAGAATCTGACGAGCCTTGGAACTCACCGCATTCACAACTATGTGGCCAGTGAAACCCACACTTTTGGGCCGGGGACTATTTTGCAGATGGAATTTGGGAGTAACAGCGATGTCCCGGTAAGCAAGACTGCATTTTCACCCGTGCCCGCGGACATGCCCTCGGGGGCGGGCTTTGTCACCCAATTCACGCCCACCGTCCCGAGCCTCGGGCGTCCAATTATCCCCAATGTCAGTATTGCAGGCTTCCTGAGCGGGGGTGAAAGCGCCCCCGGCGTCGGGGTCTATCAAAATGTTTATGAATGGAAGGCCGATCTCACACTGGTCCGCGGCAGACATGCCTTCCGCATGGGCTTTGACTTCGACAAGGTCGGATACTTGAATTCCGGGACAGCCATGACGGTCTCCTTCGCATCCAGCCAGACGGACAATCCCGAAGCTCCGGGCGAGACAGGCAGCCCCATGGCGTCCTTCCTTCTGGGCGTGCCGAACAGCGGCAGCCTCAACAACTTCACTTATCGAAAGCACGGACATTACGTGCAGGGTTACTACTTTCAGGATCAGTGGAAGCCGACCAACAAGTTGACCGTCAATCTGGGGATTCGCTACGACTTGACCATGATCCCCTATCCCGGCGAAGTCTCGGACGGGAGCATCTACGACGGCGACCTCAACCTCAACAATGGAACTTACATCCTGGCCAAGCAACCACCGAATTGCTCGGCGGTGAGTTCCGGTCCGTGCATCCCGGGAACGGCGCTTCCAGATCACGTCGTGCTCTCGCCGTCGTCTTACATTCAGAAGAACACTTATAACAATGTGAGCCCACGACTCGGCCTCGCCTATCGCTTGCGAAATAGTACGGCGTTACGAGCCTCGGTGGGAATGTTCACGGACAACTGGTCGGGAATCCAACAATACGCGGGGAATTATTTCGGTGACTGGCCGAGCATTGGCGTCCTTGCACCCTCCGCCAACCTGAATATGCCCACGAGTGCTTCGGCGACTCCTACAGTTACCGCCCAGGACCCACTCAGCTTCGGGACCTCGGCGCGGTACCTTCCTCCCGCGACCCCGTTCAAACAGCAGGAATGGTACACCGATCCGAACCTCCGAAATCCTTATTCAACTCAATGGAACTTCGGAGTGCAGCACCAGATGGGCAAGAACACGATCGTGAACGCAAATTACGTGGGATCCAGTACCTCTCACCTCCCCATTTCTCCCTACTCGAACACGGCCACAACTCCGGGGCCCGGTGATCCCACACTCCGCCAGCCATACCCGTACATCACGCCAACCTACTATAGCAAGAGCATCGGCAGGGGCAATTACAATGCCTTTCAGTTTCAGCTCTCGGGCCACCAGAGTTACGGTTTGACGTATGTAGTTTCCTACACCTGGTCGAAGACGGAGGATCTGGCTTGCTCTGGGTTCTTCGGAGTTGAGGGCTGCTCCATCCAGAATCCGTACAACCTTAATGCCGACAAGTCAGTTGCAGCCTACGACGTACCCCAAGCCTTCAACGTGAGTTGGGTCTACGAATTGCCTATTGGCCGTTCGCACCGGCTCCAGAGTGGAAACAAAGGTTTGGATTACGTACTAGGTGGATGGCAAGTCAATGGAATCGTGATGGCTACCTCCGGCGTGCCGTACGACGTGGGAGTTTCCAGCGATATTGCGAACACCGGCGGCTCCGGTTGCTGCACCTATGGCTACGAGCGGCTGAATGTGGTGGGCAACTGGCGTCTGGGCAGCGTCACGCCTGCGGCCGCTTTCAACAAGAACGCATTTGAGACCCCCGCTTTGTACACTTTCGGCAACGAGGGTCGCAACTTCCTGCGCACGGGCGCCTTCTCGAACCTGGACTTCTCCCTCTTCCGGGAGTTCCCACTTCCCTTCGGCGAAACCACAAAGATCCAGTTCCGAGCCGAGGCGTTCAATACGCTTAACCACCCCACTTGGGGCACGCCAACGGTGGACATTAATGACACGAACTTCGGGCGTATTTATGGCACCCGAAGCACACCTCGACAACTCCAGTTGGCTCTGAAATTAATTTTCTGATGCCAGTTTTCTCCTCCGGGCAGTCCAGCATGCCCTAGTCAGCATGCCGCCACAGATGATCCTGGACGGAGGCGCCTCGCAGTACGAGGCGCCTCCTCAGGACGCGTACGCTGTAGGATCGTGGACCGTAACCCAAGTGGAAGCACCTTCATCGCGGAGAGCCTAGTCATGATCCGACATATGTTGGAGTGCCGAAGGTTTTTGGTTTGGGCGTTTGCGGTAGTTTTTTTCACGTGTGCGCGCCTTGCGGCTGGCGAGGAGGCTCCCAAATCGCTGCCCGTGCTTTCACCCTGGGCGCCGATGCAATACCAAAAGGGCACGCTGAAAGTCTGGGGCCGAGAATACAGATTGGGAACCTCCGTTCTTCCCGCGGCGATCCTCAGCAACGACGTCCCGCTGCTTAGCGCCCCGATCACGTTGGTCTGCCGGCAAGGAAATACCAAAATGGTCGCTACCGGGCGCGCGATTGCGACTCGCAGCAGCAGTCCGGGGCAAATCGATTTGTCCGGCGATCTCTCCTTCAACGATCACCTCAAAGCGGCGGTCGCATTGCACAGCGAGTATGACGGCTTGATGGTTTATCACGTCACTGTCAGCTCCCTGAGTGAGGCAACCATAGACGAACTCAGTTTGGAGATTCCTCTTCGGGGAGGCGTCGCTTCTTACCTGCAGAAGTACGTTCTCATGAACGATGATTGGGGGCAGCAGGCCACGCACGAAATTCCCAACGGCCAGGGCGTGGTCTGGCAAAGCCCATTCAACCCCTATATCTGGATCGGGGATGAGACCGAGGGCTTGCTCTGGTTCACGGAGTCCGACAAGGGCTGGGCCAAAGGCCCCTCTGCCCTCCGGGTGATCCGCCAGGGAGATTCGGTGAAGTTCGCGGCATCGTTCATCAACGTCCCCACCAAGGTATCGAAGGAAGTGGCATTCGAATTCGGCCTGCAGGCAACGCCCACAAGGCCGTTCCCAGCGGGCTGGCGGTCTATCAGGTCAATCCACACCATACCTGCGAGTGAAGGCTTGTCGCAAACCGATCCCAATCCCGACTACGTGATCATGTGGCCCAACAAGAAAGACTGGAGGTTCTTCGGCTTCCCGGAGCCCAGGGACGAGCGCCAATTCAAGGAGCAGATTCAGGCGCTGCACGCGCGGGGCACCAAGATCCTCGTTTACGTCCAGGCGGAAGCTATGGCGGGCAACGTGCCGGAATACGAAAAGAACATTGCCTCGTGGCGATACACACCGGAGGTCGTGGACAACTTCTCTTCGGATGTCCTGGACATGGGAGCTCCGATCCATGCCGTCAATCCTGCCAGCGGTTGGACCGATTTCTTCCTGAGCCATCTCCAGAAGTTCTTGGACACCTACGACGTGGATGGTTTGTACCTGGATAACATCTACCTCTACCCCGACAGCAACCGCCTGCACTACAGCGAGGGCACGGGCTATCCGGTCCTGGGCTTGAGGAGGCTGCTGCGGGACATTTACACGATGGTCAAAGCCAAGAACAGCCGCAACCTGATGATGATTCACATGTCCGCGCACGACCTCATGCCGGCGCTTTCATTCAGCGATGTGATTCTGGACGGGGAGCATATTGCCGCCAGAAAATGGGGATGCAGCGACTACTGGAAAATGCTCAACCTCGAGGAATTCCGCGGTGAGATTTACGGACGGCAATGGGGCCCCGCGCCGATGTATCTTTCGACCGTCGGATACAAGAAAGGATGCCTGGACACCTATCCACCCAGCGTGTACGTCCTCTCCTATGCGCTCATCCATGATGTTCTACTCTGGGGCAGATTTACGGATGACATCATGGGTCGGGTGTACGCAGTTTACGATCAGTTCGGCGTCAAGGATGCTTCGTTTGTTCCTTACTGGAAGTCCGGCCGCTACGCGAAGGTCGAGTCAAAAGGCGGACCCTCGTCGAACGTTAAAACAAGCATCTACACGAACAAAGCACAGACACCGAAGCGGACTTTGCTGATCGTCTCGAACCTTGGGCAGGCAGAGGAAGATGTCACGATCAAGTTGGATTTTGCCGCTCTCGGATACAGCAGCCCGCCAAAGGTGCGCGCGTTCGCCATCGACTCTGCCACGCACGAATCAAACGAGACCCCGCAAGGCGGAGGGATTCCCCTCCGCATCCCGGGTTATACCTTCAGGCTCGTCGGCATAGACTAAGGTTGTCTAAGATCAGTTCGGAAGGATGCCTGACTTTACCCTGCTTCATGTTTAGAACTGCCTCCAGCCGGCTGCCATCGAGCTCGGGACGACTGGCAACCCTACCGAGACTAGGCGACTTCTTGTCCTCTTCCTTTGTTTTCATAGACATTCTCGCTTTGTTCCCCCGATTTTTGTAGTCGAGAAAGTGAGGAGTCGAGAGGGCGAGGACCCCTGATGGGCTGACCGCCCACCCGAGCGAACGAAAACCATCGTCGTCCCCGCGAAAGCGGGGACCCATTGAGGGTCGGGAGAAAGATGGATTCCCGCTCTCGCGGGAATGACAAACATGGCGTGATTTTCGGGGGAACCCTGCGCCGCCTTCCGGCCCGCGGCCGGCTGCAGGGTCTCCCGCTCCTCGACTCTTTGATACTTCGACTTCCTGACTATACTCGGAGGCAGGAACCAAGGATGAAAACAAGAGAGGACTTTCTGGCATAGCGTACTCGGCAGGCCCTGAGCGACTTGTCCGACCTGATGATTCTAGCCTACAATACTCCATTTGTCAAGTTCCAAACAAGTTAACCGCCCCGATAGCACCCCGGCCAGCGCGGGATCGGTTGCTTGGAGCCTGCGCGGGTGGCGCCTACGTCGCGACGCTTTTTGTCGCGATTTAGGCGTCCCTGTAGGCTTATAATCCTCGCGTGTCCAAGCTGTAGCATTGGGGGGATGGGGGGAATGGTGTCAGGTAACTTTTTTCTCCTCCATGAGAAACCTGGGACGCCCTGGAAAAGGTACCTGACACCATTTCCTCACCATTTCCTCACCATTTCCCTATAAGGCCGACTCGACTGGCGGGCCCTCGGCGCAGGTGAGCGTCAACGGCAAGCAGGTGGCAACAATACGCCTACAGCCGTAAGGAGGATGGGAATGAGACGAGTGGAGGACCAGTCCGAGTTCGGGAAAATCCTGCTGGAAGCCCGGACGTGCGTGCACACTGACAGCCGCCGAATCAAGACATCGTTGCAACTGCTAGTCTTTGATAACGCCGTGCTGTGTAGCGAGTTTTTCTTTCCGGCGTTGCAAAGCCTCATGGAATGGTCCTCCGATCCCCGGGCTTACTTCGTGGTACTTCACCCGGATCCACTCGATAATTTTCATCGCCTGTATGGCAAATACCCTATGTTGGAAATTGTCCGTGGGGACTCGTTCGCGGCGTACTTGGGAAAAATGAACGAGGATTTGGGAGACGGTAGTGGGTTCAGCTTATGCGCTCTAAGCCTGACCTGGGTGGTCCTACCACCGTCGAGTAAGTGGTTTATCCACTGCATTCGGATGTTAACCGATGACAGTGGGCACTTGTGGATTCCGCCCGAGTGGGTGGACAAGCTGCTGGCAGCCCATCCTGGCGTGTTCTTCCGGGATGCACTAGTCAGTCTGAGCGAGAGAGGTAGGGGCACTCCGGGGCGGACTGGCTCCGCAGTACCTTGAATCCCATCCGCCAGGGCGCACACATCCCGACAAAACCGTCGGGACGTATGCGCCACCCTCGGCCGCTCTGGACCCACTCTGGAAATTCAGCCTCCAGGCGGGGGCTACGCAAATATTAAGATCATGTACTAATCAATGACGGATTATGTCACGGACTTGGACGGCCACGCTTACTTGTATCTGAATGGCATAGAGGAGTCTGGACAAAATGTATTACGCCTTGTCGTCCAAGTCGGGGCCGAAGGTGCCAAAGCTAGGAGCGAGTAGCCACGGTCAGTGAATTTCTGACCGTGGGTTCTTCTTGAACGTATCGGGTCGCGGTGCTAAGCTGCGCGCGTGTCAAACGTCCATCGCCTGCGCCACAGCGACCGTATCTTTTTTCTAAGCGTCAACCTTCGCCCGCGGTTCAGGCGATTCGACGAATCTGAATACGCGTTGCTTATCCACGTGCTGGAAGCTTCGCGGCAGCGGCTGGGGTTCCTGCTCTGCGGTTACGTTTTGATGCCCGACCATTGGCATGCGCTGATCTGGCCGCAGTATCCCTTGCGGATCGAGCAGGTGTTGCACGACGCCAAGAAGATCATGACCCTGAGGCTGCATGCCCGACGCGGGACCTGCGGACCGTTTTGGCAACACCAGTATTGGGATCGCTTTGTGCGCCACGAGAAGGAATTCAATGAGCGCCTGGAATACATTCACCTGAATCCCGTAAAGAAAGGGCTGGTGAAGCGGCCCGAGGATTGGCAGTGGTCGAGCTACAACAATTTCGCCCTAGAGAAGGCAACCGTAGCTGCCTGCCCGATTCAGGTTGATTACGTGCGATTGCCATTGGGGTATCGCGCATGAGAAAAGCCCACGGTCAGAAGAACGCTGACCGTGGCTACCCGCTTTAGTCTAAAGAATCTAACCACGGGAGGGAACCTTCATGTCAGGTGGTGAAGGGCTGGCTGCTGATCCGCTCGCCGCGCTTCGGTCGCAACCATCTCGCCCGGTGAAGATCGACTTCAGCGACGGTGAGTCTGTAATCGCAACAGAGATCACCTTCCTTGAGGACGAGGGCCTGGTTTGGTACCGATTGCTGAGCTCGAACAGACCCGCGAAGTACGAGAGCCTCGACGAACCTTACTTACACTCTGCGAACCTCTCAGAGATTATGCGCAGTACTCTTGCGACTTCGGAACTCGACTGATGAACAACGGGGATGTACAGACATTAAAGCGGAACGATAACCGCCGGCTGGCGCAGATCGAAGATCTGCGTTTTCGCGGTCCACGCTCAGGAGGCATGAGCCACTGAGCGTTTAGCACTTTTTAAGTTTAGATAATTACATTTCTATTAATGCACCTATGCGAATAGGAAACGCTGGGGTGGCGCAGACATTGTCCTGTATGTCTGCGCCCTGTGTCGCCGACATAGAAAGCAATGTCGGCGCCACCCGCGAGAAGTTGTTTGCCAAGGCAGGCATGAGCCTGGGGGATGAGGAGAACCTCGTAGAACTGGTTGGGCACGCGGGGCGACATTCCAATGAATATCATCAATACGTGCTGGAAAAACTGACCAACGCAACGGGGGGTTTGTCTGGCTCCGCATTTAGAGAAGCTCTGGTGAACGCACTTAATCAACTGAAGAACGAGTTACTCGCAAACCCAGAAATGGTGCGGGGCAATTTCCAATGAGAACACACTGGTATAGGCCAATTTGGTGCAGTAATGCGGTTGGCAATCCTTATGTTTCGAATGAAGGTGATTTGGGTAGCTTCGAAGATTGGCAGTTGCGTCAAGGCCGCGAAGTGCTCGGTTGGCCGGATAAAGCGTGGATCAAAGCTGATCCACGAGCCGACGGTGATCCTGATGATGTGCTACAGACGCATCTTGCCGTCCCCATATACTCTGCTCGACTCCGGGACGCACTGGCAAAATCGGGAATATCAGGCCTCCAGTACCTAAGGCTAAAGGTACTGAGGGTTTCGGGGGTGGAACTTCCTGGTTTTGAGATTGCCAACGTTGTCAATAAAGTTGCAGGCCTCGATTTGGATCGTTCCGACTTCAGCACTTACCCTGATGATTATTTCCTTCCGGAACGACGAGGAAAGATTTCTGGCCTTCGAAGGGCCGTCCTTCGCGAGCGCGCCTTGCGCGGACTAGACATCTTTCGTTTACAGGAGTACCTGGTGGCGGAGTACGTCTCCGAGAAATTTGTGCTTGCATTCCGCTCTGCTGGGTGCACCGGCTATTCCTTCCGGGAGGTCCAGACCGTATAGGCGTTGCCCACTGGCGCACATCGAAGATGTTTGATTCGCCGCCGGCTGGCGCAGATCGAAGATCTGCGTTTTCGCGGTCCATTCTCAGGAGGCATGAGCCACTGAGCGTTCAGCACTTTTTAAGTTTAGATAATTACATTTCTATTAATGCACCTATGCGAATAGGAAACGGTGGGGTGGCGCAGACATTGTCCTGTATGTCTGCGCCCTGTGTCGCCGACATAGAAAGCAATGTCGGCGCCACCCGCGTATGCGCCACGCGTGCCAGCCGCGTTATTCTCAGTTGCCGGAATTTCGGTCAAACTTCACTTCCCAATCCACCACTTCCGGCTGTCCCGTGCAGCTCAACTGCAGCGAATTTCCGGCCACCTGATGGCGGGCCGGGATTCCGCCTTTCCCCGGCGAGGTCGCGCGCACCTGAGCCAAAGTGAATCCCTTGGGAATATAAAACCACAGGGTATAGTCATCCCCCGGCACAGTTTCCGAAACGCCGCGCAACCTGTTCTGCGAGCCCTCCCAAGCCAACTCTTTAATCGAGTAGGCGCCGGTAATGTGGCGGGAGGTCCCGACGAGCTGCGGTCTATCGAGCAGGGGATGGATCAGAAACACCCGCGTATCGTGCGGCTCAATTTCCACCTTCATCCGATTTTTGAATACGCCGGCCAGTTTCTGGGCCCAGTAGTCGAAGACAACATAGGGAGCGCCAGCCTCCAGTCCCAGCTTGTCCGCGAAGGAAAGCTCCTTGGTCACCGTCTCGCTTCGCCAGTTCGTGAGTCCCACCACATCATAGACCCCGGACTGGGCATTCACTTTCAGATCCAGGATCTCGGGGTAGTTGTGAATGTAAGTGTCGGGTGTGGTGTGCTTGAACATATCCCACATGGGCATGTCGGTGCCACGGCTGAACAAGTCGATAGGAAGGATGGGCATGGTCGGCAGAGTCATCTTCAGAAGCTTGAGCCGCTCTTGCGGAAGTTCGGGCATCAGGCTGCCCTGTTGAATAGACCACTCCGCTCAGCGCGACATAGGTGACCACCGTGCGGGCTTCCGGCAGGGTCTCGCCGAACCCCATCATCGGCTCTTCGCGTTGGCGGGCTGTATCCACCACCGGAGGAGGCCTTCGCTGGACGGCTTCCGCGACGCTCATGGGGGGCTCCACGTCCATTTCTCCCGGCATCACGTAAACCACCAGATGGTTCAAGAAGGCATTGGCATTGATCGAACTGAAGAGCGAATACATTCCCCGCCAACTGTTGTAAAGATCTTCCCCGTTAAAGTACGAGTTGAAGTACCCGATTCCATCGAGCGGCGTTCCCGCGGGGCAGCCTTCGATAAACCGGTGCGGGCCAATCGATGTCGCGAATAAGCTGCAGGCGGTTCCGGTAAGCCACGATGGGATCGATGGATTTATCGGCGATTTTATCGAGGTCAATACCCGGCACGTACTTCAGAAAGTCATGCTCGCCATCGAACTTGTAATATTCGAATCCCCAATCGTCCAGAGTGGTGAACTCCTTCTTGAGGAAATCAAGAACTTCGGGATTGGTGGGATCCAGCGTGGGAGTGCATAGTCGAGGATGAGTCTCCTGTCATTCTTGAACCAGGTACCATTCCGGTGCTCTTGACCGTATTCGTGGTAGCGCAGATACCACTCCGGATGCTGCTCGACGGCGCCCGCATAGGCGCTGGGTACAAGCCAGATGCCGGCTTTCAAACCCTTTGACTTGATGTAGTCCGTTAGCCATTTCGGCCCGTGGGGGAACTTTTCTTTGTCCCACTTTTCAATCCAGTAATGCTCAATCGATGGGCCACGGTCGTAGCCGTCATCAAGCTGCACGTATTCATACCCGTAGGGCTTCAGGTGGGCGGCAATCCAATCCGCGTTGCGAACGATGTCCTCCTCCCTCACCTTTTCGTAGTAACTCTCCCAACTGTCCCAGACCATGGGCGCGTGGCGGAAGTAAGTGTCATCCAAGGGCGCGTAATAGGGAAGCCCGAGTGTGTTTGTAAAATAATCCGGGAGCACCCTGACCAGGGTGTTGCCAGGCACGGGGACAGTGATCTCGAGCAGATTCGAGTCCCGAGGGTTGCGCTCCATCAAGGTTTGCGCTGAGAAATCGATCGCCGTGTCCGTCTTGCGGTCGAAGAGGCTGTGCAGGTTGGAGCCCGATACTTGTCCCAGAGAAAAGTACATGACCTCCGGATTGCGGCTGGGGAGAAAGGAACGGTTGCGCGGCGCCCTTCCTCCGTAATCAAGCTCGGCCTCGCACGTTCCCCTCCAGGTCACCGGCGTTCCCCGAGGGTCTATCAGGCGCGCCACAACCCGCTCCGGCGTGGCCGGGGCCTCCGCGGTCAACACCGTTTCCGCCGTGGTCGTGGATATGATCAATCCGTCACGACCCGGTTTGATTACCCAGGCAGTTGGGGGTTCGGCCGTGCGAATGGAAAGTTCGTTCTCCCCCGCCTTTCCCACGGACCAGCCTTTCAGCCGCTCCAGCCCTTGCGGGCCGCGCAGATACAAACGGACCTCCTGGAGAACCGTTCCCAGCCGCTCGTGGCTGATGGTCAGCACTTCAGGTTGGTCTTCGGCGCTCACCGTCCAGCCTTCGCTGCTCACCGAGAGACGAGTTCCGGCTTCAGCCCAAGTTGCATGCATGGCCAGAACTAAACCCATTATTGCCGGAAGCACTCTTCGCATTCCCTCCTCCTTCACTAAATCGGCTTTGTAGCCTCGATCAATGTCTCAGCTTGAAGACCTGGCTAATCCCACTTTGGCTCCTTATGAGGCGCCGAGTTTTGGTGCCCGATGAACTGAGACAGTTTACATCGAGGGTAGACGGGCGCGGCTATGATTCTCTCTGCGATGAAAACGGGCACAGAGTAAAGTCTGAAGGAAAGGACTTCGCGCCTAACAGGCGCGCGATGTGTCCGTGAGGCGAACTCCTGCCGGCAAGAGATAGCTGAGAAAGTGCGAAGTCAAGAGAAGGGCTCCACGCGCCTGGTGCAGATCGAAGATCGGCGATTCACGAGTCCTGCCTCGAATGCGCACAACTTCGCTGTGCGCCAGCCTGCGTTCCGGGGTGGCGAATTCCCCCCCCCACACCCGGTGCGCAAGCACCGCACTGCCTTCCCCAGCGGCACCAAGACAGATTCAAGGCGCGGGCGATTGGCTACGCGAGGCTTTTGCTGCCTCTAGGGAGAATTGTTCAGCGAATCTACCGAGCCTCCCTGAGTCTGTAATGAGCCGCAATGAGATGCGGTTGTCCCGGTACGCTGCGGGGATCGTAAGGTCAAGTATGCGCTTGACGTCCAAGGCGACAGAAGCCAGAGCTTCCCGCCTCCTAGCCGAGGACTTGACTTGAAATTAGTTCAAGTTGCTCCAAATCCCGCCGATTATTTGAACTGCAGGGCCGTTCTGTCGATGGGTTGTCATCGAGGTCGGACGCTATTGCATGCAAGAAATGAAAAGGTAGGGAGGAAATCATGAAAGTACACGAGATACCAGGAACGCTTCTTGTGGAATGGATCGATGAAGTCAAAGCTACGATCGACATCTGGTCAACTTACGCCATTACGGTCCCGCAGTTCCGCGAAGCGATCTTACAGAAAGGGGTCAACAACGCCAAGGCGCAAGGGGGGCGAGCCTGGGTGATGGACGCCAGCAAAGCCAAAGGAGCCTTTCCCTCGGATGTGCAGAAGCTGATTGAGACGGAGGTCTTCAAGACATTTGCGAAGATTGGTGTCAAGTATTTCATTACGGTCAAGTCGGCCTCAGCCATAACGAATATGTCCATCAAGAGTTACACGGCCCACCTGGGGCCTTGTGGGATTCAAATGGTCGAAGTTCCTGATGCGGGTAAGGCGATAGCGTGGCTGAAGGAACATCCGTAGACCCGGCACTTAGACACTCGTCATCGCTCCGGCGCGGAATTCAAGCGGGGAGGCGAGAATTCGTGAAAACGGTTCATGACGGTTGGCTGACAGGCACCCGGGGACTGTGGAAACAGGCTCCCCTCCTTAGTTAAGGAGGGGGCAGGGGGTGGTCGGCGCGTTGAGGAGGCCATCCACCACCCCCAGCCCCTCCTCAAGAAGGAGGGGAGTCAGTTTCAAAGCAGTCACTCATGTCCGTCGGCTGACGGGCGCCCGGAAGCCATGAAATGTCATTCCGAGCGGAGCGAGAAATCGCGCTCTGCGTCGAGTGTTCACGGAACAAGAACCAGGGCGAAATTCCTCGCTCCGCTCGGAACGACAGGCAATTTCAAAGCAGAGGTCATGAGCATTAGCTCGCCACAGGTCATGAAAATGAGAACTCAACCCTCTCCCCCTTGGGGGGAGGGTGGCCCGCGACGGCGCTTTTACCAGCCGCCGCGGGCCGGGTGAGGGGGTCTTCGAGGCATGAGGGCCCTCTATTTCCAAGGCACAGGCGGGTGGGCATCTGAGATGAACTTTAGAGGTGAAAAATGACCGGCAGCAACCAAAGCGAAAGATCAAATGATCGGACCCAAAGCATAGCCGGAGTAGACAAAGGAGAAATCTACGACCTGATTCCGGGAATGGTTGTCGTCATGGACACCGGCCATACCATCTTGGATCTCAACGCGGCTGCGGCGACGACCGCAGGCAAGACAAAAGCGGAGTGCATAGGCGCAAAATTCTGGGACTTGTATGATAACTCCGCGTGTCGCGCCGGAACATGTCCGGCGTCCGAGGCAGCAAGGACGGCCAAAGTTTGCGAAGGTGAAGCTTTCCCTTTAATTCAAGGTAAAGAAGTGCCTGTATTGGTCACGGCGGCTCCGCGCCTTGACGCGTCTGGCAAAGTCATCGGCATTGTAGAACTTGTCTTTCCTGCCGCGGGCGAGGTCGGGTTGGCTCGTGAAACGGAACGGCTTGCCACTGCGGTTGCTGAAGGTCGCCTCGGCGAGCGAATCAATGAAGGATCCTTCCGGGGCCGTCATCTGGAGCGAGCCAGAGTGATAAATCGTATGGTCGAAGCGGTCGCCCGGCCATTAGCGGAGGTCAGCCAGGTGATGCAGCGCATGGCCGTGAACGACCACACACTGCTGGTGGAGGGTTCTTTCCAAGGTTCTTTCGCGGAACTGGCACAGGCCACCAATGCGGCTTCAGTGCATGTCAAGAACACCGTGAAGATACTCGGGAACGTCGCAGTCGGCGACTACACCAAGGATCTCAAGGATCTCAAAAGGGTCCGGAAGTGCTCAGAAAACGACACACTTGTGCCGGCCCTTATCCGCTGCATGGAGGCGATTGATGCGATGGCGAAGGCCGCCGAGGTACTGTCAAGTGTCGGCGTAGAGGGCAAGCTCTCGACACGCGCTGACGCCTCTAAACACCAGGGTGTTTACGGCAGGATTGTGCAAGGAATGAATGACACCCTGGACGGGGTGATCGGCCCGCTAAACTTGATTGCTACCTACCTGGACCGTATCGGCAGGGGCGATATTCCGGACGAAATCAACGAGACCTTGGAGGGCGACTTTGACACCATCAAGAACGATCTAAATGCGTGTATCGACGGTCTCGGAGGTTTGGTAGCGGCCAACCAGGTTCTTCAGAGGGTGGCGCAGAATGACTGCACGGTGCGCGTCCCGGAGACGTACCAAGGGATCTTTGCTGAAGTCGCGCGGGCGACAAATTCGGTGGAAGACGGCATCACGAATGTGGCGAGAGTCATGAAGCGTGTGGCCGCCGGGGATTACGACAGAGAGTTCGCCGAGATGAAGAAGATCGGGAAGCGGTCGGAACATGATGAGCTCGTTCCGGCTTTCCTCTCGATGATGGAAGCGGTAGATGGTGTGGTGGCGAACACCGGAATGCTCGCCAAAGCTGCGGTCGAAGGCAAGCTCAGCACGCGAGTCAACGTCTCCAAACTGCAAGGCAAGTATCGCCAAGCTGTGCAAGGCATCAATGAGACACTCGACGCCGTTGTGGCTCCTATGCAGGAAACCGGAGCCGTGCTGCAAATGATCGCGCAAGGCGATTTGACGGCTCATGTAAAGGGCAACTATCAGGGTGACCACGCGCGAATCAAGAACGACATCAATACGATGGTGGGAAAGCTTGCCGCCAGTATGGGCCAGATCGGAGCTAACGCCCAATCCCTGGCGTCCTCTTCCAAGGAACTCTCGGCCGTTAGTGCCGAAATGAGCTCCAATGCGCAAGAGACATCCAGCCAGGCCAATGTGGTCTCGGCCGCAAGCGAACAGGTCTCGCAGAATATTCAGACAGTCGCGACCGCAACGGAGGAAATGAGCGCCAGCATCAAAGAGATCGCCCAAAACGCTACGGAAGCAGCCAGGATCGCAACTTCCGCGGCGCGGACAGCGGAAAGCACAAACCTCAAGGTCGGTAAACTGGGCGAATCCAGCGCAGAAATCGGCCAGGTGGTAAAGGTCATCACCTCCATTGCGCAGCAGACGAACCTTCTGGCATTGAACGCCACCATCGAGGCGGCACGCGCCGGGGAAGCGGGCAAGGGCTTCGCCGTGGTGGCCAACGAAGTCAAAGAACTGGCAAAGGAAACTGCCAAGGCGACCGAAGATATCAGCCGCAAAATCGAGGCGATCCAAGGGGATACTAAGGGAGCCGTAGAGGCCATAGGCCAGATTACAGCGATCATCAATCAAGTCAACGACATCTCCAACACTATTGCCAGCGCGGTGGAGGAACAGACCGCCACCACCAACGAGATCTCTCGCAACGTGGGGGAAGCGGCCAAGGGAAGCTCGCAAATTGTGGAGAACATTGTGATGGTGGCCACCACAGCGAAGGGCGCTACCGACGGAGCCACCCAAACTCAGACCGCGGCGCAGGAATTGGCACGCATGGCGGCTGAACTGCAAAAGCTGGTGGGAGAATTCAGGTTCGGCGGAGCAGCCTCCGGGACAGCCGCCATAGGCGCCACTGGGAAACCTGGCCCCAGGGGGTTAATGGCGAATCAGGCCAAGAGGCAGCCTGACGCGACGCGTATTCAGTAGTTAGAATTTTTTCAGGATTGTGGTGGGGGCCCGAGCGCGCTAACCACGCCCCCACCCTCTCCTTGGCTTAGGAGGAGAGTCGATTCTCATGGTTTCCGGGCGCCCTCCAGCCGGCGAGCATCCAGAAGCCATGAAATACCACGCCCTATTTTGTCGGAAGGATCGTCGTTCCCGCATCAGTGGGAATCCGCCCGGCATGGGTCCCCGCTTGCGCGGGATCGACGGGGTCAGGTCCGATGGCAAACGGTCGGATTACCGTAGGTCCCCGCTTGCACGCGGGTGGCGTCCCGACGTTCTTTGTCGGGATGTATGCGCCCTAACTAAGTCGGTCACTTCAGAAGTTCACTAACGTATTTTGGGGTGAGCGCGGGGTACCGAGCTTGAGGAGGAGATCGGCGAGATTCTGACGGGTGAACTTCCATTGGAAGGGGCGGGCGGTGGTTTCCCAATAGTATTGAAAATCCAGGAGGCGTTCGGCGACGGCGTTGAGATCGGGAAAATCATTGGGTGTGAGGACCTTGCGCTGGACGATGGAGAAGTAGATTTCGATCTGGTTGAGCCAACTGGCATGGACGGGGGCATGCACGAGCGTCAGGCGGGGGTAGAGATGGCGGAGACGATCAACGGCTCGGGTGCCCCGATGGGCCGAGCAGTTATCCACGATCCAGAAGACGCGACGGGCGTCGTTATAAGGTGGTCGTGTCATCACCTGCGCGACGAGCCGGTCAAAGGGAGCGATGCCATTCTGGGTTTCACAGCGGCCATAAACTCGGGCGCGGTGGACGTCCAAGGCGGCGATATAGGTCCAGGCCCCGCAGCGGGAGTACTCGTGCTCAACGTGCATGGGAGTGCGGGGCCGGCAGTTCTGCGTGGCGTGCTTGCGGCGGCGGGCCTGAATACTGGTCTTTTCATCGGCGGAGATCACGAACTCGTCATCCTTCAGCGGCCGGTCTTGCCACTGGCGGGCGTAGAGATCCAGCACGCGTCCGGCCTTGGCGGCGAAGTTCGGGTCACGGGGAAAGATCCAACTGCGATGGTACCAGGGCCGAATCGCGTCTTCATGCAGCCAACGCCACAACGTGCTGCCGCTGACCGAGGCCACCAGACCGCTTTGCTGGACTTGCTGAACCAGGTCGCGGGTGCTCCAGCGGGACAGCGGCCGACCGTGCTGGGCGGGCAGTTCACAGGCCAAAGCTTTAACCTGCACGACGAGGTCTGGGGGAAAAAGTCCGGGGGCGACCCGGACGAGCACGTTCCTCCAGCCCCGCGAGGCGGTCAGCAAAAAAGCGCTTGCGCCAAAGGGAGACCACCTCGCGGCGGGTGTCCAAACAGGCGGCGATCTCGTCGTTGGGCATGCCTGCGGCAGCATGGAGAATCATTTTGGCCCGCTGGACCTGAAAATACGGCAACGTATATTTTGCCGCACGCCTGCGCAACTCCGCTTCCTCGACAGGCGAGAGTGTGATCGCGAATGGGCTCGACCTTGGCATGGCTGCGCACCTCAGCAACACAATGCCACTCCATGGAGTTCGATTTCAAGCCTTAATATACGTTAGTGTAGTTAAGAAATTGAGTACTAAGTGTATAATCACGCCGTGTACAACCCAACGCACTATTACGGTTTTAATCACCTGCATTATTTGACCAAAAGCATCTACCTGCGCGCGGGTTGGTGAAGAAGCCCGGGGATTGGCCGTGGTCGAGTTGGAGGTATTATTTTCTGCAGGACGCTTCGCTGCTGGCGATGGACAGCCTGCCGTGAGAAGGGGGCGGGGGCCTTAGCCGCACGAGGGCCGCATACATCCCGACAAAGAACGTCGGCACGTATGCGCCACCCGCGTACAGGAGAAATGACCCCTTGATCCCCATAGGGGCGACATCCGTCCGTGGTGGACGGCAATACAGATGTCGCCCCTACGGGGCTGAGTAAGTATTTTCCGGGGCGCTCGTACCCACGGCTGGCTCGCCGTGGGCTAAATGATGCCGCCCGCTTTGCGGGCTTTCGGATGTCCCTGATCGTTATGTAAACGCTTATGTGGGGGATCCCCTCACCCGTCCCGCGGCGGCTGGTGAAAGCGCCGTCGCGGGCCACCCTCTCCCCCAAGGGGGCGAGGGTTGAGTTTTCATGTGGGTTTGCAGCGGTGTGCACACGAAGCAACCGCCGACCCGCGACTCTGCCGGTTGTGACCTACGCGAGGGGCGCTGACGCGCCGTCGTATGGCGTACCTGCGACCCTGCTAAAGGGCGCATACATCCCGACAAAAACCGTCGGAACGTATGCGCCACCCTCAGGTGCCCATCAGCGGACGGGCAGGAGCGACTGCCTTCTGCCTTCTGCCTACTGCCTTCTGCCTACTGCCTTCTGCGTACTGCCTTCTGCCTACTGCCCTTCAACGTCTGCTTGACGATCCCACGTGCGGAGCCCGTAGCGGCTGAGATAAATCGGGATGTTCCTGAACATGGGATTCTCTGTTTCAATGTCGCGGATCATAGCGCGTTTCACGTGCGAAAGAGTGCCGGTAAGGATAGTGAGTGAGCCGCCGTCGCCTCCTGCGCCGTTCACTTTCCATCCCAAGGCGCCATGCGCTTTGGCGATTTCGATCACGCGCCGCGCATCGCGGCTCACGAGTTCGGGGTGCAGCCGTTCCTGGGCCTGGGTGTTTTCGATCATGGCCCTGCCGAGCGCCACAAAATCAGCGGCGTGGACGGCGTCGCGGCTCTTCTCGGCCGTCCAGCGCAGGTCCTGCAGCTTGCGGCAGTCGGGCCCTGAGCCTTCGAGCTCCCGGATGACCTTTTCATGAACCGCGGAAGAGCTGTGAGATTTCCCGAAGTAGATCAAGACCAGGCGCCGCTCGAGTTCCCACCAGACCGCATTGGGGACTTGAATCTGGGAAACGGTGGCGCGAGGATAATCGAACATCTCGATGTAATTGATGCCGCCGTAAGCCGAGCACAACTGATCCTGGATGCCGCATTGAAGCTTGAGCATCTCGGTTTCAATGGCCTGCGCGGTGTACGCCACCTCATGAGCCGTAAGATGGCCCCGGGTGAGGCGGTCAAGCGCTCCCACCAATGCCACGGCAACCGCCGCGGAGGTGCCGGTGGAAGCTCCGCTGGGAGCTTCGGAAAAGATCGTGACCTTCAACGCCAGATCCGCGGGCACCTTCATGCGCGCGATGGCCGCCTGCAGCAAAGGGTGCTGGTCCCAGCCGGATTGCGAGTCAGTAACTGTAAAACGCTGCCCATAGTTTTCGGCGAAAACCATGATCTGCTGGTTCGGAGCATCATTCGAGAAAACCTCGACCTGGACTTCAACATAAGGATAGACACCAATATTGAAAATCTTTCCGTACTTGGCAAACCAGGTGTCTGTCCAGCCGCCGTTGTCGCAAATGCGGATCGGCGCCACACAGTTGATGATGCGCTGCGGACGGGTACACGTGGGATCGTTCATTGGTCACCTCGATTGGAGTAGGCAGAAAGCACAAAGCAGAAGGCAGAAAGCAGTAGGCGTAGGCAGAAGGCTGTAGGCAGAAAGCGGAAGGCAGTAGGCGGAAGGCTGAAGGCACGAGCTCCCCTCTTCATTGAGGGGGGGGTGGTTGATGGCTACTCGAACCGCGCCAACCACCCCTCACCCCCATAGGCGCTAAAATAAGCGTTTTTGAAGGGTCCCGAAGGGACCCAAGATTATTAGCCGTAGGTGAAACCTACGGAAAGTACCGACTACGAGATTCAGCCAACCCCGCAGGGGTTGAATTCGACCCCTCCGGGGTCGAGGCAAGCACAAGGAAAGGGTCATTTCTCCGTAGGTTTCACCTACGGCTAATGATCTTAATGCCCTGCGGGCATTCAGCATCAAACCGCTTCCCCCCTTATTTTAACGCCTGTGCCCCTACCCCCTCCTTAGCTAACGAGGGGAGTTGATTTCCATAGTTCCCGGGTACCCGCCCGCAGGCGGGCATAAGCGACTGCCTTCTGCTTTCCGCCTTCTGCCTTCTGCTTTTCGTCTACTTCGCTTCCTTCTGTGGGTGGCGCCGACATTGCATTCTATGTCGGCGACGCAAGGCGCAGACATACACGGCAATGTCTGCGCCACCCCCGCGGTACACAGGGTAGGGCGAGCCCTACCCCTACACATGGCGACTGCCTTCAGCCTTCCGCTTTCCGCCTTCTGCTTTCTGCTTTCTGCTTTTCGGCTACTTCGCTTCCTTCCGTGGGTGGCGCCGACATTGCATTCTATGTCGGCGACGCAAGGCGCAGACATACACGGCAATGTCTGCGCCACCCCCGCGGTACACAGGGTAGGGCGAGCCCTACCCCTACACATGGCGGCTGCTTTCAGCCTTCTGCTTTCTGCCTTCTGCTTTCCGCTTTCCGCCTACTTCGCTTCCTTCCAGTTTGGGCCCGTGCCGATGTCTACGCGCAGGGGGACCTTGAGCGGGTAGGCGCTTTCCATTTCTGTTTGAACAATCTCGCGGGCCTGCACGAGCTCGGACTCCGGCGACTCGAACACCAGTTCGTCGTGGACAGTGAGCAGCATGCGGGTCTGCATCTTCTCTTGTGCAAGGCGCGCGTGGACCTTGATCATGGCCAGCTTCATGAGGTCTGCGGCGGTTCCCTGCACGGGAGTGTTCATGGCCTCGCGTTCGGCGCGGTTACGTGATGGCACATCCCGGCTATTGATCTCAGGGATGGGGCGAAGCCGCCCGAAGAGCGTGCGCACGCGGCCGGTCGAGCGCGCCTCCTCGACCAGGCGTTCCAACAGTTCTTTCACCTTGCTGTAGCGGTTGAAATAGGCGTCGATGTATTGCTGCGCTTCGGTCTTGCTGGTGCCGGTGCGCCCGGCCAGGCCGAACGAGCTGAGCCCGTAAACCACCCCGTAATTGATGGCCTTGGCCATCCGGCGATGCTCGTGGCTCTGAAGCGCCGCGGGCACTCCGAAGATTTCGAGCGCGGTGCGCGCGTGAATGTCTTCGCCGCGCGTGAAGGCTTCAATCAGCACCGGATCGTCAGCGAGATGCGCGAGCACGCGCAGCTCGACTTGCGAATAGTCAGCGGAGATGAGGCGGCAGCCGGGATCGGCAACAAACGCCGAGCGGATGCGCTGCCCGAATTCGTCCCCGATAGGAATGTTCTGCAAATTCGGGTTGAAAGAGGAAAGCCGTCCCGTGCGCGCCACAGTCTGGCTGAAAGTCGAATGCAAGCGGCCCGTCTGCGGGTTGATGAACTTCGGCAAGGCGTCGAGGTACGTCGATTTCAGCTTCGTGCGGGTGCGGTAATCAATGATCTTGCGCGGCAACTCGTGCTTCGCCGCCAGTGATTCGAGAACGGACGCATCGGTCGAATACTGACCGCTTTTCTTCAGCCGCTTGCCGCCCGGCAGCTTGAGTCTATCGAACAGAATCTCGCCAAGCTGCTTGGGTGAATCGATGTCAAACGGCTGCCCGGCGCGGTCATAAATCTCGAGGGTGAGGGCGGTGAGTTCCTTGTCGAATTCGCGCGACATGGCGGCCAGCACCTGCGCGTCCAGGCGGATGCCGAAGGCCTCGACGTCGGCCAGCACCGCCGACAGCGGCAACTCGATGTCTTGATAGACCTGCGTCAGTCCCTCATGCGCCATCTCGGGCGCGAGAAGCCCCGCAAGCTCGCGGGTGGCGTCGGCCGAATCCGCTGCCCCGCCCGAAATCTTGCGGCCCTGCCGGCGGAGCACGACGTCCTCGAGCCCCTGGCTTAAGGCCAAGGGGTCAAGCAAGTAGGAATAAAGCATGGTGTCGTGGGCGATATCACTTAGGGCAATGCCGGCCTTCGCCAGCAACAACCGCAGCAGCTTCGAATTGTGAACCGCCTTGGCATGCGACGCGGTCGCAAGGAACGGTCTCGCAGCTTCAACGAGGTCGGGCGACGCGGAGAAAACCGCGAGACGCGTGCCATCGGAGAGGCCAAGACTTCCAAGCCTGCCGGAGAATCCCTCCTCGCCCTCGACGGTGAATCCAATTGCGACCGGGGCGCGCTCTTCCAGGCCATTAAGCCATTGGCTAATAGATTCCGGTGTACCCAGTTCCTCAAACTGCGCCGCTGCCCGGGCCGGAATCGGCGCTTCCTGCAGGAATTCCCGAAGCATGGAAGTGAATCCCAGTTCCTGGCACAAGGCGCGCAACTCCAGGTAGTCCGCAGCCGCCGGGCCAAGTTCCACGGGGCGGAGTTCTAAAGGAACGTCCGGGCGAATGGTGGCCAACTCGCGGCTAAGCAAAGCCTCCTTGCGGAAGTCGCGGAGAGCATCGCGGTAGCTCTGTTTATCCGCTTGCTCGAAGTTATCCAGAGCGTTATCGAGCGTACCGAATTTGCGAATCAGCTCCGTGGCGCCTTTGGGACCGATGTAACTGCGCTTCTTCCCCCCCGGCTCCACGGGAGGTTCCTGGCCGGGAAGCGGCCGCGCGCCGGGGATGTTGTCGCTGGGATCGCCCGTGAGGGCCAGCCAATCCACCACATGTGAAGGCTCGACGCCCAGGATCTCCTTGACTTTGCCGGGGTCGCACAGCGTTTCGCCTTCCGATGTGCCGCGCGACGGCTTGAGGACCTTGACGTTATCATTTACCAACTGGAATAGGTCTTCGTCGCCGGAAACGATCAGAACATTCATGCCTTGTTCTGAAGCCCCGCCAGCCAAGGTCCCCATCACGTCGTCGGCTTCGTACCCTTCCTTCTCGACCAGGGGCAGGCCCAACGCGCGGCAGAACCTCCGAACGAAGGGTAGCTGCAGAGCCAAATCCTCAGGGAATGGGGGGCGATTGGCTTTGTACTGCTCAAACAGCTTGTCGCGAAAGGCAGGCGCGGCAAGGTCGAAGGCCACCCCCACGTAATCAGGCCGCTGGTCTTTCAGAATCTTGCGCAGGGTTCGGACGAAGATGTAAATCGCCTTGGTGGGCATGCCGCTGGGCGAGCGGAGGTCCATCTGCATCGGCGCATGAAACGCCCGGAAAACCAGCGACATAGCATCGATCAAAAGCAGCTTCTTGCCGTGCTGGGGTTCGGCCAAGTCCCGCCTCCAAAGTTGGATCTAAGTGGCCATTCTACCTTATCCGTGCCGAGGGAGCGACACCCGCGAGCGGCCAAGGGGCTGACAGGGCTGCACCCAGGCGGTGTAGGGGTAGGGCTTGCCCTACCCTCGTTGACGAATGCGGAACTGTGAGGGGACGGCAAGCCGTCCCCCTACAACGGCTCACGCGCCGGGGACGGCAAGCCGTCCCCCCTACCCTTCCGTCGTTATCGACGGATTAGGGTCCGAAAACGGCCATTGACTTTCTACAAACGTGAAGTTAGAGTGACCTTACGGTTAGAGTTAGAAAATCATAAATAGCACAGAGGGAGTACACACCCATGAGGCCGCTCAAAGCCTACGCGCTCGCCCCTCTGAGCGTTATGCTGGCGCTCGCCCTGACGCTGGCCATCCCAACGCTTCAGCAGCAGTTTAAGTTCCTCCTGTTCTTCTTCGCTGTATCTGCCAGTGCCGCGGCGGGATTGTGGCCGGGAGTGCTCGCGACGCTGCTGAGCGTGGCGGTGGCAGATTACTTCTTGATGAAGCCCTCGCATACATTTGGGATAACTGATCCGAGAGAGCTGGTTCCGTTGTGCCTGTTTGCCGGCGTAGGCTTCGGGGTCACCTGGATAACGCACCGCCTCCACCTCTCAGAGGAACAAAGCCGCGCCGCAGCCGCCTTGATTGATTCCTCGGCAGACGCCATAATCCGGACAAGTTCGGACTACACGGTTCTGAGCTGGAACAAGGCTGCGGAGCGGGCCTACGGCTATACGCCTGAAGAAGCGATCGGGAAGCCGGTTTCACTCATTGTCCCTCCTGAGTACATGGAAGAATTGCACCGCCTTAACGACCGCATACACCGGGGAGAATCGGTCCAAAGCCACGAAACTGTGCGAACCACGAAAAACGGCACTCGCCTCGAAGTCGCGCTGACCGTATCACCCGTTCAGGACCGGGATGGAAACATCGTTGCCATGTCCACCATCCAACGCGACATCCGCGAGCGCAAGCGGGCGGAAGAGGCCCTTCGGGAGTCGCATGAAAAGCTGGAGCGGCAGACACAACAATTGCAGCTCCTGGCGGAAATGGGAAGCCTGCTCCAGGCAAGTTCCACCCCCGCGGATGCCTACGCAGTGGCCGCGCGCTTCGCCCAGAAACTTATTCCTGCAACTTCGGGCTCGGTCTATGCGTGCAGCGCTTCCACGAAGGACCTCGAGATCGCAAGCCATTGGGGGGAGTCCGAACCGAATGAACCGGGTTATCTCGGAACCGACAGTTGCTGGGCGCTCCGGACGGGACGCGCCCATTTCGTTAAAGACACCCGCAACGGCCTGCTCTGTCACCACTTGCCAAGCCCTCTTCCCTCGAGTTACCTCTGCGTTCCGATGACAGCTCTTGGTGAACTCGTGGGCTTGCTCCACATCCAATTCGATGACAACCAGATAGTATTGCCCGAAGAAACGCTTGGGGAGTCGGTCGAGAACCCCTGGCCCGCCAGTTCCATAGCGGACCGGCTTGCGCACGCAGTGGCGAACATGCAACTGCGCGAAGCTCTGCGCGCGCAGTCCATCCGTGACCCGCTTACAGGCTGGTTCAACCGCCGCTACATGGAAGAGACACTCGAGCGCGAGATCTTCCGGGCGTCACGGAACGAGCGGCCGCTCTCGGTGATCATGCTCGATGTGGACAATTTCAAAGAATTCAATGACACCTTCGGGCACGAAGCGGGCGACACCGTCCTCCAGAATCTGTGCCAAACCCTGAAGGATCACGTTCGAAATGAAGATGTCGCCTGCCGGTATGGAGGCGATGAATTCGTCATCGTCCTGCCGGACACCTCAGCGGAACTCGCCTCCAGGCGGGCCGATGAGTTGCGGTCCGCGCTTGCGGAAATGGGCGCGCACTACCAGGGCAAATCAGGACTGCTAACGGTTTCGATTGGCATAGCCGCATTCCCCGAGGATGGCGCCACCCTCAAAGAGCTCTTGCGAGCTTCCGACATTGCTCTCTTCCACGCCAAAGGGGAGGGACGCGACAGAGTTCGCCTCCACAGTAAGAATTAGTCAGGATTTCTCACGACACCACGGGAAGGGCGGGGCTTCAGCCCCGCCGCTGCAGGGCCTTACAGATCATCTCTTGGTTCCGCGCCCCGGAGAACACCCTCCCCTCCGCCGCAAAGAGTGGCAGTACATAATGTCCGGCCATGCCCCCGCAACCCCAGTCAGAGCAGGTTCGTCAAAGGCACATAAACCTCTCCATGTGTGGCGCAATTGACACGCCCGAAGTTTTAGCCAAAGCGTGATGGTCTTTCTACTCTACTGATAGTAATAGACATATTCAACATTGTAACAAATGGCCAATCAAGTGCTACTTGCTTTGCAGCGAGGGCTAACTTGGCAAACCAACTAACGCTTGCTTCCTCTGTTTCGACCTCCGGAATCGGACTTCACACGGGTGTGAAGGTCAATGTGCGACTTTGCCCTGCCCCTGCCAACACGGGCATTGTGTTCCAGCGTACGGATCTTGAGGGGTTCATTATCGAAGCACAATCCCGCTATGTAGCCCGGGTGAGTTACGCCACGAGCTTGATGAAAAAAGGCGTGTTGATCTCGACTACCGAGCACCTGCTCTCCGCCCTGGCCGGTCTCGAAGTGGACAATGCTCTCGTAGAAATCGACAACCTGGAACTGCCCATACTGGACGGCAGCGCAGAGCCCTTCGTCGAGCTCATTGCGCAGGCCGGCATTCGACGCCAGCGCGCCAAGAGGAGCTTTGTTAAGATACTCCGGCCCGTCGGAGTGAGAGACGGATTCAAAAGCATCACCGTCTACCCGGCGGATAATTTCCAAGTCACTTACCGCATCGATTTCCCTCACCCGATGATCGGCGCTCAATGCTTCGAATTCGTCCCTGGCTCGTCACTCTATGCCGCTGAAATCGCTCCCGCGCGCACCTTCGGCTTTCTGAAGGAACTCGAGATGCTTCGCAAGAATGGCCTGATCCGCGGCGGCTCGCTCGAGAATGCCGTGGTGCTTGACCACACCGGCGTGATCAATCCTGAAGGGCTGCGCTTCCCGGATGAGTTCTGCCGGCACAAGCTCCTCGACTTGATCGGCGATTTTGCCTTGCTCGGCCGCCCCTTGATCGGCCACGTGGTTGCCGAACGCGCCGGCCACGCCCTGCACGCCCAACTGGTCTCCCGCTTATTGCACGAAAAGAAGTCCTGGAAACTCGTCTCGAGTCCTGGAGGAACCCTGGAATCCGTTTCTGAACCTGCCCCCGTGTTCGCCACGAACTAACAGAATTGCTGCTTTGAAAATGACTCCCCTCCTCATGTTCCACCCGGCAAGGAACGCATCACGATCCGCTTGGACGCCGATATTCTGGAATATTTCTGTGCTGCGGTGGAGCGCGCCGGGGGCGGCAACTATCAAACCTTGATCAACAACGCGCTGCGCGCCTATATCGAGAGTGCCGAGAAGCCTACGATCGAGGAAGCGCTGCGGCGTGTGATCCGCGAGGAGTTGCGGACTACACCGTGAAGGGGCTGAGTCCGGGGGCTGGCGAATCCTCCCGGGGATTGGCTGTCCTCAAGCTGGCAGTATTACTATTTGAATGACGCGTCCGTTCTCCGCATGGATCGACTGGACTGAGCGGGCAGCACAGACCTGTCCCTTCGTGACATCGCAGACTCCAAAATGCATGAGTCTTCGCCAACCCGCGGAGTATGCGCCAGCCGGGGTGCCATCGGGGAGGTTAACCTATTTGGCACTTGACACATGGGGCATTGTAGGCTAGAATTGTCAGGTCGGACAAAGCGCTCAGGGCCGTCCGGGTACGCTATGCCAGAAAGTCCTCTTTTGTCTTCATCCGTAGTTCCTGCCTGTGGTTCCTGCCTCCAAGTACAGTCGAGAAGTCGAAGAGTCAAAGAGTCGAGGAGTCAAAGAGTCGAGAAGTGGGAGACCCAGAGCCGACCGCGAGCGTCGCTCACAGGCCGGAAGATGGCGCACGACCCCTCGACTTCTCGACTCCTCAACTTATCGACTACAAAATCGCAGGAACAAAGCGAGAATGTCTATGAAAACAAAGGGCCGCCGTGGGAAATCGCGTGTAGGGGTAGGGCTTGCCCTACCCTTGTCGGGGCTGGCAGAATTGCGGGGACGGCAAGCCGTCCCCCTACAGCAGCTATTCGAAAATTGAACGGAACAAAGCGAGAATGTCTATGAAAACAAAGGACAAGGTCAAAGAGTCGCTCAGTCGCATAGTGCTAGACCAACCTGTCCCTTCGGGACATCGCAGACTCCAAAAGGCGGGAGTCTGCCCAGCCCAGGTATTCCGGCGGGTTAAGCTGCCCGCGTTGCCGCCTTTTCCAGCATTTCGTGAATGAGTGTTTGATAGGGCATCGACCGCCGGGCCGCGCGACGGCGGATTTCCGCGAGTAAGCGCGGGGAAATGCGAATGGCGATGAGTTGTTTGGCTTGACCCGTGCGGGGCCTGCCGACGCGGCGGGCGCGTTTGAGTTCGGCGTCCGTCGATTCCGGGATGTCGGAAAAGTCGATTCGGCTATCCGGCATAGGCTTTTCGCTCTTTCTGGCTCGCCTGCCGCGCGCTGATGATACGGATTGTTTCGACGCCATTTCTTAACCTCCGCAGTGTGTATACGACCAGCAGAACACGGCCCTCTGCCGAAAGAGCAAGTCTCTTCCAGCGCGGTTCCGTCTCCGCATGTTCAAGGTCCTCCCAGTCCAAGCCGTTCGGATCGGCAAAGACCGTCGCAGCTTCTTCAAAAGGGATGCCATGCTTCTTACGATTCCTCACGGCTTTCCGGGCATCCCACGAGAACATATTACTGTATATACGCTAATTGCCCGTGGAGTGTCAACCGGTTAAATCAATCGCAAAGGCCGGCTGGCGCTGACCCCTTCATGGTTCACCGTTTGTAAATTACGATACAATCCTGAATTGGCCGTCGATCGAGATGGGAATAACTTCCAACGCGCCTGTTGAACCGCTCGCTGCGCTGCTGGCACGGGCCTTCGGCTTCCCTTCCTTTCGGCCCAACCAGGAAGACGTCTGCCGCGCCGCTATCGCAGGGCGTGACGTGCTTCTGGTGATGCCCACAGGGTCGGGAAAATCGCTCTGCTATCAACTGCCCACCTTGGCGCGGGGAGGCACGGCGCTGGTGATCAGCCCGCTAATCGCGCTCATGGACGACCAAGCCTTGAAGCTCACGCGGCTCGGCCTCAAGGTGGCGCGCGTGCATTCGGGCCTCGACCGCCTGACCTCCCGCCAAGCCTGTCTTGACTATCTTAGCGGCGGGCTGCAATTCATGTTCATCGCCCCGGAGCGGCTGCGCGTGCCGGGCTTTGCAGAAATGCTCGCTAAGCGCAAACCTTCCCTGGTCGCCATCGACGAGGCGCATTGCATTTCGCAATGGGGGCACGACTTCCGCCCTGATTACCGCATGCTTGGCCAACACCTTCCGGCACTGCGTCCCGCGCCGGTTGTGGCCCTGACCGCCACGGCGACGCCCATCGTGCAGGACGACATCGTCCAGCAGCTTCACCTTGGCGACCCGGCACGCTTCATCCGGGGTTTTCGCCGGGAGAATCTTGCCATCGAGGTCGTGGAGGTGCCGCGGCCGAGGCGCCCCGATCTCACTCGCAAGCTACTGCAGGACCCGGAGCACCGTCCGGCCATCGTCTATACACCCACCCGCAAGGAATCCGAACAACTGGCGGGAGAACTTTCACAGCTCTTCCCCGCTGCCGCTTACCATGCCGGACTGGAATCCGAGCAGAGGGAACGAGTGCAGAAGGCCTTTGTCGACAGCAGCTAGAGGTGGTCGTGGCCACCATCGCGTTCGGAATGGGCATCGACAAGCCGGACGTGCGCACCATCATCCGCACGGCGCTGCCTGCGAGCATCGAAGCCTACTACCAGGAAATTGGCCGCGCCGGCCGCGACGGAAAGCCCAGCCGGGCCTTTCTCATGCACTCTTACGCCGACTTGCGTATGCACGAGTTCTTCTTCGACCGCGATTATCCGCCCCTAGAAACCCTGGAGTCCATCTACCACGAACTCAGACCCGCGCCGCAGCCCATCGAGGCTATCCGCCAAGCCCTGCGCATGGAACCCCAACTCTTCGCGAAAGCCCTGGAGAAGCTCGCGATTCACGGCGGGGCCGCAATCGACCCCATGGAAAACGCGTGTGTAAACGGCAAGGAGTGGCGGCAGTCCTATGCCACCCAAATGGAACAGAAAGAGGCGCAGCTTACGCTCATGAGGCAGTACGCCGAAACTCATCAATGCCGTATGCAGGCTTTGGTGCGGCATTTCGGGGATATCGCGGACGGCAAGCGCACCTGCGGCCAGTGCGATTTCTGCGCCCCCAAAGCGTGCCTGGCGCAACGCTTCCGGACCGTCACCCAGGCCGAACGCGACGCTGTGCGCGATCTCGTGGAGGCGCTACGGTATGGGAAGGGCCAATCCACTGGCAGGTTGCACAAATTACTGTATCCCGGTGAAGCGATGAGCCGCGATGACTTCGAGGATCTGGTGGGAGCGATGGCGGCTGCCGGTCTTGTCCAGGTTGAGAATGCCACATTCGAAAAGGATGATAGAGTCATCACCTACCGCAAAGTCTCCCTTACACGCCAGGGCTACAGAATGAACGAACAGACCGCAGTGGAGCTTCTTCTCGCGGATCGAGCAACCCAGAGGGAGCCCGCGAAGCCCAAGCGGCAGAAACGCGGCAAAAAGAAGACTCCGCCCGCCGCTGCCCTCCCGAAGGCCGGCGTTTCGATTCCCCTTCCCTCTTCACCGCAGGAGATTCAACTCGAAAACCAGTTGCGAGCCTGGCGCCGCGGGGAAGCGAAGAGGCTCGAGGTTCCGGCATTCTGCGTTTTCAGCGATCAAACCTTGTACGCCATAGTTCAGGCGCGCCCTGCCAATCTCGACCAGTTGCGCGAGGTCTACGGCATCGGCCCGTCGAAAGCCGCCAAGTTTGGCAGCCCTATACTGAGAATAGTGAATGGTAAATAGTGAAAGGTGACTTGCGAGTTTCGCCGGTGATTAATTCGCGATTCCGAGCGAGCTTGGCCCTGGTTTTCACACTCTGCGTCCTTGCCCTCCGCTTCGCCCTAAACGCTCCGACCTTCGGGCTCCGCAGGGCTTCGCTCTGGCCGAGACCAACGCGGCAACGCAATCATTCAACAGATCAACAAAGAGAGATAAAGTGCAAAGAAGCAAACATCAAAAAGGGGACATTTCTGTTGGGGCTTGACCCTGCTGGGGAACATGGCTTGACATCCCGATGTCCTCCGTGGCACGCTCCAAAGCGCGGAAGGCCCTATAGGACGGAGGCCGAAGGGGGGTGGCTGCCTCTACAAGCAGGCGCACTCCGACATGTGGTGGGGGCAGTTCTACGTGGACGGCAAGCGCTACAGATAGGCCACCGGCTTTGAGCTTGGCATGATGAAGGCACTCGGACATCCCGGGCATCAAGTTCCTTCCGGAGAAGAACGTCCGGCAGGGATTCCTGACGGACGGCGAATACCAGAAGATCATGAACGCCGCCAAGGCCGAGGGGCCGCGGGCGCTCACTTGGCTGGACGCGTACACCCATAGCATAGCCAAAGCCCATGCAGGGGGTGAAGATGTCCGGGAACATCACGATGATTCATTAGTTTATAATCCGGGCGTGTAGCTCAGGTGGATAGAGCAACGGATTTCTAATCCGTGGGTCGGGGGTTCGAGTCCCTCCACGCCTGCCATGTTCTCATTTTTTTCTGCGACTTAGGGTTCATCTCATTCAACCTACCTTGGGTTGGGGTGCATCAGAGGTGCATTTTCGATTCTCTCGAAACGAGATCGGGCCTTACGGCTGCCGGATCGCGGTGCATATTTCCGGCATGCTGTTTCAAACGCCCGCAATGCGGCGACGGCACCCAGGATTCAGGTAAAACCAGACCACGCGCTAATTCCTTTGAGTCAATGACCTCAAATGGAATGATCTGTGAAGCCTCAGGAGCGAAGAGAGATTCAGATGCAGTTGGGATTGTCATAGCAAACCTCCTATGGTTGAGAGGTCAAATGGGACAGGCACTCCCTTATGATGGCCCTTTGAAATTTCAGGCCGGCCCACATGTGGGAATTTCGAATCAGGCTCAAACCGGCTGAGCGTCTGGGCGGCAGAGTTGGCGTGGACGGTTGAGAGCGTGCCCGAGTGCCCGGTGTTGAGGAGTTGCAGTAAATCGAAAGCCTCGCCACCGCGAATCTCCCCGAGGATGATGCGATCCGGGCGGTGACGGAGGCTCGCCCTTAGGAGCTCACGATTAGTGACGGCGGGCAGGCTGCCATCGCCGGCTCTGACCAGCAGATTGTCGTCGAAGAGGGAAAGGAAAACCGAGATGCCCTCGAAGTCTCGTCATTCCCGCGAAAGCGGGAATCCACCGAAAGTGGGTCCCCGCTTCCGCGGGGACGACATCGTACTTGTTCTCGATGGCAAGCCAGTCATACTGATACCAGCGCTTGACGGCGTCGAGAATCTCGCGCTTCATCGGATCGGCGGTAATGGGGGAGTTCTCGCCAAGTCCCACAACCATGCTCGACCACTGCGTGCAGTCCGCGTTCGGGAGGCGGTTATGGTGGGCGACCAACGTGGCCTTGCGCTCCTCGCACGGTTGGAAGTAGCATCAATACGCTGGCCTTGAGCGGCCGGACGCGAGTGGTAGGGATTCCCGAGCCAGAGGTGCGCAGGGTGTCGGTCCGCATGCGAAAACAACGGAACTTCCAGGTTTCGACATCCAAACTCACTCCGCGGGTGGCGGCGAACGCTCCGCCCCGAACCCTGATCTTTCTTTGCGATCAGGTGAAGAGCGCGGTGGCTGGGTTCCTTCAACGGGAAAGAATGTCCTGTCCAGCAACTCAGGAGGGATTGGTCGGACTTATTAACGCGCTCTCGCACTACACCGAGGAAGGTCGCGCGCTATTTCCTGAGGTGTTTATTCTTGACAACCTTCGGTCCGCTTTGTCTGTAATCCCAGGAAGCGAGCACATCTGTGTTGGCGCGGGGCCCCGGGAGCCCGAAACCGTGGCAAAGGCACTTAAGAAGTGCGCTCCTCTAGCGCGTCTCGGCTGGTGCGTGTACATAGAGCGGAGCGTCAACGAGTTCAAGTATGGTCTAATCCGACAAGGGACGACAGTCTTGTCGTTGGGGGCGGCCGAGGTGCTCGTAGAAGGTGGCGACGCTTCTTTGCCCGTGCTGATGGTCCGGCAGATTGGCAAGGATGTCATCGAACTGAGAGGCTGTTCGGGATCATCTCTCGTTGTGCACTTCGGGGCGGCACGCACCGAGGAAATATCTCCGCTGCCGGCGCTGAACAGATTCATTTCGCTGCTTGTCCAAGATGTAGCGGCAGACGTGCAAGAGCCGACAGCGACGTTTTACCGTAACGTCGTTACCGTTGTGGCCCATGCTGGCCACGGAACGCTTGCAGCTGTTGTCTCTGGAAAGAGACGCGCGCTGCCAAGACAGTTCACCGATGCCATTCGATTGGAGCCGATAATTTACGTGGCTCAGAAGGTATCAGAGGTGCTTCTGACAGGGGACTGTCAATCCAATACACAACTATTGGCGTACAACGCTCTCATTACAGGGATGCTCCTCAGCGACGGAATTACGGTATTCGGCTCCGATGGGACTGTGAGAGCGTACAACGTTTTCGTCACACACCCACATCGGAGGTCAGGTGAGGCTATCGCTGGCGGTGCACGGCACCGAACCTTCGCTGTCTTATCCTCTTTAGTCAAGAACGGGAAACTCATGGGTGCGCTCATTCAGTCCCAGGACGGGAGAACTGATTTCTCCGGGAGTGATCAATATGAAAAATGATCTAGTCCTGTGGCACCCCCAGGCGCCCGTGAAGCTGCCCGCGAATGCGGATGCGAGGAAGATGCTACCGTTTGCCCGCCAGCTCAGTGATAGAGAGGCAAAGCAAATCGTCGCCGCGTTTCAGAATGAGCATTACGAGATCGCGAGCAGCTTCATCTGGATCAAAGCGCTCGCATCACTGAAGGCGCAGCTTGGAAAACTAGGAACGGCCTTCATCTCCGAAATGCTTGACCGCCCAGATATTGACGGTTCATTAAGCATTGATCAGGTTCTGACCGATTTCGAAGCTCTGAGGCTCGCGCGTGAGTTGGGCGCCATCAGCGGGACTGGTGAACTCCGTTTGCGCCAAGCCTTAGAGCGTCTGGTGCATTTTGGTCAGTTATCATCAGAAGAGGCTGAAGAGACCCAAATGACCGCAGAAGAAGCGATCGGGGTCGTTCGCGCCTGCGTTGAGAATATTCTTGGGCAGGAGAGGATTGATGCTTCACTGGACTTCAAGGCTTTTCGCGACGACTTGGAGTCACGCCTGTTCGCCGATGACGACACACAGGTCCAAAACCTGGTTGCGTCGCCATACTTCTTTCAGCGCGCCTGCGTCCGGATACTGTTGGCCCTTACTAAAACAACCAACGGAGCGCAGTTGGAGAACGCTCTTGGGAATGCCAATGTCATCTTACCGCTACTTTGGAAGGGGCTACTAGGGCCGGAGAAGTTTCAAGTGGGACGCGCCTATGCAGAAGTTACGTCTGAGGGGAAAACAAGCGCTGCGTCTGGACTAAGAAGGGTTCTCTTGAAGGTCCGGGGGTTCGACTTTGTGCCGGAGGACTTGAGGTCGCGGTCTTTTGTGAAGGCGGCAAATGCGGTTCTCACCGCGCACGATGGTATGAATAACTTCTACAACGAATCCGGCCCGACGAAGTTGCTAGATGATATGGGCAGTGCCATCCCGATACCTGCATTTCCGCGTTGCATGACGGCGTTGCTCTGCGTGAGGCTGGGTAACCCATACGGCGTCTCGTGGGAAGCACAGAGTCCTGCTTCGTCTATTCTCAAGAGAGTTTCACGTGAAAGATGGGTCTACTTCCTGAATGATTGCCTGAAGACCGATGACCGCATACTTTATAAGCTTCAGTACGAAGGCCCGAGGTCTCGATGGACGGTGCTTGTCCAAGAATTCGGACTTGAAACCATCGCCGTCGCTGAGGTAACCGACAGCACGGTTCGGCAATTGATAGTCGATGCCCAGGCGGGCAGGAGCAACCGCGTAGAGGCACTCGCCTCTCGGCTCATCACCAAACTGGGCTACAAGGATACTGATTAGCAGGAGTAAGGCGAACAAGTTCCCACTATCGGCGAAGACCGTTCTTTCGTGTGATCGCCTGTTGCCAGAAACGTGGTCCTTCCCGTCACAAGCGTCTTCAGCACTCCAGCAGCTAGGCTGGGCATGCTTATCAAGTGAACAAAGACGCTAGCCCCAATGTAACGGCCGAGGCGCACGGGTGTTCTCCACATGTGTAAGCAACCGGGCAGTAAAGGGCAGAACGAGCTTCCAATTGTGCCCCACATCATAAAGCGAAGACTCTCTGAAGGAGTTGAGAAGTATTCTGTGTGGGCAGTAGGGCTGCACATATGAGCGCCGAGTACGAAGGAGCTAATGATCACGACCCAAAAGAGGAGTGGCGAGACCATTACGAGGGTGGCCAGGAGCCGATCACACTTTTCATACCAGGTCACCTGAGGTGCCGTAAGGAACGCCCACATGTGTCGGAGTAAGTGCTCACACGCACCCGAACAGTACTTAAGCTCACGTCTGGCAAAAGCACGGTAGGAACTGGGAAACTCCTCCCAGCACGTCACACTTTCTGAAAGTACGCCGATGTAGCCACAACGCCGAGCTTCTGTCGAAAACGCAAGATCTTCAGACACCACCTCTGGAAAGCCGCCTATGCTCTCCCAGACCTTGGTCCGAACCAAAGCGCCGTGGCCATGGAATATCAAGAAACCGAATGAGGCGGAGTAGGGAACCACTTTCGTCCAATAGATTCCAACGCTCGCATCGAGCCAACGACCGAACTTCGTCTTCGAGGGAATCGCAACCTGCCGGCACTGGACGAAACCAACTCGCTTATCACTAAATTCAGCGAGCGTCGCCGAAATGAAGGTTGAGGGGAGCAATCCATCGGCGTCATTGACTGCAAAAAACTCATAAGCTTGGTTGACCTGCCTTAGCGCGTTGTTCAGATTGCCTGCTTTAAAGCCGTGGCAAGTCGTTCGCCTTAAAACCGTAGTTCTGTCCGGAAAGTCCCGATGGAAACCGTCCACCTCGCGTTGGGATGTCAGATCAGTACTATCATCACACAAGAATACGTGCGTCCATGGATAGTCCTGCGAAACGCAACTCAGGGCCGCCCCGCGCGAGAAGTCGTTCATTGTCGTGTATAGCAGCGCGACGCGCCCACCATACTCGACTGGTCGAGCCTCAACCGAGGACCGCTGTGGCCTTCCTACCGCGGTAAGTGTCAGCACAATGTAGTACAAACCGATGAACCAAGAAAAGAAAAGGCAAGAGGCTAGCGCGCAGCGGCTCACGATGACGAGTGTAACTTCTGATGGTAGGAATTCGGGAATGCAAATTTGTCGATAGAACCAAGCTACGCAGAGAGCCCAGAACACAATGACGGCAATCCAGCCGCAAGCACACGAGAATGGTACGCTTCGGATCGCACACGGAGTACGTGCGTGCATACAAGCCCACATTCAGGGGAGCAAGGCCACATCTTTGATCCAGATCGTTCCGGTTGCGCATCGTTGAGATATCGCTTCGTTGACGAAGAACGCAACTTTGTTTAAGGTGTTCTGGTCAATGCCAGCCGTCGGCCCTGCCGTAACCCACACTTGCTTGAAGTCTGGTATATAGAAATCGAAACGCTTCCAGTTTCCGTCCAGATATTCCCTGCCATTAAAGTACTTGGCCAACGATTCAATCTCGTATGTCGCTAACTCCTGGCCTTGGCCGTCAACTGCGAGTCGAACCCCGACATCGGGATCACATCCTGCCTGCCTTTCTGTGACCCGACAGTCGAAGGTCAGGTGGTGATAGTCTGTCTTCTTGCAGGGAGTGTCGTAGAAGGTCATGTAACCGCCTGAACTCGCGTGCTTGTCGTTCTGCCTGACCTTCGCGTTAACCTCGAAGGTGAAGCGCGCGCTGTCGCCATCCAAAACCCACATGAGCTCTTTTCCTGGAGTTCTTAATCCGTACGCTCGAATCCGGTCCGCAAGCCGTACCTGGGCCGATGGCGGCAGATTCCACGAGTTGAAGATCGCGCCTCGCGTCGGATCGAAATTGATTGCGATCGGCCGAACTCCATGCGGTCGAATCTGATAGACGAGCAAAACGACGAGGGTCAGCGTCAATACAACACCGAGCGGACTAAAGTGACTCAGCAGCCGATATATTTTTCGGCCGACCCAGACGTTCCAAAACAGGAGTATCGCAACTATCAGAAAAATGAGCGACAGCCAAAGCTGAGCGCGTGGAGGCAGCCACTGCTTGATTGGGTCCGATAGGCGTACTAAAACTGTGAGCACCGCTGCGAGGGCAACAAGATAGAGCCAAAGCCGATGCCACCAGCGGTTTTCGTTAGGTTGACCCATGGGATGGCCGTAGGCCCGGAATATCCATCTGGGCCCATCGTTCACCCCACAAAATACACCCAAACCTTACTCGAAGCAACTGTTGACAAGCCCATGGTTGTTCGGTCCAGGCGAGCAGCGTTCTCGCATTCCAGAGGGCCCACGGGTTTTCGCCTCCTGTGGCAAGGCACTTCGGATCGCCTGGCCGGTGCAGACTCCGAACTGAGGAGTCTGTCGTCTAGGGCCTTCGGCCCTCGAAAACCTACGAAACTGACATTTCGGACCTGCATTTGCGATCCTGCGATCTCTCCGAAGGGAGAGTTCTTGCCGGGGGGCCGAGTCAAGCCGGTCAATGGAGAAGTCTGAACGCCCCCGAAGCGGCTAGCCCCACTTCAGCGGTGCCCCTCCGGGGCGTCGTCCGACTCAGACCAACGGAGTCTCCGCCGGCCGAGGTGCCATCGGGGTGGTTAACTCAATTGGTACTTGACACAAGTGGTAATATGCGCTAGAATCATCGGGCAAGGTCGGACAAGGCGCTCAGGCCCCGCCGGGTACGCTATGCCAGAAAGTCCTCCGTTGTTTTCGTCTGTGGTTCCTGCCTGTGGTTTCTGCCTAGAAGTGCAGTCAAGAATTCGGGGAGTCAAAGAGTCGCGAAGTGGGAGAGCCAGAACCGACCTCGACCGTCGCGCGCGGGCCGCAGGCCGGAAGGTGGCGGAGGGCTCCCCAACGTCGCGACTCCTCAACTTATCGACTGCAAAATCGGGGGAACAAAGCGAGAATGTCTATGAAAACAAAGGACAAGTACAAAATATCTGGTAGCGCAGACCGCCGGTTCTGCGGTCTGCGGCTTTTCCATGATCGCTGGGGCGGAGCCGCGGACCGCACACACGGCGGTCCTCGCTACACCAAAATCGGGGGAACAAAGCGAGAATGTCTATGAAAACAAACAGTCGAGGAGTTTAGGAGTCGAGAAGTCGAGAAGTCGTGAAGCTGAACCAGGAAGTCAAGGAGCAGGATGCCGACTGCTTGTCACTCTTCGACTTTCAACTCTCGATTTCTCGACTTGAATTCGACGGAACAAAGCCAGAATGTATATGAAAACAAAGGAAGAGATCAAGAAGTCGAGGAGTCGAGGAGTTGTGGAGTCTGGCGGCAGGAGGCAAATTCGGGCACGAAGGCCTAGCCGCAGACTGGAACGCGTCGGCTGACTCCTCGACTCCTGGACTTCTCAACTTCTCGACTGCAAAATCGAGGGAACAAAGCGAGAATGTCTATGAAAACAAAAGACAAGTACAAAAAGTCGCTGTGCTGTGCAGTGCCTCGGCGTAGTTGGCGTTGGTGATGAGCATGCGCCGGACGCTCGGCGCATGATTGGCAGGGACTGTTGCGAGGTATGAGTAAGCAGGTTATAGCGCTCTTCACGAAGCTGCGCGTCAGCGATGCTGAAGACCTTGTAGAAATCGGCGCATGCGGCTTCGACCTTGGCAAGGTCAAGGTCATCGATGACGACCGTGAGCGGGAATTCCAGTTGCCTTCCATTTCCAGTATTTCGAGGGCCTTGCCGAGTTCGCGGATTTGCGCTTCTTTGGAGTCATCGACGAGTACGTCCTGGAGGCTGGCGGGGGCGGAGAAGGTGCCCTGTCCTTGCGTTTTATACAAGGGCGAGTAGCGATGCTGCCGACGCAACTTTTGTCGGTTCCGCACAAACCCCGTTGGGTATGCGTCCGTGGTACCCGCCCCTTCGGCCCAGCTCAGGGCAGGCTCTTCGCCAAGAACGCGAAGGACGGGGTACCCACTGTCCCGGTGGTGCCAGCAGGTTCGAGAGCCTGGGCCACCCGCCTCTCGAACCATTCGACAAATTTGGTTACATTGTCGTCAGGGCCTGCTTTGTCCGTCATCTTCATATGCGCTTCGATCACATAGTTGACATCTGGCCAAGTGGCCGGTCATCCAAGTTCGCACCAAGCCCTCCTGAAACCGCCTTCCCCATTTCTTCACAAAGGCGTAATTTGTCGTTAATGCGCAGGATCGAGACTCTCTAACGTATCCAAATAATACTCGGGGCGAGTGCTCAAGGAGTCCGGCCACAAGTGGGACAATAGGAGCCAAGATAAGCTGTCGTCGAACCTGCGTCTTGTTCTTGGCGACCCTTTTCAGACTGGCGGCAGAATTCTGGCGTTTGTTCGGCCGGCGGCGTGGCTGGTTTTGCTGATGCTGGCACGCTGTATATCGCTGACTGGCCAGAATGTAGTATCGACCGTATTGGCCGGCTCGCTCAGTGGACGCTCGCTGGTCGAGTCGAACTGAAAGACCCTTCCCGCATGAGAATTTTGGTCATCGAAGACGAATCCAAGACCGCCAAGTTCCTAAAGAAGGGGCTTAGCGAAGCGGGCTTTGTCGTGGATGTAGCGGGCGACGGTCTGGAAGGCCTATACCTGGCACAGGAAGTGGATTTCGAACTTCTGATTCTCGACGTGATGCTTCCCGGGTTGGATGGCTGGCAGGTTCTGACTCGTTTGCGCCAAGCCGGCCGGCGGGCGCCGGTATTGTTTCTGACTGCCCGCGACGCAGTCCACGAGCGCGTACGCGGTTTCGAATTGGGAGGCGACGACTATCTGGTGAAGCCATTCGCCTTCTCCGAGTTACTGGCGCGCGTGCGTTCGCTGCTGCGCCGGGCTCTGCCCCGCCAGCAGGAAACCCTCCGCATGGCTGACCTGGAGATCGATCTCGCGCGCCAGCGAGTTACGCGTGCCGGTCAACGGCTGGATTTGACGGCCAAGCAGTTTCTTCTCTTATCACTTTTGGCGCGGCGCGCCGGAGAAGTGCTCTCCCGAACTCTGATTGCTGAAGCGGTTTGGGACATGAATTTCGATAGCGACACTAATGTTGTCGACGTCAGCGTCCGAAGATTGCGCAGCAAGGTGGATGATCCTTTTCCCCTCAAGCTGATCCATACCGTGCGGGGCGCCGGCTATGTCCTGGAATGCGACCAGTAACGCCGCGCCGTGGTGGAGGACCCTGGCCTTTAAGCTAACTGCCGGGTACGCGCTGTCCGGCTTATGTCTCGTATTCCTGGCTACTGCCAGCCTTTATGTAGTGTTGCGCACGGAACTCGAAAAAAGCACTGACCTGTTCCTCGCCGATAAGCTCCACGTGGTGCGCACGCTTTTGCGCGAGCGCCCGGACGATTGGGATGCGCTGCGAGAGGAAATTGAGCTCGAATCCGCCGCCCGGCGATACGAGCGATTTTATATTCGCCTGCTCGACGAGCATGCCACACCGCTGCTGATGACGCCGCGCATGGCCGAGCAATTGGACTTGTCGCTGCTCGCCAGCCAAACCGAGAGCCGCCCCGATCATCCTTTTTCCATGAAGGGGACGCGCGGGCAATCTTTTTGGGTCGCCAGCGCGTTAGCCGAGGTTGGTTCACCTCCCACGCGAACAGACACCATTGAAATTGCCATCGACATCTCACAGCAAGAAGCATTATTGGCCCGGTATCGGCGATGGTTCCTGGCAACTCTTCTGGTATCCTTCGCGATTTTCCCGCTGATCGGATATCAAGTCGCACGGCATGGCATTCGGCCGGTGGAAGAGATTGCAACCACGGCTCAACACATCAGTTCGACGAACTTGCACGAGCGGATTTTGCCGGAGGGATACCCGTTTGAACTGGCGTCCCTTGCCCACACCTTCAACAAAATGCTCGACCGCTTGGAAGAGTCCTTCGAGCGGATTTCCAGATTCTCCGCGGATATTGCGCACGACCTGCGCACGCCGGTGAATAACATCCGCGGCGAAGCCGAAGTGGCCTTGGTCCGCGCACGCACCGCCGACGAATACCGCGATGTGCTCGGGTCCTGTCTCGAAGAAGCTGTGCGCCTGTCGAACCTCATCAGCGATCTCTTGTTCCTGGCTCGAGCCGAGAGCCCGCTGACCCACCTGCGTCGCGAGCGCGTCAATGTCGCCCAATTGCTGGATGGGGTGCGTGACTACTACCAAGCTTCCGCGGAAGATGCCGGTATCTCGATTACCGCTGCGGCCGGAGCCGAACCTGTTATTGCTGAACTGGACCGCGCTCTCGTGCAAAGGGCGGTGAGCAATCTGGTGTCGAATGCCGTAGCGCATACGCCATCTGGAGGATCGATCGTGCTGGCAACGACACTGGGAACCTGCGCTGCAGCATCCACGGTCCGCATCGAAGTCTCCGATACCGGCGAAGGCATTCCGCCGGAAGCGCTGCCCAAGGTCTTTGACCGTTTCTACCGTGTGGATACGTCGCGCTCCCAGGCATCGGGCGGCACCGGGTTGGGGCTGGCGATCGTTCAGAGCATCATGCTGCTTCACGGCGGCAATGTGGAGATATCGAGCAAGGTGGGACAGGGCACCCGCGTCACGCTGCGCATTCCGGTCTCGGGTTCAAGATGACAAAAATGTAATTTCCGGGTCATGTTGGCGTTTGCGCTCCCTTCCTAGGATTGAAACGCTGGCGCAGTCCCCAGGGCGCGCCAAGCCTCTATGACAAATCCAAGGAGGAGAACCGTATATGTCCCGAAAATTCTTTCGAGATAGTTTTCGGATCAACCCTCTGGGTACGCTCGCCGGCCTGCTGGCGACGGTGCTGAGCTTCACGGCACTCGCCGCTGCTCAGTCCGAGCCGTACCCGACCTACGCACCCGGCGAGAACACGACCGCAACCACCGGGCCGACCTACTCGCAGCCCTTAACCAACCCGTGGGTCGTCAGTGATGGCGCGATCATCACGCCCGCCGGCACCCAGGTCTATCTCGGCATCACCACCCGAGCCAAGGCCATCGCGCTGAACCCTAATACCAGCACGCACACCGCCGCCGTCCTTCAAATGGGCGCCCCACAGGCCGTCACGATTTTCAACACCCTGAACGGCCAAGTCGTGCAGAAGTACCTAGCGGCCGGGGGCACGGATTCAGACGGCAGCACCACCGGCATCACCTATACGCCGAATGGCAAGTACCTGCTGTTCAGCCAGGACGGCTATTCCACCGCTTACAAGGCCGGCGCTGCTTACGTTGCCATCGCCAGCGTCGATTCCACGACGGGCAAGCTCTCAGACTACGCCCACGTCAGCGTTCCGATCGACGTCAACAGCCAGAACTATTTGACCAACGTCACTTGCTTCTCGAAGAGCCCCGGGGGGACCACGGGCAGCATTGATATCCCGTGCGGCCAAACCGTCTCGATTGTCTCAGACAATACCTTCACCTCCTACCCCATGGGCATTGCGATCTCGCCGGATGGCAAGGCCGCCTACGCCGTGCTCGACAATAACGATACGCTGACCAAAATCGACCTGACCGCTGCGACACCGGTGGAAGGTGCGGAGATCCGCGTCGGTAACGTCCCGCACAGCGTCGTGATCTCGCCGGATGGCAAGACCGCCTACGTCTCCAACGAGGGTGGCCGGATCGCTACCGCGAACGACTTCCAGGGATACTCCAACGGCACGCCGGTCGTCGCCGCGTATCCGACTGGCGCCACGGCCACCGGCACTGTTTCCGTGGTCAATCTGGCCTCGTTTACGGTCACCGGCAGCATCACAACCGGCCTGCACCCGACCGGTATGGCCTTCTGGGGCCAGTACCTGTTGGTCGCTAACGCCTATAGCGACAGCATTTCGGTGATCGACACCACCATCAACCGGACGATGCGGACAATCGACCTTGGGCTGCCGATCGGCGTGCCCGGCGAACCCGAGCCAGCCTACGGTGCCGGGCCGAACTCGATCGCTGTCGATTCCGTGCACAACGTTGCCTACGTCGCGCTCTACAACGCCAACGCGATCGCCGTAGTCAACCTCAGGTCGTACATCAGTGATCCCGTCATCGGCATGATCCCGGTCGCCTATGCGCCGAGCTCGGTCGTGCTGGACGCCGCGGACAACTCGCTGCTCGTTGCCAACGACAAGGGCATCGGCACCACGGGCTACGGGGTGGCAACCCCTCCGGCGAGTTCGCCAGAAAATTCGTACGCCAAATATTACGGCGTGTACAGCTTTAACACCCACGAGGACCTTGGCACCGTCAGCATCGTTCCCATTCCGAACCGCGGAACCCTGGCGGCGATGACACATCAGGTCTCCCAGAACAACCACTGGGACCTGGAGGAAAATATCCTGACTGCCTCCGGCGGCCGCCGGTTTGGCAGGCCGGTCGCAATCCCGGAGAGGATCGGCGATCCGTCGCTGATCAAGCACGTTTTCGTGATCATCCGTGAAAACCGTACCTACGATCAGATCCTGGGCGACGTGGTCGGCGGCAACGGCGAGCCCTCCCTGGCAGTCTTCGGCGACAACTCGACCTACGCCGAATACCCCGTCGTAACGCCCAACGCGCACGCGCTGGTCGAGCGCTTCCCGCTCCTCGACAACTTCTACGACCCGAGCCGCCAATCGGCCGACGGTCACAACTGGATCACGCAGGCCATGGCGCCCTACGGCGACGACATCCAGTCGCCGGACTGGCTCCGCGACTACCCCTCCAACGGCAGCGAAGCGCTTGCCTACCAGAAGAATGGCCACCTGTGGGACCAGGCTGCAAAGGCTGGCGTCTCGTTCAAGAACTACGGCGAGTACATCGAGTACAACACGTTCACCGTGCCGGGTTGCACTCCGACTGACGTTAGTGGCACAACTACATACCCGTTTGTTGTTTCGAACAGTTGCGAGCCGAGCTGGATCGACTTCTACAACGACACGCAGTGCTTCGAGGGAGCGCCGGGTTGCCAAGCACCTGGGACCCCGGGCGAGAAGACGCTGTACTATCAGAACACAATCGGCTCGGTCTCCCCGCTCCCGAATCTGATCAACCACACCGTCAAGAACTACCCGCAGTTCGATCTGGGCATCCCCGACCAGTTCCGCGTCGATGTCTGGTCGCAGGACTTCGCCAAAGACGTGGCCAACGGTACGGTGCCCCGGTTGGAATTCATGTGGATCAGCTCCGACCACACCGGCGGCCCGCCGAACGCGACAGCCATGCAGGCCGATAACGACCTGGCCCTGGGCCGCTTTGTCAACATCATCAGCCACAGCCCCGTGTGGAAGAACTCCGCGATCTTCGTCGAGGAAGATGACGCGCAGAACGGCGTCAACCACGTCGACGGTCACCGCAGCCCGGGCTATGTCATCAGCCCCTACGTCATTCAGCAGGTGAACGAGGATGGCACCGGGGCCGGGGTAACCGAAGTGAAAACCTTCTACACTCAGGTCAACATGACGCGCACGATCGAGCAGATCCTCGGTCTGGCGCCCATGAACCAGAACGACCTCGTGGCCTCGCCGATGAGGCCGCTCTTCGTCGACAATCCTCCCGCTGTGAACTTCCTGCCCTGGCCGCACGTGGCGAACGGAGTCCCGCTGACTTACGGCGTTGCGGGGTATGTGGCCCCGGCGAATCTCGCCCTCAACACCGGCAGCCCTGCGGTTAAGAATCTGAAGGTTAGCCCTGCTGTCAAGGCTCTCGAGGCTGCATGGCTCCAGAAGAAGGCGGAGATCTTCGCCGGCAAATATCACATGCCCGACTCCGAAGACCCGGACACGGTCAGCCACTACGACTGGTACGAGGCCACCGGGTTTAGGGTCCCCTTCCCCGGCGAGAAGACCGTTCGCCCTCCGAGCGACTTCAACCGCCCGGCGCCCGCCAAAGCTGACTCGGACGACTAAAATACGTTCCGATTGAAACTGCCCTCTCCCCGATGGCCGGGGAGAGGGCTTTTTATCCGCGCCTCAAAGGCAAAATCCCCACAAACCTGAACCCGCCCCGCCTCCGGCGTGAACCGAAACTTCTCAACATCTCATCGAACCTTAAAAAGAGGGTAAAAGTGTCGTAACATTCATACGTTAGGGTAGCTAGTCATCCCAATGGAGGATACTTCCGCGAATTGAGGGACAGAGCGTCCCCACGGGGGAGTTTTATTCTTCGTCCCTTAGGCCCGGCGCGGAAAGTAGTTAAGCGACTGAACAAATTACCCTTAGCTCAGAACGCATCATAGGAGGCTTTCCCATGTCAAGGCGGCTTTTGTGGATATGCGGGCTCATCGTCTTCTCGGCTAACCTATATGCTCAAGTAGATCGCGGCAGTCTGACGGGAACAGTCCACGACTCATCCGGGCTAGTAGTGCCCGGCGCCACTGTAATAGCGGTTCAGGACGCTACCGGTTTGAAGCGCTCAGTTTCAACGTCCCGTTCCGGGAACTACAGTATCCCGGAGCTGCCGGTAGGCGTTTATACCGTTACGGTTGCGTTTGAAGGGTTCCAGACCGTGAAGTTCGAGAGTTTGGAGGTAGCGCTCGAACGTGCAACCACCCTGAATGTGGAGCTGAGGGTTTCCAGCGCCGCCACCGAGCGGGTCGAGGTGGTAGGCAGCAGTCAGCAGCTTGATGAGAATTCCAATACTATGGGTGCGCGCATCGAGCACAAACAGGTGGAAGAGCTTCTGCTTAACGGTCGAAACTGGTCAACCCTCACTGCCCTTGCCCCGTTGGCTGTGGACACGAACTACAACGGCAGCAGCAATCAGCGCAGCATTCGTGTGGCCGGAAGGGGGCGGGACGACAACAATTTTACTCTTGACGGTGTCGATGCCACTAACATTATCAACCAGGCGCAGCAGCCCTATGTGCGTTTAGCCATCCCGTTGGATACCATCCAGGAGTTTCGTGTCGTGTCCATGCTGGCCACCGCCGAAACCGGGGCCACGGCTGGGGGACAGATGGCGGTAACCTCAGCCTTCGGAACCAACCAGTTGCACGGCAGTGCTCTCGATTTCGCGCGCAACGACGTTTTTGACGCGCGAAGCTTCATTGACCCGGCCAAACCGCCCTTTCGTTTGAATCAATTCGGCGGCGAGCTTCGGCGGAGCCCTGGTGCGCGACAAGACCTTTTTCTTTACCTCCTATGAGGGTTACCGGCAGATCCTGGGACAAACTCTGCTGGGCTACGTCCCAACGGACGCCTTCCGGACACAAGTGGCGAATCAGTGGCCTGCGCTGGCGCCTTTCCTCAATGCCTACCCCCAGGGGACGTTGCCCGTAAACGGGCAATCCCAATGCGTCGGAATTCGTAGGGTATGGCCGGCAGTTAGGGAACGAAGACTCCGGCATGATGCGTTTGGACGAGCGTTTTTCTGACAAGACAACCGCTTTCGTCCGGGTGAATATCGATCGAGCCGTCAGTAACGTGCCGCTGGCCAGCTCAGGACAGTATCTGCAAGATCAGCAGGTGTTGAATTCCTCGCCGGATAACGCGGCAATTGAGCTGCTGCACGTTTTCTCGCCGACATTGGTGAACGAAGCGAAATTCGGCTTCAACCGCAGCACCGCTGACACGACCGATGCCAACCATACCGGATCGTTGTACGCCTTCTCCGTGTCCGGGCTTCACGACCCTGAACAATGACCGCGTCAGCATCGGGGCGGGCAACACGTTTGGCGGGATCGATAACCTCACCAAGATCCAGGGACGGAACGTAATCAAGGCCGGCGTAGAAATCCGCCGAATTCAGATGAACCAGGGCAGAGGGCCCAGCGGTACGATCTCCTACGCTTCCGCGAGCGCTTTGGAGTCGAACGAGGTGAATACCGCCAAGTACACGGAAGCGGAGCCGATCAACGGCCTGCGGAAATTCACCTACTTTGGCTACATTCAGGATGAATTCAAGTGGACGCCGGAGCTTACCCTGAATCTGGGTGCGCGCTATAGTTTCTTCAATATCTTTCATGATGTCTACGGCCGCCCCAACCCCTTCGACTTTGCCACCTGCGGGGTGGGGGGCTACTGCGGGGTGGGCGCCAGTTTCGGCTCAGCCGACCTACCGTGACTTTGATCCCCGCATCGCGATCGCTTATGCCCCGGCGTGGCTGGGCGGGAAGACGGTGATCCGCTCGGGCTTCGGGACCTACCACCAGGATGGACAATTGGATGACCAGAATGTTCCCGAGAGCAATGAATATGCGAGTTACAGTCTTTCAAGTAAGACCATCAGCCGGCCTGACCTATCCCATCGATCCCTTCCTGGTTCACCGGTGTCATTAGCCCCTCGGCCATGGAACGACGCCGCAAGGACATGTACGTGACCCAATGGGGGCTTTCCGTCCAACAGACGCTCCCCTGCAATGCAGTGGGAACGGTCTCTTATGTCGGCAGCAAGGGCACTCACCTGTTGTCTCTCTCTTATGTTAACGTCATCAATCCCCTGACCGGCCAGCCGGTCTCTATCCGCAATTCGCGTCCGACATCAACTGGCGCGGCAACGATAGCGAACAGCACGTATGAAGGCTTGGGCTTCACCTTGCAGCGCGCTTTCCGCAAAGGCCTGCTGTTCTCCACCAATTACACCTGTTCACATGAAATCGATGATGGCTCCATGGGCAGCGGCGACGGCGACTCGCTGGCTCCGCAAATCGTGGCCTGCCGGGCTTGCGACAACGCCAGCGGCATCTGGGACGTCCGTCATGCGTTCAATGCCAATGCCGTGTATGAACTTCCCTTCGGGTCTGGGAAGGCGTTCTTGAATCAGCCGGGGATCTTGCGGAGTGTTTTCGGCTCGTGGCAGTTGACATCGATTGTGGGCGCGCACACGGGTTTTCCGGTCAACATCACCGCCACTCGTTCGGCCAAGTCGGTGCCGGACGGCAACACCAACAACCAGCGTCCTAACATTGTTCCCGGAGTTTCCCTCGATTCCCGCGGGCGGCGCGACGCCCTCAAACTGGATCAACCTTGCGGCCTTTGCGACGCCCGCCGCAGGCGCGTTCGGCAATGCGCCACGAGATGTGGCCCGGGCCCCCGGTCTGTGGCAAACCGATCTGGGCTTGAGCAAACGAATTCCCCTGCGCGAACGCTATCAGCTTCAATTCCGGGCCGAAGCGTTCAACATTTTCAATCGCGCCCAATTCGGAGCGCCCGACGGGAATTTTTCCGACGGACCGGGAGAGTTTGGCCTCATCACCCAACCGGTCAACACCACGCCCATCGGTACCGGAACGCCCCGGCAGATCCAGTTGGCTCTTCGACTCGAGTTTTAGACGAACTGTTTAGGGGCGGCCCTTACCGCCAATCCACGTCGATCCCCTTATTACCTCCGGCCCCGCCGCGTCCGATGCGCCTGGCCGCAAAGATAGATCCCACCTGGTGCTTACTTGCAGAAGTAAGCGTTCTTGTTCGCTTGTCTTCGGAAGGGCGGGGCTTCAGAGGCTGCGGAAAGAACCATCTAGCTGTCATCCTGAGGAGTTATCATGGGCCTCCAACCCACCCGGGGGAATGAAAATCGTCCCCAAGGTCACCCCCGCGAAAGCGGGAGTCCATGTCGCCTAAATGGATTCCCGCTTGCGCGGGAATGACGTATTCGATGATGATTTTCAGGGGGGGGGGGGGGGGCCGCAGGCGGTCCTGAGTGGAACGCAGGAAGGATCTCCGTGGTTCGTTGAAAATGAAACTGCCGAGATCTTTCGCTTCGCTCTGCAGAAAGTCGGCGCCCAAAACAGTCGAAAATTCGGCGGCCTTTGCCCTGTTTCCACCCTCGACTCATCACCTGCTGAATCTCCGTACACGCTTCCGACGTCGCCATCGCGGCCTTTTCCCTTGCCTCTTCGAAGAACCGGCGCGACCTGCTTCACTTGCCCGCCTGACTTACGCGCTTGACTTACGCTTGAGGCGACGGGGCAGGAGTGCTAAGCTGTCGCGCCAGGTGGAAATTCAAAATGAAAAATCTGGCCAAAATGAAAATTCCGGTGAGATTCGGGTTCTGGGTCCTGCTGTTGTGCAGCCTCGCGATTCAGTCGGCAAGCGCGGGAACCGAGGCGAGCTTCGATTACTTCGTCAACAATTGGAATGTGGTCGGGTTGCCGGATTACATGTATGGCAGCCGCATTACGCCCAACAACGAAATGTACCTGGCCGGAGGAACGGCGCTGCGCGTCCGGGTGGGACACACGCTTACGCCGCTGAGCCGCGCGCAGGGTAAGCGCGCGAGGGACGGATGGATACCCATCATCGAAGTCACGGCCGCGGATGGACCGGTGCGCTACGAGATCGCTTACTGGGCTACGCCGCTGCCCGATGCCGGGGATTGGCAAAAGGCGTTCAGTTGGCCTACCGAAGGCGAAAACTACCTCAACTGGATTACCATCCGGGCGACCAATACCTCCGCCGGGCGGCCGAGGCGAAGGCCGATATCACGCCCGACCCGGCAGGATACGACGATAAGCTCGCAGCGATCCAGCACCCCAGGAAGCATACGCGCGTTTATGCCTGGACGTGGAAACTGGGCCCGGGGCAATCGGCCGAAGGCGTGGCGCGGTACACGTTCTTTCCCATTGAAGACGCCGCCCGCTACGATGATGCCGATGCCGGACTTTGGCTGAATCGGACTGTCGAGTATTGGCGTGGTGTTATGGGCCGGGCCGCCAAGGTCCAAGTGCCTTGCCGCAAAGCGACCGAGGCGCTATTGGCCGCTCACGTCTGCCAGCTCATCGCGAGCGATCTCGGCGAACTGCACGGGGGCGAGGGGTTCTACGACGAGTTCTTCATCCGCGACGGCGCCTATCAGATCATGGAACTGGAGGAGGCAGGCTTCGATGACGTGGCGGCCCGGGCGATCCAGTTCTATTTCCCGCGGCAGACCTCCGACGGACGCTTTGAATCGCAGGCCAACGAACTCGACGGCAACGGCCAGGCGCTGTGGGCGCTCTGGCAGTACGCCAGAATCACTGGCGATCGCGCCTTCCTCGACCGCGCCTACCCGCGCATGCTGAACGCCGTTGCCTGGACGATGCGCGAGCGTCGCCAAGCGCCGGCGGACTCGCCCTTCGCCGGCCTGATGCCCGCGGCCTTTGCTGACGGAGAATTCCTCCCGGACGGCAAACACCACATCGTCGGCTACGATTTCTGGAATCTGCGCGGCCTGCTCTGTACCGCCGATGCCGCGCGCCGACTGGGCCGGACCGAGGACGAAGGGCAGTTGCTTGCCGAAGCCCAGCAGTATCGCGCCGCCATTGATAGCGCCTGGAAGCACACCGGACTGCCCTATTTCCCCCCGAGTTGGGAGAAGGATGGGACGCACTGGGGGAATACCGAGACGCTCTGGCCCACCGCGCTCTTCGATCCGAGCGATCCGCGGGCTGCAGCCTTGATCGACCATGTGCGAAAGGATTTCGCGGGCGGGTTCGTTGAAGGGACGATGCGATGGACAGGCGAGGCGGACGCGATTCATCCCTACCTCGGCGCCTACACCGTGATGGACTCGCTTATCCGCGGCGACAGCGAGACGGTGGTGCAGGACTTCTACTGGTATCTGCTGCATTCGACCGCCGCCAATGCGTTTCCGGAAGGAATCTTCTTCAAGAAACGCCAGGCCTGGGGCGACACCATCCCGCACGTCACCGGCGCCTGTAACTATGCCATCATGCTGCGACACATGCTGGTCCACGAAGACGGCGAGGATCTGCACTTGCTCCCCGCCGTGCCCGACTGGTGGCTCGGCGACGGCCAGGAAATCCGGCTGGAACGCTTGCCGACCTATTTCGGGACGTTGGACCTGGTCGTACGCGGCCTCGGCGGTGGCGTTGAGGTCACCTTTTCGGCGCCGACGCGCACCCCTCCGAAGCGCATCCTGCTGCACCTGCCGGCGTCCCGCCCGCTCGCCAGTCCCGTGGCCGGCGTGACCGTCGTGACCCGCCCGGATCAGAAGACGCGCTGGGATTTCCCGACCGTGGTCAAGAAATATCTCTCCACGCCGAAACCCGAAGTGACGCCGTGATGAATCGGGAGGCGCCCGGCGTGTCGCGCGGCTTCGGCCCTGGCCACTCGCAACGAAGGGGTCGGGAGCGCGGGGGAATTGGCCATCGTGGCTTTCTCATTCTGCAGCGGCAGGCCGCGGGGCTCGGCGCGCTCTCGACTCATGTGTTGCTGGGCTTAGGTGTCTTCGCCGTACTCTTGGGGAGTTGAGGCGGCTTGACATACTCGGCCGGAATCTCGCCCGTGAGCGATTTCATAAAGGTCACAATCGATGCGACCTCGTCGTCCTGCAGTTGCTTGCCGAGTTGATACTCTCCCATCTCCTTGACCGCCTCCTCGAGGTTCGCCACCTTCCCGGTGTGGAAGTAAGGCCCGGTCTTATCGATGTTCCTAAGGGTAGGTACTTTGAACACCAGGCGGTCGCTTTCCTGCTTGGTTATTGCCTGTCGCCCGGTATCGGAAGTGTCGGGGTAGGGCTTCAAAAAACCGAGTTTCTGGTAAACCTCTCCTCCCAGATAGGTCCCCGCATGGCAGGCCTGGCATCCCGTATCCATGAATTTGTTAAACCCGGCTTTCTCCGTGTTGCTGAGGGCTGTCTCATCTCCGTTAAGGAACTTGTCCCAGCGCGAGGGCGTCATCAGCCTGCGCTCGAAGGCGCCGATCGCACGAGCCGTGTTTTCAAAGGTGACAGGATCCTTATCGTCGGGGAAGGCCCCCTTGAAAGCCTCGACATACTCGGGCATGGATTTCAGCACCGCGACCACAGCCTTATCCGAGGTCATCGCCATCTCGACCGGGTTCATGACCGGACCCTTGGCTTGCTCCTCGACATCGCCGGCGCGCCCGTCCCAGAACTGCACGAAGTGGCCTGCGGCGTTATATACCGTGGGGGCGTTGCGCGTGCCCTTCTGACCTCGATGGCCGTCCGAAACCGGCTGCCCATCCACTCCGTACTTAGCCAACTCATGGCAGGTGTTGCAGGATATGTCCTGGTTTTTGGACAACCTGGGTTCATAGTACAGCATGCGGCCCAGATTCACCTTCGCCTCTGTGGCGGGGTTCTTCTGGGACTCTACTGCCACCGGCAAGGGCTTGAATATTTGGAGTTGTGCTTTGTCCACCTGGACGGATTTTGCCCCGCAGTTCGTCAGTTGCATCGCAGCCGCGAACACGGTCGAAAGAAGGATCAGGATGAGCACAGGTCTTTTCTGCATAACAGTTCACCTCTTGAGGTTGATGACTTTGTTAACCGGGGTCTTGGTTCGGCATCCCGGGCGCCACAATCATAATCCGAATTCCGGCTTTGCAACCTGGTCTTTTTTCCTTCGCCGCTGTGAAGGACTTTCGAGGTGTGCTGGCGAGCGGTGCGGTTTTCGCGTATCCTGAAGTGTTCAGGCAATCCATCAACGCGAGGACGAGCCATGGAAATCAAACACAAAAAACAAACCATGCAGTTTACGGCGCTGGTGTTGCTTGCGGCAAGTTTAATGTGGCCGGGACTCGAAGTGCAGGCACGAGCCGCCCTGCCGCAAGCGGGCAGTAACAAAACGTACAACATCGATGTGCCCGGCACGAAGGAATGGGTGGACACCAACATCGACGTGCGCGGCGGCGCGAAGCTGCGATTCACGGCGACGGGGAAGATCACCTACGCAGAGGACACATCCCGCACCGGGAAATTTCGAACCTCGGGGTCATTCGGCCCCGCGGGCTTGGCGCGCGGATGGGCTGACATGGTTCACCAGTATCCCGTCAAGGATGCCGGCCATGGCGCATTGATCGCCCGGATCGGCGCGGACTCCTACGCACAGGCGTTCCAGATCGGCGAAAGCAAGGAGTTCGATGTCCCCGTGGCCGGGAGGCTGTACCTGGGAATCAATCAGGGCATGAAAGAAGCTGCAACCGCGGACGGAAGCTTCCAGGTGAAGGTCGAAGTCCTGAGCGAGGGATCGGCGAATGCCGCGAACCCCGGGGGCCCTGCGGAAACCCGTGTCGCGGGCATCACCTCGGATTTGCTGTCCAAAATCCCGCGCCGCGTTAGCGATCCGAGCGGTAAGCCAGGCGACATGGTGAACGTCCTGCTCGTGGGAACAGAAGACCAGGTGGTCAATGTTTTCACCACCGCCGGTTGGGTCAAGGTAGACAAGACAAAGGAGAGTACGGTGCTGAACGGCCTCATGGGCTCGCTCCAGAAAAAGGACTACCTCACGATGCCCATGAGCGAGCTTTATCTTTTCAATCGGGCGCAGGACTACGGCTTCGCGCACGGCGAAGCAGTGAGGGTGGTCATGTCGCGGAATCACCTGCGCGTCTGGAAGTCGCCCTTCGAGGTCGAGGGGCGGACGCTGTGGTGCGTTGCTGCGACCCACGATATCGGGTTCGAACGGGACCAGCGCAACAACGGGGTCACCCATAAGATCGACCCGGCCGTCAACGGCGAACGCGAGTACGTGAATGGCACGCTTACGGGGACCGGTCTCGTCGTCCAGCGAGATCACGTCACGCCCGCCGATGCACTGACCACAGCCAAGACCGCGACGGGAGGAGAGTTCCACTCCGACGGCCGCATCCTAGTGCTTGTGCTCGGGAAACCAACCAGCTGATGCACACTGTCGCCGGGAGCCCCTGCCGCCGCCACGCCATATCAGTATGATGAAGGACTACCTCGCACAGGAGCAGAAGGCGGAAACTAGGCTAGCCGCAAACCGGGTAGCAATTCACATCGTTCTCATCATTCACACCCGTACCGTCCGTTTCGCCTTGCGGCTAGCCCAAGTTCGTCACGAAGGAGGCCAAGAGCCAGTTAAGTGCTTTTGAATCAGCTCAGGCTATGGCTGAGTCTACACTACATTCGAAGTTCAAATTGAACCGGTCAGGTAACGAGATGCCAAGTTCTGTCAGGAGTTTTTGTTGTTCAGCGGTGAGGGCCGCCACACGCCGCAGGCGAATCTCCCGTCCGTCAGTGGTCGGGAGCACGATATCCGCACTCTGAATGGTGGCGAGCAGCGCCAGGGCTTGGCTCGGTGAACAATCGGAATTTTTCCGTCGCAGCAGATGCTTCAGCGTGACCCATAGCGAGTAGCCCAGAAAGGCCACCAGGATGTGGGCCTTCACGCGAGGCTCCAGTTGATGAAACAAGGGTCGGATCGACAACTCGCTCTTCAGCGCCCGGAAAGCCGCCTCGGCTTCGGTGAGCTGGATATACTTGGTCCAGAGTTCTTCCACCGCGGCTCCCTCCAGGTTGGTGCGCAGCAAGTAGGCGCCTTCTCGCGCCTCACGCCAGGCTCGACGCTCCTCGATCAGGTTCCAGGTCAAGGTCCAGCGCCCCTCCGCTTGACCGAGGTCCGCTTCATACAGGTCGGCCACTTGCCCATAGCGTTCCTGAATCTTCCCCAACCGCCGCTCAATCTTCGACCGGTCCTTCAATTGGCCTTTCTCTACCCGCTGAGCCAGATTCGTCAGCGCTCGTTCCATGCGGCCCGAGAAGCGGCGGCGGATGGCCCGTTCTTTTTCCCGCCGTGCCGTGGAGCGGCACAGCACGTAGGTTTCGCTGCCGCCCGGCATCACCACCAACTGGGCTTCCACTTCCTCGCGCACTTGCGTCCAGGTGCCCTCCAGAAGCTGGCGTTCCATCCCCTTCAGCTTGGAACGCGGCGTGCCCACCAAGTACTGCCCGCCCCGGTTGCGCAGCGCCGTCAGATTCGCTTCGCTCACAATGCCCCGGTCAAATACCCAGATCCGCCGCGCCCGCCCGTACTTGCGTTCCACCATGCGCATGACCGTTTCCAAGGTGGTGACATCCGTACGGTTGCCATCGAAGGTTTCATAGCTCAAGGGAAAACCTTCGGCGTTGACGATCAGTGCGATCACCACCTGCTTGCAGTCGGGCCGATGATCGCGCGAGTAACCGCGCTGCAGCATCGGGTTTTTCTCGGCCTGGCCTTCCACGTAGGTACTGGTCAGATCGTAAAGCAACACGTCGAATTCGGCGCCAAACAATTCGCCGTAGCGTTCCTTCAGGTGTCGCTCCAGTTTCGTCTTGTGAGGCAGCAGACGATCCAGGCAGCGATACAAGCGGCTGTCGTTGATCTTGCCTTCCCCAATCCCCAGCAGATCATCCAGCGCCGTGCTGGGATACCAGCGCTCCTCGATGCCCAACTCGCTCGAGGGAGCAGACAAGCGGTTAATCGCCAGCAGCGCGGCCACGCGCGACCAGGGCACGTCAGCAACTTCGCCGTCCAGCAGGTTTGCCCAGAATCGATCCAGCTCCAAACGCTTCCACAGTTCCAGACCCAAACAAGAAGTTCCGAACTGCCGCACCCGCTCGAAGCGAACTTGGCTCACCCGCACTCGCGCCACGTCGGGATCGTTCTCCGGCAGTTCGGCATCGGAAGGAAACAGTTTCAACTGCCGGCGCTCGCCCTGCTCGTTGAAAACCTCGATCACCTTCAGCCAACGCGCCTGCGCCGAGTTGTTCAGTTCGCCCAGGTAACACAAGGTCCGCTGGCGCGGACCGTCGGGTGTGCGGACGGTTTCGACCAACGACCAGTAGCTGTGGTCCTTGCCATCCTTGTCCCGATGATTCGGTCGCAAGAACATCGGGGCGATGGTGTCACGTTGAGTACCCCAGCCGCAAGAGGGTTGGTCTACACTACATCGACTTTTCAGAAAGGTCGGGCTGAAAACAAAAACCTTAACCAATCACCGGAGCCAAAAATAATCAAAAAACGCCTCTCCGTGACGAACTTGGGCTAGGGATCGGACGTATTGTCCGCATTGCCGCGCTACTTCCCTCTCCTCCCAGCATTGCGGAAACTGGAAGGGCAGCACTTCTAGATGCAGCCACATTAGTCTGCAAGGGTGTCAGGGGAGCGGGTCGATCTTGTTCAAGGGGTTTAACTGCCGCGCTTTAAGCCACAGAGCGGCCAGATCCGCCTGATGAATGAGGGCCCACTCCTCCACCAAACCAAAGGCTCTGGCTGGCAAACTTCCCGCGATCACTCTTAAATCCTCGATGCCGATCACGGCTTCGTGCTCGCCATACTCGGCATGGAAATGAGGTGGCCAGTGATCGGCAAAATACATTCGGATGACAATGCCGTAAAAGCGGCTAACTTCCGGCATGGCTGGGCTCGCGCCGGAGGTTGGGGAAGAGGTCTTCAGGGGTCTTCCCGGTCAACTTCAGATATATGGCATCGGGACACAGCTCTATCTCATCATTCCATCGGATTTGCCTGGCGGGGCCGACGTGGACTTGGGCAAAGAACTTCTCATCCTCCCACGCCTTGAAGACGCCCTGCCCCGCCAACTCCGACAGGTCCACGGAGCCTTCCGTGCCATCGGAAAACACCACCTTGATTCGCAAGTTCGGCAACGCGCGTACCGAAATCGGTTTCACCATTTTTGCCCCCTCCCCCGCCACCTCGCATTATTGTATCAAACCAAGGAGAGGCTCTCGACCTCGATTATGAGGACTACCATTGAAAGGAAACGAAAATCATGATGCGTATGGAACGCCCGGCCCATCCGGGACAATTCATCAAGATGGAAGTCATCCAGCCGCTCGGCCTCTCGGTTACCAAAGCCGCGAAGGTCCTGGGCGTGACCAGGCCCGCGCTCTCTGCCCTTCTCAACGGCCGCGCCGCGCTCTCACCCGACATGGCGCTGCGGGTGGAGAAGGCTTTTGGCGTCAGGATGGACACCCTGCCTCGAATGCAGACCGCGTTCGAGATTGCGGAGGCTCGCGAGAGGGAGTCGAAAATCAGGGTTAAGCGCTATGTGGGAAAGGCCCCTACCGCCCGCGACCGTGTCAACCAAGCCACGCTTTGAGCCGCGCCCGCGTAAGGGGCTGCAGCGTGTAACGCCCTGCGATTTTTCCCCTCTTGAGGAGGGATTCTTCTCAGTCAGCCTTGGAGGGCGGCGTTTGTGAAACGTGGATGTCATGCAGTTTGACGATGCCGCGAGATCACGCCGGCTCGACGCATTGCGTCATTATCCCACCTGTTCTCCTGCTTCGCCTGCGTCTTTGTAGACCTCTTCCCGAATAATGCGTTCCGTGGCTTCGTTGAGATAGGCGCGGAGCGCCTCCGATAAGGCAAGGTATTCCGGCCAAAGCGTTTGATCCACAAAGGCCTGCGGTGCGCGTAGCACCACGGTGGAATAGCGCTGGCCCCTATAGCGATATGGGTCCAGCCCGTATCTCCGGCAAAGGGCTAAAAAGAGGCGCCGCTGCCATTGGTCCGGCAGGGAGAACTTCGTCTCGGGCGGGGGCTGCGTTTTGACGGCGGCCTCGAGCGCTCGCCGCACGCGCTCAAGTGCGGCCGCCGCGGCCTGACGCTCGCCCACGGTCGTGGCGCCCTCGAACAGAGCTGCGATTTTGCGTAGCTTTTCACGGAGCTGAGGTTCGGTGGTCATGGGTTGAACGGGTTAGGAAGGCCAGCGGTGCTGAGAGCTCATAGCGCAGAGGTGCGCGTTGTTGGCGCTCCTCTGCGGCTCTTCGTGCGCCCGTCACGTTTCGTGTTCGAATGATATTAATATGGTTGATGTTCCCATGTTAAGAACCGCGGAGGAACGCTGAACGGCGCGTACCTCCGCGCTACCTCTGCGGTACCCGGCTCCTGTGACGTACCTGGTAACGGCATGTGTTTACAGGTTGGCGTCCGATTTCTCGCGGTCCCATTCAAATGTATAACCCACCACTCCGCTCCTGACCTCGACAGCTTAATAGTACAGGACAGAAAGCTTCGCAACCAGCCATTTCGCCGGATGGCGCAGAGCGAAGCTTTGCGATATTGATATATCACAACTTAGTAATCCCCCCCCCCCCCCCCCAGCTTCGCTGTGCGCCAGCCCGCGCCTCTGCTTTGCTCGTTTCTCGCTACTTCGTGCGAAACGCCCTTAGGCCTGTGTTCTCGACAAGCCGGTCCAGCGTCTTTGGTGTAAAGACTTTTCCTTTAGTCGAGAGGATCAATTTCTTCATATCGTTCCGCCGTACGCCAAAGCCACGCCCTGCAACGCAAGCCACCACTTCGTACTTGGGTTGCCCTACGGGTTGATCTAACAAGCTGAGAGTCACAAGGTTCTCTATTCTCGTGACCTTGTCCCGTGCTGTTCCATCGTCCTCGGTAAACTTAGCTTCGATGGCGACTTTTGGGTTGAATTGGTCAGGAATTATGAAGTCGGGGGACTGGGGAAACCCTGGAACTATTTCAGCACGCTTGGTTTTCTTGAAGCTGATACCAGCGGCGGTAAGAACGTCCTCAATCCCCGATTCCAAAGGATCGCCCACGAGTTCGCTGACGGAGTCGCGATGACCGGCGAAGGGCCTGCCGAGAAAACGCTCATACAACAACATCGGATAAGGCACTCCAAGATCTGCCGCTGATTGCACGCTGCCCGATCCGTCCCGAGTGTCGCATTTATCCAGCCGATGAATTTTGTCGGGCCCGACCATCGGAGCATGTTCGTTCAACAGATCGCATGCCGTATTAATCATGGCAAGGATTCGGTCGGATTTTAAGGTCCTTGCGTCAAGGGGCTTTAGGGGCTGAAGCCGTATGTTCCGGTCAATAGATCGAGCGTATCCCTGGGGAATCTCGACTGCCTTCCGCTGTGCGGTGATATATGCCCATTCCGGCGGTGTGAAACCCAGCATTGAGCGCAACACCACAAAGGCTATCGGGCATTCGACCACAGCGCATACGACCTGCTGCGTGCCGATGTTTCGAAAACCCTTGGTCGCCTGTTTAAGCTTTTCGTAGCCGATATCAAAGGTTGAGTAATTGACAAACCCATCTCCTTTTGGCATCACCCAAAACTCCGACGCGAGGCATGCGAGCACGGCCTCAATGTAAGGGGAGGGGTCCGCTAAAACCTCAGAGATTGGAACTTCAAAGGGTTGTTTGACCATTATTCGTTCGCGGGGAAATTCAAACCACCAGAGGCAACGCCCACATCAGCAACCGGCAATCTATAGATTGATCTTTCAATCGCTAAGTTCCCCCCCATTTTTTCGATCTGTTCCGAAACCGCAAACAGCTTGGCAGCCGTCGGGATATGTTTGTCCCAGTTCCGGTGAAGATGCCAGATAGCGAGCCTTATGAGGTGACCACGCGTCACACACTTAACGTCACCAACCCCTACCCGGACCCCTCCCTCCCGGAGCTTCCTCACATCGTCATCAACAAGGGCCGCCAGCGAATCCGCATTATCGACCAACAAGCGCTTTTGCGTTATTCCTTTGGACCTGCACACGAACACTGTATCAATAATAGATGAGGCAGTTCCGCTGATATGTATCGAAGCGCCCATTTCACCCGGGCAAGGCAGCGAAGCGGAGCAGGTGAGCCCTGCGTCCAGAATGGCAGCTGCGATTGGATAATACGCATCCATTTTGTTGTGGTGATAGGTGAACGCCAACGGCGCTCCGGGCTTGAGCGCCATGGCCATCTTCTGGAACACCGCCGACAGGCCCGCCGCAAAGTGCTCAAGCCCTCGGCTCATATTGATGTTGCCGGTCAGTTCGCCCGTGTTTCTTGTTGAGATTTCGCCGAAGTGGTCGTGGTTATTTACGATCCGGCGCAGCCAGACATAGCAGAAATCCATGAGTTCAGCATACTGGACGTTGCCAAAGTAAGGAGGATCGGTGAAAACCGCGTCCAAAGTGCAGGGTAACAACTCCGCGGCAGCGGCATCCCCACATCGCAAGTCAATTTCTCTCGAATCAGTTGCTGACGTTCCGTTCTTGCTCCTGCCAATCCATTCATCATGAATGGGAACCCTCGTTTTGGATCCCTGAGAGTGTCGAATCTCGAAGGGATGATCGCAGTAGGCCTTTGCCCTCATATACTTCTCGACAATATTCGACCATCCTCCGCTCCCCACATTCGTTCTCTTGTCATTATCTACAATGCCCAATAGGTTTGACTCGCATTCCACAAGTCCTA
>CAVYPU010000036.1:0-226702 GCA_963770415.1 uncultured Acidobacteriota bacterium
CGCTGTCATTCTGAGAGTTTGTGACCTTTTTGAAATATGATGAGTGGCGCAGACATTGCCTTTTATGTCTGCGCCACGTAAGTGCAAGCAGCGAGCCAAATTGGAGCGCATACATCAAAGGACGATGTATGCGCCACCTGAGTATATATGCAAGAAGTCAGACGCTCTGAGCGAAGCGAGGAATCTCGGCAGTGGTAAAATCAGCGAACTGCGGAGACCCTTCCTTCGTTTTACTCAGGACCGCCTGCGGCTCCTCAGGATGACAGTCGAGAGGGTTTTTCAGCATCGTGCTAGGGTGTGGCCCACCGCTGCAATCACAAAGGCGCGTCTACAATGGCGATGCCAGCACAAGGAGAAGTTCCAATGACACTGCTCGGCAAGAGATTTTTGTGGGTACTGATGTTCTCGACTATTCCCCTGCTCCTTAGGGCTCAGGTCGGAGCCGAACACGCGAAGGAGCCTTTGCGGTCGAGGTACCAGGCAGAATGGCCGACTGGGCCTGCGAAGGACTCTGTCCCGGAGTGGGCGCAGAGGCGGCACATACATTTCGCGCGCTGGGACGGCGGCCGCATCGAGACAGCGAAGGCCATGTTCTCCGGCTGGCCGGGTTTCAATCCGCCCGATCCGAACCGCTTGTACACCATGACGAATTGGTACGACACGCGAACCGTTTCGCTGCTTCGCCAAGCCGGAATCAATGTGGTGTGGATCACATTCAGTAACGGTTTTTCCATGGCCACCGAGCGAGCCCACCAGGAGCAGGTCCGAAAGTACATCGAGGAGTGTCATCGCCAGGGCATTCACGTCATGGCGTACGAATCCATTGCGAACATGTTCTGGGAAGATATGTTCGAGCAGGTTCCCGAGTCGCGTAATTGGATTCAGATCGGCGAGGATGGCAAGCCCGTGCCCTATGGTGCGGGCGACTACACCAAAATGGGACGCGTGACCCGCTACATGGCGAACCTGGGCAATCCTGACTGGGTGAGGTACCTGGAAAAGCGCGTGGACTTGGCAATCGATGCCGGCGCGGACGGCGTGATTTACGATAACCACTTCAGCAACCATCTCACAGACGTTTACCAGGACATTTACCGGCACGGCTCCGCGCGCAAGAAGGATTTTTTGCTGATGGGTAATTTCCATCAGGACACCTACGTTCTCAATCGGCTGGTGAACTGCATGACGACTGAGGATGGCGTCGAGCCGGGCGTCTACGAGACGGCCCATGTGCAGGCCGGAAGGCTCGCTCCGGAACAATCCAACCTAGTTCCCGTGCAGGGCGGATTGCTGGTCAACAACATCGGTCTATTTCGTATCCACAACGCTCTCTCCGGCGGTTGGAAGCCGGTCATGATCGAGGACGGCGGACGCGAAACCGGGCAGCGTGAGACGACACCGATGTCACCCGCTCGACACCAATTGGCCTTGGCCGAGGCGATGAGCTTCGGCATCGGCATGGAGTTGTTTGTGGAAGGCGCCTTCGCTGAAGGTCTCGACGTGAACGACCCCAAGACGATGGCCATCTGGAGCGCCATCGGGAAGTACAATCGATTCTTCACGGAGCACGAGCAGTTTTTACACGGGAACGCAGTCGCTTTCCCCTGTGGCGGTGGTGCTGGACGACCGTAGCGAGAGCGTCGCACTGCTGAATGCTCTCGCGGCGCGCGAAGTCCTGTTCGACGTGGTTTACGAGCGGGATTTGTCGAGTGAGAAGCTCGCACCGTATCGCGCTGTGGCTCTGCTCACCACGCAAACCGTGCACGAGCGGGCACTCTCCATGCTTGAGAACTATGTTGCGAGCGGCGGCAGGCTGTTTGCTGCGGGTGACGTGGCCGCTTACGACGAAGCAGGCCGGAAGCGCTCACGGCCAGCGTGGCTTGGCCGGGGTGAGGGCAAAGGCGAATCCACCTACTATGATCAGGTTCCGCCGCTCGACGAACTGGCCAAAACTCTCGTAGAGGCGGGCGGCGCCGGAACTGTTCAAGTCGAGACGCCGAGCGGGGTTTGCTACAACCTTGTTCAGCAGCCCGCTATGGGCCGAACCTTAGTGCATCTGCTGAACTACACGTCCACGCCGGCCGGAGGTGTCAGGCTGACCTTACACGGGAAATTCCACAGCATCTCTCTGGTTTCACCGGACGGCCCCGAAAAGGTTCAGCTTAAGGTTCCTTCCGGCGCTTCGGGAGAACTCGAGGTGCCTGCGGTGAAGGTATACTCGGTAGTGATCCTCGAGGGAGCCGGCGCAAGTCCGGTCCGAGCGGCCCGGCGTGGGGCGCCGCCGAAGCGAGGCTCAGGCAACTGACCAGCCGCGCAGCGTGCAGCGATCCGACCAATTTTGGCGATTGAATTGGCGAAGGGCATAGCCCCATTATACAGAGCGACATCAATTGTGACACGGGCGTCCCGCCCGTGATCACGGCCGGGGCGGCCGTGCCACGAAGGGATGCGCAATTATTAAAGTCGTTCTGTATAAAACGCGAATGCGGTCAATGGTCTATCTATTTGGAGAACGATTATCTGCATGAACGCGAGCAACGGCATAGACCAGAAACTCGGGAGCCGCGAACCGCACGCGGTTTCCTGCATCTTCGATTTGTAGCTCCTGCGCTTCCGGAGACTCCGGTGTCATCCACTCGATTTTCCGGACCGAAAACCGGCCGGGCTTCGCCAGATCGGCCTTGACGCCTGAAACCGCGATCGGGTTCTCGTCCACAGGGCGGCCCGTTCTGTCGCTGTCGGGGGGTTCCTTGCGGGTGTAGTTCACAAAATGGATGTCCCAGATGTTGCCCTTTTCCGGACGGCTTGCGGACACACGGACGGCGGCAGGCGCTTCAAAGCGGCTAAAACCGTCATAGTCATCCGGCCTCATCTCGCCCAGCGACGAGATGGTGAAGACTCGTCTGTATCGGGCCAGGTGGTCGGGCGTGGCCATATCGTCGGGTAGTACATCGAATAGGACGTGGTCGTCCAGCAACTTGAAGCCGACGGCATTGAAGGCTGACATGGCCTCCGTGAAACGCCCCTCGAGAATCTGCTGGCGGGGGTACAACAACACGCACTCACCGGCCGCGGTGTTGGCGTGATAGACGTCGTCATGCTGCTTCATGAAGCGGAAGAAGCGCACCAATTCCTGGCGCGCAAAGGGATCGTTAAAGTCGGCAATACGTCCCGGGATTACGCCCCCGTTGGCCGCCAACCCTCCCATCACGACGCGGATCTTAATTCTGTCCCACTGGGAGACGATCACAGGCCGCCCGCCTCCGGCGCCCCGAATGTAGCGCAGTAGCAGGGTGGGCTCCGGCACCGGCTCCGGCTTAGTGTCTACGAGTACCATATGTAGTCTTCTCCTTTTGCCCAGAGTTCAGGCGGCAGCATCAATCGCTCATCGGCGGCTGAGGGGGTGTAGTGGCCGTGCAGCCACTGCGCCAGGATCAAATCAGGTTTCAGGGAACGCCCGTACTCGATGAAGATCTTGTCGAACGCTTGCTTGCGCGAGATATGAGAGAAGCGCAGTTCCTCGAGGCGCAGTGGCGTCATATCGCCCGGCCGGCAACTGCCGACGATTTCCGAGAATTGATGCTTGTCCAAATCTTCAATACCAAAGTTCCGGCGAATTTCAGCAGGTTTATAACGCTCGCGCAGGTAATCCTTAAAGCCCCGCGAGCAGTACGGGCACACGCACCCCACCAGATAGAAGTGGTTGATGACGAATCCGTCCACGCCGCGCTCGATGCCGCGCTTGGCGAACGCCTTCAGAACCTTCTGCCAGTTCGGGTTGTTCAGGCAGCCGTGATACAGCGGCCACGGCGAATATGCAGGCCGGTAGAAGAACGAGGGGCTGCCGTCGGCGCTCCGCTGCACCAGTTCGAGCGGGTCCTTCACGGGTTTTGGTCCCAGCTCCTTCTCGTCCCAAAGTTCGTTGTAGAACTTGAAGAACCCTTCGCGCGGTCCCTCGGGTCCGTAGATCACACCGGTCACGTGGAACTCCGTGTCGAAGTGGCCGACAACTTTGATTCCCCGCTGGTGCAGTTGCTTGTTGAGGTTTTCGAAAAAGTCTCCGTTGCCCTTGAGATCTCCGTCCACAGGGTACGCCGCAGCGTTCGTGTCTTTCAAGTCCGCCTTGGGCACGTGCGCGATGGCCCAAAACTCCGCGCCGTAGAAGCCCACCTGGATGAGCTCCGGCTGCACCTCATCGACAAAGGGGAGATAGCCGGGCTCGAAGTACTCCGTCCAGTGGGTCAGCATGCGCCTGAACTCCACACGCCGCCGTGGATTGGCTGCCGTCGCGGAAGCGCCTGGGCCCTCGGCGCGCGTTGCGACGAATCTTCCTGAACCGCGCTTCGCCATCAAAAGGGGAGCGCCAACCAGCGAGTCTTTTAGAAACTCACGCCTGTGCATAAGACCTCCGCGATCTTGTCGTTCACGAGTACCAAATATAGTCCTCTCCTTTTGCCCAGAGATCAGACGGCAGCATTATACGCTCATCGCTGGGCGACGGGGTGTAGTGGCCGTGCAGCCAGGCCGCCAGGATCAGATTGGGTTTTAAGGAACGCCCGTAGGCGACGAAAACATCGTCATACCCGTTCTTCATTGCCATGCAGGTGAAACGCAACTGCTCCCAACGCAGTGGCGTCATTCGATCCGCTTGGTACCTGCCGATAATTTCTGCGAATTGGTGCTTTTCCAGATCTTCAATGCCAAAGTTCCTGCGGAGTTCAGCAGGCCGATAACGCTCGCGCAGGTAGTCCTTAAAGCCTCGCACGCACCAGGGGCACATGCACCCCTCGCGATAGAAGTAATTAATGACGAACCCGTCCACGCCGCGCTCTATACCCTGCTTGACGAACACTTTGAGGACCGTTCGCCAGTGCGGATTGATCATGCAGCCGTGATAGAGGGGCCACGGCGAATAGCCCTCGAGATGGATGAAGAAAGGGGTGCCATCGGCTTTCCGCTGCAGCATCTCGAGAGGGTCTTTCACCGGCTTTGGTCCGAACTCCTTCTCGTCCCAAAGTTCGTTGTAGAACTGGAAGAACCCTTCACGCGGTCCCTGAGGGCCGTCGATGAGCCCCGTCACGTGGTACTCAACGTCGAAGTGGCCGACAACTTTGATTGCGCGCTTGTGCAGTTCATTGTTGAGGTTTTCGAACCACTGCTCGCAGGCCTTCCGATTTCCATCTCCGGGGAATGCGCCCTGGGTTGCGCCCCTCACGGCCTCGGGCACGTGCGCGAAAGACCAGAAATCACACCCATAAAAACCAACCTGAACGAGCTGCGGCTGGACCTCGTCGATAAAAGGAAGATACTCGGGATCGACGTATGAACCTTTCTCGCCATGTTGGTGAGACCAGTGAACCAGCATGCGATTGAACTCCAGGCGCCGCGGCGGATCGATTGCCGTCGCGGAAGCTTCTGGACCGTCGAAGGGCTTTGCGATGGATCTTTCTGAACTGCGTTTCCCCATCAATAAAGGTGCTGCAATTAGCGAATCTCTAAGAAACTTGCGCCTGTGCATAAGACCTCCGCGATCGGGGCTATTACCTTGTTCTATTCAGGAATTTCCGTTATCGACTTTCCGCCGACCCAAAAGATACTCCTGACCGCCATCCAATGCAACTGTGAATCAAGTTTGCAGTGCAAGGCCCTCTCACGGGCCGCAGACGGCGCCATTCGTGCCTCTCACGAGAACCCCAAAGGACGCAAGCGCTCCTCTTGAGCTTAGGCAGGAGAGCGAATGTTGCTCAATCACTTCACCGTCTTCTCTCGGCGCGGAATCTAGCCATGAGTGAAAAGCGCGGATAGGCCGTTTTTACGCCCAAGTGATTTGTTCCACGACCTGTAGCGCGTCTTGCTGCGTCCACCCGCATTTCGCTTGACCTCGCGAGCGGGGCGGGATACTACTCTAGGGTTGATCAGGCCGGGGGCCCGCCAGGAACCCTGAAGGATGGCCTTGAAAAATAGGAAATAGGGTCCCGGTTATCCCCAGCGCCGGCTATCCGGTGGATCGGGCTCAAAAGGAGAATCGATGCTGCGACGCCGCGACATTGTTTGTTGGGCATGTTGCTTCGCCATTATTGCCGAAGGAGGGGGGCTTGGTTCCGCGCTACGCCGGCCCCTGAACTTCGCGCTGGCGCCCTCGGGAGAGTGCCTCGCCACTGCCTCCGCGTTCGGGGACACGGCCGGCGCGCCAATCCCCAGCCTGCCGAAACTGCGCATCCGCGCCGGCAATCGCCATCTGATCGAGGATGAAAACGGCAAGCCATTTTTCATGGCGGGAGTTTGTCCGCAGAGCATCCTGCATTGGTGCACCCCCGAGCAAATGGACGTCTATTTTGCCGACCGGGCGAAAAGACACTTCAACTTTGCCTGGGTTGTGATCAATGCCTTTGACTCGCAAGGTAAAGACAGCTTGACGAACCCCACCGATGCCCGTGGCCATGCGATGTTGCTCCACGGCAGCAGTTGGGATCCGGAGAATTTGAACCCTGCCTACGTTGCCTCGGTTGACGCCATGGTGAAATCCGCCGCAGACCATGGCATCTATCTGTTCCTGGATCCGTTCAGTTCCGGGTATGATCCCGGGCCCGCCGGCTTCAACCCTTCCCAGCATTCCCCCGAAGAAATGCGCCGCTGGGGTGAGTTTTGGGGCGACCGCTACAAGCATTATTCTCACCTCAATTTCGCCTTGGGAAATGACCGGTTGGTCTGGCCCCAGGTAGATCGCGTGGTGAACGGTCTCGAAAAGTACATGCCGGACCGGCTGGTGACCACGGACTGGGAAAACGGGCCGCCGGGTTGGACCAGCGATGGGACGGGGCCTCACCGCTTCTATGATGCCGGTCATCGCTGGGTCAATCTCGACGCTTGGTATGAATACCACGCCCCGCAATGGGCAACCTGGTATCACTATCACATGGTAAACCCGGTGATGCCGACTTGCATCTTCGAGACTCTCTACGAAGGCTTGGCGGCTGGGAGTCCGCAGCATATCCGCACGCCGCCCCAAATGATGAGGGAACAGGTTTGGGGGACGGTGTTCAATGGCGGCTCCGGTTTCGGCATTCTCGGCTCGCCGGACTGCACGGAAGACCCCCTGCGCTGGCTGGGAAAAACTCCGGGGGTTAACGCGGCGGAGTACGCTACGACCTTCTTCACCGCCCGGCGCTGGTACGATCTCATTCCCGACTGGCCACATACGTTTCTGACGAGCCAATCGGGAACTCCGGGGAAGGACGATTTCACTTACGTTTCCGCGGCACTTACCGCGGATGGCTCCCTGGGCGTGTGTTATTACCCCGGCGAGAGCGGCAGAGGGTTCCAGTTAACCGTCAACATGTCGAAGCTGGGGGGCGGCGCTGGGGAGTCGCGGGCACGCTGGTACGACCCCACGAACGGCACGTACCAAATCATCGGCAGGATGGCGAATTCAGGTGCTCACGTCTTCACCACTCCCAACGCGAATAGCCAGGGAGCTGCGGATTGGGTACTGGTGCTCGACACTGTTGCCTCCCAGTGACGCCTCCCCCCGGCCTCCACTCCCCTGCCCACACCCGCGGAGGCTGAATTTGAGGAGTGCATTCTCGCGCCCCGCGCCCCCCCCAGAACGATGTTCTCCTTCTCCCGGCGGAGAAGCTGAGCCGCAACAGGCGTATTCAATGGAATGGCACGTTTAGAGAGCGAGATTCGCGCGCGCCCAGGCTAGGCACTTCAGGTTGCACTCGTCTTCGAGGTTGATCTGCGCTTCGGGGCTTAGGCCGGCGATGCGGGGCAGAGGCGCCTTCGGTTTGCTCTTGCGCACGAGCTCGAGCGTCTTAGCCAGATCTCGTCCAGGCAGCGAGCTGTAGGAATCGTCAAAGGTGGCCCAGTACTTGGTCCTGAACACCGGGATTTTCAGCGGGTCGCGCGTGATCATCTCCAGCTCGAAGATCATGTTCGGGTCCTTTTCACGTAGGAGCCGCACCATCTCCTTGAGGTCGAGTATTCCTTCGCCCAACGGGACCTCTGAGAGCAGAAAGCCGTCCTCATACTCTTCCACCGCCATGTCCTTGAAGTGGGTGAAGAAGGCGTAGGGCAGAAGCGTCCGCAGGGTGTCCATGGGGTCTTCGCAAAGTGAGATATTGTTGCCGAAATCAAAGCATACCCCAACGTACTCGCTACCCAGGCGCTTCAGCCAGGCGGCCTGCTCGGCGGCCCGGAAGCCTTTATGATTCTCGATCCCCAGGCGCATCCGGTACTTCGCGAGGACCGGCTCCGCCAGTTCGACCGAAGCTTTGACGCCCTCGAACATCGTTTTCCAGGGTCCAAAGCTGTCGAAGTCTTCGTAGCGGCGTCCGGTCAGCGCGGCGTGGAACGCGACGGCACCCGCTTCCTTGTAGGCTTTCACTTCAGTCGCGAACGCATCGAGATCACTCTTCTGACGCGGCAGCCGCGGATCGCAGACGAGGTACATGTTGTACCCCTCGAGCCGCGCCCGAAACTTCTTGATCGCATCCGGATCCATGGACGGTGGGTTCGTCTGCACACCCGCCAGTCCGAGGTTATGGCAGTGCTCGACGATATCGAACGGCTGCCCGCCGGCACGGCTCGCCTGGATGCGCAGCATGAAGGCGCTTGGCGTTCCGCCCATGCGCGGCGAATTGTCCGGCGCGGACGCGGCAGCAGAAATCGAGCGGAGCCAAGCGGGTGCTAAGCTCGCGAGCGCCAAGATCTCTCTCCTTGTCATGATGCCTCCCAACTCGGCAAAGACCCCTAATATCGCCACTACTAGACCTCCACCAGACTCTTGAGAACACCGTCCCAGGGGGCGCGATAAGGTCTGTAGCACATGGCGGCGGCTTCTTTATCGCCGATCACCTGCTCCTTATCCGGATCCCATCTTATGGCGCGCCCGAGCCGCAGGGACATGTTAGCCAAGTTGCATACCACTGCCACCTTGTGGCCATCTTCCACTTCGCATAGGGGGCGTTTGCGAGTTCTCATGCTGCTCAGCCAGTCACGTTCGTTCATGGCCATGGTGTCTTCCCCGCCGGTGCCGTAGCGGGCGTCGGACTCGACACCTCCCTTGGAACCCTGAATCCACGGCGTCGGCTTCACATCGCTATAGACCGGACCGCCGATGGGTTGTCCCATAAAAGGCGGGATGTCGTTGACCGGATCGATCTTGTTTTCCGGAATAACCTCGTAGCCACCGGCAAGCACCAGGCTGCCCTTGGTTCCAAGATAGACTTGGCCGCGCGTGGCGGGATCTCCGTGCAAGGCGTTGGCTTCGCGAATGGCCAAATTCACGGTGAAACCGCCCGGAAATTGCCATGTGGCATCCTGTGTATCCGGCGTCTCGCCGTCGTCTTCGAGCGCGAACCGCCCGCCGGTGGACATCGCGAGCGTCGGACCCTTCACGTTCATACACCACAGCACCTGGTCCAGCAGATGAGCCCCCAGGTTGGTCATTTGGCCGCCGGAATAGTCCCAGAACCAACGGAAATGGTACAGGGCGCGGTGTTTCTGGTACGGCTTCTTGGGGGCAGGGCCGAGCCACATGTCGTAGTCGAGTTCGGGCGGCGGATCTTCAACGGGAGTCTTGCCGAATCCCGGATAAATATTGCGGTAGGAGGCAATCCGGATGGAATGGATCTTCCCAAGCTGGCCGCTTTCGATGACTTTCTTGGCCTCGGCGACACCTTTGCCATGGCGCCGCTGCGTACCCACAACCACGATGCGGTTGTATTTGCGCGCGGCCTGGATCATCCACTTGCCTTCCTCGATGAACAGCGTCATCGGCTTTTCGACATACACGTCCTTGCCCGCCGCGCAGGCCATGATGGTGAGCAGGGCGTGCCAGTGGTCCGGCGTGGCCACAACGACCCCTTGGATGTCTTTGTTCTCATACATCCTGCGGAAATCACTGTACCCTTTCGCACGGGGATTTCCGATGTACTGGAGACCTTCCTCCAGGCGCGGCTTGTAGACATCCGAGAGACCCACCAGATCGACATCGCCGAACTTTTTGAAATCGCTCACGTGCTGTTTGCCGATCAACCCGAACCCGATGAACCCGATGCCGATACGGTCATTCGCACCGAGAACCCGTTTGTACTGTGCCGCCGTCAAGGCAGCCGCACCCAGGAACTCTCGCCGGGTGGCTCGGACCGTGTCCAGTTTATTCAGCATTTGCTGCTCCCCTTTTAGAGCTGCGTCATTACCGCAGTCGAGTATTACCTGGCTGAGTCTTTCACTGCTCATCGTGCCCGTCAATCAGAAAGTCAACACCAGAAATTCGACATTCTCTGAGGGAGTGACATTTCGGACGCGGCGCTGACCGACGGCGTTATAGTATAGCGGTTCAAGAGGCTACCCTCCTGGAACGGCCAGCGTCTCGGAAATCACCGCGGTATCTGGTTCGATAACGAATTACGACACGAGGAAAATCATGCCGCATCAAACCTACCTGGATTGGATGATTCGCAATACCCGCACACGGTGGTGGCACGACTCGGCCGAGGCGGCCGAATTGGCGCTTGGCCTGGAACGCGGGGCCATCGGCGTCACCACAAATCCATATCTGGCGCATCTGGCTTTGGTGAAAGACCGCCAACTGTGGGCCCCGGCCATCGAAGCGGTGCTGGCGCGCAACCTGCAGCCAGAGCAGAAAGCCGAAGCGCTGACGCAGATTGCGGTGACCAGGACGGCCGAGAAACTGATGCCGGAATACGAAGCCAGCCAAGGCCAATCGGGCTTTGTCTGCGGACAGGTCAATCCGGGGCGCGCCGGCGACCGGGATTGCATGCTGTCCATGGCCCAGCGGTATCATGCTTGGGCGCCCAATATCGCCGTCAAGCTGCCCGCTACCAGCGCGGGTCTGGATGTCATGGAGGAGTGCATCGCCGAGGGAACCACTATTACCATGACCGTCAGCTTCACAGTGCCGCAGGCCATTGCCATCGGAGAGCGGCACATGGCCGGCATCCGGCGCGCCCAAGCCAATGGGACCGAGCCAGGAAAGTGCTTCGCCGTGATCATGATCGGCCGTCTGGACGATTTCCTGCGGGAGGTTGCCCACGACACGCAGGCCGCGGCGAGTGAGTCGGATATTCGCCAAGCCGGCCTGGCCGTTACCAAACGCGCCTATGGGATCTATAAAGCGCGAGGCTACAAAGCCGTGCTGCTCGTCGCGGCATTGCGCGGCGACTACCACCTGACGGAACTGGCCGGGGCTGACCTCGTGATGTCCATCGCGCCGGTGTTTCAGGAGAGTTTTGTTAGCAAGGATCTGCTGCGTGAGGAGCTCATCGACAAGCCGATACCCGCCGAAGTAATCGAGCGGCTCTGCCAGATGCCGGAATTTGTGCGCGCCTATGAACCTCACGGAATGTCAGTCGTCGGAATTCCTCGGTTTCGGCGCGACGCAACGGACGCTCGGCCAGTTTGTCGAGGCAGGCTGGAAGCTCATGGAGAACTACCGGTAAATGGCCGTTGTCCACGGCGGATGACAATACCACCCCCTGCCCCCTCCTTATCTGAGGAGGGGAGCCGGAGATTCCCCTCCTTGGATAAGGAGGGTCAGGGGTGGTCGATTTCGGATGTCTACGTTTTGGACGGTCACTTGTCACTGTTCTCTCCCCGTCCTGCCGGGCGCTCCGATTCGAAGTGTATGAGAATGCTGACGCAGCGGTAACGGGCGGGCAGGCGGTCAAGCCTGCGGTTTCAAGGTGCCGCTTGACCCTGGGTCGAGTGTTAGGTTTAAATGGCTGCTGCTTTGTTGGGGGGGAAACTATGCTGACTCGTCAACGATTGTTTGAGAAAGCAGTCCAGGGAATTGCTTCTGGTGTGGCAATCACGGCGTCGGAGGCTTGGGGCGCAGGTCAACTGGCCTGGTCAAAGCCGATCGGCCTGGAAATCTACACCGTGCGTGAGGAGTACGCGAAGGACCCGGCCGGGACACTAGAAAAAGTGGGCGCCGCCGGATACCGCGAAATGGAGATTTCGACTGCGATCCCCGCCGCAACTCTTAAGGCCTACCTGAGCGCCGCGAACCTGACGGCGCCCAGCACCTACGATGAAGTGCCTAAGGACCTCGAAAGCTGGAAGAAGAAGTTAGACCACGTTCATCCTTACGGCTTTCGCTATATTGTGGTGGGCGATAACCCCCAACTCGACGCCGAGGCATGGACACGACGGGCTGAATTGTTCAACGAATGTGGAAGGCTCGCGCAGCAGGCTGGAATGCAGTTCTGCTACCACGCTCACTTCCACGAGTTTGCGCGCCTAGGCGACACTTGCGGCTACGACATCATGCTGGCGCGCTGCGATCCGAAGCTGCTGAAGATGGAGATGGACGTTTTCTGGGCCACCTACGCCGGTCAGAACCCGCTCGACTACTTCCGGAAGTACCCGGGCCGCTTTCCTTTGCTCCACATTAAGGACTTCAAGCCGGGATTCCCAACGAGTACCAGCAGCTTCCCCTATAATAGTGGGTCCAACCCGTTCGCTCCTGCCGGCAAGGGTCGCATCGACTGGGTGAAGATTTTTGCTCATGCGCGCCAAGCTGGCGCCGAGCACATCTTTGTCGAGCAGGACCGCTGCGACGGCAGTCCGTTCGAAGCGATTGCGACCAGCTTCAATTACTTGAAGAACCTCCGCCTGAGCTGATGGCCACGGTCAGACGTGGCCGATGATCCAAACCTTCGTATGCAGGTGCAAGGGGCCGCGGTTGGATCCTCCGCAACCCGCAGATTGGTGACCGCCTCAGTTTTCACCAAGACTGTAGTGCAGACTCGAAGATTGCCTGAGCTAATCCTTCGGCAGTTATGTATCGTCACTGACGAATCGATCCACGAGATCGCGCGCCTGGTTTGCGCGCGGTCTGGCCTGGCGTATGACGTCTCTTTCCCCGCCGGCCGCAAAGGTTTCTCCTCCTGTCAGTGACCCCGCCGTGTGCTCGTGGCCAGCAGAGCCTTGAAACCACTGAGCGGAAATTCCTTTTCTGTTGAATTCATCCGCGACCACGGTCACGGTCGCTTCCGCACGCTCCGCCGGTTAGCAAATTAACCCTCTGCCACCCCACTACACATGCTCGGGTATCACCCAAGGCTCACGGTAAGTGCGCTTAAGGCAGCGATTTGCCTCCTCATCGTTGATAAAGGTTTCCGTCGTCGCATCGAAGTTGAGCTTGCGGTTCCCCAGACGGTAGGAAATGTTTGCGATATGGCCACAACTGGCTGAACCCAGAGGCTCGGAAAAGGATCCGGGCTGGCTGCCTGCCCCCCGCGAGATAGACGCTCCGGCAGTTTTGCCGAATCGCCGCCAAACGGTCCTCGCGAGCCTCTCGGCGGTCTCCCCCAGCGATGGATTTGCCCCCCATCATGTGATGGCCATGCTATACTCGCGATTTTCCGTTTTCGACACGGACTCCGATGGTTGTGCCATGAGCACCGCAGAGAAACCCGCTGTCGAAGAGGAATCCGCGATTAGCAGGAAACGCTGAAGTGCAGGCGCAGGTTGTTCGATCCTGAGTTCGGGTTGTTTTTGCGCTGACCGTCAGAACCGCAGAGGAGGCCAAACCGCTGCCGCCTCTGGGCCGCAACGGCCACCACAGGCGCCTGGCAGGAGATAATTCCAAACAGGTGAGCGCCTCAGCGGATTCCTCGCCCCAATCCCCGAAGCGCAGGGACATGCGCAACTCGCACGGGAGGTTATGCAACGTGTCCGTTAAGCCTACTGGTTTGCCCTCGGCAGCAAAGATGCGCCATGACGCTCACTATGTGGAGGAGATCATTTCTCGAGGCGGAATCGCCATTGGCCGCATGATCCCTATTGCGGAAATCGAGCCCAACTCCGGCAATCCACGGAGGGATGGAGACGACTTACAAAGGCTCACCGAATCCGTGCGCGAAATGGGCGTACTGAACCCGCTGCTGGTGCGGTTTCTGCCAGACTCCGGGAAATACGGGATCATCTCGGGGCAGCGCCGCTACGAGGCCGCGAGCGCCGCGGGATTGAGCGAAGTTCCCTGTATTGAAAAGGACGTGGACGACGCTGAGGCGATCGAGATCGCCTTGACGGAGAGCTTGTACCACAAAGATCTGACCCCCTCCGACCAAGCCGTCTGGATACATGAGTTGGCCCGATTGGGCATGACCCCAGAGGAAATCGCCAGGCGAGTGGGAAAGCTGCCACTGTCGATTAATTCGAGTTCTGTGGGCCCCCACCCTGAAACGGCGGAAGCCATGATCTCTATGCCAGCAGATAGAAACTCAGACAACGCGAACGATGCAGTCTGCCTGGCCGAAGACGCAGAGATGCCGGAGCACCCGGCTTCAGTGGAAACCTATTTCCCAACAGCCGGCGAGGCTATGGCTCGCGCGAGCGCAACGCCCGAACCTGCGGCGCCCGGGCAATCCCAGGGTGCAGTTGTGCCGGTTGACGGGCCATACGGCCTTGATTCCAGGTTGGTGTCCGCAACCGAGGGTTTGCTGGAAGAGGCCAAAGCCTCAATCCTGAACACCGTTTGCAGCGTCGCTAGCGGATTGGAAGATGAGCTGAAAGGATATTTGGCCCTCGAACGCGACGCCTGCATCCAGGAACTGGTAGTGGAAAGCAATAACGTAGTAAGGAATGCCGTCAGCCGTGTGAGGACGGAAACCGAAGAAATCGTGCAGGCCGGTTGTGCCAGAATCTCGAATCAGCTCGAATCCACGGCCGCTGCTCTGCGCGAATGCGGACAGCAGTTCCAGGCAAACGCAAAAGCGGAAGCTCAAGAAGGCGCCGAAGCCTTCCGGAAGCAAGTGAATCTACTCGCGGACGAGATCCTCGGTCAAACCCGGCAAGCCGTCACTTCCGTGCTCGATGACCTCCGCAATCGCATGCAGAAGGCCGCCAGCACTCTGCAGCTCTGACGGCATCGCGGCGGCTACCTTTGCGCCGCAATGGGCAACGTGACGCCCAGCTTGGCCCGCTTCGTTTCATTCGCCGCCGGGATGACAGTTTCGATCCCTACGCGAGATTCGGCCTGACAAGTCAATTTCCTTTGTCCCTTAGGAATTCGGAGGTCACATAATGCCGGAGCAACTCACTCGCCGCGAAGTGCTGACGTTCTTAGGGGCGGTCGGGGCAGCCGCCCCGCTGAGGGCGATCGTCCTCACTGAAACGCATGTAGCCTCGGATAAGGATTGGTACCGTACCTGCTACCGAAAGCTGTTTTTTGATTTCCATACCCACAGCTCCGCGGTGGGCCTGGCCTCCAGTTTCGATGCCGAAGCCTGGGCGCGAAGATTGCATGAAGCGAACGCGCAAGCAGTCTCGGTCTTCACTAAGTGCGGCCAGTGATGGTCTTATTACAGAAAGGGCCACGTGCGGTACGTGCACCCGCAGCTTCCGGCGGGTCTGGACATGCTAGAGGCGCAGACCCAGGCCCTGCACCAGCGCGGATTGCGCGCTCTCGGCTACTATCATACGTTTGGGAGCGAGCCGGTGGCGCGCGATCATCCCAATTGGACTATGCGCGATACAAAAGGAAATCCTTCCGGCGGGATCTGCATGCTGAGCCCTCTCCTCGAGAAGCACATGCTCCCGCACGTCGAAGAAATCGTGAGCAACTACGAGGTTGATGCGATGTTCTTCGATGGAACTTATCCGGGCGTACCCTGCTACTGCGAGGCCTGCAAGGCGCGGTTCCGCAAGGACGTTGGTGCTGAAATCCCGAAGGCGGAGGATGATCCCGTCTGGTCCCAATATGTCGCCTGGTACGTCGAGGCGTTTCGCGAAGTGCGGGAACGCGTGAGCGACACGATCCACCATGTCCGGCCGGACCTGCCGGTTTCCTACAACTGGGTCTACTCGCTCCGTCAACCAGAAGCGGCGCCCCGGCATGTGGGAAGCCTGATGATAGATATCTTCCCCGAGGACCAGACTTTCAACGCCAGCTATGAGGCACGCTACTGGGTAACGTTGGGCCGGCCCTTCGACATCATGAACACAGCGTTCCTCAAATGGTGGGGAGATTGGGGCGTGAAGCCGGCATCGGCGCTTCAGCAGGAGGTCGCGACGATCATCGCCAACGGCGGGCTGACTTGGATCGGTTACCAAATGACTCACACCTTCGATGTGCAACCGGCGGTGATGGGGCAACTGGGCAAAGCCCTGGAGTTTGTCAAGGAACGAGAACACCTTTTGAAGGAGGCTGAGCCGATTCCCTACGTCGCCGTACTGTGCAGTACGCGTGCCGGCTTTGCAGGAGGTAAGGCCAGATTCGCGGCAGACGAGGTAGCCTTGCGCGGCGCCCACCGATTGCTGCTCGAAAGTGGCATCCCGCATCATTCCGATGGGCACTTCCTGCTCACTAGTTCGCCCGTGGGCGAGGACAGCGGCTACCCCGCCATCACGCGTTGACCGGTCGAAAAGGGCGCCTCAATCTTTATTTCCGGCCAGGTTTTTCGCGGCTTCCAGACGCATGGCCAGTGGTGCCTGAAGCCGATCGTTGCCAATCTGCTGAATGAGTCCATCCCGCGACCGCTCGTCCGGTTGGAATCACCCGCATGGCTCGAGGTGGTGCTAATGCGCCAAGGACAGCGCACATTGGTGCACTTAGTAAACCCACACTCCAACCGGCCCGTGGACGGCAATTACGTGTGCGCCGAACAGATTCTGCCCGTACGCGATGTGGTGGTTCGTCTCGCTCGCCCTTCACCTCCGGCGCGCGTGCGGCTGGAGCCGGGCGCAGCCGAAGCTCGCTACTCATACACAAAAGGCGTCCTTATGGTGCGAGTGCCTGAGGTCGCAATCCACACTGCAATCGTAGTGGAGTAACCGGTATGGAAATGTCTCAGTTTGACGTAGAGGCCTGACCTGGGAGATTTTCGCGCCATTCCCGCTCGCCCTGGCGCTCGCAATGCGTACCCCAGTGCGGCAAGCTCGCCCATTTTCGGAAGCCGCTTCGCGGTTCGGCCTGGCCGAGGACCCCGTGCTTGAACTGGCGAGGCGCGCCCGCGTCCGCCAGGGGCGTGGCTGATGGGGGAGACTCAATGCGCGTGGCTGGCGCAGCGCTGACTCAGGGCAACCCGGGGCTTGCCGCTTCCGCCCTCGTCCGTTGGCCGTGCGACTTGACAGCGGCCGGGCTGTGACTGGTAGACCCGTGATGACGCCGGCCCAATGATATGGAAGAAGTAGAAAGTCCATGTCGAGAAGGTTCGTCGCCTTCAGCAAGGCGTGGACGGAAAGGGCCGGGCTTGAATTCGATCTACCGCAGGCGGACAAAGCTGCACTCAATGCACCCAAAATTGACACGTTGGAGTTAGCTGTAGTAGCTTAGAAATGTGCAAGTTGGGCCTGTAGCTCAGTTGGGAGAGCACATGGTTTGCAACCATGGGGTCGGGAGTTCGAGCCTCCCCAGGTCCACCAAGTAACTCCTTTCTGTCCAATATGTTAAAACTTAAGCCGCCTACTGAGCGCGTAGGGTTAAATCCATGCGGTCTGGAATCCGCCAAATCACGGCATAGCGACTGAATTCTTTTCAATCCAGTGCGTTCCGAATATTCCACTTTCATCAGAGGTGAGGCAGGAGACCGAGCTTTGCGGAAAGTGTGATAGCGGTCTGCGCGGTGTCGTGGTTACGGCCCGTCGGCCCGTCGGTCCGTCATTCGTATCCGGAGGCCAAAGCTGGCATGTTGTGTCAGGAGGTTTCTCGCGGCAACCTGCTTGATTTCTCCGAGTGTATCTTCAATTCCACTCTTTGGGCCAGGTGCGAATCGAATGGCTGGAAGGACCGTCCGACCGTTATAAGTAAATCCGAGCCGGCCAATCGGGACCTGTGCGCCTTGGAGCCCAGCTTCGACCCGATGGCACTCTTGGGTGATGACGCGCGTTTATTGCTTTTGTAACTCGCTGAGCGCAGCCAACACCTCTTCACTGTGGCCAGGCGGTTTTACACCGGTCCAGACCTTAACGATTTTGCCTTTGGGATCAATCAGGAAGGTGTTGCGGGAGGCAAACCCCCTGTCGCTCAGTGAGCCGTAGTCGGCCACCGCTTTCTTGTCGGTGTCCGACAGAAGCTTGAAAGTCAGGCTCTGTTTGGCGCAAAAATCCTGGTGGCTCTCGGTAGTGTCCACGCTAACACCCACAATCACCGCGTTCTTTTCGTCGTACTTCGAAAGATCGCGTTGAAAGTTGTGCGCCTCGATCGTGCACCCCGGCGTGTTGTCTTTGGGATAGAAGTACAGCACCACCCATTTGCCGCGAAAAGTCTTTCAAGCTTACATTACTCCCGTCCTGCGACGGCAGAGTCACATCGGGCGCCGGTCGGCCAACTTGCGGAAGATCTCCGGCTGTGGCCAGCGAAAAGGCGAGTCCGACGCACCCTGCGGTCAAACTGAGAATACGAACAATGTGCAGCACATTCATTGTTTGTGACCTCCCAAGCCAGTATTTTCGCTTTTGGTTTTCGCCCCACCTGTAGTGTAAACCCGAGAGCCTCTAAATTCAATGTCCGGATGAGTTCGTGGCCAGATGAGTTCCGTACTGGTGTCAATTGGCATGGAATCCCCGTTGGAATATTTGTTATTCCTGCCCTGCCTAAGCCACGAGCGCACGAAGAATGTAGAAACTCCAGCGAGGAAGGAAACCCATCTGGTCTGATCACTCCAGCCGCTCCACATGGCGCAGGGCGGGAAACAACTTCATCCAGAGCAGCGCCACAGCGATGGTTCCCAGCCCACCCAGGGCGGCTGCAGGAACTGTTCCCAAAAGGGCCGCCGTGATGCCGCTTTCAAATTCGCCCAATTGGTTCGACGCATTGATGAACAGGGAGTTCACCGCCCCCACCCGCCCGCGCATTTCGTCGGGAGTGCCGAGTTGCACCACGGAAACGCGAATCACCACGCTCACCATGTCCGCTGCGCCCATCACGGTGAGCGCCAGAAGCGAGAGCCAAAGCAAGTGCGAGAGCGCAAATACCACGGTGGCCACGCCAAAGATGATGACGGCCTGAAACATCCGCATCCCCATGCGGCGCCGGATGGCGTGGCGAGCCAACACCCCAGTCATCAGTAATGCCCCCACGGCCGGCGCACCGCGCAGCACGCCCAGGCCCCAGGGCCCGGTGTGCAGTATGTCGCGGGCATAAATCGGCAGCAGAGCTGTTGCCCCTCCCAACAAGACCGCGAACAGATCAAGCGAGATCGTTCCCAGCATCGTGGGATGGTCGCGGACAAATCGGACTCCGGCAAAAACCGTGTCCAACGTGGCAGGCTCCTTGGACGGCACCGGCCGATCCGGAACGATTGACCCATTCAGAATTCCTCCCGCCAACCACATGAAAGCCATCAGCGTGTAAGGAACCCCCGGCGACACTGCATAAGCGAGCCCTCCCAACGCCGGACCACTGATGACCGCCAGTTGGAAAGCCGCCGAGGAAAGCGCCGTTCCCTTTTGCAGCATTCCTTCCGGAGTGACGCCGGTAAGCAAGGCTGCCGATGCGGGAGCCTCGAAGGCGCGAGCAGTGCCGAGCACCGTGACTGCGGCAAATATCTCCGATGCGCTCAGCCAGCCCGCAAAGCTGCCCCACGCCAGAAACAGGGCGGCGAGTCCTTCCACAAACTGACAGACTTGTACGACGCGTTGACGGTCGAAGTGGTCGGCGGCGTGTCCCGCCACCAGAACCAGCAGTGCGGTGGGCATGAACTGTACCAATCCCACCATGCCGAGTGCAAATGCGCTGCGAGTGAGGGCGTAAACCTGCCACCCCACCGCCACAGCGGCGATTTGATAGGAGAATGAAGAAACAGCGCGCGCCAACAAGTAGAACCGGTAGGGGCGGTGAGAAAGCAGAACTCTGGTGCTGGCTGAAGCCGCAGAGGACATCAATCGAATATAACACGCGAGACCGCCAGCCCACTGACCGGCGCTTCGAGGACCTCACGTGCCGCATGCGTATCCCGCCGAAGTTCCAATTCGATCACAGCCTGACCATGACGCTTGACGGAGGGGTGTGCGGCGCGGTACGCAGGTGGCGCATAAGTCCCGACGGTTTTTGTCGGGATGTACGCGCCCTTGGTGCCACTAAGGGCCCCGCCCCTTTCTCACGGCACTCCGTCCATCGCCGGCAGTGAGGTGTCCCTCAGGAAATAAAACCTCCAACTCGACCCCGGCCAATCCCTGGCTTGGACACGGGGAGGTTATACGCTTAGTCAGGGCGCATACATCCCGGCAAACGGCGCCGGCACGTATGCGCCACCCGCATAATCAGCCGAATGAGGGTTCGATAGTGGCGTCGAGTACCGTCTTCAGGAAAGACGATATCGCTGCGACACGACCTGTGGAAACCGCACCTCACTACATCCCCGTCGGTGCATTCCCACCGGCAGTGGGAGGTTGTGGGCGATGTCCCAATGTCACTCAACGTCCGACACCTTGCCATTCACAAACGTGACTTTCAGATCCTTGTAGACGTAAATCTTCTTCGCCCCCAGATCGACGATCTTCTGCGGTTGACCCAACGCGTTGACTACGTTGTCAATGGATTGTCCCAACTGGATCTGGGCGGGTGCCTGAGACTGCGGCGGCGCTTGCTGTTGGGCTTCACGTTGGTCCGTCTGGGCGGGGGCTTGCTGAGCTTCGGTCCCAGGCGCCGAGTTATCGATTGTGAACACCTTAGCAATAGTGTCTTCGATATCGGGCACGTTGGGATTGGCAAGAGAGCCCTTTGGGAATTCGAAGATAATGTCCGACTTGTAAGAGGAGGGCTGAGCGGCTCCGTTACAAGAATCGCATTCGATGATGCGCAACGAAACCTTGTCCTTCTTCAGATTTACGTCGATTTTGGTGACGTATACTTTCTCGCCGCTCGGAAGCTGGTGCGCGTCTTTCCCGCACATGGCGGAGACTAACCTGCCTGGAGGATTTAAGCTTCCGTCCTTGAACGTGGCCGGAGCTAGCGTGATGTTTCCTGGAGGACACCCGAGAATTCCTCCCTTTTGGATAACGAAAACGGTTCCTGGCTCCGTAATCGTGACCTGCCCGGAGCTGTAAGCGATCTTTGCCAACTTGTATTGCGCCTCGAGCTGTTCCTTCAGGGATGGGGGGGCGGCGTTCTGGGCCGCGGCCGCACTTGTGGCAATAATTGCGGCAAGAATCATACCGACTCGCAAGAATGCCATTTCCTTATTGCGGTGCATAGTGGAATCCTCCTTATAGAGTAGGTGTTTTTGATGAACGGTTCTTGGACGGCTGATTGACGAATGAAAGGGCGCGCAATCGACAATCGCCTCACTGGTTAGCGGCAGGTGCCGTTTGAACCTCTTGCCGCACTTCCGCCTCGAGCTGTGTGGCTTCTTTCTGTTGGTCGTTCAATTGAGTGTCTACGCTTTTATCGGGCATGGGCTGTTGCCCGTCGGTCGTTTGAGTATCTGGAGCTTTGGGCAGACCGCCCGTACCTGCGTTCTTGGCCAGAGCGTCAAGTCCGGCATCGAGTTGCTGGCGGAAGCTGTTGCCCATCTCTTGCAGGTCGCTGACTTCGACCCCGGGTTTCAGGCCGACGCTGCAGTCGTTCGCTTTTGCGCTTGTGACCCTTACCGTCACCTTGTTGTCATCACCAGGTTTGTCATCAATGCGACTAAGAACATCTCCCGGTGTAAGCTCGCATTCTTGACCTTCGGCAGTGGACACACCCAGATTACTGGATACCACGAATATGCTCTGGGCGGGATCCAGTGCGGGTGGAGGTGTCTGATCGCTGGCCGCCCGGACTTGGGGGGACTGAGCTTCCGATTGTTCAGCGTGGAGTTGACGTTGGACTTCCACGTCGACCATCTGTCTTATCTGGTCGGGCGTCAGTTGAGCTGCGGCGGAGGCTCCACCGCCACCTTCTGGGGGGGGCACCTGTTCGCCTGCCGGTTGGGGCTCAGTTTCTTGACCGACCTGTTGGTTTTCGTAGGCGACCTTCAGGTTTTCGGCCAGCAGATAGTCGGTAAGCCATAACGATGCTGTGGGGTAGAACGGTGCCGGAGCGAAGTAGCCGCCGTAAAACCAAGGGGCGGTAGGCCCCCAGCCCCAATTGTAGTAAACGGGTGCTGCCCAGGGATGGTAGGCCCAGCCATAAAACCCTGGGTGGTAGTAGTAGCGTGGGGCGTACCAGTAATAATGTCTGTTGCCGTAGAAGTGATCGCGGTAGGCATAGGCGTAGGCATGCCCGTGGACCCAATAGGTGCGCTGGACGTATGCATGGCCGTAGTGGTCACGATAATAAGGCCGCTCCATATAGCCGCGGCGCGGCCCCGTGCTAACCAGGCGCCGGCCGTTGCGCTCGGTCACGACTCGCCTGTCGCCGGCACGAAATCCGCGTTCGACCCTCATACCACGCCGCTGGTCATGGACTTCCCGAAGTTGTCCTCTGTTGCCGAAGTGCGCTTCCTGGCCATGGTTTCCAACGAAGTGTGCCGGTTTGTTGTCAGGGCCAACTTCAAGGTGACCTCCATTACGTGTCGCGACAGTGCGTACGGGTGTCTTTGTTCCAGCAGGTCCGCCCCGCGGCCTGGCAGCGTTGACGTGCGGGTTCGGATTCGCCCCACCAGTGCGTGGATTACTACCGGCGCCACGGCCCGGCTTGATCCCGGTATTGCCAGGCTGCACACGCGCCGGCTGTGCGGTAGTCCGTTGCGCGGGACGCACCGCCGGCTGGACTTGCTTTGGGGCTGGGGCCGGCTTCGGGGCGGGTGGTGGATTGTTCTTCTTTTGATCCGCCGCAGTTAGAACAGCAATCAGCATCATGGCAGCAAGTGTCATTAACTTTATGGTGACATTGATTTTTGACATGCTCATCGTCCTCCTCGTGACCTCCGAATCCTTGAAGTCTTTTCTTATCCGCTATGCGACTGTTGAAAACGCAGTAAAACGGAGAATTCAATAAGACCGTTGCTATGTCATTTCGTCTGCCCCGGCGGGGCGCACCGCCCTATTGACTGAGTTCTTGCAGACGCCAGCCGTCGTCATAGAGGCGAAATCTCGCGTTCGATGCTTGCGGTTGCCGGGACTTGAAGAAACCCCTGATGTCACTGGGCAGGCCGTCGAGGTCGTAACTCCACGCATATTCCACCAACTTCCCTCCGCCCATTGTGTCAGGTACATCCGTGATACCGCTGACCTCTGTGACGTGTGGTTTCACCGAGGCCACGGTCTGGATTGGGCATCCGCCACCCCACGGAGTCGAACCTGCCTCGAACTGCTGGGGGGTCTTGCATGGGCACGTGAAATATTTCTCGCCGTCCGGTGAGACCCTGAGGTAGGTGCGGGTGAACAATGGGCCTCGGGTCAGCATGTTGTACCCGGTAGAAACAGTCAGTAGGGTCAGATATTTGGCGTTTTGGGCAGCCTTAATTTCCTCCTGCGTCAAGGCAAGACAAACAGGATTGTACTTTCTCGACGCCTCGATGAGCGCCTTTGCTTTCCCTCGGCTGAGAGTTGTCGAAGATCTACATGCAGCAATCGCCAACAGGACGAACATGGCGACAGCCCAAATTCGTTTCATATGTTTCCTCCGATTTGCAAACCCCATGTCCGTTTCCTGGAGTGAACGTCTCTCCGTACAGCCAATTTGGGGCCGAGAGCTGCCGGGGAGGGCGCTACCTACCACAGGCATTCCCACGAAAGCGGAAGAACACGCTTCCAGCCTCCGCGCGCCGGGTGCAAACGGGTCATGGTTTCCCGCCTTCGCGAGAATGACTACGTCCGCCGTAACAGGAAGCGTTTACGTGTATCGCCGTCCTTTCCGGTTAACGCAAATACCATCATTACTGCCGCGCGCGGCGCTTGCTTGTTGCACGCTGTTATGGTCCGGGTGTATATTGCGACGCAACACGTTTTAGGAGGTAATAGCGTGTATTAGAGTGTATTTGCCTCCGAAGCTGGATGATGCCTCCTTCGCGCTCACGAAAGGGGGACAAGATGCCTGACATTAACGACCGGCTGGATTCCTGGAAGGCAATTGCGGAGTACCTCGATCGCGATCCCACCACCGTGATGCGGTGGGCCAAGGAAAGAGATCTGCCCGTTTACTCTGTGCCCGGCGGAGTGCATCGTCGCCGCGCGGTGTACGCCTACAAGTCGGAGATTGACGCTTGGCTGCATCGATCAGCGACTCATGCTGGCCTGACCGATCAAAGCAGCCGGAATAACCAGGCGACACACGCTGACGGTGCGAGCACGGGAGAGTCTGGCGCAAGGGGACAAGACCAAAGCTCTGGCGTGGCGCTCGCCGTTCCCAGCATGGCTGCGGAAGAAACTCCAGTTCCTGTGGCTGACGGAGCATTTGGAGCCGCCGAGGGCAGTGAGAAATCCCTTGGCGACCAAGCGGGACGCTCTAAGGCAGGACCCCTCGCTCCGCTCGGAGTTGAAAACCCGCCGAAAGACCCACCACGGTCTTGGCTGGGCATAAGGCGGATCCGCTGGGGCGTCCTCCTGTGTGGGGCCATCTTAATTGGTCTTGCAGGCGCCGCCTGGCTTAGGGCACCTTCGCCACAACCGAGGCTCGTCAGCATGGACCAACTAACCAATGATGGCTTTGAAAAAGGGCCTGGGCTCGCCACCGATGGCGCCCGGATTTATTTCACCGAGAACGGTCGTGATGGTTGGGTGCTCGCTCAGGTCCCGAATTCTGGAGGCTATCCCGTGGCAATTGGGAAGGTAGAGAGGGATTCGGTCGTCCAGGATATTAGCCCGAACCGGTCAGAGTTGCTGGTGGCCTATGATGCGCGTCTTAGCCCGGGAGCTGTGTGGATCGTGCCTTTGTCGGCGGGATCACCCCGGCGCTTCGGAAACATCCAAGCTTTTTCGGCGGCTTGGTCGCCCGATGGGGCGGTGCTCGCCTACACCACCGACGACGGGCTCTACCTTTGCGACTCGGATAGCTCGCATCCGCGAAGAATCATAGCGATGTCCGGAAGGCTGGAAGCGGTCCACTGGTCCCCGGATGGCAGGCAGCTTCAGTTCTGGCGACGCGTTGCTAAGGAAGCCACACTGTGGGAGGCAGACCGTGCTGGCAAGCGTCTCCGCGAGCTCTTCCCCCACTCGGGAACTCCTTACGAGGGTGCACCTTGTTTCTGGACGCCGGACGGCAATTACTTCATTTTTCAGTCACTCTATTCGGCCCTCAAAGGTTCATGGGCCTTGCGTATTTCCTCTGGTTTGCTGAAGCGCGCTGGGGAGTTAACTCGGTTGGGCCCCGTCGGCATGAACGTAGGCATCGCAACTATGAGCCCCGATCGTTCGCGGCTCTACGGGATTGGGGGGACACGGTTTCGTAGCCAGATTGAGCGCTTTGACTCTGAGTCTGGTGCATTTGCGCCGCTTCTTCCCGAGGTTCGTGCAACTGCGCTGGATTTCACGAAGGATGGAAAGTGGCTTGCCTACGTGGACGACCATAATTTCCTTTGGAAGAGCCGGAATGACGGGAGCCAGAAAATTCAGCTCACCTCGCCGCCGCTGGAGGCCGAATTGCCCTGTTGGTCGCCTGACGGAAAATGGGTTGCCTTCATGGGTAGGGAGCCCGGCCAGCCATGGAAAGTCCGCGTGCTCTCGGCTGAGGGTGGGGCTTACGGCCCCTTGACCTCGACTGACGCTTCCGAAGGAGCCCCCACTTGGTCGGCCGATGGGTCGCGTCTTGCCTTTGGAGGGCTGGTTGATCCCGCGGATCGGACGCTTGGGCCGCTTGTCGTCCGCATCTTTGACTTGAAGAGACACCGCCTCTCGGTAGTGCCCGGTTCGGAGGGTTTATGGACAGCGCGCTGGTCCCCGGACGGCAACTACATTGCCGCCTTGACCGAGGACTCGACTAGCTTAATGCTCTTCGACGTGCCCGCCGGGAAATGGACGAAGCTTCTCACCCTCCAGCAAATTTCAGATCTCCGATGGTCGCGGCAATCCAAGTTCATATATATGGCCGCCACACCCGTTGGGGGAGAGCGTGCTTTGTTTCGAGCAGATCTCAGCGGTCACCAACTGGAGCGGTTGCCCGGGATGGCAAGTGGGAACCTTTCTGATCCCCTTGGACTCGCGCCGGATGACTCTCCGCTACTGACTCGTCGTTTGAACGGGGGTGAGATTTACGCCTTGCAATGCCAGTTTCCCTGACAGAATCCGCGTTTGGCGTTAAATGTCGGACTATGTGGTAGCTCGTAAAAGAAAGCGGGTTTTCTCTCTGTCCCAAAGCCGGCAGCGCAGAGTCCCTGGAGTTGGGACTCTGCGGTTCTTCCGTTGGCCATGTTCAAGTGTGTGTTTGAGTGACGAGCAAATCAAAAGCCGCAGACTCGCAACCACAGCGAGTCTGCGCTACGCGCTTTCTGTGCCGACGAAGAGATGAAACGCAGGGATCACCGAGCGTCTCCGTGTGCTCTGTGTTGGTGCTTCTAAAGGCACGGCGTACACGGAAAATTCCCTTTGGTTGCGGCCCTGCCGCGCTACACGGCCCGCGATCGCGGCGCAACGGAGTCTGCACCCGCCGAGGCGCCATCGGGGTGGTTGACTCCTTTGGCGCTTGACACGTGAGGTGTTGTAGGCTAGAATTGTGCGGTAAGGTCCGTTAAGGCGCTCAGGGCCTGCCGGGTACGCTATGCCAGGAAGTCCTATTTTGTTTTCGTCTGTGGTCCCTGCCTGTGGTTTCTTCCTCCAATTGCAGTCGAGGAGTCAAAGAGTCGAGGAGTGGGAGACCCAGAGCCGACCGCGACCGTCACGCGCGGGCAGCAGGCCGGAAGGTGGCGGAGAGCTTGCCCACGTCTCGACTCCTCAACTGATCGACTGCGAAAGTGGGGGAACAAACCCAGAATGTCTATGAAAACAAAGGATAAGTACAAAAAGTCTAGTGGCGCCGACCGCCGGTTCTGCGGCTTTTCCATGATCGCTGGGGCGTGCCGCGGACCGCAAGCACGGCGGTCCGCGCTACATCGAAGTCGACGGAACAAAGCGAGAATGTCTATGAAAACAAAGGACAAGTACAAAATTGGCGCTGAGGCGTACAGTGCCAGACCCAGCGTCGGCCGAATGGCCTCGGTCCGCACATCGGAAGACGGCAGTTCACTCCTCGAATTCTGGGCTCCTCCACTTGCCGATCGCAAAATCGAGGGAACAAAGCGAGAATGTCTATGAAAACAAAGGATAAGTGCAAAATGTCGCTGAGGCGTACAGTGCCAGACCCAGCGTCGGCCGAATGGCCTCGGGCCGCAGGCCGGAAGGCGACGGCCACAACCGCAAAGCGGTCCGTTGGAATCCACGATCACGTGACCTGGTTGGCCCGCAAGGCACGAGTGCACTTGGTAGTTCTTTCCCGAGAACGCTCCGTAGGCGCTGATGCCGTAAGCAACGTGAAACCGTGTGATCGACTTGGGATTGCGTGAGCGCAGCTTATGTTCCTCCGCAACCAACTGGGCAATGGGAGGAACCATTCGCCCGAGAGCGTGAGCCGTCTTTATTCAGAAAGGGTACTTGGGCGCCACTGGGAAAATCCGGGCACGAAACAGGAAATGGAAGCCGTACGCTGGGAGACGAAAGGCGGTATACTCGCAGCCGTTGGAAGGCCGAAATGGAAATTCGCGCGACAGGACATCGTTGGCTGACCCGTTCGCGGATGGGCGTCTCCCCCGTGTTCGACGCCATCGCAGAATACGGCCGATATGACCAAACCGAGTAAGCGGATCTTATGACCTCTAAACAACGAATGCTCGCTGCACTCGAACGACGCAAAGCCGACCGTCTGCCCGTGACTACGCATCACGTCATGCAATACTATCTCGACAAGTATGAGGGCGGAATTTCCAGCCAGGAATTCTTTGACCGCTACGGTCTGGACCCCATCACTTGGGTCGTGCTGCACAAGCCCGCCCCCGGCACAGGAGATTACTTCGATCCCTTGCAAGGCGAGCCGGGATTTCTGGAAGCGCGCCGCATCTGGTCGAACCAGTGGCGGACGGAGTGGGAGGACATTCCAGACGAAACCTATAAGACCCGGCGCTATCGTTTTGTGACACCCAAGGGCACGCTCACCATGGTGACGCAATCGAACGATCAGACCACATGGGTCAGCGAACATCCCATCAAAAACAAGCGCGATATCGACTTGATCGGCGAATTCGCTACCTCCCCGTGGTGCGACGTGGAGGCCACGAATCGAGCCGCCGAGGAATACGGCGAGCGCGGCTTGGTACGCAGCCACATTCCCTGCTTCGACGTGTACGGGCAACCCGGCGCCTGGCAGGACGCCTGCTGCCTCTATCCCACCGAGCAACTTATCCTCGCCACCTACGACGATCCCGCCTGGGTACACGAGTTTCTGCGCATCCTGCACCGGCGCAAGAAGGTCTATATCCAATCGATGGCGGGCGCGAAGATCGATCTGGTGGAACTGGGCGGCGGTTCAGCTTCCTCCACGGTCATTTCACCCAAGCTTTTCGAGGAATACGTGGCGCCCTACGATTCGGAGCTGATTGCCCTCGCTCACCAAGCCGGCCAGCGGATCGTCTACCACACCTGCGGCGGCATGATGCCCATCCTCGAAAAAATCGCCGACATGAAACCGGACGCCATGGAGACCTTTACCCCCGCTGCCATGGGCGGCGATGCCATCCTGGCGGAGGCTAAACGGCGCATCGGCGACCGCGTCTGTATTGTCGGTGGCTTCGACCAGTTTCATTCCTTGATTGATTGCACACCTGAGGCAACGCGCGCCGCCGTGCGAGCATGCTTTGATGCCGCGGGTGAAGGCGGCGGCTTTATTCTCTCCCCCTCCGACCACTTCTTCGACGCCGATCCGCGCTTAATCTTCGCCTACGCCGACGAGGCTCGCCAGTGCGTCTATACGGCGTGACGAATCCGCCACGGCCGGATTCATTGCCATTCCATCGGCCCCTTATGCTCACGAAGGCGAAAGCCCCAGCGCCGCAAAGCTTGGCTCTGAATGCGGGTAGGCCCGGCGACATTCGGAGCATAGCCTGACCATCGCCTGAAGGGTAGGTTCACGTTGCAGCAGACTGGGCAGTGGAGCGCAATCCACCGGTGGCACGCGCACCAGCGGGTGCTGCGTGCGCTCGTCCTCCATGCATAGGGCGATCTGCACGATCAGGCGTCGTGCGGCAGCCAAATTCGCCAACTCCGCAAAGGTGGGATCGCGAAAATCCTATCCATGATAGTTAGGGTACAAGCGGATGCCGGGCATCCGAAATGCTTCGTGGCACCGCCGCAAGTCTTCCTGCCCGTCGGGGAGCTTTCCCCAGACGATTGCGATCATTCCGCGCTCGGCGTTATCAGAGGCTCAGAATGTTCAGAGTTATCGCCCTGCTTCTACAGTTTTCTGCTTCCCGGCCGCTCTGCGCCGTCTCCCGCTCAGCAGATAGATATTCGCACGCGGCTCAAAGAGAGGATCGGCCGAGGCCTCGATACCATCCACGCGCGGGATGGGATCAAAGATAATCTGCTGCTGCTCGCTGGCATTGTTGGGCGCAATCTCCATCAAACTGATTTCGCCGAACGTGAGCTGAGGTCGACCTTCAGGCCAGCGGACAGTGGCGTCATCAACGGTGTCGCCGTCCCCAGCCAACTGTAGTTTGAGACGAAACCTTACCGGCTCCTTCGCGACCCGGGCCTTGATCTCGTCGAAGAGGAAGTTCGGTCTCCGCGCGGCCGCTCCGGCCTCGTCAAGATATTCATTGCCGGCTACCGGCAACACCCGATAGCGCCCGTAACGGCTCACGCCATCCGCGTTGGTAAACTTGAATGCGGATACCGCGAAAAACGACTCCTTCGCAAAGCTGGTCGGGATCGGTTTGGGAGTTTGCACAAATGTCAAAGCCGCGGGATGGGCGCTGAGGAACCGCTCAATGGCATTCGGGTGCGGACCCGCAGGGTCGGTGGCAATCAGCGCGTTGAGGAAGTCCAGGAATTCTTCCGCGGTGCGCGTTGGGAAGGTGTCGACCGAATGAGCAACGATGTCGGTGTGAACATGTTCGGCAAGGTGGAAGCGAATCGCGCAACCGCGAGGGCTCGCACCCTGAGGGTCGTTATCGGGAACGGTCGGAATTCCCGCGAAGTCCGAGAAGCGCACCGTCACCGGAGTGGAATTTCGCTGGATATGAGGTGCGGTCGTAAGCGAGGTGGCTTCTGAAGAAGGCGTAAAGACGCCGGTCAGCAGAATGCCTTTCGCGTGAGCGGGCCTGAAGCCTGGGTGAATGCCACCATCAGCTTTGTCAAATCCTTCGATAATGTCATGGCTAAGGGTCAACAGTTTTTCGTCCCTAGTGAGGGGCATGGCTCGGTTTCTCCTTTCGATGAATTTCGCCTTTCTTCTACTCTACCTGCGCGGCCGCTGGTTTACAAATCAGGAATTCTGAGGTGAACAGGTGAGCTTGAGCGGCCTGGTTCAGTCGGCGGACGAGAGCCTTTGCCGCGACCCGGGTTTCGAGTGAGTGACGCCACTCTTCCCTTACCGGTTTATGGAAGAGCGGCCGGCAATTCGGGAGTCAGATCCGTGGGCCTATTTGATGGGCCGCGAACCCGTGATGAGGAATCCACGAGTCTTCTGGCGCTTTGCCGCCAGTCAGGCTATCAAGCCCGGCGAATTTCTGCTTGCTAAAGTAGGATAGTTGAATCAGCAAAGGCCCAAGTTTGGCCTCCAGCAAGTCCATGAAGCCCACGAGTTCCTTCAGGTCGTCTTCGGCCTCGACCAGAACTCCGCCGCGCCGGTTGACTCCGGATGGCTCAAGGCTGACCGCTGCGAGTATAATCTGACAACCTTATAGGAGGGACTGATACCCTTATGCTCCGCCGAACCATCATCTATGAGCTCGCACTCGCAGTCGTCCTCAGCCTGCTTTTCTCGGGCTCGCTCCAGGCAGGCGAGCGGACCACACTGTCGCTCGACGGTACGTGGGAAATCGAGGATTCGATTTCGCCGGATCAAATCCCGAGCGCCTACGGGCACCACGTGCATGTTCCCGGGCTGGCACATCTTTCCGTGCCCCCGTTCGCCGATGTGGACCAATTCGAGTCCTTCGAAAATCACCGCAACCGAGTAAGGTTCAACCGGTCGCCCGGCGCGGAGAAGTTCGAAAGGACATCGGTCGGCATCCCACGGCAGAATCGCAACTACTTCTGGTATAGGAAATCGTTCACGGGGCCGGCCCGAAGGCAGGCCGCCTGGCTCAAGATCAACAAAGCACAGTTCGGCACGGCAGTTTGGCTCAACGGCCAGAAGGTGGGTGAGCACTTCGGCTGCTTCAGCGCCGGGTATTTCGACTTGACCCGCGCCATCCACTGGTCGCGCGAAAACGAGCTGGTGATCAGGGTGGGAGCGCATCCGGCGGCGCTTCCGCCTACCGTTCCGGCCGGCATCGATGGAGAGAAGACCTTCTGGACACCTGGGATTTATGACTCGGTGGCGATTTTGACCGCCGACAATCCGGTGGTGGAAAGTGTGCAGGTGGCGCCGCGGTTGGCCACATTTGAAATCCTGGTCCAAACCAAGGTGCGCAACTACGGCGCGGCGACCTCCTTCCGACTGGTGAATCGCGTCGAGAATCGGGTGGCAGAGGAGCGGGTTGATCTGGGCGCCGGCGCCGAGAAGACCCTGTTGCAGAGGATCCCGATGCCGAGTGCCCGCCTGTGGACGCCGGAGCATCCGACCCTGTACTGGCTCGAGACCAGCACGGGAGGCGACTCCATCCGGACACGCTTCGGCATGCGCGAGTTCCATTTTGATACGGCGACCAAGCGGGCTTATTTGAACGGGCGCGTCTATTTCCTGCGCGGCTCAAATATCACCTTTCATCGTTTCCTGGAAGATCCCAAATCGCAAGGCCTGCCTTGGGACCATGCTTGGACGCGCAACCTGCTGGTCGAATTGCCGAAACGATTGCATTGGAATAGCTTCCGAATCTGCATCGGTCCCGTTCCGGAATTCTGGATGGATATCGCCGACGAGGCCGGGCTGATCCTTCAGTACGAATTCCCGGTCTGGGGTTACCGGGAGGCCTGGAGCACCGAGGAGATGGTAAGGGAATACGGTGAGTGGATGCGGGACAATTGGAATCACGCGAGCGTCGGGTGGTGGGATGCCTGCAACGAGACCCACGCGGATGTACTTGCCCAAATCATCCATACTGTGCGGCCTCTGGACCTTTCGAACCGCAACTGGGATAACGGCTATAATCCGCCGGAAGGGCCGGACGACCCGGTCGAGGATCACAACTACCTCTTCGTCGGCGACTTGTCTCCAACCGGCCACAAATTCAACGTTGCGGAGCTTGAGGCGAGCACCGGGGCGAAAAGCACCAACAGCCCGCACCCGACGAGCCACGCCGTGGTCCTCAACGAATACGACTGGATCTGGCTCAACCGCGACGGCAGCCCGGCGGTGCTTTCGGGTCCGCTCTTCCAGCGCCTTCTCGGCAAAGACGCCGGAGCGAGCGAAGTTGTTGACCTCGCCGCTTACCTCTGGGCGGGGCTCACCGAATATTGGCGCGCCCACCGCACCTACGCCGGCGTCTTGTGCTTCACCTACCTCACGGCCAGCCACCGCGATGCCTACACGGGAGACTTCTTTCAGGACGTGCAAAGCCTGAAGCTGCAGCCCGGCTTTGAGGAAGCGCTTGCCAATTCCTTCAGCCCCGTGGGTGTCTATCTCAACTTCTGGCAGCCGACCCTGGCTGCCGGCTCGAGCCACGCCATGGCCGTCTCGCTGGTCAATGATGAGTACGAAATGGCAAGGGGCAAGTTAGTGCTCGCCGTGGCCACGGGCGGCGTCGTACGAGTGCATCGCGAACTGGATGTCGAGGTTGCGCCGCTCGGCCAACAGACGTACGTTGTGAACTTGCCCATTCCCTCAGAGAAAGGCCCCTGCGAGGTGACGGCATCTCTGCGCCGCGCGGAAAGCTCGACGGAAACGGTGAGCCGGCGGAGATCCGTGATTGAGTAAGCCTTCGGCGAAAAGCTGCCGCAACTGGTCCCTGCCTCATCAGGCGAGGCGACTGTTCCGGCAGAGCGCACGCAATACTGTTGCCAGTGAGAGAAGCAGCCTAGCCATTGGGGCACGATCAAAGCTGAATTCTCCCGGAGACTTCCGCGGCGAGTTTGGTCTCGGGCGCGCTGCGGAGGCTGCTGCGGGCACGAGACTTCAGCCTTCCTCACGAAGGGTTTCTACGGGGTCCATGCTCGCAGCGCGCCTGGCGGGAAGAAATCCTGCCAGGAGCCCGATCAGCGCTATTGAAACGCAGGCGACGGTGAGCGCCACGGGGTCGAGCGGCGAGACTTCGAACAACAGGTTCTTCATCACTCTGGTCAGGGCAAAAGTCCCCAGCAATCCGAGCCCAAGCCCCACCGCCACCATGCTCAGCGCGTTCCGCAACACATGCGAGAAAACTTCAGCCGCCCCTGCGCCCAGCGCCATCCGGATGCCGATCTCCCGCCGCTGCAGCGTTACCGTGTGCGAGAGCACGCCATAGAGGCCGATCGCAGCCAGCAGAACGGCGATAGCGGCGAACGCCCCGATGAGCCCTGCCGGCCGGCTGGCGCCCGAAAGGGTTCGATCCCTTACCTGCTCCATGGTGGCGATGTCTCCCAGCGGCAGGTTGGGGTCAATCTCGCGAACAGCTTCTCGAATGGCGGGCATCACAGCGGCCAGCTCCGCGCCCGTGTGAATAACGAGTTTCACCCCGGGCGAAGGCGCCTGCGCCAGCGGTACGTAAACCACCGGCGGATCGGGATTGCCGGGCCCGGAGACCCGCTCGCTGCGGATCACGCCCACGATCTCGACCTCCGGAATGAATTCTCTCGTCTCCCTATACCCCGGAGTCGATACACGCACCACCTTGCCGAGAGGATCATTGATGCGGGCAACTTCCGCCAGACGCGCCGCCAGAGCCTGGTTGATGACCGCCACGCGCGGGGTTCCATCGCGGTCCTGGTCAGTGATGCCTCGACCGGCTAGCATCGGAATGCCGAGCGTGCGGAAGTAACCCGGATCAACACGCTTGAAGCGCACATGCACCATTTCCGCCACTCCCGGGAGGAGCATTCCCTCTCCATTGCTAATCCACTGGAGCGGTAAAACCGTTGTAAGGCCAACCTGCGAGACTCCCGGAGCGGCTTCGAGGCGCTGCGCCGATCGACCGGTAGAAAAGAGCGGCTTTCTGCGGCGTCGGGTAGGCACCTGCAGGCAGGTCCACGGACATCGTAATGACCTTGTCAATGCGAACTCCGGTGTCGATTTGCTGAAGTTTGAGCAGGCTCCTGAACAACAGCAGTGCGCCGCACACCAGCACCAGCGAGAGTGCAACCTCGCCGATGACAATGGCGCGCCGCAAGCGGGTGTGCGCGCCCGATGATCCGCGGGCCGAGCGGTTCAGAGACTCCGCGACATCGCTGAATGCTAGCCCGCAGAGCCGGGAACGTGCCGGCCAGCAGTGCGACACCCAGCGCCACGACTCCGGCGAACGCAAGCACGCTCAGATCCAGTTTGACGTCGGCTGTAAAAGGAAGAGACTCGGCCAACACCGGCCTCGCGGCACGGATCAGGATGGCGGCGAGCGCGACGCCCGCCACTCCTCCCAGCAGGCACAGAACCATGCTCTCCGTCAGCAATTGAACAATCAGGCGCCCGCGGCTTGCGCCCAGAGCGGCTCGAACGGCGAGTTCGCGCCCCCGCGACGCGGCCTTGGCAAGCAGCAGATTCACCGTGTTCGCGCCGGCGATCAGCAGCACCAGGCCAACCGCGCCGAAGGCAACGTAGATTGATCGCTGCAGGTCGGTCCCGACCAGCAGAGGCGCCAGAGTCGCAACGACGATGGTCCCGTTGCGATCCTGGATAGAGTGGGCCGCCATCAGCGCGGCGTTGATGACCTGCATGCGTTGGCTGGCCTGCGCTACGGTAACGCCTGTTCGAAGGCGGCCGTACACCGTGAGCCAGCGAATGTCGCGCACTTGTTGGTCGGGAGTGAAGACCAGGGGCTTCCAGAATCTGGTCTCATCGCGATCGAAAGCGCCTGGCGACAGAACACCGATGACCTGGTACGATACGCCGTCCAGGATCGGATGGCGATTCAGAATGTCGGGGTCGCCGCCAAAGTCGCTCTGCCAGGCGGCGTGACTGAGGACAATCAAGGGGGCGGCGCCCGGCTGGTCCTCTCCCGGTGTGAAGGTGCGGCCCAACTGGGCCTTGGTGGCAAACACCGGGAAATAGTCCGCCGTCACCGCCTTGCCGGAGAGCCGCGTCGCTCCGTCTTTATCGGTGAGCGCCACCGAGATCGACTGCTCCGCCGACAACGCTTCGAACTCCGTACTCGCCAGGCGCTTCCAATCGACAAAGTCCGGAACGCTGGTGGCATTGACCGCCCCGGGCTGCGGCGCTTCCCAGACGCGAACCATGCGGTCCGGCTGGGAGAACGGAAGAGGCTTGAGGAGCACTGCGTCCAGCACGCTGAACATGGCCACGTTGGCGCCGATCCCGAGTGCCAGCACGCTGACGATGATAACGGTGAAGCCCGGTGCGCGCCCGAGCGACGCCAAGCCCGTATCGCAAGTCTCTCAGCAAGGTTTCGATCCAGCGAAAACTGCGCTCATCGCGGTGTTCTTCCTTCATGTTTTCAATTCCTCCAAAGCGGAGGCGAGCGGCACGGCGGGCCTCCTCCGGGGACAGGCCGCGCGCCAGGGCATCCCTTTCGGCCAACTCCAGGTGGGCGAGAATCTCATTCTCCAGTTCCCGGTCCAGGCGCGGTCTGCGAACCAATGCAAGCAAGCGCATCACTGCACGGTGTGCGGTCATCATAACGACTCCAGGAAGCGAGCCACCAGGGCCGTCGCCTTCTCCCAATTCGCCACTTCCACCCCCAGTTGCTTCTTCCCCGCCCTGGTCAATGAGTAGAATTTCACTTTGCGATTGGTTTCCGAAAGGCCCCAGTCCGCGCGGATCCAGCCTTCCTGCTCTAGCCGGATAAGGGCGGGGTGCACCGAGCCCTGGCTCAGTTGCAGAGAATCGCCGGAGACCTGCTCGATGCGCCGGGCGATGGCATAACCGTGCAACGCCCCCATCGCCTCCAGGGTTTTCAGGATGAGAAGATCGAGCGTTCCGTAAGGAACTTCCGATTGTTGTTTCGACATGTCGATAGCCGACATCTAGATCATCATAGAATAGCCGCCAAAGAAATGTCAACAGGAGGGTTTGATTTTTTCTTTGGCTCGCGGTTACCCTGTGCAGCCGGAAGTCAGCATGCATTGCTCCGCGCCGCCGCCATGTTTACCGACCGGTTCCGCTCCCAAATTCCTGGAGAGAAACCCCATTCCGTAAGCGATCTCCATGTGATTGATAGCCCTGCCAGCGGATCCGGCCTGAAAAGGCGGCTTCTCTCTTGCATTAAGGGAGGATCACTTGGCCGGTTAAACGGCCAAACCGTGCTTTTGACTCGTTGTCGCCAACCTCTAGGTCACAAGGGCGTTAAGCCGACTATATGGAAGGAGACTAGGGCACAGCCGGTGAGTGGCTTGTCCGGCTATTGCACCACAAACTGCGCCGGTTCCACCACCGCGCGAGCCTCCGGATTGTAGTAGTCATAGAGCACGGACGGCGTAGCGAGAGCCTTCATGCCGAAGCGCGGCTTAAAGGTGAAAGAAAACTTCACTCCTCCCGCCTGAGGCCAGTACCCGCAAGGAACAGAAGAGCGGCGATGGTCCAAATGGCGGCGTTTGGACTGTGGCGCATCGTGATTCACCTCGGGTGCGCGTAGCGATACTACCACCAGTTGCATTTAGGTTGCGTGGATCAGAAGAAGGGTTGCCAGCTTATTGACCTGATCACGACGAAACGACTGAAAGTCCGAAGGGCCAGCACAGAATCGTGGTTCATAGGGGTACTGCCCCGGCGTTGACCCGCCAAGATCTGAGCCGGAAGCGAACCCCTCCTCCCGAAGACAAAAATCCTAACTCGAGGAGAACAATGCTTCTCAGCTACAGCGCCTAGACGCGTGATTAAAAGGGTTGGGCGGGCAAACGGCAGCGGATGTTGGCGGCACTACGGGATTGCAATATTGCTTTCCGGCGCAAGAGCAGTCGAATCGCGGACAAGGAGTTGAGGCTCGATCAGAAGCTCGCTGCCGGGACCCACGGATTCGCCTGACTCCGGAACCAGCGTACGGAAGGCCAACCGGCCGATGCGCTCGCGAGGGACATCAAGAGTGGTCAAGGCGGGAGCCATGAAATCGGACAAATTGATGTTGTCGTGTCCCGTCACTGAAACGTCACCGGGAATCTTCAAACCCAGTTCCCGAAGGGCTTTCATCACTCCGATGGCCATAAAATCGTTGGTGCAAACGATAGCCGTAGGCCTCGACCCCGAAGCAAGGAGATTCCGAGTTGCCTGCCTTCCCCCCTCCGCGCCGTCGCGCCCTGTGGCCGTCACGAACTCGACCTCACCCGCATAGAGCTTCATCGTCTCCAGAAAAGCCTTTTGCCGCTCCTGCAGAGGCTGTAGACCTGCGTGGTGACCGATGAACGCCATCCTCCGATGCCCAAGAGAGTATAGGTAAGTGACGACCTTTCGCATGCCGCTGTGATAGTTCACTTTGATCTTAGAGATGCGGCCCCCCGCCTCGCCTACGTCAAAGAGAACTACCGGAAGGTTCAGTTCTCTCAGCTCTCGAAGCAGGTCCGGCTCCATTTCTGAGACGACCACCGCCAGTCCCGCAACACGCCGTTCGATCATCAGGTGGACTTGAGCAACCAGCCGCCGCGGAATGTAGTTCGTATTAGCCACCGCGACCTCGTACCCGTGACGATTCGATTCATCTTCGAGCGCACGAAAGATATCCACAAAGAACGGATTCTCGAGATTTGAAACCACCATCCCCAGCGTCCGGCTCTTGCGGCCAGCCAGGGCCCGTGCATTGCTGTTGGGGTAATACCTGCATTTTTCGATCGCCTTCAACACCCGCATTCGCGTCGAGGCTTTGATGGGGCCGGTGTCGTTCAGGACCCGGGATACTGTGGCGGTCGAAACCCTTGCCTGTTTAGCAACTTCGAGAAGTGTCATTGTCAGTTCCGTGAAAATAAACCGCCGCCGAGCGCGCAAGTCGGCGCTGAAACCACCTACCCGATTCTATTGCGGATGCCCGCTGTCCACGCGACACCCGGAGAATTTCGCACCTGGAACACCCTAGCGCGAGCAAACTCCGTGCCGCTTGGTTCGCCACGCTTTCGCGAGGTGGAGGGCAACGATTTACTCCGATTCGCGGCAGCCTGGGTAGCGGGAGCGAAGGTGCAAGCGCTTTCAATCGAAGCCCTGCAAACCTTCCATTTGAACACGACGTGCGGATCACACTAAGAGCCGTCTCTCCTATAGAATAGACTCGGCTTGCTACCATACCACCCAGTGCTGCCTTAGGCAAGCAATATATTCGGCCGTTGCCCAGGCCCCCCCACGATCCGCAGGTCTTCCGGGATATCCAGCCAGCAGGTCAGGCGCAAGCCAGAGGTTTGGACGCTCTCACTCTGCCAGAGGCGCTGTCAGTGCTGAATCAACGAGAAACCAGCGTCCGATAGGGGGGATTCCAACCCCGTAAGCGCTTGCAAGAATTCTGCTTCGGTCGTCACGCTTCCCCACCCGGTTCCCGTATTTTAGAATATACTGGTCTTAGCGCGGGTGGGCAACAAAGTGTCAGGGCAAGGTCCGTATGCAGCGTAGATTGACGCGCTCTCAAGGGGCGATGCGCTTCGTGATCCTGGCTTTTCTGGGTTCGGCCGTGCTTCTGACTGCGACAGGAGCCTGCCGCGGGAGCGACACTTCAATCGAGGGGCAGATTCGCGTAACCAACGGCGGGACGCTCCCCTCGGGCATCATCGTAAAGCTGGAAGTGGCGGAGAATATAGTCGTCGCTCGACAGATGGTGGGCACGACGGGCAGATTTGAATTCCACGATCTGACCGAAAAATATTACCAGATCATTGTTGTTGCTGAGGGGTATCAGCCGGCAAGCTCTCAGGTAGACATGCAGTATCACGCCAGCAGATTTCCCACCGCTTACTTGACCCCGCTAGAGCCAAAGAAGACTCCCCCCGTTCCTGCGGAGAGCGCAACGGATCTGGCCGCGCCAAAGAAAGCACGCAAAGAATACGAACAGGGCCACGCTACGCTCGAAGCGAAGGACCTGGCGAGCGCGCGCAAGCACTTTGAGAGGGCAATTGAGATGGACAAGTGCTTCGCGCGTGTACTTACCGAGTTGGGCGTAGTGCTCACCCTCGAAGGGGAGCTCCCTTCCGCGGAGAACTCATTCCAAAATTCAATTCACTGCGCCGGGGCGTTTCTGGAACCCTATCTTCAACTGGGAATCCTCTTGGATATGGAGAAGAGGTATGCGCAAAGCGAAGCGATTCTGCAACGAGGATTGAGAGTGGCGCCGAGCGACTGGCAACCTTACTACCGGCTGGGCATTGTGCACCAACACTCGGGCGAGCACAAGGAGGCGGAAGAAGAATACCAGAAGGCCATGTCCTTAAGTCCCGCCGTGCCCGTGGAGGTTCACGTTTTCCTTGCCGACGCCTGTTTGCAACAAAGGGGAATATGACCGGGCTTATGCTGAAGCGCAGACTTATCTCGGAACGGCTCCTGACGGGCCGCTGGCCGGCCAAGCCAGATCGATGCTTCAGCAGGTAGAGTCGATGCGCAAGTCCAACCGCGAGTCTGCGGCGAGTCCGCAATAGTGGTGAGGTGCGAACTCCAGATCTGTCCTTCCTGGCGATGCGAGGTACAAAATGTGGCAAAGACTGGTTAGCCTGAATCTTTTCCTAATCTTGGCGGTAGGGATTCTACCAGCCCAAGAAGCCGCGCGCCATTTTCTGAATCAAGACGAAGTAATTCGCCTGATCAAGCAAGAGAAGCAACAACCGGACCATCTCATTGAGACTTTACACGAGCAGGGCGTCAACTTCGACCTCAATCCGGACATTGAAAAGAAGATGCGGAAAGCCGGAGCGGAAGATCAAATTCTCCAGGCTATCTGGACGGCCGGCCCTACGGTCCGGAATTTCAAAGGCGCGGTCCTGATGAGCGCGACCGGCGCCCCCCTGACATCTACCTACAAAGAGGCCATGGGCTACAAGACAATAGAGCAGGCCTCCGATCCCGACACCAAGATCCGCATGGCAATGGAATTCGCCCGGACTTTTCCGAACAGTGAGCTGTTGTCTTACGTCTTTACGCAGGCCGCAACCGCTTTCCAACAAAAAGGCGACTTCCCGAATGCAGTGAAGACGGGCCGGAAGAGTCTGGCGCTTGATGCTGACAACACATTCAGTCTCCTTGTTGTGGCCATGTCGCTTTCCGAACCCAGCACGGTCCGCAACTCCCCGGACAACGGCACAAAGGAGCTTCAAGAAGCGCAGACCGGCGCACAGCGGGCGCTCGACCTGTTGCCAAAGTTGCCGACCAGGCCGGGAGAGACGCCGGAACAGTTTGCGGCGCGAAAGGCCGGCATCGAATCCAGCGCGCATGCTGCCCTCGGCTCGGTCGCCATGCAGCAAGACAAATACAAGCCGGCCATCGAAGAGTTCAAGAAAGCCATCTCGTTTTCCCAGCCTCCCAAGGCTTCCCTTTATTTTCGTCTGGGAGAGATCTACTCCAATGTGGGAGAGAAGCAGCAAGCGATCGGGGCCTTTTCGAAGGCGGCGGAGTTAGGCAAGGGAACAGTGATCGAAACATACGCCGCTCGAAGCTTAAAGGAACTTCAGCAAAACTAGCGGATGATCCAAGCCATGAACTGATGAACAGGCGTCCTCACCTGCGAGCCGACGAGCCGAGTAGTTCCTTTGTGGAGTTTAGGCTGCCTGTGATTTCATTCGTCTTCGCAATGATGGTTGCGCTGGAAACCAGCACGCTAGCACAGAGACCCGGCATTTCATCTCAACCGGCGGAAGTACGGCCCCGCGCCAGCCAGGCGGAACTAGAGATTTACAGCAAAGCGCGCACCCTCACGGATTGGACAGCGCGGGAGATCAAAGACATTCCCGAACTTTCCAAACTGCGACCCGCCGGGAAGGAAGATTTGCCATTGATTCTGAAGCGGGTGGGGGAAAGAGCGGCCGAGATGATTGCCGAATTCCGTAATATTGCGTGTGATGAGCGTGTGTACTCAGAATGGAAAGTGGGTAGTCCCATCGTCACGTGGCGTGAGATGGGCCCGAACGAGGTAGCCCATCATTTCCTCTACAACATCATCCCCAGACCCGCCGGCGACCCTTTGATGTTCAAAGAGTTCCGCACCAGTCCTAAGGGACAACCCATTGACCTCGCAAGCCTACCGGATTTGCGATTGATCACCACCAACTTTGCCGGTAGCTGGGCATACTTTAACACCTCCAATCAGCCCGAGAGCCGATTTCGATACTTTGGGGACGAACTCATTCGAAAGCAGATTGGCTACGTTGTGGGCTTCGCGCAAAGACCTGGAGTCGCCAGAAACTTTACGACATTTGAGGCCGGTGACCATTCCGCCATAATCCTGGTGCAAGGGCTCGCATGGATCGATGAGAAATCATTTCATATCCTGAAGCTCAAGACATGGCTCCTCGCGCCGCGTAGCGATATCGGGCTTGCAAGCCAAAATACAACTGTGAATTACTCGCCCATCCTACCAGCGGGTATCAAGAATATTCTCTGGCTCCCCCAGGAGGTAACGGTGCAGCTTCACTATCACAATGTGTTCATCCGTAATACGCATCGTTATTCGGGATTCAAGCTGTTCCAGGCACACGTGGTGATCACTCCATGAGGGCACGCGTTTCGTGTATAATTCAAATTATTAATACTGCTGCCGACAGCAGCAGAGGGCTTTTTTCGACAGTCCGCCGGATGGCAATGGATCTTGCCATGAAGGAAAGATCTCATCTCCGCGATTCCTCCAAGGCCGGCAGAAGACGCCAAGGGGGCCGGCTTCGAATTGCCTTCCTTGGCTCAATCCTTTTCCTCCTTGCTGGGCGGTTGCCAACCCTATACTTCCCTGACACGACAACTAAAACGCCGACAGACCCCTATGACCGAGGGCTTCTTCTACTGACCCAGCAGAAGTGGAAGGAAGCGGCGGCGGAGTTCCAGCGAGCGATCCGAAATAACCCTGGCAACAGTCGGGCGTATGCAGGGCTAGGTGTGGCGCTGACCAGATTGGGGAATCCAAAAGACGCTGAGGAATTCTTCCACCAGGCGGTTCGTCTCGACGCGAGAAACGCGCAAGCCCATTACTATCTCGGCCTTCTTGCCGCCGAGTCGCAGCGTTTGCAGGACGCGACCGGAGAGTTGAAGACCGCCGTCGAACTCCAACCGGATTTCGAGCCGGCACGCCAGGCACTGGCGCTCGCCCTCGAGGAGAGCGGCCAAATCAAAGAGGCCATCGAAGAATACCAGACGATTCTGAAGTGGTATCCGAAATCCGCCGATGCCCACAACGGTCTTGGGAACGCCTACGTCCAGAACAATGAAATTGCCGCTGGAATTGAAGAGTATCGAAAAGCGGTCGAATTGAAGCCGGATTTCTTCCGGGCCTACAACAATCTCGGCTCAACCCTGGCCAGCGCAGGGAAGTTCGACGAGGGCTACGCGGCGATTCGAAAGGCCCTGGCCCTGCGTCCGGCAAGCTTCGAGGCCCATCTCAATATGGGTGTGATCCTGCGCGCCAAGGGCGACCCCAAAGGCGCGCTGGATCACTTCGAGCGTGTTCTGGCGCTTCATCCGCCGCGTGCGGTCGCTTATCGGACCAAGTACGAGAGTGCCCAGACCTACCGGCAGATGGGCGAACTCGGGAAAGCCGTCCTATGCCTCGAAGCGAGCCTGCGACTGGCGCCGCAAATGCGCGAAGCCTATTACGCGCTGGGCCCCATCCTGAATCAGCTTGGCGCAAAATCGACCCATACTCCCCCCGCGCCTGTTAATCCAGCCGCCGAGAAGCTCTATGCGGAGGGGACCCGTAAACTTGTTGAGGGAGACCTGGATGGAGCTGTCCAGGCGCTCGACGAAGCCCTGCGGGCCGACTCGAGCTACGCCGAAGCTCACAACCTGCTCGGATTTATCCTCGGCAAGCAAGGGAAGTTGCCGGACGCGATCGCGGAATTGAACCGGGCCGTGTCCCTGGACCCTCAATCCGGCCCATCGCGCTACAATCTGGGTGTGGCCTTGTGGTATGCGGGGCAGCGACCCGAAGCTGTCACGCAATTGAAGGAGGCCGTCAAACTGGAACCAGCCTCGGGTCCGGCCTACGCATTTTTGGGAATGGCATTAAAGGATCTTGGGGACGCTGATCATGCCTTGGACAACCTGGCCTGTGCGCTAGCTCTCAACCCTAATGACTTTTCGGCCTACATGGATCAAGCCGTGATTCTATTGAAGAAGGGTGATCTCGGTCCGGCGCTTCATCAGTTCGAGGCAGCTCTTCGGCTAAATACGCAGGCTCCCGTAGCCCCGGACGATCTAGCGGAAGCCATCTCTGAACTCAAGCGGGCGGCTAAAGGAAACGACGACCTGCCGGAGGTACATTACGTGCTCGGCCACTTGCTGGGTTTGGAAGGCGCGAACAAAGATGCAGTGATGCAGGAGTTCCAGACCGCGATCCGGGAAGCACCCGATTTCTATGACGCCCATCTCGCGCTGGGATTGGTGTACGTACAAGCCGATCAGGGCGCGCAAGCCATCCAGGAATTTCGCAAGGCCATTCAGGAGAAACCCGATTCTGCCGAAGCGCATTCCGATCTTGGCGCCGTTCTGACAGAGAGCAACCTCGATGAGGCGGTCAAGGAACTTGAAGGCGCCGTAAAACTTGATCCCACCTTGGCGAGCGTGCACTACAATCTTGGAGTAGCCTATGGCCGCCAGGGAAACGTCGAGCAGGAAATCACTGAGCTGCGCAAAGTGGCAACGATGGCCCCCCAATCCGTGGACGCACAGTACACGCTGGGCAAGCTGTTGGTTGATCAGAAAAATCTCGAGGAAGCGCTCGTACACCTCCGCGAAGCGGTCAAGCTGGATTCCACAAAGGGGCGATGCCCACTACCAGATGGGATTGGCCCTGGGACGCCTGGGGCAAACCGAGGAGGCCGCCAAGGAGTTTCGGCTTGGCAAACAGTACAACGCGACAAAAACCCGGACACAGTTTGCCGATTCACAGTTCAGCCAGGCGGAAGAAGAATTGGCTATGGGGAAGACAGATGCCGCCATCGAACATTTCCAGACGGTCACTAGGCTCGAGCCCAACTCGGCCAGCGCCCATAAGGAACTCGGGGAGGCTCTGCTTAAGAAGGGAGACTCCCAAGGCGCAGTCCGGGAATGGCGGGAAGCCGTGCGCCTGCAACCCGGCGATTCCGAGGCCCGTTACACCCTGGGGAAGACCTTACTCGACATCGCTAATCTGGACGCATCGATCTATGAGTTCGAGGAGGCGATCCGCCTGCGTCCCTCATGGGCAGAGGCCTACAACTATCTGGGGATAGCGCTGGCTCGCAAGGGCGTGATGGAGAAGGCCGTCACGACGTTCCAGCAAGCTCTCAAGCTCAATCCCCAGTACCGCGAAGCGCAGGAAAACCTGGCCTCCACTCTCAAGGAACTAGGCGCATCGAAGCCGGGTGTGGCGCACTGAACCGGCTTGGCGCTCGGGGAAGCGCGGACGGTGGCCGGGGCAACGTGTGCCGCCTGGTGCATAGAGTTTGGATCTTTGGACGGACGAATCGGTCTCACGCAGAGACGCAAAGCTCGCAAAGGTCACAAAGCAACGGATGTGAAATGGCACTGCAGCGAGAATGGATGACGACGAATTCGGGAGGAGACCCCTCACCGGTCGCACTGCGGCTGATGAAAACGCCGCACCACGACACGCTCTCCCAAGTAGAGAAGGCTGGCTTTTCGGGTGTCTTCCCGGGGGAGAGAGTTGACGATTCGTGTCTCTCCCCAAAGGAGAGGATTCGCGACTCACGTTCCCCCATCAACTGGGCGGGCCGAATAGGGTGCCTGCTGCTTGCCTCTACGCTTTCTTCCTCCGCTCTCGGTTCTGAGGTGAAAGCCGCCGACCAACCTAAGGACGCTGGTGGTGCTGCCGCGCGCGGGCTTGTGAGCCCGGCTCAAGCTGGGGATGATGACACACTCAAGCCCTTGGAGAACCTCATTCAGCAAGGCCAATACCAGCAAGCCAGGCCGGCGTTGGAGGAATACTTAAGAGACCACGACGCCTCGGCGCAGGCGCACTACGACCTTGGCTATGTATATTTCCGTACCCATCAAATTGGAGGGGCGGTCCGTGAGCTCTCAAGGTCCCTTCAGATCAATGTCAAGGACGCCCAAGCCCACAAAATACTTGGCCTGGTTTGCACCTTCGTAGGCCGTTATGACCTGGCTGAAGTGGAATTGCAGTATGCGGCGCAGCTCGAACCGAATTCGCCTGAGATTCACTACTTTCTTGGCCGGGTCTACTACACGCGGCAGGTTTTCCCGATGGCCAGGAAGGAATATGAGACCGCCATCCAGCTTGATCCCGGGTATATGAAAGCGTATAACAACCTCGGTCTGGTCATGGAAACCCTGGGGAAGAATGACGAGGCGGTTAAAGACTACACAACGGCCGCCCAGATGAATGAAGCGCAACACCTGAACTCGCCCTTGCCTTTTGAATACCTCAGCGCCCATTACAATCGAATGCGGCAGCCCGATCTCGCGATCGATTTTGCAAACCAAGCGCTCGAAATCGATTCACAGTGCGATCTAGCCTACTACGATCTGGCCAAGGCGTTTCAAATTCAATACGAGTGGCAGAAAGCCGCGGACTCGGTCGAGAAAGCCATCGCGATCAATTCCAGCACGGCTGAGTATTTCTACCTTCTCAGCAAGGCTCTGCGGAAGCTGGGAAAAGCCCCGGAAAGTGAGGCGGCTTTGAAGAAGTTCGAGGCGATCCATAACGATGAGAACGCTATGGCGAAACTCTGGCGAGACGCCAACCACGAACGCGAACCGGACCTTCCCCCAGTCCCACCCACGCATGATGACGAACACTGAATTTGAAAGCGGAGTTTTGAAGTCGCGGCGCGAGTTTCTGCGGTCTCTTCGACGCCTGGGTGCTGTCGTGCCGGCGTCCGTTCTCGCGCTTGAAACGCAGAACGGGATGGCCGGTCAAACATCGAGAGCGCGCAGCAGTGGCGCGAGCGTCCGGCCCGCGCGCACGGCCGGGACGGCCATGCCACACGGATTTTCGTTCACAAACGTTGCCGCACACGCGGGGCTCGGCCAGGCGATCAACATCACCGGCGGAAAAACCACGAAGCGCTACCTTCTGGAGGAGATGGGGTGTGGCGTAGCGTTCTTTGACTACGACAACGATGGTTGGATGGATATTTTCATGGTGAATGGAACGACGATTAACCCGCCTTCCCCCGACCCTCCACCCTCGAACTTCCTTTTTCACAATAATCGCGACGGGACTTTCACCGATGTCACACGCCAGGCGGGTTTGGTCCGGACGGGCTGGGGACAGGGCTGTTGCGTGGGCGATTACGATAACGACGACTTCGACGACCTATTCGTAACCTACTGGGGCCAGAATGTTCTCTATCACAACAACGGCGACGGGACGTTCACCGATGTCACCGAGAAAGCAGGTCTTGTCCAGCACGGTCCGCACGTGAGGTGGAATGTCGCCTGCTGTTTCCTGGACTACGATCGGGATGGGCGCCTCGACCTGTTTGTGGCGAACTATGTGAATTTCGACCCGAATATTGCTCCCGCGCCCGGTGCTTCTGCGCTCTGCAAGTACTACGGAATCCCCGTGGCTTGCGGACCACAAGGGATGGGCGGCGGCACGAATATTCTCTACCACAACCGGGGGGACGGCACGTTCGAGGATGTTTCCGAAGCATCCGGTGTCGCCATCCCGCGCGGGCTTCCCGACCCTTACGTAGTCAGCAGTAACTGGATTCCGGCAGGCTCCTACGGGATGGGGGCGGCGGCGGCGGATTTCGATAACGACGGCTGGCCCGACATTTACGTTTCGTGCGACGAAGCGCCCAGCCTCTTATACCACAACAACCATGACGGGACATTCACCCAGATCGCCACGCCCGCCGGCTGTGCGCTCAACGGGAACGGCGCTACCCAGGGCGGGATGGGAGTAGCGGTCGGAGACTACGATTGCGACGGCTGGCTCGATATCCTGAAGCCCAATTTCGCGGGTGAGAATGTGAGCCTATACCACAACAATCACGACGGTACTTTTTACGACGCCGTTTTTCAATCCGGCCTCGCAGCCGCAACGGCGAACGTCGGTTGGGGAGCGGGATTCCAGGACTTCGATAACGACGGTTGGCGCGACATCTTCATTTCTACGGGCCACGTTTACCCGGAAATCTCGGGGCGCGGCCTGATGGCAGATTACCCGTCACCACCGGTCGTTTACCGGAATACAGGGAACGGGAAATTCGAGAATGTAGCCCCCCGGGCCGGACCGGGCGCTCTTCAGCCGCACACCAGCCGCGGCTGCGCTTTTGGCGATTACGATAACGACGGCGACGTGGACATCGTCGTGATCAACATGAATGAGCCTCCGTCGCTGCTGCGCAATGATTCGATGTCGGGGAACACCTGGATCAAGGTTAAATGCATCGGCGTGAAATCGAATCGAAGCGCCATCGGAGCGCGCGTCAAAATCGTGACCGGGAATCACACCCAGATTGACGAGGTCATGAGCGGCGCCAGCTATCTCTCCCAAAATGACTTTCGCTTGCATTTCGGCCTGGGCCGCGCAAAGCAGGCGGACGCCCTCGAAATTCGCTGGCCCTCTGGGCTGGTGGAGCGATTCCAAAACGTAGAAGCTAATCAACTCGTTTACGTTCAGGAAGGCCGGGGGATCATCCGAAGACAAGACTTCCCAGCCGGCCAACTTACTGGACGGCGAAGCGGATGACCAATAGCGGGTTCGGACGCAGTGGGCTTGCCTGCGAGTAAGTACTACAAGACACCCGACACAAAAATGCGCCCGCCAGTGGACCGGCCATCTTGAGGAGAGGAGCGAGCAACGGCCTTAGAAGAAGATTTCCAGACCCATCTGAATGCGTCTCGGAACGTTGCACTGCGTGAACGTTGTCCCGAAAGCGCCGCTATTCACGGTGGAGTTGGGCGAGCAGAAATCAACCCGATTCAGCAGGTTACCCGCCGTGGCTTGGAATCTCACATAACGGCTCTCGCCGAAGTAGGTATCTTTGTAAATCGAGATATCCTCGTTGTAGAAGTGGAACCCCCGGATGTCGGAACTCGTCCTCGAGGCATCACCGAAGGCAAACGGGCCGGGATTCGTGAACGCATTCGCATTGTAATACACCTGGCCGAAGGGGTTGGTAAAACTTCCCCCGGTCACCGGCTTCTGGCCGGCAACAACATTGGGGAACTGCGTGCCGTTGTCAAACAGGTAGCTGCCTAGTTCGCTGTTTTCGTATATTGTCTGCGGGCGCCCCGACTCGTAGGTGAGGATGCCCGAAATGTTCCAGTTGCCGATGAATTTGTTCAGCGCTGGGGAAACTCCGCCGCCAAACTTCTGGCCATTGCCGAAGGGCAGGGTGTAGACCTCGCTGATGGCCAGCGTATTCGGGACGTCGTTGACACTAAGCCCCCACATGTCGTGCATGTTGCTTGGGTTCTGGGGAGAGACGCCGCTGCCTGACCCACCGCAGCACTGTGCCTCACCCGACTCCGCGCTATTGTTTATGAGCCGGGAATAGGTATAGGAGACGGTGGTTAGATTGCTCTTCCAGTGCTTATTCAACTGCACCTGCACTGCGTTGTAGTGGCTGGCGCCGGTGTGCCCTTCGCGCCACGAGACCTCCTGGTATTGCGGGTAGGGCCGCAAAGCCTGGGCGAGATCGCCAGTGAAGCCCGGGTAGGGAGGAGTTGTGAACCCGGCGGCCACCAACTGGGAGTTGGGAACACCGTTCGTGAATGCTCCTGACGTCAGCAGCGAGCCATACTGAAGCACGCTGCCTGCGTTTTCGTTGGATTCCGGCCCAAGGTTCCACGCGTTGATGGGCAAACGCGTTGCGTGGTTCCCTACGTACGCCACGGTGAGGTCCATGTTGTTGTGCCACTGGTGTTGGAAGGAGACGGTGTAGTTCAGATACCTCGGCATCTCGTAGGAGTCGGGAAGCACGCCCACCGGCGACGCTCCATTTTCAACCGCAGGACTGATATCCGGTGGGAAGGTGATGGAAGAACTGGGGAATCCGCTCCCGAAGTAATATGCTGGGGTTACTCCGCCGGTGACGTTGCTCACCGTCGGGTTTGTCGAAAAGCCGTTGGTTGGGTAAGGATTTCCAGCCCAGGAGCCGGCTATGGTGGCTCCAAAGTATTCGGCAAATCCGCCGCGGATTACACTGTTATTCCCGACTTGGTAAGCGAATCCAAAGCGAGGAGCCACGCCGGTGGAACCATTTCCATTGGCGACGCTGCTAAAAACCATTGCGCCCGGAACTGTCGCGCCGCCAATGGTCTGGGTAGCGGTAGGTGAGAAGGTGGAGAAGCGCCCGTGTTGCTCGGAGAGGCCTGAATTCCAATCAAGACGCAGGCCCAACTCGAGTGTCAGGTGGGGCGTGACTTTATAGGAATCGTTCACCCAGGGAGAGGCGTACCAGAACTTCGGCATGTAGAAAATGGGGTTGGTGAAACCCGCATTGTCCACTTGGCCGAGGAGGAAGGAGGCAAAGGCATCCCCGGTGTTTGTGCCCAAGGGGGTTCCCGTGCTGGACAGGGCGGCAGTTTCGTTGGAGTTGAAATTAAACGTGCCGCCAGTGCCCGCCGCCCACCCCGTCTGTGGGTAGGTGTGATACTCGGTTTGCACTCCGAACTTCAGCGTGTGCTTGGAGACAATCCAGGTGAGGTCGTCGTAGAACTGGTAACGGTTGTTGATGTCGCCCCCGTCAGCATACCACGGTGTCCCATAAGAGGTGTAAGGCACCAAAGCATCAGCGAAGTTGATCGAAGGGAAGCCGGCTTTGTTGAAGGCAGGTTCATTGGGCAGCCCAAGCCCCAGCTTCTGGTTCCAGCCAACTCCAGAGGACAACTGATGGCCGTCCATTACCCACCGGTCGTAGGCTAGAGTGGCGTGATTGAATAAATTGGGTTTGATCACCGTGCTGATCTGGAGGTGTGCAAAATGGTTGGTAATCAACTGGTAGAAGCCTTGCCCGAGGTAGGTGTCATTCGCCTCGGGATCGGTTTCTCCGTTGTTCACGGTATTGCAGCCTTCCGGCCCGCCGCAATGCGCCGTGCGAGGCCGGTGATTCTGGAAGTAGGTGAAGGAGGCCGACCACTTATCGTTAAATGTGTGGTCGATCCTGAACAACCACGTCCAGACGTTGATCTTGTCATTGTCATCCGAGGTACCCCCGAACTCGTTAGGAGTGAACAAGGTATCTCTGTCAAGGTTAGGCACGATGGAAGCCACATACTGCGCGCCCATATTTCCCGTCAGCAGCGGATCGTTCGCGGGAATCATGTTCGCCGACGCCGTAGGCAATCCAGTGGTTGGGTCAAACCCGTACCCGTCGCGGACGAGTGCTCCATTCGGACCGGTGCGCTGGGTACTGGGGTTGAAGATTTCTCCGTAGTAGATCGGGCGGCCTAACGCATCGGTGCCGACCTTGCAAGGCGGGCCCGCACAGCCGGCGTTCGGGGCTTGCAGCAACTGGCTGAAGTTGCCGCCTCTCTCTGCCGGTGTGGGAAGGTAGTTCTGGTACCCCGTATTGACCGTGCTGTGGTAATCAAACCGGTCGTAGTTGGTGAAGAAGAAAGTCTTGCCCCAGAGATGGACTTTGGGAACGGGGCCGCCGAAGGTAAAACCCGCGTTATTCTGGGTCAGGGGAAGCGTGCTGACGCCCGACTCGTTCAAGAAGAAGTTGTTGGCGTCCAGCTTGTTGCTGGTCAGAATATCGTACACGCTGCCGTGGAACTGGTTGGTGCCGGACTTGGTGGTGTAAAGCACGATGCCGCCGCTGGTGTGCCCGTACTGCGCGGAAAAATTGTTCACCGTGGTGGTCATCTCCTGCACTGCGGCGTAGGGAATCGAGCTCTCGTGGGTTTGCTGGTGACCTTCGGCGTAGCCGTATTCGGCCCCGTCAAACCAGCTCTCCCAGGAGACGGTTTGGCCGCCGTTGATGCGCGATTCGAATGCGTCGCCGCGAAAGATCGCATCTCCATTAGGCGCCGTGGGAACGTAGCCGGGTGACAAGACGAGTTTGGTTTCCGCCAAGCGCACGTCCGCGCCCATCACGTCCGGAAGGTCCTGGTAATACTGCTTGCCAACCTCGTACGAGACCTCGGTACTCTGTGTATTGATGACTTGGGCGCCCGCGTTTACTTCGACGGTCTGATTTACTGCGCCCAATAGGAGGGTGACGTTCTGCGTGTAAGTCCTTCCGCCGATCGTCAACTCCATTTCGGGCTGGCTGTAGGCTCTGAAGCCTTCCTTTGCCACCTGCAGAGTGTACTTGCCCAGAATCATCGCCGGGGTTGTGAAATTGCCGGCGCCGTCAGTGGCCACGACGGTCTTTACGCCGGTATCCTGGTTGATTAACGTAATGGTGGCACCGGGAACCGCGGCCCCGGACGGGTCGGTCACGAGGCCCGTCATGGCCACGCGGTCAGCTCCTACCTGCGCATAAACAGCTTTTCCGGAGAGGAGCGGTAGGATAGACAGCGCCAGCAGTACAGTCAAAAAGCGCCATTGCTTCTTCACTGTTCACCTCCTTGGTGCTCCGAACAATTGGCTGGACCGACTCCCTGACCCGAATCGAAATGCGTCAATAGCCACGCGGTCTGGCTACATGCCGCGAGGGCAAGTGCTGCAATTAAAACCCAAACTCTATTTCTCTTGGCCCCTGGTTTCTACCTGCGCCCCACTAGCCGACGTTAGTGTAAGCGCTTGCACGTCGATAGTGACAATATGACCATTTTCCTGAGATGTGTCAAGAAGGTTTTTATAGATTCATTTTTGCCTTCTAGTATGAAGATATTAGGTCCTTTCGGTGCCCCCCCCCCAATATGATTCGACAGGTTGGCCCCTTATCGGCCCCGCGTGGTTGTAGTCAAGTGTCATCAGGGGGAGCTTCCATGGGTCTGTGGCGCACTCGGGGGAATGAAAATTAGCGTTGTCGTCCCCCGCGAAAGCGGGGACCAATCGTCCCTCCAGTGGATTCCCGCTGGCGCGGGAATGACGTGATTTTCGGCGGAGTCGCAGACGGTCCGGGGTGAAGCAGTGAAGCGTTTCCGTGGTCCGTTGATTTCGCTCCTGCAAAATCCATTCTCCTCGCTTAGACTGGCAGGGACCCGGCATTCTTTCGCTGCCTTTTAGACGACCGGACACGGCTCGACTCGGGTGGTTTTGGGGGTAGGGCTTGACCTACCCTCGATGAGGCCAGCAGAAACTCGGGGACGGCAAGCCGCCCCCCTACAGAAGCGAGTTTATCGATGGATTAGGGGTCACAGTTGCGATTGCCGCAGGCCTAGAGGAGGTGTAAGCTCTTACAAAAGGCTGGGTAAATCACATAAGGGCGCTCGAAGCGGACTGGTTCCTGGGAACCTGGGCCCGTAAGCGGCCATATTGCATCTTGGAAGGGGGCGAACCCGTGGACAGACCCCTCTTTTGCGGGCTTGTAGGGGGACGGCTTGCCGTCCCCTAATGAAACAGGGTAGGCCAAGCCCTACCCCTACATGTTTTCAAAGAAGGAGCGAGATTCGTGAACAAGTCTTTCCGCGGCGCATGGGTGCGCGGCTTAGCGATCGTTCTGATCGCCACACCAAGCCTGGCACAGCAGGAAACCCGGATACGGATCGATGCCTCAGGACCGCATGAGCGCCTGTCGCCAGTGTGGGATTATTTCGGGTACGACGAGCCCAACTATACATACGCGCCCAACGGGGAAAAACTACTGGCCGAGCTTTCCGAATTGAGCGCCACAGCGGTCGAGATTCGCATGCACAATTTGCTGACTTCAGGTGATGGCAAGGCAGCCCTCAAATGGGGATCAACCAACGTTTACAGCAAAGACGCAATGGGTCGCACTGTCTACGACTGGACGATTCTCGACAGGATTTTCGACACGCTGATGCGAGTAAAGGCAAAGCCCTTGGTGGAAATTGGCTTCATGCCTCAGGCGCTTTCAGTCCGGCCAGACCCCTACAGGCATCACTGGCCGGAGGGCACGCTCTGGACGGGTTGGGCATACCCGCCGCGAGACTATCGCCAGTGGTCAGACCTGGTCTACCGCTGGGTCCGCCACGCCATAGAGCGCTACGGGAAGGAGCAAGTACAATCGTGGAATTGGGAAGTCTGGAATGAGCCCGACATCGGCTATTGGCAAGGTACACCAGATGAGTATTACAAGCTCTATGACTACGCCGCCGAAGCCGTGAAACGCGCACTCCCTGAGGCACGCGTGGGCGGACCGGATTCCACGGGTCCAGTCGATCCCCACGCGGCTGAATTCCTCCGCCAATTCCTCACCCACTGCGCTACCGGGGATGATTACGCTTCGGGCGGAAAAGGCGCTCCCCTAGATTTCGTCACCTTCCACGCCAAGGGCGACCCGAAAATGGTGGAGGGTCACTTGGTGATGGGAATCAGCCGGCAATTGCAATCCATCGACGAGGGGTTCCGCATCATTCGCTCTTTCCCGCAGTTCAAGAATCTGCCGGTCATCCTCGGCGAGTGCGACCCGGAAGGCTGCGCAGCCTGCTCCGCGCGGCGGTTTCCTCAGAATGCCTACCGCAACGGTCCGCTCTACGCTTGCTACACCGCTGAGATGCTTGCGCGGACCCTGGAACTTGCCGCAAAGCGCCAGGTCCGCCTGGCCGGCGTGGTCACGTGGGCCTTTGAGTTCGAGGACCAGCCATACTTTGAAGGCTTTCGAAGCCTGGCAACCAACGGCGTTGACAAACCGGTTTTGAACAGCTTCCGGATGTTCGGGTTGTTGGGCAGCGAGCGCATTGTCCTCGAGAGCAACTCATCACTTGAGACAGATTCTGTCCTGCGATCAGGCGTTTCAGGCCAGGCGGATATCAGCGGCATCGCTACTATCGAGAAGCGGAGACTCTCCGTAATCGTCTGGAACTATCACGATCAGGACGTAGCTGTCCCCGCCGCCAACGTGGAGATGGTGATCACTGGCTTGCCGCCGGCCGCCAGCCGGCCAGTCGTTCGCCATTACCGGATCGACCAGACGCACAGCAACGCCTACTCAACGTGGAAGGACATGGGCTCCCCGCAACGGCCCACCCCGGAGCAATACCGCCGCCTACTGTCACAAGGGAAATTACAGGAACTCACGCCTGCGGAGGAGAAAAGTGTGAGCCAGGGAGAGCTGCGAATTGCCTTCCCCCTACCCCGTCACGCCGTCTCGCTCATACAGATAAACTGGTAATTCCCATCGAACATTCCTGCCCACGTGGTGTAGCGGTAGGGCTTGCCCTAACCGGCGCGCCTGCAGCCGCCAAAGGGGGACAGCAAGCCGTCACCCTACGTTCAACGGGCGCTACGGCGTTGTATCTATCCAAACGGCCATCTTCCCCAGCCCACGATTTCCCCACACGCAGTAGGGAACGGCAATGACTCGAAGCGGCTGAGCATTCGCCGTACGAGTCCGCTGGTAGAGCAGGTTCTTCCAGTCGTCAAGCGGTCGTACGAGCCCCTGACCCTTGATGACTGTTATGCCACCCAGGAGTTCCGGCATATTCAGGCTTTCAAGCTGTGCTCCCAGCGGCAGGATGATCTCGTCGATCGGCGCCTCTTGATCGGACTGCTCCAGGCAATAGACGAGTGGCCCGCGCCGAAGTGCGGTCTTGCCGCGATCGTACAACACTTGCGGATTGGCCTCGAGGCGCTGGATATCCATGGGGAGAGTCACGTCAACCGTGTCCCCGTTCGACCACGACCGGTGGATTTCCGCGTAGCCGTTCACGACACGAGGAGAGAATCCCTTTCCATCGACCTCAAAATCTACTCTCGTAGCCCATCTGGGAACGCGCACGCGCAGGACGAAATCCTGTGGCGCTTCGACGCCTATCGTGAACTTGATCTTTCCATCCCACGGGTAGTTGCCCGACTGGCGCAGCGTGACCTTCTTGCCCGCGAGGTTGGCGTTCACCTGGCCGGCGATGAAGAGATTCACCCACAGGCCGTCCGGCGACTCACTGTAAATATATCGGCCGAGGGCGGGCAGAAATCGGGCGACCGTGGTCGGGCAGCAGGGTACGCCGAACCAAGGATCACGCTTGAAGTCGCCCCGGCTGGCAAGCGGGGTGACATAGCAGAACGTGTCTCCCGTTAACGAAACGCCCGCCGCCAGCGCGTTATAGAGCGACAGTTCCATGACATCCGCATAGCGCGCGTCGCCGGTGAGCTTCAGCATGCGATAGTTCCAGAAAACCATACCCGCCGAAGCGCAAGTCTCCTGGTAAGCATTTTCGTTGGGGAGGTCATAGTCAGCGGTGAAGCCTTCATTGCGCTCCGAAGGACCGATTCCTCCGGTCACATACATGCGGTGATTCGTCACACTGTCGTGCACACTTTCAAGAGCTTCCCACAAGCCCGCATCGCCGGTTTCATAGACCAGGTCTGCCATGCCGGAGTAGAAGTACATGGCCCGCACGGCATGACCGACGGCCACGCGCTGCTCGCGGGCCGGCAACTGATCCTGTGAGTAGCTGGTATCAAATTTCGACGGGTTCACGAGGAAAAACCGGCGGTAGAAATCCTTAATGCTCATCGGACGGCCGAGCAGATCCACCTGCCTCTCCGGCAATTGATCGTATTGACGCTCGAAGATGGAAGGCTTTTGACCTCGGGAATCGATGAAATATTGGGCGAGGCGGAGGTATCTCTTTTCTCCCGTCAGCCGGTAGAGTCTGACCAAGGCCAGTTCCACCTCTTCATGGCCGGGGATGCCGGCCTGCTTTCCGGGCCCAAAAGTTGCATCGAGGTGATCGGCGAGCCGCAAGGCGATTTGAAGCAGAGAACGCTTGCCCGTAGCCTGGTTGTGGGCCACGGCAGCCTCTAAAAGCGAGCCCGCGCAGAACATTTCGTGATTGAACGCCAGGCTCTTCCACTTCAGGTCAGGCAGTCTCAGTTGAACGTAAGTGTCCAGATAGCCGTTCTGCTGTTGGGCGGCCCCGATTTTCGCAATCAACTCGTCCACTTTCGACTCGAGTTGATCGTTGGGGTGCAGGGCGAGGATATATGAAGCGCCTTCAATCCACTTGTACACGTCCGAATCGGCCCACCAGGGTCCGCCGAATTTGCCCTGCGCCTTGCCGCTGGCAATATCGAAATTCCGAATGCACCCGGTCAATTCCAGTTCTTTGTAAACGTGATCGAGTGTTCGAGTGCGATTGACTTCCAGGCGAGGCGACCAGAAGGCGTCCTCAATCTGCACAGCGGTGAGAGGCAGTTCGCTGAGCCTCGAACCCGAGGGAAGCAAGGGAGCTTTCCCGGTTGCCGGGTCTGGAATGTCCCTGGTCCTGCCTGCGATGGGCGCAGCCAGGAGGGCAACGAGAGCGATCAGGGCAGGCACCGACCTTGTGGTTGAGTTCGGTTTCATCTGGACCACCATCCTTCTGGCAGTTTGTTTACCACATTGGGCGGCGCTTTTGCAAACGCTTACAGTAACTCAGTCATTACTGCTTCGCGCGCTTGACTTATTTTCCACGCCCGTATAAGCTGCCCTCGACTCCTAATATGACTCTGCACCCCGGAATGTTGAAAGCACAGGCAGGGCTGTGTCAAGATGGATTGCTTAAGCGCTTACAGCTTTCATTTCAGCGGGCTTGATCTGTAAGTAACCTCACGATCCGTCACCGTCACCTAAGGAGGCCCAAATGAATTGCTTCTCCAGGCGTCAATTTCTCGGGGGCACCGTGATGGCAGGCGTTTCACTCGCCGCACGCTTTCCCTGGCTGGCAAACTCGTCTGCGGCGGCGCAGGAGACCGCCGGCCGGGCCCGCGCCGTCATCGATCCGGACCGTTGCGTTTCGACGATCGACCGAAACATCTTCGGGTCCTTCATCGAACACCTGGGTCGTGCCGTCTATGGAGGTATTTACGAGCCCGGTTCAAAGTTCGCCGATGCCAATGGATTCCGCACCGATGTTTTGAAGGAGATCAAGGGAATAGGAGTTCCGATTATTCGTTATCCGGGAGGGAATTTCGTTTCCGGCTATAACTGGCTTGACGGCGTAGGACCAAAAAAGGACCGTCCACGGGTGCTCGACCGCGCCTGGGATTCCATCGAGACGAACCAGTTTGGCATCAACGAGTATGTTACTTGGTGCCACGCCGTGGGCGCAGAACCGCTGATCGGCACCAATTTCGGCACCGGCACGCCGGAGACGACGCTCGCGCTACTCGAGTACTGCAATGTCGATAAGGGAACCAAGTGGAGCGATCTGCGCCGCGCCCATGGGTACGAGCAGCCTCACAACATCAAATACTGGTGCCTCGGGAACGAGATGGACGGGCCGTGGCAGATCGGGCAAATTCCCGCCACTCAGTATGGTCTTAAAGCGCGGGACGCCGCCCGCCAGATGCGAGAAATGGATCACTCGGTTAAGCTGATCGCTTGCGGCTCCAGCGGACCGTTTATGCCGACTTATCTCGAGTGGGACCAGCAGACGCTCGAACAATGCTACGACGAGGTCGACGCCATTTCGCTTCACCGCTACTTTGGCAACGCCGAAGAAACAGGAGGAGACACAACAAGGTATCTAGCCATGAACCTCGATATGGATCGCCAAATCCACGAGATCATGGCCGTATGCGACATGGTCGGGGGCCGCCTCCGATTCAGCAAGACGCTGTGGCTCTCGTTCGACGAATGGAATGTGTGGTACCGGGCGCGCAGCGGAAACGCCGTAGATGGCCAAAGGCAGGTAGCGCCGCACCTCTTGGAAGAGATTTACAATCTCGAGGACGCCCTCCTCGTGGGTGGGCTCCTGAATACCTTGATTCGCCGTTCGGATCGCGTACGTGTGGCATGCCTGGCGCAACTGGTGAACGTGATCGCGCCGATTATGACCAACGATAATGGACTGTTCCGGCAGACGATCTACTACCCCTATGCCTGGGCTCTCGAACATGCCCGCGGAAAGGCGCTCGAGTTGGCAGTGACATCGCCGGCTTACCAGATTACCGCCCCCGGACGGCCCGCGACCCGAGCCCGCGAAAACATGTCTGTGCCCTACCTCGACGTCGCTGGGGCAATCGATGCTGAGAACAAGACCGCCAGTCTGTTCGTCTTGAACCGGGACCTCGAGAAAGCACGCGACCTCGAATTGGTTTGGCACGAGACCACACCCACGCGTGTGAATACCTGCCAGGTCTTGACGGGCTCTGATCTCAAAGCGGAGAATGGCTTTGACGCGCCCGACCGGGTCGTTCCCAAGCCGCTGGATCCTCCGCAGGTCGGTTCAAAGATGACTCTGCAGGTCCCGGCCAGATCCTATGTTTTATTAAGTCTGGCGCTAGCGTAGGCGGGAATGAACTGATTATCATAGGCCGGGAGGCCGCGGGAATCTGTCATTCTAAGCGCAGCGAAGGATCCCGGCAGTCGTTTGCGAATCGTCGGACCAGCGGAAAATGCGGAGATCCTTCGCTGCTATGAAAAATAGGCCGACCCGGCACCAGTGGATACCCGCTTTAGCGGGGATGACGCAGTTGTTGTCATTCCCGCGAAAGCGGGAATCCAGGCCATTTTCATGCGCAGTGGTGAACCGAAGGATCATGAGGTCTGCGCTCAGGATGACAGCCGATTGACACAAGTCTCATCTCTCAGGAGCAGGACATGACATACCTCACTTGCACGTCCTCCATACTTCTTGTGCTGGCTATCGCCGGCGCCGCAGGCGGCGCAGCGGACAAGGCCAACTCGGGCATCAGCAAGAAGCCATTCGGGACAATGGCAGATGGAAGAGCCATTGACCTCTACACTCTCACCAACAGCCAGGGAATGCGAGTCGCCATCACGAATTACGGCGGGATCGTGGTTTCAATCGTGGTGCCGGATCGCAGCGGCAAGGCGGGCGACGTGGTGCTGGGCTTCGATAATCTCGAGGGGTACCTCGCCAAAGAACCTTATTTCGGCGCGCTCATCGGGCGTTACGGAAACCGCATCGGAAATGCCAGGTTCAAGCTGGAGGGGGTGGAATACAAATTACCCGCCAACAACGGGCCGAACAGCCTGCACGGCGGCCTGCAGGGCTTCGACAAGCGGGTCTGGACTGCGCGCGAGATCCACGGCGAGCGCCCGGCCCTGGAGTTAACTTACCTCAGCAAAGACGGCGAAGAGGGCTATCCTGGTAACCTGCGCGCTAAGGTCGTTTACTCGCTGACAGAAAATAACGAGCTTCGAATCGATTACTCGGCGACCACCGACAAAGACACGGTGCTGAACCTCACGAACCACTCCTACTTCAACCTTGCCGGAGACGGCCACGGCGACATCCTGAAGCACGAAATCATGATCAACGCCGACCGCTTCACGCCCATCGATGGCACGCTGATTCCAACGGGCGAACTTCGCAAGGTCGAAAATGCTCCTTTCGATTTCCGAAAACCGGCCACGATCGGGGCGCGGATTGATGCGGACGACGAGCAAATCAAATTCGGCAAGGGGTATGACCACAATTTCGTTTTGAACCGCTCCGGCGCCGGTCTCATCCTTGCCGCCCGGGTCACTGACCCGGAATCGGGGCGCGTGCTGGAGGTGCTCACGACTCAGCCTGGGCTGCAATTCTATACAGGTAATTTCCTGGACGGCAGCATTCACGGCAAAGGGGGCAAAGCATACGGCCGCCGCTCGGCGTTCTGTCTCGAGACACAGCACTTCCCTGATTCTCCCAACAAACCGAGCTTTCCATCGACCGTCCTCAAGCCCGCCCAGACCTATCACCAGAGCACGGTCTTCAGATTCTCCACGAGCAAGTGAGTGGGTTCTCATCTGACTCGTGCGCCCGCTGGCGGGCGTGGGCTTGGGCAAAGGATGGACCAGCTAATCATCGTTACCCATCGAGTTCACCCGCTGAATCGATGAAGGGACCACTTCCCTGCCCTGTTTCTTGGGCGTCACTTCCGCACGCAGCCCCCGAATCCACCACCAGTGCCCTTGATGGATCCGGGCTTCGCACTCATCTGCCCGCTCGCCCGGCACCGCTTGCCTCCCATCCGGTTCTTGTCCAACGGCTCGTATGTTTGCTCCTCGCTTCTTTCAGAGTCTCTGTCGCCGGAACGCCCTTGCGCTTCGCTATCACTTCACCTCCGACTGGTTGTGCATGGGACTTTCACCCTCGAGCTGTCGAACATGCTCGGCACACAAAAAAGGGGAGGCCGAAGCCTCCCCGCTTTTGACCGAACCAGCGCAGAAAGAATCTGTCGCTAGGCCGATACCTTGGCGAAAATGATGGCAAAGGTGTACAGAGCCATGGATTCAATTAGAATCAGCGCCAGAAGCAGCGCAAACTGAATACCCGGCCGGGCACCGGGATTGCGCGCCAAGCCTTCGCAAGCCGCTGCCGTGGCCTTGGCTTGGGCATAACCACAAGCTGCGGACGCAATCGCCATAGCAAATCCGGCGGTGATAATCACCCATTTGGTATTCTCTGAGCCGCCGCCCGCCGTACCCTGAGCGAACGCCGGCACAGCAACCAGACATGCTCCCAACACGGTCAGAAACATCGCCACATAACGTTTCACTGTCTTCCTCCTTTGAACTCTCTCCCCTGAAGGGCGAGTTCACTATGATTTCTGCCAGGAGGTGGTTTCCCGCCAACCCTCGAGCAGGCGAGATTCACACTGGCAGTCTTGCAAAACTCGAAAACGGGAACCGGGGGATCATCGTTCCGACCGGCCCGTGTAGGGGTAGCCCTGGTGGCCGCCCCAGGGCAATCACAAGCGTTGCCTCTGCTTTAGCTCCCCTCCCGCCTGCCCAAGGCAACCACGGGGGTTGCATCTAACAGGCAACTACAAGCGGCTCGCCGGCACTGGCTGGTTCTGGTTCATCGTCTGTTTCGCCGCCGGCCATTTTCAGATTTCCAGTTGCCATTTTCCATAGCAGCTAGTGTTCTTCCGCAACCGCCATGCTGATGTAAACGGCAGGCAAAAGCATGAAAATATATGCCTGCAATAAGGAAACAAAAACGTGCAGGCCCATAAAGATCACAGGCGCCACAATGGCGATGGGGAATCCAATAAACTGCGGGAAGGCGGCCGGGACCAGGACGCCAAAAACCTTCTCAAGCAGGTCACCCACCATCATATTTGCATAAAGACGGACGCTCAGGGAAAGCAGGCGGCCCACGTTGCTGATGACCTCAATGGGGAACATGATAATCGCGATGGCCAGCATTGGGCCGCAAAGGTGCTTAAGATAGCCCAGCACTCCATGCTGGCGGAAACCTTGATAGTTGTAATAAAGAAACGCCGACACCGCGCAGCCCAGCGTGACCTGAATGTGGCCCGTGGGCGTCCGCAAGGTTGGAATCAGTCCCAGCAAATTACACAACAAGATGAAAATCCCGAGAGTCCCCAGCATGGCCACGTAGCGGCCACCGTCGTGGCCAATGATCTCCCCGCACATATCCTGCGTGAACTGCACCACCAGCTCCATCGAATGCTGAAACTTGCCCGGGGTCTCGACGGACAACTTCCGACGCAGCAAAAAAACACCTGTCAGTATCAGGAGGATGACCAAAACCTCCATCGCCACGTAGTTCGGAATGGGGCTGGAGGGATCGGAAGGCAATTGTCCAATCTTCACGAGCAGCGGCGTCACGACCCCGCCGAGTAGTTTGTTCAAGATTGCCGTAAACCAAAGTTGATGTTCCATGTTCCTCTATCTGACAGCCAATCCTTCCGCTAGCTGAATAATGGCTTCGATTAGAGCTCCCGCCACAGGGATAAAAAGCCCCGCCACAACGGCCATTGGGGGCAGCCACCGGGTCTTGAAGAAGAAGATCACAAGACCGAAGGCCAGCGGATATCTTATCAGGAATTTTGCCACGAGCAACTTAGGAATTTGAGATTGGCCCGCTCTCGTCAGGACTTGCACAGCTTCATGAAGCCAGTAGTAATTAAGCACCCCAAGTGCAGCGCCCAACCCAAACCCAACTGCTCCGCCAAGCCGACGGTACAGCAAGATTGCAATTACACCCAGCACGCCGCAAAGCGCCATCCAACGCGGCATGCGCGCCTCAGCCCGCGCCAGTTCCGGAGTTTGAACGATTTCCGCCTGCATCCTTTTCCGCTCGAGTCAATATCCGCAGAAGCTCGATGAACCCGCCCGCAGCCCCCAGGAAACCCATGATGACAGTCAGCAGCGGCGAGGTGTGCAGCCACCGGTCCAGCAACCAGCCGCCTGCGCAGCCCACCAGCGCGCCGGCGGGCAAAATAAAACCCAGGCTCGTATAGAACCCGACCTGGGCCCAGAGGTTACCTTGCTTGCCTTGACTCCAGGGCAAAGTGCCCTCCTACTACACTACATAAAGAAGGGCCTGATGGCCTCACGCGCCATCAAAATAAACGGCTGGGGATAGATCCCAATCACCAGCGTCATGGCCAGAGTGACAGCGAGCGCCACTTTCACGCCCACACCGGTCGCCAAAGGAATCGCCTCCGCCGCCTTGCGCATAAACATCGCGACCACAATGCGGAAATAATAGTACAACGCCACCACCGAATAGACCACAGCCAGGACAGCCAGGTAGTAATGCCCCGTTTCAATCAAGGAAAGGAAGATGAAATACTTCCCGATGAACCCTGCCATGGGGGGGATTCCAGCAAGCGAAAGCAGGAAAATGAGCATGAGGAGGGCCATTCCTGGCGCGCGCGTCATCAGCCCGGCAAAGTCATCAATCTCATCGCCGATCAAGTCCTTCCGGCGCATCACGATGATGACCGCGAAAGCCCCGAGATTCATGAAGGCATAAACAAGGAGATAGATCACGATGGCGGTCAAGCCCTCGCGGTTGCCGTCCGCGGCGGTGACGAGACCGAGCAACAAGTAGCCTACATGAGCGATCGTGGAGTAGCCGAAAAAGCGTTTGATATTGGTTTGGGTTATCGCCGCAAGGTTTCCCAGAGTCATGGTGGCAATGGCAACCCCGATGGTCAAGAGTTGCCACTCCGCTCTCAGCGGCCACAGCCCGGAGATCAAAATGCGAATGAAGAATGCGAAGGAAGCTACTTTCGGGGCTACGGAAATAAAGGCAGTGATCGAAGTCGGGGCGCCTTCGTAAGCGTCCGGCGTCCACTGGTGGAACGGCACGGCGGCGACCTTAAAGTAGATTCCCGCAAGGAGCGTGATCAAGGCAATCCAGGCCAGTGGGTCGTGCGCGGGTCGATCCGAAAGCCGTTGCGCGATCACCATCAAGTTTGTAGATCCCCCGATGCCGTAAAGCAGAGACATCCCGTATAGAAGCAAGCCTGAGGAGAAGGCCCCCAGCAGGAAAAATTTTACCGCCGCTTCGTTGGACCTCCGGCTGCCGCGCAGAAACCCGGTCAATACGTATTCGCAGAGCGCCATAAGCTCAAGCGCGATAAACAGCACAATGAGGTCAGTCCCTGAAGCCAAAAACATCATGCCCACGGCCGCGAAAAGCAGCAAGGCATAGTATTCGCCCAGGTTCGCGTTCTCAATTTCGAGATACTTCACCGACAGCAAGACGACGATTGCCGTAGCGATGACGATGATGAGCTTGGCGAAAATGGCAAAGGAATCGAGCATGAATGCGCCGCCGAAGCCTTGGTAAGCCCGGCCCCCGAGAGCCGCCCAAAACATGCCCAGCTTAAGGCCGGCCAGCCCCAGGCCCGCCAGCGCCGCGAGCGCATTCATGTACTTGTCGCGTTTCTCAAGCAGGAAATCGAGCAGCAGGATCGCGAGGCCAAACATGGCGAGGAGGATTTCCGGCTTGATCGCCTGATAATCCGCACTGTGGAAGAAGGGCGTGATCATTAGTGCGAGACTCCTCCACGCAGTTGCGGCACAGGGACCCGTGCCTGTGCCTGCACGTTTTCTGCGGGCGACTGCGTGACCTGCGCAGCCAGGGCTGGCTGTTTAGGAGCCGCCAGCTTCGCCGCAGCAGGCCGATAGAATTCCGGATTAACCCGCTCGACAATTGCCGCAACAGGTTTATCGAGCACATTGAAAAACGGCTTGGGGTAAAGCCCGATCCAGAAAGCCCAGATAATCAAGGGAACGAGCGTGATGATTTCCCGCAGGTTCAAATCCTTAAGGACTTGATTCTTGGGATTCTCGCAGGGGCCGAACATGGTCCGCTGATAGAGCCAAAGCATGTAAGCCGCGCCCAGCACAATTCCCGTCACCGCCCACGCTGCCCAATGCCAGTTCGCTTCAAAAGCTCCCTGGAGGATGGTGAACTCCCCTATGAAACCGTTCAGCAACGGGAGCCCGATCGAGGAGAGCATCACGATCATAAACAGGGTTGCATAGACCGGCATGACATTCGAGAGGCCGCCGAATTCCTTGATCTCGCGCGTATGCCGGCGCTCGTAGATAAGCCCCACGATCAAAAAGAGGGCGCCCGTCGATATTCCGTGGTTGATCTGCTGAATGACGCTGCCCTGCAGGCCGTGGGGATTCAGGGCGAAAATCCCGAGCGTGCAGAAGCCCAGGTGGCTGACGGAAGAATATGCGATCAGCTTCTTCATGTCGCGCTGCATCAATGACACCAGGGCGCCGTAAACGATCGCAATGATGGAAAGGACGACCATAACCCTGACGATGGTGGGATTGCGGCTGGCATCCGGCAAGAGAGGCAGCGAAAAACGAATGAAACCGTAGGTGCCCATCTTCAGCAGGACGCCCGCCAAGATCACAGAGCCTGCCGTGGGAGCTTCTACGTGGGCATCGGGAAGCCAGGTGTGGAACGGAAACATCGGAACCTTGATGGCAAATCCGATCATGAATGCCCAGAAGACCCAGTATTGCAGGTTCAAAGGCCACGAGTGCTGCACCAGTTGCATCAGGTCGAAAGTGTAAACGCCCGTGTCGGTGTGATAACGGAAGTAGAGAGTTAAGATTCCGAGCAGCATCAGCACAGACCCGGCAAGCGTATAAAGGAAGAACTTGATGGCGGCATAAAGCTTTCGCGGCCCGCCCCACACGCCGATGATGAAATACATGGGCACGAGCATCAATTCCCAGAAGACGTAAAAGAGGAAGAAATCGAGCGACATGAAAACGCCCAGCATGCCCACCTGCAAGAGCAGGAACATGGCGTAGTATTCCTTGGCCCGCTCTTGGATCGCCGACCAGGAAGAGAGGACCGCGAGGAAGCCGAGCACGGTGGTCAGCATGATGAGCAGGAAGCTGATGCCGTCAATTCCCAGGTGGTACTGCGCGCCAATGCTGGGAATCCAGTCGTGCATTTCGAGGAATTTGAACTGCCGGTCGGGCGCCTCCTGCGCGAACCAAAACACCAGCGGCAACGACACCAGGAAACTGATGAACATGGCGATGTTGCCCCACCAGCGGATGGCCTGCTTGTTCGCGCCGGGGACAAACATGCAGCACCGCCAACCCCACCGCCGGCGTCAACAAGATGAAGCTCAGAATGTGATCATGAAAGAAAGCCATCGTGGACCTCGGAAAAATAGTCGCCAGTTATCAGTCGACAGTTAACAGTCAAAAGCAAGAAAAGCTTCTTTACCTGCAACCTCTCACCCAGGTCGTTAACTGTCGACTGTCAACTGTGAACTGTCGACTCTCACTAGAAATGCACCAGGTAATACACCATGAAAATCAGCACGCCCAGCGTAATCATCCAGGCGTAATTCTGGACACGACCGGTCTGAATGACGCGCACCGGGTAACTTATTACCTTGACGACGAACGCAGTCAAGTTGATGAGGCCATCGATAACCCATGTGTCCCATAGACGCGACAGCTCACCGGACATACGGGTCAACCAACCCACCCCGTTGACTCCCCCATCGACAACCCCAAGGTCGAAGGCTGCGAAAAAGTTGCCGAGGTTCTTAGTCCGGTTGACGAATAACGCGTCATAGAGTTCGTCGATGTAGTATTTATTGAGCACTGTCTTGTAAACAGGGCCAGCCTTGGCCGCCACTTGTTCGGGAACTTCCGGATGTTTAACGTACCAGAAGTAGGCAACAAGAAAACCCGTCAGGGCTATGGCCACCGATAGCAACATGAGACCGAACTCGCTTTGCCAGGCGTGCTCAAGGCCCGGCGTGAGGCTTGGATTCTCAAAGACCGGTTCCACGAAGTGCTCGAAGTGGTTGGACCCGCCCAGGATCTTCGGCCAACCGACGTACCCTGCCGCCAACGCGCCCACCGCAAGGCAAATCAAAGGAACCGTCATGACTCGGGGGGATTCGTGGAGATGGTGTTCGGCCTCATGCGGCACGCGGGACTTACCCGCAAACGTCAGGAAGAAGAGCCGGAACATGTAAAATGCAGTGAGGCCCGCCGTAGCGAACCCGACTAACCAAAGCAACGTGCTTCCATAAGGACTCGAAAAGGCCTGCCAGAGGATCTCGTCCTTGCTGAAAAATCCCGAGAAAAGCGGCGCGCCGCTGATGGCGAGGGTAGCGACGAGCATGGTTTTCGCGGTCGTAGGGATGCGGCTCCACAAGAGCGCCCATCTTACGCATATCCTGTTCGCCGCTCATGGCGTGGATCACGCTGCCCGCTCCAAGGAAGAGCAGAGCCTTAAAGAAGGCATGAGTCATCAGATGGAAAACGCCGGCGCCAAACGCCCCAACCCCGCAAGCCAGAAACATATATCCAAGCTGGCTGATGGTCGAATACGCCAATACGCGCTTGATGTCGTTTTGGACGAGGCCAATGCTGGCCGCCCAGATGGCGGTGGCCGCGCCAATCCCAGCCACGAGGGCCAACGCCGTGGGGGCGAGAACGAAAAGGGCGTTCGAGCGCGCCACCATATAAACGCCGGCCGTCACCATGGTGGCCGCATGGATCAGCGCGCTCACCGGCGTTGGCCCTTCCATGGCGTCCGGCAGCCAGGTGTAGAGAGGTATCTGCGCAGACTTGCCCGTAGCGCCAATAAAAAGCAAGAGGCAGATTGCCACGATGACCGGGCTCCCCACCGTGAAGCGGCCACTGCGCGCTATCGTCGTCACCTGCCCAAAGTCCAGGCTGCCGAAAGTGACCGCCATCAGCATCACACCCAGCAGAAACCCAGCGTCGCCGATGCGATTCACGACGAACGCTTTCTTGCCCGCGTCCGAAGCGGACTTGCGCTGGAAGTAGAAACCGATCAGCAGGTAAGAACAGAGGCCCACACCCTCCCAGCCAACGAACATCATCAGGTAATTGTTCGCCAGCACCAGGATAAGCATCGAGAACATGAAGAGGTTCATGTATCCGAAGAATCGGTAGTAGCCCCCTTCGTGCCCCATGTAGCCGATTGAATAAACGTGGATCAGAAACCCGACACCGGTCACGACCAGCAACATGACGGTGGAAAGGGGGTCGAGCTGGATTCCCACGTTAACGTGGAAATTCCCCAGCGAGCCATCGGCCAAACGGAACGGACCGGCAGGCAGCCATGAATAAAGTACGGTAGTGAAGACGTGGTCAACCGACGTGCATTTTCGAGAAACTCGGCGAAGCACCCCAGAGCCCAAAGAAGGGAAAACCCAGGCAGACCCACGGACACCGCGGTGACAGCCTTATTCGATAGCTTGCGACCCACAAAAAGTTGGATCGCAGCTCCCAAAAACGGGAAGATCGGAATTAGCCAGATGTAATCAAGCATGTCAAAAGTCTGAAGGAAATCCATCTCACCACTTCAGCGAGTCAATTTCGTCCGCGTTGACGGTTTCCTTATTACGAAAGAGGGCGATAATCAAGCCCAGACCGACCGCTGCTTCCGCCGCTGCATCCGTAATTACAAAAATAGCGAATACCTGTCCATCCACGGAGTGGAAATATTGCGAGAGCGCCACCAGGTTAATGTTGACGGCGTTTAAGATCAACTCGATGGACATCAGGATGATGAGCACGTTGCGCCGCGTCAACACACCGATCACCCCGATCGTGAAAAGACCGCTGCCCAGCAGGATGTAATATGAGGTTGGGATCATTCGAACTTCCTCTTGGCCATGACCACTGCGCCCACCATCGCCACCAGAAGCAGGAGCGAGGCGATTTCGACCGGCAACATATATGTTTGGTAAAGAGCCTGGCCGACCGCCTGAGTATTTTGCGCCGGCTCCACACCTGGAGGCTGGGCGGGCAGGCTCAGACCAGTCCCGATCTTATAGATCATGTAAGCAACCTGCGCGAACACTAACAGCGCGGTGAACAGTCCAATTTGCCACTGGCGGCTGAACTGCGCCTGCTTCAGGGACACGTCGATATTCACCAGCATGACCACAAAAAGGAACAGCACCATGATGCCGCCCACATAGAGAATGATCTGGACCGCGAAAAGAAACTCCGCGTGCTGCAGCAGGAAGATTCCCCCCACCGCGAACAGCGTCACGATCAGCCAAATCACGCTGTGGACAGCATTCCGGCGGGTGATCACCATAACGCCTGACACTAGAGCCAGCGCCGAGAGAATTCCAAAGGCAATTAATGGGAGCATAGAAATATCGGAAATTAGCAATCAGAAACTAGAAATCAGAAAATCGAAACTAGAAAATAGAAAGCTCGCGAAGGTCGCTATGTTTCGTTACGTTTGATCTTAGCGGCCTTCCCAACCCGGCCCTCCAACGACGGATGAAGGCGCCCGCGGTGACAACTTTCTTCCCCAGAGGGAGAACTGCTTTCTGCTTTCTGCTTTCTGCTTTCTGCTTTCTGCTTTCTCTATCTTGTGTACCGCGTGGGCCGAGGCCCCTCTTCGAGGGCCTGCCGGTCCCAGATCATTCCTTCGCGCGAATACTGGGCGATCTCAAAGTCCTGCGTTAATTCCAGCGCATCGACAGGGCAAGCATCCTCACATAGCCCACAAAACATACAGCGGGAGAGGTCATAAGTAAAGGTGGTCAAGCGTTTCTTCCGGTCCTCGGTTCGCGCCCAGCCCACCACGATCAGATTTTCGGGACAAGCGATGGAGCAGAGATTACAGGCGATGCAGAGCGTTTCGCCGCTTTCAGGGTGGTTGTTGAGGCGAGGCGCACCGCGATAGCGTTCCGCAACCACCGCGCGCTCCAGCGGATATTGCTCCGTGCAGGTGGCGCTGGGGCGCTGATACGAAAACGTCAGCTTCAAGCCCTTAATCAGGTCAACCAGGAATATGCGACGAAGAAAATCCTTCCATCCCATCCGCTTTACCCACCTAACCCCGCGCTTGGCATGCCCGGCGTGGGCGAACTCACAAAGTACCGGACCAGCGCTGTCACAATGAGGTTCCCCAAACCAATGGGTATCATCCAACGCCAACCCACGTTCATGAGCTGATCGTAACGGTAGCGCGGAAAAGTGCCACGATACCAGATGAAGGCATAAAGAAAGGCCAGGACCTTTGTTCCAAACCAGAAAATCCCCTGAATGGCATTCAATATCACGGGAACTGCCACAAGGCCGGCCACGACAACGCTCCCAAGCGCCAAAGCCAGGAAGAAGTATCGCTCCAAGGGAACGCGACTCTTGAGACCCAGCCAGAGGATAAACGCTGCAGCGCCGAGAAAAGCAGCAATCGGCGCAAACTTCAGGAAATCCAGTGCCCGCAGGTTCGTAAAGGGCCTCAGCCATCCCCCCAGGAACATCGTTACCGCGATGCAGGAGACAACCACCATGTTGGTGTATTCGGCAAGAAAGTAAAGCGCGAAACGGAAGCCGCTGTATTCAGTGTGGAAGCCTGCGGTGAGCTCCGATTCCGCCTCGGGCAGATCAAAGGGGTTGCGATTGGTTTCCGCCACCGCCGCGATCACATAAATTATAAAGCCGACTGGTTGAAGGAAAACGTTCCAGACACCCATCTGCTGCTGGCGATTCACAATTTCGACCATGCTGAGGGAGTTTGAAATCAGCAACACGCCCACCAGGGCAATGCCCGCCGCCACCTCGTAGCTCACCAGTTGCGCGCCGGACCGCAGCGACCCTAGCAGCGGGTAGTGGCTGTTCGATGACCATCCACCCAGAATGATTCCGTAAATACCTAGCGACGAGACTGCCAGGATGAAGAGGAGGCCAATATTAATGTCGCTGATGTAGAAGTTCCCCGCAAAGGGGACGACGGAAAAGACGGTGAAGGCCGCAGCCACGCTGATGGCCGGGGCCAATAGGAATACAAACTTGTCCGCGCCGGCGGGAACGATGTCTTCCTTGAGCAGGAGTTTAATGCCATCAGCAACCGGCTGAAGCAGCCCCCAAGGGCCGACCCGCATAGGTCCCAGCCTCGCCTGCATAAAGGAGAGAACCTTGCGCTCCATGTACACGAGGTACGCTACGATGCCGGAGAGCACTAGGAGCACAATGAGAATCTTGATCAGCGCCAGGATGAGCGGATGAGCCTGGAGTAGGTTGAAAATGTTTTGCGCCATAGCCATTGAGACATGGAATCAGGATTCAGGAATTTGCGCTGAATCCTGAATCCCGAATCCTGCATCCTGCATGTTTACCGGTCCACTTCGCCGAGCACGATGTCCAGCGTTCCAATCACCGCCACTACATCAGCGATGAGCTGGCCGCGAATCATGATGTCCAGAGCCTGCAAGTTCACGAAGGAGGGCGGGCGGACCCGCACTCGATAAGGGTTGACGGTCCCGTCACTCACTACGAAATATCCGAGTTCGCCTTTTGGGGCTTCAATAGAATGGTACACCTCGCCCGCAGGCGGCTTGATCACCTTCCCCACTTTTCCGAAGATGGGTCCGGGCGCAAGCGCATCCACGCACTGGCGAGTAATGCGAACGCTCTGGCGCATTTCCTCGATGCGAACCATGTACCGATCGTAGGTATCGCCATGCTCGCCTGTGGGGATTTCGAATTCCACCTTGTCATAGGCCTCGTAGGGCTGCGCCTTGCGAATGTCCCACTTCACACCCGACCCGCGCAGCACCGGACCGGTCACCCCGTAGGCGATGGCATCCTCGGCGCTCAGGACGCCCACGTTCCTGGTGCGGTTGATCCAGATGCGGTTCTTGGTGAGCAACTGCTCGTACTCGTCGATCTTGGGCAGGACGTAGTCGCAGAATTTCCGGCAATCCTGCTCGAAACCGCCGTAGAGATCATACTGCAATCCGCCAATGCGGAAAGCATGGGTGGTCAGGCGCGCGCCGCAGTATTTCTCAAAGATTTTCAGGATCTCTTCCCGCTCGCGGAAGGTGTAAAAGACAGGCGTCATGGCCCCCAGATCGAGCGCGTGCGTGCCCAGCCACAGCAGGTGGCTTGCAATGCGTTGCAACTCGGCTAGGATCATGCGCGTGTACTGGGCGCGGGGGGGAATCTCGACGGCGAGCAGTTTTTCGACGGCCTCGACATAGCCCATGCCGTTCGTGACCGCCGCTACGTAATCCATGCGGTCGGTGTAAGGAGCAAACTGCGCGTAAGTCCGGTTCTCAGCGATCTTCTCCACACCCCGGTGAAGGTAGCCGATGACGCATTCCGACCCCAGCACCCTCTCGCCATCCAGCTTCAGCTTGACGCGCAAGACACCGTGCGTGGCCGGGTGCTGCGGCCCCATATTGATGAGCAGTTCGTTGGCGTCGAGGAATGTAGTTTCGGGCATCGCTTACTGTCCGCTCTCGATTCCCAGGTTGGCGTTCACCCATGCGTCATCCTGGCGCAGGATGTCGTAGTCTTTGCGCAGAGGATAGCCGGTCCAACCATCCGGAAGCAAGATACGCTTCAAGTCCGGGTGCCCTTCGTACTCGACTCCGAACATGTCGTAGACCTCGCGCTCCAGCCAGTTCGCCGTTGGCCAAGTACTTACCAGGGAAGGAACCGTTTCACCCTCAGCAATAACAACTTTCAAACGCAATCGGCCGTTCTGTTTGAAGGAGTACAGGTGGTAAATGATCTCGAATCGCTTTTCCCGCTTGGGATAATCCACCGCCGTCTCGTCAGTAAGGAGCGTGTAGGCGCCGCCTTGTTCATCCTTCAGGTAACGGCACACCGAGAGCAGGAAATCCTTGGCCAAAGTGAGTGATGGCATCTTGCGGAAGATGACCGCCTCTATAATGGCCCCTGGAAATCGCTTTTGAAGTTCGTCGAGGAGAGGGCTTGACCACGGCTCCGGCTTCACCGGAGGCTTAGGGGCCGCGGGAGGCCTGGCAGGCGCGGCTCCGGCGGCTTTTGGAGCGGCAGCGCCACCCGGAGATGCCGCCGGCTGGCTGCCCGCCGCAGCGGGAGCTGATTTGGGAACAGGCGGTGCAGCCGGGACTGTTGGGGCTACTTCGCTAGTCCCCGGCGCGGGCTTTTGCCCCTCCCCCTCACTAGCGGCCTTTGGCGGCCCCTTTTGTTCGTCAGCCATTTCCGTAAGTGCTTGCGGGTAAGCCCCTTTCTATGATCGGCGGAACATTAGATATTTGCATACAGCCAACAAGCATGTCAACCGCCGGAAAGCGGAATCCAGAAGGCAGCATTCATGATCCTGTGGACACGCGCGTAAAAACGTGGGAATTTTACCCCAGGCCGACCTTTGCGAGCGAGTTAGTATCGCCAGGCGTGGAAGGCTGCCCGCCTGAATTGGAAAGTTGTGAGCACCGGCGTACGATTGACGATCCTTCCCTTCACGCCCCGCGCGATCCTGCGTAGCGGACCGCCGCTCCAGTCGGAAACCTTCTCGACCTTGGAGAAGCCGACGGTCTTGAGCATAGCCTCCACGGCCGCTTGATTCGGCCCGCACCAGTTCGTGGGGTTACCCATCAGCTCTGCTCCGGGGTAAAACGCGATGGCGGGCCGCCTGAGTCGTGTCAGGTCCAGGTGCGTCTCAAGAATGAGCCGTCCCCCCGGGCGCGTGACGCTGAACACACGCTCGAGGGCCAGCAGAGGATGCCGCATGTGGTAGAGCACGCCGAGAAAGAGGACTAAGTCGAACACGCCGACCGTTTCAGGCGAAATATCCAGGACGTCAATCACTTTGTCTTCGACGTTCGAGTTAAGCGCCTCACGAGCGAGTTCAAATCCCGCTTTGGTGGTCGCCTCGGGCCCCTCCCAACGGAACCAGTCTGTGGCAAGCACCCGGCGGGCTCCACGCCGCTCAGCTTCGAAGGAAAAGAAGCCGTCCCAGGCACCGATGTCCAGGACGCTGAGGCCCGTCAGATCCTCCGGCATCTTCAGTGCTACAAGCTTTGCTGGACTGTCATCGGCTCCGGGGGTTACGATGCCATTGCCCAGGTTAATTCTGTGGAACCAGCTTATTGTGGATACCCGCTCTCTAAGCGTGTCCATTTTTGTGGAATCCATTTGTCTCTTGGAGCCCAAAGAGGAAACCTCTGCCCGATCCTGGTTCCCTTCCAACTCGGCAACGCTGGCAAGCAACTGGTTGTGCGACTGTGGGGTTCTTCACACCGTCGTCGCAGCTCGCCAAAGCCCTGACACCAAATTCAACTTTATGCGTAAACTTTGTGGCTTCCCTGCCGCAATTCGCCTAGGCTGGGCGGGAGGCTCTCCATCGGTCCCATCCATTGCAGTTGGCGCTGGATGTCCGAGTGCATCCGGTAGTTCCGTTTTACTGACGCGATGGGCGCGCCGAGGATGTCGATCTTCGCGAGGTCGTACTGCCCCAATCCGACCTGCCCGCAGTAGCCAAGGAATCCAACCCAGGCGGGATTTATCCCCATGGTCTCCAGAGCCACTCGGTCTGCGGCGATGTAATCGGTCGAGGCAATGGCGATGCGCGAGGGGACGGGAGTGCCGCCGCCAGGTCCGTCGCCTTCCATGCCTTCGAAACCGTCCACCACAGCCGCACCCCAGTTAGGCACGAGCTTCTGCACGGTCAGCAGCATATTGTAGTTGGTCTGACGGATGCCGACGTGATATTTGCGCTTGTCACTCCACTCGGGGGTCTCCCCCGGAGCACTGTGCAAGGGTGCGCCGAGGACCATGTTCTTCACCGCCAGGGTCGCGACCACCGTGTTGTGCGTCTTCATGACTGCCGAGCAAATTATGAAAGCATCGGGGTCAAGAAGCCGCGCCGCCAAGCGCACAGGAACAATGTGCAGGTCGAAGTCGAGGAGCGGGATGGTCTCAAACTTCGCTTCGCGGTTCAGGTCCACCAGACTCAATTTCGCCTTGCCATACTCCGACACCAAGCGGTTATATTGGGCGTTCTCGTAGTATTCGCTCGTGTCTTCGGCAGAGGATTCCGCAACGACTACCGGTCCTTTGAATCGAGGCGCCAAGTAATCAAGGATGCCGCGTACAGCATCGGCGCTCGTGGTAGCAAGCGGGTTGCGGACGCTGACGCCATTCGGCTTGACGATGACATACTTCTTACGTGCCAGCCTGGGTCTTATCTGATCGTCAATCGCCACGAGCGCGTCACGCACGATCTTGCGGCGCTCCTCTCCGTGGATGACCGCGACCTTTGCGCGGCCCCCTAAGGGCGTTACAGGCTCGAGCGGAGCCATAGCGGGGGCTTGTTGCCCCTTCAGGAGCCGGGAGTAATTGAACAGTCCCCCCGTCCCGACTATAGTGAGGAAATTTCTGCGTGAGGTGGACATGGTATGAGGCCTCCTTGCTTGGAGAATTATGATTCTGCCAAATAATTGTAATCTGAAACAGGCGCAATTCAAATACTCAAGGCCTCGTCCTGTGCCCGACCCTCCCTGCTGGCACGAAGGGGGCGGCAAGCCGTCCCCCTACAGATGACTCCGCAGTGATGGGCGCCTATTGCGTCGAAGAAACCGCCGGGGCAGGCATGACCCCGACCGCAATGCCCGAGGCCATCTTCGCCGAGTGGTACACCCTTTCGGTGGCCTTCTGAAAGTCAGAGGGCTGGGCCTCATCAATTTTCATAAACTTCTGCGGGTTGCGGTCCACCAGCGGGAACCACGAGCTTTGCACTTGCACCATGATGCGATGGCCGCGGCGGAAGGTATGGAAAACGTCGGGAAGTTGGAATTCGACTTTGTCCGGCTTGCCAGGCTCGAAAGGCACGGGCTTTTCGAAACTCTTGCGGAATTTCCCGCGAAACGGCTCCCCGCGAACCAGCTGCTCGTAGCCCCCCATGTGCACGCCTTTGGGGTTTGGAGAGGGGTCCGGGTAATTGCCAGGATAAACGTCAATGAGCTTCACCACCCAGTCGGTGTCCGTGCCGCTGGTGGAAACGTAAAGCGCTGCGGTCATCGGCCCGGCAACGGTCAGATCGGCTTCGAGCGGCTCAGTCTGATAGACCAGCACATCGGTGCGGTGGGCGGCAAAGCGCTGGTCGCCGGTCATGTACTCGTAGGTCATCGCCGTGCTGATCCAGGGGATGTGCGGGACAGGCTTGGAGGGATCGCTGACGTACTCGTCGAACTCCTCGCCGGAAGCCGCGGGGGGCTCAAAGGAAAGTTTGCCACTGGTCTGAAAGTAAAGCGTCTTCTTCGTCGCATTCTGCGGCGGCCAACTATCGAAATGGTGCCACTCGTTGCGCCCGGTTTCAAAAACGTTAAGCGCCGGAAAGCTTCTCGTCGCCTTTGTCTTTCAGGAAGCGCTGGAAGAATGGGAACTCGAATGTGCTCGCGGAAATAGTCGCCGGTCTTCTGGCCGAAGTGCACGTCGCCGAGGAACTCGCCCGCGTCTCCGCCCCACTGCCCGTGCGACCAGGGGCCTTCGACCAGAATGTTTACCGTGCCGGGACTCTGGTTGCGAACGGCTTCATAGGTGTGCAGCGGCCCGTAGACGTCTTCGGCATCAAACCAGCCGCCCACCGTCATCACGGCGGCTTTGATGTTCTTCAAATAAGGCAGCGGGTCGCGCGATTTCCAGTAATCCGAATAGGTGTCGTGCGAAATCGATATCTCGCCAGTACTCGATCTTGCCTTTGAAGAACTTCTCGTCCGCATTGCCCAGCGGCCCCATGCGCAGGAAGAAATCGTAGCCGTCCGGCGTGCCGAAATCGAAGCCGGGGCCGGCCACTTCGTTTTCTCCCGGCTCGGGGCGCCCGAAGCCGGAGAAGAAACCAAAGGCGTGGGCCAGAAAGAAGCGCGCCGTTGTGCCGCCAATCGTCGCCGAGGAACCACTCGGTGACCGGCGCCTGGGGCGAAGCAGCCTTCAGCGCCGGATGCCCGCTCAGAATCGCCATGGTGGCGTAGAAGCCGGGATAGGAAATGCCCGCAAACGCCCACCCGGCCGTTGTTGTTGGGAATGGTTTTCAACAGGAAATCGATCGTGTCGTAGGTGTCGCTGGCTTCGTCAACCTGGTTCTGGCGCCGTCTTGTTGGGAATGTAGGGCCGGACGTGCACGAATTGCGCCTTCCGACTTGCCCTTGCCCGCGCACGTCGCAATAGGCGAAGATGTAGCCGTCGCGGGCGAAGAACTCCGAAGGGCCGAGCGTAGCAGCGATAGTTGTCCGCGCCGTAAGGCGCCACCGTGTAGGGCGTGCGCATCATCCAGATGGGGTAGCGTCTTCGGAGTCGTCTTTCGGCGCGTAGACGGAGATAAACAGACGCACGCCATCGCGCATGGGCGCCAGGTATTCGGACTTCGTGTAATTCGCCTTAATATACTCCCGGAGTTCCTCAGCCTTACGGCACGGTCGTCATCCGGCGCGCACCTTTGGGCGGCGGCTGGAATGCCGGACAAAATGAATAATACGATTGCATAAAACCCAAGCACTCTACGCATTTTCATTCTCCCTCTTCTTGAGGAGGTCTGGGGCCCTACGCCTCTAGCGCCCGACGCCTTGCAGCCCGTGGATTATCAATGCACATAGCCCCTCGCGATGTTGCAGCCTCGGCATGCTACGCGATAACCCAAGAGGAAGTCAACGCGCCATTCTAATGCCGCAACGATCAGGTTCGAGAGGGGGCCGGGGCAACAACATCGGCGTTCAGGAAAGGGCAGAGGATAGTCCAACGTTTTCGATTTCCCGCAAGATCCGATCGTTCAATTCATTCACGTATTGCACGCTGAAGGGATCGGGAGCGAGGCCGGCGTTACGGGAGCGCGAGTTTGAAAGCAATCCTCTCGCCTGCAGGAGCCGCTTTTCGCAGTAGAGAAACAGTTCCATATTTTGAAGAGAAAAAACGATTTGAGGCAGCACCTTTTCGTAAAGCTGAAAAGCCTCCGCAATTTGATTCGCCTTGCGCAGGTCGAACACCCGCTGGAGAACGTCGGCGATGGCCAGCCCCGGCATCACTCCGCAAATTCCCGCCGGAATTAATTCCATCATATAAAGGCCGCCCCATCCTTCCAGAATTCCGACCTCGTTCTGAGTCGCTTCACGTATGGAGTAGACCTTTGCCGCACACATGGGTTCTTCCAATTTCAGATATTGGAAATTTGGGCACTCAGCTTTCAGCCGAACTGCAAAGTCCACGCCCACTGCTGCGCCGCCGGGGTTGAAGTCTTGAACCAGACAGGGAACTTCAATTCCCCTGAGAACCGGCACCAGGTAGCGCAGAAGATCATCCTCAGTGAGAGCAAACTGCCTGGGAAGTGCAATCCCGATTAAATCCGCCCCGTTCTCAATGTGGGCTTGGGCCATGGACAGGGCAACCCGTGAGGATGGATGATTGCTTTGCGCGACTACCAGCGTGCGCCCCGCGGCTTGACCCACGGCAACCTGGACTACGCGCAGCCGCTCTTTCTCGGAGAGTTTGTAGAATTCGCTTCCATAAGCGGGCAGGCAGATCGCCGCTAGTTTTATTGTCACAGCAAATTCCACCAGCCGGCGCAGCGCCTCTTCGTCAACGCGCTCGGACTCGTCAAAGGGCATGGGGATGATTGGGACCACTCCACTGAGTACCCTCGGTCTTGTGTTTTGCATTAGTTCACCTGGAGTTGGCTTGGCGAGGAGCGCTGATGCCCCTCCCAGGCCACTTCCCTTCCCTTGGATTCATCCTGCTCGAGCCTGCAAGCGCCAATTAATATATCACCTTCAATGGAGAATTCATGACCTTTGGCTCGCCACTGTGCATGAAAAGGCCTGGATTCCCGCTTGCGCGGGAATGACAACCCGTGCGTCATCCCCGCGCAAGCGGTATTACTGGTGCCGCTTCGGCCTATCTTTATGGCGGCCGCGCAGGGAGTTGTGCCAAGTGAAGCTGTTGCCTCTTGAGAGAGTATCGTTGACTACCCGCATTTTGCGGGCACACCAGGCACGTTTTAGTTATTATATTCCGCGCACGGACAGAGGTGATGAATGAACAGACGGAGTTTTCTTGCCGGCAGTGCAGCCATGGCGGCGCTGGGCGTAGCTCCCCGGTCGTCCAAGTCGATCGATAACCAGGTGGAAGTTCTGATCGATGAGCCGATCGGCATCATCGATCCAAAGCTGCATGGCCATTTCATGGAGCACATCGGCGGCGTCATTTACGACGGGATCTGGGTTGGGGAAGATTCTATAGTGCCGAACCTGGGGGGCATTCGAAAGGACGTTGTTGATAGCCTCTCGAAACTCGGCGTCCCGATCGTCCGGTGGCCGGGAGGGTGCTTCGCGGACAGTTACGACTGGCGCGACGGAATTGGCCCGCGCGCCAAAAGGCCGTGCCGGACCAATTTTTGGAACAACGATGCATTTCTGGCTGCAGCGCCCGATGGACCGGCGAAATATGAACCGAACCAATTCGGGACCGATGAGTTCATTCGTTTCTGCAAACTTATCGGAGCTCAACCTTACATCGCGGCGAACCTGCGCAGCTTGACGGCCCTCGACTTCGATCACTGGGTCGAGTATTGCAACTCTCCGGCGGGATCAACCACGCTCTCGAAGCTGCGCGCGGCGAACGGCAACGCCCAGCCTTTCGCGGTTCGATACTGGGGAGTCGGAAATGAGTCATGGGGGTGCGGCGGTGACTTCACTGCTCAAGAATACGCGACCGAGTTCCGCAGGTTTGTTGCCTGGGTCCCGGACTATGGATTGAAACTGCGCTTCATAGGTTCCGGGCCGTCGGGAGGCGACCTGGATTGGACGCGGGGCTTCCTCAACAGCCTGACCGCGAAGGGCAAGGGACATCTCGATAGCCTTTACGGTTGGGCGCTCCATTATTATTGCGGAAGCGCCGGAAAAGGCCAGGCCATCGATTTTGAACCCAACGACTGGTACGAACTGCTTGCCAAGGCTGACTTGATGGATTCGCTGATCAAGCAGCATTGGTCCGCGATGGGCGAGGTGGACACCGAGCATAAAGTCAAACTGGTGGTCGATGAGTGGGGAGCCTGGCACAGAGCGGGCACCGAGATCGACCGGACATTCCTGTTCGGACAGACTTCGACGATGCGCGATGCGCTGGTTGCGGCCCTCACCCTCGATACTTTTCATCGGCACGCCGATAAGCTTGCCATGGCCAACGTCGCTCAGTTGATCAACAACTTGCACAGCTTGTTTCTGGCTCATGAAGACCGGTTTGTGGCCACTCCAAATTTCTATGTCTTCGAAGCCTACAAGGCTCACCAGGGAGGGCAGTCGGTTCGCTTGCTCGCCTCAGCGCCGCCCATTTCGTTCCGGCAAGGCAATACGACGGAGACCCTCTGGGGGCTCGCCGGTTCCGCCTCCTTGCATGACAAGAGACTGGTGCTCACGCTTGTTAGCCCGCACATCACCGAGGCTCGCCCCACCGAAATCATGGTGCGTGGAGCAAAGATTCGCGCCTGCAAGGTCAGGACTCTCTCAGCCCCTGACATTCACGCGTTCAATAGTTTCGATCATCCTCATGCGGTCGAGCCCAAAGATCAGGAGGCGAGCGTTGGACAGACCTTTGTCTGGACTTTCCAGCCGGCCTCAGTCACCTGTTTGGAGATGGATCTGGCTTGACTAATTGCTAGCCGCAGATTGCCTTTTTGGGGGGAGTCGCCAGTAACGCCTGGCGGAGAGGCAGGGATTCGAACCCTGGGTACAGCTTTTGCCGTACAACAGGTTAGCAAACCGCCGCCTTAAGCCACTCGGCCACCTCTCCGCGATTGCGTCTCGAATAACTTATCCCCATTTGCTGTCCACTGTCAACGTATAGACGACATCTGCGACGACAATTCCAGAGTCTTGACCCTCAGAAACTGACGGCGTGACTGGCTGCTGGCGGAGATGGGAGGCGGTCTCCGACGGCGACCCCTTCCGCGCCAGGCTCTTTGTTTTCTATAACATTCTCGCTTTGTTCCGGCGATTTTGTTGTTTCGCCGGCGCTGTTTTCCCCACATTCCACCGGATGGCGCAGACCCCTGCCCTTTGGGGTCTGCGTTTCCCGAAGGGAAGGCCGCGCTTCATGATCCTGCCCTGTGTCGCAGACACTCGACGGCATGTCTGCGCCAGCCTCGAGCAATTCATCCCCGGGAGGCCCGGCGGCCTCCGCGAGCCGTTGGGCATGTTCCTTGCGCAGGGTCAGGATAATTTTCACCTTGCGGTCGATCGCGCGGTCGAGCGCCATTTCCTGCCGCAGCAGCATCTCGCGCGTCTTCCCCTCCGGCGCCAGGCACGAGTCCCGCTCGATCGCGTACTGCCTTTCCTCGGCTGCGAGCTCCTGGGCGAACGCCGCTTCTTCCTCCGCGATCTGCTCGTCGAGCAGGCGCACGAGTTCCTGGTAGCGGGCCTCGACCTCCGCCTCGCCCCCGAACTTATTCTCCACGTACTCGTCTAGCCCAGCCTGGTCCGGCTTCGCGCGGAAGTACGCCCAGTTAAGGAAGAGCCCAAGTAAGTAGCCGATCTGCCGGGGCCGCCAGCCCAGCGCTTCCCGGTAGTAGGGTTCGATCCGGGTCCGCTGCTCGCCCGTGAACGCCCGCCGCCCGGCCTGCTCGCGAATCACTCCCCAGAGCGAAATCAGCATGCGCAGCCGCACGCAAGGATGCGTAGGCTCGGGCAGGCCGAGCGCCACCGCATCGCACTGGGAGGCGTCGAAGGTGACGTCGGCCAGAGCCCGAGGAAGTTGCCGCCGCCGCTCCTCGATCCCCTCAAGCGCGTCCCGCATCAGGCCCGTCTCCATGCGCTCGATGCGGTCGCGCCGCCAGTAGAGCCTAGCCAGGTCTTCGATCTGCCGCTCGAAGAGCCCGTCCCCCGCGCCGTAGCCGCTCGCGAGATCGCGCTTCAGGGCCGCAAAGCGCTCCGGATCCTCGCCCAGCGCCCGCATCACGGCCGCCTCGTTTTCGGGCGCGGCATCACCGCCGTGCTTCAGGGCGTTCAACTTCATGCGCCGCTTTCCGGCCTCGCTGCGGGGCCCGGTCGAGCGCTGCGAATTGCGGCGCGCGGCCTCAATCCGCTCAGGAGTAAGAGAAGTGGACTTGCGTAAAGACATAGTATTCTCCATAGATTCGAAATTGGGAGCGAGGGCGGCAGGGGAGCCGTCCCCGGAAAAAGGTGAGACAGCCGTTCACAGGCTTTACAGGGTACCAGAGTCCTAGGCCAGTTGTCAAGACCAGAGTAGTACGCTACACCGACAGGGAATCCGTTCCTCCTAAATCAGCGGGTAGGGCAGAGTCCCTGGGGTTGGGACTCTGCGGCTTTTAAAATGATGAACGTCTTCTCTTTCGGTAATACAATGGATGGCATTCGGGAAGAACCGCAGAATCTCAACGGCAGAGACTCTGCTACCCGCTATTCGGTTAAGGATGGGGACATTTCTATCCGGGCTTGACATAGAGTGAAAGGGTAGAGTGAAAGGGTAGAGTTGTGCTTCAACCCCGTGGCGCGTATACTCGGAAGCCGACGACGAGCCGTGGGGTAACAATCGAGTTCTTTCCAGTGCCAGATGTGCAATCGGGACTTCGAGAAAGTGATTATTCGGTATGATTCAACCTCGACCTTATCTTATTACTGACAATGAAGCTGAGGGCGAAGAGCTTCGTGGTGTACCCGTTCGCGACAAGCTATTTGACGAATTATGGTTGCAGAAGATGCTTTTCAAGCATCCCTCAATTCTCCCCATCGAACTCGTTGACGAGGATTTCGGCCCGCTTGTTCCTATTGGCCGGGAAATTGCCTCCATCGACAACCTCTTTATAAGCCCTAAGGGACTCCTGACAATTGTTGAAACCAAGCTTTGGCGTAACCCAGAAGCTCATAGGACCGTAGTAGCACAGATTCTGGACTATGCAAAAGTCCTTGCGACTTGGAGTTACAAGGATCTGGACGATGCTATTCAAGGCTTTATGCAGAAGTCGTTAGGGAAGCCAAAGTCGGTATTCATGGCGGTCAAAGACCACGTACGAAATCTGGAAACAAGCGAGATAGAATTCCAAGACTTGGTACAGGGCGGACTGACTGACGGTCGATTCGCTCTCTTAGTGGTCGGTGATCGGATCTTTCCTGGGGCAACCGAGCTGGCAGAAATTATTCAATCAGCTCCTCGCCTACGGTTTTCGATGAACTTCGTTGAACTCCAGTGCTATACGCTGAAGAAGGATTCAAGCTGGCCACTCGTCGTTTTCCCCGCTTTTGTTGCCAAAACCAGAGAGGTGGAGAGAGCAGTCGTTAGAATTACCTACAAAGAGGAGAAGCCAGAAGTCAAGATTGATACTCCTTCCATCGAGCCAACTTCTCGCGATCACATTTCGTTGCCAGTCTTCATTGCTTCCTTGCCTCCCAATGCCCGTGAGATTTTTCGGCCCTACATCGAGAAGTGGATGACGGAGGGATACACCGTCTACTGGGGAATAGCTGGGTTTAGCTTGCGCATCGATTGGAAGGGAAAGAAGGCAACTATTCTTGACGCTTACCCCGAATACGCCAACTGCCTCAGGCAGAAGAAGGCGGAGATTTTAGGTTTGCCTGAAGGTCCATACCACAAGTACCATTCCGCGCTCATGGCATCCCCAGCAATCCGCAGCCGCATCTCAGCGGGCAGGACTGTCGTTTACTATGAAGATATGTCAGACGCTGAGATCCAATTATTGCTCAGAAGCACAGACATGTTGTTGCATGCCGTCTCCAGTCCACCCGCTGCGGGCTCGTGATACCAGTCAAGGGCGGCATGGTGCTGAGCGCAACCCCTTTGTCTTTGCATTCTGTGGTCAGCTTAGCCGCGGGTGGCGCATACGTGCCGACGGTAGTTGTCGGCATGTATGCGCCCTTTGGGGTCGCAGGAGTATACCACGCCACGATTTGCATGCCGTGGGCGTTCATAGTGGCTCTGTGGCACGTCGAGGACCTGACAATGGGCGCATCCATCGCGACAACAAGCATTGCGACGTATACGCCACCCACGAAGGGGACAGGCACTTCGTTGTCCAGTTTTTTCCGGCAGAAAGCGATAGTCATGGTTGCGGGTCATTCTAAGCGCCCTTCAACTCCAAAATAAGGCTTGAGGAAATATGGTAAATTTACCATACTTATGAGATGATTTTGAAGAAAACTGCGGCCCCGGAGAGCAGCGCCAGTGACGCGGCCAATTCGACGACCCAGCCTCGATTCTCGGGCAGGGTGATCATCTGGATGGGCAGCAGCAAAGAGGACATATCGGCTCTGCCAAGCCCCGTGAAAGCCTCTTTCGGCCACCGGCTGCGGCAGCTACAGGACGGAAAGACCCCGCTCGACATGAAACCACTTCCGCAATTCGGAGCGGGAGTCTTTGAGCTTCGCGAGCGCTTTGATCGAAACGCCTATCGGCTAATGTATGTGGTGAGCCTCAGGAAGGCTCTTTATGTTCTTCATGCCTTCATGAAAAAATCGAAATCGGGAATAGGGCTTTCCAAACCCGATGCGGAATTGATCCAGGTGCGATTGCAGTCGGCACGTGCACTGGACAGGGAGGACTGAAGAATGGTCGAGACATTCCACAAGAGCAGCGGGAACGTGTTTGAAGATATCGGCTTTACGCCCGCCGAGGCAGCGGAACTGACTGCGAAGAGCATGCTCATCACCGCTATTGCAGAGACTATCGAGAAACGCAAACTCACCCAGAAGGAGGCCGCGCAACGTTGCGGCACCGACCAGCCTACGCTTTCCAAAGTCCTTCGTGGCCGCATGGAAAGCGTGACCATTGATCGGCTCACCGCCTGGCTTACGGCGCTTGGTCGCACTGTCGAAATCCACGTTCGCCCTTACGACGCCAAAGCAAAAACCGGGCATCTCGTCACCGCGCCTTAGCGGAAGCGCGAGCGGCGCGAAGGGCGGGCAGGGCGCAGCAGGGACTAGCAGGTCATTTCGCTGGTGTGGGGGTTGCCGTGAAAAAAACGGCGCCTGACACGCTTTTTCCGCCGGACGCGTCCACAAAGGTCAGGACGCCGGACTGTGGATTCATGATTGCTTGGGATGACCGTACAAATAATGGCCGAGGTTGCGGGCCAAGTCGGGCGGCCCAATGTCACTGGCCAAGCCGGGAATACTATACGCGGGATCTGCGGGCATTCCGTGTGTCGCATTGTCGGGTACGATGACAGTAACGCGCGTGTCCTCCGGCAAACGAACCTCAGCCGGAAGTTCAATGCGCCCGTTCCGATAGATGGTTTCAATCGTCTTGCTCATCGAGTTCATAGTATCCGACCAACTGTGCGTCAGCAAAAGGGGGACGGCACGGAGGCGGTTTCTTCATCGTGGGCGCGAACCAGCACGTTGACCGACTCTTGCCCTGGATCGATACCGCCGTTGAGCTGAAAGAGTTCGGGCACCAAGACCCGGACTTTCTCCATCAACGCATTCATGGACTCGGCTTCTGCCACCACGGCAGGGATGTCGTCACTCGCCGCAACCCAGACTCCTGCCTCAGAATCCCAACGCGCTTCGACGTGATAAGTGCGACTCATGGCTGGCCACTCCCCCGCACAAGGCTGCCATCTGCGGATACCTATTACAACCGGGGAACCGGTTAAGAAGGGAACGCGAGTAACCCAACTCTCGCACTGTGTTACTCTGACTGCAACTTGCTGAGTTCGGTGCGCTTCTGAAAAATACTGTGGAGAGCAGCGAGCAAATCCCTCGGGCTCACTGGCTTCGTGAGGATGGACCGGACTCCCAATTTGGCGGCGTCCAATTGATCCTGAGGATTAAAGTATCCCGAGGTCAGAATAATCGGAATATCCGGGCGCAACTTCTGTACCTCACGCACGAATTGCAGCCCCGACATGGACGGCATCGACAAGTCGGTGACCACGGCTTGGAATACCTGCGGCCTTCGCCTGAACTCAGTCAGGGCTTCTTCTCCGTCGGACACTCCGGTCACCCGGTATCCCTTCTGCTCGAGCGCCATGACGCCGACAAACACCAGTACCTCTTCATCGTCCACAAATAGAACGTGCTCGCCCTGTCCCATCGGCGCATCGCTCTCCACGATTTCAGTGCGAGGAGCAGCCTCGTGAACGGCCGGGAAGTAGATTTGAAACGCCGTACCCTTTCCTGGCTGGCTGTACACCTTCACAATTCCTCGATGCGCCCTGACAATTCCGTGCACCACAGACAGTCCAAGCCCGGTTCCTTTGCCTGCCGGCTTTGTGGTGAAGAAAGGATCGAAGATGCGCTCCTGGGTTGCCGAGTCCATCCCGCAGCCGTTATCGCTGATGGACAGCCGCACGTAGTGGCCCTTGGGAACCTGCGAGTAGACCTGGATTTCGTCTTCGCTCACCGTTGGGGCGTCCACTTTAACTTCAATGAGCCCGTTCCTGTCCCCAATGGCGTGCGCGGCATTTGTGGCCAAGTTCAAGATCACCTGGTGGATCTGCGTCGAGTCGGCGCGCATGGCGGGCAAGTCCGAAGCAAATGAGTGCCGGATTTCGATCGTCGCCGGGAGCGTAGCCCGCACCAGCTTGAGGGCCTCCTCCACCACGGCCGCCAAGCTTTGCACCACCAGGTTCTGCTCCTGAGGTCTGCTGAAGCTCAGAATTCGCCGCACCAGGTCGGCGGCCCGCTGTCCGGATTTCTCAATCTGCACGAGGCAAGCCTGCACCGGATGGTCGGGTGGAAATTGCGAAATGGCCAGCAACGCGCTGCCATTGATGGCGCCCAGGATATTGTTGAAATCGTGGGCAATACCTCCGGCGAGGGTACCCAGCGCTTCGAGCTTTTGGGAGCGCAACTGCAGGACTTCGGCGCGCCTCAGCGCAGTGATGTCTGCATTGACTTCCAGCGTGCGCACGTGCTTGCCCTCCGCATTACGGTACAACACCCATTGGCTGGCGACTACAATGCGGCTTCCATCGCGTGTGCGTTGGCCGATTTCGCCTTCCCACATCCCCTCCGCATGGAGGATCTTCTCAATCTCGCTGAGGGGTTGAGGATACTCCGTCTGCAGCAATTCATGCGAGACTTTGCCCAGCGCCTCTTCTTTCGTAAACTTGTAAAGCCGCTCGGCGCCCCGGGTCCACAAAACAATCCGATCGTCCAAATCCCGCGCCAGCGCGGGAGCCAGGTCCAGCAGGCTGGCTTGTTGCCGGATTTCCTCTTCCACGCGTTTGCGCTCCGTAATGTCCCGGGCAATTTTGGAAGCGCCGATGACTCTGCCGGATACGTCGCGGAGGGGCGAAAGTGTGATGGCCACGTCAATCCGGCGGCGATCCTTGCGGATGCGTTGCGACTCGAAGTGCTGAATGGTTTCGCCTCTGGCGATGCGCTGGAGCATTTCCTGTTCTTCTTCCCTCCGCTCGGGCGGATAGAAGGCAAGCAAGCGTTTCCCTACGGTCTCGTCCGCGGTATAGCCGAATAATTTCTCAGCGGCGGGATTCCAACTGGTGACAACGCCGTCCAGCGTCTTGCTGATGATGGCGTCATCGCTGGATTCAACGATGGCTGCGAGCTTGGAGCTCGTTTCCCTGGCCTTGGAGGTTTCTGTCACATCCCGCACTATGGCGGTAAACAGTGTTCCTCCGTTTACCTTCACCTGTGAGATGGAGGCCTCAATCGGAAACTCCTCTCCATTGGTTCGCAGCCCGCTCAGAGGGCTGAATCCCCCCATCGTCCGCCGGGTCACACCATGCTGGCCGAACCCGCGAATATGCTCGGCGTGGGCGCTCCTGAACCGTGCCGGCAGAAATCGCTCGAGCGGAGCTCCTATCGCGTCGGCGGCGGGGCAGCCAAACATTCGTTCCGCGGCCGGGTTAAATATGGTGATGCGCTGCTGCTCGTCAACGGTGAGGATCGCGTCCATCGCCGAATCGAGGATACGCGCCAGGCGCTCCTCGCCCGCCCGGAGCGCCACGCCGGTCTTAGTCACTTCGTTGCTGCGTTCGCGCACACGTTCCTCGAGCGTATCGTGGGCGAGGCGTAATTGCTCCTCCGCCTGACGACTCCGGGCAAAGCCCTGCCCAACGTAGAACAACGCGATCACCAAAAGGCCGAAGGCAACAACGCTCCCAGCTACGATGGCGTTTCGCATCCTGACGCTGCTTCTCTGGGCAAGCGCCTCCCTTTCCTTTAATAAGCGGCCCTCTACGTTCTCAATTTCCGCCACCGAGGCGCCAATACTGTCTCGAACGTTTTGGCCGCCGTGTGCCACCATATCAGACTGTGCCGCCTCGAAACCCTTTACGCGGCGCACCTCCAATCGCTGCTGCATTTGGTCCAAACGCTCCGCAACGAGTGCCCTGAGTCCGTCCAGATTGCGCTGTTGGGTGGGATTGTCCGCTGTTAGCTGCTGCACGTGATGCAATTGCCGCTCCGCATCCTGGACAGCCGCCTGGTAGGCAGGTAGGTACTCCTGCTGGCCTGTAATTACATACCCTCGCTCGGCAGACTCCGCCGAGGTTAAACTTGAGGCCGCTTTCGCCAGCGCGTTAAGGACCTGGCGGGTATGCTCCACCAAGCCGGAGTCCTCCCGGAAACGCCGGACGCTGAGGTAGGTGAGTGTCCCAATAAGGGCCAACATGGTAGCCGCCAGGGCGAATCCAAATCGCACCTTCCGCTCCAGCGAGAATAGCCGAACTGAGCCTCCAACCGCCGAGGCTGGTTTGCCGTGTTCGTTTCTTTCCACAATCCCTGCTTTCAGGCTGCGTCGGATGGCGCCCCCGGTGGGAAGGCAGAAGAGAGCCTGCGACGCGCAAGTGTCCTGCCAGAGGCTGCCCAGTATATTGTCAGAAGGTGTGAGCCCTTTACTGCAAGAACCAATCTACCTGAGTACACACTTACCTGCAAGTCGAGATTCGAGAGTACACCTGGCGAGATGGCGGTTCATCAACAGGATTCGGCAATGCTAAACGCTTTGCCGTTGATTCTCAGGTTGAGCGAGCACTTGGGATATAATGCAAGCTGTCCTGGGAACTCTTGGGCCCAAATACGTCCAGAAGGCGGCACAAGCCGCGCCACATTAGAACGGCCTTTCGCATTCATGATCGAAGGGAGATATCATGCCTACATTCGTCCAAGCGATCCTCGAAGTCAAAAGCGACGCCACGTGTCAAGCGGGTCGGCCAAAGCCTCCGCACCGTCAACCCAACCGTTCCTTCGCTTCTACCACTCCAAGAGCCTCCGCACCAAGACCCTCGCTGTCCTTGCGACTCTCGAGAAAGCGAAAGACAGCACGCAACATCGCGATGCGTTGGCAGATGTCATTGGGGAACTGATCGACAGTGGCATGGAATACTACTTCCTGAGACCGCTGAAGCTTGCCAAGGCGGGCTTTTTCACCGAGCAAACAGCCAACCTCGGCATGGCAGCTGCAACACGGGTACTGGCATCCGTCATCCGCAACATCATAGGCCGCATGGATAGCCCTCAACTTCTTTTCGTGTGCAGCTATGTTCGGCAGCTCATGGAGTGAACCTCAGAAGGGCGATCTATGTCTGCCGACGCGATTCGGCCGCTGGAGCAGGCCGATTCTCGACGCAAGTTCAATCCCGCCATTTAGCGGAAGGGCCTTGCCCGTCGGATGACGGACAAGGCCCAGTTCCTCGAGGTTAACACCTAGGGTGTGGGCATGGTGTTGAAGATCAGAAGCGTATTCTGAGGGCTGTATGGGGCGTCGATCTTGATGAACTGGGAACCGGATATGATCACGCCCACGATGACCCCCGGATAGTCCGAAGCGCTGAAGGTCCCGTCGGAATTCACAGTCAGCGTGGTGCTTATCGATTCGTCACCTTGCAGGGCAGTGCCAGAATAATCCGCTGACGTGCTATCGCCCGTTCCCGTGATGCTGCCGCTGCTGGCGACCGTGCCACTCCCTACCAACGTTTCGCTGACGCCTTGGATGACCACCTCAGACGTGCCCAAGGTGAAAGTGCCCGGAGTAATCGCCGTGGCCGACTGCGGTACGAGCACCCCGAGTGAAAATGACTGGTCTGTTCCGAGCATGAAGCCCGTGTTCGGACCGGTAAGGTAGAAGATCGGTGGGTAACTCCACGGACCGTAATAGTTGAAGATCCCGCAATTTATTCCGCTCGTGGCCACCCTGCCGTACGAGTCGATGGTGTACGTGCAGGTGGGACTGCCAGTCGCCCACTGCCCGCCGGAATCCTCGTAGGTGTTTCCCGTAAAGCTGGTTGTGCCGGAATTGGCGCTCATGGTCGTAAAGGTTTCGTACGGGAAGGCTCCGCCCTGATAACCCGTCGCATAGTAGACCATATTGCCGGACAAGGTTAAGGCTCCACTCTGGAGTTGTGCAGTTCCCAACAGAATGTATGGGGTTTGGGAGAGGTTTCCGTTGTCCGGAGACGTGGTCAATTCGATTTCTTGCGTGCCCGACACCTGGTAGGCCACGCGGGTCACGGTGTCGCCGCCGATGGTGTAAGCAATGGTAAAGCGGCCGGTGGTCGGGTCCGGGGTAGAGTAAGTGCCGATCAGGCCCTGGTAGTTTGTGCCGCCGATATAAATGAAATTCGCACCACTGTCAAACTCACCGGCTGTAATCAAACCGCCACTGTTCGTCCTGGTCCCTACGAGAGTAATCCGGAACCCAGACGAGGAGCCGCTCTCCGAGTACACCCAGACGCCATCGGGCACGGTCGCAGGGAACTTCTGTTGGAGGATCTGGCCCGAGGCGATATAGGGCTCCGCACCCGCGTCCCACTCCTCGATCGTGCCTTGTGCGTTGCCTGCCGAGTTGGGCTGGATCGCGAAGCGCGTGATGAAGGTGTAGAAGGGAGTTGTGAAGGTGGCGCAACCGCGGTTGTCCGGGCCAAACGTATAGGAGCTGCTGCCTGCGGTGATGTTGCCTGATTGGTAGCCCAGACCGTTGCCGGTGACTTGCGTATCGCCGTTGGCATCGACGGTTCCGGCGGTAATGTGTCCGCTGCCGTCCGCCGAGAAGGATCCGATCGCAGCTAGGAAGCCCGAGGAGCCGTAACCACCCAGGCTGAAGGCGTATTGGCCTTTGAGCGCCGACTCATTCCCTGTGCTGCAAACCTGCGGCGCAGTGATCGCCAGGCTCAGTGCTGCAGTCGCAGTTTCGGGATAGGAGGGTTCTGCATCGGTCACGGTCAGCGAAAAGTTCGAGGTGGCCGCCGCCGTGGGCGTCCCGGAAAGGCTCCAATTCGTGCCGGAATGGCTCAGTGTCGCCCAAGAGGGCAAGGCTGAGCCGCTGGTTACGGTCCAGGTATAGGGAGGTATACCGCCCATAGCTAGGAGTGGCGCGTTGTAAGGTGTATTCACTGTCCCGTTCGGTAACGTGGCGGTGACGATGGACAGGTTCGTAGGCGCGCCCTGGGCAAGTATCGTCAGCGGCTGGGTCGCGGTCTCTGGCGGGTTGCTCGAGTCGGTGGCTTTCACCGTAAAGTTGAAGTAGCCCTGGGTGGGGTAGGTAATGTAGGTGCCGGTGACGCGTGCGGAACCGCTCGCCGTGCTTTGCAGTGTGTAACTGGGAGGCAACGTGCCGGTGGTGATGCTCCAAGAGATCGGCAGTTTTCCGCCATTGTTGGTTTGAATAAGCTGGTCATAGGCAACATCCGTCCAGGCCTGCGGTAAGGTCGTGGTGGCAATGGCTAAGATGCCGGTGATGGTGACGCTGAAAACCTGGGTTTGGGTTTGAGGCGGGGTACTGGAATCGGCAACCTGGAGTGAGAAGTTCGAGGTGCCCGCTGCGCTGGGCGTACCGGAAAGTGTCCAGGTTCCCCCGGAACTATTCAGTTTCAACCCGGCGGGCAGGGCGCCCGTGGCCACAGTCCAGGTATAGTATGGCGTGCCACCGGAAGCTTGCAGTGGCGCGCTGTAAGACGTACTTACCGTTCCACTGGGCAGGCTGGTGGTGGTAATGGTGAGCGCCACATTGTTGATGACGATGGTGAACTGCTGGCTGGCAGTCCGCGGCGGCGTGCTCGAGTCGGTGGCTGTGAGGGTGAAAGTGAAACTGCCATAAGCGGTGGGTGTGCCGGATATTTCGGCCGTGGTGTGGCCGCCGGAGCTGTATTCGAGCGACAACCCCGCCGGCAATGCTCCGCTCGAGACGCTCCAGGTGAGGGGCAGATTGCCACCGCTAGTCGCGACGAATTGATCGTACGAGGCCGCTATGGTGCCGCTCGGCAGGCTTGTTGTCGTGATGGCCAGCGGTTGGTTGATGGTGATGCTGAGCGCCTGAGACTTGGTCTGGGGCGGAGTGCTGGAATCAGTAACTGAAACCGTGAAGTTGGCAGTGCCCGCGGTCGTGGGCGTGCCCGTAATCGCACCCGCCGCGCTCAGATTCAACCCGGCCGGCAAACTGCCTTGCGTCACGCTCCAAGTGACCGTTCCCGTTCCACCGGCGCTTTGGAGTGTAGCGTTATAGGCAACATTGATAGTGCCGTTGGGCAGGGTTGTGGTGGTGATCGTGAATGCCGCGGTGATCGTGATGGAGAGCGCCTGCTGTACGCTCTGCTGTGGCGTGCCCGAATCCTTGGCCGTGACCGCGAAATTCGAGGCCCCTGCCGTTGTGGGCGTCCCGGAGATGGCGCCGGCGCTGGTCAGGGTCAATCCCGCCGGCAAACTACCCGTAGTAACGTTCCAGGCGATGGTTCCCACGCCGCCTGTAGACTGCAAGCCGACGCTGTAGGGCGCGTTGATCACGCCGCTCGGCAGGCTCGTGGTGGTGATGGCGAGCTGGGGATTGATGGTGATGCCGAGCGCCTGCGTCTTGGTCTTCGGCGGAGTGCTGGAATCGGTAGCGGTAACGGTGAAGTTCACCGTGCCCGCGGCGGTCGGCGTTCCGGAGATCGTTCCACTGCTGCTCAGATTCAGTCCGCCCGGTAAACTGCCTGTTGTTACAGCCCACGTGACGGTTCCTTGGCCGCCCGCGCTCTGGAGTGTGGCGTTAAAGGCGACATTGATAATGCCGTTGGGCAGGGTTGTCGTGGTGATCGACAAGCCTGTCGTGATCGTAATGCTGAGAGCCTGCTGCGCCGACTGCTGCGGCGTGCCGGAGTCCTTTGCCGTGACCGTGAAACTGGAAGAGTCGGTTGCCGTGGGTGTGCCGGAGATCGCGCCCGCCGCGGTCATTGACAGTCCCGCCGGCAAGGTGCCGCTGGTCACGGTCCAAGTAATGGTTCCCGAACCGCCTGTGGCTTGCAGGTCGGCGCTGTAAGCCGCGCTGACGAGGCCGCCGGGTAGGGAGGTCGTGGTAATAACCAGTTTAGGATTAATCGTGATCGTAAGCGCCTGGTTGGCGGTTTGCGGCGGAGTGCCGGAATCGGTGGCCGTGACGGTGAAATTACTCGACCCCGCCGCCGTGGGCGTGCCGGAGATCGTCGCGCCGCTCAAGCTCAAACCTGCCGGCAAAGTCCCGGTCGTCACGCTCCAAGTGATGGTTCCAGTGCCACCGGAGGCCGCCACCGTGGCGTTGTAAGCCGTGCCCACGACGCCATTAGACATTGACGTGGTGGTGACGGCCAACACGGCGGCCTTCAGAGTGAGGCTGAGCTGTTGTGTCGCCGAGAGCGCGCCCCCCTGTGCTTTCGAGGAATCAGTCACCTTCACGGTAAACGTTGAGGTGCCCGGGGCAGTGGGCGTGCCGGTAATCGCTCCTGCGCTGCTCAAGGAAAGGCCCGCCGGCAGCGCTGAGCCCGACGCCAGGCTCCAGGTGAGCGTGCCCGCCCCGCCGCTGGCCTGCAAAGTGGCGTTGTAGGCTGTGCCCACCGTGCCGCTCGTGAGCGTTGTCGTCGTAATGCTCGGCGGCGGCGAGACCACCACGTTCATAGACATCGATTGGTGGTATCCGCAACGGAGGTTGCGGAGATCTTTACCGTCATGTTCGAGGTAACTGTGGCCGGGGCATTGTAAGTGGCTGCAGTGGTCGTTTTATTCGAAAACGTCCCGCAGGCGGGCCCGGTGCAGGATGCTCCCGACATGCTCCAGCTTACTCCTGCGCTTTTGGCATCGTTCGCCACCTTGGCGGTGAGGTTCAAGGTTTGTCCCTGATCGAGGTTGGTTTGAGCCGCAGGGGCAAGAGAAACCGACATCTTTTGAGATTGGTTTCCCCCTCCTCCGCATCCGCATAAGAACGATAATACTGAAACTACCAAGATTAATTTCTTCATGAATGCTTAGCCTCCTGAAGCATCAACGGATCGGGCCTCTCACGGGGTTTACCCCGCTTCCCTTCGTGCCCATTAGAGCCTGTGTGAAAATCTCTTTTTGGAGTGTCATTCCGACCCCGAGCAGAGCGAGGGGGAAGAATCCCGCTCTGAGTATTTTCAACGCACGGCGACTTTCCTCGTCGCCTGCGGCTCTCCTGAAAATCACGCTCAAATACGTCATTCCCGCGCAAGCGGGAATCCATTAAGGCGACATGGGCCCCCGCTTTCGCGGGGGTGACCTTATGGGCGATTTTCATTTCCTCGGGTGGGCCACTGGCCCGTGGGAACTTCTCGGAATGACAGCAAAAACGAGCTCTCACGCAGACTCTCAAGTCCCCCCTGCCATTCCGGACGCAGCGAGCGATCTCTCTACCCTGACCGGGGCTCGAGGCAGGCTGGCCCGAAACTAAATGCAGGGCGCGATCTCTGACTGCGCTCGAAATGACATACCTGGGGTTTCGCTGCCGCGCCGGGAATGACATGGCGGGGACTCCCTCTCCAAGGAAATCACTTTCTTTCTTCACCCAGACTGCGCAAAGGAAAGAAGAAATGACTCATTTTTTCGGAGGTTCGGAGCGGACATTAAAAAGCGGTGTAGGGGGTAGGGCTTGCCGTCATAAGCGCTAACTTAACGGGCAGGGACGTTCGAAAGCCCGTCAGCGGACGGGCGAAATAATGTGGCCCACGGCGAGCCAGCCGTGGGGTAAGGAAGATGCGAAAATTATTCGGCAGGGGCGACATAATCGCGACGGCCCGCGCGCAGAGCTTGTGTCGCCCCTGCCGGGGCTCAAACCCGACACTGCTCCGATTAAACGTTGTGCTGACAAACTGGAACCCGTGGTAGAGTCCCAAGGTTGGTCGTCTTTGGTATTTGGACTGCCGCGGGGTACGAAAGCGAGTGGGATGTCTCCCCGACGCTGACGGTTACGGCAATCAAGAACGTGGCGCCCGTGCCAATGCGGGTCACGAGGGCCGCGGCCGTTCTGTGTTTGATTACGGATTATTGATGATGATCGAATGGCGCAACATCGCGCATTTTGTAAGGGGCAGTGATCGGGCCTCTCTCGAATCTGCCTGGAGATGGCGTTTCCTCGGGACGGCGCTCGTCGCCGCGTTGATGATCGTGTGCGTGAGTTTTCTGCGCGCCCAGTCTGACGGCGCCGGGGCGCTAGGCGGGACCATTACCTCCGCAAACCGACCCGTTCCGGGTGCAACCGTCGCGCTCACGAATAACGCCACGAATCAGACTCTCACCGTGCTGTCGAGTGATAACGGGAGCTACCGCTTCTCGCTGCTCGTCCCCGGCACTTACCGTGTGAGATTTTCCGCACCTGGTTTTAAGACCGCGCAAGTCTCGTCGATAACCGTGAGTGTTTCGGAAGCACCCACGCTGGACGCAAGCCTTGAACCTGGAGATCCCCGAACGAAGGTGGAGTGCAACTGCCGCCTGAGCTTGTCAGCCTCGTTCACGGGCACGCTGGTGGATCACAAAACAATAACCGGCGTGCCACTGACCACCCGCAACTTTGCGCAGGTTCTTTCGATGTCTTCGGGTACGGTGGCAGATGTCAATAATGCCGGAACGCTGGGCAGAGGAAACCAGACCGTCAACGTGAATGGAAGCACCACCGCGGGCAGCTACAGCATCGAGGGAGCCTACGCCCCCAGCACCGTCCCCAGTCCCGACACCATCGCCGAGTTCAAAATCCAGACTTCACAGTACGACGCGGGCTACGGCGCGCTGGTGCCCAGCACCAACGTGATTACGCGAGGCGGCGATAGGCAGTACCACGGCACCGCGTGGGAATTCGTGCGCAACGACATATTCAATTCCAATGCCTTCTTTCGCAATACCACCGGGCAGCCCAAACCGGACCTGAAACAGAATCAATTCGGACTATCGCTGGGCGGCCCGCTGATCAAGGACAAGTGGTTCTTTTTCGGTTCCTACCAGGGAACGCGGCAGGTGAACGGGCTCGACCCCACCTCCGTGGCCACGGTCATCCTTCCGCCTCTCACGAGCGACCGGTCGGCCGCGACCTTGGCGGCCCAGTTCTGTCCCGCGAATCACCTGCTGACGAGCGGCCCGGGAGCGGGCCAGCTGGACCCGCGCTTTCTGACTTTTGCGGGCGGGAAGCAACTGGACTGCGCGAACCAGAACACCGCCTCGACAGCACCCATCAATCCGGTGGCGCTGCGCATCCTCGAGAAGCAGTTGCCCGACGGCTCATACCTGATGCCTGTGCCCCAGACGATCCTCCAGTCAGGCAGCAATGCCGGCATGGGCTTCTCTTCGTTCAGCTTCCCGTCGTACTACAACGAAGATCATCTCGTCGCCAACAGCGACTATGTAGCCTCGCCAGTCAACACGCTGACGTGGCGCGCCTTTTTTGCGAGAATTCACCAGCTCCGCTCGCTGGGTGCGCCGGGCGGGGCCACGGTCACGCCGGTCATTCCAGGCTCAGGTTCTCCCCAAGCACTTCATGCGGAAGATGCTGCGCTCTCCCTGAAACTCACCTCCGCCCTGACGGCCAGGGTCGCGAACGAGCTGCGCTTTGCCTACACGCGCACCCTTCAGACGGCCCGCGGCGTCGGCACTCCCTCTGCAGATTCATTTGGCATCACCCCTGTGGACCCGTTTTTTTCCTTCCCCCCGGAAGTCACCATGCTGGGCCCCATGGGGACATTCCGCTTCTTCGGCAACGGCGCCAACGACTTCTCGATGCTTACGAACACGCTCTCGTGGACGGACAATCTTTCTTTGGTTCGCGGAAGGCACAATGCGCGGTTGGGCGGGGTTTTTCTTCTGCAACACAACGACCGGCTTGACACCGGCGCCGCACGCGGAAAGATCACCTTCGAAACGTTCGAGGACTTACTGGTGGGCCTGAGCGCGGCGGACAATCAAAGCCCCGGCGGCCGCAGCAATATCGAATCCGTGAGGGCCAACGAGGGCGTGGGGCCGAACGGTGAGGTGCAGTATCAATACCGGCACTACTACGGGGCAGCCTTCGCGCAGGACGATTTCAGAGTGACGCCGCGTCTTACCCTCAATGCCGGACTGCGCTGGGAGTATCTCGGACCTTCGTTCGACAAGGCAGGTGAGGTCGGAAACGTTTGGCCGGCGCTGTTGAACCAGGCGCCCATCCCGCCGCTCTCGGGGACTTTGGCTGGCGATGTAGTCGCGGCAAACTACAATCCCGCTCTTATCAATCCGTACACGGGCGCACCATTTGGGCCGCCGCCCACGGGCGTGTTAACCAACTCCACGCGAAGTTTCTATCAGAACGGCACGCCACTCGGGAAATTCGCGCCCCGGCTTGGTTTCGCGTGGCAGCCCGCCGGAGCGGCCGGGCGCGCTTCGGTGCGCGGCGGGTACGGCTGGTTCTACCAAGCCCCGCCGTACAGCGGCAATGCCGGGAGCGCTCCGCTGTTCACCGCCGCGCCGTTTGCGCAGGGCTTCACCAATACCGACGCCGCCAACGGGCAGTCGAATCTCGAGAGGCCGTTTCCGACTACCACGCTTGGATTTGTGCCGCGTACGCCAACCTCCCAGCTTTCCGATCGCATCGCCGGCCCGGCATATAGGATCCCACAACTCCAGCAATGGAACCTGAGCATCCAGACCCGCCTGCCCAGAGCCTTCACTATTGATGTGGGCTACGTCGGATCGTATGGCGACAACCTGCTGATCGGCTTAGGCCTCAACCAGCCGCTGCTCGCCGCCCCCGCAAGCCCCGTGAACTGCGGCTACAGCGGAACGCCCGCCGACTGCATCACCTCGAACACCGCCGTCAACGCGGGCGAGCGAGTTCCCTTCCTGGGCGAGACCCCTTCCGCATTGACGGACAGCGAGTTTACCGGCGAGTCCTGGTATCACGGCCTCCAGACCACTCTCCGCAGGCAGATCTCGCGCGGCCTGACTTTTCAGTCCGCCTATACCTTGTCGAAGGCCATGAACGACACTTCTATTTACAACAACCTGAACTACCTCGCCAGCAATTGGGCGCGCGCGACTTTTGACCGCACGCATCGGAGCGTTACGAACTTCGATTACCAGTTCCCCAATCCGGTACACGACACTGGAGCGGCAGCCAAGCTGTTAAACGGGTGGTTCACAACCGGCATCGTCATTCTGCAAAGCGGCTTGCCGCTGACCCTGACGGATCCAAATGGCGGCACGGTCTACGGCGAGGCCTCGCCCTCGACCGTCAATCTCTGCCCGGGCCGGACGCTTGCCTCCGTAGCCACACCCGGCAGCCTGGAATCGCGGCTTGGCGCCTGGATTAATACGACGGCATTGTGCTCTCCGCCTGCCGTCGGCTCCGATGGCGCCACGGGGTACGGCAACGCAGGCCAGAGCGTTCTCGACGGGCCGCCGCAGTTGAACACCGATTTTTCGCTGGGTAAAAGGACCGTCGTGGGAGGATTGCGCGAGAACGCGGAACTGGCTTTTCGTGTCGAGTTCTACAACTCCCTGAACCATCCTCAATTCAGCAATCCAGGCACCATCCTTGGAACTGCAAATTTCGGCGTGGTCACCCAGACCTCGGTCGCCCCTCGACTGATCCAATTCGCATTGAAATACCTGTTCTAACGGACGCCGCCAATGTAAATGCCGAATACGGCATCCCGCAACTCGCCTGAATTTCATCCTTGCACATCAAACGGCGAAGGGCGAAAAAGGCGACCATAGCGGCATAACCAGCGCACAATATCTCGATCCGGCGCTTCGACATTCGGTTCGATCGTTTATACCGGCTTTAATTTTGTCCTGCTCAAATGGGGTTGCAGTATACTTTTTGGAGGCTCACGGGATTCCTTCAAGGTGAAGATTTGGGGCTTTGAACAGGCGCGCGTCCGTCAGGCTTTTTGAGATTGCCCGCCGAGCTTGTTTGAGGGAGGTTTCGATGACGCTTTCACAATTGGTCTTCGGCTCCTGCGTGTTGATTTTCCTGCTGGGCCTTGCGCCAATGGCCTCCGCCCAGGAGAGTCCCGCGCCGCCGCACACCATGCGTCCGGTTATTCGGGGACGGTTCGCCGCAGCCTCCTCAATGAAGCCCCAAGCCACGGAAGCCGCTCGCCGCATTCTGGCGGAGGGCGGGAACGCCTTTGATGCAGCGGTTGGGGGGCAGGCGGCTCTTGCCCTGGCGGACTTCGCTTCTAACGGTGTGGGATCAGACGCTGTCCTGCTGGTCTATGTGGCGAGCCAGAAGAAGGTGATTTCCATTAACGCTGAGCCGCGCGCCCCCAAGCTCGCGACGATCGAGTGGTACAAAAAGAATAACGGTGGCGTGATCCCGGACAGTGACGGGCTGCTCTCGGGTGGAATTCCAGGTGTGGTTGACGCATGGTACATTTTGCTGGATCGTTGGGGCACGATGAGCTTCGAACAGGTGCTTCAACCGGCCCTTGAGCTTGCGCGCGACGGATTCCCCATCAGCGAAGGCGGCGCAGGCGCGATTGCCTCCACCAAGAAAATCCTCAAGTATCCATCGACGGTAAAGGTGTATATGCCGAACGGCCAGCCGCCCAAGCCTGGAGAGATTTTCAGGAATCCCGACCTCGCCCGAACCCTCCAGAAGCTAATCGAAGCCGAAAGAGCTAACAAGGGGAAGGGCCGGCACGAAGCCCTCAAGGCTGCTCGCGACCGCTTTTACAAAGGCGACATTGCACGCGAATTCGCTGCTTTCTCCGAGGCGAACGGAGGACTTTTCCGTTACGAGGATTTTGCGGAGTACGCCGCGGAGGTCGAGACGCCCGTCTCCATCAATTATCGGGGTTACCAGGTTTACAAGAACCCTTCCGCAACCCAGGGGCCGACTGAACTCTTCGCCCTCAACATCCTGGAAGGGTACGACCTCAAAGCGCTAGGCCTGAACAGCCAGGATTTCCTGCACGTCAATATCGAAGCTATGAAGCTCGCTATGGCCGATCGCGAAAAATATCTGGGCGACATGGACTTCATCAAGATTCCATACGCCGGCCTGCTCTCGAAGGATTACGCAAGCGCGCGGAGAAAACTCATCGATATGAAAGCAGCCTCTCTCGCACTGCGTCCGGGGTCTCCAGAGGAATATATGACTAATACGCCGCCCACGAACCGTCAGGCCAGCGTGGTTCTTGAAGGCATCGCGGATTTCGAAGGGGACACGAGCTACATCGGGGTGATCGACAAGGATCGCAACATGGTGAGTTTTGAGCCCAGCTTGCATAGCAGCTTGGGAACGGGTGTGGTCATGGGCGATACCGGGGTCATTTTCAATTGCCGCGGCGACTACTACTCACTGGTGCCGGGCGAGGCGAACGCGCTCGAACCCGGCAAGCGGCCGCGCAGCACATTGCAGAGCACGCTCATCATGAAGGACGGCGAACCTTTCGGAATCCTGGGCAGCCCCGGAGGCGACGATCAGGTGATGCGCACCATCCAGACGCTCATCAACGTCGTCGACTTCGGCATGAATATCCAACAAGCCATCGAATCACCGCGCTGGTCAACCACCAGCTTCCCCTCTTCGGTCTTCCCTCATACCATGCATCCGGGGGCTGCGGCAGTTGAGGCGCGCATCCCCGAGGCCACTCAACAGGCGCTTATCGCGCGCGGCCACAAGCTGGAAGTGGTGGGCCCGTGGACGCTGGGATCGAATGCAGGAATCCTCGTCAACATGAAGACGGGAGTGCTGAGCGCCGGCGCCGACCCCCGCGTCGAGGCCTACGCCTGGGCCTGGTAAGGCCTGCCCGGTGCGCGGCCAAGCAGGGCTCGGTAAAACGGGGGCGTGATCCGCGCCGAACGGCTCGGACACGCTTGCGCGGCCCCGCACAATCAAAGGGTGCGATAACGGAACTTGGGAGGCCTCGGTCTTCAAAAAACGATACAGTCATTGCATTCGGGGGCGGTCGGGTGTAGGTTGTCGGTCGGCCTTGAACCCATAATGCCGGTCCGAGCAGCATAGGCTCTTTATGAACGACCAAGTCTCATTACAACCCGAGGTTGCTCCCGTCTTCCCCGCCCTGGGCAAAAGAATCAAAGCCCTCATGGTTTGGCCCAGGTTCCCAGATTCCTTCTGGACCTTCACAGGCATGATGCAGCTTCTGCATGAAAAGGTCGTCATGCCGCCCTTGGGGCTTATCACGGTGGCCGCGTTGTGTCCTGAGGATTGGGACATTCGTTTGATTGACCAGGGGATTGAGGACTTAAGTGACTCGGACATCCTCTGGGCCGACCTCGTCATGGTGAGCGGCATGCGTGTCCAGAAGGAAGGGCTCGAGGAGGTGCTGGCCTGCGCCCGGAGCCTCGCCCGGCGTACGATGGTCGGGGGACCGTACGCCAGCGGCGATCCGGAAGCCCTGCTGAAAGTGGCGGACCACGTCGTCGTGGGCGAGCCGGATGAGGTGTTCGGCGCGATCGCCAAAGATCTCGAAGAAGGTTCGGCCAAGAGGCTCTATAGGATCGTTGACAGGCCCGACATTACAAAAACGCCGGTGGCGCGCTTCGACCTTCTGAAAACTGACCTCTATGCCTCGATGGCCATTCAGTTCTCCCGTGGTTGTCCCTACCGCTGTGAGTTCTGCGACATCACCCAGCTTTACGGTCGAATCCCTCGAACCAAGCTTCCTCAGCAAATCCTGGCGGAGCTCGATACGCTCCTGAGGCTGGGATGGAAGAAGCAGGCGTTCATTGTCGATGACAATTTCGTGGGCAATCATCGGTGCGCTCTGGAGCTGGCGCAGGAGTTGGGAAAGTGGCAGCAAGCTCATGGCTACCCGATAGCTTTCTATACCGAGGCGTCCATGGACTTGGCGCGGCATCCGGAACTGATCTCGGCCATGGTCGAGGCGAACTTCTTTCATGTGTTTGTAGGGATCGAAAGCGCTTCCAAGGAATCTCTGGCGGAGGCGAAGAAGCTCCAAAACCTGGCGCTGGAGCCGCTCGATTCCATCAGGATTCTGCAACAGGGCGGCCTCTGGGTAACGGGCGGGTTCATCCTGGGCTTTGATTCCGATACCGTGGACGTCTTCGAGCAGCAGATCCAATTTATTGAGCGCGCCGCCATCCCCTGGGCCTTGGTGAATTTCTTACACGCCCTGCCGCAGACGGCGCTTTACTCACGCCTGCAGCAAGAAGGGCGTTTGATCGAAGACAACATCAGCAGCAGAGACGGCACAGCCCCGAACTTTCGCACCGTGCTCCCGCCTCAAGTCTTGATGAGGGGGTTCATAAAAACACTCACCTCAATTTACGATCCGGCACATTTCTACGAACGCGCCTGGCGGTCTCTCGAAGTCTGGAGACCCAGGGATTGCCAGCACCCTGCCGAGCAACCGGGTGTGGTCGAGATCGCCAAAATAGTGCTACGTTCTATCTGGCATCAAGGCATCAGGTCTTCCTACCGCCAGCCCTATTGGAAGTACTTGTTGCGGCTCATTACCCATTGCTTAACTCGCCCGGCAAGTATCTGGATAGGCTTTACCATCCTGATCGCCGGAAACCACTTCATCCCCTATACCAAGGAATTGGTGCGGCGGGTGGAAGAAGATGGGGATCGGTTGCCGATTGCGTGACCCAGCGCCGCGCAGGGCAGGTGGGAGATCCGGACTACGAAGTGAAGGCGCGGCGGCGGCAGCCTGCCGGGTCATATTACCGTTGAAGCCTGGAATAACGGTCTGGAGCGCACCCATGCGAACACTCTCCGTCTCGAGCACGTTGGCCTTTTGCGCGCTTTTCTGCGTTTCAGTAACAGCATTGCCGGCGGCCCAAGTCGGCGCGGAATCCTCCGCCTCACCGGCCGTCAAGGTAATTCCCTGCCCCGAGCAGACGCAGCACCTCCAATTCCGGCGAACTCTGGTGGGGCCCGGAATCAATCAGCCTAAGCCCTATCCCGGCTACAAAGGCTTTGTGGGTTGGTCGGGTGTGGCGCGCACGAAAAGCGGCGCGCTGCTGGTTACATTTTCCTCCGGCTACTGGCACTCGTCGCCCCCCACTGGGCCGACACCGCTCCCCGCCGACTTTGTCTCGGTATTTAAGAATCTCTCCGGCGCTGACATTGCATCCATCAACGCGCCGCGCGGGGGCCGCGCGGAAATCATCCGCTCCACGGACGGCGGCCTTACCTGGTCCGAGCCCCAGGTGATGATCGATACTCCGCTTGACGATCGCTCGCCCGCGCCAGTCCAGCTTTCCGAAGGACCTCTGGTCGCCAGCCTCTTTGTCTCCGATGAAAGAGGCAATGCCCGAACGGGTATTATCCGATCTTTCGACGACGGCAAGACCTGGGAACAGACTCCGCGCTACCTGACCACCCCCTTCGCCTGGACTGCGACCGACGGCCCGCCCCTCGAGATGCCGGACAAATCGCTTCTCCTGGCCGTCTACGGCGGCGCCAACAAAGGCAACGTTGACAAGATGAAATCAGAATTCGGGTTGTTCCGCTCAGGCGACCGCGGGGACACGTGGAATTGCATTGGGAGGGTCAAGGCGCCGTACGATCTGGACGAACCAAGCATCGCGCGTTTGCGGGATGGCCGACTGATCATGATCGCCCGGCCGGAAGGCGCGGTCGCGTGGTCGAGCGATGGCGGGCGCACATGGACGGAACCGGTTCGGCTCCCGTTCCGGATGTACGACCCCTGGCTGTTAACCTTGAAAGACGGTACGCTGCTCTGCGTGCACGGCTCTTACCACAAGGAAAAGCACGGCCTGCGGGCGATCCTCAGTCCGGATGGGGGGAAAACCTGGTTTGCCGCCGGGCCGGACTACGGCTTCTCCGTTGATCCCTCGGTCTATGGGTACTCGCGAGGCGTTCAGTTGCCGGATGGCTCGATCTATATCGTCTACCTTCACACCGGCGGCCACAAATGGGAAGATGCAACCCACCAGTCAATCTTCGCGATGCGCTTCCGCGTTCTCGAGGGATGCCGCGGCATTGAATTGCTGCCGACCGCGGCATCACCCGAGCATTAGCCTACGGCCGCGATAATGCCTCGAGCAGCCGCTCCTCAATGATGCGGAATGCGCCGGGATCACGGACGCATTAGGTGAAAGACGAAACTACAGAATTCCGCCATCATCATTCAGGAGACTTGAACCGTGAATCCCAACCCCGATCCCACAAAACACTCTGAAATTCCGATCTGGAATGCCGAGAACTGGTATTACGAAGACTTCGAGATCGGCGCCAAGATCCGCTCCATCCGGCGCACGATCTCGGAGGGCGAATCCATGCTCTTCAACGCTCTCCTCCTGGACATGCACCCCTATGTGGGCGATGAGATCTTTGCTACCCGGGAAGGCGTGTTTGGCAGGCGCCTTGTGCCCGGTGCTATGGTTTTCTGTTACGGACTGGGGCTCGTCGGGACAAACAATGTCAATGCGTTCAGCTACGGGTATGACAAGCTGCGCTTCATACGGCCGGTCTTTATTGGCGATACCATTTACACAATCCGCACCAATCTCGAGAAGCAGCCAAAGAATAAAGAGAGAGGGCTTGTCAGAGCGTCTTATGAAGTCTTCAAGGGCGATGGCGATTTGGTGCTCTATTGCGAGCACCTTCGAACTGTAAAATACCGCGACCCATCTCGATGGCTGGATCAAGTCGAGGAAAAGTGATGAAGTCCAGAGGGTTTGTGGCCGGGTTAGCCTGAGTGCTCATGAACGTGGGGCTGTTGTCACCCGAACTGAGGTGCGGAGCAACTGCAGGGGAACGCCAAAGCGTGCCCGTACGGCGTTCGGCGCCGGTTGATTCTCATATTCCCAATTCGGCATTGGATCGCTTTACAGCAAGCCCGACAGGTACTACGATGAAGACCTTATTGGGGAATGCGGCGGCTGTTTTATTTACCAAGTGAACTGGAGGGGAGGCGCAAGATGGCTGTAAGTAGAAGACGATTCTTGGAGCAAAGTATCCAGGGCGGCATCGGAGTAGCGGCGAGCGCGTACGGATTAAGCGGGAGCGCCAAGGCAGTTTCCCCCAGCGACAAGGTTGTCGTCGGTGTGATGGGCGTGGGCGGCCGCGGGACTTTTTTGACCGGCCTGTTCGCCTCGAGACCCGACGTTGAGATCGCCTTCATCTGCGATGTGGATAGCCGGAAGCTGCCCAACGCAGTCAAAGTCGTGCAAGACAAGCAAGGGAAAACGCCCAAAACCGTGGGCGATTTTCGCCGCATCCTCGAAGACAAGAACGTTGACGCCATGGTCTGCGCCACACCGGACCATTGGCACGGGATGGCCGTGATACTCGCCTGCCAGGCCGGAAAAGACATCTACGTGGAGAAGCCCGCCTCGCACAACATCTGGGAAGGGCGAAAGATGGTGGAGGCGGCGCGCAAATACAACCGCGTGGTGCAAGTCGGCATGCAGAATCGCAGCAACACCTATGGAATGACCGCGCACGATTTGATCCAGTCCGGCAAGCTGGGCGGGGTGCATCTGGTTCGCGTCTACAACATGTTAAACCGGACGGTCGTGGACACTCCGGACAGCACGGCGCCGCCCGAACTCGACTGGGACATGTGGCTGGGACCCGGGCCGCTCCGCACCTACAACCCCAAGTATTTCCAGCGGGTCTTCTGGGCCTTCAACGGCGGGATGATGACGGACGATGGCGTTCATCAGATGGACCTGGCCCGCCGGGTTCTGGGCGTCACTTATCCCAAGACCGTCCACCACACGGGCGGAAAACTGCACTTTACCGACCTCGCAGAAACTCCCGATACCACGATTGCGACCTATGAATATGACGGTCTGACGCTGGTCTTCGAGCAGACCGTGTGGACCCCTTACATGCAGAAGACTCCAGACAGCATCAGGGAAAGCATGACCCAGTTCCCCGATTGGTACCCCTTCAACGCCACACGCATTGAAATCTACGGAGACAAGGGCATGATGATCGTGGGCCGGCAAGGCGGAGGGTATCAACTGTTTGACGAGACGAGGAACATGGTCTCCTCGGAAAAGCAGCGCCACTCCGAAATGCAGGCAGCGCATGTGGGAAATTTCATAAGCTGCATCCGCAACCGTGAGCGCCCCAACGGCGACATCGAGCACGGACACATCTCCGCCGCCATTTGCCACATGTCGAACATCTCGTACCGGTTGGGGAACCGGAAACTCGTGTTCGACGCTGCCACGGAGACGTTTGTAAATGACAATGAAGCGAACCAACTTTTGAAGCGGCCCTATCGCGCCCCCTGGGACCAGATGGTGAGTTAATCCGGGGATCTGGAGATCGGGTGAGGTCTTATGAATAATGAAGATAAAACCAGTTCTTCGCGACGCGAGTTTCTGCGCAACGTAGCAGGCGCGGGAGCCATGGCCGGCCTGCCGGGGATTCGGTCTGCGGGCGCCGCTCCTGCCACATCTTCCGGCCGAGTGCAGACCTGTTACTTTTCAAAACACCTGCAATGGCTCGACTGGGAGCCGATGGCTGAGACCGCAGCGGAATTGGGATTTGACGGCATCGATGTGACGGTGCGCGACGGAGGCCACGTTCAGCCCGAGCGCGTGAAAGACGATCTGCCCAAGGTTGCCAAGATCGTGAGGAAGGCTGGCCTGGACATCCCTATGATCACCGCGGGAATCGAGGACACCCGCTCGCCTCATGCAGAGGAGATCATCCGCACTGCCGGCGAACTTGGGATTCATCGCTACCGATGGGGCTGGTTTTCCTGGTCGGATACGGCGAAGGTACCCGACATGTCAAATTTTCACGCCGGCATTGGCAAACCCTCCAGGACCCTTATCGATGTTCCTCGCCGCCTCGACGAATTGAAGAAGCGCGTTCGAGAGCTCTCCGAAATGAACCAGAAATTCAATGTCTGCGCAATGTATCACAATCATTCCGGTCCGCTCGTGGGCGCCTCAGTGTGGGACCTGTGGGTCCTGATTAAGGACTTTGACGCGCGCTGGGTGAGCTCCAATTTCGATATCGGCCACGCTACCGTCGAGGGAGGGCTGGGTGGTTGGGTAAATAGTACGCGCTTGATGGCCCCATTCATCAGAGGCACTGCCATCAAGGATTTCAAATGGGCACAGAGTGCAAAAGGCGCCTGGGAGCCACAATGGTGCCCGCTGGGCGAAGGCATGGTGAACTTCCCAGCGTTCTTCGCCATGTTGAAGGAAGCAAACTTCACCGGCCCCGTGCAGTTGCACACCGAATATCCTCTGGGAGGAATCGAGAACGGTGCGCGAACCTTGACCCTCGATAAGGCGACCATCCTGGCGACAATCCGTAAAGACCTTGCGACCTTGAAAGGGTGGATGAAAGAAGCGCAGTTGGCTTAAGGTGATTTGCACCGCCCCCGCACCCTTCCTCAAAGACGAGGGGTGCCAACTCCCCTTCTTGGCTAAGGAGGGGTTGGGGTGGTGGGAGTGCTCCAATTCTTTTTTCAAATTGAGAGGTGCTGCGACCATGACCCACCGCGAGCGAATTCTAGCAGCCTTGAAGCACCAGGAACCGGACCGCGTTCCCATTGATCTTGGCGGGACGGGATGCACCACGATGTCAGTGAAGGCCCACACGCGTTTGCGCGAGCACCTTGGCCTGCCGGCTGATCTTCCCCCAGCGATGTGGTCAGCCCGTTCCACAACGGTAATCCCGGACGAGGCAATCTTGCGTCATTTAGACGTCAACGCCCGTGGCCTTCTGCTTGGGATGTCGTGCGCGCGCCCGGATCGCCAGCTTTCCGACGATTCGATATTCGACGAGTGGGGAGTAACCTGGACAAGGCATGCGGGCACTCACTTTATCAACTCTGACGGGCCGTTCTGCCGCCTCGCCGAGCCTTCGCTTAAGGACCTCGACAAGTTCGATTGGCCCGACCCCGATGACCCGGGCCGTTTCCAGGGGCTTCGCGAGCGGGCCAGGAAGCTGCACGAGGAGACGGACTACGCCGTAATCTTGACCCTCAGCAACGGACCCGTCCACGTCTGCCAATACCTGCGCGGCTACGCGGAGTGGCTCGAGGACCTCCTGCTCCGCCCCGCCTTCGCCGAAGGCCTCATCGACCGCGTTTCTGATATTTTAATTCGGATCGCGGATCGCGCCTTGGCGGAAGCGGGTGACTACATTGATGTGGCCATGTACGGCGATGACATCGCCACCCAGGGCGCCCCGCTCTTCCGGCCTGATCTCTATCGGCGCATGATCAAGCCACGGCACAAAGCGCTCGCCGATACGATTCATCGCCACAGGAAGCCGATCCTGTATCACTCCTGCGGATCGGTTTACGGGCTTATCCCAGACCTGATTGAAGTGGGAATCGACGCCCTCAACCCCATCCAGGTTTCAGCGGCGAATATGGACACGGCACGCATCAAGCGTGAGTTCGGACTCGACCTGACTTTCTGGGGCGGAATCGATACACACCGAGTTCTGCCCCTCGGGACGCCTGCGGAAGTGCGCCAGGAGGTGAAGCGCCAGATCAGCCGCCTCGATGGCACTGGCGGATACGTTGTGTGCGGCGTTCACAACCTCCAACCCGAGGTTCCGCCGGAAAACGTTGTCGCGATGTATGAGGCCGCGCTTGAGTACGGCAAGAGTAAAACGTTTAAAGGGTGAAGGGTAAAGGCTGCCCCGCATCGCACGAAACACAGTCAATCCGGAAAATCGCCCAGCCTTTGCCCCTCGGTGCTCTGCCTTTACCCTTCACACTTTAGCCTTTTTGCGGAGGCTTTCATGAAGGCGTGTTTACTCCATTCCCCCGCACGGGTGGAAACCAGTCCGCTCGAATACACCGACGCGCCGGTGCCAGATGTTCAGGCCGACGAGGTGCTGGTTCGGGTGGCCGCTTGTGGCGTGTGCCGAACGGACTTGCACGTGGTAGAGGGAGAGTTGCCGCCGCGCAAGTCGCCGGTGATTCCAGGGCACCAGGTAGTGGGTCGAATCGATAAGGCAGGGCCGGAGGTCAGCCGTTTCAGCGCCGGCGATAGAGTGGGCATTCCATGGCTTCATCGCACCTGCGGTGTGTGTGTGTATTGCCGTGCGGGAAAGGAGAATCTCTGCGACAACCCCACTTTCACGGGATACATCGTGGATGGTGGCTATGCGGAGTACACGGTGGCGCCGGAGAAGTTCGTCTATCCAATTCCCGAAGGCCTGACAGACGAGCAGGCAGCACCCCTGCTGTGCGCGGGGATTATCGGCTTCCGTTCACTGCGCCTTTCAGGCATCGAGCCGGGCGGAAAGCTGGGTTTATACGGTTTCGGAGCGGCGGCTCACCTGGCCATCCAGGTGGCGCGGCACTGGAACGTGGCCGTCTACGCCATGACTCGCGACGCGCGGCATCAGAGGCTGGCGATGGAGATGGGCGCGGTGTGGGCCGGCGGCACGGTTGATGAACCGCCGCAGAAACTCGACGCTGCCGTCGTCTTCGCGCCTGCCGGGGAGATTGTGCCCGCGGCGCTCAAGGCCCTTAAGAAAGGTGGGACCGTAGCTCTGGGCGGCATCCACATGAGCCCCATCCCGTCATTCGATTACAATCTCCTTTACCACGAGCGAGTGCTGCGCAGCGTGGCCAATAACACTCGCCAGGACGGCGGGGAATTCCTTCGCCTCGCCGCCGAAATTCCTATCCACACAGAGACAGAGGTATTCCCTCTGCGCGAGGCGAATCGCGCGCTGAACTCCCTCAAAAATGATGCCATCCGCGGGGCTGCTGTGCTTCGCGTCGCCTGAGATTGTCACGGGTGACGCTGGGGTGGCGCAGACATTGCCGTGTATGTCTGCTCCCTGTGTTGCCGACACCGAAAGCAATGTCGGCGCCACCCACGTGAGTTTGCCGTGGCGCGACGGTTGACCTCCGCCATATACGTCCGCAGGGGCACAAAGCTGTAACCGCGTTTCTTGAGCACCGGGATCAGCCGTGAGAGTAACTCGACCGACTGCGGCAGCTCGTGAAATACCAGGATGTGTTGTTCGATGCCCTGGCGTTCGCGCTGGTCGATGCCGTGCAGAATGTAATCGTAGTCCGAAGGTTTAGGGCACTTGGACACGTCGCGGCCCGCGCAGAAGTAATCTTCCGAATCGACATCGCGCAGGTCGGGGGCCACGCTTCTCGATTTTGTCATCAGGTGGTAACCGCGTGCTTCGACCTTCGCCGCGAGCTCGGGCCAGATGCTCCAGTCCGGCGGGCGCAAGTAAATGGGTTTAACTCCGGACACGCTTTGGATAATGGCTGAGGCTTTGTCGATGTCGTTAAGCACCCAGTCTTCGCCGTAGCGTTTCACCATCAAGCGGAAGTCGCCGTGGCCGAAAGTGTGGTTCTCAATCTCGTGCCCGCGCCGGTGCTCTTCTTCGGCCGCCTCGCGGCAAACACCACCATCGTCCTGTCGGCATTTCGCGTCAGCATTCTTCGCGAGCCGCCAGCCCATGACAAAGAACGTGGCCTTAACCCCTTGCTGATCCAGCAGGTCAAGTAAGCTCCGTGATGAAAGACCCTTCGGTGTAGGTGTGCCCAGCAGCACGAAGGGCTTGGGCCCGTCATCAAAGGTCAAGGCAATTAACTTGGCGCTGGGGGCCGCGCCGGCCTCCACACCATTGCTAGACAGACGGGTAGTGGGCGTGTCCTTGGCTGGAATCGGCGTAATAACGAGCAAGCTCAGCAGCATTAGCACAACAGTTGCTTTTCGCATAGAGCTTCATTATGTCTCCATCCTGAGGCAATTCGCCAGCCAAGCTTCCGAGGAATTCTTGAAGGCTTTCGTGCAACGTTCTCACGGCTTCAATACCGAATATCTGCCCCCTCCGGCAAAAAACCGGGAGGAAGTGGGAAGTCGTGCTTCCCGCTGCCTCCCACCAAGGCTGAAGTTAAGTTCAGAAATTCGGCTCGACGTTGTGCTGAGCACACATGAGTCGCGCCTTAAAGGTTGTGATGACCCTCATAAACACTGGGCGACAATGACTCGGTTTTGCGCTTCTTGAACAAGTCTGCCCCCCCGTTGGTCGCTGCGGTTCTTCTTGAGAAACTGTCGCATCGGATCTTCACAAGTCACCACCCGCGAGCCCCCTGAGGTATATACTTGCAGGTGCCGGATGCGGGATAAAGCCATGCAACACTAGCCTATTGAATCTGTCGCGCCTATGGAGTCCGTCGCATGCACACACACGGTGCGAGGAGGGAGGCAAGGAATGACCGCTGAGGTTTCACAGACGCTGGTGATCCTGTCCGGACCGTCGTGCGTCGGCAAAAGTCCGCTCGATCGTGCTCTGGCCAAATTCTATCCGGAGTTGCGCGGGGCTTTGCGGAAACTCATTCTCTATAACAGCCGGGCGCCACGGCCTGGTGAGCTCAACGGCGTGGACTACCACTTCCGTACTCGGACGCAAATCGAGGGGTTGCGCGCCGAAACCCGCTTCGCCGTCTTGGAAGTGCGCGGGGACCTGCAAGCATTGGATGTGGAAGAATTGCGAAGCTTGCTGGCGGAAAGTGATGCCTTTTTCGAGGGGAACCCTTTTGTGGGGCGAGCCCTCCAGACCCATCCCGAACTGGCCGCCATTGACAGGCTTAGCATCTTCCTTTCTCCTATTTCCAAGGAAGAGGTTATCTATTTCAAAGCCCCCGAGCGCAATGTTTTGCTCCCCGACCTGGTCACCGACATCATGCGGCGCAAGCTGCTGCGGCGCACGCGCCGCCAGAAGTCGGAACTTTCGGCCAAGGACCTCGAGGATATTGAGAGGCGCGCATCGAGCGCATATCACGAGCTCAAGGAAGCCTGGCATTTCGACTATGTGATCCCGAACCACGACGGCGAGGACAGCGATAATTGGGATGCCTTCTATTACCCGATCGGAGATGCGCGCAAGGCGCTCGATGCCTTTGTAGAACTGTTAGAGGGAAACGTCCCACCTGCCGTCGAAAAGTGGGAGGAGGACCTCATTCCGTAGGGGGCCAAGTGGCATAGGCGCTAGAATAACACCGTCACCCCACGCCAAGCCGCATCAGCGGCGCAAGAATGTGGCCCACGGCGACAGCCGTGGGATGACGGCACAGAAAGAGCACGCTGAGCCACGTAGTGGCGACAGAAGATCTACGGTTATCAAGACTGCTCTGTCGCCCCTCCCCGGGCTTTTCGAGGAGCATCGGCCCTGCCTTTTCCCCACGGCTTTCGCCGTGGGCCACATTCTTGCGCCCGCCGCGGCGGGCTCTGGAACCCGATCGAGCTTATTCTAACGCCTATGGGGCCAAGGGAAGGCTTGCGCTCGGAACAGGCGACTCCAGGTTTTCGACCTGCCAGGTCACTTTTCCAACTCTGAGAACTCGATCCTTCCGTCATCCATTCCATCCCAAGCGGCGAAATATAATTCCACCCTGAGCTGAGGAAAATCTTTTCGTAGCGTCTGCCCCAACTTCCGAAGATCCTCCTCTTGGCGCTCGCGCGGTTCGGGGGAAGAGTGGAGATGCATTGGGAGGCTTTTGTACCAGGCACAGTCCTGGTGCTGGATCAGGATCAGCCGCCCGATCTCATGATTCTCCACGAAGAAGCGGAACCACCTCCAACTTGCCCATGAGAACTTCGGCAGATACTCGACGAGGGTCAAGCTTTGGGGGCCGCCGGGAATTACAATGAGATCATAGTTGTCGCCGAGCCCCAATTGTCGATTCAGGAACTCGTGGAATGCCGCCTGGAAACGATGATCTCCGCAGTGTACAACAAGAGCCGCGGGATCTTCGCTGTGGAGCTTGGATTCAACAGGGTAGGAAGGCATGAGGATCCTCGCACGATCAGATAAACCTGTGATCGGGTGAACAATCACGCTTCCGCGTGTTCACCCGATCTTCTGATCACCGGGTCTTCCGATCATTTACTCTTCGGCTCTTTACTCGCAATGAGCTTGTCACTCATTTCATGGGTGATGCCCAGTTGCGAAAGCACGGCGGGCAGGTCCAGGCCCAGCGCTTGCAATTGCTGGAGCAGGCTGAACACCAGCGCCGGGCCGGTTTGGGCGATGCGGCCGATGCCTCCCGTACCGTCGCCCGAGGCGCCGTTGCCTTGTTCGATAACCACCACCTTGTCGATATTTCCCAGCGGCGCCGCCACCGCTCCGAAAATGCCCGCAGACGCCTGAAGCACGGCGGGTATCTTTTCGAGAATCGTCTGGAGTTTGGCGGCCTCGTTAAATTCCTTCCAGGCTTCCGCTTTCTTTAGGATTGCCGCCGCTTCGGCGACGCCCTGCGCTTCAATGGCGCGAGCCTGAGCGAGACCGATGGCTTCCACTTTCGCAGCCTCGGCGCGGCCTTGCGCCTCCACAGCCGCAGCTTGGCCCAGACCTTCTTGCCGGAATTTCTCCTGTGCGGCTTCAGCCATGGCGATCTGAGCAGCTTTGCTACCTTCAGCCTCGAGAATGGCCGCCTGCTTTTTGGCTTCGGCACGCAAAATCGCAGCCTGCCGGTCGGCCTCTGCGGCCTTGATGACCGTAGCTTCGAGTTCTTTCTGCTTGCGCTGCACTTCCTGTTCCTGGACGGCAATCTGTTCCTGGGTGCGCACTCTTTCCACGCGCACTTCTTCCACCACCACAGCCTGCTTGGCCTTGGCTTCTGAAAGCGGCCCGGCCTGCGCGGCCGTAGCCTTTTGCGTTTCCACTTCGGCCAGGAACTGGGCTTGCCTTACCTGAAAGTCGCGTTGCGCCGCGGCAATGTTGGCGTCCGCGTCGAACTTCGCCTTCTCTCCTTCCTGCATGGCCAGTGCGGACTTGATCTTTGAGTCGCGCGTGGCCTCGGCTTCGCCGATGGTCCCATCGCGTTTCACTTCCGCCGTCCGCTTCTTGCCGAGGGCGTCCAGGTAGCCCTCTTCGTCGGATATGTCCTGGATCGTGAGGACGTCAACGCCGATGCCCATTCTCTCCAGGTCCGCCGCGGCTTCCGAGGTCAGCTTCTGGGCGAAGCTCGCGCGGTCGCTGTTGACCTCTTCCACAGTCAGCGTGCCGAGAATCGACCGCAGGTGGCCCTCTAGGGTCTGGAAGATAACCTTCTGTATCTCTTCGTGCGACATACCGAGGAACCGCTCGGCGGCGGCGCTCAACGACATGTCATCGCTCTTGATCTTGACATTGGCCACCGCCTTCACCGAAATGGGCACGCCTTGCTTGGTGTAAGCCCGCTTGATCTCGAGCGGAATCGTGAAAACGTTCAGCGATAGGTAGTCCACCTGCTCGAGGAGCGGGTAGCGAAAGGCCGCGCCGCCTTTGATCATGCGGTAGCCCACGATTTTCCCGTCGCTCGTCTTCCGTTTGCGACCGCTGAAGACCGCCACCGCGTTGGGCGGCACTTTCAAATAGTTCCGGCTGAAAAGGGCCATCGCCACAAGGAGCGCCAAAACCACACACATGACGATTATGGGAACGAAAAATTGCGTAATGACGTTCATAACCACCCCTGTTTGAAAAATCGAAATGCGGAACTCAAAATTCGAAAATCGAGATTAGCGCGCTTCTAGCGCGTTGTGAGTTTACCCTCAATCATTCGTCATTCCCGCGTAAGCGGGAACCCATTTCATAATCGCCGCAAGTGCACGAGCAAGCTGGTTTCCTGTCCCACATAATCATTGACGATGTCCCTCTCCTCCTTGGGGGAGAGGGTGGACCGCAGCCGGCGGTTTCTTCAGCCGGGGCGGGCCAGGTGAGGGGGTTCCTGCCCACCGACCCTGTGTCAATAATAAAGTGGGACAGGACGCTGGATTCCCGCTTTCGCGGGAATGACGATTGCCTTACCGATGTCGAGATGCGAAATTCGAAGTTACTCTGCTCGTCTGACCACCACGGTCTCGCCTACGATTGCTTCGATCTTCACCAGGGCATTAACGGGAATGGGTTCGCCGTCTTGGGAGCGAGCAATCTTTTCCAGCACGCTCTCGCCCAGAGTGCAGCGGACTTGTCCCACGCCGGCTTTCGGAATGGAAACGCTAACCTGCGCGGTTCTCCCTGCGAGGTCGCTTACCCGCACATCGCTCGAAGCCTGCTGGCTGAAGAGGAAGCTTGCGAATAGATAAATGATGGTGCCGAACACCAACCCGCCGCCCAAGCCCATCGCCGTGCTCACTTCGATGCTATGACCCAGGTGAATGCCAATGGCTCCAAAGCCGCCAAAGGCAGTTATGAAGACGCTGACGATTCGGGTGCTGAAAATGCTGACGCCCGCGCCGCCGTGCACATCGCCGTGAAAATCCGCGTCATGGCCGGTGAGATCCCCGTGCTCGAACAATTCACCCGACGCGAAGCTCACGATCAGAAAAAGGAAGCCGATGGATGCAATGCCAAGAAATACTGCAAACGCTGATAACCCGGCAAAAAGCAGCATGAGCCAGCCTCGCAGTATCGAGGGAGTTTGGACAACTGTGGGCACTCCCAGGACGGGTGTTACGAATCAGGCAGGCATAACTCTAGAACTGAGTCCGAGCGAAGTCAAGTGAACCGAATGTCTGGCCGGCGCTTGACATGGGGTTCCAAAAGTGGTGGGATAAATGCGCTCGCAGAAAGACTCAAAGCTCCCAGCAAAGATGCTTATGGCTAAACACGCGCCATCCGTGCGGGAAATGCCGAGAGTCCGCGATGAAGACAGGGCACGATAGACTGGCGGAGGGCGAGCGACTCTTAAATCGTTGCCTTGCACAGGCCGTCAACATGCCAAGGAGCCAATAGACCATGAAAGGTAAACCCGAGGTACTGAAAGTCCTGGCCGACGCTCTCACCGACGAATTGGGCGCCGCAGTCCAGTATATCCTGCACGCTGAAATGTGCGACAACTGGGGCTACAAATCGCTGGGGGGGTTCACGAAGAAGCGCGCCATAGAGGAGATGCAACATGCCGAGAAGTTGATCGAGCGCGTCCTCTTCCTGGAAGGCTCACCTGATTTGCAGGCCCTGCCGAAAATCCAAGCGGGCAAGGCAGTCGGGGATCAATTCACGATCGATCTGACTGCCGAACGAGCGGCCATCGTGAGCTACAACGAGGGAATCGCCACTTGCGCAAAGGCCGGCGATCAAGGCAGCGCTGACCTTCTACTTACAAACTTGCACGACGAAGAACGGCATGCCGACTACCTCGAAACCCAACTTGGGCTCATCAAGGAACTTGGCTTGGAAAATTATTTGACCCGCCAGATGAAAGAGTAACGGCTGGCGGGCAGTGGTTGACTCCCGTGGCGCAAGAGGTTCTTGCGAATGCGCAGTGGCCTGGCGCTTAGTTGTGTTAATAAGCGTAATTATTCTGCGTCCTCGAAGGGCGGGGCTTCAGCCCCGCCGTACGCAGAGCACGGTTGAAGGGGCCCTTAGGCCCTGAAGCAATGCGGCTTCAGGGGCTAAAGCCCCCAGAGAGTGTCCTGTTCTCTGCGGCGGGGCTGAAGCCCCGCCCTTCCTGCGCCAAACGAACAAGAACGCTCACTTCTGCAAGTAAGCACTGGCATCAGCCGGATAAGCTCATTCCTCTGGGGTGAGCTTGCGGCTCGGATTAACCATCAGCCAGGCAAGCGCGCCCGTCGCGCACAAGAATGAGGCAACCCCAAAGGACGCTGCCCAGCCAAACCGCTCGGCGATCAAGGGCGTGAGCGTTGCGGTAACGGTTCCTCCGATCTGTCCTCCCATATTCATGATCCCGGATACGGATCCGGCAGACTCGCCTGCAATGTCGGCCGTGACGGACCAGTAGGTGCTCTGCGAAAAGAAGAGCGCACCCGCCCCGGCCGCCAGTACGAGGCTAGCGAGGCGCGCGCTCGTGACCGCCTGTCCCGCTGCCACAAACGCTCCTGACAGTGCAATCCCCAGCACGGCGACGCCACATCGTCCCCAACGCTTGCCATAATGGCGTGTGATGAAGTCGCTCACCACTCCCCCTATGGGTGAGCAAATCGCCATAGCGATGAAGGGGAGTGCCGCGAAATATGAGCTTTCGCGCAGGCTAAGCCCTCTCACAGTTGCCAGATAAATGAAGAACCAAGCGAAAAATATGTAGGACGTATACCCGTAACAGAAATAGCTCCACGTAACTAACAGGAAGTCCTTGCTGGACAGAATTACTTTCCAGGGAAGTATGCCTTTGTCACTCTTGCTGACCTCAGGCAAACCGGCACGAATGAACTCCAGTTCCCGGGGGCGCATCCAGGGATGCTCTTCCGGCTTGTCCCTTGCCAAGAAGAACCATACAACCCCGACGAGGAGGCCCAAAGACGCGTTCAACCAGAACGAAAGCCGCCAACCTCCGTGCAGCATAATAAACGTGACCAGCGGAGGCGAGATGCCCGCCCCCGCACCCACTCCGGCGAAGATCAGTCCGTTGGCAGTGCCGCGTTCGTTGGTCGGAATCCATTTGGCCACGATTCGGTTCGAACCCGGAAACAATACAGCCTCGCCCGCGCCCAGCAGAAACCTCACACAAATGAAAGCCAGCACGACGCTTCCGATGCTATGCGGGATTGCGGTCACCAGGCAAACAAAGAATGCAAACCAGAGGGTGTACGCGGCAATCGTCCAACGCGGGCCATAAATATCACTGAGGCGTCCGCCTACAGCCTGCAACAGCGCGTAGCCCAATACAAAGGCGCTGAAAATGTATCCGAGCTGGATATTGGTGAAATGGTATTCCTTGGCAAAGTAATGACTAGCTATTGAAACGTTGACTCGGTCGCAGTACGAAACCGAGCTGATAATGAAAAGCCAAACGATCAAAACCCAGCGTAGTCGTCCATGAGACTGTTCAGCCATTCTTGCTCCGTCTAATGTGCCCGGCAACCTTTCCCAAATGTGTGCCGAGGATTGAAATGCATTGAAAGACTACACTGAGTGGCGATACTTGGCAACCCTGCGTGCGATAAATGTCACCTGGCACGGCGCCTGCAAGGTGAAGCTTCAAAACCAAGCTGCGGGCGACGTGCAGGTTTTCGGAAGCGTCGCTCGGACCTGGGGACGATAGCGGGCTGAATCGGCAACGGTGCAGTCGCCTCTCGCTTTGCTCAGCTTTCTTGCGTGAGTTGGCGGTTTGGATCGACCAGCAACCAAACGAGCGCACCCGTTCCGCACAAAAACGCTGCTACCCCGAACGATGCACCCCAGCCGAAGTGCGAGGCGATCGCCGGCGTGAGCGTTGCCGTAACCGTGCCTCCGAACTGCGCGCCCATGTTCATGATTCCGGATACTGAGCCGGCGGACTCACCTGCGACGTCGGCGGTATACGACCAGAAGGTGCTTTGCGACAGCGTAAGCGCAGCTCCTCCGCCTGCCAAAACTACGGCCGCGAGCCTCGCGCTGCTAACGCTGGATACAGATGCAACCAACACTGCTGCGAGACCTATTCCAAAGACCGCCACGCCGCATCTCCCCCAACGCTTGCCATAGCGGCGCGTGACGAAGTCGCTCAAAACTCCTCCCGCCGAACAACAAAGCGCCATAGTGATGAAGGGCAATGCTGCAAAATAGGAGCTCTCGCGCAAGTTGAGTCCCCGCACCGTCGATAGGTAGATGAAGAACCAGGTGTAGAAAATCCAGGCAATGTAGCCGTAGCAGAAATAACTGTACGTAACCAACAGGAAATCTTTGCTGGTCAGAATTCTTCTCCAGGAAAGTATTCCCTTGGCCCTGCCGCCGGAATTGGGCAACCCGGAACGAATGGCCTGCAATTCTTGGGGGCTTATCCAGGGGTGTTCTTCGGGAGTATCTCGCGCCAGCCAGAACCACAGAGCTCCGACGAGCAACCCCAACAGCGCACACACCCAAAAAGAAACTCTCCAACCGCCGCGCAACATGATGAAGGCAATGAGCGGCGGCGCGAGTGCAGCTCCCAAACCGCCTCCGGCAAATATCAGGCCATTGGCGGTGCCGCGCTCCTGGGTCGGAATCCATCGGGCTACCACCCGGTTCGAGGCCGGGTAGATGACCGACTCACCTACGCCCAGCAGCATTCTCACACCCACGAAAGCCGCCACCACCCCCGCCGGACTGCGCGGGATTGCAGCCGTCAGGATGGTGAAGACACCCCACCAAATTGTGGCAAAGGCGATGACCCGTCGCGGCCCGTATCGGTCACTGATACGCCCGGCGGGAGCCTGGCAGAGCGCGTAGCCGAGCACAAAGGCGCTGAAAATGTACCCAAGCTGAATGTTGGTGAGGTGGTACTCTTCTACAATGTAGTGGCTTGCAATTGAGATGTTGATTCGGTCAAGAAAAGCGATCGAACTCAAAATGAAGATTCCAATAACCAGGACCCATCGAATTCGTCCCTGCTTGGCTTGAGTCATATTTGATCCGCTTCCGGCGGCCGGCGCCGTGTTCGAAGTAGCTTCCACATCATTACGCACGCCGAAAGCCTATACCGACTCGAGAGACTGCGCAACTGTTCGTAGAGTGGATGTCGTAGTGTGGATTTTCGAGATTTGCACTCGAGGCCCGCGCGGGCCACAGTTTGTACGCGGTCTTGGCAGGCTTGCAGTGCAAGGAAATGGCGAGGAATCTCCCCCCCCGAAAGGAGGGCGCTTCAGAATGAGGGGGGAAATGCGCTGCGACTACCGATGAGGGGCGACTGCGGGCCGAGACCTGGGTGATGCGCCCGAGCGGCGGCGCGACAGCCAATTCATCCAATCGTCCAGGCCCGCGCCGGTCTTGCAGGAAACTTCCACAATTTCCATTCCCGGATGCACTTCGAGGGCGTTGGCGCGCGCCTTACCCATGTCAAAAGAAACGTAAGGCAGCAGATCGGTCTTGTTCAAAATGAGCAGTTCGGCTTTGAAGAAAATCGAGGGGTACTTGAGGGGCTTGTCCTCGCCTTCCGCCGAGCTCAGGACTACGATTTTGGCCGCTTCGCCGAGATCGTAGCTCGATGGGCAGACAAGGTTGCCGACGTTCTCGACGAGCAACGTATCGAGCGATTCGAGCGGCCAATCGGCAAGCGCACGTTCGATCATGCGCGCATCCAGATGGCAGGCGCCGCCGGTAGTGATCTGTTTCACCGGGAAGCCAAAACGCGCCAGCCTTTTCGCATCGTTATCTGTTTGGATATCACCCGTCAATAAAGCTACTCGCTCGTTTGGGCTGAAGCGTTCTAAGGTGCGTTCAAGGAGCGAGGTCTTCCCCGCCCCCGGCGAGCTGATGAAATTCAAGCAGAAAATGCGGTGCTCGAGAAAGCGCTCTCGCAATTGCGTGGCGAGGCGGTCGTTCTCACTCAGCACTTTCTTCTCGAGCGGCAAGCGGCTCATGTTTCTTCTACCTCCAGGTATGCCAAATCCAGCTCATCGCCGCCAATGCAGCGAGTCTCGACCGCGCCGCAGGCGGGGCAATTCACCTGGTGATCAACCACCGTGAATACCTGCTTGCATTGCGAACATTCGTGGCGGCGCGCAACAAATTCGATTTCAAGCGCCAGCGGATCGAGGTCGGTGTCTTTAACGAGCACCTCAAACCCGAAGCTCAACGCCTCCGGGTCCACGCCCGCGAGCTCCCCGACGCGCACACCCACCTTGGTAATGCGCGCGCCGTTCAGCCGTTCGCGCTCCTTGCGGACAGCTTCCAGAATCGAGTTGGCGATGCTCAGTTCGTGCATGCACCTAGCATATACGCGGCAACTGGTCGCCGGCGAGCATGTCTACGATCCGGGAAGTGCCAAGCGTGGTGCGCATCGTGACTATGCCGGGATGCCCTTCGACGACTTTGCCGATGAGGCGAGCGTTCGCGCCCAAGGGATGCCCGCGCATGGCCGCGAGGAGCCTCTCCGATTCATCCGCGGCGGCAATCGCCACCAGCTTCCCTTCGTTCGCGACGTACAGCGGGTCGAGACCAAGCAACTCGCAAGCGCCCTTCACTTCTTCACGAATTGGAATTGCCGCCTCCTCGATGACCATACCCACGCGCGACTGAGCCGCGATTTCGTTCAAGGTGCTCGAAAGACCGCCGCGCGTAGGGTCGCGCAGGCAACGGATTGAATGCGTCGCATCGAGCATCGCCGCAACCAGTGAGTGCAACGGGGCGGCGTCGCTCTCGATGAGCGAGTCGAATTCGAGCCCTTCGCGCTGCGAAAGGATGGCAATGCCATGATCGCCCAGCGTGCCGCTCAAGAGAATGCAGTCGCCGGGACGCGCCTGGTCGGCGGAGAGATTCACGCCTTCGCGAACCCGCCCGATTCCCGACGTGTTGATGAAGAGGCCGTCGCCCTTGCCCTTCTCTACTACTTTGGTGTCACCGGTTACGACTTTCACGCCCGCCTTCTCTGCTGCCTGCCTCAGCGACGATACCACGCGCCGCAGCGTTTCCACCGGCAGGCCCTCCTCCAAAATGAAACCGGCGCTGAGGAAGAGCGGCTCGGCGCCACCCATGGCAAGGTCGTTCACCGTTCCGTAAACTGCCAGGGAGCCGATGTCGCCACCGGGAAAGAACAGCGGGTTGACGACGAAGGAATCCGTCGTGAACGCCAGGCGAACACCGTCGACGCTCACCACTGCCTGATCATTGAGCTGCGCCAGCACCGGGTTGTAAAATGCAGGCAGGAAGATCTCCCGCAAGAGGCCAGCGCTGAGGCGGCCGCCGCTGCCATGACCGAGCAGGATTTTATCTTTGGCAGGAAGCGGCGCCGGGCAAGTAAGTTGTTCAAGTGGATTACGATCGTCTGGCACGCTGAACCTCTTTGGAGTGCGGCAGCTTGCTGCCGCTTTTCCCAAGCCAGCTTACTGGCCGTAGGCTGGACCGCTTCGAGGCACCATGACTTCGCGGCGCGCGAGCAAGCTCTCGGCAAAAAAAGCGGCAGCAAGCTGCCGCACTCGCAAGGCTATGAAGTAGTCGGCCGGCGATACTGATAATAAGCTGCGCAGGCGCCTTCGCCCGAAACCATGGGCGCGCCCAAGGGCGTCTGGGGAGTACAGCGCACGGCGAAGGCCGGGCAGTCAATCGGCTTCTTCTCACCCAGTAGCACTTGGGCGCTGATGCACTCCGGGGATTCCTCTGTTTTCTGATCGGCAACGTTGAAAACCTTCTCCGCGTCGTAGGCCGCAAACTCCTTGCGCAAGCCCAGGCCGCTTTGCGGGATCAGACCGATCCCTCGCCATTTGCGGTCGCAAACCTCGAACACCTTGCGCATGATCTCCTGGGCCGGGCGGTTCCCCTCGTAGCCTACCGAGCGTACGTACTGGTTTTCGACTTCGGCGCGTCCGGCTTCGAGCTGGGCCACCAGCATCGAAATCGCTTCGAGCAAGTCCACCGGCTCGAAGCCGCCCACCACCATCGGGATGCCGTACTTGCGGCACAACTCATCATACTCCCCGTAGCCCATGACCGTACAGACGTGCCCCGGAGCGATGAAGCCCTGCACGCGGTTGCGCGGCGATTCGAGCAGCATGCGGATGGCGGGCGGCACAAGGAAGTGCGAGGTCAGCATGGAGAAGTTCTTCAAGCCTTCGCGCGCCGCCTGCCAGACGGCCATAGCGTTCGCCGGAGCAGTGGTCTCGAAGCCCACGCCAAGAAACACCACGCGGCGATCGGGATGGGCGCGGGCGACCTTCAGCGCTTCCATGGGAGTGTAGGCTACCCGGATGTCGCCGCCGGCGGCCTTCACGTGAAAAAGGTCGGAGCCCGAGCCGGGAACGCGCAGCATGTCGCCGTAGGAAACCAAGGTTACGTCAGGGAGCGATGCGATGTGGATGGCCCGGTCGATGGTTTCAAGCGCCGTGACGCAGACGGGACACCCCGGTCCGTGTACGAGTTCGACTTGGGAGGGGATCAGCTCGTCAATCCCATAGCGCATCAGGGTGTGCGTCTGCCCGCCGCAGATCTCCATGAGCACCCAGGGGCGGGTGACATGCTTGGCCAAGTCGGCCAACAGGGCCCGTGCCACTCGTGCGTCGCGATATTCGTCAAGGTACTTCATAAGAGGGTTCTGGATTCATGATTCAGGGTTCAGCCAAGCCTGGGTTGGGCGGACCTGAATCGAGGGGCCTGACTCCGGCCTCTTGGTTCTCAGGATCTGAATCTTGAAGCCCCTCTTCCGCAAGCAGTCCCATTTGTTCGAGCAACTCGAAAGTGCGCTGCGCTTCCTCCTCATTCACCTTGCTCAGCGCAAAGCCCACGTGGACGATGACGTAATCACCGACGGCGGCCTCCGGGACGAAGTCCAGTTGAATCTGCCGGGTGACCCCGCCGAACTGGACGCGACCAAACCGGCTGCCATTCTCTTCCCTGGTCTCAAGGATCTTTCCTGGGACTGCCAAACACATGATTGAGCCTCATTTCTACCGCCAGCGAGCCGGGGCGCGGAGCGACCCGAAGCCCTCTGCAAACTAAAAGCCGTAACTATGCCTTTGACCCCGCTGAGTCAATTAGCCCCTCTTCATTGTATAGGGAGAGCCAAGCGAACTCAAGGAGAGGATTTCGAGAGGATTCCGGACCGACCACCAGGACACGAAGACACTAAGAACCACCGCATTTGCCTGGTGTCTTTGTGCCTTGGTGGTAGACCGTCGGCGTACCCGGCTCCTGCCTGCCAGTGAAAGCGCCGTCGCGGTCCACCTACCCATCCGACGGGTCGAGGGTTGAGCCTTCACATGGACCTGTTTATGATTCTCGATTGAGACGCACGATCCGGCAAACCTCCTCCACCACCTCCGGGAGGGCTGCGGAAACGACGGGCGAGAGCGATTCTCCAAAGGCGAAAGATTGCGCAGTGACGGAGATGATGACAGCCTGTGGGCACCGGCCATACAAGCCTTGGGCGCTCGCGAGCAGTCCGGACGGCGAGCAACTGTGAGTGAAAGCGGAAGAAGTGGGGGCTAGAGGGAGAACGTCCCGGTGATGGATCTCGCCCGGATTACCGTCCACGTCGGCATCAAGAAACACCGCGCGGCTCGACTGGCTGAGCGCCTGGGCGAGTTCAGGGGTGAGCTGATGGCAGGTGATGACCTCGGCATCCTGACCGGATAGTTCCTGGGCAAGCAGGCGGGCCGCGTGCCAGCCGAAGCCGTCGTCACTCCGCAACGGATTCCCATAGCCGATGACGAGCGTCTTACTCATAGCCAACTTCCTTCAGCTATCAGTGCGGATTCCCGCCGCTCCATGAGGGAGACGGGCAGCGGGAGCCACCCTACGCCAAGCCGCATCAGCGGCGCAAGAATGTGGCCCACGGCGCAAGCCGTGGGATGACGGCACAGAGAGACCACGCTGAGCCACGTAGTGGCGACAGAAAATCTACGGTTATCAAGACAGCTCTGTCGCCCCTCCCGGGGCTTTTTCAGGAGCACCGGCCCTGCCTTTTCCCCACGGCTGCCGCCGTGGGCCACATTCTTGCGCCCGCTCCGGCGGGCTCCGGAACCCAATCGAGACTATTCTAGCGTCTATGCCCAAGTGGGAGAGGGCTGCGGTGCATGCCGAGGCGACAGGTCGGGCAGAGGTCCAGAAGCCCTGGCTCTCCACTAAGCAGGAGCCCAGGCCGCTCGGCTGCCGAAAGATGATATCTAAGCACTTCTCAATTCGTCGAGCAAGGACCCTTCCGGGCCCAGCAATTGGATGTGCAAAGCGATCTGCCCGGACGCATGAGTGGAACAACTGAAGCAGGGGTCGTAGGCGCGCACGACGGCGGAGAGGCGATTCAGCATCCCTTCTTTCAGATGGTTGCCGTCCACAAAGTGGCGGGCCACTTGGTCGATGCTGCGGTTGATGGCCAGATTGTTGTGCCCCGTGGCGACGATGAGATTCGCCCAGGTAATGGCGCCTTCTTCGTTGACCTTGTAATGGTGGATCAGAATGCCGCGCGGCGCTTCGATCATCCCCACGCCCTCAAGACAATTGACGCCCGCATGGGCGCGAATCTTCTGGCCCAGGATCGCGGGATCGTTGAGCAGCGTCTCCATTCGTTCCAGGCCGTAGAGGGCTTCGATCAGACGGGCATAGTGGAAATGGAAGGAGCTGGGCACGATCTTTCCCAGACGCTGGTGGAATTCAGCGAACTCCGCGTCGGCCAAGGGCGTTCCACAGCTCTTGGCAACGTTCAGCCGCGCCAGGGCGCCGACTCGGTAAACGCCGTTCGGGAACCCGGCAGGTTTGTAATAAGGCGCCTTCAGGTAGGAATCGCTTAGCGCCGCCTCGCCGATGAACTTCGCATAATCGCCGGCGGAAATGTGGTCTGCGATGATCTTGCCGTCGGCATCCTTGAAACGGATTCCACCATCGTAAAGCTGCAGCTTGCCCGCCGCATCCACGAGGCCTGCATACATGGTGGGAGCGTTCCCGAAATGCTCGATCTCTTCTTTAAATTGGTCCAGCACGCCCTTGAAGAACTTCAGGGTGCGCCGCACGATGGTCTTGGCTTCAGGCAACTCGGCGAGAATCCTATCGCGCACCGCGGGCTGCAGAGGAGCGTTAACGCCCCCGGGCACTATCCAGGAAGGATGAATCCTCTCCGCCGCGAGGCCTTCGATCACTTGTTGGCCGAATTTGCGCAGTGCGATGCCGTCGCGAGCGATGTCCGGGAACTTTTCGACGAGGCCCAGCACGTTGCGTTGCGCGGGATTAGAGTCGAAGCCCAAGAGAAGGTCTGGCGCGGAAAGGTGGAAAAAGCTCAAGGCGTGCGACTGCACGATCTGGCCGCAGTGCACGACCTCCCGCAGCATGGCCGCAGTTTCAGGGATGCGCACGCTCATAATGGCGTCGCAAGCCTTCGAGGACGCCAGCAGATGGCTGACGGGACAGATACCGCAGATGCGCGCCGTGATCGACGGCATCTCATAGTAAGGGCGCCCCTCGGTGAATTTCTCGAACCCGCGTATCTGGGTTACATGAAGCTGCGTACCTGCGACTTTGCCGCCGTCGTCAAGCTGGACCGAGATCTTGGCATGGCCCTCGATACGCGTCACTGCGTCAATCATTAGTTTTCGCATGAACGTTCCCTCGTCACCCGAATTTCACCTTGCTGGTCAGGTCCGGCATTCGCCCGCTGAGCAGTTCGCCCAGCACATAGGCGATGGCGGCAGCGGGCGGCGGGCAGCCCGGCACGTGCAAGTCCACCTTCACCACCTCGTGCAGGGGCAAGGCGCGCTTCAGCAGGGTTGGAACTCCCTCGCTTGGGACGCGCGGCGTCTCGTCCACGCTTTCGACGTAGATCGTCTCGAGCAGCTTCTTAACCGGGATCGAGTTGCGCATGGCCGGCACGTTGCTCGTGACCGCGCAATCACCCAGTGCCACCAGCAGGCGCGAGCGTTCGCGCATGTGCTTGACCTTCTCGAGGTCCTCCTGGTTGCTGACTGCGCCCTCGACGATGGCCACGTCCACGTCCTCAGGAATCTCCTGGGCGTCCACCAGCGGGCCATAGACAATGTCCACCTTCTGCGCAATCGCGACGATGGCCTCGTCTATGTCCAGAACCGACATGTGGCAGCCTGAGCAGCCATCCAGCCACATCGTAGCCAACTTAGCCTTCTTCATGCGTGCACTCCCCGTTTGGCAGCAAGCCACTTGATGTTCTCATTGCTCTTGGCCATTTCTTCAACCGCGAGACCCTTCTCCGCAAGCGCGCCCGTCGGGCACACCTGGACGCACTTGCCGCACTTGGTGCAAGCTGTCGAGTCGCCCCAAGGGCGGGCAAGTTCCGAAACCAGGCGCGAGTTGATACCGCGTGCACTCACTTCCCACACGTTCGCTCCCTCTACTTCGGCGCACACCCGGACGCAACGCGTACAGAGAATGCAACGGTTGTGATCGAGCACGTAACGCTCGTGGGTAACATCCACCGCAAGCCGCGGGTAGTTGTAAGGGAAACGCACGTGCGTAACGCCCAGGCGTGTGGCCATGGCCTGCAGCTCGCAGTGGTTATTGCTGACGCAAATCGCACACCAGTGATTGCGTTCGAGCAGCATGAATTCCACTGCCATCTGCCGATGCCGAAGGAGCTTTTCGGAATTGGTGTTCACCGACATGCCGTTCTGAATGGGAGTGGTGCAAGCGGGCAGCAGGCGCCCGACGCCGGCGACCTCCACCAGACACAGCCGGCAGGATCCCGCTGGGCTCAGCCCCTCGAGGTAGCAAAGCGTGGGAATGTATTTCTTATTCGCCCGCGCCACGTCCAGGATCGTCTGGCCTTCGCTGGCCCGGCAAAGCTCGCCGTCGATCCGGACTGAAAGTTCTTGAGGCATGTCGATGTCTCCTCTAGTCTAATCGGGTGGTCCTACCCATGGTTTGCCAACGCGGCTTCGCGAACGTCGCAGCGCAGGCAGCGGCCGGCCTCTTCCAAAGCTTCCTCGGCGGTCAGCGGCAGCACGGCTTCTTCGAAGTCCTTCACCCGCTGCTTGGCGGGCAACGGATGCGGTTCATGGCGCCGGCTCTCGCTGACGTGCGCAGGCGGCTTCTGGTCGTATTCGAAATGCGGCATCAACGTCCCGACACGCGCCTCGCCCATCAGCCTCTGGTCGATGTTGCGCGCCGCCTTCTTGCCGTACCCCATGGCATTTGAAACGTTCGAGGCGCCGGAGATCAAATCGCCGCCGGCGTAGAATCTATCGCGGCTGGTTTCGAGCGTGTAGCGATCAAACTCGAGCGTGCCGTTTTCCCGGATACTGAGGCCCGAGGCCTTGCAGAAATCGCGGTCCACCGCCTCGCCCACTGCCAGGATCACGGTATCGCACTTGAAGCTCTGGATCTCTTCAGTGGGGATGGGGCGGCGGCGACCCGAGGGGTCGAACTCACCGAGGCGCGTCTTGAGCACTTCGATGCCCTTGACCGCTCCGTTCTCGCCCACGATTCGATGCGGCGCGGCGAGGAATACAAAGTGGGCGCCTTCCTGCTCGGCGGCCTCGACTTCCTCATGGATGGCGGGCATGTCCTTGCGCTCGCGGCGGTAAATCACCGTGACGGTCGCCCCGCGACGCAAAGCCGTACGGGCGGAATCAATCGCGGCGTTACCACCGCCGATGATGGCTACCCGTTCTCCCATGGCGACGGGTTCGTTCTTGGCGACGCCTTCCAGGAAAAGCAGCGCCGGCATAACTCCCTTGAGTTCGGTTCCGGCCAGGTACACCCAGGCTTCCTTCCATGTTCCGATGGATAGGAAGACGGAGTCGAATTCGGTCCCGAGGTCATTCAGGGAGACATCCGTCCCCACGTTCTTGTTGAACTCGAACTTTACGCCCAGGCGCTCAATAAGTTCGATCTCTCTGAGAGCGCGGACTTGGGCAAACGGTACTCGGGCAAGGCAAAGCGCAGCATGCCGCCCGCCTCCGAGTGTGAGTCATAAACTGTGACTTCGTGGCCAAAGAGCGCCAGGTAGAAGGCCGCCGTGAGGCCCGTGGGACCCGCTCCCACTACCGCAATTTTCTTCCCTGTGGCCGCCAGCTTGTGTTCCGCCACGCGGTCCGCCATCTCGCCAAAGCGATCGGAGAGGAAAATACTGTCTGCAATCAGGCGGTGAACCTCCCGCATGTTCACAGCTTCATCCAAGGTGTGCCGGCGGCAACGATTGTCGCAGGGGTGTTGGCAGACACGCCCCGTCGATGCCGGTAGGGGGTTATCGAAAATGACGGAGAGGAAAGCTTCATCCAGCCGCCCTTCCTTGTAAAGCTGCAGGAAGCGCGGAATGTTCATATGCAGAGGGCAACTGTTCTCACAGGGCGAAAGCGCCAGGTCCTGACAGACTCCCGCACGGCAGCGGTGGGCGCGCAGATGGTCCTCAAACTCATGCCGGAAATGCCGCATGGTGGTGAGCACCGGATTGGGCGCCGTTTGCCCGAGGCCGCAGAGCGAGGTGTCGCGGATCATGCGCCCCAGCTCATCGAGCGCGTTCAAATCCTCTTCTGTTCCCTTGGCCTGTGTAAAGCGGTTGAGGATGCGCAGCGCCTTGTCGAGGCCTACCCGGCAGGGCACGCACTTGCCGCAGGATTCCGAATGCGTGAATTCGATGAAGTAGCGGGCGACGTCCACCATGCAATTGTCGTCGTCCATCACCACCATGCCGCCCGAGCCCATGATCGAGCCAAGCTTGGCCAATGACTCGTAATCCACCGGGGTGTCGAACATCTCCTGCGGTATGCATCCGCCGGAAGGCCCACCGGTTTGGACCGCCTTGATGGGGTGCCCGCTGGTCGATCCCTCGCCCACGTCATAGACAAAAGTCTTGAGCGGCGTTCCGAAGGGCATCTCGACCAGGCCGGTGTTCTTCACCTTTCCGACCAGTGAAAAAACTTTGGTCCCGGGACTCTTGCTGCTCCCGGTTTCGGTAAACCATGCCGGACCCTTGGCGACGATAGGTGCGATGTTGTACCAGGTCTCGACGTTATTGATGTTGGTGGGATATCCCCACAGGCCTTTCTGTGCGGGGAACGGCGGCCGCGGACGGGGGCGCCCCGCATGGCCTTCGAGCGAGGCAATCAGAGCGGTCTCTTCACCGCACACGAAAGCGCCCGCGCCTTCCACGAGCTCAATGTTGAAATTGAAACCGCGGCCCAGAATGTCCTCGCCCAGCAGTCCGTATTCCTTGGCTTGCTGGATGGCGCGCTCCAGGCGATGCACGGCCAGCGGATATTCCGCGCGCACGTAGATGATGCCCATGGTCGCGCCGGTCAGGAATCCGGCGATGGCCATGCCTTCGAGAAGCGAGTGCGGGTCGCTCTCGATTTCGTTACGATTCATGTAAGCGCCGGGGTCGCCTTCATCGGCGTTGCAGATGATGTATTTCTTCTCCGCCACGGCCTTGCGCAAGAAATCCCACTTCTGCCCCGTGGAAAATCCCGCTCCGCCGCGCCCGCGCAGCTTAGCGGATTTGATTTGCTCGATCACCATGTCAGGACGGTTATCAATCAGCACGTTGAACAGCGATTGGTAGCCACCCACCGCGATGTACTCTTCCACGTCATCGGGGTTGATGAGACCGCAATTGCGCAAAATGATTTTCTTCTGGCCTTTAAAAAACGGGATCTCGCTCCAGGAAGGAATGTTCCCGTAGCCACTCCCATATTTGATCTGGGAAGTGATGTGGTCCCACTCTTCGATTTTGCACAGGGCCATTTCAGTCGGAATGTTTCCCATCATCACGTCGTCAAGAATTTCATCGACGTGCTGGCTCTGTACGCGGTGAAGGATTACCAGCGGGCGGCTGGGCTGTCGAACGTTCACCAGCGGTTCGTGCGCGCAGAAGCCGAAGCAGCCGACGCGCGCCAGTTGAATATCCAGCCCGCGCTTGTCAACGGCGTCTGCAAAAGCATGATAGACCGCCTCGGCGCCATTGCCGGCGCCGCAGGTTCCCATCCCCACCGCAATGCGGGGCCGGAAGGGCAGAAGCTTGGCCATTCCTATTCCACGAACGGCACTGAAAGTGCTTAAATCCCGGATGCGCGTCATTTCTTTGCTTTCTCCCTCCCCAAGTGCTCTAACTCGCGTTGCAACGTCTGCTCGTTCATGTGGCCGTAAACTTCGTGATTGACCTCAATCACAGGCGCCAGTGCGCATTGGCCAAAGCAGGCCACTGTGCGAACGGTGTAATTCCCATCCTTGGTGTTCAGCGAAATTTTGTCTGTCGGCTCTTCGTCCGCCTGGTGGAATCCCAAACTAACCATCAGGCTTTCCAGTAGATCCCTGGAGCCGCGCGTGTGGCAGGCCGTTCCCCGGCAGATGCAAATGGTGTTCTTCCCTTGCGGTTCCAGATTGAACAGCGCATAAAAAGTGACCACGCTGTATATTCGCGCCAGAGGCGTGTCCGTCTTGATACCGATGTATTCCAGAGTTTCGCGGGAAAGGAATTTGCGCGGTTGGTGATCTTGCGCCTTCTCTAAAATACCGAGCAGAGCGCCGGGCCGCCCACGCTGGTCGGTGACCAATTTGTCTAAGAACTCCTGCTCAGATTCCGGTAGCGGCACTGAAACCATGGTCGCCATGCGCACACTCCTTTGACTTCCTAATCTATCTCGTAGCCAATCGTGTGAGTCTCGTTGAAGTCCTTACACTACGACCCCACGAATCTCCTTCACTGCATGCAGTTTGCCAATCCAAGCTGCCCGCAAGTTGCTAATTTTATTACGCTTATCAGACCGGTGAGGCGGGAGGAGGGAAGGAGATGGGTGTAACGACACAGAAACGGGTCGAAAGCACGCACTCATGATTCCAAAACTTTCGGGAAATTTTGTCGGGTCGATCGCAGGATGGAGGGAGGGTGTGGCGATTTTACGTTAACAATTGGTCGCAAAGTTGACAGTTGACCTCACCTCTCAGTCTGGATTGCCCACCACACACGCGAGTGTTGACTCGCGGGTTGGAAGGGCGGGGGTTCAGCCCCGCCGAAACCGCGGCGCCGGTTCTTTGTTCTGTCCCATGGGCAGAGCGCGGCTCTGCCGCCCTGACTTGCGGAAAGGCTTGCCTTTCAGCAGCTTCGCACTAGCATCCTCAGCCGAGGCTGTGCCTCGGCTGAGTTTTCGCAATGCGCATCAACAAAGACAACCTGTGCCTGTTCATCACCAAATATGTCATTCCCGCGCAAGCGGGAATCCATCGACAAGATAGGGCAATGGGAAGGGAAGGCGCAGCCTTCCCCCATAAGAATGTAGGGCGCTGGTTGGCGGAAAGGCAAGCCTTTCCGCAAGTCAGGTACGGCAGAGCTGCAAGTCGCGATGGAACAGCCTTGAAGTCATGGATCGAACGCCCGGGCTTTCAGGGAGCGCAGACGCAATCCGTCGCCGTTTGATAAATGCAGAAACTCCAGCGGCGGGGCTGAAGCCCCGCCCTTCCAACCATGTTGAGAAATCCAGGTTGGTACTCGAAGTGGCGTGGTGGTCCACGCCAGGTCGTCGCGCAGATCATTTCTCAGTGTCCTCCGTGATGAAGGGAAGAGCTTAAAACGGAAGTCACGGAGACTCTTTGTGCTCGCTGGGTTTAGTCTTTGAAGTCACGGAGTGGAGGGAGATACCTGGTTTCTAATGTGATGGGACCTTCACGCCCGGCACAATTCATCCAGAATGGCGCCATCCCGAGCCAGAAGCTGAATTCGCAACGCCATATGGCCCAAGGCGTGGGTGGAGCAGCTCAAGCAGGGATCAAACGCGCGCACCACGGCTTCCACGCGGTTCAGCATTCCCTCCTCGAGCTTGACGCCGTTCACGAAGTGCTTTGCAACTTGCAAGACGCCGCGATTGAGCGCCAGGTTATTGTGGCCGGTAGCAATGATGAGGTTGGCCCAAACGATCAGCCCATTACGATCGATCTTGTAATGATGGATGAGCGTGCCGCGCGGAGCTTCGGCCACGCCGATTCCTTCCATGTTGTTAGGCCCGGCGAAGGCGCGCACGTGCTGCGAGAGAATTTCCGGATCGTTCAGGATCTGCTCCATGCGCTCGATGGCGTAGAGCGCTTCCAAAAGCCTCGCATAGTGATAGTAAAAAGAACTCAGCACCGCGCCCCGGTCCAACTCTCGAAACTCCGCCCATTCCTGATCGGCCAAGCGAGTCCCGCAGCGATCGACAATATTCAAACGCGCCAGGGGACCGACCCGGTAGATTCCGTCCGGGTACCCGAGGGGCTTGTAATAAGGCGACTTCAGGAAACTGTACGGCTCGACGGCTTCGCCGATGTAATCCTGGTAGTTGAGCACGTCCAGCTTGTCGGCGACGATAGTGCCTCGCGAATCCACAATGCGAAGGGTGCCGTTGTAGTGCTCGAGCTCACCGCCGGGAGTGGTAAGCCCCAAAAAAAGCGTCGGGAAGTTCGCGAAAGTGCGGATTTCCTCGCGGAACTGGTCGAGCAGCCCTTTGAACCAATCGAGTGTCCGCTCGGTAATCTTGAGAGCTTCGGGAAGCATAGCCAGAATCTTGTCGCGCACCTCAGCCGGAAGCGGTTCGCTCACGCCTCCCGCGACCACCCAGGCCGGATGCACGCGCTTGCCTGCCATCCACTCGATGATCTGCTGCCCGATCTGGCGCAGACGGATTCCGTCGCGAGCCAAGTCAGGATTCACGGCAAAGATGCCGAAGACATTGCGCTGCGCAGGATCGCTATCCATGCCCAGCAGAAGATCAGGCGCGGAGAGGTGGAAAAAGCTCAGGGCGTGCGACTGCAGGAGTTGTGCGAGGTTCAGAACGCTGCGCAGCTTTGCTGCCGTGGGCGGAATGCGCGTGGCCAGAATCGAGTCACAGGCCTTGGCTGACGCCACCAGGTGGCTCACCGGACAGATGCCGCAGATTCGCGCCATCAGTGACGGCATTTCGTAGAAAGGGCGGCCTTCGCACAGCTTCTCGAACCCGCGAAACTGCGTGACGTGAAAATGCGCGTCCTCGACCTTGCCCGCCTCGTCGAGATGAATGGTGATCTTGCCGTGCCCCTCGATGCGGGAAACGGGGCTTATTTCCAGCTTTCGTTTCGTTGCTCCGTTGGTTTTTTTCATCACTTCCTCTGTGCGCAGCTTTGGAGTGCGGCAGCTTGCTGCCGCTTTCTCCCGCTTTGCGGGACAGCTTGTCGGCCGTGCACTCGCAGCGCCGACCCCTCCTCGCGGGCTCACCACCACGTGCTAGTACTAAATGCTGAGCAACGCCGTCATAACGGGGCACTTTGGAGGGGCAGGGCTTGCAGCCCCGCCGCCTAAGGGCGCCCGACGAGTTGGGCCTTTAGGCCCTGAAGCCACGTTGCCTCATGGACTAAAGCCACGCCCTTCCTGACACTCGCGATTATTACTCGGACTTTCGTCAGCAAGTACTAGAGCGAGCAAGCTCGCTACCCCAAAGCGGCAGCAAGCTGCCGCACTCCAAAAGGCCCTACCCAAACCTCGACTTATCCATCAAGCTCGGGCATCGCCCCTCGATGAGCTCGTTAATCACATAGTAGATGACGTCGGCGGAGGGCGGACACCCCGGCACAAAGACGTCGATCGTCACAATCTCGTGCAGAGGGCGAGATGCGGGCAGGAGCACCGGAATGTCGCCCTGCGGCGGTCCCGGGTTAAGGGTGGCGTTCTCGACGTAGGCCCTTTCAAGGACCATCTTGGGGCCGAAAGAGTTTCGCATCGAGGGCACGTTGGCCGTCACCGCACAGTCCCCGAGCGACACCAGGATGCGCGAGTTCTTACGCGCGACTTGAATCTTGTGCAGGTCCTCGGAGTTCCCCACCGAACCTTCCACCAGCGTGACGTCGACGTTCTCCGGGAACACCTTCGCATCGACCAGCGGGCTAAAAACCAGGTCCATCTTGCCGGCCAGCTCAAGGAGCCGATCGTCCATGTCCAGAAGAGACATGTGGCATCCCGAGCAGCCGTCGAGCCACATGGTTGCCACGCGAGGCTTGCTCACCAGCGTCCCTCCCGCATTAAGGTCAGATAGGGCAGGAACTGCCGCCGCTTGGACATCTCGGTGACCGACCTTCCCTTCTCTGCCAGCGCCCCGGTCGGGCAAACGTGAATGCACTTGCCGCAGCCCGTGCAGGTATCCGAACTCCCCCAGGGCTGGTTCAAGTCGGTGATGACTTTCACGTCTACGCCGCGTCCCATGATGTCCCAGGTGTGGGCGCCTTCGATCTCATCGCACACCCGGACGCAACGCGTGCACGAGATGCAGCGATTCGGGTCGTAGAGAAAGCGGTCGTGGGAACTGTCGAGTTCGAGCTTGGGATAGCGATAAGGGAAGTGCACGTGCGTCATTTCGAGCTTCTGCGACATCGTCTGCAGCTCGCAGTGGCCGTTCGAAACGCAGACCGAGCAGATGTGGTTTCGCTCCGAGAACAAGAGCTCGAGGATCATGGTGCGGTACTTCGAGAGCCGGTCGGAAGCGGTGGTCACTTCCATGTTCTCATCAACCGTCGTCACGCAGGCAGGTTGCAGCCGCGGAGAGCCCTTTACCTCCACCAGGCACAACCGGCAAGCGCCCACCCGCGACAGTCCGCTGATGTAACAGAGGGTGGGAATGAACACGTTGTTTTCGCGCGCCACGTGCAAAATGGTCTGGTCGCCGCGGGCGCTCACTTCCTTCCCGTCAATTCGCAAGGTCACTACACGTACCTGGGGACTCAAGCGGACACCTCCTTCGAAACGGCGATCTGGCAGACGCTCGCCGGGCATGTCTTATCCTCGATGTGCGCCCGGTACTCTTCGCGGAAGTAGCGCAGCGTGCTGATCACGGGGTTCGGAGCGGACTGCCCGAGGCCGCACAGGCTGGTGTTTTGCACCAGGTCGCACAACTCTTCGAGCGTGGCGAGTTCCTTGGCGCTGGCGCTCCCATCCGTGATTCGTGAGAGAAGTTCGTGCATCTGGTAGGTGCCCACGCGGCACGGCACGCACTTCCCGCAGGATTCCGACTTGCAGAATTCCATGAAGAACTTGGCCACGTCCACCATGCAGGACGAGTCGTCCATGACGATCATGCCGCCTGAACCCATGATGGAGCCCAGCTTCTTAAGCGATTCGTAATCCACCGGCATGTCGAGCGACTCTTCCGGAATGCATCCGCCCGAAGGGCCCGCCGGTCTGCACGGCTTTGAAGCGCTTTCCGTCCGGAATGCCGCCGCCGATCTCGAAAATGATTTCGCGCAGGGTGATGCCCATGGGCACTTCGATGAGGCCGGTATTGGCCACGCGCCCCGCCAAGGCGAAGACCTTGGTGCCCTTGCTCTTCTCGGTGCCGATGCGCGCGAACCAATCGCCGCCGTTGCGAATGATGGGTGCGACATTGGCGAAGGTCTCGACGTTATTGATGAGCGTGGGTTCGCCCCACAGCCCCTCTTGGGAAGGATACGGAGGTCGCGTGCGCGGCATGCCGCGGCGGCCTTCGATCGAGGCGATCAGAGCCGTCTCTTCCCCGCACACAAACGCTCCGGCGCCCAGCCGCAAATCGAGATTGAAGCTGAAGGTGGTCCCGAAGATATTCGCTCCCAACAGGCCCTGTTGCTGAGCCTGACGGATGGCGGTTTTCAGGTTCTTGATGGCCAGCGGATACTCGGCCCGCACGTAAATGTAGCCTTGCGCCGCGCCCACGGCATAACCCGCGATGGCCATGCCCTCGATCACGCGGTGCGGATCGCCTTCGAGCACGCTGCGGTCCATGAAAGCCCCGGGGTCGCCTTCGTCGCCGTTGCAGATGACGTACTTGCGATTGCTGTCGGCCTTCGCGACCATGCTCCATTTCAGGCCCGTCGGGTAGCCGGCGCCTCCCCGCCCGCGCAGGCCGCTGCGCAGAATCTGCTCCGTAACTTCACCCGGCGAAAACTCCGTGAGCGCCCTGAGCAAGCCTTCGTAGCCGTTCGCGGCAATGTAGTCGCCGATCCTCTCCGGATCCACGCGGCCCGAGTTTTCAAGCACGATCTTCACCTGGCGCCGGAAGAACGGCTGGTCCGTGAGCGCACTCCAGGCGGGCGACCGGGCTATCGCCGAGCGACTTGATGATGTCCGGCGCATCCTCCGGCTGAACCAGTCTGGTACATCACGTTGTCCGGTTTTACGGAGACCAGCGGGCCCTTCGCGCACAGGCCCATGCAGCCCACGCCCTTCACCTGGCATTGCTTTTCGAGCTTTTGGTTCACCACCTCTTTCGCCAGGCCCTGCTTCACCTTGTCGCCACCCGAGGACAAGCAGCTCGCCGCCGTGCACACGTGAATCCGGTGCTTGAACTTGACAACTGCGTCTTGTTGCGTCGCGGCGATTTCGCCGAGTTCTTCAGGCGTCATGTTTCTCGAACCTCCCGACCCTGGCGAGCAACGACTCTGGAGTCATCATGCCGGCGATCTGCTGGTCGAAAACCGCCACCGGAGCCAGTCCGCAGGAACCGAGACAGCGCGCCGTCAGCAGTGAAAGCTTCCCGTCCGGCGTGGTCTCACCCGACCGGATTCCAAACTTCTGCTCGATCGCTTGCAGGAGCTTCCCAGCGCCCTTGATGTAGCACGCCGTTCCCGTACACACCACGCAAGTGTGCTCCCCGGGCGGCTTCAAACTAAAGAAATGATAAAAGGTCGCCACACCGTAAGCCTGGCTCAAAGGCACACGCAGGGTGTTCGCCACAAAGCGCAGCGAATCGGTGTCGAGATATCCGAACGATTCCTGTACGGTGTGCAACGCCTCGATAAGCGAGTGCGACTTATTCCCGAGCCGCCTCATGGTTGCTTCGACAATACGCCAGCGTTTGTCGGCGCTAGGCGCGACGGGTTTGCGAAAACTGGTTCCCATATTTAGCCCGCAGATAGATTACGACAAATTCCCAGACGACGCAAGGCCCGCATTCAAAAATTGGTTGTCATCCTGGGCCCGTTCGCTGCCCTCAGGGTAAACGCAAATCGTGGCACGGCCATCTTGGCCGTGAGCACGGGCAGAGCCTGTCCTGAGCGCAGCGAAGGAATGCCCGCGCCACCGTGCGCGTCGCTCCGCGAAATCGCGGGGGTGGCGCAGACATCGATTTCTATGTCTGCGCCCGGCGACTTGCCGTGCCGACGTGTCGTTGACATAAGAACCAATGTCGGCGCCACCCGCGAGTCTGCGGCAGCCCGCCAATGTCGGCTGCGCCCACGTGCCCCTTCGGGACATCGAAGACCCCAAAATACGGGGGGCTGCGGCAAGCCCACCGCACATTGTGGCACGGCCATCTTGGCCGTGCGCACGGGCAGAGCCTGTCCTGAGCGTAGCGAAGGAATGCCCGTGCCACTCTACCTGGCCTAGGCGTGTGACATCCTGTCTCTTGACAAGGGCCGGGCTCTGGTGGTAGGCTATTGGCGTGTACTACCCGGCCGGCGGGGGAGTTCTTCTCCCGTCTTCATCACTTCCCGTTTCAGGAGGAATCGTGTCTTTACGCAAATCACCCCGGCTTACAACTGAACTTCTCGAGGCGGCGCGGGCCAACTCCCGGCGCTCGACCGGGCCGCGCCAGGCAGCCTCGAAGCAGCATTCGAAGATGAACGCTTTGAAGCATGGCGGTTACGTTTCGGCCGCCAATCAGCGGCAGGCGCTCAAGGCGCTGGGCGAAGACCCGGAGCGCTTCGAGGCTCTGCGGGCGGAACTGCGCAGCGCCTTCGATGCGGGCGACGCGCTTTTCGATCAACAGGTCGAGGACCTGGCCTGGCTCTACTGGCGGCGCGAGCGCCTGGAGCGCATGCAGACGGGGCTGAAGCGGCGCGCGCTCGAGGCAATCAAGGAGCGGCAGCACCGGCGGCGGCGCGAGATGGCGGACGCCACCTTCGACGCGTCGCGGCACGAGATGCTGTTATGCAGCCTGCCGGCCCCGGCCGACCCCGCGGTGATGCTGCGGCGAACGCTTTCTTATCTCGAGCTCGTGCGGGCCGAGGTGCGGGAGGGCGTCTACGCGCAGCGCCAGGGGGATGTGCTGGCGGAGCATTACGCGGACCCCAAGGGGTGGCGGCTGATGCTGATTTTCCGGCTGATCGGGCTATTCGTAGAGGCCAAGATAATAGCCTCGAAGGGTCCCGGGGAAGACTGCCGGCCGTACGTGCGCGAGGCCTTGGGAATGACCGACCCGCCCGGGGAACGGGACCGGCAGGAACTGTTGAAGCTGCTGGCGGAAGAAATCGCAAGCGTCGAGGAAGAGCTCGAGTACGAGGAACGGCAGAACCAGGAGCGCGCCGCGATCGAGCGGGAGGCGTGCCTCGCGCCGGAGGGGAAGACTTGGGAGATGCTGCTGCGGCAGGAAGCGGGGCTCGACCGCTCGATCGACCGCAAGGTGAAAATTATCCTGACCCTGCGCAAAGAACATGCCCAACTGCAGAGAGAGGCCGCCGGACCTCCTGGCGAAGAAATGATCGAGGCTGGCGCGGACACGCCGGTCAGCGTCTGACGATTCAGGGCAGGATGGTGAAGCGCCGACTTCCTTTCGGGATGACGCGGACCCCAAAGGGCAGGGGACTGCGCCAGCCGGTGGAAAGTGCGGAGGACTCGTCGGCCATACAAGGCGCAGACATACAAAGCAATGTCTGCGCCACCCCTCAATCCTCCCAAAACGCGGCGCGCGTGGAAACCCCCGCAAACAAAAAATATGAGGAACGAAGCGGGAATGTTGATGAAAACAAACGGCCGGAGCTTCGAGAGACCCACAGCGCCGAACTTGTGGTTGGGGCTTAAGTCGGACACAGAGGCGAGCTTTCCGCCACGACACGGCCGAGAACGGCCATACCGCCAACGAGTGCTATGAAAATTGTGGAAACTCCAGAGGGACGGCAGGCCGTCCCCTTTTCGCGAGACGGCCCTTCCGCAGCCAATCAACATTGGAACGGGCTCGCCTCGCGTGTTATCCTCGTGCTCCCCGCCTTGTAACAAAAGCGTGGGCATTGGTCAGAGAGTTCCTTACATGATTGCAACCGTCACGCTCAATCCGGCCATTGACAAGAACCTCTCGGTTCCACGGTTCGAAGTGGGAAAAACCAACCGCGGTGAAGTAACGCGGACCGACGCCGGGGGCAAAGGGATCAATGTCGCGAAGGCTCTCAAGCAACTGGGGGCAGAAGTTTGCGCGCTGGGTTACGTGGCGGGAAGCTACGGCCAATTCATTCTCAAGGCGCTGGCCGCGAGTGGCATTGCCGCAGACTTCGTCGCCGTCCCCGGAGAGACGCGCGTGAATATGAAGATCAACGATCCCGTCTGCGGAACGGAAACTGAGATCAACGAACCCGGCTTTCAGGTTTCGCCCGAACACTTGCAAGCACTGAAGCAGAAGGTCGGAGAATACGCTCCCCGTTGCGAGGTCATGATCTTTTCAGGAAGCTTGCCGCCCGGCGCGCCGCCCGAGATATTTGCTGAACTCATGAGCATGGCCAGCGCCTCAGGGTCACGGTGCATATTGGACACGTCGGGCCCGGCATTGCAGCTCGGGATCAAAGCCGAGCCATTTTTAGTCAAGCCCAATCTGGCAGAAGTTGAGGAATTACTCCAAGTTCGATTGACGACGCGTCGAGAGGTCGCCGAAGCCGCGCGCCGGTTGCTCGCGATGGGCATCGAGGAGGTCGTGATCTCGCTGGGGAAAGAGGGAGCTGTGGCCGCGATCGGGCGGGAAGTGTTGTCGGCCCGCCCCCCCACGGTGACTCCACGGAGCAGCGTGGGAGGCCGGCGATGCGATGGTGGCCGCTTTGGCTTATGGGAAAGTGAACCACCTTCCGTTTCGCGAATCGTTCCGCCTCGCCATGGCCGCAAGCGCCGCCGCGGTGTCAATGCAAGGCAGCAAGATGGCCGGCCTGGCCCTTGTCCGGAGCTTGGTGCCTAAGGTTCAGATTGAGGAAGAACTTCAGGAGCCAGGAGTCGGGAGTCAGAAGTCAGGAGTTATTTGACCCTAGGGGTTCCTTCAACTCCCACCTGCTGTCACGAACCTATGCGATGCCGTTTTTCTCCTGGCTCCTGTCTTCTGACTCCTGACTGCTTCATTAGTGGTGGAGGTTCGAATGCGTAGGACCGTGAAAGCATCGTTGATCGTATCCATCTTCCTGCTGCTCAACGTTCCAACCGGCGCACCAAGGAGCGCGGGGAGCGCGCCGGGCAAAGACTACACCCAATACGTAAACCCCTATATCGGGACCGCCGGGCCCGACCCGGCAAACACTTTTCCAGGACCTGCGCTGCCCTTCGGGATGATCCAATGGAGTCCCGACACGTTACGGGGATACGACAAGACGCATGCGGGAAATTACCTGTACGACGACCACGAAATCCTCGGATTCAGCCTCAATCACATCAGCGGCTCGGGCTGTCCGCTCATGGGCGATGTTCTCATTACGCCGGTGGCCGGAGCGATCACGGCTTCACCTGCCATAGGTGTGACTGCTTACGGAGCTAAGTTTTCCCATGCGAACGAGAAGGCTTCCCCAGGGTATTACTCCGTGGCCCTCGACAATGGAACCAAGGTCCAACTGACGGTGACGACCCGGGCCAGCATCGGCGACTTCGCATTTCCCGCTTCCGCCCATTCCACATTGCTTATTAACGTGGGACGTAATGCCAGCGGGGTGTACAACGCCTCATTCGAGGTCACTTCCGACAGGAGAATTGAGGGAAGCGTCTTTACCGGCGGTTTTTGCAGCCGAAAAAGAAACAGCTACACGGTGTATTTCTCCGCCGAGTTCAGCCGCCCCTTCACCGGCTTCGGCACCTGGGAGGGTCCGGCCGTAAGCCGGGGCGTTCGCTCGGTGCGGGGGGCGAAAACGGGCGGCTACGTCGAGTTCGACACCACCCAAGTCCAAGCCGTCCAGATGAGAGTCGGCCTCTCTTACGTCAGCGCGGCGAAGGCACGCGAGAACCTTGAAAGCGAAATTCCAGGTTGGAATTTCGAAGCCGTGCGCAAGGCGGCGCGCGCCCAGTGGAATCGCGACCTGGGCCTTATCGACATTAGCGGCGGTACCGAGGACGAGAAGCGGGTGCTCTATACGGCCCTCTACCACGCCCTGCTGCATCCCAACGTCTTCAACGACGTTGACGGCCAATACATCGGCTTTGACCAGCAAGTGCACATGGCGAAGGGCTTCAATATGTACGCCAACTTCTCCGGCTGGGACATCTACCGCTGCGAAGTGCAGTTGCTGGCGATGCTCTTTCCCGAGGAAACGAGCGACATGGTGAAGTCGCTCGAGCTCGACGCCGAGCAGGGTGGCGGCCTGCCCGTCTGGCCGGTGGCGAATGGAGAGGGCTGCACCATGGTCGGCAACCCCTCCTCGCCGATCATCGCGGACGCCTATGCTTTCGGCGCGCGGAACTTCGACGCCAAGGCGGCTCTTGCGGCCATGCTCAAAGGCGCCACTGACCCGAACGCGCATTCGCAGTCTTGCCCGGAATGGGACAACCTCGACGACTATCTGAAGCACGGGTACCTCGGCCCCGAATCGGTCCGCCCGGATAAACGTCGCAGCGGGCAGGCGCAGACGCTGGAATTCACCACGGCGGATTTCTCGATCGCTCAGCTTGCCCAGGCGGTCGGCGACACTGGCACCTACCGGACCTTCATGAAGAGAGCGCAATTCTGGAGGAATGTGTTCGATACCAGAACCGGCTACGTCGAGCCGCGAAAAAAGGATGGCACTTTTATTCAGGTGGACCCGGCGGCGAACGAATATTACGTAGAGGGAAACGCCGCCCAATACAGTTGGATGGTTCCTTACAATATGCGCGCCTTGCTGGATCTGATGGGCGGCAACGCCAAGGTGGTGGACAGGCTCGACAAGTACTTCACCGAGCTTAACGCTTACGACACCAAGCCTTATTTCTGGATCGGGAACGAGCCCTGCTTCTCTAACCCCTGGGCCTACGATTTCGCGGCTGCCCCCTGGGCCACACAGGCCGTCACGCGGCGCATTGAACTTGAACTGTTCACCAACGCACCCGAGGGTGAGCCCGGGAACGATGACCTGGGAGCCACCTCCGCCTGGTATGTTTTCGCCGCGCTGGGCGCCTATCCCGCCATTCCCGCCGTGGGAGGACTCGCCCTCAACAGCCCCCTTTTCCCCAAAGCTACAATTCATCTTGGAAACGGCAAGCTTATTAATATCCAGGCAGAGAATGCCTCCGCTCGAACGCCCTACGTGCAGAGCCTGACCGTCAATGGGCATCCCTACGAGAAGACCTGGCTCGGATACGACCTCCTCGGCCAAGGCGCCACACTTAAGTTCAAACTCGGTAACACGCCCAACAAAGAGTGGGGAACGAAGCCCGAAGACGCCCCGCCGTCGTTTTCCGAAGGGATGGAGTAGCGGTGGCGCAGGCATCACTTCGCCCCTCTCAGGGGGCGCTGCCCGTGCGCACGCGTAAGCGGGAATCCACTACTTTGTGACGCTGGGCTCCCGCTTTCGCGGGGGCGACGCGAAGTCTTCTGGCGGAGAACTGAGGCCTGCCGATTAACTGTCCTGCTGATTGCTGATAGCTGATAGCTGAAGGCTGAGAACTTATTTCACCCGAATCAGGACCGCCCCGTGGCCGGGGACGTCCGCCGTGTATTTGTCGTGGAAATCACCCAGGTCTTTTCCGGCCCACAGGTCACGCACCCGGGCATCTTCCCCGACGCCGATATCCCGAAAGTGCGCCGTCACTGCCATGACGCCGAGCTCGCGATTGAACAGGCCCACCGCTTTGCTGCCGTCCGCGAGCGGTTTCATCCAGACTTCGAGAGGGCCTTCCCTCGCAACACGGCGCCCCTGGACGCCCAGGGGGTCCTGGTCCACGGCGAGGACTTCGGGATTGGTCAGGATGGATAAATCCGCAGGCTTGAGAGCGCTCAAGTCGGCCCCTACGATGAGTGGCGCGGCCAGCAGGCACCAGAGGCTCATGTGAGTGCGATACTCTTCATCCGACATGCCCTTCCGGTAGATCGGGGATTGCGCGAGCGTGGCATCTGCGACGGTATTATCCCCTCCGTTGTTACCAACTTCGAGCATATCAGGATCGTTCCAGTGCCCCGGCCCGGCGAACCGCTCAAGGCCGTCTTCAGCGAAGCCGTTATTCGACATGCGGTCCCAATTATCCTTGATGTCGATGGAAGTCCTCCACAGGTTGGCGTGCGCGGAAACTCCCCACCTCCAGGTCGGCCCCGGAGCGGAAACGCTGTAGATCATGGGCCGCCCGGCGTGGCGGATGGCCTCACCCATTTTCGCGAAACGGGCGCGCGCCTCGCGATCGTCTCCATTGAACCAGTCGAAGTTCTCCTCGCACCAATCCACCTTGACGTAATCGACGTCCCATTGGGCGTAGGTCCGGGCGTCCTGCTCTTCATGCCCCAGGCTGCCCTCGAGGCCTACGCACGTCTTGGGGCTTTCCGCAGTGTAAATGCCGAAGCGCAGGCCGAGGCCGTGGATATAATCCGCCAGGCCCTTCATGTCGGGAAATTTCGCGTTGGGATGAATGGTGCCTTGGGCGTCGCGCTTGCCGGCCCAGCCGTCGTCGATGTTCACGTAGACGTCGCCGGCAGCCTTCATGCCGTTCTTCACCATGGCGTCGGCCTGGGCGCGCACGACCTCGGCGCTGACCTTCTCACGAAAGTGGTTCCAGCTATTCCATCCCATGGGGGGCGTCGCCGCCACGGGGACTTGTTGCTGGGCGAGCGACATCCCGGCCATTGCGCAATTCAAGAGTACTGTAAGCGATAATATGGCTGCACTTCGACACATGTGGTGCTGATTCATAGGCCCTCGGACTCGACCCCCTCACCCGATGCTTGCGGGGGGCGTGATTGCAACCCAACTTCTCTGACCCGACACCCTCTTTCCAGAGGATGACAACGCTGTTTCGTGCAAGGAACTGGAGATTCTGGCTCCTGACTTCTGACTCCTGGCTCCTGCTCTTCTACCGCTCGACTTTCTTCATCAGATTATCCAGAACATTGCGATCAATCTCATACCCGAGGCCGGGCTTAGTGGGCGCGGGGACGTAGCCGTCTCGATCGATGCGGATGCGGTCCTTGAAATAAGGCTGGTCGGTGATACCCTGAGGTTGGGTCATCTCGAACCAGACGCAGTTGGGCATGGCCAACTCGCAGTGAAAATGGACGGCGTGATCCAGCGCCGAGCCCCAGTTATGCGGCTGGCACTCCATCGCAAAGCACTCGGCCAGGCGACCCACCTTCATGCCACCGGTGATGCCGCCGATATTGTCGACGATGAACCGAACCACGTCGCAGGCTCCGCGACGCAGATATTCGGCATAGGCGTAAGGCGACGAGATGAATTCCCCGATGGTAACCGGCACGTCGAGCGCTGCCGCCAGTTGCGCCAGACCCTCGATGTCGCTTGTAGGGATTGGATCTTCGAAGGAGACATAGTTCAGCTCATCCAGAACCCGGCCAACTTTCATGGCCTCCTCGCGCGTGTAGACGCCCACGGAGTCGAAGAGCAGCGGGAAATTATCACCGGCGTGCGTTCGCACGGCTTTCGCCACTTCGATATCTAACTTGTAATCACAGGCGCCGCCGGGGAGTTCGGGCGGATGAATCTTGTAGGCTGTAAAGCCCTCGTTCTTCGCGTGCGCGAGATCGCCCACGAAGGCATCGACCGTCTTGAGGTGTTGAGAACTTGCATACGCCCTGACGCGGTTCGTGTACGCGCCGAGGATTTGATACACGGGGAGGGTTACCGCCTTGCCGAGGATGTCCCACAAGCAGTTGTCGATCGCCGACGCGTAGGAGGACTGGCCTATCCTGCGCTTGCCTGGGTCCCACTGCGAGGTAAGCGCAGGCAACTCGAGAACGCTTCGACCCGGCAGCACGCCCTTGGCATACTCGAGCCATCCGAGATTGGTCCAGTTGGGATGCCAATAATGCTCCGCCAGCGTGTAGTTGCCTTCGATGCCACACTTCGTCACAATTGACGCAAGGCGCGAATAGGCTTCGCTCGCGGCGCCGGCTTTGCTCGTGTCCAGGACGTAGACTTTGACTTCCTTTATGGTAAGGTCCGGCAGGTCCCCTCGACCAACTCCCACCGCACGCGCCGCCGCGCCGGCCGGGTCAGCCAAGGCTAAGCCGCCCGCGCCCGCCAAGGCGCTCCCTGCGGAGGTGCGCAAGAAATTACGACGCGAGACTTTACTGGCAGGCATACGCTCTCCCCTTCCCTATTTCAGATTCCAGTCTTCCCTATTTCAAATTTCAGATTCCCAGATTTCAGATTCCAAAGGCCGAGATCTCGACAGCATAGGTTCGCGAAGCGGCGCGCTACGCCTTCAAATAAGGCTTCAAGCAATCCAGCGTTTCCTTGAGTGCCTGCTTGCCTTCATCGTCGAGCACCATCTCTGTAGGATCGCCCCCCGCGGCCGTTTTGGCAGCCGCTGGAAAGCCAGGAGCCTGCCGCGTACGAATCGTGTAAGTTTTGAAAACGCCTCGGAGATACAGAACATATTTGAGCGATTCCGTACCGTGGCTCAGGACTTCGGTGAGGAAGAGCAATGTCCTGGCGTGCATGGCCATGGCTTCCTCGTGCTTGCCTGCGTGCCAGAGGTCCCACGTCTGGGCGTAGAGATCGGCGAAGGGAGCGGCCGGCATGCTGCCGGAAAAACCTCTCCGCATCTCGTCAATCAAGTCGCGTCCGTGGCTGCCGGAGAATATATTGAGCTGGCCGGCGCTTCTCTCGCGAAGCGGCGCAACGCTCAGCAAAGGATTTCCGGCTTCGTCCTTGACGTAGCGGAAAGCGGGGATGGCTTTGTACATGTCGATCAGCAGATTCACGTTCATGTTGCCCACTGCTTGCACAAACAGCGGAAGGCGGGTCGCGCCGCCCACGGCTTTGTAATACTCGAGGTCGGTTTTCGGATCGCTCGACTCCGAGGGCGGGAGCGAAATGATGGCGTCAGCGCCAACTTTTTCCGCGTGTTTGGCGTACTTGATCGCGCTGGCCACATCCTTGCCCTGCACGCCGATCACGATCGCGGGGCGCAATTTCTTGCCCGTGGAAGCGATCGCCTCATTGCCTTCCAGTCGCTCCGCCTCGCTCAGGGTCGTCCATTCGCTGGCCATCTGCGGCCAGACGAAGCCGTGCACTCCTCCGCGGTCGATGAACCGCACTTCTTCGACGAGGCAGTCCAAGTCCAACTTGTTCGACTCGGTGAAGGGGGTTTGCGCCACGGGGAAGATTCCGCGCAAGGGTTTAGAGCCGGCTCCATCGCCGGCAAAAAGCGTCCAGCGCGGCGCCGCAAGTCCGAGTGCGCCGAGACCCAAGAGTTGTAGAACGGCTCGCCGGCCCAGGTCTTCGTGCGGCTTCGTTGTCGGCATGAGTGGTTTCTCCTTCCTCATCGGTGAGGATGGAGGCATCATACACACCCCCATCCTGGAACTGCAAGACCCCCACGCGCCCTGCTTCGTCGCGGGACATCTCGGGACAAAGCCCTTGACGGCTGAGACAAAAAAAGGTAGTTCTTCTGTGCGCGTCTTTACCACTGGGCGCAGGTGGGTTTGGATTCGATATTATCCACCACACATTTTTTGGAGGTTTGGGATGACCAATCATTTGTTGCGGCGAACACCCATCATATTGTTTGCCGCGTTAGTTTTGCTTTTCTCCGGCTGGGCCGGACGCGTGTCCTTGAGGACCGCGCACGCGGCTTCAAATCCGGGGGTACTGAAAGCCCACGCGTACGATTCGGGCTTTCCTGAGGGGGTTGAAAACTATAGCTCGTGTTTCGTAGCAAGCGATGGGCGCGTTTACTACGTGCTGGATACGAACCGGGTCACTGTGGGCGCGCAGATGTACATGCTCGACCCTGGCACAGGGAAGGTCACTCACGTAGGTGATCTGACCAAGGCTGTGGGTGAGGGCGACTTGCACGCCATTCCCCAGGGAAAGTCTCACGTGCAATTCGTGGAAGCGAACGGCAAGCTCTACTTTGCCACCCACATCGGTTACTACGATCATTTGAAATACTTTGGAAAGCAAGTAAGCCCCACCGCGGAAGGGTACAAGAACTACCCCGGAGGGCACTTCCTCTCCTACGATTTGAGCAGCGGCAAACTTGAGGAGTATGCGAAAGCCCCGGCGCGCGAGGGCATCATCGGGATGACCATGGACACGCGGCGTGGTCGCATGTACGGCTTGACGTGGCCGTCGGGTTTCTTCCTTTGGTACGACCTGAAGACGAAAGAGATGAAGAATATGGGTCCCGTGGCCGGCCAAGCCGAAAATGGCACCGGCGCCAACTGGAACATGCTCGACCGCTCGTTGGTGGTGGATGAAAGCGATGGCTCAGCCTATTTCACCATATCCAGCGGGACTATTTTCCGTTACCGATACGACAAGAATGAGATCGAGCAGGTGCTCGGGACCAGTCTCGACAAAGAATGCTTCGGGTGCTGGAGTGACGTCAACAAGTCGGACTGCATGGGCTACAACTGGCTCGTGGCGCTCTGGTCTCCCTCGCTCCGAGCTATTTACGCGATCCACGGAAAGTCAGGATACCTCTTCCGCTTTGACGCAGGAGCCGAAGACGTGGAGGTTCTGGCGCGATTGGTTTCCGAAGCAACGAAAAGATCAGGGATGAATGATGTATCTGATTTCGGGTACCTCGGTTTTGCCTTCGGGCCCAGCGGCCAAATGCTCTACCATCTCACCGGTGCGCCTCAGAAGGGTCAAGCGTTGAGAACCAACGCTGATTCCAACGAGAAGGCCAGAACAGCGTCGGCACTTGACCTGGTCACGTATGAAATCTCCTCTGAGAAGCTAACTGACCACGGCGTGGTGGAGCTCGAAGACGGAACGAGACCCGTCGATGCCCAGGCAATGGCTGTTGGGAAGGATGGAATGGTCTATGCCGTCGCCGCCGTAGGGCGCGGCCAGCACGAACACCGGGACTTGATCAGCTTTCACAATCCGGTGCCCAATCCGTAGAAGACAGTGAAACAATCTTCGCAGGGGCACATCATGGCGTGCCCCTGCGCCCCACGGGACTGCAATCAGGCGGTGTAGGGGAGGGCTTGCCCTATCCGCGGCCGAGCGGACTGCTCCAAGGGACGGCAAGCCGTCCCCCTACCCTCCGTCGTTATCGAGGGATTAGGAACAGACAAGAAGTCTTGCCATAACCGGGAAAGCCGGATAATCTCTACTTTCGCTAGATTGATTCGAGGAGTATTGCCCCATGCACAAACCGCGCCTGAAGAAATTGCTTGCCCTTTTGGTACTCTCGGTTGCGGCTCTTGCGGTTCTCATTACGGGAATGGAGGCTCGACCGGCAACAGGCAAGGTCGTCTTTCGCGACAACTTCGCTTCCGGCAAGCTCGATCGCTATGAACTTCCTTACCCCGATGACTGGACGGTCAAGCAAGAGGGGCCGCTGCATTACCTGCACATGCTGCGGGCGCGCGATGCCGCTGGTGCCTCGCCGCCCGCAGCAGTTCGCGCGGATCAAGGGTATCACGGTGGGGAGCTTCACTCTCGAGACGCGCCTGCGGCGCGAAGGCGCGTTCGATGGCGATCGCTTTCAATTACGTCGATCACGCTGCACTTCTACTACACGCACTATATCCGTTGACCCCGGCGCCAAAGCCGCGGTCCACAACGGAATCTTCCTGGTGGATGGCGCTCCGCGCCGCCGCATCGCGGGCGTGGAGGCGCCGCGTGCCTTCCCGACACGAATTGGCACAAGGTTCGCGTCGAGCGTGACGTGGATTCAGGGTCGATCAAGGTCTTCGTCGACGACGAGGCTCAGCCGCGATTTTCGGTGGTGGACAAGACCTTCAAGTGCGGGCAGGTGGGCCTGGGCTCGTTCGATGAGACGGGCGACTATACCGACGTCAAGCTCACATCCACAGATGCCGGTTGCGACCGTAAGGGCAGTGGGCGGGGCGCAGCGCGGACCATCGGGTCAACATGGGATGACCTAAAGGCGAAGGCTTCGAATCAAACCAAGACGGCGCCTTTTTCTGCTGCACTTTCAGACTTGAGCGTTATAATGTGCTTTCGGGGCCAGCAGAATCCGATCGCAAGACAACTATTTTCGCCAACCTTCTGTGTTGAGGAGTTGCCATGAGCAATGATGTTTCGAGAAGAAAATTCCTGGAAAGCATCGCCCTCGGGGGAGCGGCGGGCGCCAGTCTTCCCTTGTGGTCGAATCTTGCCGCGGCAAAGGAGCCGGCCTTGCCGCATCGCACCCTGGGCCACACGGGCGCCAAGGTTTCCATTCTGGCTTTTGGTTGTGGCAGCCGCTTCCTGATGTACGAGGACGAAGACGAAGCCGGTCGAGGTGCTCAACCACGCGCTTGACCTGGGCATCACCTATGTCGACACGGCGTATGCATACGGCAACGGCAAGAGCGAGACACGCGTCGGCAAGGTCATGGCCACGCGCCGCAAGGAAGTGTGGCTGGCCACCAAGATTCCCGACCGCACCCGCGACGCCTTCATGAGCCGCCTCGAAGGCAGCCTGAAGCGCCTCCAGACGGACCACGTGGACCTGGTGCACATTCACGACCTGCGGCCACGCCGATGACCTGGCCAAGATCGAGGCTCCCGACGGCGCGCTCAAGGGACTGCTGGAGGCAAAGGAACAGAAGATGGCTCGCGCCATCGGCATGACCAGCCACACGGACGGCGCGGTTCTGGCGCAGGCTATCGAACGCCATCCGCTCGACTGCACGCAGATGGCGCTGAATCCTTCCGGCACCGGCGAGTTTGAGAAGACTGCCCTCGCTGCCGCCAACAAGAAGGGCTTGGGCGTCATCGCCATGAAGGTTTATGGGCAGGAATTCCTGATTGGCACGGAAGGCGGCAAGCAGAAGCGCGGATACGCTTCTGCATTTTGCCATGAGCCTGCCCGTCACGGTGGCAGTCGCGGGGATGCCCAAGGTGGAAATGCTCGAGCACAACATCGAACTGGCCCGCAACTTCTACACCTTTCAGCGCCGACAAGATGAGCCAGTTGCGCCGCGATGATGGCCGTTCTCCACGACGACATGCAGCACCACCTCGTCGGGCATATCGATGGCCCTACGAATCACCACGATGTGCTGTGGGCGTAAGAGGGTGGTCAAACGGCAGCCCCGGCGCGGTCGCTGCACGTCCTTCGTCGCCCCCGCGAAAGCGGGGGCCCATCCCCCGAGTGCGGCTGGATTCCCGCTTCCGCGGGAATGACGTCTGCCTCCTCCGTTTGCCTCACCTGCCTGCCAGTGTCATCACGCCGGCCTTTCTCAAAAGCCCGAAAATACTCGACAAGAATATCAACGGGGACCGGCGCATACTCTGCGGCGATGGCGTCGCTGATGTCGAGAATTGACCTCTTACCGTCGGCATAATAAGCGGGGACGTCCGCGAATCCCAACAAACGAAGATCACTCTCACCCTTCGAGCGCATCTCAGCCGAAGTCTGTTGCAGCGCTTTGCGAATCGCATCGAGGTGAGCACTTGGATCGGACGCCAGCTTTTCAAACACGTAATCCGTGGCTAAGAGCTCCTGGTCAGGCTTGCGTGCCGGGACCAGGCGCGCCGCTTCCCTTTCGGCCGCGCTCGGCTGGTACTGGCCGAGGGTAACTCCGCGCGCCGCGCTTGTAACGGCGGCCGCCTTGTGGATCTCCTGGCCCCGCCTCCTCATCGCTCGCGAAGAGGCTTGCAGACTCCTCGATCTTTTGGCGTGCATCGGCCGCCCCGGCAAAAACTTCACATGAACGGATGGCTGCTTCCTCGCGGTCATAAACGTGGCGAAGCAGGTTATCTGCCCTGTGAGTTTCGTCCTGAAGGCCTTTCGCCGTGGCGCTCAGAACGCCCTCGAGCGCTTTCTGCTTCGCCTCGCCCACGCGCTTCAGCCCATAACTGAACACGAGGCGCGCAAGCTCCGGCGCCTCCTGATCGTCGGCATATGCAAGCGTCGTCATGGCGGCGAGCCCCGAAAACACGCCGCGATGGAGCTGGGTAGGATCGAGCTTGTCCGGGGTGTCTTTGGTCGAATGGTAGAAGTTCCCGGGCCAATCCGTATAAAAGGTGGCTGGGATCCCCACGCGGTCGTATACCTCGTCGTCGCTTCCGGCCTCGAACGGTATCATCTGCCCGTGCAGCCGGTCGCGTGAGCCGTTCACGGAAATAATGTGGAACTGTTTCTCAACCGGATAGCTGACCTCATTGTATTTGTTCATGAATCCAAGCACGGACTCCATCACCGCATTCAAAAAAGTGGGCATGGAATCGGGCGAGTACGAAACGCTGACTACGGAATTCATGGTGAGCAGGTTGGCTCCCATTTCGTCGTAGTTGAGGTCGGCGATCCGGCGGACAGGGTCGTGGACGTGCTTCGCAAGCCAGGCAAAAGTCCCGGCATACTCCGGCATCCAGATAAAGCGGATCGTCCGGCGGGGACGAGGCAGCGCTCCGCTCTTCACAAGCTGATTCAGCGTGCGCGCCATCTCGAGTATCGAGGCGCTTCCGGAGCCGTTGTCGTCCGCGCCGATTTCATCGAGGTGCGCCGTCACCAGCACTTCCTGCTCGGGAATTTCCGAACCGCGAATGGTGGCCGTCACCACGTCCAGCGTGCCCGGAATCATTTCAGCATCCACGCTGGCCCGGAGTTTCAGGCTGGTTCCGGCGCGCATCATCTGTTGCAGCTCACTCGCCTGCCGCTCCGAAATCATGAAAGCGAATGTTCCTTTGCGGTCGCCAGGGTCGGGCAAATACCGCCATCCAACCAGGTCGGGGAAGTCGCCGGGAAGCCGATTCAGCCTGTCCCATTCAGGAATCGACCAGTAAGAGACGATGCCCACCGCGCCCTGTTCGTACACCGCCTTTTGCACGATCACCGCCGGGTCGCTCGAAGTTAGAACGATCTTGCCCCGCACCGGCTTTTGATAATCCTCAGGCGTTGTGCCGCTGCCGATGTCCACAAGCTCCGTTTCGACCTCGGCGGAGGTGCTGTCACGGCACAATGAAACGGGCTGATCGGCGTAAGAGGTGAGCTTGAGGCGGAACGGAGAGGTCATCCACAGATCGCCCTTTCGAACCTTCCAGAAGCGCTCCGACACGTAGCTGAAATACCGCGTGGAACCGTCGGCTGTGAATCGCTCGATGTGGACGTCGTCCAGCCCGAACTCGCGCGCCTTCTGCTCCACCCACTCCGCGGCCTTCTCGTACTGATCGGTGCCCACCACCCGGCTCCACATCGACAGTTGCGAATCGTATTGATGGGCGAGATCGCCGGAGCTCTCCTGGATGAGTTGAACGGCGGCGTCATCGGTGAGCAGCATGCCAGTGGTCGCGCTCATAGGCCCCAAGGGCGACTTCCCTTCCCCGCTGGCATTCAATTTGCCGAGCGGCAAAACGCAGGCTGCGAAAATGGCACTCCATAAGGCAATTCGTAGTATGAACATCATAATGGTTCTCCTAGGGGCGCGTCCCTTCAGTGGAAAGCGTGGGGCGCATCGTTCAATGATCGCATTCGCAGGCTGGAGCGGCGCTCCGCTTCTTGGGCCTGCAGACAAAACGCCAGGCTCGGTCCGTGTCTACTCAGGACCAGCGGATTATTCTAGACGCACATTGGCGCCACGTCATCAGAAGTCTTGGGCTGTGGTGCAGATTGGCCGAGCGATGTTAGTGGGTTTGCTTCCTTCCCACCCAAAGAAGCTCGATGGGCTCTTGGCTGGAGAGTTGCCGCAGTTCGGGATCGCCCGTCACCAGCATGGCATTTTGCTGGCGCGCGGTTTCCGCAGCGAACGCATCCGCGTAAGAAATAGGGTAACGGCTCTTGAGGCGAGCAGCCGCAAAGATCAATCTTCGGTCAGGGAGGAGGGGCTGGATCGGCATCATCGAGAGGTCGGCAAGGAATCGCTCGGCGGGCGCGGCCCCGTGGCGCTTCGCGATCAGGTAGAAAACTTCGCCCACGTTGATGAGCGACATGCAGACGCTTGCCTCGCCGCTCGAAGCCTGGTCCAGAAGTTCATGCACTCGGGCACGCGCCGGTTCTTCGCCCCGGAGCCAGCCGATCATCGCCCAGGAGTCAAGAACGCTTGCGGTCATGGGTTAGCTCCTTTCGCCGGTTTCGAGCCAAGTCACCTAAAAGATCGGAGCCTTTGAAACGCCCTTCCCACTCTCTCCAATCGCCGCTCACCGCTTTCCGCAGGATCACTTCGTCGCCATCCACTCTTACCGTCAAATAGACGCCTTCGCCCAAACCCAATTGGTCACGCACCTCTTTAGGGAGGGCCAGTTGTCCTCTCGAAGACACACGAGCTTTCAGCATGAGATCCACCTCCTGTCTTACTTTATAATGAGACTTATTTGCAGGCAAGTCTGCTCACACATATCAAGGCGGCGGAGGCGGTTGCGTGCCGGGCATCTCAACGGCCTCGACCGAACCATCGGGCGAAAGTTCGAGGGTGGGCGCGTAGAGGCCCAGGAATTCGCGAGTCCACCACAATCCGTCCGTGCGTTTGACCTTCATATCCGTGAACCAGTATCGCCACACCACGGCGCGCACCTCGCGCGGGGGCTTACCGGAAAAGGGATCGCCGGCAAAGAGTGCGAGGGCGTCTGGGCTCCCACGCAGCAATTGAACCTCAGTGCGTGGAACAAAGGGGTACTCTCTCCAACCGCCCAGCGAAGCAAACCAGAGGTTCCAGTCGAACCGCGGTTGGTAAGGAGCATAGAGACGCGGCGCCTGGCGGGGATTCTGGGGTTTGTAGCGAAAGGGGTAAGGAACCCACTCGCGTCCGTCATTCGAACCCTGGAATTCAATTTCATAGCGCGCTCGCGTCATGACCGCGAAGAGCCCATACTCATTGGAAATGCGAAATGGATCGAGAAGCATAATCGGCGTGGTGGGGAGAGGCAACGCCGGGAAGAGCATCAACAACAGCAGCGCGGTCGTGTTGTAGGAAATCCATGAGAGGGCCAAGGCAGACCCGAAAATCGTGGCGTGCCGCAACCAAACATGAGATCGGGATGATTCCCCGGGGACTTCGAGCAGAGCGAGATTCCTCGCTTCGCTCGGAATGACAGTGACAGATTTTGAATGCCAACGATTCCACGGGCCGCGAAACCCCCGGGCCGGAAACTCGTCATCCAAAAGAAGCACGCCCAGGCAAAGCACCAGGTAGTTCAGGAAAGCCAGGTTGGCTGTGAGAATGATGCCGATCTGGAAAGGGGTGACGATAAAGAAACAGAGAATGCGTAGCCGTCGTGGGAGAAAGAGCATCCAAACCAAGCCGATCTCGATGGCGAGCGCGGCCAGCGCTACTGAGGCCTGAAATCGATGGGGGAGTTGTTGCGCGTACCACCCAATCCAATCCGGCAGCGGGCCGTTTTCATAGTAATGGTCTAGAGCCGTCAAGTTCCGCCACTGGATGTCGTGACTCGCCACCTTGACAATCCCAGATTCGAAGTAGATGCGGAGCCATTCCCAGCGCAGCAGAAAGAGGGCGGCGCGTGAGGGCGGGCAGTCTTCACCCAAGCCCGGCCGCCAGCTTCGCGGCGCGAAGAACAGGCTGACGAACGCCGCTTCGAGCAGCATGCCGTCGGATTGGTAAGAAGAGAATTCTTGAGCGGCGGCCACAAAGGAGAGGTACATCAACAGACAAACTGCAATCATCCCTCGCGGCCAAAAATTGAGCACGAGCGCCAGGGAAGCAACGAGCCCCACCCATGAGATCACCATAAGTGCATGGTTTCCACTCCCGAGCCACAGCAGACTTGGAACATACCAATAGGCCCGCGCCCCAACCTGCTGGTGCAGCGCGACCAAATAGCGGCCGGCAGGAAGAATCCCCTGGGGACCGATTAGTCCGCGTATCTGACAAATCAGGGAATAAAATGCCGACAGGAAAATCAGCCCGAGCGAGCGAAGCCAAAGCCAGCGCGGCCAGAGATGACCGGGCCGGCTCGGCGACTGCGGCCCGAAGAGGTCATGAAACAGCGAATTGAGGCGATGCATCACCATGCAGGATCTCGGACCCTAGCCCCGCGGCACCAGTGGATCCCCGCTTTCGCGGGGATGACGCAGTTGTTGTCATTCCCGCGAAAGCGGGAATCCAGGCCTTTTTCATGCACAGTGGTGAGCCGAAGGATCATGGCATCTTCGCTCAGGATGACAGCGCTTGATTTCTCACACCTTCTCACGCCGTGGGCCACATGCTGCCGCCCCTTGCAGGGCTGAGGAGGCATCCTCACAGCCGTGTATTTATGCAACGAATATCCGTTACACACCAATAGGAAACAGCTCCCGGGTGATCGGGCGCAACATGAGCACCGGGCAAGGCGCATGGTCCACGACGAATCGCGCCACGTGCCCTACTGACTTGGGACCAACCCCGCGGCTTTCGTGGCAAGCGGCGCGGGAGCAGACGACAAGCAGATCGGCGCGCCACTCGGCAGCGGCATTCACGATTTCGAGCTCCGGACGGCCCTCTCGCTCCAAAGCTTCGGCGCCCGAAAAATACCTGCGACCTTCGTCCAGGATTTCCTGTGCGGACGACTTCTCCGCTTCCGACATCTCCTCTTCGCGAGGACGCTGCGCAGGGCGCATTTCAGGAGGGGGGTGATGAGAACCCAGTTGTGGCGGCGGCGAGGCGTGAGGCGGAGGATGCATGGGCGGCCGCAGAAAACGCTCGCGGATCATGTCAATGTCTTTACGCGGACGACTGTCGATCACATAGATCATACCGACTTCGAGCGGCGTGTTTGCCGAAAGCATCTCGAGCGCCTTGCCCATTCGTTCAGCATTTGAGCCGTCGAGACAACAAAGAACGCGCATAGCGACCTCCTCTCTTTCCGTCTAAAGGAGCAGCCAAATGGTAAGGGCGCCCGCGAACAACATCAGCGGCGTCACGATTACACCCACTTTGAAGTAGTCGAGCCCTGACACATCAACGTTGCGATGCCGCAGAATCAGCAGCCAGAGGACCGTGGCCAGAGAGCCGACCGTGGTCAGATTAGGGCCCAGATCGCAACCAAACATGGTGGCTGCGACAAAGCCCTGCCGGACGGCGGGGGATGCGAGTTGAATGCGGGCCAGAGCGGAGTTCATGACAACGGCCATGGGCACATTATTGATCAGGTTGGTGCCCAGCGCTGCCCCGGCTGTCCCCACCATCACCGCCCCGAAGCTCGTGCCTCCCGAAAGGCGGAGGAGCAGGCTGCCGAACTTCTCGGTGAGTCCCGTTTCTTCCACCGCTCGAACCACGATGAACATTCCGGCGATGAACCCGAAAATCGACCACGAAATTCCCTTACTCGTCGAAAGCAGCGTGGTTCGCCGCCAGTAAAGGCCCCCCAAGAGGAGTAATGCAGCTCCTATCATCGCAACAGATGAGAGCGGAAAGTGGACGGCTGCTGCGGCTATATAAGCCGGCGCGACGGCTGCGAGCACGCAACAAGTGTAGAGAAAATATGCCCGGTGCTTGACTGCTTTTTCCGGTGAGGGCAGGCGCGCGACGTCGAAGGTGCCCGTGATCTCGCGGCGATAGAGCAGGTAAAAGATCCCAATGTTAATCCCGATAACTACGACGCTGGGCAAAGACAGGAGCCGCACGAAAGTGAGCAACTCCATCGGGTGCCGCGAAAGGATAATGATGTTGATGGGGTTACTCACTGGGAGCAAAAATGAGGCCGAATCCGCAATGAATGTGCACGCGAACAGGTAGGGCAGGACCGGCAGCCGGAGTTTCGTGACCAGCACATAGACAATCGGCGTCAAGATGAGCGCCGTGGCGTCATTCGAGAAAAGCATCGATATAAGCGTTCCCAGCAGAAATATATTAAGGAACAGGCGGGCCGCGCTTCCCCCCGCAAACCGGGCCGCCTGAGCTCCCAGCCAGCCGAACAAACCTGCCGCTTCTGCCAAAGTCGACAGCGCCATCATTCCAAGGAAAAAAAGGAAGGTATTCCAGTCTCGAACCAGGGTGGATAGAGCGTCGGCGGGGGTGATTAAACCAAGAAGAATCAGAACACCTGCACCGCCCATGGCAATTCGGGCTTCGTTCCAGCGGAACGGCCGCACCATGATCCCAACCAGCGTCGACAGGGCTATGAGAGAACTGAGCAGGGTTTTCCAGAACAACGGCAAAGGGAAGAACCAAAACACTGCTGAGTCCCTTTCTGAAGGGTCTACGCAAGAAGATAAAAATCGTTCGAAACGGACCTTCCGCGGCCTTCCCGCCCGCCCCTCCAACGTCGCTTCGCTTTTTGCATCTTGCCTTTCAACCATTCTATACCGAACTGCAATGTGCCTGGCGGCTGGTCGAAACAACGTTGCACCAGAAACACCAGTGGCATTAAAACCCTGTTACAATAGGCACCGCTTTTAGAGGCACGTTTATTTCGAGAGGAGGGGAGTTATCTATGAACGAGCAGATCAATCGACGAGATTTCATGAGGCGCGCGGCGGTGAGCACGGCAGGCATCAGTCTCGCGATGTCCGGCGCGGGGGCGCGGAACGTCCTGGGCGCGAATGACAGAATCCGGTTAGGGCTGATCGGCTGCGGCCGCCAGGGCACCGACAACATGGGGCATTTCAAGAGGCAGGGAGTGGAAATCGCCGCGGTGTGCGATGTCTATGAACCGAATTTACAGAACGGGCTGAGGGCGGCGGGCGGTCAGGCGAAAGCCCTGAAGGATTTCAGGCAGATCCTCGACGACAAAGATATCGACGTGGTCATCGTGGGCACTCCGGACCATTGGCATGCCCTGCCCACCATCATGGCTTGCCAGGCGGGGAAAGACGTTTACGTGGAGAAACCTATCTGCGTAGCAGTTGAAGAAGGCAAGAAGATGGTGGAAGCGGCGAGGAAGTACAAGCGCGTGGTGCAAGTGGGGCTGTGGCAACGCTCCAATCTGCACTTTCAGAGGGCTGTCGAGTTGGTCCAGGACGGCCTGATCGGCAAGGTCACTTACGCGCGCACCTGGAACTATTCCAACATTTACCCGGAGGGCATTGGTAATCCGCCGGATTCTGAGCCGCCCGCAGGACTCGACTGGGACATGTGGCTTGGCCCGGCTCCCAAAGTTCCATTCAACTCGAACCGATTTGGAGTGGGCGACCGCTGGTCAACCTTCCGCTACTTCTACGATTATGCCAACGGCTGGCCCGGCGACTGGATGGTGCACCTGATGGACATCGTTCAGTGGGGAATGAAAGTCGACGGCCCGCGCGCGGTTACGGCGCTGGGCAGGAAGTTCTACCTGAAAGACAATAGCGACACGCCCGACACCCTCATGATCACGCTTGAGTACCCCGAGTTCGTTGCCACCTACGAAAACCGCCTGTGCAACGCCTACGGGATGGACAAGCACGGTTATGGGATCGAGTTCCATGGCACCGATGGAATGATGTTCGTTGACCGCTCGGGATTCCAAGTCTTCCCGGAATCCAGCAATCACTCTGTGGAACCTCGAGGCGAGGGAGAAGGCGAACGCAAAGCACGGCCCAACACCGCCGAAATGCAGATGGAATGCGTAGACGACGGGGTTGCGAACCACGTCGCCAACATGCTGGAGTGCATGAGGACGCGCAAGCTTTCGCAGACCGACATCGAATACGGCTACCATTCGACCAGCGCCTGCGTGCTGGGCAACGTTGCGCTGCGCAGCAAGGAGCGCCTGGAATGGGACGTGGCCGGCCAACGGCTGACCAAAGGCGGCCCGGCGGCGCAGAAACTCTTGACCCGCGAATACCGCGCGCCCTGGAGGTTGGAAGTAAGCTAAGATTTGAAAGTTGACAGTCGAGAGTCAAAGGTTGAGACAGACCGCAGTCCGTCGATGACCTCAGATGTAGGGGGACGGCTCGCCGTCCGCGCATTTCTGCCGGCCTCGACAAAGGTGGGGCAAGCCCCACCCCTACACCGCCCGGGTCGAACCGCGCACGGCACAGGTGCGCACTTGACTCCTCGACTTTCCTTAGGGGATGGACGTAACGTAGATAGCCGCGCCGCCTTCGGTGGCGCCAGGCGCGATGAAGGCTTCGGTTTGCTGGGAGTCGCCCACCAAGGAGAGGATGGGCTTTCCGGGCGCGGTTTGGACGATGGGCGTGAAATCCTCGGCTGAAGTCAAGCGCAAGACCTGGCCTTCGCAGAAGCAATAGAGGCCTATGTCATCGGGCGAATCATAAGGTGTGGCGGCAAAGATGATGTTTCCTGAAGCTGAAGTGCTCTGGCCCTCGATATCGCCGAAGGGCTTGACCTCAGGGGCAGCCGCGATATGCCGGGCCGTCACCGGTTGCGAAGGCTCGCCCGGCAAGAGCGCCGTTTGCACGTTCTCGCCCTCCATGATGATCAAAACCATTTGAACCGGCGACTGCCCCGCCCGCGCAGGAAGGATCGGAACCACTTCGGAGGGGTCGGGAGGAGGCTTGAGTTCCTGAAAGCTCCGGATGGCCAGGGCGCGGAAGAACTGCTCGCTGGCCACGTCCGAGGGCGTGCCGCGGCGAACCAGCGCCGCCTCGTCATGGCTGAAGAAGATCGGCTCAAACAGGTCTTTGGCGGCCGGCGTTACACCCGCCGGAAAATCCAGCTTTTGAATACCTTTCGGGGTCCAAAGAAACAACCCGGTCCCGGGGCTCTTTCCGCCCCAACGCGCGCCGAATACGATGTTTCCTAGCGAGTTGACAAGGGGTGCGGAGAATTCCTGAAAGGCGCAGTCCTGCATTCCCGGAGGGCTGTCAGTGGTTGTTACCAACGCCCGGGCGCCCGTTCCATCCACGCGGATGATGGCGAAGACGGGATTTCCCGCCGGATCCTTCAGTTCAGCCGTGAATGAAATGACTCCCATATCGTTTAAGCTGGGGGCGCTGAAGGAATCGTATGACGTCTTGGGTATCGGTGCCTGAAGGCCCTGAAAGGCCACCACAGAGAAACTGACGCCGCTCGACTTCACGACGGCCCGCAGCTCATTCCTCGGGCTTCGGAGCGAAGACAGGAAGGCGATCTCCCGGTTGTCATTCATGGCCAGGCCGGAAAACGGCCCGAAGGAGAAACCCATGTGCCCCGGCACGCCCGCCCCCGTAGCAACCAGCAAGCGGGTATTCGATTGGGCGGATAACGGAAGTGCAGCAGGAAGCAGAAGGTGCAGGAGGGCCGCGGAGAAATAGAGAATGTGTGTCAGGCGTCTTGGGAGGGCGCTTAACCGGTCGTGGCACTGCCGTTTTGTAGCGTCCACGATTAAGCCGGCAGCTTCTCCCTTTTCCGTGATGCAGACCTGAAGGTCAGCTTTGCGAAAGCGGCTTCGGCAAGCTCGAGTCCGGAAAGCGGCAGCAAGCTGCCACACTCCAAAGCCTTTGGAGGCGGGACTCTCCGGGTGGGATGCGTGCAAGGCCATTTCAGGATTCCGTGGAATCGAATGACGCCTTTCTCACTCTGATCCTCTTCGCCTTCTCGGTGGGAACCGTCGGGTCACCCGCTTCTGCCGTGTTCACCTTGGCCATGGCTGCGGCTTCGTCCGGAGCAATTAAGAAGAATTGCGAGAGTTTCACTTCATCCAGAATTTTCTGAACGTGGGTATTCACATTGGCCAACACCATTCGGGCCTCAGCATTTTGAGCGGTCACACGAGCCCCGGCAAGAAAACCCAAACCCGTGGAGTCAATGTAAGGAACTTCGGAAAAATCGATGATGAGCTTCTTCGTCCCCGCGTCGAGAAGGTCCTTTACCTTCTGCCGCAAGTAGGGCCCATCGCTTCCGGCCAGGAATCGGCCGCTTAGACTCATGATCGCAACATCGTCGGCGAAACGGGCCATGATTCTCACGGTTACACCTCGCTTGCGAGCCGCTCGAAATCCCACGCGTTGTTACGGGTCCCGCCGATTCAAACTCTTCGGCAAGGCGTTTGGGTAATTCGCGTCCCAGATAAGATAGGCAGAACTTGAAAGGCTATGCTACGGGAGGGGAGAAGGGTTGTCAAGTCGCGGCGTCGCGAAGTCGATAGCTGAGAGTCGAGAGTGGAAAGCAAACCTGCCGGAATAAGCGACCGACCTGAAAATGACTCCCCTCCTCATTGAGGAGGGGCTGGGGTGGTGCGACGAAGGGGACCTCAACCAACCACCCCCTACCCCCGCTCCTTAGCCAAGGAGGGGAGTTGATTCTCATGGTTTTCGGCTGCCCGCCCACCAACGGGCATGGGCGACTGCTCACAGGAACCGCACACCATCTACTCCACTGGGTCCGCTTTCAACCTTCGCACGAACTTACCGAGGTCGCGCAAGTGCGTCACTAGGTCTTTGAACTGGCTGAGGGGCAGCGCGTTGGCGCCGTCTGAGAGGGCCTGTGCGGGGCGGTTGTGGACCTCCATAAACACGCCATCCACGCCGGCCGCCACTCCAGCCTGCGCGAGCGTGCTGATGAACTGCGGTTGCCCGCCGCTCTTGTGACCTTCGCCGCCGGGCAATTGCAAAGCGTGGGTCACGTCCAGGATAACCGGGAATCCGAAATCCTTCATCACGGCCAGACCCCGCATGTCAACAACGAGGTTGTTATAGCCGAACGTGCTGCCGCGCTCCGTCACCATGATACGCTGGTTGCCTCGGCTTCGAACCTTTTCCATGGCGTGACGGATATCCCAGGGAGAAACGAATTGCCCCTTCTTGATGTTCACCGCCGCGGCCGACCGCCCCGCCTCGAGCAGCAGATCGGTCTGACGGCAGAGGAACGCTGGAATTTGGATCACGTCGCAGACCTCCGCCGCCGGCCCGACCTGCGCCGGCTCGTGCACGTCGGTTAACACCGGAACGCCCAACTCCCTCTTGACGCGCGCCAAAATTTGAAGACCCCGTTCGAGCCCGGGGCCGCGATAGGAATCCAGCGAGGTGCGGTTGGCCTTGTCGAAGGACGCCTTGAAAATATACGGGACGCGGAGAGACCGGGCAATCGCGGCAAGACGCTCGGCCATCATCAGCGTGTGCCGCTCGTTTTCGATGACGCACGGCCCGGCAATGATAAAAAGCGGATGGCCGGCTCCGAGCTTCAACCGGCCAACCTGAACGATGTAATCCATGGCAATGGGGAGAATGGAAATCGGTAAATACTCTTTCCTCAGCTACGTTCCAACGGCTTCGGTGGCGGCCACCTTCGTTTCTTCCGCCAGCAACGCACTCGGGAACGCGCCCAACCGCTTGCGGCGATATTGATACGCCGCCCCGATGAAGGCTTTGAACAGCGGGTGCGGATCGAGAGGACGCGACTTGAACTCAGGGTGAAACTGGCAACCCAGGAACCACGGGTGGTCGCGGATTTCAACGATTTCCACGTAGGTCCCGTCCGGGGTCACACCCACGAGGTCCAAGCCTTTCGAAACCAGCATCCCTTCGAATTCGCGGTTGAATTCGTAGCGATGGCGGTGGCGCTCGGAAATTTCGAGCTGGCCGTAGGCCTGATGTGCGAACGAGCCGGGCTTCAGCCGGGCGGCCCAGGCGCCCAAGCGCATGGTCCCGCCCAGTTCATCAATGCCTCGCAATTCACGCAGTTTGTAGATGACGCGGTGGGGCGTGATGGGATCAAACTCGGAACTATCGGCGCCGGTCAGGCCGCAGACGTTGCGGGCGAACTCGATGACCGCGCACTGCATGCCCAGGCAAATGCCGAAATACGGCACTTTGCGCTGGCGGGCGAACTGGATGCTCCGCAGCATGCCCAGGATGCCTCGTTTGCCGAAACCTCCCGGGACCAGGATGCCGTCCAGTTCTTGAGCAGTTCTTCCCAGTTCTGCACCTTCCAGGTCTTCCGCTTCCACCCAGACTTTCTTGAGCTTCAAGTCGTGAGCGATGCTGCCGTGGACCAGGGCTTCATTCAAGCTCTTGTAAGAATCCTGGTAGCCGACGTACTTGCCCACGACCCCGATGGTCACTTCGTCCTGCGGATGCCGGATGCGGTCCACGAGATCAATCCAAGGCTGGACGTTGCGCTCGCCGGTCTTCAGGTTCAGGCAGCGCAGGATCTGCGAGTCCAAGCCCTTCTTGCCCCAGAATCAACGGCACCTCGTAGATGTCATCCACATCCTTCGCAGTGATCACGGCGTCTTCCGGGACGCTGCAGAAAAGTGCGATCTTGGCTTTGATATCGGAGGAAAGAAAGCGGTCCGTGCGGCAAAGCAGAATGTCAGGTTGAATACCGATCTCGCGCAGTTCTTTCACCGAATGCTGAGTGGGCTTGGTCTTTTGTTCGCCGGAAGTTTGGATGTAGGGCACGAGCGTCAAATGCACGAAGAGCACGTTTTCGCGGCCCAGTTCCTGCCGCATCTGGCGAATGGCTTCGAGAAAGGGCAGCGATTCAATGTCGCCCACCGTGCCCCCCACTTCTACGATCGCCACGTCAATGTCCACGGCAACTTTCTTGATGGCGGCCTTGATTTCGTTGGTCACGTGGGGAATCACTTGAACCGTCTTGCCGAGGTAATCTCCGCGCCGCTCTTTGGTGATGATGATTTCGTAGATTCGACCCGCCGTGCAGTTGTTCTCGCGGCGCATCCTGGCATGGCTGAAGCGCTCGTAGTGGCCGAGGTCGAGGTCGGTTTCGGCGCCGTCATCGGTGACGAAAACCTCGCCATGCTGAAAGGGACTCATCGTTCCCGGATCGATGTTCAGGTAAGGGTCCAGTTTCAAGAAGGACACCTTAAGCCCCCGACTCTCAAGCAAGCACCCCATCGAGGCGGAGGCCAGACCCTTACCCAGCGAACTGACTACACCGCCAGTAACGAAGATGTACTTGGCGCCCATGAGCCTCCTTGAGATGGTCTTGCGGGTGGACGGTATACCACTACGAGCCTGATATGCAGCGCCCTTATTATTCTCACGTGGCCTCGGGCCACCCAATCGTGTGTCTTGTACCGAAGTGATCGTTCGGAAGGAATCGGTACGGGCAATTATCCGGTCCACGGCAGGGTTTGTCAACGAGAAATTCCCCGCGTCGTCCGTGGCCCATGGTCAGTGATCTGTGGTGCATGGATGGTTGGGAAGTCTGGAGGTTATTGGACCTTTCCCAGACTCCGGCAAAGCGAATTTGGCTAGGCGCAGATGGCGACCCTCGAATTGTCTCGCCTACCGTGGGTGTGATGCGACGAGCAATTGACGGTGGTCAAGCGCCCCTCTTGAAAGCTTCGCATCCGGGCCCTCGGGCTCCGGCATCTAAAAAAGGAGGTATAAGAACTTATGCTAAGATGGGGTAGTTGAGGGCGGCGTATTGTCTTCTCGGAACGCCAGACTTAAGGTCTGGAAATGCTGGTTCCGCACCTGCGGGATGAGCGCCACACGTCAGATCATACCCCTGCCAAATCGTGGATTGACCAGGCAGGTTGGCGAGGTTAATATAAGGCGGGGGCGGGCGCCGTCTTGTGGGGACCCCAAACATGAAAGCACTTTCAATGCGCCAGGTTTCCCGGCTGTGGGTACTCAGCATTGCCTTGGCGAGCATTCTGGGGGTTGCCGCGCAGCAAAGTACCGATAAGCAAGCCGCGCCGCAACCGGCGGGCGGCCCCGCACAAGCAACCGACAAGCAGACCGCAGCGCCACCGGCCGCCGGCCCCACCCCATCCATCGAAAAGCAGAGCGGGACGCAACCGGGAAGCGGCCCCGACCCTTCGAGAGTCACCGTCCGCAAGCCTGATGTCCACGTCGCTCCCCTCCTTGTGGACGTCAACCTGGTCGTGGTCAACGTAACCGTCACCGATCCGTTCGACCGGATTGTGACCGGTCTCGAGCAGACCAATTTCCAGGTGTTCGACGAAAAAGTCGAACAGAAGATCGAAGCGTTTTCCACTGAGGACGCGCCCATCTCAGTGGGGCTGATATTCGACAGCAGCGGATCGATGAGCGATAAGATTCAGAAATCCAAGGAAGCAGCCCTGCAGTTCTTCAAGACATCTAACCCCCAGGATGAGTTCATGCTCATCAATTTCAGTGACCGGCCGAACTTAATCACCGGCTTCACGGCGAAATTCGAGAATATTCAGGATCGGCTACTGTTTGTAAAAGCAGGAGGAAAAACGGCGCTGCTGGATGCAATCTACCTGGGGCTGAGCGAAATGAAGAAAGCCACCACGAATCGGAGGGCGTTGCTGGTCATCTCCGACGGTGGGGACAACCATAGCCGGTACACGGAAAACGATATTAAGCGGGCCGTCAGGGAGTCCGACGTGCAAATCTATGCGGTGGGAGTATTCGAGCCGCTTTCCTCCCGCGGCCGTACGCCCGAGGAGGCGGGCGGGCCTAGTCTGCTAGCTGACTTGTCGGAGGTCTCGGGGGGACGGATGTTCAGCGTCGAGGACGCCAACGAGCTGCCGGACATCGCCGAAAAGATTTCCATCGAGCTGCGGAATCAGTACGTCATCGGATACCGGCCATCGAACCTGGTGCGCGACGGCCGCTGGCGGCGCATCAAGGTGAAGCTCGATCCCCCGCGAGGGTTGCCTCCGCTTCAGGTCTATGCACGGACAGGATATTATGCCCCGACACAATAGTATGAATTATAGAACCCGAACGGCCATGATCAGCCTGGTGCTGGCTTGGGCGGCGTTGACTTTCCCTAACCGCCTATTCTCCCAGGCGCCCCAGCCTGCCAATCCCCATACGCCCGCCCCGGAGAAGAAGGGCAGCGAATACACGATCAACGTGGACGTCAACCTGGTGGTGCTGCACGCTACCGTGATGGACAAGCGGGGGCGCGTCGTCAACGACCTCAAAGGGGAAGACTTCCGGGTTTACGAAGATGGCGCGCTGCAGAAGGTTTCAGTGTTCAGCCACGCGGATATACCCGTGACGATGGGCATCGTCATCGATGACAGCGGCAGCATGCGCGAAAAAAGGCAGGCAGTGAACGCCGCGGCCTTGACCTTTGTGAAGACCTCGAATCCGCAGGACCAGGTTTTTGTGGTTAATTTCAATGACGTCTATTACCTCGACACGCCCGGAGACTTCGCCAACAATATTGAAGATCTGAAGAGCGCTTTGGACAAGATTGATTCCAGAGGTGGGACGGCGCTTTATGACGCTGTCTACGCTTCGCTAGACCATGTCAAGCTCGGCAACCGCGATAAGAAAGTGCTGCTGGCCATTACCGACGGAGAAGACAACGCCAGCCGGTATACCTTCGAGGAACTGCTCAAGTACGCGCAGAAATCGAATGCCGTCATCTACACGATCGGCTTGCTGGGTACGGAAGAACCCGGCGGACTATTCAAAGTGCATGGCGCCAGCGCCCGGCGAGCTGCCAAGATCCTCGAGAAGCTCTCCGACGCGACAGGCGGCCAGTCCTACCTGCCGAAGACTCTTGACGAGGTTGAAGGCACGTGCGAGCAGGTCGCGCACGACATTCGCAACCAGTACACTCTCGCCTACTATCCCACCAATGCAAAAAAGGATGGAACCTTCCGCGCGGTTCGCGTGGACGCCTTTTCGTCGAGCAGCCGCTCGAAACTTGCCGTGCGCACTCGTCCCGGATACTATGCCCCCAAGGTCGCCGCTCCTCCCGGAGTGGCTAGCGGTCAGTAGAGGCTAGGGGCTGGGGAATTGTAAATTATAAATTCTGAATATTCTCGTGCTGCCGCCGCTCTCTGTTTCGGCTCCGTTCGGCGAATTCCCCGCTGATTCAGAACTTGCCTCCGATGGTGCAATGGAAACGCACAGGTGCTTCAGCAAGCGGAAAGCGGAGACCGCACACAATTCAGAATTTATAATTTACAATTCCCGCCGTCTCGGCCCTTGGCCAGCACACACCCCCACCCTCGCGCCTAAGCCTGACGACCAAACCTTGTTGTCGCGAGGATTATACGTGGGGAAGCAAAACGGACTGGCACATCCCGGGACTAACTGATGTCCAGCTTTGTAACCTTTGATTCTTTTGCCTTGCCCGTATTCTTAAGAGCTGCGAAAACAGCCGCTCCAGCGAGAAGTCCACCTACGATAACAATAATAACCATGATGACACTAGTCCTCCAAAATTTTCTTCACTTACTCAGACACTGAACTTGCCAGAAAAGTTCCCAAATCGAATCGAACTACTTCGCCTTGAAACTGCTTGTCAACTTCATATCGCCCCACTGAATGGCGATAACCCCGCCGCCCGCGGCCTTGCTAAGCGCTATGGTCACCGTCTCCGCAGGCTTCGAGGCCTTGCTCTCTTTCATGGGTACAGTGGCAATATCCTGGGAAGCATCGTGTTGGGTTCCCCACTGCCCGTGCTGCTTGTTGAACACCAACTTCCACGAATCTCCCTCTCCCCGCTGCGCCCAAATACTATATTCGCCGGCTGGGACAGAAACGTCGCCAAATTGCAAGTCTGCCGCCGTCGAAAATGTGGTGGACTTGTTGGCTCCGAGCCGCCAGAAATCACCTGGCTTCAACTGGTCGAGCAACTCGGAAACCGAACGGCCATTTAAAGCAGGCCGCCCATATTCCACTGAGACCATCTTGCCCCCCAAGCTTATGCTCGACGTTCCACGCGAGCCGCCTTGAGCAAGCACGCTCTCTGCCGTAGTAACAAGCAATCCCACTGCCAGAACCGCCATAAGAAATCGTTTCATTGTTTCCCTCCCTTTGGTTTGTCCGCACTCATGAGCCTGCTTAATTGGGTTGTTCACCCGTGATTATACATTGAGAAGACGGATGTAGCCAATTTTCCTGAAGGTGGCACGGGCATCCTTCCCGTGCGAACGCATGGCCAAGATGGCCATGCCACCTCGAAATGCGCCACCACAAATTCGCGGCGACGCCCTTCGCTACAACGATCGGAACTCATGCCAGGATACTGGGCATATGATGCTGAGGCGATAACAGAGTCCCGCCGGTCATCTCCTGCGCACTTTCACTCATGCGGTCGTTCACTCTTGTTCTGAAAGCACAGTCAGGAAATCCTCCTACCTAAGAGGAAAGGGCACAGAGAAGCGAACTGTTTGGAGCGCCCACGAGGGCGGCAGGATCCGGCCAAGAAAACGCCAGCGTGAGAAACTAGCGCCTTAGATCGTGCTTCTGTTGATCCCAAGAATTCCCTTGACACGAGACAAGGGGGGGGGGATTAACCTAAACTCAGTGTGCTCTCCTATATTGTCCGCAAAGGGGGTTTCAGACCATGAAGTCAATAAGGAGTGTCAGCCTCAGGAGCGTGATTTTCGCGTGCCTCCTTGCCTGCCTGATTTCGGCAGTTGCAGGTGACGTGTTCAGAGCTGGTACAGTTCGGCTCATTGCCCAGTCTGAGGTCCGCGTCACACCGTTTGTGCTAGAGAGGGCAATTTACTTCTGCAGTGCGAACCCTGCCGGCAAGCTGGCTAATAAGGAGACCATAGCCCGGCGGTCGGACGGGACGACAGTCAGAATCATCAGCGTCGGGCCCCTGGCGAGGGACGTACATCTCAGGGAATTACATTATCTGGACGGCTCAACTGTGGGCTTGGCAGACTTCCTCAAGAGCAAAACATCGTGGCCGGCATCAGAACAACAGGCAGCCTGGCTAAGTTCACAGATGCTACACTCAGCGCAGAATTGTGTCACCGTCGGTGAAACCCTTGTGGCGGAGCGGGCGGCGGTGCTCGATCACGAGGTGGCGGTGGTGAAGCGGATCTTGAAGTTGGGTCCCACCCTTACTGTCTGGAGGGCGCCGGATTTAGGATGCGCGGAACTCCAATATCGAATTGAAGACCCGCAACCTGACGGCTCCTATAAGTTAGTGACGGAGGACAGGGCGGTAAGCCTGAAGTTGGTCGAGCCCGACCCGGCCCTCTTCGACGAGGGCCGAGACTATGCAGAACTCAGGCCATCCGTGCAGGACAGCAGGATTGACGCATGGTTCGGCGTCACGAGCGTCGGAGAAAATATCCTGGGACCGCGCGCGCAAGCCGACAGGGACTACGATCAAAGATGGGCGAGGCGATGAAGGAGTGGCGCGAGTCACCCTAATTCTGAAAGTGAAGCAAGGAAGTAGGCTAACTCGGGAGGAAGGGGCGCCGAGAAGTTGACCGCGCGGCGCAAGCGCGGGTGTTGGAACTCGAGAACACCCGCGTGGAGAAAGGTGCGCGCCAGGGTGGGCGCTAACCCGCCCTCAACGTGCAGCTTACCCGGCGCCCCGTAGGTGGTGTCGCCGACGATCGGATGACCGAGCGCAGCGAAGTGCACTCGGATCTGGTGCGTGCGTCCGGTTTCGGGGTGGGCTTCGAGCAGCGTGAAATCGCGAAACCGGCGAATGACCTTGTAGCGGGTGAGCGCTTCACGCGGGCGCAATCCCCCAACTTTCATACGCGTTCGCCGCCTCGGATCGCGCCCTACCGGCTTCGCGATTTCCCCCAGCGCGTTACTCACTCGCCCGTGCACGAGAAGAATATACGTCTTGTGCACCGCGCGCGACTTGAACTGATCCGCCAGTTGCCGGTGTGCATTGTCGTTCTTCGCCACCACGACCAACCCGGATGTCATCTTATCCAGACGATGCACAATTCCAGGTCGGCTCACATCTCCCCCGGAAGAAAGCGTTCTGACGTGATGCAGCAGAGCGTTCACTAGTGTGCCGGATGTCAAACCCGCTCCAACGTGCACCGCCATTCCCGCGGGCTTGTTCACGATCACAATATCCTGATCCTCGTACACGATGGAAAGCGGCAGCGCTTCCGGCGTGGCTGTTAACTCTTCCCGTTCCGCGCGCACGGCAATGACTTCTCCGGCTTCGACCTCTTCCCCGCCCTTGCGAGCCAGGCGCTGGCCAACCTTGACCAGACCCGAGCGTATCAGTCGCTGCACCTGGCTGCGGCTCCAATCCGGCATTTGCCGGGTAAGGAAAACGTCGAGCCGCTCCCCGGCGCTCGAAACTCGAAATTCGAAAGTCGAAACTCGCGGTTTTTCGGCCATGGCTGGGAAATGGAAAATCGAAATTCGCATCTACGGTTCGCAAGGGACGGCTTGCGGTCCCTTGCGACCGGGGGTAGGGCTTGCCCTCATAAGCGTTTACATAAAGGTCTCGCCATTGTCCGAAGCTGCGTAGGCAGCGCCAGAATGTGGCCCACGGCGAGCCAGCCGTGGGACCCGAGGTGCGCGGTCACCATTGAGCCACGGCAGTGGCGGCAGAAGAATCTTGCCCGATCCATTGGGATTATGTCGCCCCTGCCGGGGCTTAAAAGATATTCTACTTTCCCCTGTCCCCACGGCTTTCGCCGTGGGCCACACTCTATCGCCCGCCAAGGCGGGCTTTTTGGGCAAGTCTGGCAGTTAAGTAGGAGCTTACAGAGCAAGCCCTACCCCTACAGCATTCGCGCTTCCCTTCATTCCAGGAACAGGATCTGGAACATCAGCAGGCCGGCTCCCACCACAATGGCGCTATCGGCGAAGTTGAAGGTTGCCCAATGAAAGTTGCGGCAGTAAACGTCAATGAAGTCCAGGACCCGGCCCAGCCGCACACGATCGTACAGATTAGAAAGCGCCCCGCCCAGGATAAGCGCCAGTCCCATTCCGGTTTCCCAGCGCAAGCGCTGGGTCCGCCACATGACAACAACTACTATTGCCAGCAACAGGCTTGAAACCACAATCAGCAACAGGGTTCTCCAAGGGGCCGGCAAATTAGAGAACATCCCAAAGGCGGCGCCGGGGTTCTTGGTATGAATGAAATTGAGAAAATTGGGGACGACTTGGACCGTCCTGTATTCCGGAATCGCTTTCTCCACCGCCGCCTTGGTCACCCGGTCTGCGGCGAACACCAGGACAGCAAGAACCGCCCAGATGATACGCTGCGACTTGTTCACTGAAATTGCGTGCGTGTGCGACATGGTGTGGCCGTCCGTTGTCAGCGGGGTAGCGCAGAGGTGCGCGTTGTTGGCGCTCCTCTGCGGCTCTTTGTGCGCAGGTCACCTTTCGTGTTTGAATGTTCCATGTTAAGAACCGCGGAGGAAGCTGAACAGCGCTACCTCCGCGCTACCCCGCTTCAATTCCAGGCAACTGATAACCGAAAACTGAGAACTGTTAACTGATTACTGACGGCTAATTTCTTCCAGCGCTGCTGAGCATCGTTCGCACACTGTCGGGTAGCGGCTGTCCTTGCCCACCTGCTCGGAATAGTTCCAGCATCGTTCGCATTTCTGGCCCAGGGCCTTTTCGATCTTGACCTTGAGTCCAGTGACTTCGGAGCCGGGCACTCCTTCCAAGGGGTTTGACGCAAACTGAACCTGCGAGACAATGAAGATCGAGGGAAGCGCTTTGCGGTATTCCTCGAGCAGGTCCTTCAGTTCGCCATTCGCTTCGAGAACGACCCTGGCCTCGAGCGACCCGCCGATGAACTTCTCTTGTCGCGCCACTTCGAGCGCCTTGAGGACCGCATTACGAACCGCGATCAATCGCGGCCACTTCTCGAGACGCGGGAAATAGCCGGGTGGAATGCGCCGGCGAATCTCTTCCGGCCGGAGGAACTGGGCAAGGTGCACGCTCTTCTCGCGTTCCTCGGGCGCGGGGAGATTGCTCCACACTTCCTCGGCCGTGAAGGGGAGCAGCGGAGCCATGGCGCGAACCAAGGCCTCCGCAATGCAGTAGATCGCGGTTTGCGCGGACCTTCTGCGCGTTGAGCGGGCCGGGGCGGTGTAGAGTCGGTCCTTCAGAATATCGAAGTAAAAGGCGCTCAGGTCCACGGTAGCGAAATCGTAAACCGCCCTGTACACCTTGTGGAAAGCGTACTCCTGGTATCCGGCTCGAACTCGCTCCACCAGCTCCGCCGTCCGCGCAAGAGCCCAGCCGTCCAATTCTTCGAGCTGGGAGCCCTCGACGGAATCTTTTTGCGGATCGAAGTCGTAGAGATTACCGAGACAATATCGGAAGGTATTGCGCATTTTGCGATAGGCCTCGGAGAGCCGGGCCAGCATATCGGCGGAGATGGTCACGTCCTCGCCGAACTCGACCGAAGCCACCCAGAGGCGCAGAATTTCCGCTCCATGGGTCTTGATGACTTCGTTGGGGTCAATCACGTTCCCCAGTGACTTCGACATGGCCCTTCGCTCAGCGTCAAGTACCCAACCATGAGTGAGCACGGAGCGGTAAGGCGCCGCGCCATGCGTGCCGAGCGCCACCAGCAGCGAACTGTGGAACCATCCACGGTACTGATCCCCCGCTTCGAGATATACATCCGCGGGCCAGGGCAGATCCGGCCTGTGGCCAAGCACCACAAAGTGGCTCGAGCCGGAATCAAACCAGACGTCGAGGATGTCCGTCTCCTTGCGCAACTGCGTGCCTCCGCATTGCGTGCACTTGGCGCCGGCCGGAAGAAGTTCTTCGACAGAGTGCGAATACCAGGCGTCCGCGCCTTCCTTCCGGAATAGCTCGACAGCGTGCTCGGCCAGCGTTGCGTCCAGCAAGGGCTTTTTGCACGTCTCGCAGTGGAAGACGGTGATGGGGACACCCCACCTGCGCTGCCGCGAAATGCACCAGTCGGGGCGCTCCGCGATCATGTTGGAGATGCGCTCTTCCCCCCAGGCCGGTAACCAGTGAACCTTCTTGATTTCATCGAGCGCCTTCTGGCGCATTTCCTTGTGGTCAATATTAATGAACCACTGCTCGTTGGCGCGGAAAATCACCGGGTTGTGACATCGCCAGCAGTGCGGATAAGAGTGCGCCAGCCAACCCGCCGGCCCCACCAGCGCACCGCGACTCTTCAGCAACTCGACGATGGGTTCATTCGCGTCGAAGACTTTCTTCCCCAGGAATTCGGGCAGCCCTTCGGTGAACTCTCCCTCGTCCCCGACCGGACAGTAGATTTCAATCCCGTACTTAACGCCCGTGAGGTAGTCCTCCCGCCCATGGCCGGGCGCCGTGTGGACACATCCCGTACCGTCCTCGGCCGTTACGTAGTTCGCGAGCACTCCCTGAATCTTCCGGTCGAGGAAGGGGTGCTGCATTTCGAGTCCCTCGAGCCTCCGGCCGGGGATTCTGGCCAGCACCTTCGAGGCCTTGAGGCCCGTTTCATTCAACACCGGCTCGTGCCGGCGGCTTGCCACCAGGCAAGCTTCTCCGCCGTTCTCCGCTACGGCCACGTACTCGAAGTCGGGGTGAAACGCCACCGCCATGCTGGCGGGAAGGGTCCAGGGGGTTGTGGTCCAGATAATGACGTAGAGCTTGCGTCCCGCGAGCGCAGGGTCCAGGCTCGCCGGATCGGTCAATACCGGGTAACGCACATAAATCGAGCGGCTGCGGTGATTCTCGTACTCGACCTCAGCTTCCGCGAGCGCCGTCTTGCAGGAGATGCACCAGTAGACCGGCTTGCGGCCGCGGTAGACGTATCCGCCCGCCAAAAATTTCAGAAACGCTTCGGCGATTTCCGCCTCGTACTCAAAATTCATGGTGAGGTAGGGTTTTTCCCACTCGCCAAAGACTCCCAGGCGCATGAAGTCCTGCCGCTGAATGTTCACGTACTTTTCCGCATAGCGGCGGCAAGCTTTGCGGATTTCCACCGCGCTCATCTGCGCTTTGCGACTGCCCAGTTCCTTGTCCACATAGATTTCGATCGGCAACCCGTGGCAGTCCCACCCCGGCAGATAGGGCGCATTGAAACCCTCGAGCGTCCTCGACTTGACGATGAAGTCCTTCAGGATTTTGTTGAGCGCCGTTCCCAGGTGGATGCGGCCATTGGCGTAGGGGGGCCCGTCGTGAAGGGTGAAGATCGGAGCGTTCGCGCGCGCGGCTCGAATCTGGCCGTAGAGGTCCTCCTTAGCCCATCGGGCCAGCCACTGGGGCTCATTCTGAGGCAGGTTGGCCTTCATGGAAAAGCGGGTTTGAGGGAGATTGATTGTGTGCTTCAGGTCTGACGTCTTCTGCATTCGTCCTCCGAACGTGCATCGAGCACCCATTATAGAGAACGTGTAAAGAGAGTGTCTAGGGTAAGAGGTGGTTTCCCATGGTTGGCTCGCCACAGGCTAAAGGATGCCGCCCGCTACGCGGGCTTTTGCGTCTGTTCGATTGCTTATCCTGGCGCCTATGCGCTCCCCCCTCGAGTTTGGGGATGGCCCCTTGACAAACTAAGCTCACTAGTATAGCCTAGTGTAGGTAGATGAGCTTTCGTGCCAATAGCGCCGGTCAATCGCGGAAGAACCCTGCCCGTTGTGTCTTCAGGACGCCAATATGTCACTTCACTGGCCAATCCGCCCGCCGCGAAATTAAAATTCACGGAACAAAGCGGGAATGTCTATGAAAACAAAGGAAGAGGTCAAGAAGACGAGGGGTCAAGAAGCTGAAGAGTCGAGAGGTGTAGAGCAAGAGCCGACCGAGGCCTCAACCGCATTCGGGGTTGCGGTGGTCTGCTTCTCAACTTCTCGACTTCTCGGCTCTTCGACACCGTTATCGGTGGAACAAAGCGAGAATATCTATGAAAACAAAGGGTCGGTGCTGAAAAGGAGCTTTTTCACGCCAAGAGCGTTGGGACACTGCGGAAGGCCCCTGTCTGTCGTCTCTTCAGAAAGGCCAATCTGTCGCTTCACTGGCCACTGCGCGCGCCGCTGCGAAAATTAAAATCACGGAACGAAGCGGGAATGTCTATGAAAACAAATATAGTTAGCTATCAAGTACTGGAATGTTGTTGAAAATGCAGCGCTTAGCTTGATGCAGAGATTTGCATTGCAGGAGATATCCTACGGGTCAGCGGTCCTCTTTTCACGCTGCGGACTCCGTTTTCCATAGCGTCGTCACTTCGAACTCAGTTATTCTGAGGTGCTTGGAGGTGGGCGGAGCACTGCCCTTCGCATCAATCATGAGCGATAAGAAATTGGACGGCAAGTTGGCGGTGATCACCGGGGCGGGCAGAGGGCTGGGCAAAGCCATGGCCATGTCGCTCGGCAAGGCGGGAGCACGCTTAGCGCTGGTTTCGCGCCACCGCGAGCAGTTGGACGCAGTCGCGCAGGCCGTGGGGGATGCCGGCAGCGAGGCGCTGGTCTTCCCGGCAGACGTCTCCGATGAGAGCCAGGTACTTAAGCTCGAGCGCGATGTGGTCGGCAAGTTCGGCAAGGTCCATATCCTGATCAACAATGCCGGAATGAATCTCCGCAAACCCCTGGTCGAGTTCACCCTCGAAGAATGGCAACTGGTGCTCAATACCAATTTGACCAGCGTCTTCCTCATGTGCCGTTCCTTCGTACCCCACATGAAGGGGAACGGATACGGACGCGTTATCAATATGGCGTCAACGATGAGCTGGATTTCCCTTCCGGGGCGCGCCGCGTATTCGGCAAGCAAATCCGCACTGCTGGGCGTAACGCGGGCGCTGGCCCTGGAGCTTGCCCCGGACGGCATCACGGTTAACAGCCTAAGCCCCGGCCCCATCGCCACCGAACTGAATATGGTGATCACTCAGAATCCGGAGCTGAATCAACAGTTCACTTCGAAAATCCCGCTCGGCCGTTGGGGGCGGGTGGAGGAAGTGGGAGAACTCGCGCTTCACCTGTGCTCGGAAGAGGCGGGATTTATTACAGGAACAGACATCCTGATTGACGGAGGATGGACGGCACAGTAGCGCGAGCCGGGGTGAATTTTGAGCCTGTGGCCGCGAGTCCGGCTCGCCAATATGCCGCCCCCAAGAACCCCTTTCTCAAATCGCCGCAATCCATTCCGAGATTCGCCCTCCAGTTTTGCCGCGCATTTCAGTCTGGTTCCTCCACAAAAAATTCGCGAGGCAACTTCACTGAGGCAACTTCAAACGGGATTGATACGTCAATCCATTGGGTGGTCGGGAACGGTGCCTAGCACGAAGGGGCAAGGGGTAGCCGAGAGCGGTAGGACATCGGGTGTGATAGAATGGCTCCGGTGCTGGCGCTATGAAAAAGGGAAGATTTGTTGCTCCGGCATGCAACTTTGCAAGGCTAGCGGCCATCATTAGACTAGGGGGTAGGAGCAGCGAGATCGAGTATCGAGACAGGCCCGAGGGGACAGGACATGACCGTAACTGCAGCGAGTGATACGCAGGTCGAGAACAAGGCGGGCGCCGCGGCGGGCGGAAGCTCCCGTGTACCCGAGCGCGATTATCATCTCACCTTCGTTGAATCAACCATTCCGGCGGTTTCTCTTTTCCGGCAAATCTGGCAAATTCTGCACGAGCCGAAGATCACGGTTCCCAAAGAGTACTACCGAGGGAAGGTTGCGCTGCCTGCCACGGACATGCGTCCCTGGATTCTGGATATTCCTAACCAACTCAAAGCGCTGTTCGAGAAACCGCAGCGCACGGCGGAGACAGAGGGGTATTACCGTGGGCAGGTGGATTTGCCGGCCACGGACATGCGTCCCTGGATTCTGGATATTCCCAACGAGATCAAAGCGCTGTTTGAGAAGCCGAAGCCCACCTCGATCCCGATTACTTCGCAGCCTGTCGATGTGCCTGAGCTTTGGCAGGATTATCAGCCGCAATCGGGCTCGTGGCTGAATTCGGTGCTGGCGCACGCGGTGGTGGTAGCCATCATCGTGCTGCCGTTCCTTGTGAAGAGCATGATCAACCAGCCCGTTAAGGCGTCGACGAAGGCTGAAGTGGTTGACATATCGCCTTACTTGGCCGAGCTCGAGGCGGCGGGCAAGAGGATGGGAGGCGGCGGTGGCGGCGGCGATCGCTCGCCTTTGCCGGCTTCGAAGGGGGCGGCGCCCAGGTTTGCGAAGGTGCAGCTTGCCCCTCCCCTGGCGGTGATCAGGAACCCTCACCCCATCCTTCAAGTAGAGCCTACATTACTAGGCGCTCCGCAGTTGAAGCTCCCCCAGATGGCTCAAAACATGAACGTGTGGGGCGATCCGCTGGGTGCTGTGGGTCCGCCCTCCAACGGGCCGGGGACCGGCGGCGGAATCGGCTCCGGTGAAGGGACGGGTATCGGGTCCGGGAAAGGCGGCGGTCTGGGCCCCGGAGAGGGTGGTGGAACGGGTGGTGGCCTGTATAGCGTGGGCGGAGGCGTGAGCGCTCCGGTCCCAATCTATAAGCCGGAGCCCGCTTACTCCGAAGAAGCTCGGAAGGCCAAGTACCAGGGGACCGTGGTGCTTTGGATCGTCGTCGATGCTCAAGGCAATGTCACCGATGCGAAAGTGGCAAGACCCCTCGGCCTGGGCCTCGATGAAAAGGCCCAGGAAACCGTGCGGACCTGGAAATTCAAGCCGGCCCTGCGCAACGGCTCGCCTGTCCCCGTGCGCGTCATCGTCGAAGTCACTTTCCGATTGTTCTGAAAAGTAGCTGACAGTCCACGTTTGCCGGCGATTTTCGTCTCCTGGTTGAAATTCGACGCCTCTCCGAAGCACGTCACGTCGCATTGCCCCTCGCCTTACCTTTGCCCTCGTACTTCCATTGACGGCATCTTCACCCCACAGGTCTAGAGACTCCCCACGGCGCAAGCGACAAGCTTCACTCGTGTCTCAGCGCCACCATGGGATCGACCCTGGACGCGCGGCTCCATGCCCCGTGAACAAGCAAGTAGAGCGGGCCGTGGGCTGGCAGAGAGTGAAGCTTGGCGTTATCTCTCCCGTTCGGTATATCGCCTTGCTCGTGTCCGGCCCGCGCAGCTTTTACGCACCTCACCAAAGGGAGCTTAACGCTTCCTGTGTCCGTCGGCGCCTGAAGCTCTTGAATAGCGATCGCCGTCGCGGCGGCAATTCCCGGCAAGAAATCCTGACGAGATATGAATAGCCTGGTTTGCGTCGAGGCTCGTCCTCATTGTAAGAGGCAGCATTGCGGCGTAAGACCATGCGCTGTTCACGCCCGCAATCTTGGCGGTCATGAATATATGAAGAAACACTTCACAGTTTAGCTGTGTATATGCTAGAGTAGATCCGTGAGTAAACAGAAGAGCAATTCGCGAAACGCACGCGCCTCGGCCCTGGCAAGCGAGCTTCGCATTCTCATCAGCCAACTGCGGCACCGGCTGCGGGAGCAAGCACATCTCGGTGACTACACATGGTCACAGATCTCCGCGGTCATCCGTTTGGAACGCGATGGCCCGGCTACCGTGAGCGCTCTCGCGCGGGCTGAGGGCGTGCGACAGCAATCGATGGGCGCAACGATTTCGGCGCTCCAGAATGCCGGCTTGGTGAAAGGCTCACCTGACCCAGCCGACGGACGGCAAACCATCCTGTCTCTCACCGATGCCTGCCGGGAGATGATCAAGGCAAATCGGGCTGCGAAGGAGGACTGGCTGTTCCGCGCCATCCAGACAAAGCTCTCGTCCGAGGAGCAGGAGAAACTCGCGGCTGCCCTCGAGATGCTCAAACGCCTCGCCGATTCTTAGTCACATCTCGAACCGGAATCGCAACGATCCCACCCATTCCCTCGTCGGGGTGAAACCGGCACAACCGGGGAGATCATCGCCTTGCTCGACAGCCCCGCGCATGAATGTACTGGGAGAAGACTCGGATTCAACAAACGATGAAGAGGAGCAACTGACTATGAACTGGATTCACTCTGTGTCTTACTTCGTTGCCGGCGTTTTCCTTACAAACGCTGTTCCGCATTTTGTGAGCGGCGTGATGGGGCTCCCCTTTCAAAGTCCCTTTGCGAAACCGCCCGGCAAGGGGCTTTCCTCCTCGACCGTAAATGTGCTCTGGGGATTCTTCAATCTGATTGTTGGTTATCTGCTTGTCTGCCGAGTCGGAAACTTTGATTGGCGGTCTGCAACTCATGTCGTCTCCTTGGGGCTGGGCGTTTTCCTCATCGGCCTGATAAGTGCGCGGGGCTTCGGACGGTTCCACGGTGGCAATTCTCCCGGAGACGTGCGCGGGGCACGGTGAAAAACATTTCGCCTGAGCTATCGAGCGAGACCGATCGGCTCGATCCGATTGTCTGGAAGATCACTTCCGTTGTTGTGCTCGGCTCCTTTCTCGCTCAACTCGACGCAACCGTCGTCAATGTGTCTCTCTCCAGCCTCGCCGTGCAATTGCATAGCGGCCTTGCGGCAATTCAGTGGGTCACGAGCGGATATCTTTTGGCGCTCACGCTCATGCTTCCTCTGAACGGCTGGCTGGTAGACCGCATCAGGGCCAAGGCCCTTTATTTATGGTGTTTTTCGGCTTTCACGCTTTCCTCGGCCCTTTGCGCATTTTCCTGGTCGGCGAACTCGCTTATCGGGTTCCGCGTGCTGCAAGGCATGAGCGGAGGTCTGCTGGCCCCGATGGCGCAGTTGATGATGGCTCGCCATGCGGGAAAGCACATGGTGCGCGTGATGGGCTATGCCGCTGTGCCGATTCTGTTCGCGCCGATCCTCGGCCCGGTGATTGCCGGCGCTATTCTGCAATACGCTTCCTGGCGCTGGCTTTTTCTGGTCAATCTTCCGGTCGGCGCACTGGCAGTCGTGCTGGCCGTTCTCGTTCTGCCCAAAGATCATGAAGAGCTGAGGCCGCGAGACCTCGATTTTGTTGGGCTGGCACTGCTGTCGCCCGGGCTGGTGCTCTTCCTCTATGGGGCGGATCACCTGAGCGATCGTACAGGTCTTGGGGCTCTCATTGTCTCCATTGCTCTGCTTGCGGCGTTTTTCTCGACCTCCGCAAAAAAGGGAGACAAAGCCCTGATCGACCTTCGCCTGTTCAAGGGCAAAACCTTCTCAGCCTCCGTTGTCACGCAGTTCATGGCGAACGGGATCGCGTTTGCCGGCCAGATGCTGATCCCGATCTATCTGATCCGCGCCTGTGGTCTGTCGCCGAGCGCTACGGGCTGGCTGCTGGCTCCTCTTGGCTTGGGAATGATGTGCTGCTACCCGCTGTTGGGAACCTTGACGAAGCGGTTCGGCATTCGCAATGTGTCGGCCGGAGGCGCATTTCTGGCATTTGCCGGGACACTGCCTTTTCTCTACCTGGCAAGTCACAGACTCGTTCTCGCTGCACTCGCGGCCGCTCTCTTCATCCGAGGCGTGGGCCTAAGCGCGGTAGGTATGCCGTCGATAGCGTCTGCATACGCTTCAGTTAAGCGACAGGACTTGCCGATGGCGACGACAGCGCTCAATATCGTTCAGCGTCTTGGGGGTCCGACACTGACGACATTGTGCGCGACATTTCTGGGATGGAGATTGGCGGCAGCACGCATACACGACGCGGCACTTGGCCCGTTTACTGCCGCGTTTCTCCTTCTCTGCGCCTTCCATGCCCTCTTGTTTGTGGCCGCGATAAGGCTTCCTCTCTCACTGCCCAAGGCAACTGAGCCCCGAGCTAACGGCGTCGCGAATGGCTTGGAAAGTGTATCGGAGTGATACCGATGCGGAAACAACGGGGAGATTCGACTAAGAAGATCTTTCCTGCTCCGAAATGAGCGGCACATCGATTGTTGCCAATTCACTCATCGAGCAAGGGTTGAGCCTCGTTCAGAGGATCGGTCCTGATAAACGCCCTTCCATGCTGGAATCCGTCTTACGCAACACAACGGGCCAGTTGACCGCTAGATTCCGAAAGCTCGGTGCCCGCCTGAAGACCCGTCGCCTGCACTGACATGCTTGCCCAAAATCCCTGTTTATGGGCCCGCCGCGAGTGCTTTATCTTCCTACACCGATTTTCGCGGACTGCCTAGCCCAATATCTGCCCGCCCTACACGCGCTCCGTCTTGAGCGGGTCGCTCGGGAAGCCGCCCACGAACGCCACGAGGCGCGGATACGGTCCCGGTGGGATAAACTTGAAATGTGGGTAAGCCGCGAATGGATTTCCCGGTTTCGGCGCTCCGGTGCCAGCCGTCACAGCCCATCGCTCCGCGCCGCGAGCTTCAGGCAGCGCGTACCCTGGCGTTGTTTCCGTGTTCATCACGTCGTCGAGCACGTCTTCCGCAAATGCATCGGAATCGGCCGGAGCGGATGGGGCGGCGGACTGCTTGATTGCCGTGTTCACAGCTCTGAGCCTCTCGAGGAGCGCCAATGCGCCACCACTCGCCTCCTTAAATTCTTCACATTGGATGTGGACTTTGAGCGTCTCAAGGAAGAGAATCGCCAAAAAGATGTGGGTGGCGTGCTCAAACGTCGCCGTGAACTGTTGCAAGAGTAGCGTGATGGCCTCGAGCGCCTTGTCCTTGTCTCTTGCCGAAAGAGCACTACTCAAGATTTCCAGCGTATAGATCAAGTGGTCGATTGTTTCCACGATAAGCCCCCTTCGACTTTGTCCTTAAGCGACCCTGGCAAGCCCGCCCAGCAAGCGACGGCTGGTGTAGTGTCCGAGAATTAACTGAACAATGACTTACGGCTCTTTATGCTGCGAGGCAGCAACGTCTAGGCATAAATCGTAATCCTGAGATTGTCCATCTATTTATCGGACACAAGACTAGCTTCCCGGAGGTCTGACTTAGCCAGCCTCTTTTGCCTTATGCTGACCCACATCACGCCCCTCCTGACTACGCGTCTTTCGCGGCGCTCCATATGCCGTCACACTTGCCCTATCGGCAATAGAGCCTCCGCACTAAATCCGCCTGGACACTTGACGCGCAGCGTGTTCGACCGTTACCATATCAAGACTACAGATGACTTACACCATGCCATGCAGCGTGTCGAGGAGAGGCTAGGCGGGAGCGCTAAAGTGCGAGCGGAAAGGGCCGGGCAGAAGCCGCAATTGAGAATGGTGCAAGTTCGGTAGAGGTTCGGGAGCCAGGCTGAGCTAAGTTGTTGATTCTGGGAGGTCGTCTAACGGTAGGACTGCAGACTCTGGATCTGCGTATCGGGGTTCGAATCCCTGCCTCCCAGCCAAGCTTTAGGTAGGAATGAATCGCAGAACCTCGTCGGCAGAATTAGAGAAGGGCAGAACTTGCGTTAATGGGGTTGAGGGTACCTTCGTGCCTTCCCCTCCCTTCCGGGCAGAAACCAAGCACTTTTGCGCGCGAGAAAGGACGAATTCAGTTGCCAGTTCTCCGATGGGTAGTCCTTGCCATAGCCATCTTGCCAATTGCTTATTACCTGACTGCTACATATTGCGCTTGGGACTTTTTCCGGCGACGACGCGATCCCAGCAAAGATTTTGCACCTCCGGTAAGCCTGCTGAAACCCCTGAAAGGCCTGGAGCCTGAGGCATACGAAAACCTGTCAAGTTTCTGCCGGCTGGAATACCCTTCATACGAAATCCTCTTTGCCGTAGATGACGAGAGCGACCCTGCCGTTCCTGTCATCGAGAAGCTCATCCGCGATTTCCCGACTGTACCGATTCGGGTCTTGACGGGCACGTCGATTCCAGCCGCGAACAATAAGGTGGCCAAGCTCTGCCGCCTCTTGCCCGAGGCGCGCCACGACGTACTGGTCATGAGCGACGGCGATATCCGCGTCAAGCCGGACTACTTGCGGCAAGTCGTTGCGCCCTTTCGCGACCCGGCCGTGGGAGCCGTAACCTGCTTGTACCGTGGTATGACAGATTCAAACCTCTGGTCGGAACTCGAGGACCTGAGCCTGACCACCGATTGGCTGGCCAGCACGCTTGTGGCGCGGAAGTATGAGGGAGTGGCCTTTGCCCTGGGTGCTACCATCGCGGTCACGCAAGCTCGTGTGGCGGATATGGGCGGCTTCGAAGCCCTGGCAGACTGCGCCGCCGATGACTACGAACTGGGCCGGCGCATCGCCACTCTAGGCTATCGTGTGGAACTGGTTCCCAGTGAGATTCAGACGCATTGCACCTCGAGAACAGCCCGGCAGTTCCTTTTGCATCACCTGCGGTGGGGAGTGGTCATTCGAAACTGCCTGCCTGGGGAAATGCCGCGTTGCTGTTTACAAAGGGCTTATTCTGGTCGCTCGCCGCGGCGCTGCTGGCGCCCTCTCGCCTCGCCGCTTTCGCTTGCCTGACCATTCCCCTTGCGGCACGGCTGGCCATGGCTTTTACCTTTGGCTGCTACGGCATGAAGGACCCGGTCGTGCGCAAGAAATGGTGGCTGATTCCCTTCCGCGACTCGCTCGAGTTGATCATTTGGGTGGCGGCATGGTTTTCGAACACTATCATTTGGCGTGGATCGAGGTATTATGTCCGCCACGGACGACTGATTCGCGTTTCGTCACCGGCCGCGATTGCACCTCGTTCCAGCGTAAGAGTGAAACCCGGTCAGGAAAGCGGGACACCCATTTCACCGCGGTAACAAAGGCGCAGAGCACGCCCTTCGGCTTTTTCGTCATTCCCGCGCAAGCGGGAATCCAGCTCGCGGCGGCAATTCAGCGGTTAGGAAAGTGTTATGACCTACTCCATCGCTAAGCTCATTGAAAGCCGGCAAGGCGACCAGTACTCTTTGCATAAGAAGTACATCAACGCGAGCCTGGCTCGCGTCCAGGCGATCATTGGCTTCGACAAGATATACACACGCGGCGAAGGCGCCTATTTGTGGGATGCCGAGGGCAACCGCTACCTGGATTTGCTATCCGGCTTCAGCGTCTTCAACCTCGGGCGCGACCACCCGGTGGTCGGCAGGCCATGCAGGAGATGCTTACGCTTTGACCGGCCCAACCTCATGAAAATGGATTGCCCTCTGCTGGCCGGTCTGCTGGCGGAGGATTTGGTCAAGCGCATGCCGGGCGGGTTGGACTGCAGTCTTCTTTGCCAACTCGGGCGCCGACGCCGTAGACACCGCGCGTAAAGTTCGCTCGCGCCGCCACCCGGCGTCCGCGGGTGCTATACCTGGACCACGCGTTTCACGGGCTCACTCTGAGCACCCTCGGCACTCAACGGCGGGGAACGATTTTCGCAAAGGTTTTGAGCCGCTGATGCCCGGCTTCGATGCGGTGGGCATGAACGATCTCGCGGCCCTGGAAAAGCAACTGCGAAAGAAGGAAGTGGCGGCGTTCATCGTGGAGCCCATTCAGGGCAAGGGCGTGTACATCCCCGACGACGACTATCTGCCGGAGGCCCAGCGCTTGTGCCGCAAGTACGGCACACTCTTTGTCTGCGATGAAGTGCAGGTCGGCATGGGCCGCAACGGGCCGTTTTCTCTGCGCGAGCACTGGGGTCTCGAGCCCGACATCGTGACGCTTTCGAAGTCCCTCGGCGGGGGCTACATTCCCGTCAGCGCCACGCTCACGCGCCGCGAAATTCACGACGCCGTTTTCAGCCGCCTGGAGCGCTGCCAGGTCCATTCCACGACCTTCGGGCAGAACGAACTGGCCATGGCGGCCGGCCTTGCCACCTTCACGTCATGGACGAGGAGCGCCTCGTAGAGCGCGCCGCGGCCATGGGAGAGAAACTCCTGAAGACGGCTGGCGGCTTTGCGGGAACGCTACGAGATGGTCGCGGACGTGCGCGGCAAAGGGCTGGTGATCGGCATCGAGTTCAAACCTCCCCGCACGCTGGGACTGCGCGCCGCCTGGACGGCCGCCGAGACCGCCCAGAAAGGCCTGTTCTCCGAGTTGGTCGTGATGGCCCTGATGAGCGATCACCATCTGTTGACCCAGGTGGGCGGCCCGGATATCAACGTCATCAAGCTCTTGCCGCCGCTCATTATTGGCGACGAAGAAGTAGAGATGATCGCCTCGGCCTTTGAAGCGGTCATGGCGGAGGCCGAAAACCTTAGAGGACGCGTGTGGGCTCAAAGCCTGCAACTGATCAAGCACGCTATGGCCGGCTGAAGCCGTAGCAATGCCGAAAGCACAGAGGAGAACATGCGAACTTTCGTCACCGGGGGGGCAGGGTTCATCGGTGGCGCTGTAGTCAAGCGTTTGCTCGAAGCTGGACACGAGGTGCGGTCCCTGGTGCGCCCTGGGGAGGACACACGCCAATTCGCAGGGCTGCCTGTCGAGCAAGTGCAGGGCGACCTGCTCGACCGCGAGAGCCTGCGCCGGGGAATGGAGGGCTGCGGCTGGGTCTTCCACGTCGCGGCCCTTTATAGCTACTGGGGATACACCTGGGACGACTTCCACGAGACCAATGTGGAAGGCACGCGCCGCGTCCTGGAAGTCGCCCGGCAGGAAGGTGTTGAACGCGTCGTTTACACAAGCTCGGTTGCGGTTCTTGGTGCGGCCAATAACGGCACACCGGCGACGGAGGATACACCCAGCACACTCGATGATCGGATCGGCCCCTACCAACGCTCCAAATTCCTGGCGGAGGAGGTGGCTCGCGACTTTGCGCGCCAGGGCCTGGCCGTGGTCATCGTCAATCCCAGCATGCCCGTGGGCGTTGGCGATCACAAACCCACACCCAGCGGCCAGATCATCGTGGACTTCCTGCACGGGCGCATCTTCGCTTATGTGGATAGTGGCCTGAACGTCATCGACGTGGAGCACGTCGCCGCGGGTCACTTACTCGCCGCAGAGCGGGGACGGGCGGGACAGCGATATATTCTGGGTGGAGAGAACCTCACCTTCAAGCAGATCCTCGACTTGCTCGCCGAAGTTTCCGGAAGGCCACGGGTCGAGCATCGCATTCCCCACTGGATTGCTCAAGGCTGGTCTTACATCGACGTAGCGTTGGCCAGGTTGAACCCGCGCCGCACTCCTGCCGCTACCCCCGATAAGGTGCGCCTGTCGCGCCGCTACGAGTTCTTTGATCCCGGGAAGGCGGTGCGCGAACTGGGCCTCCCGCAAGCTCCGGCCCGCCTAGCCCTCCAAAAATCCGTCGAGTGGTACCGCGCGAACGGGTACGCGCCGTAAGCGACGACCATGGTCCGCCACTGCGAACACTTGCCAAGCGCGACGTTTCTTCTTTATGGCGTATTCAGGTCTGAGCTATACTAAATCCATGGAAATCACCCTCACAGCTCAGGCCGAAGAGGCGCTCCGCCGAGAACTCGCCCGCTCACCTGGCAGGCATCCCGAGGATATCGTCGAAGAAGCGCTTACAGAAATGAGCCGGCGGGTGGAGATGCCCCTCGCTTCGAAGAAGGAGACGAGACCCGGAGATTTTCGCGCTTGGCTCGGTGAATTGCGACAAGGTACAAAACCGGCTGCACATTTCCAAAACGAAACGTTTCCACGTGACATGATCTACCAGGATCATGACTGATGGCGGTAACAGCGTACCTTCTGGATACTAATTCCCCAGTGCACTTCCCTCAGGAAACCAAAGCCGCTTGGAGCATCGCCCGCGTGTACCCCACGTTGTACGCATAGCCGACATAGGCGCCCCCGCCCGGGTAGTACGGATTGAAGTCGGGCCGCTCGCGGTCCGCGTCGAGCCCGCGGGGATGCTCTGGGTAGATCAGACGCGGGTACTTCTGCCGCACCAGCTCCTTCATCACTGCGAACATATCCACCTGGCCCTCGTCCAAGAAGACTTCCGTGTATTTCTCACGCGGCTCTCGACGCGGACGTTGCGGAAGTGCACGTGATTGATGCGGTCGCGGCTACCGAAATATCGGCACACTTCCACTGGATCTTCGCCCAATTCCCGCGTCACGCCGCAGTCAAAGGTGATCCCGTTCGACTTGCTGGGAACGATCTCAATCAGGTGCTTCCAGCCCGTCCAGGTCTCCCATGATTTGCTGCGACCCGCGGCTGAGGGGCGCGGGCGGGTCGTTGGGGTGCAGAGCCAGCCGCACTCCGGACTTCTCCGCCACCGGCACCACCGCCTTCAGGAAGTAAGTGATGTTGTGCCACATTTCATCCAGACTTGTGGACGCCTTCTTCCGGAAGCGGTGGCAGGTTCTTAACGCGATCGTAATCAAACGCCGTCATGCCCGCGCCCGCCCTGCCCGGGTTCCGCGTAGTAGCCCTCCATCAATGCGGTGGGCGTAGAAGTTGTATTCCACCACCGGGACTCCCGCGCCCCCGCCGCGCGGATGGACTGCTGAACCTTCTGAATTTCCTCGTCGCGGCCCGGCCTCCCATAGAGCGTGTTGGGGAACCCGCGAGACCATCAGGTTTCCCAAGAGTCAGCCCGCCCGACTTGAGTTGGTCCACAAGGGCGCTGATTTGGCTCTCCTCCCAAGGGATGTGTGGCCCCCCCATGGCAACGTGGTTTACCCCCAGTTGTTTCACCCGGCGCATCAGGTGTCGTCCAAATGGGCGCGGCGAGAAGTTCCAGGCAGATCTTGGGCGTCGCGGGGCCTTCCGGAGCCCACCCCGCTGCCACAGGATCGGCGCTGGCTGGCGCAGGGCGAAGCCCTGCGATCACAGGAGTCGCAACACCAGAAGCCCGTAGAGCTTCGCTCTGATGCGCCAGCCCCGCTGACGTCGCGAAGGCCGCCGTTCCCATCGCCTGCAGGACTTTTCTTCGAGAAATGGCGCTCTTCATGAATCACCCCCAGCGTTATTGTAGATTCCGGCTGTCTCCAGAGTCTGTGTGAGAACTCGTTTTTGCTGTCATCCCGAAGAGCCGCAGGCGACGAGGAATCTCGCAGTGCCTCGAAAATACTCAGAGCGAGATTCCTCGCTCCGCTCGGAACGACACTCCAAAAAAGGTTCTTCACACAGACTCTCAAGGCCAGGAGATTATAGAGCAGTCGTTTCGTCAGGTGCGAAAAATGGAGTGCCAGGCAGCCGCTCAGGTTGGCGTAGATACGGCTTTAGTGTCTGTGTGAATATCTAGAGCCTGTGCAAAAACCTAGAGCCTGTGTGAAAACCCTACCCACTCCCCCTTGGGGGAGAGGGGGGCACGCGACGGCGTTTTCATCAGCCGGCGTGGGACGGGTGAGGGGGTCCAATCCGCCGGTGGTGCATCTGGCTGAAGCCCCGTAAGCGTTTACTTAACTGCCAGACGTGCCAAAAAGCCCGCCTTGGCGGGCGATATAGTGTGGCCCACGGCGAGCCAGCCGTGGGGACAGGGGAAAGTGAGAATATCTTTTAAGCCCCGGCGGGGCGACATAATCCCGAGGGATCGGGGAAGATTCTTCTGTCGCCACTACCGTGGCTCAAGAGTGACCGCGCACCTCGGGTCCCACGGCTGGCTCGCCGTGGGCCACATTATGGCGCTGCTAACGCAGCTTCGGACAATGGCGAAACCTCTATGTAAACGCTTATGGGGCGAAGCCCTGCGCTCAGAGTCTGTGACTTTATTCGTCTTTTGGCCATTTGGGAGCAGTTAACTCTTTTGTTATCAGTGTCGGTTTTCGGCCAAATTCAAAAAAGTCACAAACTCTCAGTGGAGTCGCAACACCTGGGGACCCCAGAGCTTCGCTCTGTCCCAGCCTCGACTTGAGGAACTCGGAATATCCCTAATCCGTCGATAAGGATGAAGGGGTGGAGGGACGGCTTGCCGTCCCCTTTTAGCGGACCGTTGGCCCGCGGGTAGGGCAAGCCTACCCCTACCCTGCCCGGGTGTAGCCCCGACTTGAGTAACTCGAAATTACACTAGCTTGACAGTCACTTCAGCTAGAGATAAAGTGCCTCACCTTGGGCAATCACAGCCGTGTGGGCTTTCTGCTCACTGGCATTTCCAGATTTGACGAATTGCCGTTCCCTGCCCTGAAGTTACGCACAGGAGACTTGCATGGTGGAATCCACCGATCAGATTGAAATGGTCCGCGAGAGCAAGCTGCGGCCCCTCGATCCCGCGAGGGCGGCGTCCACACACGCCGGAAGCATCGAGGCATTTGAGCGCCTGCTCCGGGACTCGCAGGAAGATCCTGCCTCGTTCTGGGCGCAAGTCGCCTCCGAACTCGACTGGATGAAGCCCTGGGATACCGTGCGCAAGGGCGGTTTCGAGGACCTCGAGTATTTTTCAGGTGGAATCAGCAACGTCTGCGCCAACCTGATCGACCGCCATTTGCGCCAGGGGGCCGACAATAGGCTGGCTTTGATCTGGGAAGGGGAAGACTTCACGACCAGGTTTTACACCTATCGCATGCTGTACCACGAGGTGAACAAGTTTGCCAATGTGCTGAAGCGTTTCGGGCTGCGTAAAGGCGACACGGTCGCCATCTTCCTTCCCAATCTCGTGGAAACCATCGTGGCGGTGCTGGCCTGCTACCGGCTGGGGATCATTTTCAATACGATCTTCTCCGGCTTTTCAGCCCCTGCGCTCCGTTCCCGGCTCGAGAACTTCGACCCCCGCCTGATCGTGACGGCGGACGCCGGGTATCGGCGCGGCCATGCGTTGCCTTTGAAGGATAAAGTGGACGAGGCGATTCAGGATTTAAGCGTAGTCGAAGCGGTGGTGGTTGTGCGGCGTTCCGGAACCCGGGTACGAATGAAGAAGGGACGGGACTGGTGGTGGGACGAGTTGATGGAGGATGCGGCGATTGAATGCCCCGCCGAGCCGATCGAAGCCAATGAGCCAGGAGTGGTTTTTTACACCAGCGGCACCACCGGAAGGCCTAAAGGCGTCGTGCATTCTGGCATTGCCTTCCTTGTGAATAACTATGTCTATGCCAAGTATCACATGGACCATCACCCCCACGATATTCTCTGGTGTACGGCGGACATCGGCTGGGCCACATTGCAGATTTGGGGAGTGGTGGGCGCTCTCGCGAACGGGGTGACGACGATTGTTTTCGAGGGGGCCATCGACTTCCCGACGCCGGATCGCTTCTATCAGGTTGTCCACAAGTATCGTGTGAACAAGATATTCACCGCCCCCACCGCACTGCGCATGCTCATGCGCTACGGCGAAAAACTCATGGAGCCCTACGACCTTTCCTGCCTGGAAGTCATCTCGATCGTGGGCGAGCCGTTCAATCCCGACGCGTGGAATTGGACTTACGAAAAGCTCGGCAAAGGAAGGGTCTACATCAACAATACCTGGGGTCAGACGGAGACTGCCGGATGCCCGCTGGCGAGCGCGGCCTGGCTGGTGCCCATGAAACCCGGATCCTGCGGGATCCAGTTCCTGGGCGCCAAAGCCGATATCGTCGACGACGAGGGCAATCCGCTCCCGCCCAATACCGTGGGGAATCTGGTGCTGCGCGAGCCGATTCCCATGATGCTGCGAACCCTGTGGCGGGAGCCGGAGCGGTTCATTAAAGAGTACTTCACGAAAGTTCCCGGGGCCTACTTCACTTATGACGCCGCCATCAAGGATTCCGACGGCCACTTCTGGGTGCTGGGGCGGGTTGATGATGTGATTAACGTGGCCGGGCATCGCCTGAGCACCATGGAAATCGAGAGCTTGGTGATGGAATGCAAGGGTATTGCCGAGGTGGCCGTGGTCGGCGTCTCCGACCCCATCAAAGGCCTCGTGCCGGTGGTTTTTGCGACGTTGCGCAGCGGGTTTGGCCCCTCGGATTACCGGCGCAAGGAAATCCGCCACCACATCGAGTCCCGCATTTCCAAGATTGCTTCCCCGCGCTCCATCTACTTCACCCAAGCACTGCCCAAGACCCCCAGCGGAAAAATCATGCGCCGCCTCCTGGCGGAGTTGGCCACCACAGGCGGGGTTCAGGGAGACGTGACCGGCCTCGAGGATGCATCGACAGTCGAGAAAGTGCGCGACGTCGTGCAGGGTGGCTGAGGAAGGCAGTGGGCATTAGACAGGAGGCTGTCAACGTTGACTGTCCTGTCAACTGTTGCCTCTCGACTTTCAACTCCGCTGGACAGTTGGTAGCGCAGACCGCCGGGTTTGCGATCTGCGGCTTTCCGTGGTACGGCGCGAGTCCTGAAAGGGTCGTGGCCGAAAAGACGCGGACCGCAAAGTCGGCGGTCCGCGCTACGCAACTGTCAACTTTAAACTGTAAACTGTCAACTGCTTGAGAAGAACTGTTGCGAGTTGCGCGAGTCTCCGCTATTCTGTTCGGTCAATTTATTTGGCACATCAAGGAGGAATAATATGGCGTCAGTGAAAGTTGGCTTCTACGGCCACGTCAGGCAATATCACAATATTAAGAGTGAAATAGACGCGGTCATTCTCGAGGTTCTGGAAAGCGGAAGTTTTGTAATGGGCCCCAAGCTCAAGCAGTTCGAGAAAGAGCTCGCCGCTTATTGCAACACCAAGGAAGCAGTGGGAGTGAACTCCGGCACGGACGCGTTGTGGCTGGCGTTTATGGCCCTGGGCATCGGGCCGGGCGACGAAGTCATCACCACGGCCAACACGTTTTTCGCCACTGCCGAGGCCATTTGGGTGGCCGGAGCCACTGCGGTTTTCGTAGACTGCGAACCGAATACCTGCAACATCGATGTAAATCTTATCGAGGCGGCCATCACGCCCAGGACCAAGGCCATCGTGCCCGTTCACCTCTACGGCCAGCCCGCCAACATGCCCGCCATCGCGGAAATTGCGCGCCGGCACAATCTGTTTGTGATCGAGGACAACGCACAGGGGATGGGCGCGCGCGGCGATAACTTCACACTCGGCGAGCTTTCCGACGCGATGTGCGCCAGTTTCATCATCCAGAAGAACCTGGGCTGCTTCGGCGACGGCGGAGCCGTGGTGACCAACAAGCCGGAAGTTGCCGAACAAATTCGCAAGCTGCGCAATCATGGCTCTCCCAAGCGGTCCGTTCACAGCATGGGCTACAATAGCCGCCTGGACGACCTGCAAGCCGGCGTGCTGAGCGTCAAGCTGAAGCACCTCGACCACTGGAACGACCAGCGCCGCGGCTTTGCCGCCCAGTACGATGCCGCCCTGAAGGGCACTTCGCTCAAGCTGCCCTATGCGGTTCCCGGCTATCGGCACATCTACCACCTCTATGTGGTCGAGACCGAAAAGCGCGACAATCTGCAAGAGTTCCTGAAAGCAAGGGGCGTCACCGCTCTCACCCACTACCCCATCGCCATTCATCAGCAGGAAGGGTATCCGTGGGGGAAATGTGCGCGCATCTCGGGTTCGCTTAAACACGCGGAGGCCTCGGCGGCGCGCGTGCTTTCGCTGCCCATGTTCCCTGAGTTGACGCAGGAAGAAGTGCAGGCTACCATCGACGGCGTCATCGCCTGGGACAAACAATAAAGGATTCAGGATTCAGGATTCGGGAATCAGGAAGAAGTGGGACCCCGAATCCTGGATCCGGTTTAATTGAGGATTACCTTCATCGTTCGCGCGGGCTTCGGTGAAGCACGCGCTGAACCCTGGTTCCGCTCGAAAGAAGCGATGCATTCACCCAATTGTTCATTAGTTCATTGATTCAATGTTGCGTGGACTCAGGATGGTGGGTTTCAGGGGAGCCTGAACCCTGAATCCTGAATCCCGAATCCAGGGGGTATCATGAGTTCTAATCGAGAATACACGGTAGTAGTCGCCGGGATGGGCAAGCGGGGCACGCACCACGCCACGGCGTTTCAGAAGAATGGACGATTCCGTCTGGTCGGCCTGTGCGACATTGACACGGCCAAGCTGGAAGCGGCCGCGAAGAAGTTCGGCGTCAGCGAAACCAGCGCCGACGCCGCGGCTCTGGTCAAGAAAACGCGCCCCGACATTTTCTGTTTCTGCACGCTTCCCGACTTGCGGTTGCCGCTGGTGCGCGCGGGCGTCGAGGCCGGCGTAAAGCTCATCGCCTACGAAAAGCCCACGGCGCTCTCTACCAACGAGGCGCTGGAGATGATGAAACTGGTGCGCGAGGGGGGAGTCAAGACCGTGGTGAGCCACCAGCACCGCTACGGTGACCATTATAAGAAGGTCAAGGAGATCATCGCGAGCGGCGCCATCGGCCGCGTGCACACCGTCTACGGCCATGCTACCGGCTGGATGATGCACATGATGACGCACCTCATCGACTACGCCCGGTGGTACAACGATTACGCGGACGCGGAGTGGGTGGTGGGGCAGGCGCACGGCAAGGGGAAGTTCGCGGATAACCATCCTTCCCCGGATTACATTGGCGGTCTCGTCCAGTTCGCGAATGGCGTGCGCGGCATCTTCGAATGCGGCGAGGGCGCGCCGGACGTTCCCGAGGTCGATTACTGGTGGCGCAAGTGTCGCGTCGGCGCGCAAGGCAGCGAAGGCTTCGCGGAGGCGCTCACGGGCGGCGGGTGGCGCGCTGTCACGCGCCAGGGAACGAGTTCCGGCCCGGGCTGTATGGACTATGAGCACGACATGGGGCCGTACGTGCAGGAGATGGTGGATTGGCTCGACGATGAGAGCAAGGTTCACCCCTGCAATGGCGAGAGCGCATTCAGAGACTTCGAAATCATGATGGGCATCTGCCGCTCGGCAGTGCAGCGTGGAAAAGTGAAGCTGCCTCTGGGCTCTGGTGAACCTGAACTCGAAGCCCTCAAGAAGGTTCTGCCGGATTAATTCGATTTGCCGCTTGTCGAAGGTTGATTTTCTCCCGCCCGCAATCGCGGAAGTGGCGCGGGCGTCTCGCCTCTTGAGGCGCGGGTGTCCTGCCCGCGCCTCCGCATCTTCACCTGTCCCTGGTTAGAGAATCGGCGTAGCGCGGACCGCCGACTTTGCGGTCCGCGTCTTTTCGGCCACCACGCTTTCAGAACCCGCGCCATATCACGGAAAGCCGCAGACCGCAAACCCGGCGGTCTGCGCTACCGACTCAAAACACATCATTCGGTGAGTGAGAATGCGCCGAGGAGCGCGACGATGGCAGCGAATTTCCGGATTTGTTCGAGACAGCGCTCGCGAGAACCTGTAGAATTCCAGGATAGGGTTCACATTTCCAATTGGAGGGCGACTCATGTCACAAGACACGCGCTTGATGTGGGGGATCAGCCTGATCCTTATTCCAACCATCGTTTATGGAGGATTGACTATTCTGGGGGTGGTTTCGAATGGAGCGTTCGGGATGCCGGGGCCGGCGAATCTGTCGCCATCCCAGGTTGCGTTTTACCGCGCAGGGCACGCTCATGCCGGGGTGCTTACTCTGCTCGCGTTGCTGCTGCAAATCGGGGTGGATAACGCCAAGCTGCCGGCTCAGCTTGTGTGGCCGGTTCGCATAGGAGCCGTTGCGGCCGCGCTGCTGGTCTCCGGCGGCTTCTTTGGGGTAGCCCACCTGCGGGCGTTCCGCGCCGTGCTGTACACCGGTGCGTTTCTGGTTGTGGCTACAACGCTGACGGTCGGAATCGGGCTCATTCGCGCGCGGTAGATCGGGTCCCTCTTACTTGTCCTCTGGAGGAACCGGTGAGCCCGGGGGGGATTTTTCTTTAGGGCTGCGGTCCAGAAGTTCTGCGATGTGCTGCCGTTCAGCCACGCTCGATTGTTCAAAGGCGGCTAACTCCTTTTGGCCCTCCTCGTTCTGGCCGATTTGGATCAGTGTTTTTCCCAACCAGTAGTGGACTTCCGGCCGGTCTGGTTGAAGCTTGAGGGCGTGTCGGAAGAAAGGAATCGCCTCCTGCGGTTGTCCCAGCATGACGTGAGCCCGGCCTGTTCCAAGAATGGCCTCGCTACTCACGGGATTGATCCGAATCGCATCCTTGAAATCCTTCAGGCCTTGATCTGGCTGGCGTTCCTTCAAAGCGATACTGCCAAGGTAGAGATAGCACGCGTCACATTGTGGATTGATGCGCAACTCCTCTTTAAGCGGCCCAACTGCTTGATCGTAGTGCTTCCAACGCCAGTAGAGATAACCGAGGGCGAAATGAAGTTGAGGGGCATCGGGGGAAGCAGCAATGGCCTGCCTGAATTCCTCCTCCGCTCTCTCGGGAAGGCTTTCCGTGTCCAGAGCCTCTCCCATCAAGAAGTGGGCGAAGGGCGAGTCAGGGTGCTTCTCCAGAAGTTCAGCCGCCGTCTCCATTGATTTCTTCGGCTCTTTGGCCTCGCGGTAAGCCCGAGCAAGCATAAATAGTATGTCCGGGCGATCCGGAGCCAGGCTCCGGGCGATCTCGAGATTCTCAATGGCCACTTGCCACTTCTGGGAACTCGAATAACAAACTGCCAGGAAATATCGGGCGTCCACGACATGAGCTTTGGCTGCGACTGCCGAAGTAAGGTGAGGGATGGCTTCCGCGCACCGGTCCAATTGAAAAAGCGCGAGACCGAGGTTGAAGGCAATCTCCGGATCGTGGGGACGAAGGCGCTGCGCGCGCCGGAAGGCAATGGCAGCTTTGTTCAGGTCGCCTTTCTTGAAATAGATAACTCCAAGATTATTATAAGCGCCAGGGGAATCAGGGGCGATCGCAATGCCGAGTTGATATTCCCGCGCAGCCTCTTCCAGCTTCCCTTCGCCCATAAGCTGCCGGGCCCGCTGGAAATGGCCTTCCGCCTGATTGCCGGCTTCCTGGCCCATGGTCCAGGAGATAGCAAAAAAGAATACGGCGGCAGCCGCGGCTGAGCGGCGAATCCAATTTTTCCAATTTTGTCGAACTCCCTCGCCCATTCACAACGACCAGTGTAGCATAGGCCCATCGGATTGAATTTGCGGGCCTCCCGGCCTTTTGCTCCGAACCTTGACTTTCCAATCTTGAAGTCCGTATATTGAACATCATTATCCCAGGGTTTCGACTTATGTCGTCTGTTCTGGTGTCAATCCTTGTTCTATTCTCCTTGGGGATCAGTCTCGTTCCGGGTCAGGGACTCGCACAGCAACCCTCGGAAGCGCTTTCCACCACCCTTCAACAGGGCGTGAGCTATCTTCAGCAAAAGAACTACGAGGCCGCGCGCGGCGAATTCCTGCGAGTGATTCAGCAGGACCCCAACTCCGCTTCGGGTTTCTTCTATCTGGGGATGGCCGAGTTAAACCTGGGAAACTCCGCCGCAGGCGAAAAAGCTCTGCGCCGGTCCTTGGAGTTAAATCCGAAATCGGAAAACACACTGTACAACCTCGGGAGCTTGCTGCTGGAGGAGAAGCGGCCCCGCGAAAGCTTGCCCTATTTCGAAGCGGCTTCACGCCTTGATCCCCAAACTCCCGAGCCCGCGGTCAACATGATACGGGCCTATCTTGAGGCCGGTGAGATCAAGCAGGCGGTGAGCGCTGCAACGTCGGCCGGTCAACAATTCAAGTCGGAGCCGGCATTTCATCTGGAAGTCGGCAGGCTTTTCCTGCATAGCGGTGTGACCGAGCAGGCTCGAGTGTCTCTCGAACGAGCCAACCGACTGGCTCCTCATGAGCCTGACATCGTGTTTCCCCTGGCCGAGGTCTATTTACAGGAGAGGAATCCTTCCGCCGCACTCACTGCGCTCGAAGCCATCCCGCCTGAGGCCAAAAAGTTCGCAGAGTACCACTACATCCTCGCTCAGAGTTATTTCCAAAGCGGACGGGCGCAACAAGCAACGGATGAGATAAACCTCGCCAGCCGCATTGACTCGCAAAACCCGATTTACATTTTGACTGCCGCACGCTACTACCAGAAGTTCGGGCACCCCAAGGAGGCACTCAAGGTCCTTGAAAAGGCGGAAATCCAGGCGCCGCAACTTGCGGAGATCCCGTACAGCATCGCCGTCAGCTACTTCATTCTCGACAAGTATGATGAAGCAGCGAAGGCGGTCGAGCGGGCACTGCGTCTCGATCCGGGATTCGATCGCGCTCTCTTCCTGCTTGGTATTACCCGCTTCGCCCAGATCAAGCCTGAGGAGGCCGAAACGAGTCTCGCCGAAGCCATCAAGCTGGACCCCCGGAATCCTTATTTCGAGTGTTTCTATGGGATGGTGCTGTTCTCTGCTGGACGTCTGGCCGAGGCGCAGCAGCATTTCCGAAGGGCGATCGAGTTAAGACCTTCCTATGCCCTGGCCCATTACCAGCTAGGCCGCGCTCTGCTTCGCGACAAGAAGTATTCTGAGGCACGGGTGGAACTCGAACGCGCGGCAAGCCTTCAGCCAGACATGGGTGAAGCCTATTACCAGCTCGGAAATGCTTACATGCGGCTGGGAGAGAAAGAAAAGGCTGACCAGGCCTTCGCCAATTTTAAGAAATACCGCAGCACGGAATACGATGAACGGCAGGAATTACTACATCAGGCGCACGAGGCCGTAACAGGAGGGCACTGAAAGACCCTTTCGGTAATGCCCTCGATCTTTGCGCCCACCGCGTTCGAGACAGAAAAGACCCGAATATGCCCGGGCGCAGCAATCACCGGGCTACAAGCACCCGAGGCTCTGAGCGAGCCAAACCGGGGCGGGACGCTTTCTTTTTTCGCGCTGACGTTCTTAATCCGGATGGGTCGGGAAGCGCCAAGGCGGCGCTTGTCTGCGCGGGCAATAAACTGAGTCTCGGCGAGTGTCCCGCGAAAACATTAAGGATGCGGAGGCGCGCCTGCTCAACATGCTCCTGCATTCTCATTCCCGCCTTCATCGGGTCACGCTCCGTTATGGCTTCAACAATCGTTCGGTGGCGGACCCACGGTGTGGAGGGAGCGTAACGCGGCAGCATGGAATCAAAGCGTGTTACGTGTTCCAGGATGTTGCGAACGATGCTAATCAGCCGGGTGTTCTTGGTCAATCCGGCGAGCTGCATGTGAAATTCGAAATTCGCCCCTACCAAGTCCGCGCTGATTCCTTCCGACGGTCCGCGTCCCTCTTCCACCTGGAGCATGCCCTCCATATGGCTGATGTCGTCATCCGTCGCCCGGGTGGCCGCAATCTGCGCGCACGACGGCTCCAGGATCAATCGCAATTCGTATATGTTCGCGATGTCTTCGAAAGTGATCGGCGCCACCAGAAACCCTCGTCGAGAGAAGCCCAGCAACCAGCCTTCTTCCAGCAGGCGCGTACAAGCTTCCCGAAAGGGAGTGCGGCTAACGCCGAGATCCGGCAGAAGTCTTTGTTCTTCCAGAGCTGATCCCGGGAGCAACTTAAGCGTCAAGATCTGACGCTTTAGGTCTTCATAAACAGTTTGCGCTGCGGACCACCTTCGCCTGGTTTTCGATTTTGTCTCCATCCCCACCCCTAATCCAATATTCTCTCAGCGATCTTAACATAATATATTACAAATACATAAAAAATACTTGACAAATACTACATGCATGGGTTACAAACCAATTGTGGAACGGTCTGGCATCAAATTGGATGCCAGCTTGACTTGCTCAATTCAGGGATTTAACCGAAAAACATCGTCTGGCGATAATTCAGGGAGGGGCGCAGAGCGTTCACCATTAGCCCAGTGGAACGCCGTATTCGGCAGGACCCTTACCTGTTTCCATCAACCCGCACTTGGCAAATTCAGATCGGCGAGAGTCAAGGAGGAGGGTATGAGATCAAGAGTTCTCTATAGCAGCGTGGCGTTAGGGGTTGTCCTGTGTTCCCTGCTGGCACTGCACGTGCCCAAAGCGGCCGGGCAGGCCACGACGGGCGCGATCGTCGGCACGGTTACGGACACGTCCGGAGCGGTGGTTCCGGATGCGACGGTGACGGTTACCAACACCGACACGAACCAAAGCCAGGTCGTCAAGACCGATGCGGGTGGTAACTACAATGTGGAAGCGCTGGTGCCGAGCACCTACAACGTGGCGGTCCAGAAGGAAGGGTTCAACACGGAAACCATCCAGGATGTGAGAGTGGATCCCAGCGCCCGAGTGGGCACCAACGTGGTCCTGTCCGTAGGGTCGGCAGTAACCAAGTTGAGTGTGGCTGCCTCGTCCGTGCGCGTGGAAACGGAAAACGGAGCCTCGGGCGGGGTCATCAGCGGGAACCAAGTCAACCAAATCGAGCTCAACGGCCGAAACTACGTGCAACTGAGCGTTCTGGTCCCCGGCGTGGTGAGCACCTCCGGAATGACCGAGGCGGTGAGCGGAGGGCTGACTTACTCCACCAATATCTCCGTCAATGGCGGCGACATGCAGTTGAATAATACCTCCGTTGACGGCACCTATAATATGAACACCGGCGCCTTCGGCAGCCTGAACGTCGTCACGCCGCTGGACTCGATCTCCGAATTCACCATCCTCAAGGACAACTACAGCGCCAAATACGGAGTGTCGGGCTCTGCTCAAATTCAAGTCGATACCAAGTCGGGCACGCGGGAGTTTCACGGTTCCGCCTACGATTACCTCCGCAACCAGGCCCTCGACGCCAGCAACTTCTTCTCCGGCGGGGCCAAAACCCCTCTCAAGCAGAACAACTTCGGCTTTTCGCTGGGCGGGCCGCTCTACATTCCCGGCCATTACAACACCAATAAGACAAAGACCTTCTTCTTTGTGAACGAGGAATGGCATGTCCGGCATGTCGGCGACACGCTGCGCGGCGCGTTGTTTACGCAAGCCATGCGGGGCGGCGACTTCAGCGCCAGCCCCACGTTGCATACCGGCGGCTTGAAATTGGACGCCGCTTCCGCCGCCCTGCTGTCGCAGGAGCATCCCGGGGTGAACTGCATACCTACTCCGACGACCATCGACCCCGCCTGCTTCGACGCGAACGCCGTCTTGCTGATGAACAAGTTTTGGCCGCAGCCCAATAATCCCTCGGGCGGGTTCCTCAACTACATCAACCCCGGTATCGAGGCCTTCAACCAACGCGATGATAACTACCGCATCGATCACTACATTAACGACAAGAACCGAATTATGGCTCGGTTCAGCTACGAGCCGGTCACGGACAATTACCCGGCGGCCACCTGGGGCGTCAACCCCACCACGACCACGACCAACCAAATCAATCAGACAGGATTCAACGCGCTGGTGCGCTACACGTCCAATATCACTCCCACCATCGTCAACGAAGCCACCTGGTCGGGTACGCATGACAAACCCCGCTTGGAAATCCTGGGGGCGACGCCACCGTCCGGCTTGAGCATCAATTATCCGTTCCCCAATGCTCCGCAGACTCCGGGACGCGTGCTGGCCCCCACAGTCGAGATGACGGGAGGGTGGGCCGGAATCAACGGGACGGATGGCTATTCCAGCTTCCCCGAGCATGCCAGTGACGGGGCGGAGACCGTCTCCGACGATGTGACCATGGTGAAAGGAAAGCATACGCTCCAGTTCGGCGGCGAATACCTTTGGGGGATCAAGCGCCAGGATGGCTTTGCACCGACTCAAGGCGGTTACTCATTTACAGGGGTGCACGCGAATGATCCGGCGGCCGATTACTTGCTGGGCCTTGATAGCTACTTTACGCAATCTGACCACGTGCCCAGGCACTACGACCGCTGGAAGCAAGTGGAACCTTATTTCCAGGACAACTGGAAGCCGACGCGGCGTTTGACGCTGAATTTAGGGTTGCGCTATGTCTACGCCAGGCCTACGGTCATCCAGGGGAACATCTTCAGCGAGTTTGATCCCTTGACGTTCGTCGGCGCCAACGCACCGGTGGTGGGCCCCAATGCCGTCCTCGAGACGAATGGGGCGGGGGTTCCCATAACGGCCTCAGGTACGCCTGCGGATCGGTTGAACGGCATTGTCTTTCCCGGACAATCCCGCCTCGGCAAACCCGGCGTCACCGATACGATTACGGTGGGTTGGAAAAGAGGGTTTGCTCCTCGCCTCGGATTTGCCTGGGACCCGTTTGGAGATGGCAAGTCTTCCGTGCGGGGCGGCTACGGTCTAGGTTTCTCGCAACTCGAGTACTACGACACTGAGGAGGACATTACCAACCCGCCCTGGGTTCAGAGCGTGAACCTGTATAACGGTTCCATGACCAATCCCTCCTTAGGTACGCCGGGGGCGCTGACCACGGTGTCACTGTATACAGCCGGGTTGCCTGGTTCAGTGCGTAAGCCCGTCATCATGCAGAACTGGAGCCTGACGCTGGAACGGGAAATGATTCAGAATGGCGTGTTCACCCTTGGCTACGTAGGCAGCCACACCACGCAAATGGGCGGGGGTCGTGACATCAACTTCCCCGAGGCCGTTTCGGCGCCCTCGGTTCCCGGTTGCCTGCCAACGGGAGCGGCCACTTCGTCGAGTGGTTACGAGTTTGACCCCTGCATCAATTACGGTGTCTCCCCCGATTACACCCGGCCTTACCAAGGTTGGTCATCAATAACCAGTTTCCGCGGCTCGGCCGACTATCGGGGAAGAGCCTTTTACGACTCTCTGCAAGCCGGGTTCAGGTATAGACCCGGCAACCGCAATTTGACCTTGACCGCGGCCTACACATGGAGCAAGACGCTGGAGGACTCCGGCGTGGTGACCAGTACCGCGCAAAACTCCAACGACTGGCACGCTGAATATGGGCCGGCCCCGCAAGACCGCGCCCAGGTCTTCACTTCGGGCTACATTTACAAACTCCCGATCCTGAGCCACCGGACGGGTTTCGTGGGAACGGCATTTGGGAATTGGCAGTTCTCCGGACTCACCGCGTTTTTCAGTGGCGCGCCGCTTACCGCTTCCCTGGCGACCGGCACAGGCGGTTTAGCAACCAGGCCTGATTGCGTCGCCTCTATGGGCGGGCCAAAGACTTTGGGAGAGTGGTTTAATGCCAACGCTTTTGCCGCTCCTGCGCCTGGCTTCTTCGGGAACTGCGCAAACGGGACCATCCGCGGGCCAGGCGAGCAGGATTGGAACTGGGCGTTCTTCAAGACATTCCCCGTCCGCGAAAAGCTCAGAATTCAATTCCGGGCGGAGTTCTTCAACATCTGGAATCACCCCAATTTCAGCGGTGTTTCGACTGCTTACCAGGGGGTGAACAGCTCGGGACAGTTGCTCGGAAACTTCGGCCAGGTCGTCGCAGCCCAAGACGGACGTGAAATCCAGTTTGCCTTGCGGCTGGATTTCTAGCGAAAATAGGGGGGTGGGCCAATCTTGCGCTTCGCGGCGCGAGTTTGGTCCACTCCGATGGCCCGGGGCAAGCATTTGAAGTCAACTCACCTGCATTCCGTGCGAGCCCACGAGCGCTCGCTGCTTTCAACCTTCCACCTACACGTGAGGACACATGCCGGAAATTCCTAAACTTCGAATCGGTCTAGTTGGATGCGGAGCGTTTGGCGAAAGTCATTTGACCGCCTTTGCCGGGATCCCCTACGCCCAGGTCACTGCAGTTACGGATATCAACTCTGAGCGAGCTCACAAAGTGGCGGAGCGCTACAAGGTCTCCCGGGTAGCCAAGGACTTTCGTGAACTGTGTAGTCTCGAAGACCTGGACGCCGTCAGCGTGGTAACCACCGAAGACCAGCATTTGGGGCCGGTGCTCGCCGCGCTCGAAAACGGCAAGCACGTATTCGTCGAGAAGCCCATGGCAACCCGCCTTGAAGATGCCCAAAGGATGGCGGCAGTAGCAAAGGAGAAAGGCCTGATTCTAGTGCCTGGCCACATCCTGCGCTTTGAGACGAAGTACATGGTGGTCAAAGAGCAACTCAGCTCGGGGCGTTTGGGCCGCGTGCTTTCCATCTATACCCGGCGGAACCGGCCTAAGTGGCAGGCCGCTATTTATAAACGCACACCCATCGTTCTAGAAACAGCAATACATGATATCGACACAATGCTTTGGTATACAGGTAAGAAAGTCAAATCCGTGCGCGGCTACGACGTTGCGGTGCAACCGGGGAAAGGGGCGGACCTGACCTGGGCCTTCCTGAGATTCGAGGACGGGGCCGTGGGCGTTCTCGAGACGATGTGGCTCCTGCCTGACAAGACCCCCTTTCTTGACGATTATCTTCAGGTGGCGACCACCTCAGGCGTCGCCAACATCGACATCTTGAATTCCGGCCTGACGATCTGGTACGACGACGGCGCGGATGTCCCTGACGTATGCTATGAACCTCGCCTCCGCGGCAGCGCCTATGGCGCTCTGCGCGAGGAACTCAGCTACTTCTCATGGTGCGCTCTGGAAGGCCGGAAGCCCGCCCTGGTCAGCGCCGAAGACGGCGTCGAAGCCCTGCGCGTGGGCCTGGCCGTGGTTGAGTCTGCCCGCCTCGACCGCGAGGTCGAGGTTTCGAGTATAGTTTAATGAGGGTGGAATGCGGTTTTCCACCCTTGCGGGCATCAGACGCCCCCAATTTCGTTCCTTTGAGAGGCCGTAATGAGTTCGAGTGAAACAAGCACGTTGCCGGTGCGGTTGAGTGATGTCCAGGAAGCGCGGCGTCGCATCAGCGCGGAAATTCTCCGCACGCCATTGATCTTCAGCGAGGCGGCCAGCGAGCGAGCAGGCGTTCCGGTGTACCTCAAGCTCGAAAACCTGCAGCGCATCGGCGCATTCAAAGTTCGAGGCGCCCTCAGCAAAATTACCAGCTTCACGCCGGAAGAGCGGAGCCGAGGCCTGATTTGCGCCAGCAGCGGCAATCATGGCTTGGGGGTGGCCTATGCATCAAAGCGCTTCGATGCGAGGTGTATTGTGGTCCTGCCCGAAAACGCCAGCCCCCATAAGGTTTCTTTGCTGAAAAAGCTGGGGGCGGAGATCGTGATCCATGGCATAACTTCGGACGTCCGGCAGGAGAAAGTCAACCAGTTGAGCCATGAGCATGGCTACACCCAGGTGCATCCTTTTTCGGACCCGGTCCTGATTGCGGGGCAAGGGACGATCGGCCTTGAGATTCTCGAGGATCTCGCGGACGTTGAGGAAGTCTACGTGCCGATCGGCGGCGGGGGCCTGATTTCGGGGATTGCCGTGGCCATCAAGGAGCAGAACCCTGCTGTGCGCGTCTACGGCGTCGAGCCGGAGAAGTCCAACGCTATGTGGGAAGCCTTGCGGCACCAAGGACCTTACCCCTTAACCACTGTTGAAACTGTCGCCGATGGACTCGCGGCAAAAATCACGGAAGACCTGAACTATGCGATTGTCCGCCACTATGTCGAAGACGTCATCCTGGTTTACGAACGGGACATCATTGCCGCGACCCTCTTCCTCCTCGAGCACGCGAAGGTCCTGGTCGAGCCCTCTGCGGCCACCAGCTTTGCGGGTCTGCTGGCTAATCCCAAAAAGCACGGAAAAGCCGTCGCCGTAATGAGTGGAGGCAACGTGACGCTTGGTCAGATTGATGCTCTTCGCCAGACCCTCCAGACTTGATCGCAAACCACTAGCTTTTGTTCTGAATCGGGGGACGCCGATGGATCGCCGAACATTCCTGGCTCAAGGCGCGTGGTCCGCGTTCTTACTTGCGGAGCCCTGGGCCAGTAGGTGCGAGGCGCAGATGTTGGACTTTGCGAAAGGCGCCCCCAACCCTGAGCCGATTCCCGAACCGCATTTTCCGGACCGCCTGCACCTGTTCGTCTGGCGGAACTGGGAGCTGGCCAACACGGAGCGCATGGCGAAGCTGCTGGGGACAACGCCGGAAAAGGTTCTCGAGATCGGCGCCTCCATGGGGCTCCCTCCGAAACCCCGGCTCAGCGAAGATCAGCTAAACAGGATTTTCATCACGGTCATTCGCGAAAACTGGCACGTGCTGCCCGACGATCAGTTGATGGAACTCCTCGGATGGGACCGGCAGCACTACGAATACACGTTGCGTGAAGACGACTCGCTTTGGATGAAGCTCGGCCTCGTGAAACCTCGGTGCGAGCGCTTGCGCTATGAAACGCCCTCGCAGGAGGCGCGACTGCGCGCCGCGAATCTCAAGCAGACGTTGCGGCAAGCGTTCGGGTCTTCGCTGGACAACCCCGGGGAACCGGCCTTTCAATTCGTAACTGACTTGAGCAATACCCACCTTCTCTCCATGCAAAACATTCTGACCAGGCCCGCCGACGGTGAGGTGGATTTGAGCCGGGGCTGGACTTTGATAAGGGGGAGTGGCGAGTCCGAAGCGCCTCTCCGGATGCTCGAGGAATTTCGGACCCAGCTCCATGCGGCATTCGGCTGTGTATTGAGCATGGCGGAAACTTCGGAAGCAGGGTCGAAGGCGATCCATGCTTTGATCGACCCCTCCATCGCCGCAACCTCAGGCAGTTTCGAGATCAGCGTGGAACCGGAGCAGGTTCGAATTGCGGGGAGGGACGCTGCGGGACTGCGACAGGCACTGTATCACCTGCAAGAGCAGATGGAGTCGCGGCAGGGCCCCTATTTGGCGAAGGGTGCGGTGCGCCGAATCACTCGCCTCGACCCGCGATATGTCTATTCTTATTTCGCCTTGTACGGCGATCCGTTGATGGAAGAGGCTGTCAACCCGTTTCCGGATGGGTTTCTGGACAAACTTGCCAGGGCGGGTGTCAACGGGGTGTGGCTGCAGGCCGTGTTGCGGAACCTTGCGCCGTCGAACCAGTTCCCGGAGTTCGGAACCGGCTGGCAGACGCGTCTTCAAAACCTCAATAAGCTGGTTGAGCGGTGCGATCGCTACGGCATAAGAATTTACATGTACGTTAACGAGCCGCGTTCAATGCCCGCCGAATTCTTCCGGCGCCACCCGAACGTCAAAGGATCTTATGACGCTTACGATCCCGGCTATTTCGCAATGTGCACGAGCACGGCAGAAGTGCGCGAGTGGCTCTCGGATAGCCTGGCGCATTTGTTTGCCCAAGTGCCGAAACTAGGCGGGATATTTTGCATCAATCTCTCTGAAAACCTCACCAACTGCTATAGCCACGGCCACGCCGATCTGTGTCCTCGCTGCTCGAAGCGCCAAGGCGAGGAAGTGGTCGCGGAGGTGATCGGGACTTTTCGAGACGGGGTCCGCCGCAGCAGCCGAGAGGCTCAGGTTATCGCCTGGGATTGGGGTTGGGGAAAAGACTGGGTTCCGAACGGCGCGGAAGCCGAGGGCATCCTCGCGAGACTGCCCGCTGACGTTCCGATGCTCAGTGTGAGCGAATGGAACCTGCCGATCAACCGCGGCGGCCACTCGACCAAGGTGGGCGAGTATTCGATGTCCGTTGTGGGCCCCGGACCTCGGGCGGCGCGGAACTGGGAACTGGCGCGGCAGAAGGGCATTTCAACTCTGGCTAAAGTTCAATTCAGTAATACCTGGGAAATCTCCGCCGTCCCTTACATCCCAGTCACCAATCTGGTTGCCGAACATTGCGAAAGACTTTTGAAGGCGGAGATCCACGGGCTGATGCTTTCCTGGACTGAGGGCGGCTACCCTTCACCCAATTTTGAAGTGGCCAAGGAGTTTTACTATTCACCTGCGGCAACCGCACCCGAGGTGCTGAAAAGCGTGGCGGAGCGCAGGTATGGCCAAGCGGCAGCGCCCAGGGTACTGGACGCCTGGCAGGCCTTTAGCGCGGCCTTCACAAAGTTTCCCATGGAAGGCGGCAACGTGGTGTATTACGTTCCGACGCAGCATGGGCCTGCCAATCCTTTACGCCTGCAGCGAACGGGCTACAAAGCTACTGTAATGCTCTGTCCTTACGACGACTATAAGACGTGGGTCGGGACGTATCCGGTGGAAGTTGCCGAGAGGCAATATGAAAAGATGGCAGAGCTTTGGGAGCCGGGGTTGAAAACATTTCGCGATGCGCTGGAGCTCGTCCCGGCCCATCAACAGAAGCGAGCCCGCCGGGACCTGGGAATTGCCGAAACCTGCTACTTCCATTTTAAGAGCACTGCGAACCAGATTCATTTCTACCGGCTGCGGGAAGAACTGGAATCGGCGCCGCAAAATCGTTCCGAGGTTGTGGCGCAAATGGTGAAGATTGCCGAGCAGGAAATAGAACTGGCCAAGCGGCAGTACGCGATCGCGAGGAGCGATTCGACGATCGCTTACGAGGCGTCCAACCATTACTACTATCGGCCCTTGGACCTGGCGGAAAAGGTCCTTAACTGCCGGCAAGTGATCGAGACTTTACAGAAGAGCTGAAGGCTGTACCCTGTTTAATCACAGGCTGTCCCCCAACGAATATTTCGAAAATTCAGGAGGCTTCTTATGGATAGAAGGGCTTTCAATAAGTTGATGACCACGGGGGTAGCCGGTCTGGGCGCCTTGCCCAAGAACCTCGCTGGAGCGGCGCAGAGCGAAGCGGCGGGCGGCGTCGCACCCCCCAGCAAGTGGCCGGACCAGGTGTACCGCCGGCTGCTGGTCGATACGCACGTTCCGGACTGGGATCCGCGCCTCCTGAGCCGTTTCGACCCGGAGGACTACGTCAGCACGATAGCCGGGGCGGGCTTTCAGAGCCTCATGCAATACGCGATCTCCTGCGCCGGGTTGTGCTTGTGGCGAACGAAGATTGGCACGATGCACAAAGGGATGAGGGGACGCGACTACTTCGGCGAGGTCATGGAGCAGTGCAAGCGCCACGGCCTGCACAGGGTCGCTTACTTCCATGTGGTCTGGGACAACTATGGATACGAGTATCATCCCGACTGGCGCTATCGGCCCGAGAACGGAACGGACGAAACCATGCAGGGGCGCTACGGCTACACCTGCTTCAACACCCCGGCCAAGGAATACTATCTGGCGCTCGTGCGGGAACTCGTGACCAATTACGATTTCGAGGGCCTCTTTAACGACATGATCTTATGGCCTGCCTGGGCGGGCGGGGGCGTTTGTTATTGTCCATATTGCACCGAACGATATCGCAAGGAATATAACGCCGAACCACCGCGCATCGTGGACTGGGACGATCCCGCCTGGCGAACTTTCCAGGCAGCGCGGCAAAAATGGCTGTTCGAGTTTGCGGATGAGTTCACGAAAACGGTGAAGAGCGTCCGCCCCATCCTCATGGAGCACCAGTTTTCGACTATCTTTTCCGACTGGAGAGCCGGCGTGCCGTTGCACATGGGAACCGAGACGTGCGACTCGATGAGCGGCGATTTTTACGGCGGCCCTTCCCAGTTTTCGCTTGGGTGCAAGGCCTTTAACTCCTTGAATAAGGTGCGTCCTTTTGAATTCATGACCTCGCGCACGAGTAATCTCGAGGACTTTGTCACCATCAAGACCTTGGACGAGTGGCGGGTTGAATCCTTCGTTCCGGTCGTTCACTCGGCGTCGGCATTCTGCATCGATGCAATCAATCCGGACGGCACGATTAACCACCAGGTATACAAGTATCTCGCCAAGCTGAACGCCGAGCGGGCGCCTTACGAGCCTTTCCTAGGGGGAAGCCTGCTGGGGGACGTGGCGATCTATTACGACAAGGAATCGATGTACAACCCGGATGAGCAGCGGGTGCACGTGGACGATCTGAAGGCGCCCGAGAAGCTTCCGCACTTTGAAGGCGTGCTTGGGGCGGGGGAGATTCTGCGCGAGGCGCACATCCCTTACGGCGTGGTGACGAATGCCACGCTCGATCAATTGAAAGACTACCGCGCCGTGATCTTGCCTAACGTGCTCGAGATGACGGCAGACCAGGCTGCGACGTTCCGAAGTTTCGTCGAGCAGGGTGGCGTGCTGTATGCAAGCGGGGTGTCTTCGGTAGACCGCTTCGCGCCAGGCGGGCCGAAGTTTCTGCTCGAAGAGGTGTTGGGCGTTCGCTACAAGGGGAAACTGGGCACCAAGGCGACGTACCTGACGGCGCAAGACGACGGCATGAAGAAAGTGATCTGGCCGCAGAACGAGATGATTTTCCGTGGAAAGATGGTGCAGGTGGAAGCACTGGGAGGAACCGAGGTGCTCGCCACGGTGACGCTTCCCTGGGTTGACCCGGAAACCATTCACGTGATCGGAAGCCACTTTGCGCAGATCATCAGCGACCCGCCGGCGGAGGAACCCGGCAAGGACCCCGGCGTCGTGATCCACGAGTTCGGCCGCGGCAAAGCCATATGGGTGGCGGCGCCGATGGAAGGGGGAGGCAACGATGTGAACGCGCGGCTGCTCGTGTGGCTGCTGAAACGGGAACTGCCGGCGCCCTATCATTTTGAGGCTGAAACACACCCTGCAGTGGAGATGACGCTGTTTCACCAACCCGAGAAGAACCGCCTACTGGCGGGCTTGATCAATATGCAGCGGGACTTGCCGCCGGTGCCCGTGGGTGCAACCGTACGCGTGCATGTTCCCGAGGGGCGACGGGCAACAGGGGTGGTGCGGATACCCGACAACAAGAAAATTCCATTTGAGAAAGCAGGCCAATACGTGCAATTCCGCCTGGAGCCATTCCCGCTCGTCGTAATGGCGCTCATCGAGTACCAGTAGATTTGCTCGCCGGCGCCTCGGGAACCGTTTTTGGCGATTGAGCCGCGAGGGTACATCGGGTTATAGTTGGATTTCGCGATTAACAACCAACGAAAGGCCATGGCTCGCATTTCCCCGCGCTCATTAAGTAATCGCACTTGGCTCGCTGCGGCAGCGCTTCTGCTGGCATTTTCCGCGGGCTTCGTGGCGCTTGAATACTCGGGCGCCGAGCCGCCCGCCAGCGCTCCGATCTCCGTCCCCGTCCGCTTTACCGACGTCCGCGCAGGCCGCCGGCATCACTTTCCAGCACGACCATACCTTCACAGCGGAAAAGAATTACATCGAGACCATGGGCAACGGCCTGGGTTGGATCGACTACGACCAGGACGGATTGATGGACCTGTACCTCGTGCAGACGGCCGAGACCGAGTGGTACAAGCCGCCGCGCCCCTTGCGCTCCGCCCTCTATCACAACAATGGCGACGGCACCTTCACGGACGTGACGGAAAAGGCAGGAGTGGGCGCCGAGGGCCTCTACGGGCAGGGCGTGGCGGTGGGCGATTACGACAACGATCGGCTATCCCGACCTCTACGTCACCGGCTATGGCCGCGCCATTCTCTACCACAACAACGGCGATGGCACTTTCACGGATGTGACCGCCAAAGCCGGCGTCGGCGACGAGGGCCAGTGGTCCACCAGCGCCGGCTGGTTCGATTACGACAAGGACGGATACCTTGACCTGCTGGTGTGCAACTACATCGACTGGACGCCGAAGAACAACCTCTATTGCGGCGAGCACCGGCCCGGCTACCGCGCCTACTGCCATCCCGACAACTATCACGGGCTGCGGCTGAAGCTCTACCACAACAACCACGACGGCACTTTCACCGATGTCAGCCAGAAGTCGGGCGATCGGCATCCCCGAGGTAAAAGGCATGGGCGTGGTGCTGGCCGACTTCAACAAACGACGGCTGGCCGGACATCTTCGTGGCCAACGACACCTGGCCGAATTCCCTTTTCATCAACAAGAAGGATGGCACCTTTGAGGATGTCTCCTTCATGTCCGGCGTGGCGGCGAGCGAAGACGGAAAATACGAGGCCGGCATGGGCACGGACGCCGCCGATGTGGACGGCGACGGCTGGTTCGACATCTACGTGACGCACCTGGATTTCGAGCTGAATCGCCTCTACCACAACAATCACGACGCGACATTCGACGATGCCACTTACAGCTCCGGGATGGGCAACAAGGCGATCTTCCTGAGCGGCGTCAGCGCAAAGCTTTTTGATTACGATAACGACGGATGGGTTGACATCTTCCAGGTTAATGGATCAATGCTGGATAATATTGAACTCTACCACAGCGAAGAGACTTTCCCGGAACCCAAGCTGATGTTCCGCAACCTGGGCAAGGGGAAATTTGAGAAGGTTTCGGAACTCCTGGGGCCGGACTTCATGAAGCCCGTGGTGGGACGCGGCTTGGCCGTGGCCGATTTCGATAACGACGGCGACCTGGACGTCGCGATTTCCGTCAGCGGCAGCTATCCCCAACTTCTGCGCAACGACGGCGGCAATGCCAATAACTGGCTGGAAGTAATGCTGGTGGGAACCAAATCGAATCGCGACGGCGTGGGCGCGGCGCTTAAACTGGTCTCCGAGGGATTCACCCAGTACCAGCAGAGAAAAGGCGGCATGAGTTACATGTCGGCCCACGATCCGCGCCTGCATTTCGGCCTGGGAAAACGCAAGAGCATCGAAAAGCTGGAAATCACCTGGCCGAGCGGAACCGTGGATAAGCTCACAAACATCCCCATCAACCAGATCATCACCGTGCGGGAAGGATCAGGCGTCATCACGCGCCGCTTCCCAAGCATCCTCGCCAAGTAAACCGAAAGCTGTCTTTTCACATGATCAGCTTGTTGGTACGCCGCAGCGTACGGCAGACAACCTATCCTTATTCACGAAGATGGGTTCACGAAACGGGGTAGCGCGGAGGTAGCGCTGTTCAGCTTCCTCCGCGGTTCTTAATATGGGAGCATCAACCATGTTAATAACATTCAAACACGAAAGGCGATCGCCGCACCAAAAGCCGCAGAGGAGCGCCAACAACGCGCACCTCTGCATTGCAAGCTCGTAAATTCTTGTTTTTTTAGCAAGCTTTTCTCGCGGTTGTACACGATGGCCGCGTAAATAAAGGGCCTGGCCACATCGACATTCTAGGCGACCGGCTGCTTTCGGTCCTGTTTGGTTGCGGCTCCGCCGCGCTGTGCTTCTTAATCACTTAATAGGATCGCTGGCTTCAATTCACCAGATCGAAGCCGTTCAAGATGAGACAATCTATCTTCAAGTTCGGAGGCGTCTAGGAACGACTCTCGATAAAGTGTGCGAAGCAAGTCCTCCGCGGATGTCTTCTTGCGATTGTTGCATTCTCGACAGGCAGCAACGATATTCTTATAGCTGTTATTCCCTTCTGGGCGAGAGACCACATGCTCCATTACATACGTGTCGCTATTGATTTCGCGAAGGCAATAAAAGCAGCGATCTTTTTCCCGTTCGAGAATTAATATCCGATTTTCGGGCACTTCGAAGAAGTCCATTTCATCAAGACTGATAGGAACAGCATCTATTCGCTCGGACACAACGCCTGGAACCTCACGGGGCAGTTTCAGATGAATTCGACGCCCGAATCGTTCGCTCGCCACTATCTCAATGCAACCTTTTTTGGAAAGAGACCTTAATTTGTCGTATGCGGTCCCCTCAGACATTGGCTTCCCTCTTTCGCCAATCCCACAGGCAATTCTCGCCCTGGCAGATTTGAAGCCGATCACAACTTCGTCCTTACCGATTAGCCGGCGATGACGGAAAATATAAAGGTAGATTGCTTGTTCATATGTATCGAAGCGAGGGGCAAGGTAGTCTTGAAAATCCGTAAAGAACTCTACGAGATTCACTGTCATGCCTCCTGGAAGTGAACCGAGTATACCATCGGTTACGCATCTAGTAATTCGGGATTTTCGTAGATGTTGCTGATGACTTCAAGGGGATCTCATGTGGATTATACGTTGGGGTGGCGCAGACATTGTCCTGTATGTCTGCGCCCTGTGCCGACGACATAGAAAGCAATGTCGGCGCCACCCTCGGTACTCGGGACGCATACGGACTCTCGTGGTGCCTCACTGCCAAATAAATATTTGACACCAGGCATCACGCTCAGCAAGCTGGGCCTGGAGTTTATACATTTCACATGGAGGTCAACCGACTGCTAACGCTCCCATCACTTTCGGGGGCGCCGGCTACTAGCGCTCTCACCTCTTTCGGCTGCGCCGCCTGCTCCGTGGAAAGGCTCGGAAGCTGTCAATTTTTTGGCTTTTCGAAGCCACTCTGTTTCCGCGAGAGTCGGTTTTTGGCCGTTCTCAGGATGAGTCGATGGTTTTGACCTGTGTATTCAACCCGTTTTCTTCCTCTCTTCCGTCCTTGGGTCCTTGTCTTCGGCGTCCAGACACACGTATCCTAGGTCGTTGCCTGGGGAGTCATTTTGCGCTGCAGTCGAATCCAGATCGCCACATTGCAAGCCAAGCACGCCCAACCCAACTCCGCTCGCACTTTCTCCAAGCCGCGGCGCAGGAACCTGCGCAATCCCCTCTTTTCCTTCAAACAAGCGTTCGAGAACTCCGCCGCCTGCGCCCGTCGCCGATAAATGCTCTGGTACTGGGGCTGTTGCATCTTGCGCCGAAACGCGGCCACTTTGGGATCTTCTTCGGTTCGATACAGGGTTCGTCCGCGCTTCGCTTTGGGGCAGCACTGAGAACGGAACGGACACCCCGCGCAGTCGCTCGCCGGGGCGCGATAATGCTTCTCGATCGCTCCCACCTGTGGCTTGCTGCGTTTGTAAGCCAGCGTCTTGCCCTGGGGGCAGGTATAGCAGTTCTGCTCCGCGTGGAAGGTGAAATGGTCGGGCATGAACTGGGGATTCACTCCCCGTCGGCGCAGCTTGCTCTTCGAGCGGTCCTTCCCCAGCGAGCCCACCAACTCCGTGGGCCGTGCGGCCATGTCCAGGATGTTCTGCCGGGTGGTGTAGCCGCCATCCACCAGAATCTGATCCGGCAAGCGGTGCGTGTTCTCCCGGACGCGGTCCAGCGCCGGCTGCAACTCGTGGCTGTCCTCGCGGGCTTGACTCACCTCGTAGGCGAGGATCACTCCGCGATGCTCATCGGTCGAGATCTGGGCATTGTAGTTGGGCGCAATCCCTCCCGTGCTCTCCCGCATCAGGCGCGCCTCGGGGTCGGTCACACTGGCTTTTTTCCCCTTCCCCCTGCCGCTTCAATTCCTCTTCCGCCCCACGCACCCGCTCCGCTCGTTCCTTGGCCGCGCGTTCCTCCGCCCGGCGCTGACGGGCACCGCCTTCCCTAGCCGACTGCTGCTGGAGGGCCGCCCACTGCTCCTCCGCCGCCCGCCGGCACTCGGCCAGCCTCTCGGCGCTCTTAAAACTGCGGGGCGAAGCGGCGGCGCGAATCTTGGTGCCATCGTGCGCCACCCGCTCCAGGTGCACCGCCCCTTGCGCCATCAACACGTGCACCACTTGCACGAACAGCTCATGCAGCGCCGCCTGGTAGCGGGTCTGAAACTTCGACAGGGTGGTGTGGTTCACCGGGCGCAAGGCCAACAACCAGCGGCAGCCGGGTTCATACTTCGACCACTCGGCCAACTCGCGCCCCGCCTGCACCCCTCGCAGGCGGGCGTAGATCCACAGCGCCACCAGCGCCTGGGGGTGGGAATGGTTGCGCCCCGCCTGCCCCTCGAGGGCTTTGACGCCCTCATAAAAGAGGCTCAGGTCCAGCCGCTCCAGCAAATCCCAGAGGGCCCGCACCTCGTGATCCTGTCCCACCAGCCGATCCGCGTCCACCACCTCCAGCACGATCTGCTGCCGGTCCAGGGGTTGCAGGCGCAGTTTCGGCTGGCTCCGAGGAGGGGCCGAAGAGGGGGTGGGAGCAGAGGCAGGCGCTCGCTCCTCCAACCCCTCGACCAGTACCGCCTGCTCAGCGCCCATGTGATCCCGCCTCCCGCCGTCGCGGGGACGGCCGACGCCGAATCGTCAGGGTGTGCTTGTCTTCTACCACCCACTCGATCTCCTCGCCCTTCTCCAACTCTAAGGCCTCCGCCAGTTGGGCGGGACAGATCAGATAAAACTGGCGAGTGCCCCCGGCACGCTGAATCAATTGCACTCTCGATAGGAATCCCATGAGAGAATGGTATAACTAGCTATATAACAAGTCAAGAGAAAAATGCACGAAATTTCAAAAAATTGACAGCTTCCGAGCCTTTCCACGGAGCAGCGGGCGGAGCCATTCTCGCGCCGGATTAACCCGACCGAGCAGATGCTTCACCCGAAATCTGGAAGCATCACGCCCGGCAAGCTGGGGGAAGACAAAGCGGCAGCAAGCTGCCGCACTCCAAACGATTCCGGGCTTCGTGCTACGCCAGCCGAGGACAACCACCCCGGCGCTAGGGGCGCCACCCCTCCTCATCTGAGGAGGGGAGCCAGGTAGCGCAGAGTCCCTGGTGTTGGGACTCTGCGGCTGTTCTGTGTGGCGTGCCGAAGGGGGCGTATAATGCGGGTTCATATCACGCCTGCGCCGTCTCGTGATCTCCGACCGATTCTTCTTCATCACCTGCCGGCCGATGAACGTACCCGTCTCTGACGGAAAGCCCCGATGGGACGACGAGGATTTCGGATTCGACGAAGAACCGCAGAGTCCCAACACCAGGGACTCTGCGCTACCGCTTGCTCGACCAGGCGGCCCAGCAACTGAGTCAGATCGTAGGGCTGGAGCCTAGGGCAGAAAATCCCGCAGCGGAGATCGCCTGCCAAACAACAAAATCGCCGGAACAAAGCGAGAATGTTACAGAAAACAAAGAACTGGCGGAGGGAGAGGGATTCGAACCGCCCAGCCCCATTTATTCTACGTAAGTTGTTGTTTTTATGAAACCACAAATCCCTCAAATACCCTAGAAACGCCGGGTGGACACACGCGGAACACACGCGGAGGGGGTCTTCCGCAGACAACCTATGTTCGTCATCAAACCGTGAATATCTGTTTCGGCGAATTTCACCCCCATTTGCACGTTAAGTGCCCCTACCCCACTCTCCGATCCACCGCACCATCCCTCCCAAATGACTACAATAGTCGATGAAAGCCTAGAATGCCTCGCCATACTGTGGACTAGGCGCCCGCAACGGTTCTGCGTCCTCAAGTACCACCAGCGGACGACACACTCGGAAATTATCTGGAGCGCCAGGGCGCGACAACCCGGGTTCAACATGTGTCGCCCGCAATCCGCGTGCGAACTTCCGGAACGACGCACTAACCGATGACGTGATGGATCTCAACGGCGCGCTTCGTGTAGAGCGGTACAGCGACTATCTGGTTGGTGAAGGGTGGCGTCGCGCACGCACAGAATTCGAAACTCAGCTGACATCTGATCCCAATACAGGCAGATGCGGTCAGAGGTCGTAGCGGAGGCGTATCGGGCGAGTGCGGAAGCGACCGCATACTGCGCGGCGGCGGTCTCCGGGACAGGTTCCTGGACGGGGTTCGCAAAAATGGCGACGATATTGGGCAATTCCCGCAGGTGCTGCATGGGATTTCAAACACGACGATTTCGAGATGGTCCGTGGTTCTCGGAGGTATTGTCCGTTACTCAAGGCTGAGCGATTGCCCCCTTACCTCTTTCCGTCAGCGTGTAGAAATCACTACCGCACGCCTCCAGCATCTTTGCGCGGGTCAATTCATCGATGGCGTCGAGCACGCGCCGCCGTTCGGCTGGTTCGTTGCCCGCCGCCTCGAATAACACATGGAGATCCAGTCGATCCTTCCCCATTTCCCGGAATAACCGCAGAACACGCAAAGAGAGTGGCTTCATTGTGGACCTCGCGGGGTTACTTTGACGATGAGTGCGCCCCTCTATCGCATCGCCCATGAGCAGTGCTTGTGGTGGGCGGAAGAATGCCCGAAAACACGGGCAGGATCGCTACTAAGCTACTGGAACGGCCTCAGGTTCGGGTTCGGGCGCGCGTTCTCCCGCCGGGAGCGTGCGTGCAAGCCGGAAAAGGTCCCACAGCACCAGCACCGTGCCGACGAGGAAAATACATCCCGTGACCAGGCGCACTTCGAACCAGACTCGTAGGTAGTTCTGTGCCTCAAGGAAGTCCATGCCCATGACGCGCTGCAAGTACACCTGGACAATGCCTGCGATGAGAAGTGCCATGACCAGGAAAATCATGCTGAAGTTGAGCGAGACGAAGGCGGTAAATCCCAGCTTGCTGCCCTGCTCGGTTTTGTGACCGCTGATTTCGGGCAGGATAATATACATAAGCGCGATGGCGAGCATCCCGTAGGCGCCCCAGAAGGCGAAGTGGCCATGCGACGCCGTGATCTGCGTACCGTGCGTCCAGCGGTTGATCTGTGGGAAAGTCTGGCCAAATCCCCAGACGCCCGCGCCCATGAAGTGCACGAAGGCGCTGGCGCCCAGCCAGGCGAGAGCGAGCGTATTGACGATAGGCAGCGTCCGGGCCTTGATCATGTGGCGGACAGTATCGACGAGCATCATCATAATGGGGAGGGGCTCAGCGGCGCTGAAGATCGCACCCCACCAGAGCCAGTATTGCGGCGTGCCGATCCAGTAGTAGTGGTGACCGGTGCCGATAATGCCCGTCAGGAGCACCAGGCAGACCTCCGCAAAGACCCACCCTTCGATGCGCTGGCGCGAGACTCCCGTCACCTTGATGAGCGCCCAGCCAACCAGCGACGCCGCAATCAGTTCCCAGGCGCCTTCCACCCAGAGGTGAATGACCCACCACCAGAAATAATACTGCGTGCTGAGGTTGGGCATGAACGGGATCCCAAACAGGAACATGACCGAAAGCATCACCATCCCGCCGAGCAGGGTCGCGGTGGTACGGGTCAGCGTGTGGTGGTTCGTGAACATGGTGAGGGCCACGTTCGCGAGAAAGATCAGGGCGGCCACCACGATGGCCAGTTTGATGACGGTAGGCTGCTCCAGGAACGGCATCCCGAAGCTCCACTGGAACAAGTAGCCCACGATAGCGGTCACGCCGCTCACCAGCAGGATGGCAAGTTGCAGACGGGCGAGCTTGACGCTGTAGATTTCCGTCTTGATTTCATCCGCCACCATGTAATAGGTGGCGCCCATCAGGGCCAGCAGCAGCCAGAAGACCAGCAGATTGATGTGAATGGCGCGGGCGACGTTGAAGGGTATGATGTTCAGCAGCGGGTCGTACCCCCAAACGTACTTGATGCTGCCGAGAATTCCGAAGATGACCTGGAGGAGGAAGAGCGGCAGCGCGGCCAGGAAGTACTCACGGGCGACCTTCTGCGACTTGTAGCGCATCGCGTCTCCTCACTTCAGGCTGGCCAGATAATCTGCCAGCTCTTCTTTGTCCGAGTCCGGGAGCTGCTTGAAACTTGGCATGATCGAATCCGGCTTGTGGCTGCGGGGGTCATTGATCTGGACCAGGATCCAGTCCTTCGTTTGCCGGCTGCCCTCGTGCGACAGGTCTGGCGCCAGCGTTCCACCGCTGCCCTGGATGGAATGACACGTGTTGCAGTGCTGAGCGAGAAAGATCTTGGTGCCCGGGGACTCCTCGCGGGCCACGCCCAGTGGCGCCGGCGGCCAGCCGTTCGTATCCACCTCGCTCACCCACTTCAAGTAGGCAACGAGCGAATCGATCTGCGCGTCGGCCAGGTGGAAGTTTGGCATCTGCCGCCCCGTGGGGTACATCTTTCCCGGCTCCCTGAGGAACTGCCGCAACCAAGCATCGCCGCGGATGGCGTAGCTCTTGGTGACATCAGGCGCGTAATAACCACCGATTCCCAGAATCGTGTGGCAGTCGTTGCAATCGTAACGTTGCCAGAGCCATTTGCCCTCGACGACCTGCGCGGAGAGCTGGTCGGCGTGGGTGCGTGCTCCCATCTTGTGCAGAGAATCCACGGTCATGCCGAGGAACACAAAGGCGCTGAGAAGAGTTGTTACCCAAAGAATTGTGCGGGTCGATGGCATGACCCGTCACTTTGCACCATCGGCCAGGTCAGTGTCGATGACAAAAGTCACAGCAGGGCCATCCCTTATGAGCGCCCCAAATGGGAGGGCAGGCTCAAGGGCTGTCCCCTACGCTACTCCTCCTACCGCCAGTGATTGGTTTGTAGTTTGTGTTTTCAGGTTCAGGATCGAATCATGGTGAGAATCATCTTGAACCGCTTGAGCGCCTTGAGCGCATGCGGCTGACCGGCGGGCATGAGAATGATCTCGCCGCCCTGCAACTGGTGCGGCTGGCCAGAAATCATAATCTCGGCATCGCCTTCCACCATTTGCACCAGTGCGTCGAATGGTGCCGTGTGCTCGCTCAAACCTTGGCCTTCGTCGAAAGCGAAAATTGTCACGTTGCCGGTAGGCTTCTTGACGATCTCGCGGCTGACGACCGCGCCGTCCTGATAGTTCACCAACTCGGCGGCCTTCGCGACTTTGGCGCCAGAGAATCCTTTGAGTTTAGATGCGGTTTCCGGTTGCATAGCGTTACTGCCTTTCTATTCCAGTTTATGATGCGACCGCCAATTCAAGTTGTTCGATAGCTTCCCGCAAGATGGTAGCCGATTTCACAAGGGCGCTCTGCTCGTCGGGTGGCAGAGTAATCTGCAAAACCCGCTCAACGCCATTCCGAGAGAGGATGCAAGGAACCCCCAAACTCACACCGTTAAGGCCGAATTCTCCTTCCAGCACCGATGAAACAGTGAACACTCCATGTTGGTTGCGCAAGATGGCGGCAGCGATTTGTGTGAGGGCCAGGCCGACGGCGAACCAAGTAGCCCCTTTGTAATCAATGATGTGATAGGCAGAATGCTTCACTCCGTCTGCGACTTTGCGGCGGGCTGCCTGCCAGTCGTCACATTTCAAACACAGGCGGCAAAACTGTTCAATGGGCATGCCGGCCATGTTCGTCATGGACCAGGCGGCAAATTCACTGTCTCCATGTTCACCGAGGATGTAAGCATGGACATTATGTACATCCACTCCGCAGTGCTGGCTCAATAAATGACGGAAGCGCGCGCTATCCAGCACGGTGCCCGACCCGATGATGCGTCCGCGCGGCCAGCCGGACCGTTTGTGGGCGACATACGTCAGGATGTCCACCGGATTGCTCACAATCAAAACGACGGCGGGTGACTTCTGGAACACGATTTCATCAATGATATCGTGGATGATTCTGACGTTTCGTTGCAGCAAATCCAGACGGGACTCGCCCGGCCGTTGTTTGGCCCCGGCAGTAATCACAATCATGCGCGCATCGGCATAATCCGCCACCTGAGCTTCACGGATCTGGACGGACGGAAAGAAGGCCTGGCCATGAGCCAGATCGAGGACCTGTCCCATGGCCAGTTCACGATTGGCATCGCGCAAGGTGATCTCATCAGCCAGACCACTCTGGGCCAGCGCGTAGGCAAAAGTGGAACCCACAGCACCGGCGCCAACAATCACAACCTTTCTTGGCCTCCAAGGGTCATCATTCATTTATGCTCCTCAGTTGTCGCGTAGACTCCTACGAATTGAGAGAATACTCATTTCCAGAACTCAGGCATTTGTGAAGTGATTCCACGATCAGATCAGGGGACTCCTTTCTCAGGATACAATGCCCTCCCAGAGTTAAATACTTCTGCGCAATTTCCGGCCCCGATTGGGGGCCCTGCATAAGCGCGATCGCAGGCTTACCAGGCAAGTGCCCGATGGCGTGCCAGATTTGCGCGCCAGCCACATCAGGAAGATAGTCGCTCAGTAAAACAACCTCGAATTTTCCGGAGTAAAGTTGTTCCAACGCTTCACGCCCACCCCAGGCAGTTGTCGTGTCGTATCCTTTGTCCTCGAAAAAAATCGCAAGCCTCGTTAAGAGATCGCCATCAATATCAGCAATCAAAATGTGCTTCTTTTGTTCCATAATGCATACCTCCCTATGAGCGCCTAGTAAGTCAACCGGACGGTGTCCGGGTCCACCCTGCACCTGGCGCAACCGAGACCTTAACTGTAGAAGGGTCGAAACCCGCTTTCGATGACTAAAGTCTCACTGCCCACGGTCTCATTGGGTTTTACCTCCGGACGCATCCTCTATTTCACGACGACGGACCACGTCATGTTCGTCAAGGGGCTACTGTGCCGCGACTGGAGAAAAGCCAGAGGCTCGTATAGCTGCTGCGGCGTGATATTACCCGTATAGGGCGGCATGTTGGCCGCACCGCTGTAAATGCGCGTGGTCATTTGCGCGGCCGTCATCTGCTCAGCGACCCAGGTCAAGACGCCCTGGCATTCGGTTCTCATCCATGGTCGGCCTCCGTGGTATGGCCTCCTCAAAGATGTTTTTCACTAGACACCTCTGGGCCAAGATATCGTAAGCAGGAAGGAGCTGTCTTCCAGGGCTTCCACGTCATGCGGCAGAGCCCCTTCCAGAGTGAGCAGGCTGCCGACGGAAAGTTCCACGGCCTTTTCAGGCAGATGAAGGCGCAGCTTACCGGTGAGAGCTTGAACCGAAATGCTCTCGTCCGTCCTGTGTCCCTCCATTCGGGTTCCCGCTTTCATGGCGATCAGGACAATTCGAAGGTCGGGATACTTCACCAGAGTCTTGGCATTCCGCGACGTGCTTTTCCACGGGTCTTCGTGGCGCAGTTGCTCTGTTTCCGCTGCCAAGTCAAACTGCAGAAACGGACCGACAAGACCGGGTACCGGATGACCTGCTCTGCGTGGCCCTACGCTCGTCTTCGTGGGAGGGCGTGTCTTCCTGGTTCCTATCTTTGCCATGCCTTCCTCCTTTGCTGTCTTCGGGGAACGGGTGCCTCGAATACGATCGCCCACCCTCGCGCCCCCCTGCGAGCCAACAGGTCGCTGGAACGAAAGGTGGCTTCCGATGGCGCGACTCGAGGAAAAGCGAGCAGCGATGAGAGTTCGTCGGGAGTTAAGTTCCTGGTGTCTGAGGGCATGTTCGCAGCATCGCTAAAGATGCGAGTCGTGATCTGCGCGGCGGTCATGCGGTCACCGGCATAGGTGAGGTCAGGTCGTTGGATACCGGCACCGCGGGCGGGGAGAACAACTCTTCCGCTGTTGGTCGAAGTACTTCGCTAGTTCTACTCGCAGCTTTCACGATAGCTCCGTCACGACCCTCACTCTCCTGCGGATTGCCATTTCTTCAGCAATGGCCATTTTCTCACCGCGGGATAACACACGGGCTGCCAAAGGAAACACCACGCTATCCTCGACGCTGATGTGCTGTTTGTACATCGATGCAAGACTCGCAACGGCCTTGCGAAAGCCGTCGACTTCCGAACTCGATAGATTGCCCGTCGCAAGATACTTCGCCCCGAGGCGATCCACCTCTGCGTGCAAGGGGGCTGCCCAGCGATGTTCCTCCTCCAGTTGCTCCAGCTTTGAGAAGGCAGCCTGGATTTCAGGATGGGGGAGCTGACGCAACCGGGGAAATAGCGACTCCTCCTCGTCAGCAGTGTGCTTTGGTGCAGATTGCCCGAAGTAGCGCAAGGCAGCTTCCAGCGCTCGACGGGTCTCCTCAGTAGGAAAATGGTCGATGTCTTGTGCAACCGCCTTCAGCATGCTGAGAAATATCTCGATCCGCCGGTGGCAGTCCGAGAGCAGGCCGGTGGGGTCAGTAAAGTTGTGGGTCTTTACTCCAATTTGAACAGGCATAGTCTCAGTATACCGGCCAGATTCAAAACCGCCGTGACAAAAGTCACAGCGTAATAAAATGATTGCTGACGTCAACGGGCCCGCTTTGCTTGCGACCTGATTTGTAGCGCCGGGTGTGTAGCGCCGGGTGCAACCCGACATGGAGATCCAACCTCCGCTTGTCATTCTCACGCTGCAAGCAAACGAGTTGGGGCGGCTAATGCGTGAATGGATGTGCGAGTCCCTCGTTACTCCAGGCATCTGGGCATACTCCGCGTTTGCGCACGGGGAAGGCGTGGAGCGAGTAAAGTACTGCAGACAACATAGATGAGCATGGGAATTGGTGGCCATGCGGTAGTTCAGTTACCCGATTTCACGGGTAAAACTTGCGACTATCTGTGGGCGGCGAGTATTATCCACCTGGAGCGGCGCAAGTTGCTCGTCCTCGACATGGCGGAACTCGAACCTCAGATTGCCGGTACCAAGCGCGCTTCCGCAAATTCTCAGTAACATGAGCTTCCCAGCCACCGACCAGCTCCGCACCGAACATCGCGCAATGGAACGCTTGCTCGAGCGTTTCGAAGGCGAGCTGAGGGACCCGCAAGGGGAAGGCCTGCTCGCGCTGGCCAAGACGTTTGCTGAAATCCACAAACATCTGGCTAGCCACTTCGCCAAGGAGGAAGAGGTCTTCTACCCCGCGCTTGAGCCGTCACTGAGTGCGACCGACACGATGATCACCAAACTAATTGACGACCACTCAAATGTGCGCGAGACGTCTTCGGTATTTGGGGTGCTGCTGAACCTGGCGCCTCCGGGCTCGGAACTCCCGGTCTCTTTGCGCGCCGACTTGTCATCACTCGGCTGGCAGCTTTGGAATTTCATTCATCATCATATCGAGGAGGAGGAACAGGGTTTGTTGGCGTTCGCCGACCGGAGCCTCGTTGCTGAAGCCCAAACTCGCTTGGCGGTACAGATGATGGGCAAACGAGAACCGAAATAAGACCTGCGGGCTGCTCAAAGGCGCAGGTCGAGAAACTGGGAACCAAAGTTCAGTCCGGGGCTGGGCCGAAGCTATAGCTCCATGTCAAATGTGCTCCATCGAGTGCTGCCTTGGTTCCCATCTTCCGCAAAGGGCGTTTGAACTCACGTTTTTCATTACCAATCCGCCTTTGCAGTTGATTTCACCTCCCGCCGCCTTCGGTGGTCAGGTGCACCTCCCCTTTGACTGCCAGGGTGGCCAACCGGAAAGGTGAAGCACAAATTCTCATTGGCCAAAGTGCTCTGGTACAATATTCGCCATGCCGGACTCCACGTCCAAAATTGGGCAAACGCTGGCGAAGGTTCCCATCTTCTCCGGGCTGACGGAAAGCGAGTTGGGTTTCCTAACCCAGCGTACCGTTCCCCGCCATTACTCGGCTGGAGAGATGGTATTTGGCGAGGGTGAACCTTGCTCGGGACTTTACGTGGTTGAGTCCGGAAACGTCCGCATATACAAAAGCTCTCCCAACGGGCGTGAACAAGTACTCAGCATTGATGGCCCGGGCGGCTCGATCGCCGAGTTGCCGGTCTTTGATGGGGGGAACTACCCGGCGTCGGCAACCGCAATCGACAACGTAACTCTGCTTTTTGTGAGCAAGCAGGATTTTCAGGCACTCTGCCTTGCTCATCCCCAGGTTCCTCTTAAGGTTCTACGGGTCGTGGGCGCGCGTCTTCGTCGCCTGGTGGGAATTATCGAAGAACTGTCGTTCACTACTGTCCGCCACCGGCTTGCTTCCTATCTGTTTCGCCTCGCGCAAAAGTCGGGCATGCGCACCGCTGCGGGCGTGGAGGTTACTCTCCCCATCACCAACCAAGAGTTGGCAGCACAGATTGGCACGGTCCGCGAATTGGTATCCCGTAATCTCTCTCGTTTTCAAGCTGAAGGAATGCTGAAGATCGAGGGGCGCGAGGTGGCCATCTGCAATTTGAAAGCCCTCGAGGAAGAGATCCAAAAGGCAGTGGATAGTGGTTAGTGGCAAGGAGCCACCCACTCGCCAAAAAACCTGCAACCAGCGACAATTGAAAAACCGAAGAGAAACGCCGGCCGAAATACGCAAAAACACATTCTTCGTGCGGAACGACATGCCGGGACAATACTCGCGCTCACCCCTCTAATCACTACCCGCCAACCCTCCCTGGTTCCGCAATGTCTGTTGTGAAGCCCTCAGATGTTAGGCAGAAGATCGAAGTATTCGTCATCCTCGTTCTTTCCGCCTTCTCCCTCGCCCAGGTGCTTCTCCGACTCGATAAATTCGATGCGCTCGATCCACTTGACCATCTTGTAGCCAAGTTGATTCTCAACGCGCAGCCGCAGCGGAGCGCCATATACCTCTGGAAGCGGTTGGCCGTTCATCTGTGAGGCGAGCAGGCATTCTGCCTTCAGCACGTTCTCCATGCTCTGCGTATCGTAATAGGCGCCACCATAGAGGGCTTCACCAAAAGAGAAGAAGGCCACAAGCTTGGCTTCGGGTTTTGGGCGCACGAGTTCGATGAGTTTTTTCATCGGTATGCCACCCCATTTCGCGATGCCACTCCAGCCCTGGATGCAATGATGCATGGTGATGTGCTCGACCTTGCCTAGTTTCTCGATGTCGGCAAGGGAAAGCTCGACGGGATTTTCCACCAGTCCCCCCACCTTCAGTTTGAAATCCCGGAAGCCACGCTCGGCCAGATGCTTCCAGTCTTCCCGCACGGGCATCTTTCCGTTGGGCCAGAAGTAGGGCGAGATGTCCTGCTCGGAATAGTTCTGGTGCGGAATCAGCCGGTTTAAGGTGAGGAGCTGCATGGGATACGTCACGGATTTCAGCGCGTGCTGGAGCTCGCGCGGATGGTGCCAGGAGATATAGTGCGCCACGGCCCACGAGACAACGACCACGCCGATGCCCACAAATCCCAGATACATGCCCAGATGCCCCTGGTCATCAGTGCCCATCACGATGTGGTTCATATTCCGCGCAAACCCGGTCATCACAACCAGCGTGACGTGCACCACGAGAAATCCCAAGAAACTGAGCATGGTGAGGAAGTGGATCGACCTCGCCGATTGGCGGCCGCCAAAGATCCGCGCGTACCAGGGAAAGCGGTTCACCACGGCGGGCGACATGGCGATGCCGGTGGCAATGGCCAATGGGCCGAAGACGAAGAAAACTGCGAAATAGGCGATCTGCTGCAACGCGTTGTACCCATAGAACCCATTCGGCTCCGCCGGCATATGAAAGGTAGCGTAGTGCACGAAGGTGTTCCATGCCTGCAAGAGCACGAGGGGTGAAGTGGGCACAATCCGCCGCCACTGGTCGCTATCGAAGAGCATGATGACGAACACAATGCCCGTGACAATGAACCCGTGAACGTCGATGAAGTGCCAGACCCGCGCAATGCCAATGGTGTGCCGGTAACCGGGCGTGCCAATGACCGGCGAGAGATAACGGGCATCGTCTTTCGCCGTCCACACGCGATCGCGAGGAACCTCGAGGGGCGTAAACCGGATCCATTCAGTCCCCGGCGTGCAGTCATCGTTGAAATACAATCGGGGGTGATCCGCCAGGATGGACAGGCCGCTGCGGATCAGCAGCATCACAAAAAGGAAATTGAAAAAGTGGCAGTAACGGACCCAGAGTGGGAACCCGTGCGGCCCGGCGAAGTTGTTGGGATAAATCTGGGGAACGGGCGGAACATGAGGCAAGCCAGCCACGGCAAACTCTATCCAGCACGCGAGAACCGCGGCGAGAATCGCCACAGCGATTCCGATCAGAATGGAAGGGCGAATCCAGATGCGGAAGCGGCGGTCCTTTGGGTAGTGCACTGCCCGATGTGCGGCATCGAAAGAAATCATATCCCCCCTTTATAACGCGACAGTGAATCCCCCTGAAAGGTCCTTGCCCATCCTTGGGTACTGACCCGCGGAGCATCTTTATCGCGTCCAAACCCGTACGAATGCTAATGACAGCGACGATCCTAAGATTCAAACTTCGCGTTCGAACCTTAAGTTTGCCCCACTACTGATTGCGTTGCCGTGACAAAAGTCATCGGCACGCCTCCTTTGATTCTGTAACCTGGACCTGTCAAAGGCGGCCGGGGCAAATGAATTCGGCCCCCAAGGAGGAAATGATGAACGCAATCGCAGAAAAGACAGTCCGGGAATTGGCGGTGGAAAATCCCGCGGCTACACGGGTCTTTGAGCGGCTTGGTATCGATTACTGTCGCGGCGGCAACCAAACGCTCGAACAAGCTTGCCAAGGACGGAATCTTTCAGTTGACGAGGTACGGGACTCGCTCCAAGCGGCGCAACATTCCGCGGAGACGGGCCGGGAGGACCGAGCCTGGCAAACAGAGCCGCTAGGCGACCTGGTCTCCCACGTTACCAATACTCACCACAAGTACACGCGTGAAGAGATCTCGCGCCTGGGCCCGCTCTTCGCCAAGGTCTGTTCCGTTCATGGAGCGAATCACCCGGAGCTCCTGCAGCTTCGCGACGTCTTCGCGGGCCTTTCACAGGAGCTGACGACCCACCTGATGAAAGAAGAACTGGTCCTTTTCCCGTACATCATCAGGATGGAAGAGGCCGTGATCGAAAAAGCGCCCATCCTGCCCCCGCCCTTCGGCACGGTCCAGAACCCCGTGTCGATGATGGAGCACGAGCATGATTCTGCCGGCAACGCCTTGCGGACGCTGAGGGAAATCAGCCGGGGCTATACCACTCCCCGCGACGCGTGCATTAGCTACCAGACGCTCTACAAGGCCCTGGCGGACCTTGAGGCTGACTTGCATCAGCACATTCACCTGGAAAATAACATCCTGTTTCCCCGGGCGATCGAAATGGAAAAAACCCACTGATTTCGAAAGCTGAACGGCGTTTGGCCCTCGGGCAAACGCCGCTCGCCCCAATCGGAGCTGTCACTCATGTCTCCACTTGCGACGATAATCGAAGAAGAGGCTCCACGCCGGGCCACAGCGGAAGAAGTTTTCAGCATCAACGCTGCCCGCGAAACCGCGCTCTCGCGCCTGTTGATGCTGTATATCTGCACCGGCCTGTTCTTCATGCTGCTTCCTGGAACTTTCCTGGGTGTCTGGAACCTGCTGGCCATCAGCAGCCACCGCGCGGCGGACTCCGTTTCGGCAGCGTGGATTCAAGCGCACGGCCATGCCCAGATCTTCGGTTGGATCGGATCTTTCATCCTGGGAATCGGTTTTTATTCCCTCCCCAAGCTCCGCCGCGCGCAATCATTTGGACTATGGGTGGTGGGTGTCGCCTGGGGCATGTGGACCTCCGGGGTCGCCCTGCGATGGCTCGCCAACGTCTATCAATGGCACTGGCGCATCCTGCTTCCACTTTCGGCAGCTCTGGAACTTGCCGCCTTCGTGATTTTCTTCCGCACCGTTTCCGGCCACCGCCCGCAGGACTCGGGCAAGGAGAAGCTGGGCGAATGGGTCTTCGTGGTCATTGCGGGAACGGTGGGTCTGCTACTCTCGCTCCTCGTCAACTTCGGTAGTGCCGCCTATCTCGCCTTTGCAGGTGCGTCCCCGGCAGTGGGAGCGGATTTCGACCAGAGCTTTCTGGTCCTCCAAGCGTGGGGGTTCCTGGTGCCTTTTGTGTGGGGATTCAGCGCCAAGTGGCTGCCGGTTTTTCTCGGATTGCGGACGACACGTGGGCATGTGTTGTTGCTGGCTGTGGGGCTCAATTCCCTGGGCGTGCTGGCGGCGTTCCTCCACACCATGTCCGCGGCCACGCTCCTGCTGCTCGCCGGAATGGCCCTGGCGGTTTATGCGCTGAGACTGTTTGAAA
>CAVYPU010000037.1:0-95181 GCA_963770415.1 uncultured Acidobacteriota bacterium
CCTCCACTTGCTGCTTCGCGACGCTCAAGGCCTCCTCGAATTGCCCGCCCAGGATCAGCTTGGCGAACTTGGGCGAGCCGGTCACGTTGGTGCGCTCGCCGATGTTGACGAAGTTGGTTCAGGGCGAATCACCAGCGGCTCGAGCCCGCTGAACCGCGAGTGGCGCTCGACCTCGGGCGGCACGCGCGGCGGCAACTCGCGGACCGCCTCGCGGATGGCGCGAATGTGCGCGGGCGTCAACCCGCAGCAGCCGCCCACGATATTCACCCAGCCGTTCGCGGCAAACTCGCGCAAGTCCGCGGACATCCTCTCCGGCGTTTCGTCGAACCCTCCGAAAGAGTTGGGCAGGCCGGCGTTCGGATAGCAGCTTGTGAAGATGGGCGCGATCCGCGAAAGCTCCTCGATGTGGGCGCGCATTTGTTTGGCGCCCAGCGCGCAGTTGATTCCCACGCTCAGAAGCGGCGCCTGCGAAACCGAAATCCAAAAGGCTTCAACCGTCTGGCCCGATAGCGTGCGGCCGCTCAGGTCGACAATGGTCACCGAAGCCATCAGCGGAAAGCACAGGCCCGTGTCCTCGAAGAACTGCTGGGCCGCGAAAAGGGCCGCTTTGCCGTTGAGCGTGTCGAAGATGGTCTCGACCAAAAGCAGATCAACGCCGCCGTCCGCGAGGCCGCGGATCTGCTCGTAGTACGCGTCCTTCAACTGGTCGAAGGTCACGGCGCGAGAAGCGGGGCTCGCAATATCTTGCGAGGCCGACGCCGTGCGGCTGGTGGGGCCAAGCGAGCCCGCTACCCAGCACGCGCGCTCAGGATTCGCGCTCATAAAGCGGGCCGCCGCGCGCCGCGCTGCTTCCGCCCCCGCTTTGTTGAGGTCGTAGACGAAACCCTGCAGGCCATATTCGGCCATCGAGATCGTCGTGGCGTTGAACGTGTTGGTCTCGATGATGTCCGCGCCCGCTTCCAGGTATTGCCGATGAATGTCTTCAATGATCGCCGGTTGAGTGATGTTCAGGACGTCGTTGCACAGACGCAGGTCCCGGACGTGGCGCGCAAATGCCTTGCCGCGATAGTCGGCCTCCTCCAGGTTATGGGCCTGGATCATCGTGCCCATGGCGCCATCCAAGATGACAATGCGGCGTTTCAGAGTGTCAACGAGGGTCGTGTTTGGCATATCAATATTCATTTTGCCTTTCGGTCCATCTTGCATTGATCGCTAACGTGGCTGTCGTCTTGGGTCCGCCCGGGTCTCTCTCGAATTTAACATGAAAAGGCGCCTTATGGGTGTACACTTGGGCGCGCCGGGAGTCCAAACGGAGGAATCCGGCGGCGAGACAAAAACCGGGGAGAACGAGATGCGATGCCACTGGCTGTGCGGACTGACTGTTCTGACGCTCCTGTCTGTGCTCGCCGTAGCTGAGGCCAACGAGACCGCGCCGCAATTCACGGCACACACGCTCGCCGGAGAAACCTTCACAAATAACTCGCTTAAAGGTCATGTCGTGTTGCTGCAATTCTGGACCACATGGTGCCCGGTGTGCCGTGGCCAGGAGCAGGCGATCGAAGACATCATGCGCGATTTCTCCGGCGACGGGCTGGTCGTCATTGCCGTCGATGTGCGTGAGGACGGGCAGACCGTGAAGGACTACCTCGCGGCGCACGCGAGGTCGTGCCACATCGTGCTCACCGGGAGTACAGACCTTGTCGGAGCCTTTGCTCCCACGGGTTTCCCCTATTACGTGATCCTCGATCGCGACGGGAACGTCGCGGAAGTGGCACCGGGCGGCGGAGAACCGTGGCTGCGCTGGGTGTTGAAACGGGCTGGGCTTGGCCAGTCACCAGCTGACGCGATGCGCAACGGCGGTCAGCGTTCCTCCACGCCCCAGACGGCGCATGTCGTCACCCCCAAACTGATTGAGATCCCGGATGGTCCTAGTGTCTCTCCAACCAAGCTGCGGCCACCCACGGTGTTTGTGCTCAAGAGCGGAGAGAGGTTGGAGGTCCGCCGCTACACGATCATGGGAGGCTCGTTGCGCATAATCGCGGACGGAAAACAGCGCACCGTGGCGCTCACCGAGCTCGATCTCAAAGCCACCTTCGCCGCGGATCTTGAGCGTGGCGTCAATCTGAAAATTCCCACAAATCCAAATGAGATTGTGATGGGGCGTTAGCCGCGCATTTTGGCGGTGTGCCGGGGTCGCGGCTGGCAACCCGGGCAGAAGTGGCTGCTGCGCCCTGCGATCACTATGCGGCGGATGGGGCGGCCACAGCGGGGGCAGGGTTTGCCGGTGCGCTGGTAAACGCGCAGGCGCGCATCGTAGTTGCCGGGACGGCCTTCGATGTCAACGTAGTCGCGGAAGCTTGTGCCCTGGAGCTTCACAGCGTGGTCCAGGACTTTCCTGATGGCTCGGAAAAGGCGCGCGGGCTTTGAGCGGAAACTCGGCCGGGCTGAGCCAGCGGGTGGATGCCGGCCGCAAAGAGCGATTCGTCCGCATAGATGTTGCCGAGGCCTGCGAGCATTTGCTGGTTCATCAGCCAGCTCTTGATGGCGCCATGCCGTCCGCACATGGCGTTCAGGAATTGATCCTCGGTCATCCCTGCGCGTCGGGGCCGAGGCTGGTCGAACACGGCTTCGAGCTCCTCACGCGTGCAGGAACGCAATCTGCCAAAACGGCGCACGTCGCGAAAGCGCAATTCATCGCGCTCACCGAGAGCCAGCAGCACGTGGGTATGCGGCTCGATAGGCATTTCGCGTGCGGAAACGGTGAACTGCCCGGTCATGCCAAGCCGCACCAGCAGAAAACGCGGCGACGCGTTTTCTGCCTCGAGCTCGAGAGCCAGCGCTTTGCCTTTGCGCTCGATTGAAACGATAGTCCGCCCCTCGACCTCTGCCACGAACTTCTCCGGCGACCCCACAATAACCCGCGGATGGCGCACCTCGACGGCAGGATGCGTCTTCCCAAGGCGCGCTTCTAAGCCTTGCAGAACGGTTTCGACTTCGGGAAGTTCGGGCATGTGATTGACGATCGTCTATTACTGATGGTTATTGTCAGAGGACAAGCCGAAATCGATCACACTTCAACCATTCCTGGCGCTTACCGCCAGGAACTACCCTGCTGATTACACAGCCACCTTGATATCGCCCCCATCGACTTGGACGGCGTAGGTAGCGACTTTGAGGGAACTGTCGCCCACCATCTCGCCCGTGCAAACGTTGTACTCCCACTGGTGCCGGGCAAACAACCACCTCGCCCATGAGTTCTCCTTCGCCAAGCGGTCCGCCTTGGTGCAGGCAGGTGTTGTCGGTGGCGTAGATCGTGCCGCCCACATTGAAAAGCGCAATCGTCTTCCCCTTTACCTCGACGGCCTTCGCCGATCCGGAGCGAGTTCGGAAAGGCTTGCAACTTTGACAAACTCCGCCATTGCGCTACTCCTCTGGATAGGTGTCGAGTCCGGCTCATTCAGGAAGCGGGAATCCACTTTTATGTAGAACGTCTTTGAAGGTATGCGCTCGGGATTCCCGCTTACGCTCAAAGAATCAGACCTGGTCCTAGCCAAGTGTACTAAGCGATTTGGACCATTTCCGGCGTTCCGGGCTTGCCGATGCGGACGGATTTCTTGAACTCTTCCATCATACTCTCGTCCAGCCGGACCTCGGTGGGCCGCTTGCCCAGGCTCATGCTGTCAATCTTCTCTTGTAGCTTCAACAGGGCATAGAAGAGGTTTTCCGGCCGCGGCGGGCAGCCGACCACGTAAACATCCACGGGGACAATCTTATCAACACCCTGAAGCACCGCGTAAGTATTGAACGGGCCACCCACGCTCGAGCACGCGCCCATGGAGATGCACCATTTGGGTCCGGCATCTGCTCCCAGATGCGCTTGATGGCCGGCGCCATCTTCAGCGTCACCGTGCCCGCCACGATCATCAGGTCGGCCTGGCGCGGGCTGGGTCGAAAGACCTCCGCTCCGAAACGCGCCATATCAAAACGCGAGGTGGTGGAAGCAATCATCTCGATGGCGCAGCAGGCGAGGCCAAAGGTGAGCGGCCATAACGACGACTTTCGCGCCCAGTTGAAAATCTCATCTACCGTGGTAATGATGAAATTCTGTTCAAAGCGATTCTCAATCCATCCCATACGCCCGCCTCCGCCCTCCTGGGAACTACCGAGGACTGAATCCAGAAGCCCCACCGTACCCTATTATTATACGTCTATTCAATCTGCAGAAGGCTTCAATTTGCGGACCGCGGCGGCACCGGCGGCGTCGCCGGCGGCATCGAGGGCCTGCGCTTCGGCAGCGTAGGCCTGAAAATAGGTGGGGTCAACCTCGCGCGCGGCGTGAAACTGCTCCGCCGCCTCGTGATACTTGCCGAGCTTTCTCCAGCATGTACCAAGGTAGAAGCGGGCGCCGAGGTCCTGGGGGTTCACTTGCACGGCGCGCGCGAAATATTCTGACGCCTGCGCGTAATCTCCGCGTGGAAAATAGACGGTGCCCAGCACGTCGTAAGCGAGGCTGTGATAAGGCAGCGCGCGGGTGGCCTTTTGGTAATAGTCCAGCGCCTCGTCGTGGTGGCCCTCGAGGTCGGCGACCTGGCCGAGTCCTATGTAGGCATCGTAGGTGACGGTATTCAGCGGGTCGAAGCTGGCCTGGTTCAGGCGAAGCGCCGCCTCAAACTCCTTCCTGGCTCCTTCGAGATCGTGTACGCGGAACTGAAGATCCAGGCCGTGGTGTATGCGGACCAGGCCTGCTTCGGGAGCGACAATGAGTGAATAGTTGAAGAGGGTTTCATTGCTCCGCCAGTTTGGGACCGCCCGCATATCCTGCAAACACCAGAAGAACATCACAAGGCCAAGTGCAGGAAGAACCGCGGGAACGAGCTGCACTCTCGGCAGTTCCTGCGGCAGCCAGGCAAGCGCGAGATAGGCCAAGGCGAGGCAGAGGCCCGCCGAAGGCAGGTAAGAGAATCGCTCCGCCAGCAGCGGAAAGCTGAGCTGGCGGATGTCAAGGCAGGGGACGAGCGTCACCGCCCACCATGCTACAAGAAACCCCAGGATCCGCTGGCGTCTTCGCAGCGCGACTGCCGCGGCAAGAACCACCAGCGTCAGCCATGGCCACGGAGAGCGTAGGCTCGAGGCAGAATCGAAGTTGTGAAAAACATTCAGGTCGACCGGCCAGAAAAAGAGCTTGGCGTGCTGGCCGAGCAGCCCCGCGGCGGCAGCGATGATCTTGGGCTGAATCCTCCACAAATGGTGCGCCCCGGAGAAGTGTCCCAGCGCGGCAATGCGCGCCCCGGTGTACGCCACAGCAGCCGCGACGTACATGCCCCAGCAGGCTGCCCGGCGGCTCCACGTTCGAGCGGCATCCGGAAAGAAGAACCAGTAGGCAAGTACCAATAGAGGAAAACTGAATGCCGCTTCCTTGAAGAAGAGCGCCGGCAAATAGGCAAGCGCCGCCAGTGCGTGGTTGGGGAGGCGCCGGCTTCCCGCCTTCTCGGCGCGCAGGAAAAGCAGGAAGGCAAGCAGGTAGAAAAAGCCGCAACCCATCTCGGGAACGGAGGCGATCCAAGCCACGGCCTCCACATGCAGCGGGTGCAGAATCCAAAGCAGGGAGCCGACGAACGCTGCCAAATCGTTCTTGAGAATCTCGCGCCCGATCCGAAACACCACCACAGCAGTGGCCATGTAAAGAACCCACTGGAAGAGATGATAAGCGGTGGGATTAGGCCCTGCCACACGCCAGATCAGCCAGTAAGAAAAGATGTGCAACGGGCGGTAAAAATTCGTTTCCGCTGCCGCACCAAGAAACGACCACACGGAGCCCGTAAAGATTCGCCACCATAGGTGAGTGTTGCGGACGAAGGGGTTCTCAAGGAGTTGCTTGCCGTCGTCGTATACCAGTCCGTTGGAAAGTACCCCCGAAAACACCGCAGCCCCCACGAGCGCCAGCAGGGCCCCCGCAACATGGGAGTGATCCTTCACGTACCCGTTGTACTTCGCAAGCAAAGGTCAACCTACCCCTCGAATTTGCTGTGGCGTGGCGTAGGCCACGTACGGCCCCGCCAACCCGTCGGCTCCTTAATCCTAGAGTTATTTTCAAGTTTTTGAAATGGTACTTTAGGGTTGACTCGGTTTGCGCGTGTGGAGGGGGGCGGTTTTCCGTCCCCCATCAGGGGAGCCTCACGCAGTCCGTCGGCGGGGGTGGAAAAAGCCTCACACGAGCAGCGCTCACCACACATCCTGTTCGTTGACTAGCGGCAGATCGACGGCGGCGTTTTGTTTGGCGGATTGATACATGGCAAGCGCCCACTCGAGCGTGGGGCGTACGCTCGGGAACGTGATCATCGGCTCACGGCCGTTTTGGATTGCGCCCACCATATCCTCGATCACGGCTTGATGGTCGTGGAAGCCGAGGGCGGCCGCGCCGCTCGAGCCTGTGGCCACGGCGGCGCTCCCGTAGTGGCGGATTTCTTCGTCTTCGGGGCGATCGTCCTTGAACTTCCAGGTGTCCATGCGCTCGCCCACCACAATTGCAGTGCCGTTTTCTCCGTTCACTTCAATGCGAAGATCTGTGCCCGGCCATAGGGCTGTGGATGCCTCGACGACGCCTTGCGCGCCGTTCTGGTAGGTCACAAAAGCCAGCGCCGTATCTTCCACGTGTATCTCCGGGTGGGCAAGGTTGGTCATGTGGGCGTGCACTTGCTTCACGGGGCCGACGAGGTATTGCAGCAGATCGATGTAATGGAACGCCTGCTGAATGGTCACGCCTGCACCCGAGCGCCGCGACTGGCGCCAGGCATCCGACTTGTAATATTCCGAGGAGCGGAACCATTTCATAAACGTATCGGCGTGAAGGATCTTGCCGAAGCGGCCTTCCAGAATGGCTTTGCGAATCGCCTGCACCGCGCGGCGCGTGCGGCATTGGAGAACGGCACCCATCTTGACGCCCGCGGCTTGCGCAAGCCGCTTCCATCGTGTCCATCTCGTGCAGCGACATGGCGGGCGGTTTTTCAACCAGGAATGTTTGCCGGCGCGGGCAGCTTGAAGCACGGCGTCAACGTGCAAATGGTTGGGAGTGAGAATGCAGACCACCTGAATCTCAGGGTCGAGGAGCATCGGCTCGAGTCCGGCGTATCCTTTGCACTTGAACTCGCCGGTGAACTTCGCCAGGCGCGCAGCATCGAGGTCCGCGCGGCCACCAAGCGAGCCAGTTTCGAGGCATGTATGGCCTTGGCATGGAACGGGGCGATCAGTCCGGTACCCAACAATCCAAAACCCAAACGCGAATCGTTCGCATGAATTCCTCACTCCCCGCCTGTTTCTTTGGAGTGCGCCAGTTTGCTGTCGCTTTCGGTTGGCCAGCATGCTGGCCTTGCTTCCCGCGAGCAAGCTCGCGAAGCCAAAGCGGCAGCAAGCTGCCGCACTCCAAAGGCGTACTTCAATCGGGAATCAACAATACTTTCAGTGCCTGCTGCGCCTCGATGCTGTCGAAGGCGTTCTTCCACTCGAGCAAAGGCACCGGCCAGTGATCACTTCGCCTGCCGGCAGCCGGCCGCTTGCAATCAGGTGAATGGTGCGGTCCCAACTCGTGTAGCTGGTGGAGAGGTTGAAAATCACGTCGCACACTTTGAAGGCGGCTTTGTCCCAGGGAAACGGGATGGTATCCTTGCCGGTCAAGCCGATCACGCAGATGCGGCCCTTCTTGCGGATCAGGTCGACCGTCGGAAGCGATGGCCGGCGGCCGCGCCGCTGCACTCGATGACCAGATCCGCGCCCAGGCCGCCGGTGAGTTCGTGCACCACCTCGACGGGATTCTGCTGCGCCACGTTGATCACGGTTTCAAAGCCCAGCTCACGCGCTTTTTTCAGACGGAAGGCCTCGTCGGCGGGAGTTCCCACAATGACCACGTGCCGGGCGCCGGCGGCTCGGGCGGTCAGCGCCGCCAGCAGGCCGATGGGGCCCGGCCCCAGCACCACCACGAAGTCGCCCGCATCGACTCTGGCGCGCTCGACGACGTCGTGCACGGCGTTGGCCGTGGGTTCCACCAGCGCCGCCAGGTCGTAGCTCATGGAGTCCGGGATGCGATGCAGGAGGCGCTCCGGCATCTTCAGGTACTTCGTGAACGCGCCGTCGATGCCCCAGCCGGGCGAGCGCTTCAGCGGGCAGATCTGGATGTTTCCCGTGCGGCACAGGTAGCAGTGGCCGCAGGCTTGCGTGTGCGGCTCGCCCACCACGCGGTCGCCGACTTTGAAGAGCCCGGTCTCCGGGCCCGGCCGCGACGATCTCGCCCGGAGAACTCGTGCCCCAGAATCACCGGCGGCCAGTAGGGAAACTTGTCGTGCCAGACGTGGATGTCGGTGCCGCAGATGCCGCAGGCTTTGACCTCGATCAGCACTTCACCCGCGCCGGGCGTGGGCTCGGGCACGTCGCGAAGTCTCCAGAAAGCCGTCACCCTTTTGAGTTTTCACCAGAGCCTGCATCATTGTTCTTGCACCGCCGCACCATTCTGCGATGAACGCACCAGGATGGCCGCCGCCTCGCCGATTTCGTCCAGGCCGATCTGCTCTTCGTTGGTGTGCGCAAAACCCAGGCTGCCCGGCCCGAACACCACGCGTGGGAATATGCAAGTTGGTTGTTGTAGAACCACGAATCGCAGGAGGCGGTCATGGCGGTGACTTCGCCCGCCGCGCCGGCTTCCCGGCAGCAGCCTGCAGACCGGTCACCAGCGGATGACCCGGATCGAGCACGTGCGCATCGTGGCGGTACATGAACTCAAGCTTGAAGTGCTCGCGCAGCCACGTCGTCGCCGCCCTCCATGATGGCCTGGCGCATCTCCTCCATCACCTGGTAACGGGTCTTGTTGGGAAGCAGGCCCAGCACGCCTTCGACGAGGCGCTGCGCCGGCGCGGTGGCCGGCCAGTCGCCCGCCGCGAGTTTGCCGAAGGTGATGGGCATGGGATTGGGAAACTGGTCGAAGAGCGGAATGCCGCGCGACGCGGCCAGCAGGCGGGCGTGATACTGCTCCAGAATCTCGATGGCGCGAATGGCCATCTTCAGCGCGCTGACCGTGTCCCGGCGCTGCCGCTGTGGCCCGGCCTGCCGGTGCAGATCACGCGGAACCACACCGCGCCGCGCACCGAGGAAAGAATGCGCAGGTCGGTGGGCTCCATCACAACGCAGCCGTCCGCCTGCTCGCCGCGTCGCACCATGGCCAGCGTGCCGTTGCCGCCCACTTCTTCTTCCACCACCAGATGCGCCAGGACGTCGCCGCGCAGCTTCACCCCCAGACGCTTCGCGGCCAGCGAGCGCGGTGAAAATCGTCGCCACCTGCCCTTTGGCATCGCACGCGCCGCGCCCGTAGCACGCGGTTGGCTTTCACGCGGGGCTCGAATGCGCTGCTCCTGCCCTGGGAAGCCGGCACAACATCGAGATGGGTGTTGAAGAGCAGCGAGCGCCCGCCGCCCGTTCCCGGCACGCGCACGCGCAGGTTCGAGCGCCCATCGTATTCGATCCCGGGCACCGGATTGGCGTAATCCTCGTCCTCGCGCAGCGCATTCGAGAGCGGTATCCGCTCCACCTCGCCCACTTCGGCAAAGCGCGCGCGCGGCGTAATCCACGGCCTCGCGTTTCTCTGCCCGGAAGCGAGGGGAAGCGGATCAGATCGCAGAGGAAGCTTTTCGGTGTCGCTGCGCAGGGCTTCGACCGCAGTACGAATCTCGGACATCGTGAGTTTGTTCATAGGCGTGAAAGCGCTTTCTCGAAGATGTCCAGACTTTCGTGGGCTTCAGCTTCGGTAATCACCAGCGGCGGCGCCACGCGGATCACGTTGCCGAACGTGCCCACGGAGCCGATCAGCAGGCCGAGTTCCGCGGCCAGGTCAATCAGCTTTCGGGTCAGGTCCGGGGCGGGTTCCTTGGTCTTCTTATCTTTGACCAACTCGACTCCCATCACCAGTCCCATGCCGCGCACGTCGCCCACATACGGGCGATTTCTCCTTCATCTCCAGGAGGCGCGGCTTCATGAGCGCTCGCCATGCGCAGGGCATTCTCCTCCAGCTGCTCGCGCCGCATGATATCGACCACGGCGCTCACGGCCGCGCTGGCCACCGGATTGCCGCCCATGGTGCTGCTCATCTCGCCCGGCCCGAGCGCTCCGATCACCTCGCCGCGCGCCGCAATAGCCGAGACCGGAACGCCGCTGCCGATGCCCTTGCCGATGCAGACGAGGTCCGGCGTCAGCCCTTCCCATTCCATCGCCCAGAACTTGCCCGTGCGCCCATAAGAGGACTGCACTTCATCGAGCGTGAAGAGCAGGCCGCGCCCTCGCAGCCACTGCTCCAGGCGCGTCAGCCATCCCTGGGGCGGAAAGATGAAGCCCGCTGCGCCCTGGTAGGGCTCGACAATCAATCCGGCCAGGCTTCCCGTGCTGTTGGCGCGCACGGCGTCGTCGAGGTAATCCAGGCACAGCATGTCGCACGTTGCGGGTTCGGCGTGGAAGGGGCAGCGGTAGCAATAAGGGTAAGGCACGCGAATCGAGCCGGGAACCGTCGGGCCATAGCCCTTCTTCGGGCCGGGCAAGCCGCCGGCGCTCAGTGCGGCGTAGGTGCGGCCGTGGAAACCGCCGTAAAAGCTGATGATTTCGAACTTGCCGGTCTTGCGCTTCATGATGCGCAGCGCGGCTTCGATGACTTCGCTGCCCGTGGTCAGGAAGAAACACTTGTCGAGGAGCGAAGGCAGGACGGAGATCAGCTTCTCCGCCGCTTCCACACGCGATTCGTGCAGGCACTCGTAGTTATTCAGAAGCTTGGCAGCGATGGCCTGCACGGCTTTGACCAGGTCGGGATGGCAATGTCCCACGTTGGTGACCAGGACGCCCGAGGTCCAGTCGATAAACGTGTTGCCGTCGGCGTCGGTCACGACGACGCCCGAAGCATGGTCCCAGGCGACCTTGCGCCTGGTAGCCCGTGCATTGCGCTTCGACGCGCGCCCAACGCGCCAGAAGTTCCTTGGAGCGAGGCCCCGGCAAGGGTCCTTTAACGTTTGTTACTTTCTGATTCATCATGCACCTCTGATTCAAGCGGCAGCGTCTAAACACTGGCGCTGCGGTCCACCTTTCTCGGGTTCACCCGCCTCAAGTCCTGCGCCGCCTCTCAAACGTTCGGCTTCGCAACATAGCGCGGAGGCTGGCCGGCTATGAAACGGTCAATCTCCGTAACAATCAGCTCACGAATGCGCCGCCCCGAGTCCTCCGAATACCAGGAAAGGTGCGGCGTCAGAACAGTGTTGGGCAGCCGGAAAAGCGGAGAGTCGGGCGGGGGCGGCTCGACTTCGAAAACGTCGATACCCGCGCCGGCGATCACGCCCTTCTCGAGCGCCTTGGCAAGCGCCTGCAAGTCGACCATCAGCCCGCGTGAAGTATTCACGAGGTAGGCCGTGGGCTTCATCAGGGAAAGCGTTTGCTCGTTGACGAGGTGCCGCGTCTCGCGAGTCAGCGGAGTGTGAATGGTGATGAAGTCGGACTCGCGGAACACCTTTTCCTTATCGACGACCTCGATCTCCAGCTCCTTTTTCCGTTCCGCCGAAAGATAGGGGTCGCAGATCAGGAACTTGAACCCGAACGATCTCAGCTTGCGATAGACGAGCGAGCCGATGCGGCCGCATCCGATGATGCCCAAGGTCCGGCCGGCCATAAGGAATATTGGAACAGTCTCTGCGAAATCCCAGGCGCCGCGCGCCGACGAGATATCGAGCGCGCGACGGGCGGCGTTCAGTCGTCGGCCGCAAGCCATCAAAAGCGCGATGGCCTGCTCGGCGACCTCCTCGGCGCAGTAGTCGGGAAAGTAACAAAGTGGGATGCCCGCTTTGTTGAGTGCTGCGACGTCCACGTTGTCGTAGCCGACCCCGTGGCGAATCACCAGCCTGCACTTTTCCCACTTGGGAATAATCTCCGCCGTGATGGGCACCATGTTGACGATCACCACATCGGCGTCACGAGTCGCTGCGATAACGTCTGCATGGGGCGCGAACTTGAGTTGATGGGCCTTGAACTCCACGCCCCGCCGGGCCAACTCCTGCGCTTCCCAATTGAGGTCGGGCTCGATGTAATCAGTGACTACGACTTTCAGCGGCTGCATAGTTGTGCGCTCCTGCTGCTCCTGGGCGAATCATTGACTTTCTCATACATCAGCCCCGTCGTCTACGGCGGGTAGAGAATTCTAACCCCACTCGCGCCCTATGCCAAGGGCATGTGCTATTGTGTGTGTTACGCAGGCGACCCGAGGAGGTTGTTCATGCTGACCAAAGCCCGGATCAAAGCCACGCTCTCTTCGAAAGGGCTGAAGCCTGGAGACCATGTGTTCGTGCACAGCAGTCTCCGCAGCATCGGGCCAATTGAGGGTGGGCCGGACGCGCTGATCGACGCTTTGCTGGAGGTCGTCGGGCCGGAGGGAACCCTGGCCATGCCCGCCTTTAATTACCGGGTCAACTTGCCGGCCCCTCATTTCGACCCGCGCACTACGCCGGGCAAGACCGGAGCGTTGACGGAAATCTTCAGGAAGCGCGCGGAATCTCTGCGGAGTTTGAATCCGACCCACTCCATCGCCGCGCAAGGCAAGCGGGCGTCTGAGTTCATTGCCGAACATTACAAGTACCAGACGTTCGGCATGGGTTCTCCGCTCGACCGTTTGGCGCAGGCGGGCGGCTATGTCCTCCTGCTGGGTGTTACGCATCTCGCCAATTCCACGATTCACGTCGGTGAGTCGCATGCCGGGTGTACGAAGTTCTATTGGGAAGAGGGGCCGCTGCCCGTCGTCAAGATACTCATGCCCGACGGGAAGCTCATCGATCACCAATTGGACTGCTCGGCGAGCTGCTCGATGGCCTTCAACGCGGCGGAATACCCGATGCGTTGTAACAATATGATCATCGACCTCGTCCTGGGCGATGCACTGTGCTTCCTCATGAAGGGCCGGGATGTGATTGATGCCGTTGTGGGGATGATCCGCGATAAGCCCGACGCGCTGTTGTGCAGCCGTCCCAATTGCAGACCTTGTTCGATGGCCAGGCGCTATATACTCGATCACCAGGGAAGCGCCACCTCGCGCGTGTAACCGTTCCGCATTCGAGCGAAGTCGCTGCTACACGTTTTTCCGCACCCTGCTAGAATGAATGACGCACTGCTCTGTCGAAGGTCGCGCCATTCCGGCATGGACGGGCGTGACCCGCGATCAGCCATTGTTCCGACAGGTAGACCCACGGTCACCCGGAACATAAAACGCCAGGGCTTGATCTATATCCAATGGGTTGGATCGGGGCGCGCGGCCGGAAATAGGCCGGCAAGAGGAGGTCACGAGTTGCAGAAGTCATGTTGGAATAGGGAAGCAGGTGTGGGCAAGGCGATCGTGTTCCTGGCGGTGGTGCTCTTCATCGTGGTTGTCGTTCTGGCGCTGAAGGTCACGAACCGCGCGGCGCCCTCGATCGACCTACAGGGACAGATACGGGGAATCGGAATGAATACGCCCATTGAACTCAAAGTTCACGATCCGCGCTATCGCCTGAAGTCAGTCGCATTGGAAGTTCGCCAGGCTGACCACACGTATCAGGTCCCCACGGAGAGCAGCGCCTGGACGTTTCCCGCGGCGAAGGGTTGGAAGTTCTGGGCGCGCCATGGCGAGAGCGGCGCCACATTCACGGCGAGCGTAGGCCGCAAGACGATCCCGGACCTCAAGGAAGGTTCGGCGACTTTGATCATCACGGCGACGAACAACTCCTGGGGGCGATTCCTTCGTGGCGGCCAGAGCCAGATCATCAAGGACCTGCCCGTCCGCTTCCTTCCGCCCCGCGCCGATGTTCTGACCTCGCAGCACTACATCAATCAGGGCGGCTGCGACATGGTGCTTTTCAAGATCTCGCCGGGGACGGTTGAATCCGGTGTCCAGGTCGGCCCTTACTTCTTCCCGAGCTGGGCCGTGAAAGATTCCGATCCGAGCACGCGTTTGTGCGTCTTTGCCTACCCTTATGACGTCGATCCCATCAACGCCGGCCCGCGTCGTAGCGCGCGACGACGCCGGCAACCAAACCCTTGTCAATTTCAATTACCGGGTCTTTCCCAAAAAGTTCAAGTCCGACACGATCAGCGTCACGGACGAATTTATGCAGCGCGTGGTTCCTCCGATCTTGAGCCAGACACCGGAACTTTCGGACCAAGGCGACATGGTGAAGAACTTCCTGCTCGTCAACGGCACGCTTCGCCGCATGGACGCTCAGCAGTTGGTGGCTTTGTCTCAGAAAACCGCCCCGCACTTCACCTGGACAGAACCCTTCCGGCAGCTAGGAAACTCCAAAGTCGAAGCCGCGTTTGCCGACTTCCGCACCTACACGTATAACGGCCAGGTGATCGACCATCAGACGCATCTGGGCTTCGATCTGGCAGTTGTTCAACACACGCCGGTGCTCGCCTCGAACGATGGGAAGGTGGTTTACGCGGGCTTCATGGGCATCTACGGCAACGTGGTGGTGATTGACCACGGCTGCGGCCTGCAGAGCCTTTACGCCCACTTGAGCTCGTTTGAGACGAAGGAAGGCGATGAAGTAAAACACGGGCAGGAAATCGCCCGTAGTGGGCAGACGGGACTGGCGGCCGGCGACCACTTGCACTTTACCATGCTGCTCGATGGCGTTCCCGTCAACCCCGTCGAATGGTGGGACCCGCACTGGATTCACGACCGCATCGAGGCGAAGCTCAAGTAGGTGTCGGGTGCCAGGTGTCAGGTGCGAGGGCCGGGATTTGAAATTTGAGACTTGAAATCAGTGCCCCGGCACTTTACACCCGACACCTGCCCTACGGTGCGACACGGCTCAAGTAAACCTCAAAGAATATCTTGGGATCGACGTGCATCCCCACCGTGGCGTTCGCGGGCTTGCCTGCGGCGACTCGTGTGAATCCCTGCGCGTCAACCTCGAGGGCCAGTTGTTGGGTCTCGCATATGCCCGGCTTGATGAGCATGGCTACTGCCATGGGGTCAAACAGAGTCGGCGACTCGCCGCCCCACAGGTGGTAGAGGATCGTCAGGGCGTTCGTCAGCGGCGTCAGGTGCGTGAAAACGCGGCGGCGCGCGGCGGCATCGAGTTGCAGCATGCCCGTGACGTCGAGCGGCGCCACCAGCAGCGGCACGCCGGATGAGAACACGGTCTGGGCCGCTCCCGGGTTCGACTTGATGTTCCATTCCGCTTCGGGCTTCGAATCCGGCCCGTAGCCGCGCTCGACCGAACCGCCCATCATGGCGATCAGCTTGACCTTCTTCGCGATGGAAGGGTCGGACTTGAGGAGCGCCGCCGCATTGGTCAGCTCCCCGATGGTGATGAGCGTGATTTCTCCAGGGCGCCGGCTGATTTCCGCTTTGAGGAAATCGACCGCTCCGCTCATGTGCAGAGCGGGGCTCGTGAAGTCCCTGGCCCAGCGGGTCTGGTCCATCGACTGGGGCGTTCCGGGCTTGCCTGCGTAAACCGGCACCTTGCGCCAAGCGCCGCCTGCTTCCCAAAGCATTTTAGCCGCGAGTCGCGCTCGCGCCTGGGTGTCGCCGGAAACGGTGGTTACGCCGAGAAGATCCAATTCGGGGCTGTTGACAATCAGCGCCAGCGCGAAGGCATCGTCAATGTCCGAGCCGATGTCGGTGTCAAGTAGAATAGGCGTCTTCGCGCCCGCGGCAGGAAGAGAAGTCATGAGGAGGGCAAGGCTAATCAACAAGATTCGCATTGAGTTTGGCATATGGATTCGCTCACGGAGAAGACTCGAGTGTTTTTCGTGTCCTTAAACACTCAATCGGACGAACGCAGATGGTTGAAGTTGATGACATCGATGTTCTTGCCTATGAGGTATTGCGTCAAGCGAAAATCGTCAGTGAGAACGAGATATTTCCTGTTTGCGGCCCGGAGGATGGCGGTGTCCGTCAGCCCAAACTTCGGGAAAGCTCTGTCGTTGCACAATTCAAGGCTTGGCGTGTAATACTCGTGCAGGTTTTTGAGACCACCGGCGAAATGTTGCCAAAAATAGTACCTCAAGCTCTCCGGCAGTTGTCCTAGCAGATTGCTCACTTCCGTGAGTATACTGGGAGTCGTAACCACCTCATCGAACTGCTCAATGTACTCAGCTAAGAGCTCATAATCCCCGACCGTGAATTGGTCTGTCCTCTTGAATTTCATGATTCGGGTCGGGTCGCACTGACCTACGAAGAGCAAAAGGAGCAAATTCGAGTCTATGAGGAGGCCTTTCCCGTGGTGAACGATCGCCGTGTCGGAACCACTACTCGACATTCTCGACCTCGCGTATCTTCATCGAAGCGACCTCACCTGTCTCCGCGTTGACTTCAAAGACTTTGAACTGACGCGGACCCTTCCTGGAAAACTGGGGCAAACTTGAAGGACGGTCGTACCCAAGGGTAATGAGCCAATAACGGCGCCCGCCCGGCTCACCCTTGCGCTCGGCCTCTTCAAGGAGCACATTCGTGAATCGGTCTTGATAAAGATCCCTGAAGTACTCAGCGGCCCTTTCTGCCGCTTCTTTTACGCCTATCATTTGAATCAACCCCTCTCAGCTTGGTAGGTGTCCACAGGACATTTATACAGATCATGCGTCACGAGGAAACCCCTCAAGTGATTATTCAACCATTGTTCCCAGGAATCAATTCCTCATTTCACCACCGGCGCGAGCGCTACGCTCACGAGTCCGACGACGAAGAAAGCGAACATCAACGCCAGCAGCCGCCGGGTGGTCGCGTCGGCCCCTTTGAATTCTTTCCAGACGAAGACACCCCAGATCGCGCCGACCATAATCGACCCCTGGCCGAGCGCGTAGGAAGCGGCGGGGCCGACCATCTGAGCATACGACGCGACGAAATTCGAGATCGTGCCCACGCCCCACACCATACCGCCGACGACTCCCCAGAGGTGCCACGGGACGGTGCCACGGAAATAATCGCCCGCGGAAAGCTGCGGTCCTGAAACCGGCTTTCGCATCAGGAAGTAATTCACCGGAAAATTGGAAGCCAGCACGCCGAGCGCGAAGACGAAGGCCACGGTGTAGGGGCCGAAGTGGTTCTCGCCCTTGATGGCTTTGGCGACGAAGGGATAGAACAACCCCATCACCACGCCGCCCACTACGCTCACAACGATCCCCTTTAGGCCCACTGTCAGATCAGTCGCCCGCCGCCGGTAAGCGAGCGCGTCCAAAACGATGGCGAGACAGACCAGCCCGATGCCGCCGAAGAGCATCCACGGGTTGCCCTTGGGCGTGACGATGTAATTCAATACCGAGCCGACGACCAGCGCCAATCCGACGCCCACCGGGAAGGCCACGGCCATGCCCGCAATCGCGATGGCAGCCACAATCAGGATATTACCGAGATTGAAAACAATGCCGCCCACGAACGCCAGCAGGAAATGTTGGCCGTCCGCAGCGCGCAGATTCTGAAGGAAGCTCTCGGGGCTTGCGGTTGACGTGCTCCCCAGCGTAAAGCCCACAAGGAGCGTCATCAGCAGGATGCCCACAACGTAATCCCAATAGAACAGTTCGAACCGCCAGCCCCGGCAAAGCTTTTGAGTATTGGCCCAACTCCCCCAGCAAATCATGCTGAGGATGATCATGCACAGCGCAACCGCATAAACAGCGGGAATAAGCATGGTAAGCTGCCTCTCTATTCGGGCATGATGACGGGCAACGTGCGGCCTTCTCGCGCCGACTGATAGATGGCATCCATCACGGCGACATCTTTCATGCCCTCGACGCCGTTCGGCTCAGGGTCGCGCCGGCGGCGGGCGGAATCGGCCAGGGCATCGAGCTCAAGCGCCAGCTCGTTCAGCAGTTTGAACTTTTTCTCGAACCACCGGCCGCCGATCTGGCCGAAGAGACAGCGCTCGAGATCCCACTGAAACGCCGGGTTCAATGCCGCCCAGCCTTTCTCGCCGTTGACGTGCACGAAGGACGACTCCGCGGCGGCAAAGCTCGAAGTCGCTTGCGCCACAATTCCGTCCGGGAAGTCCAGCCGGAAGGAGATGTTCTCATCCACCTGGCTGAAGGTCTTGCGATCGGTCGCCCACTGGTAAGCTGAAACCTCGAAGGGGTCCTTGCCCACCAGCCATCGTATGGTATTCACGCAATAAACTCCCACGTCCGGCAGCGACCCGCCGCCCGCGAGCTTGGCATTAAGATGCCAGTTGTCCCCGATCCCGCGGCCGCGGATCTCGATCCCGAAAGCCGAATGAATGTACTTCAGCCGCCCCAGCTTCCCGGTCTTGATCAGCTTCTTGAGCTCGAGGGCGGCCGGCTCGAAATACTTGCGGTAGGCGATCATCAGGCGCACGCCGGCGGCGCGGCAGGCCTCGACCATCTCGCGGCACTCGTCCACCGAATTCGCCATGGGCTTTTCGCACAGCACGTGCTTGCCCGCGTTTGCGGCCTGCACGGCATACTGCGCGTGCGAGCCGTTGTTAGTGGCGATGTAAACGGCCTCGATCTGCGGCTGCGCGAGGCAGTCGGGCAATTCCTCGTAGGTGTAGACCGCCTCGGCGCTGAACTTTTTGGCCAGGCGCTTGGCCTTTGCCCTGTCACTACTCACCAGCGCCACGAGCTTCGCCTTCTTGGCATCCCGGAAACCCGGCAAGACCGCCCTCTGCGCAAATCCTCCCAGTCCGATCACCGCATACCCCACGGGTTTGGTTGCTGCCATAAGCCTCCTTTGTCGGATTTTAATCGTATGAAGAATATTCCCGACATTGGCCGCGCTGTCAAGGGTGGCGTGATAAACGCCCCGGGATTTGCGGGCCACAAACATGCTGGAGAGCTGCACGTCTGCGCAACTCGCGGATGGGAGAAAGTGGTTCCTGCTGCGGGACTTCGCTCAGGAATAATTGAATGAATCCGTCTGAATCGAGCGTAAAATGCATTTGCCCGTTCAGTCATGCGCGGAGGCGACATGGAGACTCTTTCAGAAGCGCAGCCCCGCGAATCAAGGATCGCAGGTGCCCTCGCTTTCCTGATGCATCAGGTTATTGCCACCTGCGTAATTTTTCTTTCGGCCAACGCGGCTATTGGCGTCGCGGCGGACATTCCGAGGATTATTGGCATCAGAATTCACCATGCATTCATTGCGAGCGTGACCCGCCCGCCCTACTTTCCCGCGCAAAGTCTTTGGGCGTTCTTCCTTGGATGGTCGCTGAGCGGTTTCCTGCGGCATCGGACCATGCTGTGGGTTTGGGTCGTCCCGAGCGTGGTCTTGGGTTATCTGTACGTTCAGTTCCCCAACTGTCCCGTTCTCCTCTCAAGGAATGCTTGCCTGGACTCCCCTTCTGCCTACACTAACTTTTTTGGGCAGAATTGCATCCCAGGACGATCCTGTGTGTATCAGCTCTTTATTACGTATCCTTTCCTGGCTGCGACTGCCTATTCGCTGGGTGCATTGATGGCCCGAAGAATGGGCTGGCTGTGCACCTATGCAGAGGCGATGAGGAACATCAGGGTGCCTCGTGTCTGCGTGCTCAGTGGAGCATTCATCTGCCTCGAAGTTGCATTTGGATGGCGCCAACTCATTCGTAGATACCTTTTCCCGATTTGGTACGCGGGGCTCCTCTACTTACTTGGGCTTGTCATGGTCTTCGTCATCTCGACCTATATTTTCATGGTCGTCATAAGTCTGATCGGGCGGCGATCTTCCGCGACACGTTGGTTCATGAATGTTCCCCCATCAATGGCGGGGGGTGAACCGTCGGCTACAGCCAACTGAAAGGCCCAGAGGTTTGGCTGTGGGTGCTTGCTTGCGGACGGACTTCCGGAGCATGCATACGACCGTCGGGAATGGCAGGCCACAGACATGCCAAAGGATTGCCCGTCCGCACCACGCCCGATCGACCAGGGAGTCGCGGGTCAACGCAAACGAGTTGGTAGCAGGCTACAAGCAAGCTCGTCAGGCGTGCTTGGCTTGGACCACGACGACCTCGTTGGGTATGTATTTCCTGGCGGCGAAATTTTTGAGCTTGAGAAACAGTGGGGTTGTGACTTCCTGGCCTTTGGCGGCGATCAGAACTCCCGCCTCGGTTCTGACTTCCTGATCCAGGACCATTCCCACAATAAGTTTGGTAATGTGGGCCTTCGAGGCGCCGTCGCCGGCCACCTCCGGTTCGAGTTCCATCAAGGCGTCGATGATTCGCGAATCGAGGTCTGCAAATCTCTGCTTGAGCTGGTGCGCCGCATCCGAACGGGAGCGGCCCTTGCGGAGGTTGAGGTCAAAGGCCAGGGCGGCGCGCAGGATCTGTGCACCCAGCCGCATCTCTCGCTTGTCCCTAACGCCTGCTTCCAAGTCGTCCGGCAAGGCACGGTTCTGGTGGGCGATCATCCAGGCGATGGATTCCATGCGGGGAATGTTCTTCAGAAGTTCCTGCGCCGTCAGAGGGTGGTTAATGTATTGAGCCTGTTCTTCCGGGGAGAGGTCGCGTCCTGCATACACCGTGTCGATGGTATTGGGGTCGAGCGTGACGCACCCTAGTTGCGACAACATGGCGGCGATTTCGAACTTCCACGGGTTTTCCAGTGAGAGCTTGGCGACAACGTGCTGGACATACCGCCGGACGCGCGTGGCGCGGCTGAACGCTGCAGGGCTTAGCAGGCTCAGGACCTCCGTGAGCACATAGACGGTGCCGCGCAGCGTGTTCTCCAACAGTTCCTTTTCCGCACAGACCACCCGGTATTGCGCCAGGCTGTCGTTGAGAGTCTTGACCAGGGTTTCCTTGCTACAGGGTTTGTTCAGGAAGCGAAAGATATTCCCTTGATTCACCGCATCGACGGCCGTCTGCATGTCTGACGCCCCGGTCAGCATGACGCGAATGGTGTCGGGCGAGGTTTCCTGGACCTTGCACAGGAATTGGATTCCGTCCATCCCCGGCATCCGCATGTCGGACACGACGACCGCGAACGGGCCCTGGTGCTTTATCAAAACCAGCGCGCCGGCGCCCCCCCACGGCCGTGGTGACCTCGAATTCCTTGTGCAGCAGCCGGTCATAGCCCTGCAGTACGGCAGCTTCATCATCGACGAGGAGGATTTTTTCAGCCATCATGCGATTCCTTTGAGACGGGCGGTGATGCGCCGCTTTCGGGGTGCAACCGGGCACTCGGAAGCTCGTCCGGCGCCACCATGTTTCTAATCGACGGTTTTCTGTAGCTTCTTGAGGGAGTATTAGGCGAAGCAACAAAATGTCATTGACCTATCCCAGTATATTTTGTCAGTATTTAACACCGAAAGGCGCTACTGGTCTTGAGTAGCGTGAAAAGGCGGATAGAAGGTGACAATACGTCGCTAACCACCGCCTTTTGTGCGATTTTAAGCGGCCAGACGAAACCCTTCGACCCACTTGATACGTCATAGATTTAGGAGCCATTCCTAGACGGATGGCAGTTCAGATCCGTTGATGGCTCTACCTTTGCATTCAAAGCCAGAATGGAAGTTGTTGCCGCGTGATTTCACCAACTTGAAAACCTGACGGGAAGTGGGGGGCACGGCCCTGCCGCCCGCCTGTTTTAACGGAGGTTGATGATGAGGAAGCAAAAAAGTCGGAGATTCCAGGATGCAAGTGTTGTCCTTGCCTCCGTCTGTCTGGGCGTCCTGGCACTCGGCCTTGTGGCGACAGGGTTTGGCCAGGCGCCGAATCCCGCCAACCGGGCCATAGGAGCGGTGGTCAGCATCGACCCGAACGGCTTCACCATTCAAACCGATTCCGGAACGCGCGTCGCCGTGCAGCTTCAAGGTAACGCCACTCTGGTGCGAGTTCCTCCCAATCAAAAAGACCTGAAGGGCGCGGTCAAGATCGCCGCCCCCGACATCAGCGTGGGCGACCGAGTTCTGGTGCGGGGGCGTTTTTCTGATGATCAAAAGACGCTCCTCGCCAACGCTGCCATCGTGATGAGCAAGGCGGACATTGCGCAGAAGCAGGAAGGCGAGCGCGCCGCATGGCAACGCGGTGTGGGAGGCCTCGTGACTGGCGTCGATCCCGCCGCGAACACGATCACGCTTTCGACCGCGGGCTTCGGCGCAACGAAGAAGACAACGCTCCACAGTTCCAAAGATACGGTTCTGCGGAGGTACGCGCCGGACTCGGTGCGGTTCGACGACGCCAAGCCGGCGCCCTTCGACCAGATTCAACCCGGCGACCAGCTCCGCGCTCGAGGCACACGCAGCCCGGATGGGAGCGAATTTACTGCGGACGAAATTGTCTCGGGAACTTTCCGAAACATCGCCGGCACGGTCTCTTCGGTTGACCTCAGCCAGAACACGATGACGGTTACGGATTTGAAAACGAAGAAGCCGGTGCTGGTGAAGTTTGCGACGGACTCTCAACTTCGCAAGCTGTCTCCCATGATGGCGCAAGGCATTGCCATGCGGCTCAAGGGAGGCGCGCCTGGAGGGCCCGGTGGTCAGCAGGGTGGCGCGGCTGCGGGTGGCGGCGCATCGGCCGGCGCGGCCCCGGCTGGCAGTCCTGCTGCGGGAGGCAGCCCCGGCGGAGGTGGTCCAGGTAGTGTCGGCCCGGGAGGCGCGCGATCCGGCCGAGCGCCTGATCTTCAGCAGATACTTAACCGCATGCCGCCGGCGAAACTGGCCGATATACAGAAAGGCGACGCGGTGATGATTGTATCGACACAAGGCACTGCGACCGGCGGGGTAACGGCCATCACGGTGCTGGGCGGCGTGGAAGCCATTCTCACTGCTTCCCCGAACGCCAGCCAGGCCATGTTTATGGGGGCCTGGAACCTCGGCGGCGGCGCCCCAAGCGGCGGTGGAGAAGAATAAGCACAATAATTCAACGCTCAGTTAGACAAGGCGGGCGTTTTCGTAGGAGACGTGATGAAATCTCGGTTATTGCAAAATTGGATTTGTATCTTTCTGGTCTTTCTGTTTTCGTCAATGTTGGGCGGTTCTTTGCTTGCGCAGACTTCCTCCGGAACGCTGCGCTGCCAGGTGAATGACCCTTCGGGCGCCGTGGTACAGGATGCGACGGTGCTCGTGACCTCTGCCGCGGGAGAGACCAAGGCCGCGCAAGGGAACAAGGACGGCGTTTACGAGTTCAAGGGGCTTGAACCGGGCGCCTACGTCGTGAAAGTGATTGCCAAGGGCTTCTCGCCGTACGAGCAGCCGGGAGTCGCAGTCACGGCCGGGCAGGTTCAAAAGCTCTCCATCGCGCTCAAGATCGAAGAGGAAGTGCAGAAGGTGACGGTCTCCGGCGAGGCGCCAGCCGTCAGCGTCACCGCTGAAAACAACGCCAGCTCGCTGGTCATTTCGGGCAAGGAACTCGATTCGCTCTCCGACGATCCGGATGAGTTGCAGTCTGAACTCTCAGCGCTGGCGGGGCCATCGGCGGGGCCGAACGGCGGGCAGATTTACATCGATGGATTCACCGGCGGACAACTCCCCCCCAAATCGTCGATCCTCGAGGTACGAGTTAACCAGAATCCCTTCTCGGCGGAGTATGACCATCTGGGTTACGGCCGCGTCGAAATTACAACCAAGCCCGGTGCCAGCCAGTTCCATGGACAGGCCTTCGTGAGCGGGAACACCACAGCCTTCAACACGCGGAACCCCTTCGCGGCTGAGGAGCCGACTTACCATTCGCAGTTCTACAACGGGAACATCGGCGGGCCGATCAACAAGAAGGCGGCATTCTTCTTCAGCATATTTCGGCGCGACCTTGACGACTCGAACGTGGTCAGCGCCTTCGTTCCCGGTCCAGGATCGACCCTCCCTGGGGCTTCATTGAGTCAGCAGCAATATAGTCTGGCGGTGCTCAATCCCCGCATGCGCATGAACCTGGGGCCGCGCGTCAACTACCAGCTCAGCTCGAAAAACGTCATGACGGTGCGCTACCAATATTGGGAGAACACCGACACCGACGACAGCATCGGGCAATTTTCGCTGCCTTCGCTGGCTACCAACTCCAACGGCTCCGAGCAGACCCGTGCAGGTGGGCGACACGCAGGTGATCAGCGAGAGAACTGTGAACCAGTCTCGTTTCCAGTACCTGCATGACTACAGCTACTCGGCGCCGGTGAATCTGGCAATCAACGGCAGCAATGGTCTTATAGGCGCTCCAGGCGGGTGTCTCACGTCGGGGCAACCTTGTGGAATATCAGTGGCAGGGGCATTTTCAGGCGGTGGCAGCTCGGCCGGGATCAGCAGCGACACCGAGGACCACTACGAATTCCAGAACTACACTTCCATCAATCTGGGCAAGAACTTCGTCAGGTTCGGCGGGCGGGTTCGCGACAACACGGAAACCACCAGTTCGACCAGCAGCTTTAACGGATCGTTTTCGTTCCCTTCGCTCACTGCTTACCAGCTCACGCTTCAGGGGCTCAACGCTGGTTTGACCCCCGCCCAGATTCGGGCCAATGGAGGCGGGGCGACATCGTTTTCGATCAACAGCGGTATTCCTTCCGCCAGCATCAATTACGCTGACCTGGGGCTTTACGGCGAAGACGATTGGCGGGCGCGTCCGAATATGACACTTAGCATGGGCTTGCGCCTCGAATCGCAGACCGGCATTCACGACCACGCCGACATCGCGCCGCGCGTGGGCTTGGCCTGGGGCCTGGGACGCGGCAAGTCACCCAAGACCGTCCTGCGCGCCGGCTTCGGCGTCTTCTACGACCGCTTTTCGCAAGGTTCCCTACTCAAAGCGCAGCAAATGAATGGGTGCGTCCAGCAGAGCTACTCCTATGACAACCCCGACTTTTTCCCTAATCTTCCGCCGCTGGGCACAACGTCGGGTTGCCAAGAGGGGTCGAACATTGACCCGCTCGATCCCAACCTGCGAACGCCTTATACAACTCAGGGGGGCGGGGGTCTGGAGCGGCAAATAAACAAGAACGCCACACTCTCGGTCACCTACCTCAACTCGCACGGCGTGCATCAGATCATGACCCGCGATATCAACGCGCCCACGCCTGGAACGTATCCCTTCGGCGATCCCACAGCGGGCCAAGTCCCGTATACAAGCTACGGCAATCTGGACCATGTTGGTCAGATCTACCAGTACGAATCCGCCGGCATCTTCAACCAGAACCAACTGATCACGAACTTCAACATGCGCATGGGAGCAAAGCTAAACTTATTCGGCTATTACACCCTGAGCTACGCCGACGGCCACACGAGCACGCCGGTGGACCCGTACGATATCGCCGAGGACTACGGGCGAGCGGGTTACGACATCCGGCACCGCGTCTTCCTGGGCGGCACCTGGACCGTTCCGCACGGTTTCGCCTTCAGCCCCATGATCGTTCTGAACTCCGGAGCGCCTTTCAACATCACCTTACCCGGCGTGGATCTCTACGGCACATACAACCACAACGTACGGCCCGCTCTTGTGGGTCAAGGAGGCGCCTCGAATGAAGTCCAGGTGACCAAGTGGGGCACTTTCAATCTCGTTCCCGTCGCGGGTGAAGAGATGATTGGGCCCAACTATGGTACCGGCCCGGGCCAGTTCACCACCAACCTGCGCGTCAGCAAAACGTTCGGCTTTGGCAAGAAGCCTGAGCGCGCCGGTTCATCCGGCATGTCCGGAGGCGGGCCGGGAGGCGGCCGTGGCGGACCCGGCGGCGGGTTCAGAGGCGGGTTTGGCGGTGGAGGCGGCGGAGGTTTCTTTGGCGGAGGCGCAGCTACGAACACCCGCTACAGCATTACCTTTAGCGCCAACGCGCGCAATGTCTTCAACAACGTGAACCTGTCTGCGCCGTATGGCGTTCTGGGCACGAACTACTTCGGCCGGTCCAATGCGTTGGTCGGCGGGTTCTTCTCTTCGGCTGCGGCGAACCGGCGCATCGACCTTCAGATGGCGTTCAACTTCTAAGCTGAATTTCCCGCGAGGGATTGGGGAGGGCGGGGCTTGAGCCGCGCCCTTCCGCAGGCTCCTCCTTAAAATCACCCTTAAATACGTCATTCCCGCGCAAGCGGGGATCCAGCCTTTTCCAAGGATATGGCCCCCGCTTTCGCGAGGGCGACAACGCGTTGACTTTCATCAAAGCCCGGGCGTTGAATCCATGACCTCAAGGCTGTTCCATCGCGACTTGCGGCTCTGCCCATGGGACACAAGTGTGGAAACTCCAGGGCGGGGCTAAAGCCCGCCCTTCCAGACACTTGCGAATATGGCACGTCATTTCCAATCTAATCACTGAGACAAAAGCAAAAGGGCGGGATTAAAAACCCCGCCCTTTGCACATTCAGGGAAAAGACCCTGTCCCAATCTCGCCCAACTTCCAACCTTAAGACTTCCCGCGCGTTCTCACCCCGCTTGTCACTGTACGGTGAGGTTAACGCTGGTTATATGAGTGACCTTCGTTGTCGTCCCACTGACAATTCCCACCCCGGCAGTCGTCCCGGTGAAGGTGCCCTGAATAGCTATGGTGTAATTGCCGGTCGGAGTTCCGTTGACCGGCGACGGCTGAATGACGTTGGTGTAGATCCCGGTTTCACAACTCACCCAGAACGCCGTGGCAAGAACCAGGGAGGCCAAAGCCATTTGTGCGTAGACCAGCCTTCCGCGCTTCCCCGTTTGCCGGAAACGCCTCCGCTCGCGGGCCCATAGGATCATAAGAGTCAGCAGGTTACATATCCCGAGCAAGGCTAGCATCCCGGCCGAAGGCGGAGGGATGTGCGGCCGCCTCAGCGGGAGCAGTTGCGATGTGGTGGTTGTTGATTGCGCCGTGGTGCTTACGGAAAGCTGCGAGCTGACCGCGCCGCCCTGGGGAGTCAACGAAGCGGGGTTGGCGAGGCACAACGCACCTTTCGGCAAGGAACCCGAGATGCAGCCTAAAGTTACAGGGTAGTTAAAGCCGTTGACGGGTGATACGGTAACCGTATAGATGGTTGACGCGCCCGAGACAATGGTGGAAACAGCCGGCGACGCCGAAATTGAAAAATCCTGAAAGTAAATCGTCAAATTCAGCGTAGCTGTCTCCGCGGAGGTCGAATCCACTCCACTGATCGTGATAATAGTAGGGCTGGTACCTTTATCCAAACTCGAAACCGTCAGCGAGCTGGTGCTCGGTATGGTGGCGTTGTTCAAAGCGATGATCGAAGGATTGAAGGAGCAATTCGAGCAGTTGAGGGCGACGCTGTCGGTGAAATTGGGGATGCTGGACGACATGGATATGGTGAAGGTGGTAGTTGCTGTGCCAATGGGCAGGGTTTGCGTGATGCCGGTAGCAGAAGAGAGAATAAAGTTAGGGTTCCCAGTCCCTGTCAAAGTAATAGCCGATGTACCGAGGGTGGTATTGTCCGTTATGTTGAGACTCCCCTTCCGAATTCCGGTGCCCGTGGGTGTGAAACTGACCTGGAAAGCACAGGTGGCATTGACCGCAAGCGTAAACGGGGTAGATGGGCAAGTGGTCGTTTCCGAGAAGTCGCCGTGAGCCTCCATGTCGGTAACGGTCAAAGGCGTCTGGCCGTTGTTGGTCATGAGCACGGTCTGAGGCGGACTGGTGGTATTCAAAACCTGGGTCCCGAAGACGAGGCTGGTGGGCGAAAATAGCACAGTCGTGGCGCCAGTGATGCCGGTGCCTGTAAGTGCGACCAGATGCGGACTTCCCGTGGCATTGTCGTAAATCGAGAGCAGTTGGGTTTCGGCCGACAGCACCGTGGGAGTAAAACTCACGTTGATCGTGCAAACCCCTCCGCCCGCGGGAAGGGTTCCGACGCAATCGTCCGTCTCCTTAAAATCCCCGCCGACAGTAATACCCGTGACCTGCAACGGGGTCGTGCCTTCGTTGCGAAGTGTCACCACAGCAGGGAGATTCATTGAAGTTACGGTGCTTGTGGTGTTTTCAGTGACGTTTCCGAAGGCTAGTTTTTGCGGCGTCAACGCCACGGCGGCAAGATTGTTGGGAGCGATCATAGTCACGAAGGCGCTGGAAAGCCCGGAGGTGTTCTGTGGCTCGCCTTGATAAGCGAGGGCGATGGACGGAAAGTTGGAAGAAAACGTCGTCCCCACCACAGCGGCTTCGACCGCGCTGTTATTGTTGGGGTTAGTCCAGACGGCGACAGCGTTTCCAAAGTCCCCGGAACTACCCCCGAGAAAACTGGAGAAGACTAACGACGTTCCCAGTGGCTTCACTTCCGCTACGAAGGCATTCTGGCAGGGGTTCGTCCCGCAGGTGCCACCGGCATAGCTCGCCTGAAAGGCGTTGGCCGTGGGAAAATCACTGGATTGCGTGTATCCGGTAACGTACGCATTACCCGCGGGGTCAACAGCAATCCCCGACGCTGCGTCCGTCAAGCTCCCGCTCATAAGCGTGGAATAGAGGAGCGCGGTGGCGGTGAAGTTGAACTCCGAAACGAACACGGCAGCATAGCCGGGCGCTTGCTTAACGGTGTAGGTCTGAAAGGCGCCGGCCGTGGTGGGGAAGCTGGTGGTTTGACCGCAGAGGTTTGAAGTGTTGATTGCAGGAGAACAGGCGGTAAGTGTGCTCCCGGTGATGTAAACGTTGGATTGAGTGTCCAACGCGACAGCCAAGGCCCGGTCATCGCCAGCTCCGCCAAAGTAGGTTGAGAACGCGAGCCTGGGGGGAACACCGGTGGTGGCGGAAGTCAACCCGGTAATGAAGGCGTCCACGCTCCCGGCATTCACGGCTTGGTAAGCATTGTAAGTGGGGAAATTAGTGGAAAAGGTGAAGCCCACGACGTAAACATTGTCGCCCGTATCTACTGCGATCCCTTGGCCTGAATCGGCGCTGCTGCCGCCCAAGTAGGTGGAATAAATCAATTGCGAAGTCTGGGATCCCCCGGACTGATTTCGGCCACAAAGGCATCCCCATTGCCGCTGTTGCCGGCTTGAATTGGATTGGCGGTGGGAAAATTGGTCGATTGCGTGGAGCCTGTTACGAAGATGTTCATGCCCGGGTCCACAGCAACAGCCAGCCCATAATCAACGTCATCCCCGCCAAGGTACGACGAATAAAGCAGGGAGCTGCCACTAGGGTCCAATTTGGACACAAATGCGTCCGACGTGCCCCCGCCGAAAGTGGGTTGAAAGACGTTGGAGGTGACGGGGAAATTCGAGGACGAAGTAGTGCCTGCGACGTATGCATCGCCTGAAGAATCCAAGGCAATGCCGTTACCAACATCAAAGTTGTTGCCACCTATGTACGTTGAATAGACAATCGCCTCGCCGTCATACCTCACCTTGGTCACGTATGCGTCCGTGTCACCCCCATAAGTTCCCTGGAAGGGCGTTGGTTTCTGGGCGCCCGTCGTGCCGGCAGTGGGAAAATTCGTTGACGACGTGCTGCCTGTGACATAAGCGTCCCCGATGCTATCCAGCGCCACCGCATTTCCAGTGTCGCCGCCGTTCCCGCCCAAAAAAGTCGAGTAAACAAGGGACGGGTCAATCACCAACTGGGCCTTCGGGTCGTAACCGGCTACATCGAAGCTTACGCGGTTGTGTTCTCTGAGTACGTAGGACGCGGTAAGGAAGTGCTTCTTTAACGGGTTCGACTTTTCAAGCTGGTAGGCGACCGGCCTGTGGAAAGTCACCTGCCCTCCGGTTGACGGGAAAACCAGGTTACCCTGCGGATCGACCGTCGCATCGCTGCCTTCGAACCTCAGCCCCAGGGACTGCGGTTTGACGCCCGGTGAAAGAACGAAATCATACTCCAGTTGATTCTGGTTTCCGTAATAGACCAGGTTCACTCCAGGGCGAATGTGATCGAACTGAACTTTCTTATAAGTCGGGATGTGGGTATGCCAGCGGCTGGGATCTTTCCCGATAAAGTAGTTGCTGACTCCGGGGAGTTGGTCGAGACCGGCAGCGGAGGAAGCAAGGTTGGCTCCCTCAATTTCCATTCGCAGTACGCGCGTGGAGAACCTGTGCTGCCTCTGCGCCTTGTCCGCAAAGGTTGCGTCCTGGCTCGGCGATTGCAACCCGAGCGCCGCTTCGCCGGGCGCCAGCAGAATGGTGTAGCCTTGGCCTCGCGCAAGAAACTGGACGGCGCTCGCTGCCTGCCCTCGGTTCACCTCGAAACTCAAGGGAAGTGCGCCGACCGTTTTCCAAACGCGAGCCTTAGACGCAGAAACGTCCCGCGCGTGGGATGGCATCTTGACGGGCCTGTGGCCCACAGGATTGAAGACACTGAGGAGAACAGAAAGCAGAAAGAAAAAGATGCTCAGCATATCCACCTTCAAACTCAAAAGTAGAATTTTACCGCAAACTGAAAAGCACGCGCGTCGTTCGGGTTATCGGCGGTCGAATTGATCTGGCCGAAGTTCGTCGTATTCAGAAAGTTCAGATTCGAAGGCTGTGCAAAGAACGGGTGGTTCAACGCGTTGTAGACTTCGGCGCGGAACTCAACCCGAACATTTTCATTAATCTGGATGCTCCGTCGAAGGGCAGCATCGAGCCTGATGAGTTGCGGCCCATAAACCTGCGTGCCGGCGCCCCCCAGGGGAGCGAAGTTGCTCTGGTTCTCGGAAGTGGTCGCAGGGGGATTGTAGAAAGCCTCGGGGTTCCAGAACTGGTTTACATTATGCTGACCAGCGTCGGGCTTTGCCCCCTGCACCATCAATGCATTGCAGCCCAAGCCGGCAGAAGTCACAATCGTGCACGGAATCGTCATCGGCTGGCCGCTGGCAAAAGTGAAGACCCAGTTCAAACTCCAGCCGCCCAGCGCCTTGCCCATTGGATCGCCCTTCTCATTGAGCATCTGCTTCCCCGGACCAAATGGAAGGTCATAACCACCGCTGAAGTGCGCCAGGTGCCGCACGGCAAAGTCGGCCTGCTGGTAATCGCCTCTGATCCCGAATGTTTGCAGGTTAGCGGCCCGGTAAGTCTGGGGGTTATTGAGGTTGAAGAAGTCCAAGGCATCAGTGTGGGTCGTCCCATACGTATAGTCGGCAAGGAAATTGAGCCCATGCCCCATATAACGTTGGTATTTCACCTGGCCTGAATTGTACTTGCTGTCCCCTTCGGTTTGAATATAGCTCGAACCATAAGCAAAGCGCAGATAGGGTTCAAATTCCTGGGGTTGTTCGAAGGGCGGGAGCATCTCGCCCACCTCGTTCACTCCCGTGTTGACGAGAAGGTGGTGTCCGACCGTCGTCACCCAGGAGAACTCAGCAAATCATTATTCGCCCGTTTATACTCCGCCGTGAGGTTGAAATTATTTGAGTAGGGGTTCTTAAGATTCTGCTGGAATCCCCGCAATTCCAATTCGTTGGCGGTGGCCGCAAGCGGCGTGAGCGGAACAGGGGCAAGGCCTTGTTCCAGGGTTGCATAGCTGAGTGTCGAGGGGTAGGTGACCGGGGTGCCATCGTCCAGGTTCATGTAGTTGTAATTGACCTGAAATGGATAATTCCCGCCCAAATTGGCCTGGCCCCCTTCGTTTACCAAACCGCCGTAATACAAACCGTATCCGCCCCGTACCATGATCTGGGGCGAGTATTGATAGGCGAAACCTACGCGAGGGCCGATATTGAGGTCCTGAGTGTGCGATCAGGGCTCCCCGGCGATGGTAAGTAAAGCGTAATCCATCGTTAGTAAGCGTGTTGGTAAAGTCTGTGGAGAGCGAATTGAAAAAGCCCGTGGTGCAGGTGATGGGGTAATTAGGTCCGCAAGGGAGAGTATCAAAACCTCGGCCAGCGGGAATTATGTATTCGGAGCTTCCCGGAACCCCCGGAACAAAGTTCGCCTCCGCGCTGAAATTCTCCTTCCAAGGCTGGAAGTATTCCCACCTTCCGCCTATGGTTATAGTTAAGTCCGGTCGATACTTCCATTCGTCCTGCAAGTAGGCGGAATAGTAGAGGCGCCGGTTGTCCATGTAAGTGTTGGTAATGTTGGAGCCAAGAACCTGGTTCGGGCCTCCCACGTCATTTCGTCCGAAAGTAACCGGTGAAGCCTCAGGGGTGATAACAAACTGACCCACACCTGTGCTGGGGTCCAGGGAATTGGCGATGGAAGTGAAGTTGCCCGAGAAATCGAACAGCCCACGCGAATAGGGGGGCTGACTAACCGCAGCTTTGATCTGCATTGCCTCAGCCCCACCCTTGATGATATGAAGCCTTCTGATCTTGGTGAAACTCTCGCTCACCTGGTAGGTTGTATTGTAATCGATGGCGGGCATGTACGGTCCGCTTCCTAGCGAGGAGTAAATCCCTATGTCAATAGTGGGCAAGCCGCCGTTGCCTGTGATTTGCGGAATCCCCGAAATCCCGAGCTGCGCGGGGATGTCGGTCAGGTCGTTGGCGTAAGATTGCACTCTCTGCAAATCCATCCAGTTGGCGCCCAGCCGGATGTTGTGGACTAGAGTTGGCGAGGAAACGTGGTTCAGACTCAAAACGCCATTGAATACCTTAAACGTCTGCGTGTATCCCCCTCCGTCCGCTACGCCCGCGAAGGGCCCCACCTGCAGTTGGGGGTTATCCATGAAGCTGACGCGGCCATACATCTGGTTCTGATCGCTAATGTGGTGATCGATACGAACATCAAACTGGTTGGCGTCGCCCCGGCTGAATGTATTCGTCGTGTAGTTATTGAAGATGCTCGTCGTGGTGGGCGCCGGAAACAGGTTTAGCATCCCAGCGGCCACCGCATCCACCCGATTCGCACAGATTGTGTTGGCTACGCCCTTACACTGAATTGGATCCCGGGCGTAGCCTGTAGCGTTAGCCTTTAAACTTGTAACCGGGTCAATCTGGCCGGTTGCCAATTCGCGCGTCGTGGCCGGATCGAAAATCGTCCCGCAGGGTACCGTGCGACCCAGCACATCCGGCCCCGACGTACATTTCGGCTGCCCGCTGATCAAATCCGTGAAATCCGTATATCCGCTCGACCGCTCATCGGTGGTGGGTACAGTGGCTACAGTCGGGACTCCCTGGCGATACTTTGTCCCCTGGTAGTCGGCAAAGAAGAATGTCCGGTTTCGGCCGTTGTAGGAATTGGGAATATTGAGGGGGCCCGACAGAGTCGCACCATACTGGTACTTGCGCAACTCGGCCTTCTTTAATGCCACCGCGTCATCGAAGAAATCCGCGGCATTCGTGGCGTCATTACTTGCGTACACCCAGGCAGTTCCATGAAAGTCGTTGGTCCCTGATTTCGTGGTCGCGTTGACCACCGCGCCGGCCCCGCCTCCGATGCCCGCGCTGTGCAAGGGACTTTCAACCTTGAATTCTTCAATCGCGTCCATCGGGGGGAGGACCTCGTACGCGGTCCCGGGAAGGAAGTCGGGGAACCGGTTGTTGTTATCGCCCCCGTCCAGGACGTAAGCGTTGTAGCGCCAGGCTGAACCCCGTCGGCCGCGAAACTTCCCGTCGCCTTCAAACCGATGGGCGACGGCACGGTGGGCCCGGTGCCGCGCAGCAACTGTGCCAGAAAGGTGTAGTTGCGAGTGAAAACCGGGAGACCCTTGAGCGCCTCGTTGGGCACTACCTTGTCCCCAGGCAGGTAATTGTAAGTCGCTGTCGATCCCGAAGAGACGGTGGCTCCGTTAGCGGCCTGCGAAGCCACCAGGTTGAAATTGACCACTACCTGCTGCTGGGTCTCGACCAGTACGTCAGCCTGAAAAGCCGGAACAAACCCTTGCAGTTCGACGGATACAGAATAAGTGCCGATCCTCACAGGCGCAAAAATATACGAGCCGTCTCGCCGCACGTAAGCGGTTTTCGTAATGGTAGTCGCTTCGTTTTTTAGAAAGACTTTGGCGCCGACAGCCCCATCGCCGGCCGGATTCTTGACTGTGCCAAAGACAGATCCCGAATCAACTTGCGCGAACGCGCCTTCGCACCCGAGAATTACACAAACCAGGAGGCCGCTCGTTTGTATCAGTCTGATGAAACCTGAGATCTCTCGTGTCAAAGATTCCTCCACTACCCTCTTGCGATACGGCATACGCCTATCGCGCCGGGCGCTTTAGGGCTAAGATAAGTTCGTCACGCTATCGTTATTCTCTTCCTATGGTTTAGACCTTTGTTTTTCTCTGCGCTGGCTTGTTGCTGTTGCACCGGAATCGGAAGCTTCTTATTGTTGCGCCTCGGTCGCCAGCACGACCTTACAGGAACGCTCCCTTTCTGCAATTCATCCCGCCGGGACAAGCCATAACGATTCGGTTGACCCGAGGTGCAATAATAAGAGCACATTGCAAAAATGGACGCAAACTATTGGTTTCAAAAGCAGTGTAAAGTCGTTGGAAGGCTATAACGCGGCGGTGGTTTTCCCTCTGCTTGTTAAGGTGGTGTAAATGTTTCGTTACACCTTTTTGACGTTACCCGCCCTTTTAACTGCTCCCATCACAGACTCGTCTTCTCGCTTTGAAATTCCCAATGCCGACCCCAGGCAGGTTTCCGAAGTCTCCCACCCTCTCCCTATTCCGCACAACAGCACCCAGCGGCAGCCTCGGCGCCGCCAGCACGCCCACGGACCTCAGCCAAAGAACTTATAACCGAGACCCATTATAGTCTGAATATACTGCGGACGGCTAGGATTAGTCTCCAGCTTGCGTCTCAGCATGGACACGTGTACATCCACGGTCCGCGTCAGTGGCACTCCCCCGTACCCCCAAACTTCCTTCAGAAGCTCCGTCCGGGACAGCGCTGCGCCCCGGTGCTCGATGAAATATTTGACCAGTTGAAACTCTCGCGCCGAAAGATTCACCGGGTCGCCATGCCGAAATACTTCGGCGCGCCGGAGATCCACACGAATGGGGCCGAATTGGTAGACTGCGCCGGGCTTACCGCCTCCGTTGCGGGAGCGGCGCAACAGGGCCTCGACTCGGGCCATCAATTCCCGCATGTCGAACGGCTTGGTCACGTAATCGTCTGCTCCGATCTTGAGGCCCAGAACCTTGTCCATCGTCTCAGCGCGAACGCTGAGCATCAAGATCGGTGCGTTAACTTGTTGCTGGCGCAGCTCGCGGCAAATCTCCAAGCCGTTTCCCACCGGAGGCGTGAGATCCAGGATGACCAAGTCGAAGTAATCGCGCGTGGCGCGTTCGATACCCTTTTCGCCGTCCGATGCGATTTCCGGAGTGTAGCCTTCGCACTGCAGGCGGTCCTCGAGCGTCTCCGCCAGCGCCGGTTCGTCTTCGATCAACAGAATCTTCGTCATTTACCCAAGGCTTCAGCGCCGGCGACCGCCACCGCATGGTCATTCTCGACCGTGCTTCCGCTGACGCCCACCGCTCCTACAACATTGCCTTTGCCGTCTTTCAAGGGAACCCCGCCGGGAAAGGTAATTAACCCGCCGTTACTGTGCTCGATCCCGAAGAGCGGTCCTCCGGGTTGGGAGTATTTCCCGATATCACCAGTATTCATATCGAACCAGCGAGCGGTGCGCGCCTTGCGCATGGAAATGTCAATGCTCCCGAGCCAGGCGCCGTCCATGCGTACAAATGCCTTGAGATTGCCTCCCGCGTCCACCACGGCAATGTCCATGCGAGTCCCAAGCTCCCCGGCCTTCTTCGCTGCCGCCGCCAGTATTTTCTGCGCCGCTTCCAGAGTGAGATCCTCAGCCATGTTCCGCTCCTTGTATCAATAGTCTGAGTACCGCTTCCCTGCAATTCCAGAGTAGTCGCAAACGGTGGCCACATTATAGCAGCTAGCATTGTTGGCTGACAATTATCCTCAATATCATTAAAACTGCTTGGGAATGCCGGCCTGCTTTAGAAATGATTAATCGGTATGGCGGGACAGAATCTTCTGATCTAAGGGAAAACGCCGCTTATTGATAGGGCCGATTCTGCGCAACGGGGGGGTATCCTACGAACTACCTCGATTACGAAGGACGACTCAGAACTGCTTTGGGATGCCAGCCTGCTTCAGAACGCCATTGGCCGTATGGCGGGATAGAATCTTGTGGTCTACCGGGAAGTATCGCTGAGTAATCGGGCTGTACCAAATCTCGTGATCGCCACGTCCGGGTCGATCATAATGGCATCCGTGGGCGCGGAGAACTTCCTTCAGTTTCGGCGTGTAGCTTACCATCAGGACCCGACGGGTACAGAAGCAGTTTCTTCATGATGGGCGCGAACCAGAACGTCAACCACCTTTTGCCCCGGTTCCAGCCCGCCGTTTAACTCAAAAAGCTCCGGCACTAAAACCCGGACCTTCTCCACCAAGGCATTCATTGACTCGGCTTCCGCCACCAGGCCGGGGATGTCGTCACTTTCCGCGACCCAGACCCCCGCCTCGGAATCCCATCGCGCCTCGACTTCATAGGTACGACTCATTTCCTGCATCTCTCTACTATGCAAAAGCCTACCATCTGCTTGGACATATTACAACCTTCCCTGTTCCGCGGACCGGTTACCGTTATTTCGGGTTTCCGCGTAAATTTCCAAGGCGCAAATCACGGTTGGGACCAAACAAGAGATGTTCCAGCGAGGCTCGCAGCCTTGCGCAAATCGTCATCGAGCGATCGCTTGTCCGCAAGCGGACAAGCAACGCATTGGTAGCGGGTGTGGCTTCGTCTGAAAAACACCCGGGCAAGGTCCGATGACGAACGCCGCCATCAGTACTTGTCTCCTTCCTGAATCAAATCCTTGATCTTGAGACCGCCGAGGCGGTTACGCTTCTGGATTTCCAGGATGTCAGCAACAACCTCGGCGGGAGTTTTCGTCAAGGTGCCGGCGCAAGGGGGGGAAATGCGAAAATGGGGTGTCAGGAACCATTTCTCCCTTCAGGGCTTGAAAGAGTGGACTGAAAGATCGGCCCATCGCACTCCTTGGTTCCTTACTGAAGGCCGGCAAAGCGACTGTTGCTGATTGCGAAAGAGAACTAGAATTAAACAGAAGAACGCTGCAACGCGATCTGAAGCTCTTGGTCGAGAAGGGGTTTATAAGCCAGATCGGGACCGTCCCTACAGACCCCACCAAGTTCTACCAACCGCTACTGTGACAAGCCGTGACAGCGGAGTGTGACAAAAAATTGAGTAGGCAAGAACCAGCTCTGCGAGGACACGTCCAGCTTTCAGCCCAGTGGTGGGGCAAAAGCGCTGCTTCGCAACGGCGGGAGATGGGGGCCGAAATAACCGGACCCTGATACGCCACCCCTCGAGAGGGTGCGGTTTGGCAGTACGCTCCGCGTACCACTCTACAATCTTGCCTTAGCAAATGCCCGGCCTGAACCAGATTTCAGGTATTTTTCAAAAGAGGCCGCACGATCTTCATCCGTAAAAGCGATATACGTTTTTATGCGCCAAGGCCGATACTTGGCAGTATGCGTCACAGCACCTGCATTGTGTTTGGAAAGCCTTGCCTTCAAGTCATTGGTGAAGCCCGTATAGTAGCGCTCTGTGTCCGCTTGACTCTGCAAGATATAAACGTACTTCATGGGGGGGGAGTCCGCCTCCGCTAAGGCTACGGCGCGACAGCCTTCGCCTTCAACCGTGGCCTGCCGAGCCGAAGCCCGCCGTGGCGGGCGAAGGCTGGTGGGCCTGGGTAGAGTTGAACTACCGACCTCACCCTTATCAGGGGTGCGCTCTAGCCACCTGAGCTACAGGCCCGCATGGCGGTCGCGGTCACTGGGCCGCAACTGCTGCTTAAAGACGTACTAAGTATAGGCGGAGGCTCGGCCTCACGCAAGTGTAATCATCCCTTTGAAATCATCCCTTTCACTTTTTCTAGCCTTTTCGAAAACCCTATGATAGAAATAGGTCAGGGGCGAATTACGGTTGGTGCTTTGCCCGCGAGCGGGGCGACTCAAGAACCAGAGAGGGGGATACGACATGTCGGAAATATGCAAAGACGTTCTCCCCAATGGTCTCATCATTCTCACTGAAGCCATGCCTGTCGTGCGTTCCGTCTCCATGGGCATCTGGATGAGGACGGGGTCGCGCCAGGAAACTCAAGAAGAGAACGGCATCTCGCATTTCATCGAGCACATGGTCTTCAAGGGGACCAAGAACCGTAGCGCCGAGCAGATCGCGCGGGAGGCGGACTCGATCGGTGGCCACCTGGATGCCTTCACTGCCAAGGAGTGCACCTGTTTTTCCATTAAGGCTCTCGACGAGCACGTGCCGCGCGCCTTCGACATCGTTTCCGACCTCTTCCTCAATCCTCTCTTTCAGCCGGAAGACATCAGCAAGGAATCGAAGGTCATCCAGGAAGAGATCAAGATGGTCGAGGACACGCCGGACGACCTTGTGCACGAGATGTTCACGCAGAGCTACTGGCGTGGGCACGCATTGGGCAGGCCCATTCTGGGCACTCGCCACTCGGTAAGCAGCTTCAACCGGGAACGGCTGTGCGACTATTTCCGCCGCCATTACACTCCTAACGGCACGCTTATTGCTGCCGCGGGAAATCTCCAGCACGCGCGTTTCGTGGAATTGGCCAACCGCTATTTTGGCGGCCTGACATGCGGGCCCGTGACCGTCGACGGTCCCCCGCCTACGCCCCATCCTGCCATCCGTCATCGGCATAAGAAAGAGCTCGAACAGGTTCACCTCTGCGTGGGCGCGCCTTCTTATCCGCAATCGCACGCCAAACGCTTTGCCTGTTACATTCTCAATACCGTGCTCGGCGGCGGCATGAGCTCGCGGCTCTTCCAGAACATTCGGGAGAAGCGGGGGCTTGCTTATTCTGTTTTCTCCGGACTCAGCAGTTTTCGCGATGCCGGTTGCCTCAGCGTCTACGCGGGCACCTCGATGGAAAATGCGCGCCAGGTCCTGGGGCTTATTCTCGACGAATTCCGGCAGTTGAAGGCCCAGGCCATCAGCGACCAGGAACTCCAGCACGCCAAGGACTACCTGAAGGGCAGCCTGCTGCTCAGTCTTGAGACGACCGGCAGCCGCATGTCGAACCTGGCGAGGCAGGAAATGTATTTCGGCCGCCACGTCTCGCTCGACGAGATCGCCAAGAACGTCGATGAGGTGACTTCCGCTGCAGTTCTGGAAGTGGCGCGCGAGTTCTTCCAAACCGACCGGCTCGCCATCACTTTTCTCGGGCCGATCAACGACTTCAGGTTCACCCGCGCCGACCTTGCCTGCTAGTGAGGCTTGACGTAATTCATTGGAGGATGCAGCGCTGGTCCCGCGAGTGGGGAGTCAACCGATCGACAGTCTGCATTCTCCCATTTCCCCGACGAAGGAGTGAAATTTCAATTCCGAACGCACTGCGCGTTGGCTGGAGATCCCTCACCCGGCCCGCCCTCTCGCAATAGAGGGAGAGGGTTGGAATGCCAATCGGGGAGACAGCCGAGAACAAACATAGAAACTCCCTGCGCTTTCGAGAAGGAGGAATCATGCTCATCGTTCACGTGCACGTTCATGTAAAAACGGAATTCATCGAAGCCTTCAAGCAAGCCACCATCGCCAACGCCAGCAATAGCGTTAAGGAGCCGGGCATTGCCCGCTTCGACGTCATTCAACAAGCCGACGACCCCACCCGATTTGTGCTGGTCGAGGTCTACCGCAGCCAGGAAGCCACCGTCCGCCATAAGGAGACCGCGCATTACGCCACTTGGCGCGACACCGCCACCCCCATGATGGCCGAACCGCGCACGCCCACAAAATATTCGAACATCTTCCCTGCGGACGACGGTTGGTGAGGAGTTTCCATGGACCTGTGGCCCACCCGAGGGAATGAAAATCGCCTACAAGGTCACCCCCGCGAAAGCGGGGGTCCATGTCGCCTAGATGGATTCCCGCTTGCGCGGGAATGACGTATTTGAGGGTGATTTTCAGGAGAGTCGATGCGTTTTGAGTTCGCAACCGCCGCACGCATTCTGTTCGGCCGGGGCGTAGTGTGCGAGGTCGCTCCGGCCGTGAAAGGGATGGGCAAGCGGGCGCTATTAACAACAGGGCGCTCGCCGGAACGCGCCGCATTGCTCAGCGAGGCATTGAGAGCAGAGGGAATAGATTCCGTCACCCTGGCCGTTGCGACGGAGCCTACAGTTGCCTTGGTGCGGCAGGGAGTTGAGCTTGCCCGGCGCGAACAGTGTGAGATGGTCGTCGCCTTCGGCGGTGGGAGCGCCATCGACGCCGCCAAGGCCATTGCCGCGCTCGTGACCAACCGCGGCGAACTGGAGGATTACCTGGAAGTGATCGGCAAGGGCCAGCCCCTCCAGGATACTCCCGTTCCGTTCATCGCCGTCCCCACCACAGCCGGCACGGGTTCTGAGGTCACACGCAACGCCGTGCTGGCGTCGGCGGAGCACCGGGTGAAGGTCAGCTTGAGGAGCCCCTTGATGCTGGCGCGCCTTGCAGTTGTGGATCCGGAGTTGACGCTCGACTTGCCGCCTGCCGTCACCGCCCGCACGGGGCTCGACGCACTGACGCAGTTGATTGAGCCCTACGTCTCCATCCGCGCCAACCCCATGACTGACGGCTTCTGCCTCGAGGGCTTGCGCCGCGTCAGCCGTTCGCTTCGCCGCGCATACCACTGTGGGACTGACATCGCGGCTCGTGAGGACATGTCGCTCGCAAGCCTGCTGGGCGGACTATCGCTCGCCAACGCCGGCCTCGGGGTGGTGCACGGGTTCGCCGCTCCTGTGGGCGGGATGTTCGAGGCTCCCCACGGCGCCGTTTGCGCCGCGCTCTTGCCGCACGGGATGGCCGTCAATATTCGCGCTGCCCGGGCTCGCGCAGCGGAAGGCGAGACAGTGCGCCGTTACGAAACCGTGGCGAGGGTGCTCACGGACAAACCGCAGGCCGCCGCCGAAGACGGAGTCGAGTGGGTCCGCGAGCTGTCTAGAGAATTCGAGATCCCGCCGCTCCGCACCTACGGGATTCAGGACCGCGACGTGCCTACCCTCGTCGAGAAGGCCTCAAAAGCCAGCAGCACCAAAGGCAACCCCGTCGCCCTCACGCCCGAGGAGCTACGGGAAGTATTAACCCCTTCCCTATGATGCACATTGTGATATAGTGAACGTCTGTGCGTACAGTCTTCAGACAACGGCCATTCAAGCTGGCGATTATTTGCAGCCTGATGCTGCTGCAGGGCCACCTGCTTTTGCTGGCGACGTATCACGATCACCCGGCAATGACGCTTGGCGGGAGTGCGAGGGCGGCCTTCGCCCAAGGCGATTCGCGTGCGCATGCTCCTGGCGCCACCCAGCTAAACTGCAGTCTATGCCAGATGGTTCGCCAGAGTTTGGGCATGCCGCTGGCGGCGTCTCCGTCGTTGCGCGCTGTGGTCACAGTATCCCGCCTGCTCCTTTTCTGCCCGGGTAACTACTACTCTTACCGGTCGAGCGTCATATTCGGACGCGCCCCACCTCGTTCCTAGTTTTCATTCCGGACTGAAGCCTGTCAGTGAAGCGCCGGGACTCAAGTCCGGATTTCCTCTCGAAATCCAAACCCAAGATATTGCTGCCAGGAAGGCTGCGATGCGAATACATCCAAAATCGGCATGGTCTCCACCACTGCTCGCTAGTGTGGTGATTCCCTTCCTTATAGCCGTGAGCGGCCCGCCTTTGGCCGCGCAGCAGTCTCCGCCGAGCGTCCGCGTAGACCTCGACCAGGCCATTCAAATAGCGGTGGCCCACAACCACGCCTTGAAGGCTGCCCGGACCCAGATCCAGCAAAGCCAAGCGCAGGAGATCACAGCAGGCCTGCGGCCAAACCCGGTCTTTACCTACGACGACCTTTACGTTCCCATTTTTAGCCCCGGACAATTCAGTTCGAACTACCTCGACACGGTCACGGAGTTTGACCTTGGGGTCAGCTACACGATCGAGCGCGGGCACAAGCGGCAGGCGCGCCTGCAAGCCGCTCGCGATCAGACTACCGTGACGCGCTCGCAGATCAGCGATACCGAGCGGAGCTTGACGTTCAACGTGGCGCAGCAATTTATCGGCATTCTCCTCGCCAAATCGAACCTTCAGTTCGCCACGCAGGATCTGGCCAGCTATCAACAGACGGTCAATCTCAGCTCCGAGCAGTACAAGGCGGGGGCGATCAGCGAAGGCGATCTGCTGAAGATTAAGATCCAATTGCTGCAATTTCAGATGGACGTCTCGCAGGCACAGTTGAGCATGGTGCAGGCTTATGCGAGCTTGCGCGCGCTGCTCGGCTACGACGCGATCCCGGCAGGATACGATGTGGTCGGCGAACTGGCATTCGAGCCACTGCGGCTCAACCAGGAGGACCTGCAGCTTAAGGCCTTGCAATTGCGGCCGGACTACCTCGCCGCCCAGCAGGGAGTAACGGCTGCGCAGAGCCAGTACACCTTGGCCAAAGCGAATGGCAAGCGCGACCTGACCACCACCTTCGACTACTCGCACGTTTCAGCATCGAATGACGCGGGCTTGGCCCTGAGCATTGAAATCCCGGTCTTCGACCGGAATCAGGGTGAGGTCGCGCGCACGCATTACGCCATCACCCAGGCGCAGGAGACCAAGACTGCGGCGGAGGAAACCGTGATGACCGATGTCGCCAATGCCTACGAGGCATTCAAAGTCGGCGATCAGGTGGTCGAGCTTTACCGCTCCGGCTACCTGAAGCAAGCGGAGGACTCGCGCGATATCAGCGAATACGCTTACAAGCGCGGCGCCGCCAGCCTGCTCGATTTTCTGGATGCGGAGCGCAGCTATCGCGCCACCCAGTTGGCGTACCGTCAGGCTTTAGCCACTTACATGCTCGCCATCGAACAGTTGCGAGAAGTCGTAGGGACGAGGAAACTACAATGAGAACCGCAAGCAAAACTTGGAAGGGGCCGCAAGCGCTCTGGAGTGCGGCAGCTTGCTGCCGCTTTCGCTCGGCGGGCTTGCCCGGCCATGGATTGGTGCGTGGCGCGCCGACCACAGAATCGCGGGCAAGCTCGCGCAAGAAGAGCGGCAGCAAGCTGCCACACTCCAAAGCTCTCTCTCTGCTGTTCCTCGTTGGCTTGTTGTTTCTCTCAGCCTGCGCGCAGCGCGTGACGGACGCCGGGTCCGCGTCGGTCTCCTACGGCTCCACTGCAGGCGAGGAGGTCAATGCGCAAATGTTCAGCGTCCCGGCGGACCAGATGGCGCACATCCAAGTGGCGCCGGTGGAGGCGACGCGTTTGCCGCGCGTGCTTCGCTTGACGGGTTCGGTGGCTTACAACAATTTCAAAACCACTCCGGTCATTACGCAAATCGGCGGCCCGGTCTCGCGGATTCTGGTATCACCCGGCGAGGTGGTCCGCGCGGGGCAGCCCATGCTCTATGTCAGCAGTCCGGACTACGCGCAATTGCGCACCACTTATCTGAAAGCCCGCGACGCCCTCGCACTCTCGGAGAAAAGCTACAGCCGCGCCAAGGACCTTTACGCGCATCACGCCATTGCCGAGGCCGACCTCCAGCAGGCCGAATCCACGCGCAACCAGGCGGATGCCGATCTGCAGTCGGCGCAGCAGTCGCTGAAGGTTTTGGGAATCAACCAGCCTGACCGCCTGCTCAACGATCCGGTTTCGCCGGAAATTCCCGTCCTGGCGCCTATCGTGGGCGAGGTTGTGGAGAGGTTGGTCGCGCCCGGACAGGTGCTACAAGCCGGAACTACTCAGTGTTTCACCATCTCTGACATGAGCACGGTCTGGGTGCTGGCCAATGTTTACGAGCACGATCTCGGGTACGTTCGCCTCGGCGACCCCGTGGTGATTCAGACCGACGCGTACCCCGAAAACTTCAACGGGAAAATTTCTTACGTTGCTACGGCGCTCGATCCCAATTCCAGGACTCTCCAGGTGCGCATTGAGACCAATAATCCCGGCAAGAAGCTGAAGCGGGACATGTACGTAACGGCGCTCGTACACGCCGGCGTCGAGGAAAGCGCGCTCACCGTGCCGGACGCTGCCATCCTTCGAAACAACGAAAATCAACCTTTTGTTTACGTAGCGGAAAACGCCGGGCAGCCCGGCGAGTTCGCCCAGCGACTGGTCAACATTGGAGACAGCCAGGAGGGCAAAACGCATGTCCTGAGCGGCCTGAGGGCCGGCGAACGCGTGGTCGCCGACGGAAGCCTGTTCTTGCAGTTCGCGAATTCGTATCAAAGATAGGGACTGACAACTCCCCATGATTCATCGCATCGTTCAATTTTCACTAAACCAGCGGTTCTTGGTCGTGATGCTGACCGCGTTCATAGTTGTGGCGGGAATCGTCGCCTTCCAGCGCATGCCGGTGGACGCCTACCCTGATCTCTCTCCGCCCATGGTGGAAGTCATCACGCAATGGCCAGGGCATGCTTCGGAAGAGGTCGAGCGGCTGGTAACCCTGCCCATCGAATTGGAAATGAACGGCATCCCGCGCCTCGTTTTCATGCGGTCGATTTCGCTCTACGGACTCTCCGACGTGATTTTGACTTTCGAGGAAGACACGGACGATTATTGGGCGCGCCAAGTCGCCTTCGAGCGGCTGAGCAATGCCAACGTGCCCAGCGGCGTAACGCCTTCGCTGGCTCCTCTGTACTCACCGAGCGGCCTTGTCTATCGCTACATTATCGAAAGTCCGGACCGCTCGCCGCAGGAACTGAAGACCATCGAAGATTGGGTGCTGGAACGAGCCTACAAATCGGTACCGGGTGTGGCGGACGACTCCGGGTTCGGGGGCACGGTTATGCAATACCAAGTGCTTCTCGATCCCTCCAGGATCTACGGATACCACATCACTGTGCCCCAGGTCGATACAGGCGCTCTCTGCGAATAATGCCAATGCGGGCGGCGGATTCTATTCACAGGGAGGGCAGTTCTACTACGTGCGAGGGTTGGGCTTGGTGCGCGACACCAAAGACATCGGCGAGGTTGTGGTCACCAGCGTCAATGGCGCGCCCATCCGCATCCGTGATATCGGCGAAGTCGATATGGGCTATGCGCCGCGCCTTGGGGAGTTTGGCTTCCAAAAGAATGACGACGTGGTCGAGGGCGTGATCCTGATGCGCCGGGGCGAACAGACCCAGAACGTCCTGAAAGGCGTGGAGGAGAAGACGAGGCAACTGAATGAAGAGGTCCTCCCCAAGGACGTGAAGGTCCGCCCTTACTATGACCGCAGCGACCTCGTGAAACTCACCACGGACACTGTGGAAGATAACCTCCTCCGCGGCATGGTGCTGGTGCTGATCGTGCTCGTGTTCTTCCTGGTGAGCTTCCGGGCCGCGCTTATCACAGCGCTGACTGTTCCCTTGGCTCTGCTCTTTTCTTTCATCGTTCTTCATGCCCACGACGTTTCCGCGAACCTGCTCTCCATCGGAGCCATCGATTTCGGCATCATCATCGATGGCACGGTCGTCATGGTCGAGAATATTTACCGCGAGCTGGATTTACGGCACGGCACGGACTATAAGCTGTACGAAGTCATCGCTGATGCGGCTCGCGACGTCGATCGCCCCATTTTCTATTCCGTGGCCGTCATCATCGCCGGCTACCTTCCCATCTACGTGCTGCACGGGCCTTCCGGCAAGCTCTTCCATCCCATGGCCGATACCATGTCTTTCGCCCTGATCGGCTCCTTGATCCTGGCTCTGACCTTGGTGCCGGTCATGGCTTCGTACTTCTTCCGAGCGGGGGTGAAGGAGAAGACCAATCGCGCCTACGAATGGTTCAAGCGGGAATATGCGGCGGAGTTGAATTGGTGTCTGGACCGGCCCATACCTGACCATGGTCATCGCCACCACGATCTTCGCCGCCACGTTGCTGCTGGTGCCATTCATCGGCGGCGAATTCATGCCTCACCTCGATGAGGGCGCGTTGTGGGTCCGGGCCACCATGCCGTACACAATCTCCTTCGAAGAAGCGAGCAAGATCACGCCGCAGATTCGTTCGATTCTGATGTCCTATCCCCAAGTCACCGTGGTAGGTTCGGAGCTTGGCCGACCCGACGACGGGACCGATCCCACGGGTTTTTTCAACGTCGAGTTTTATGTGGGTCTGAAGCCTTACAAAGACAAATCCTGGTCGGGACGCTTTCACACGAAAACGGAGCTCACGGAGGCGCTACGTGGCCGGCTGAAAGCGTACCCTGGTATCATTTTCAATTTCACCCAGCCGGCCGAGGACGCTGTGGACGAAGCGCTGACCGGCCTCAAGAGCGCCTTGGCCGTCAAGGTGTATGGCGCCGACTTGAATATCTTGCAGGACGCGGCCTTGCGAATCAAGAACACCCTCTCCCGAATTCCCGGCTTTACGGAATTGACCGTGGTGCGCGAGCTCGGCCAGCCGAGCCTGCTCATCGATGTCAACCGCGCAAAGATCGCCCGCTACGGAATTAACGTGTCGGACGTCGAGGCGGTGATCCAGGCAGCCGTAGGAGGGGAGGCCGCTACACAAGTCATTCAGGGCGAGAAGCTCTTTGATCTCGTCGTCCGCATGCGGCCGCAGTTCCGCGAGAGCGCTCAGGAAATCGGCAACCTTCTGGTGGGCACTCCGGCGGGGCAGCAGATTCCTTTGAAACAGCTTGCGGACATCCGGCAAGGCAACGGCGCGTCGTTCATCTATCGCGAGAACAACTCGCGCTACATCGGCATCCAGTACAGCATTGTGGGCCGTGACCTCGAGCGCGCGGTGGAGGCTGGTCAAAAAGCGGTGCGCAAAGCCGTCCCACTGCCGCAGGGTTACCGCATGGAATGGGGCGGGGAGTACAGCGAGTTCCTCGCCGCCCGGGCTCAGCTCACGGTCATTGGTCCTATCACTGTGCTGCTGATCTTCCTTATCCTTTTCGCTCTCTACGGCAATTTCAAGTTCCCCGTGATCGTGGTCCTCAGCGTGGTCATGACGGAGCCAGTGGGGGCGCTGCTGGCTCTCAAGCTGACTCACACGCCGTTCAGCGTTTCTTCAGCCCTGGGTCTGCTGGTCCTGATGGGCGTTTCGGTTGAGACGGCCGTCATCGACGCATCCTACATCAATAAGTTGCGCCTGCAGGGTGACGACATCCGCAAGGCGACATTCGAGGCATCCCTGGTGCGCCTGCGGCCCATCATGATGACCGCTCTGGTCGCTTGCCTCGGTCTTCTACCCGCCGCGCTCTCGACCGGTATCGGTTCCGACTCGCAGAAGCCCTTTGCCATCGTTATAGTCGCCGGCCTGATTTCCCGCTTGTTCCTCGGACGCATTGTGAGCCCGGTGCTCTACAAGTTGGTTGCACGCGAGGGCGATGTGCTTCAGGTGTAATTGATTTTCCCGCGCGTGGTCTATAGAATCGAGATTTAGGGTTTGGCCGATATTTGTCGAAGAGACGGAGGAGGTTCATCCATTGATCCCGAAAAGTTGGGCTGGCTATAAAGTGTTGGGCTGTATATTACTGCTTGCGGCGGGAGCGTTGACGGCCCGCGGGCAGGCCAGGGTCAAAGCGAGTGCCCAGAATGACGCCGCCCTGAACGAGAAGGTCGTCTCCTACGTGCGTGAAAAGTACGCAGTCCCCGACAACGTGAAGATTACCGCGACGCCTTTCGTGACGTCGAATTTCTCCGGATTCTTGACCTCCACGATTACCACCGACGACGGCAAGCAGCAGAAGACAACCAACGTATTTCTTACCAACGACCGCCGCTTCCTTATCGTGGGTTTCCTTTATGCCCTGGGCACGGATGTCAAAGGTGAGATCCTTCAACACATCCGCCAACAATTCAAGATCCCTGACGGCACGAACCTGGATTTAGGCCCCTTCCACAACTCCGCCTTCCCCAATTTCCAGGCGACGACCATGGCCGCCGACAATGGGAAGGTAAAGCAATCCCAGGATTTTTACGTTACCAAGGACAATCGCATCCTGGTTGTGGGAAGCATCCTCGATTTGGGCGTGGACCTCCGGCGCGAGGCGTTGCGAACCATCGTAACCAAAAGCCAGCCCTCCGAAGGACCGGCGCACGCTCCGGTTACACTTGTGGAATACGCGGACCTCGAATGCCCCGTGTGCGGGCGGCTCCATGAGTTCCTCGTGAAAGACCTCCTGCCGAAATACGGCGATAAGGTTCGGGTTATATTCAAGGAGTTTCCGCTCCCCATGCACGACTGGTCGCTGACCGCGGCCATTGCCAATGAATGTGTTTACCGGATCAAGCCCGAAGCCTTCGCGCCCTACCGCACTTTGATCTTCCAGAATCAGGCTGCGACCAACGTCGCCAACATCCGCGACACGCTTCTGGGCTATGCCGATCAGGTGGGAGTGGACCGGGTCAAGCTGGCGGGGTGCCTGGATTCCAAAGCTTCACTCCCGCTCGTCGAAGCAGGTTCTCACGAAGGAAAAGAATTGGATGTGATGAGTACTCCGACCTGCTTCATCAATGGGCGCTTGCTAGTGGGATACACTTCCGCCGAACCCTACTACAAGGCGGTCGAACGAAGCACTTAAAGAAGCAAAATAGGCTGGGTGGTCGAGTGGAGCTTGGTGGGCTTGCGGCAAGGAGGGGATATGCAGAGAAGCAAAAACATCCTGGCCTCGAGCCTGATACTCCTTCCGTTTCTCAGCCTGGGTAATGTAGCCCTCATCCAGGAGACGTCAGGGACCCGAATGGGCGGCTTTGCGGACCGCCTTCGCGCTGAGAGGCTGTTGGCTCTCCTCGATAGCGACCGCGCCCGAACTTACTTAGGGCTGGATGGCCCGCAGGCCGAGCGCCTGCGGCGAATCGTGCTGGCCGCGGAGACGGCCAACGTGAAAAGCACAGCCGAGATGGAAGTGTGCGGGATCGAGCTCCGAGAAGCCCTTCGCGCCGACAAGCCCGACCGCAATGGGATTTTGAAAAAGGTGCAGGAAATTTCGGACCTTCGCGGGGAGATGATGAAACGCGTTGTGGAGGCGATCCTCGCGGCCAAAGAGCTCCTTTCCCCCGAACAACAAAAGAAAATGCTCTTTCTCATCGAGAGCCGGGACGGGCGCGATCCAGCGGGAGAAGAACTGAGAGGCCCGCGAGCCAAGTCAGCGCCCGGGTCTGATGAGCCGTCTCCGCCTATCCGGATTCACCCCGGCGAACCACCCGTTCAATAGCGGCCAGTTCACCTCGCCGTTCCTTCCCATTAGCGGCGAGCTCACCTTGCAATGGCGGCGTAAAGCCGCCTCTACTTCTTCTGCAGACTCCGAATCTTGGCTGCGCCCGCCGCATCGCCGGCTGCTTCGAGCGCTTTGGCTTCGGCGGCGATCGCCTCGGTATAGGTGGGGTCCACAAACCAAGCGGTGTGGAACTGCTCCGCCGCTTGGCGAAAGTTGCCGAGCTTCATCAAACAAGTCCCCAGGTAGTAGTGCGCGTTCAGGTCGTAGGGGTTCACGCCTACGGCAAGCTGAAAGTAGCGCGCTGCCTCCGCAAAATCACGCTGGGCGAAATAGGTCGAGCCCAAGAGGTCGTAAGCCTCGCTGTATTGGGGCGCGATCTTGAGCGCCCTCTGGAACAGCACAATGGCATCCGCCCTCCGCCCATGCCGGATCGCGATGCGCCCGAGACCCAAGTTGTAAGCGTAGCCAAGCCCGGCCATCGGCCAGGAACTCACCTCGTTCAGGTGCCTCGCTTCCTCGTATTCGCGCAGCGCGGCTTCGTCATTACCTTCTCTGAACATCAGGTTTTCCGCGAGTTGAAGGTGCAACACCACCGAATTAGGTGATTGCTCTCGGGTGCGGTGCGTCCAGGCTTCGTTGTTGCGCCAGTTCGGAACAACCTGAAGGCTCTTGAACATCCAGAAGCAGAACATGATAGTGACGGGAGCAAGCGCGAGGCCTCTGCGCCAGACTCCCGGCGCGCACGTTTCCAGCGTCTTGACGCACAAGTACGAAATGGCCAGGCACAACCCGACCGAAGGCAGATAAGAAAACCGGTCGGCGATTTGGGGAAAGCTGAGTTGGCGGATATCCAGCACCGGTAGCAACGCCACGCCCCACCAGACGATGAGAAAACCCGGAACGGGGGCGCGCCAACGCAAGGTCGCGGCCGCCAGGAGAACCGCCACTGTGAGCCAACCCCACGGTGAACGAACGCTTGAGGTTAGATCGAAGCTGCGGAATACATCCATATGAATCGGGAGGAAGAAGAGCTTCGCGTGCTGGCCGAGGAGAGCAACGCCGGCAGCGACAACTTTGGGGGTGATCCTCCAAAGGTGCGCCGTGGCGGCCATCCGCCCCAGGACAAGGTGCCGAATCCACAAGTATGCAGATGCCGCGGCCAGGTAAGGCAACAAATATGCCAACCATGCGGCGCGGCCATCTTGGCGGCGCGCACGGGCAGAGCCTGCCCCGAGAGGAGCGAAGCGAGGCCCGCGCGCACGCGAGAAGAAGAACCAGTAGGCAAGCACCATCAAGGGAAAACTGAGCGCCATCTCCTTGAAGAACAGCGCGGGAAGAAAAGCAAGGGCGGCGAGTGCGTGTTTTCCAAACCTCCCTTTGTCAGCCGATTCGGCATCGCAGAAAAGCAGGAAGGCGAGGAGATAGAAGAAACCGGCGCCCAAGTCCGGGAGCCCCGATATCCAGGCGGCCGCTTCCATGTGCAGCGGATGAACCAGCCACAGGATGGCCCCGGCTAAAGCTGCAGTCTCGCTCCCCGTCAGCTTACGTCCCAGCCGATAAACAAGCCAGCCCGTGGCCGCATAAAGAGTGAGGTTTACCAGGTGGAAGGGTGCCGGGTCGGAGTCTGCCAGCCGGTATATCAGCCAGTAAACAGAAAATTGCAGCGGCCGGTAGAACAAGCTCGAGTGGCCGCCTTGGAACGCCCAGGCGTCACCAGTAAAGATGTGCTTCCAGAAATGCGGGTTGCGAATGAACGGGTTCTCAACGATGAGCGGGGAGTCGTCGAACACAAATCCGTTCGCGAGCATCTTGCGAAAGAGGACGAAAGTGAAAAGGAACAAGAGCGCCGCGCACAGGCCGCGGTGCCTCTCGAGGAAACTGTCCCAGGCGTCGAACACGACTTGACCTCGCACTTCCAATCAACCAACGGGGCATTATAGCTTCACCCGTGGGACGGTGCGCGGCAACTTATCGGATTAAGGGGATTCAGCGCGGTAGGGGTTTGGACCCATGAAGCAGCAAGGCGCCTTCTTGCTTGAAATTCCGCATCTGCTGCGCGTCGCGAAACCAGCGCCCGGAATAATCGTCGGGCGTTGGCGTGGGGTCGGGAATGCAGCGGTGGCTTATTGAGCCGAATCCGGCTTGGCAGAAGAGTTCGGTCCATTCCTTGGCGGAAAGCAGATGGGTCGGCACGTTCAATAACTCGCCCCATTGGTGGCAATGCGGGTTGTCGCGATAATAGTTGATGAGAATCCAGGCCGAGCCGCCGGGCGCGAGTACTCGGCAGACTTCATGAAGGCCTTTGGCGGGTTCAGGCCAGTAATAGGCGGACTCGACGGAGACGACGCTGTTAAAGAAGCCGTTGTCCCAGGGGATGGCCTCTACTTCACCGCGCGCGAAGACGACATTAGGCAACGCGGCGCTCAACATCTCCGCCCGCCTGACCATAGAATCGGAGACGTCAACCCCCGCCGCCAACCCAGCGGTGACCAGGCGAGCCATTCTGCGCACCAGCCAGCCCGTTCCGCAGCCCACATCCAGAACTTTGTCCCTGGGGTCGAATTCGATGAGCGCCAGCATCGGCTCGACGATTGGAAAATGCGACTTTTCCATCTCGTCGCCGCGCCCAGCTTCAGCCCAGCGGTTGAATTCCTCGCGCAATTGATGTTCGAGCGATGGGTCGGCCATGGCAGATGGCAAAGTCGTGCAGGTGTTCATCGAAAGCCACGGCAAGCCCTGCCGCCACAACTTGCAGGGCGACGGCTTGCCGTCCCCGGATCGTCCCACGAACTCCGCCCCGAAACTAGGCTGGAACGGGTTTGGCGTTCTGAATCGTGACCTTTGGCTCACTCACAGGGGACGGAACGGGTAAGCCGTGTTCAACAAGCAAGGCCACGTGCTCTTCCATGCCATGCTTGGCCTTGTAAAGGCAATCCTCGATGGAGTTGCCAACACCCGTAAAGCCTTCCAAGTCAGGAGAGTAGAATCCAAAAAAATTGGGGTCCTCAGTGGCCTCAATGACGATTGAATATTTCATGTCGATCATCAGAGATCACCTCTTCCTGATGCCAGCCGCCTTGAGTATAGCCTCGCACGTCCCAGTTGGCACTTCTTTCGAACCATGGTAGTCAACCCGAATTAAGCGTTCGACCCCAGGTTTGGAATAATACCGAATAGAACCTTTCTCCTTAACCAACCTGAATCCTTCAGCTTCCAGCAAACGGAGCAGCTCACTGAACTTCATTGCCCAACCCCAAATTAATGGCGCTCCCAGCGGCAGGTTGCACCCAGCTTACCCCTGTACCTTCGTCAGCAACTCCACGAACTTCTGTTCGCGCTCGCCCTGATCTAAACCCATGTCTTTCTCCAAGACCTGAGTCGTATTCATGGAGCAGAACTTCGGACCGCACATGGAGCAGAACGCGGCGTCCTTGTAGGTTTCGTCGGGCAGCGTTTCGTCGTGCATGGCGCGCGCCGCTTCCGGGTCGAGCGAGAGGTCGAACTGCTTATTCCAATCGAAGAGGAAACGCGCGTAGGAGAGCGCGTCGTCGCGGTCGCGAGCGCCTGGGCGGTGCCGGGCTACATCGGCGGCATGGGCGGCAATCTTGTAGGCAATGATGCCCTGGCGCACGTCGTCCTTGTTGGGCAATCCGAGGTGCTCCTTGGGCGTCACGTAGCAGAGCATGGAAGCGCCGTGCCAGCCGATCATCGCCGCGCCGATGGCGGATGTGATGTGGTCGTAACCCGGCGCGATGTCGATGACCAGCGGACCGAGCGTGTAGAACGGCGCTTCGTGGCACATCTCGATTTCCTTGTCCACCTGGAGCTTGATCTGGTCGAGCGGAATGTGCCCGGGGCCTTCGATCATCACTTGGACGTCATACTCCCAGGCCTTCTTGGTAAGTTCGCCCAAGGTCTTGAGTTCGGCGAACTGCGCCGCGTCGCTCGCGTCCGCGAGGCAGCCAGGGCGCAAGCCATCGCCAAGCGAGAAAGAGACATCGTATTTCTGGAAGATCTTGCAGATATCATCAAAGTGAGTATAGAGAAAGTTTTCCTGATTATTTTCGACACTCCATTGGGCGAGGATCGCGCCCCCGCGGCTGACGATGCCGGTAATGCGGTGCCGCGTCATGGGGAATATACTCGCGCAGCACGCCGGCATGGATGGTCATGTAATCCACGCCCTGCGCCGCCTGCTCCTCGATCACCTCGAGCATAATCTCGGGAGTCAGTTCGCGCACCCGCGACACGCGCGAAAGGGCTTCGTAAATCGGCACCGTGCCGATGGGAACGGGGCTGTGGCGCAGAATCGCTTCGCGGATCTCGTGAATGTCGCCGCCCGTCGAGAGGTCCATCGCCGTATCCGCGCCGAAATGCACAGACGCGTGAAGCTTCTCCAGTTCCTGGTCGATATTGGAAGTGGTGGCTGAGTTGCCGATGTTGGCGTTGATTTTGCATTTCGCCGCGATGCCGATGGCCATGGGCTCGAGTTCGACATGGCGGACGTTGGCGGGAATGATCATGCGCCCGCGCGCCACTTCGGCTCGAACGGTTTCCGCGGGGAGGTGCTCCCGCTTGGCCACAAACTCCATCTCTTCCGTCACCATGCCTTGGCGCGCGTAATGCATCTGCGTCACCACAGGCCCGGTGCGATTCTTGACCCAATCACTCCGAATTGGCAGGCAACATAGCTTCTTCTCCTAACCTACAATTTCTCGCGAACGACAGGTCGTAGCGCCGACCTTCAAACCAACTTCATCGTGCTGACCTCAAGGTCAGCGCTACGACGTGATTCCCTGAATATCAAGTTTAGCGTTTGCTTCAACCCGCCGCAAGCGGACACTACACTTCCTGCGGCGCTTGAAGCCATTGCCCGGCGCACGCTAAAGTCGGCACAAGCCCCTGTCCCACGTTCTTCGCCAGCGTCTCCTGAAGCTCCCCGGGCGTATTGACCGGCGGCTGGCATGAGGACCCGATGCAGACCAGAGCCAACGGTGCGCCCTCGAAGGGCAAGTTGGGCAACGTGGCGGCGAGGCCGGGAGGAAGTTCGCCGTTCCGCATCGCCTCCGGTGAAAAAGCCAGCACTCGCTTACCCGCGCGCGACGCCTGATATGCCGCGGCCAGCAGCTGCGGAAGTCCGTTCGTCGGCGGCGTCACCAATCACCACGACTTCGTCGGCGGCTCGAGGTGGTTGAGGCAGGGCCAGCCCATACGTCGCAGCAAACAGGCCGAATTCAGCAGCTTTCGAAGCGAACAGAGCCAGCGTTTGTTCCGCCCTTTGCGCGGAAATCCGGCGCGGGCGGCAAGGCCGGCCAGCCGGTCAAGAACGATGACCGCTACAGAATTGCCCGCCGGAGTCGGCGAATCCTGGAATGGCTTTCGGGACATCGTCAGGTTTCCCAGCCGGTCATTCAGGTCGCGCGCCGCATCAAAGAATCCGCCCTCGCTGCTCATCCCAGAAGCGGCGCAGAGTGATTTGCATCAACTCCAGGGCGCGGTCAAAGTACAGGCGCGCGCCGGTAACCTCATAAGCATCCAGAAGCGCCGCGGCCATGAACACCTGGTCGTCAAGCAATCCCTCGACGCGCGGCTGTCCGTTCACGAGGCTGTGGTACATCCCTTTTTCAGGATCGTAGGCCTTGGCGAGAAGCAGGTCGAGAGTGGTAAGCGCCCGGTCGCGCGCGCTCGTCGAGCCCAGCACCTTGTACGCCTCGAGAAACGCGGAAATCATCATCCCGTTCCAACTGGCGTAAATCGTCTTGTCCACAAACGGCGTGGGGCGCTTGGCACGCGCTTCGAGCAGCTTGGCCTTGGCCGTCGCCAGGACCGGCCCAATCTCCTGCGGTTTCAGTCCACGCGCGCGGCAATGGCCTCAAAGGGTTGATCGATGAATAGAACGTTCTTGGCAGGGTTGTGGTGCATCTCGCCTTGCGGCTCGATGTGGTAATAGAGCGACGCCACGTGCGCCTCGAGCGGGTCGAGAACCGCCTCGCGTCTCCTCCAGCGTCCAAGTAAAGTAATCACCGTCATCTTCCAGGCTGTAGTCGGCGTCCTGGCTGGCGTAGAATCCGCCCTGCGGGTCCGAAAGCACCCCTCAACAAAGGAAATGATGCCCACTGCGATCTCCCGGAAGAAGTGGGCGCCGGTGACCTGATAGGCGCGCAGGTAGTTCCCCAGCAAGCCCGCATTGTCATAGGCCATCTTCTCGAAATGCGGGACGATCCAGCGCTCGTCCACCGCATAGCGATGAAACCCGCCGCCCAGTTGGTCGTAAACCCCTCCGCGCCCCATGTGCTCGAGGGTATTGGTCACCACGCCCAGCAAAGTGTCTGCCGGGTCTCGAGATAAGCCTCGAGCAGCAAGTCGAGGGCGCTGGGGTGTGGGAACTTCGGGGCGTTGCCGAACCCACCGAACCGTGCGTCGTACATCATCCCTGTGATGCTCTCGATCACGGCGCTAGGACTTCCTTCCCTGCCTTGGCGCCGTTCTGGGAAAGCGTTCGACCCCGGCCAGCGCCTCGGCGATCTTCTGCGCGCTCTCCAGGACTTGCGGCCGCTGGGCTTTGTAACTCTGCGCCACGGCTTCCAGCACGCGCCTCATGCCCGGCCGGCCGTATTGGTCCTCCGGCAGGGAAATAGGTGCCGCCGTAAAATGGCTTGCCATCGGGCGTGAGGAATGCCGTCAGCGGCCACCCTCCTTGCCCGGTCAGAGCGCTTACGGCGGTCTGGTATCTCGAGTCGATATCCGGCCGCTCGTCGCGATCCACCTTTACCGCCACGTAGTGCTCATTAATCAGGCGAGCGACTTCCGGGTTCTCATAGCTCTCCCGGTCCATCACGTGGCACCAGTGGCACCAGACTGCCCCGATGTCCAGAAGAATGGGTTTGTCCTGTTCGCGAGCCTGCGCAAAGGCTCTGATCTCCCCACTCCCGCCAGTTGACGGGCTGGTGCGCGGCACTGCGCAGATAGGCGCTGGCAGCTTGCGCCTAATTCGTTGGTGGGTTCTGCTAAAGTTCATGAGCATTGGCCCTGGTCAGTGCACAGACTAGATACCGCGCTGTCGATAGTGCACGGTGTACTGGAAGCCGCGCCGATTGGGCGGTTCCTCTTCGGCTGGGGACTCATCCAGAGGCTTACGTCCCGCGAAGCCTTCCTCGATCCCGTGCCAGTACCCGATGCGCTCTTCGCCCAGCTTCCAGCAGAGATAAACTTCTTCGCCTTCCCGCAGGCTGGGAAAGTCCACCAAGCCCGGTCTCGAGGTCCTTCACCACACACCCGGTTTGTTGAATCTCGTCGATCGTCTGAGCTCAATTGCTCGGCAAGCTTTTCGCGCTGGGACTTCTTGCGGTTAAGTTCCGCGAAAGGCGGAAGCGATCCGCCCAGCATCATGATCCGCAGCGCGCGCGTTGGAGATATCGCGGTAATGCTGTCCAGGGCGTGCTTCTGCTTGCGAGCCTCCTCGAGAAATTGCCCGATCACGGGCAAGAGTTCTTCGGCTTCGTGCCGATTAAAGTACTTTTCGGCCATAGGAAAGTCGACAGTCGACAGTCGAGAGTCAACAGTTCACGATCGAATCGAGAACTTCGGCCATGCTCGAGAGTCTTTCGAGAGCTGTCGAACGCACCCCTGGGTTTGACTGTCGACTGTTGACTGTCGACTGTCAATGATTTCCAACATCCGCTCGAGCGCCATGCGCGCCCAGCGTTTGGTTTCCGGAGTCCACCGTAACCTGGTTCACCACCTCTCCTTCGCACCAGGCTTTCCAGCGTCCAGCAAAGGTGCTGAGGCGAAATTCGATACATGGTGCTGCACATGCACACGCAGTCGTCGAGAGGGATAATCGGCCGGTCCGGATGCTCCGCCGCCAGGCGGTTCACCAGGTGTATTTCCGTTCCCACGGCCCATTCGCTTCCCGGCGGCGATTCCACGATTCGCTTGATGATGTATTCGGTCGAACCCACTTCGTCCGCCAACTGGCAGACTTCCCAGGAACACTCCGGGTGAGCGATGACCCGGATGCCGGGATGCGCCTGGCGCGCCCGCTCGACGTGTTGCGGCAGGTATCGCAGGTGAACGGAACAGTGTCCCTTCCACAAGATGATGCGCGCTTTCCGCATCTCGTCCTCGGAAAGCCCGCCCGCATCCTCCCGCGGGTTCCATACGGCCATTTGATCGAGCGGAATGCCCATGCGGTAGCCGGTGTTGCGGCCCAGATGCTCATCCGGCAGAAACAACGCCTTCTCGCCCCGCGCCAGAGCCCACTCCATCAGCTTTCTGCAATTCGAAGAGGTGCACACCGCGCCGCCGTTTCGGCCCACAAATGCTTTGATGGCCGCGGTCGAGTTGATGTAGGTAACGGGAACGATCTTCGCGCCGGTCGCCCGGTTCAGTTCCTCCCAGCAGACTTCCACCTGCTCGAGGTCGGCCATGTCGGCCATCGAACAGCCGGCGTTCAAGTCGGGAAGCATGACAACTTGATGGTCGGCGCTCAAGATGTCCGCGCTCTCGGCCATGAAGTGCACACCGCAAAAGACAATGTAAGTCGCTTCCGGCCGGGCGGCCGCCAGTTGCGAGAGCTTCAGAGAATCGCCGCGAAAATCGGCGAACTTCACCACCTCATCGCGCTGGTAATGATGCCCCAGGATAACCAGGCGCGACCCCAACTCGGCTTTCGCCGCTAGCAATGCGCTCCTCGAGTTCCTGCTCGGAAAGCCCTACGTAGAACTCGGGCAGCATATTCAAAACTGCGGTCGCCATTTAGACAGAACCCTCACAGACTACTCTTGACTGGTCCGATTGAGTATCAACAGCCCTGAGTACAGGCGCGTGCCTGCCTCAGCTACCCCGATGTACACCATCGTGCGGTCCGGCTGGACAAAATCGGGCTCATTAATGCGGTGGCCGGGTTCTTTCTGATGGACCGCATCGAGGAAGAATTGCTCAATGTCGCTGTCCGTCTGCTCCGTTGCGAACCAGATGCCGCACGTCATGCTCTTGCATCGAAAACAAGCAAGTGCGCAGCTTCCCGTCGGCGGTCAGGCGAATTCGGCTGCACTGCCCGCAAAAGGGAATGGAAACCGGAGCGATGATTCCAATTTCACCCTGCCCATCCGCGAATCGATAACGCAAGGCGGTTTCGCTGGGAGAATGCCGAGGCATCTCGACCAGGGGAAAAACCGGATCGATGGCTGCGACGATTTCCCGGGCGGTCACCACCAACTCGCGCTTCCAGGAATGGTCGGCATCCAGGGGCATGAACTCGATGAACCGCAGGACAATGTCGCGCTTGCGGGCGAGGCGGGCAAAATCCACAATCTCATCGTCGTTGAATCCGCGCACCAGCACGATATTCACCTTGACAGGCTTCAAGCCCGGCCTCGAGCGCGGCATCGATTCCGGCCATCACTTTTTCAAGCGAGCGCGGCGTGCGCGTGATGCGGGTGAACTTCGCCGGGTCCAGCGAATCCAGGCTCACGGTGACGCGGGGAGAGCCGGCCGCGGCAAGCTCCCGGCCATCTCCGGAAGAAGGTAACCGTTGGTGGTGATCGCCACGTCCTCCAGGCCATCGATTTGCCGCAGGCGTGAGATGAAATCCACCACTCCCGGGCGCAGAAGCGGCTCGCCTCCCGTGACGCGAACTTTGCGGATCCCCAGCCCCGCCAGGATCCGGCTGAGCCGCAGGAACTCATCCCAGCTCAACAGTTCCCGGTGCGGAAAATAGTTCTTCGGGTCGGCGGACTTGCAGTAAACGCAACTGAAGTTGCACCGGTCCGTCACCGAAATGCGGAGGTCGCGGATCTCACGCCCGAATTTGTCTTTCAGTACCATCGCTGAAATCCGCTACAGAGCGTATCACCCCACGTTCAGGCCTGCACCTGCCGGTCTTCACAATCGTTCCCGAGCTTTCGCTGTACGCTGCCATGAAAATAGGCCAACGCAACAACGGTGGATCCCCGCTCCCCCGCTTTCGCGGAGGACAAGTTTGGCGGGGATGACGTACGGGTTGTCGTTCCCGCGGAACTTGTCCTCCTCGAAAGCTGGGGAGCGGGAATCCAGGCCTTTTTCATGCGCAGTCGTGAGCCGAAGGATCATGGTGTCTTCGCTTGGAATGGCAGCCCCTAGGGGATGGTCTCCTCCCAAAAAAAGAAAAACCTACCCGCGTTTGGAGTAGGTCCGGTTCTCCTTTCCAAACACGGGAGGCAGCTCGATTTCTCAAGCCACCCTATCGGCCCGCAGGGCATGGACTTGTATTGTGCCTTTAGCAACCCCGGGCTCGGAGAACACTTTAATCCTAGATCATTAGATGACCGGACGCAATATAAGGTTCTTGCGAGTCAGGGTCGCGTCAAAGTCCTCGAACCATAGGAAAACAGGACACGCCCCATGGGAACCGTTTGTGGAGTGCGGCAGCTTGCTGCCGCTTTGGGCGAGCATGCTGGCAGGCGCGCCAGGAGACGGAAGCAAGCTTCCGGCCCGGAAAGCGGGAGCAAGCTCCCGCACTCCAAATTCGTCCGACTTTGACGCGACCCTGTCTTGCGAGTGCGGCGCTTCATTTTCCACTTGACGCGCAATGGCCAATGCCTAACATTGGCGCAGGTGCAGACACAGAGGGAGGCCTCAAATGCCATCATCGCGAAGGCAATTTATGCGGACTGCGGCGGGCGGCGTAACTTTGAACTGGACGGGAATACGGATCGCAGCGGAGACCGGCGGCGCGGGGTCCGCCACGCCGAACGCTGCCGCCTCAAATCCTGTGCCGGCGGAAAGATTCATCTATGGGTCGCAGTTTTATCGGCCGCCCAATCCGCCCCGTGCGCAGCGCCGCGACATGCTAAGGACCATTGCCGAGGAGTACAAGTTCAACATGGTCCGAATCTGGCCGAATTGGGATTACGTGAACCCCGAGCCTGACCAGTGGATTTTCGACGAAGTGGAAGAGGTGATGGGTTATTGCGATGAGTTCGGCCTCCAGGTGCTTTGCGGCCTGATGTTCGAACTCGCTCCCTGGTGGCTCGAGCAGAAATATCCCGGCGCGCGCTTTACAGACGCGAAGGGCCAGCAGGTGCGCATTGCTCCGAGTCCCAATAATGTAACCGGCGGCTGGCCAGGGCTATGTTCCGACTGGGAGCCGGTGCGGGAAGCGGGCGCGAGGTACATCCAGGAATTGATCAAGGTGGTGGCGCCGCACAAGTCGCTTTTCGGATACGACTGCTGGAACGAGCCGCACATCGAGCCCGCCTGGGCGCGCAACATCTGGGCGGGGCCGCAGGAGATCATCTTCTGCTACTGTGAAAAGACCATCGAAGCCTTCCGCAATTGGTTGAAGCAGAAATACGGAACACTCGACGCGCTGAACCGCGCCTGGACGCACCGCTACCCAGACTGGGAAGTCATCGATGCACCGCGCGAGCTTGGCGCCTACGCCGATTGGGTCGATTGGCGGCGGTTCATCATGGACCGTTGCACGGGAGAGATGAAATTTCGCGTCGAGACGGCGCGTGCGGCTGACCCCGGCCACGTGATGGAAAGCCATGCCGCGCACCATCCGCCCGTGGATGGCTGCGCCAACGAGGGCACCAACGCCTGGCGCCTGGCCGAGGTCCTGGACGCCTGGGGCATGTCGCTCTTCCCGCGCTGGCAGTTCCCCATCATTTACCATGGCGCGGCCAAGTACGAAATCACGCGCTCGAATGCCGCCGGCAAGCCCTTCTACTTGACCGAACTCGAAGCCGGGCACGGCAACCAGGGTTTGTGGCGAAGTCCCAAGATGCGCCCGCGGGATATTCGTGTTTACAACTGGCTGGCCGTGGCCATGGGCGCCAAAGGCGTCATCTACTGGAACTATCAGGCCGAGGCTACGGGGCGCGAGGCCACGGGCTACGGCCTTGTGGCGCGCAGCGGCGCGGCAACCGACCGCTCCAAGGAAGCCCAAAAGAACAACGCCATCATTCAGGCCCACTGGGACGTCATCAAGGACTTCCGTCCTCGTGTGGACGTGGCTCTCCTTACCGATCTCGACAACGCGCTCCTCACCTTCGCCGCGCAGGGCAACGAAGAGCCCTCCACTTCTTCCTTTCAAGGCTACTACAAGGCGCTCTGGAACCTGGACCTCTGGGTGGACTTCGTCGAGCCTGGCAAATCTCGGCAAGGGTAATTACAAAGTGATTATCGCGCCCTGGCACCTGATCGGAAAGCAAGATACTTGCGAGCAGTTGCGCAGGTTTGTGGAAGGGGGCGGCACGCTGATTATCGAAACCGGTTTTGGTCTGTACGATGAACACTTCTACTACAATCCCACGGTCCCGCCGTATGGGCTCGACGAGGTGTTTGGGTATCGCGAAGGGGAATCTTTCTGGCTTAAGGATGAGAAGGCTCCGGCGGACGTTCCCGCTTCCGACCGGGTTTATTACCAGCCGGAAATCGCCTTCACGGCGCCCCTCGCGGCTCGAGTTCGCGGCAAGACTTACCTGACGCCGATTGAAGTCACCTCCGCAAAACCCATTGCCACGTTTGAAGGCATGACCGTGGCGGCCGCCAAAAAGGTGGGCAAAGGCCAAGTCTATTATTTCGGCACCAACCTCGGCGGGAGCATCGCGGAAGGAAGCGACGCGGGAATTGAGTTGCTGCGGGCCATCATCACCAAGGTCGTGAAGGCGCCTGTCACGGGAGGCAAAGTGCGAGGGCGGCTCATCGAGGGCGAGAGGCGCAGCTTGCTGGTCGTCTTCAACGACACACCCAGAGACCAGACGTCCAGCATCGCGCTTCCGTCCCGCTACAAGAAGGCTACAGACCTTCACAATGGAGTTGACCGGCCCATCCTCAACCATACGCTCCAACTCACCGTGCCCTACCAGGATGCGGTGGCGCTGCGGATTGAATGAATGCTATGGCAGGTGGCGAGCCTGAGAAACGCCAGCTTGTGCAGCCATAGTCAATCACACGATATCTCTCAACAACTCCGGGTGCTTGTCTAAGAGGCGAAACAGTTTGATTACGTCAGGAAGAGGAGTAAGTTCGCCGCCTTCGTAGCGCGAAAATGCGTTGTGGCCGCCACCAGTGAGCCGTGCCGCTGCGACCTGACTTTCCGGATGAACGGTTCAGTCCTCTGGTCCATGGGGTTCTCCTTTTCAAGCATGTGAGCGAAATGTGAGTGGGCCGCGCGACGATTACGCCATCTTCCAAGAACGCCGAGCTGAACGGTCCACCCGACAAACCCGCTTTGGGGATTAGACTGCCACCCGTTTTGAGAGTCAAGCCGCCGATAGTCCCGCGCACGGCTACTTGACAGAATAATTCCATTGGAGTTATATTCCTTTTGTGGAATGGGAAGTCGAGTACTCGGACGAGTTCGAGGTGTGGTGGAACTCTCTCAGCGAAGCGGAGCAGGAGGACGTGAACGCAAAGGTGATCTTACTTCAGCGATTCGGTCCGGCGCTTCGGAGGCCTCACTCCGACGTAGTCGCATCCTCGCGGCACTCCCACATGAAAGAACTGATCATCCAGCATGCGGGAAGGCCCTACCGTGTGCTCTACGCGTTTGACCCCGGGCGTTCGGCCATTCTGCTTCTGGGGGGCGACAAGACCGGTGACGAGAGGTGGTACGACAGGTATGTTCCCGTAGCTGATCGCCTTTATGACGAGCATTTGGCGAGGATTAGATTGGAGTCTTAAACCATGGCAAAGAATTTCAGAGAGCTTCAGGCGAAGATGTCTCCGGTGGCGCGCGCTCATTCTGGGGCCAAGGCCGAGCGGATGATTCGTGAGATGGCGCTGGATGAGTTGCGGACGGCGCTGGACCTGACGCAGGAGCAATTGGCGGAGGTTCTCCACGTCCGGCAGGCCGCCATTTCCAAAGTCGAACGGCGCTCGGACATGTTCATCAGCACGCTGAGGAAGATCATCGAAGCCATGGGCGGAGAACTTGAAATCCGTGCCGTCCTCCCCGGCGGCACCGTTCGCATCAGCCAGTTTGGAGAACTCCGCAAGCCCCACGCTCCCGCGGCTAGCACCGATCGATATTAAGCCCGAATATCGATTTTCAGACCGGCCGTCACAATAATAAGGCCGGTCCCCACGTAAACGCGGCGTGTTAGCCCTGTTGTTTGACGAGTCGCCGATACTCGTCGTGAGGACCGACCCAGACCCAGATGAAGTCCGCGCCATCCTCAACCGCGACGCCCCGGTAATTGATCCCAACTCTTGCTGACCAGAGTTTCCCGATCTTCTTGAAATGCAGGGAGGGATGCGCGGGCCCCAATCCATCGATAAGAAAGACGAGAATGGCAGGGGCGCATGTTCATGCGCCCCTGCGCCGGACCCGGCCCGACCCGGGCGGTCTAGGGGTAGGGCTTGCCCTCATAAGCGCTAAGATATTACATGACATTTCTCAAGTTGAGGAGCCCGTTCGCGGTTCCCTTCCGCGAGCTCCGCGGCGATTTCATCCCAGTGTTGCACGACGTACTCCAGCGGCACTTTCGGAGCGATGGCCTGTTGCACCTGGTGCAGCGCGAATTGAAACTCACGCCACCGACTGCCCTGGACCGTCGGATCCCAGTTCGTAGCCCCAGGGGGAAAATGACGAACCCAGGCGGACCAGCTTTTGGGTGAGCAGCGCCACCAGCAGTTTTCCGTGCCACCAGGCGCGCGAGCTCCGCGCGTCGTGCTTGGGCAAGTGGCCGATCGCCAGCAGCGACTTCAGCCGCTTGAACACCAGTTCAATTTGCCAGCGGAAGCGGTAGTACTCGAGCACTTGGGGGGCCCCCATTTCCGGCACCCGCAGGGTCGTGAACACCATCACATAATGGGCGTACTCGCGCGTTTCCGGCCGCACCCGAATCTGCTGCTTCTGCTCGCGCCGATCCAGTTGGCGCTCCGCCGCGGCGATGGCCTGCGCACTTTTGCGCACCGCACACAGACGTCCCTCCACGCGCTGCTCCCCGGCGTGCAGCGCCGCTGCCCATTGCCCCGCTTGTCCCGCCGCGACCCGGAATCGCTCCAGATTCTCCGCCGTCCCCGCCCCTTTCCGCGAGCTGATCAGCAACTGGTCGCAGGCCAACTCCGGCAGCCGCAGGCTGTAATGAATCCGCCAATGCGAACCGGTCGGGCCCGGTTCCTTGATCACCGTCCCATCCAGCGCCCGCAGACGCCGCCGCGGCGGAGGCCCCTTCCAGCGCACCCCACTTTCCGCCAGCAACGCCTGGCAGAGGTGCTGCAACCAATTCTCCGACTGGCGCAAGCGATTCAATAGCGTCACATCGCTCACCTTCGAAAGCCCCGCCGCCTGGGCGCGAACCGTGGTCTCCCGCAACGAGTAGCCGCACCCCACGTGCATCAGCAACCTGCGCAGCAGCGCCTCCACCGAGTCCAATTCCCGCAAACGCTCTACCGCCCCGCTCAGCCGCGCCGCCCGTTGCCAGCTCGGCGGCAACAGGCCCACTAAGATGTCCCAGTCTTCGTCGAGTGCGTTCATGCTCAGCAAGGTACAGGGAAAACCGACAAGCGTCAAGCAGTATCTTAGCGCTTATGAGGGCTTGCCCTACCCTTGTCGGGGCCGGCAGAAATGCGGGGACGGCAAGCCGTCCCCCTACAGCAGCGAGGTTATCGACGGATTAGGGAGCGGGGTTTGCTTTCAGGAGCTCGAAGTTCTGGTGGGCAACTCGCTGGATGGGTTCCGGCAGATGTGCAAGCGAAGTCCAGAAGCGAGCTGTAGCGCGATGCATTTACATTTCCTTGAGAATTCCTTTCGCCTTCTCCTCGTGGGCCTCCCGAACTAAGAAATCAAGCTTTCCTGCACTCGAGTCGGCTTCAATTTCCTTGTCCCAGCTCTCCCAATCTTTTTCGGACAGCCACCGGAAAAGCTCGGTGACTTCCTCGCCGGGAAGCCTCTCGATATCTGCCTTAAGCTCGTCGATCTTGGACATCGCCTCTCCCCTCTATGGCCCAGCCAACAGTCCTCCACCTGATGTTACGACAGCACTCGCCCTTCTGCAACCGGCCTGCAGCGTTGGCCCCGCCTGTCGTCCCTGGCAGGAAACCCGGAGCCATGAACTGAGTTCCGCGCTTACTACAATACATACAAGCGCACCCGTGCTACGCCACCGAAAGAAAAAGGCCGGTCGCGCGTGAACGCGGCCGGCCCTTGTTTTCCCCACGATCCAACCCTGAAGCTAGGCGGGAACTTTTTCGTCAACCTCTTGGGAGACTTCCGGCGCGGTAACGCCGATCTGGACCAGTTCCGACTTCGGCTGCTTCAGCACCATCTCCTCATAGTACTGACGGGCTTGCTGCTCTTCCCAGGCGGTCTTGCGGCGTTGACGATCTTCTTCCGCAGCGGTAATCGGGATGTCGTGCTCCTTCGGGCGCACGCGGGCGGCATCGTCAGCGTTCACATGGAGCGAAATCTCCTCGGCGGCGAGTTCCACGGACTTGCCCTTGGCGTAAATCTGGTGTTTGCCGTGCGTCTTGTACCACTCGGCCACGGTCGCGTTCTTGTACATATTCTCCAAAATCTTCCGCCAGCCGACGCCCGTGTTGTAGGCGCAGAAGGAAATCTCCCCCTGTTGCGTCGCATACGGGATGATGCACATCTCGGTGCGGCGGAAGTCGTAGTTGAAGAGATCCTGGAACCACATGCCGGCGATGAAGAGGAAGTTCCAGGGGTCGGAGCGCCGCTTGAGCGCGTCCTGGTAGGTACGCTCGGGGTCCGAGGCGCCGTATTTCTTCCTGGCCCGCGCCTCGCCCGTAAGCGCAAAGGATTTGTCGAATTTCTTAAGCAGGTCGATCAAGGCCAGGCTCTTGGGCGCCTTGAGCGGCTTGTAATTTTTGAGCAGCGCCAGGCCCATCATGAGGTTCGAGAACACCTTGCCGCGTGCGGCGTCCGTAATCCCCCTCATATCCTTTACGAGGTTTGGAATGTCGAGGAATTGCGGCACCGGCGCCCACTCCTTGGTTTCCTTGTTGATCATGAGCGCGGTCCCCACGCCGCAGTTGGGGTGGCAGCCGCAGCTCACCTGGCCCCACTGGGCTTCCGGGCCGTGGACGAGATCCGCGAAATCCGCGAAGGCGCCCATCAGCGAGATGGGGAACCAGTCGCGCGTGGGCTCGGTAATGCCCGTTTGCTTCTTCACGTCCTGGGCCAGGTGGGAAAGCGTGTAGCGCTGGCGCTTGCGGCGCTGCGGGGTGATGTCCTCATCACGGCCCGTAAAGCTGACCGGCTGGAAGGCCACGAAGGCGATCTTCTTGGGGTTCTCGCGCGCGAAGTTGACGATGGGACCCACCTGGTCGTTGTTCAGGTTGTTCACGATGGTGGTGACCAGAATGATCTCAATGCCCGCCTCGTGCATGTTTTCGATGGCGCGCAGCTTCACGTCAAACAGGTTGCCCACCTGGCGGTGGCTGTTGGCGTCGTTGCCGACGCCGTCGAACTGCAAATAGGCATAGCGAAGGCCGGCGTCGAAGGCGCGCTTGCAGAACTCTTTGCTCTTGGCGAACTCGATCCCATTCGTAGCTGCCTGCACACTGTTGTAGCCGAGCTTGCGGGCGTAGCGGATAGCCTCGATGAAAAACGGCGACATGGTGGGCTCGCCGCCCGAAAACTGCACCGACATCTGGCGGCGCGGCTTGATCTTGATGGCATTGTCGAGGATTTGCATCACGTCTTCCCAGGTAAGCTCGTGCACGAAGCCCACTTGGTTGGCGTCCATGAAGCAGGGGTCGCACATCATGTTGCAGCGGTTGGTCAGGTCCACAGTGAGCACGGAACCGCGCCCGTGCTTGATGGAACTCGACCCGTGATTGTGCAGGCCTTCGTCGTTGTGGGCGCGAATGTCGCGGCCGGGGAAGTTCTTTTCAATCCAGCTCAGGAAGTTCGAGTCCACCGCCATCAGATCTTCAAAGTGGCCATGTACTGGGCAATCCTTGACCATCCATACCTGACCGTCGCGCTCAACGATGTCGGCCTTGATTTCGCCTACTTTCTCGCTCAGCAGCACTTGCCAGTTCTGCTCGCCGTTCAGGATCTTCTCGCGCGCTTCCTTCACGCATTGGGGACATAGCGAGTCCGTCTGGCGGGGCCAGCCCAGCGGCGGCTTGGTTTTTTCCCACGATTTCAACAGGGGCTTATCCGACCAGCGCGGGATAAAGGTAGGCCCAGGCTTGTACTTATTGAAAAATTGGATGGAATTGAAAAGCAATCCAGCCGTTGACGAAATAGCTTGATCGGCATACTTCATCAGCCGCTGGCCTCGGATTCTTGGCATGTTCGTTTCTCCTCACAAAAGGGGGTCCGGAAATTTCCCGGAGATAATGACTTGTGGCCTACAGACTTGCCCTGATACCCAGAGGTAATGTTAAGGTGAATGTGATCAATGTCTAAGCTTTTTTTGTCGAATGGCAGTATTTACAGGCCATATGGTACAAATAGTCGTTTGAAACGCTTCCACTTACGTACCTGGGATCAGTCAGTTGCGACCCTTTGCGGCATTCAGTGGCGGGTCGGATGCTTAACGAATGTGGGTCAATGGGAGACGGCGAGCCGTCCCCCTTGGAGTTTCTACATTTATCAAACGGCGACGGCCTGCGTCTGCGCTCCCTGAAAGCCCGGGCGTTGAATCCATGACCTCAAGGCTGTTCCATCGCGACTTGCGGCTCTGCCGCCCTGACTTGCGGAAAGGCTTGCCTTTCCGCAAACCAGCACCCCACTTTCTTATTGGGGAAGGCTGCGCCTTCCCCTCCCTTCGCCCTGTGATGCGTTGGTTTCTCAAGAATTTCGATAAGGCGGTGGCTGAGAATGCCGTTGACATAGCGCAACGTCTCAGAGCCCTGGCGCGTTGCGTCCTTCAGAACATGAAGGTGTTCCGGCATGATCACGTAGGCGAAAAGTGCAAAGCCGCCGCTGCGAGCCTCGTCCAGCGCGCGGCAGGCAAGATTCTTGAGAGGGCCGGACCGAAAAACCGGAAGGCGATCACGCACGACCGTAGTGATGAACAGGCACAGGTTGTCTTTATTGATGAGCATTGCGAAGACTCAGTCGAGGCACAGCCTCGACTGAGGTGTGATAGTGCGAAGCTGCGGAAAGGCAAGCCTTTCCGCAAGTCAGGGCGGCAGAGCCGCACTCTGCCCATGGAACGCAAATGTGGAAACTCCGGGGACGGCAAGCCGTCCCCCTACACAGAGTTTCACACGGCTCCTGATACCCTCCGTTGAATGAGGGGAGCGTATTATCGTGCCACGTTGGAATCCCCGGTTAGGGCAGGCTATCATTTAGTCTGATGCTTTCGACTGCTGCCATAAAGATGCGTGCGCTTGATCTCGGCTTTGACTTGGCTGGGGTCTCAACTCTTGAGGTTTGGAAGGACCTCGAGTTTTCCCGGCGGTGGGTGGAAAACGGCTTCAACGGAGAGATGCGCTACCTCGAGAACCCCAAGCGCTTCGATCCTTGCCTGGTTATGCCGTCCGCCAAGTCAGTCCTCTCCGTTGGGCTGATCTATAATGCGCCGCTTCCTTGTTCAACAGAGGTTAAGCCGGGGATCGGAGGGAGTCAGGAGTCGGAAGTCAGAAGTCAGAATCAAGAGGACCGGACTCAGGACCGTACGGCTTGGCTTGCCCCTCGTGCGGTAGCCAACAACGGACTATGGACAACGGACAACGGACAGGTCGCACCTCGCGCCTGGATTTCGCGCTACGCTTGGGGGCGCGATTACCACGAGATAATGCGGGGAAAGCTCGAACAGCTTCGCGCCGCTGTGGAGGAGTTAGCTCCCGCTGTCGAAACTCGAGTGTATGTTGACACCGGCCCCGTCGTCGAACGGGCCTTTGCCCGCTTTTCGGGAATTGGTTGGATGGGGAAGAACACCTGCATTATTAATCAGGAGAAGGGGTCGTGGTTCTTCCTCGGAGTTATCCTGACCAGTCTCGAATTCGAAGCGGACTTGCCCGCTCCCGACCGCTGCGGATCCTGTACGGCGTGCCTTGAGGCTTGCCCCACGGGGGCGCTAGTTGAACCCTACGTGATGGACGCTTCGCGTTGCATCTCCTATCTGACCATCGAACTTCGAGGCTCCATCCCGGAGGAGTACCGGCCCAAGATGGGCAACAACGTTTTCGGGTGTGACATTTGCCAGGATGTGTGTCCGTGGAATGGCAGCCGTCAGCCATCAGTTCTCAGTAATCAGCGACCCGATTCTCAGCGGCAGGATTCGTTTAGCTATCAGCTTTCAGCCATCAGCCGTCAGCAAGTCCTTTCCCATCGATTGCAGGTCCCGGTGGGGCGTCAAGTTGTGCGTCCCCCGAATACGACGATTCGGCAGTTCTATCCGATGAGCGTGGGCGTGGCTCAGGGGGAAGTCGAAAAGGAAGCGGCTGTGATGCAGCAGACGTCTGACCACGGGCGCAGCACAACGAATGAGCGGCAACTTACGACGGACAACGGACCACGGACAACTCCCGCTGAAGGCATCTCTTTGTTCAACCCTTCCCTGGAAGATTTGGCCTCTATCAGTGAAGAAGACTTCCGTCGAATCTTCGCGCATTCACCCATCAAGCGGGCAAAGTACCGCGGCTGGCTGCGCAATCTCTCAGTAGCTATGGGCAATTCCGGCGACGAAAGGTTTGTGCCCTGGCTTGAGCGCGCTGCCCAACATCCTGACCCGATGGTCCGTGAGCACGCTGCCTGGGCGCTCGACCGGCTGAGAGGAAAATAATCTCGAATTCCGAAGCTGGTTTTGGCGCTCCCAGGCCAACTCGCTAAATCTGAATTGCCTGCCCTGATAACCTCGAGAACGAATCGGGAGTTTGGATTCTCCGGAAGTAACCCCTCACCTCTTGCAGCTTCGCCGCCTGCTCCGTGGAAAGTCTCGGCCTTTCCATCGGCCTCCCACCCCCTTCTCTTTCTCACCCGGCGAGGCTGCGCCTCGCCGCGCCCTCATCGTGGTCTGCTTCATCCAAGGCCGCGCAGACGATCTGCTTCAGGGCGTCCGTGCGAAATACCGGCAGCCGGTCATGCGCCACGCTAGTGATGGACAGACACGGAGTGTCCCGGGAAATCGTAACCATGAAAGGATGGGAGGCGCAGCCTCCTCGAAAGAAATAAGTACGGAGAACGCCGTGGAAAGGCCGAGAAGCTGTCAATTTTTTGGCTTTTCGAAGCCACTCTGTTTCCGCGAGAGTCGGTCATTGGCCGTTCTCAGGATGAGTCGATGGTTCTGACCTGTGTTCTCAACCCGTTTTCTTCCTCTCTTCCGTCCTTGGGTCCTTGTCTTCGGCGTCCAGGCACACGTATCCTAGGTCGTTGCCTGGGGAGTCATTTTGCGCTGCAGTCGAATCCAGATCGCCACATTGCAAGCCAAGCACGCCCAACCCAACTCCGCTCGCACTTTCTCCAAGCCGCGGCGCAGGAACCTGCGCAATCCCCTCTTTTCCTTCAAACAAGCGTTCGAGAACTCCGCCGCCTGCGCCCGTCGCCGATAAATGCTCTGGTACTCGGGCTGTTGCATCTTGCGCCGAAACGCGGCCACTTTGGGATCTTCTTCGGTTCGATACAGGGTTCGTCCGCGCTTCGCTTTGGGGCAGCACTGAGAACGGAACGGACACCCCGCGCAGTCGCTCGCCGGGGCGCGATAATGCTTCTCGATCGCTCCCACCTGTGGCTTGCTGCGTTTGTAAGCCAGCGTCTTGCCCTGGGGGCAGGTATAGCAGTTCTGCTCCGCGTGGAAGGTGAAATGGTCGGGCATGAACTGGGGATTCACTCCCCGTCGGCGCAGCTTGCTTTGGGAGCGGTCCTTCCCCAGCGAGCCCACCAACTCCGTGGGCCGTGCGGCCATGTCCAGGATGTTCTGCCGGGTGGTGTAGCCGCCATCCACCAGAATCTGATCCGGCAAGCGGTGCGTGTTCTCCCGGACGCGGTCCAGCGCCGGCTGCAACTCGTGGCTGTCCTCGCGGGCTTGACTCACCTCGTAGGCGAGGATCACTCCGCGATGCTCATCGGTCGAGATCTGGGCATTGTAGTTGGGCGCAATCCCTCCCGTGCTCTCCCGCATCAGGCGCGCCTCGGGGTCGGTCACACTGGCTTTTTCCCCTTCCCCCTGCCGCTTCAATTCCTCTTCCGCCCCACGCACCCGCTCCGCTCGTTGCTTGGCCGCGCGTTCCTCCGCCCGGCGCTGACGGGCACCGCCTTCCCTAGCCGACTGCTGCTGGAGGGCCGCCCACTGCTCCTCCGCCGCCCGCCGGCACTCGGCCAGCCTCTCGGCGCTCTTAAAACTGCGGGGCGAAGCGGCGGCGCGAATCTTGGTGCCATCGTGCGCCACCCGCTCCAGGTGCACCGCCCCTTGCGCCATCAGCACGTGCACCACTTGCACGAACAGCTCATGCAGCGCCGCCTGGTAGCGGGTCTGAAACTTCGACAGGGTCGTGTGGTTCACCGGGCGCAAGGCCAACAACCAGCGGCAGCCGGGTTCATGCTTCGACCACTCGGCCAACTCGCGCCCCGCCTGCACCCCTCGCAGGCGGGCGTAGATCCACAGCGCCACCAGCGCCTGGGGGTGGGAATGGTTGCGCCCCGCCTGCCCCTCGAGGGCTTTGACGCCCTCATAAAAGAGGCTCAGGTCCAGCCGCTCCAGCAAATCCCAGAGGGCCCGCACCTCGTGATCCTGTCCCACCAGCCGATCCGCGTCCACCACCTCCAGCACGATCTGCTGCCGGTCCAGGGGTTGCAGGCGCAATTGGGGCTTGCGACGAGAAGGGGCCGAAGAGGGGGTGGGAGCAGAGGCCGGCGCTCGCTCCTCCAACCCCTCGACCAGTACCGCCTGCTCAGCGCCCATGTGATCCCGCCTCCCGCCGTCGCGGGGACGGCCGACGCCGAATCGTCAGGGTGTGCTTGTCTTCTACCACCCACTCGATCTCCTCGCCCTTCTCCAACTCTAAGGCCTCGGCCAGTTGGGCGGGACAGATCAGATAGAACTGGCGAGTGCCCCCGGCACGCTGAATCAATTGCACTCTCGATAGGAATCCCATGAGAGAATGGTATAACTAGCTATATAACAAGTCAAGAGAAAAATGCACGAAATTTCAAAAAATTGACAGCTTCCGAGCCTTTCCACGGAAGCAGCGGGCGGAGCCCTTCCCGCGCCAGATTAACACTACAGATGCCTCACCCGAAATGTAGAAACTTCAGGCCCGTTCACTTAGGGAGAGTAGGGATTTGCAGCAAACCTTCACGGAAGCAGCACGATATTCGAGGCGGGTTTGGCAGTGACCTCGGCCCCTAGCTGCGTGCGAATCAGGTCGAGGAAGGCGCGGCCTTTAGGGCGCCCGTTGTCGTGTGTGGCGCCGAGCTGGGTGAGAAAGATCAGGGTGTCCCGGATTTCACCATCTCGAGTGACGGTCATGCCGGCCTGTTGAGTTTCGGCTTGCTTGAATTCTTCGATCGCCGCCTTGAGGGCCTGGTAGAGTTCCCGCCGGTAGAGATAATCCGGAGGGTTCTCGTAGTAAAGGCCGCTCGAAAGCGTGCGGTAAGTTTCGGCCAGCGCCTGGAGCGCCGCAATTGCATCCGAGTCCACCACCTGGCGACGCTCCTGCGCATATTCCCAGATGGAAGACATCAACGCGATTATGAGCGTCATGTGGTCACGAGCAAACTCGAAGGAAATCTTGGCATCCGGGAAAGGAACCTTCGACCAGTCGATCTGGCGGCGTCCCGCATCGTACTTGCGACTGTCCACGAGATATAGGCAATCAGAAGGGCAGTCGATGGTCACTTCGCGTTCGGTTCCGCAACAAATGGCGCAGATGCTGTCTCCCCTGGCGGGGCAAAACCTCTTCGCTTTGCGAGTATGGCAAATAGGGCAGGTCAACTGATGCTCCTTGCTACGCTGAACTTCATTGACGGGCATGCAAATCTGATTATGCCACAACTCGCAGGAGCAAGACTGCGGAGCTTGGTTAAGGGAAATGAACCCTCACTCGTCCCGCGGCGGCCATAGGCGTTAAGAGAAGGGGGAAGCGGTTGATGCTGAATGCCCTCCCTCCCGAACTTGGGAGCGGCCCCTTGACAAACTGTGCCTACTAGTATAGGCTAGTATAGAAGATGAGCTTTCATGCCAAAAGCGCCGGCAAACCGCGGAAGACCCTGCCAGTGGTCTTGCCCAACGTCAATATCTCACTCGACCGATGATTCAGCCAACCCTGCGAATATTAAATTTACGGAACAAAGCGAGAATGTCTATGAAAACAAAGGGTCGAGGCTGGAAAGGAGCTTTTTCATGCCAAGAGCGGGTAGCCACGGTCAGCGGTTTTGCGTGGGCTTTTTTCCCCCACGTACCCCAATGTCAGGCACCAGGAGCCACGTCGATGATTCAGCGATCATTCGGTATCGAGGAAGAACCCACGGTCACAAATGCAGTGACCGTGGCTACCCGCCCCTGGACTGCAGTACCGACGGAACAAAGCGGGAATGTCTATGAAAACAAAGGGTCGAGGCTTGAAGAGATGCGACTGAACCTGGAATGTCTATGAAAACAGATATACTTAGCCATAAAATGCGGGAATGTTGTTGAAAAATCAAGCACTTAGCTTAGTGCAAGTCAGCGAGGGCGACCCGTTTAGATTGGATCAGCCTTGACAGGGCGGAACAGGTTGTTTGGCGGGGTATATCGCCCAGCAGGAAAGGCCCCATCAGGATGTGGGTTTTCAAGATGAGTATCGCAAGCTGCTGGCGAGCCACGGGGATGAGTACGAAGAACGCTCTGTCTGGGAAGGAGCGCAGGCGGTGTAGTTCGCCCCTACAGGGCCACCAATTTGAAGGCGCGACGTTGACCCAGGCCGTTTTGGCATGGGCTGTGATAGATCACCCCTTTGGGGCTTAAGGTGGACACGAATGCGAGCTTTCTGCCACTACGTGGCCGCACTCCAAAGAGGTCGCAACCTCCCTGCATCTCAAGTGGTAGAATAAGGAACATGGCCACCCTATCTAATCCCTCGCACACTGCCGACGTGATCGTTATCGGAGGCGGCGTAATCGGTTCTTCCATTGCGTTGCGTCTGGCGCAGGCTAAGCTTCGAGTGTCGGTTTTTGATCGCGGCGAGCCGGGGGCAGAAGCCAGCAGCGCTGCGGCGGGAATGATCGCTCCCCAAAGCGAAAGCGCTGAACCCGACGCGTTCTTCGCCATGTGCGCATCGAGTCATGCTCTGTTTCCGGACTTCGTCGCGGAGGTTGAGTCATTGAGCGGGCAGGAGGTGGACTTCCGTCGCGAAGGAAGCCTGCTGGTTGCGGTGGAGGAGAAGCAAGTCGCCGAGCTTGAAAAACTCTACTGGAACCAGACTCGCGCCGGCCTGCCTCTCGAAAGAGTCGCTCCAGCCGCGCTTCAGCAGAAGATGCCTGGACTATCGAACGAGATCCGGCTGGCTCTGGGCGTTTCCGAAGACCACTGGGTGGACAGTGAGAAATTGGCGCGGGCGGTTGTGAAGGCTGCCGAGCGCCTGGGCGTGAAATTCCACGGCCACTGTGCCGTGGAGGAAGTGAGCATCCGGGAGAATCGCGTGGACGCAATTCAAGCCGGCCCCAAATCTGCCGGCGGAGAATCAACACGCTTCTCAGCGGGGTCCTTCGTGCTGGCAGCGGGCTGCTGGTCGGGTGAGCTTGCCGCTCGCATCGGACTTTCGCTCCCCCTAAAACCCTGTCGCGGCCAGATGATGGAATTCGAATCGCCATGCGAGATTCGCCACGTGGTCCGCAACGGATCCCATTACCTTGTACCTCGCTCCGCTCGCCGAGTGGTGGTCGGGAGCACGATGGAATACGCCGGGTTCGAGAAGCACGTCACTGCCGAGGGACTCCAATCCATCCTCAACGGGGCGATGAAGTTCGCGCCATTCCTGAAGGACTGCGCGTTCCTGCGCGCCTGGGCAGGGTTGCGCCCCGACACAGCCGATCATCTACCCATATTAGGTTATGACAAATTGGATAATCTTATATTAGCAACTGGCCATTTTCGGCACGGAATTCTTTTGGCTCCCATCACCGCTCAGATCATCTCGGAGTTGGCACTCAGCCGCTCGACTTCTCTCCCCCTGGAGGCCTATCGCCCCACGCGCTTCGCGAAGTGATTTCATGCATCGTTGCGGCTCCTCCCCTGCTTGTATCATTTGTGGTCGCGGCGTGTTTAGTTAACAGGCAATGTATAGAACATATATTACACATATGATTATTTATGATAACGTTCCTCCCCAATAGTACTGCGCTGTCGCGGTACCTCAGTACCATTCTCGGTCTGTTGACTTGCTCAGGTTAATCTTCTAAGATTTTTCCACCTAATATGCAAATCTCCCCTGATGAACCCGAAATTCCCGGTGTGGTTGGGCGCCGCAGCGCTCGCCTATCGATCATCGTTCCTGTAACCGTCCACGGCACGGACGCGGCCGGCCAATCCTTTAAAGAAAACACGTGGACGATCAGTGTGAACAAGCACGGCGGCAGGATCGCGACCTTTCACCGCCTGGTCGTGGACGAGCAAATCATCATCGAGAATCCGCTGGTGGGGCGGACTGCCAAAGCGCGTGTCAACAGGATCTGTGACAAGCGGTTTGCCGAGGATCCCTACGAAGTTTGCGTGGAACTGCAGGAACCGCAGAACGTGTGGGGAGTCAAGCTTCCGCCGGAAGATTGGGTGAGGGAGCAGGATGCGGTCCTGGAGGAGGAGAAACGCTCGGACACGCAGTTCGCGCACCAAGATCGTGAGACTCCTGCTGCGCCTGCTGCGGAAAGAGGACAGGCGAAAACGACGTCGGCCGCGCCCCCGGGATCGCCTTTAGAGTTGGGGGAGCATACCGGGGGGCTGAGCCAATTCAACATGGCAGTCAATGCCCTGTCTCGAATCGCCGGGCAAGCCGGCGCTCCGGCAACTCAACCGGCGACGCCCAGGTGGGAGCCCCTGGAAGCCGCGAACGCTCCCTCCGGGCATGCGCCCGGCACGGACCGCCTGGCATTCAAAACCCTACAACAAAAAATAGACGAGGCACAGTCGCTTAAGCAGGATTTAAACCTCCTTTTGGATCGCGTGCAAGCTGCGCGAGGGGAGGTGGAAAACCTCCTCTTGAAGACTCATGAGGCACAGCGCGACGGGACCATTGAAGCTGAACAAGCGGCCAGGCAGATTGAGGAGGTTGCCGGAAAGAAACTGCAGTCGGCTCTCTCCCAGTTGGACCAGGAAATCGAGCGGGAACTAGGTTCTACCGCCGCGCGTTTGGCGGTCGAAAAAGAGCAACATATGCAGACGGTGGCCGCGCAGATCCTCAAGAGCGTCACCGGGGAATTAGGGAATAGTCTTTCACGGCTTGCACAGGAAACATTCTCGAAGGCGGCACTCGACTTTCAAGCTCAGTCGAAACTCGCGGCGGAACAAGCCAAGGTTGAGTTCGACGAGGTGGCAAGGGCCGCAGCCACCGCCGCAGAGGCCCAGGTCCGGAAGGCAATCGAAGAGGTTTTGCCTTCGCTAAGCACCCGATTCGAGGAATTCAAGGCTGATATCGAGCGTGCCTGCTCGACCTCCGAGGAGGCCGTCCGGCAGAATCTGGAAGGGGTGCGGCAGGAAATTCAAAACGAGACCCTGAACGCCGGAGTCCAGGCCAGGAAGGCTTGCAAGGAAGAATCCGGGACCGCCGCAAAGGCAATTTCCGTATGCGTGGATTCGGCGGTGGACTTGCTCAATCGCGCCAGCGACGAAGCCGCAGCAAAATTGCACGCCACCCGCCACACCGTCGAGCTCAGTGTGAAACACACAGAGGAGGAGTTCCTGCCGCGCCTGGCCGGTGAAGCCTCCACCGTCCTCGAGAAGTTCTGCGTCGAAGCATCGGCGCAGGCCACCCAGTTGCAATCCCAGATGGAATCCACTGTGAGCGAGTATTCGGAAAGAGCCGGCCGGGAGATATCGGACAGGCTTGAGGCGAGAGTGGATGGGGCGCTGGAAGTCGTCGCCAGGGACATCAACAAGCAGGCGGAAGATTCACTGGAGTTGCTGAAAGGGGGATTCAAAGCGGCTCAAGGGCAGTGTGTTGAGGAGACAGAAAAGCAATTGGCGGCGCTTGGGCAATCGGCGTTGAATATGCTCGAGAGCGACGCGGGGGCGAAATCCGCGACGTTGCTCGAGAACTTGCGCGCCACGCTGCTCGAGATGGAGGCTCAGCAAACAAGAGAGACAGAGATGCGGAGTCAGGCCAGTTTGCAAAGTCACCTGGAGCTCCTTCAGACGAGATCCCAGTTAGCCCAAGAGGGATGCTTTGAGGAAATAGAGAAGCAGTTAGCGGCGGCTCGGCAATCGACTCTCAACTCGCTCGAGGGTGAGGCCGAGGCTAAATCAGCTTCCGTGTTGGAGCAATTCCGCTCCACGCTAGTGGAGATGCAGGCGCAACAAACGGCGGAGATGGAGACAGGAATCCAAGACAGATTGCAAGGGATCGAGGAATCCCTTCAAGCAAGAACCCAGCTCATGAAAGATCAGTACGTGGAGGACATAGAAAAGCAGTTAGCCGCGGTGCGCCAATCGAATTTGAGCTCGCTCGAAAGTGAAGCGGAGGCAAAGTCGGCAACCTTACTCGAGCAACTGCGCGCCACGTTACTGGATATGCAAGCGCAGCAAACTAAGGAGATGGAGACGGCAACCCAAAGCGGTCTGCAGCGCCTCGTAGAATCCCTGCAGGCGGAAATCCGTTTGACCGCCGACGAAGCCACCGCACACCTGACGGCTGAAATCAGAAACTGTGCAGACCAGGCTCTGAAGGAAATTCCGGAACGCCTCTACAAAGGTGTGGGGATGGCTGCCCTCGTGGCAAAAGAATGGGAGGAGCAAGCCAAGACGCACCTGGAGGCACATTCCCGGCGACTGGTGGAAGTTTTTGCGAAGCAGCTTGAGGCCTTGAATGAGGCTGCGCGGGAGCGGCAACGGAACGACGCAGAGGCTATCAAGAGCTCGCTCCGCAGTCGTCTGGACCAGGCGGCCCGGCTGTTTGAGGGATTGGCGCCCGGAAATATCCAGGCTGAGGACTCAGCCGGCGAAATGGCGGGTGATTCCCCTACCGAACCTCCACCGCCCCCCGAAGTCGGTTCCCTTCCGATCGTCGAACTGCCAGTGGAGGAGCATCGCCCGAGCGTCGAGGAAGCCCTCGGCGATTTTCGCTCCAAGCTGAACCAGATCATTACCGGGTAGACACCCACGGAACAAAAGGTCAAATCAGCAAGCTTTCGACGGAATCCGGCGCTTGTACGCCGCTGCGGGATTCCACCAACTGAATCAGTGCATCCACCACGGTGGGATCGAATTGAGTGCCTCGGCAGCGGCGCAGTTCAGCCAGGGCGTCCGGCACCGGGCGAGGCGTCCGATAACTACGGCCGCGGGTCATTGCCTGATAGGCGTCCGCTACGGTGATGATACGCGCGCCGAATGGAATCTTGTCCCCCTTCAAGCCCTCAGGATAACCCTGCCCGTCCAGGGCCTCATGATGGTACCGCACGATGCGTTCAATCGCCGGAACTTTTAGGGGCTCCAGAATCTTCGCGCCCCAAGCCGCATGGGTCTTCATGACTTCAAACTCTTTCGCCGTCAGCAGCGAGGGTTTGTCCAGGACGTGTCCCGGCACATGAATCTTGCCCACATCATGTACGATACCCGCCGACTTGATGTCTTCGATTTCCGCCGGGGATAGCCCTATCTGGAAGGCGATCTTGGTAGCCCACGTGGAGACTTCCGCAGAGTGGTGACGCGTATAGGGGTCCTTGGCCTCGACAGCGAAAGCAAGGGCTGTAATTGTGTCCCATAGCGGCTTCATCTGTTCGAACTTATATTGATAGTGGCTGAGCGCGTCGTTCCCAGTGGAAAACATCCGCTTAACCGCCACTCCCAAATAAGCTTCGAGCAGTTCCTGGTCCTGTCCACCACCTCCAACGGAGACACTTAACGAAGCCACCTTCACGCAATTACCATCACAATGTTTGGCAAGATACATCCCGGAATCCGCTACTCTGAGAACTTCCTCTGGGGTCGGGCCGTGGTCCGGGAAGGTCGCTATCCCGATGCTCGCGGACACGCCGTGTTCGCGCAGGAAGTGTTCCGCTTGAATCGCCTGACGCAGCCTTTCAGCCAGGATTTCTGCTTGTTCCAAATTGGTCTCGGACAACAAAATAGCGAACTCGTCTCCCCCGTACCTTGCCACTACGTTGGACTGCCTCGACCGGGCGTCGAGCAGCGTGGCCACCGCGGCCAGGACTCGGTCCCCTTCCAGGTGGCCACCCTGGTCATTGACCTGCTTAAAACCGTCGAGGTCCATCATGATCACGGAAAAGGGACGGCCTGTGCGTGCCGACCGGCGCCATTCCCTGTCGAGCGCCTCCCGGAAGTAACGATGGGTCTTGAGGCCCGTCAAACCGTCGGTGATGGCCTGGTCCAGCGCTAACTGGTATGCGCGAGCATTGTGGAGAGCAATGGCAAGCTGGTCGGCCAAAGATTGCAGCGTCATAACGTCCTGCGGAGAAAAGCTATGCTCCCGCAGGCTCTCCATGCTCAAAACGCCAAGCAAGTCGTGCCGATATTTCAAGGGAAGGCTCAGGGCCGAGCGCACGCCCGGGCGCAGCGCAACGTATCGCAGTTCGCGCAGCGCGGAGTTTGCCAGCACAGGCTCGCGGCTTATTGCCGCCGCGCCGGAAAGCCCTTCGCCGAAACGGGTTCGATGGCCCAGTAGTTCTTTTCCGTAACCCGCCTCGGCTTCCACGACGAGCTCGTTCTTCTTAAGGTCCACCACTTCGATACGTGCAAAGTCGCGATCGAAAGCGGTGCGGACTTCACCGCAAATGTTTGAGAGCAGCTCGCTGGGATTGAGGACCGAGGCCGCCTTCTGCGCGAGTTCATTTAAGAGCGCCAAATGGCTTGAACGTCGCCGTTCCTTTTGGAAGAGCCGGGCACTCTCGATGGCGCCGGCAGCCTCGTCAGCAAGCACCTGCATGAGCTCAAACTGTTCCTGGTTGATGGTGTTTTCCCGCTCGAAGTCAGCGGCGGCCAGAACGCCCAGCGTGCCATCCGAGAAATGCACGGGCACTCCCCCCCAAGTGCGCAACCGGCTATCCCAAGTTGTAATCCCCAGGCGCCGGGCCCGGGCCGGAAGATCTTGCGCCAGCAGCAAGGGGCGACGGCCCTGGCGGACGAACTCTGCCAGTCCATCCACTTCTTCCGTTCCGGCAAGACCCTCGGTGGTGGAGATTTCGAAGGGGACGACCGTTCTGAGAGGCCCTTCGGGCGAGTCTTGCAAAGCCAGCGAAAAATTCGTCGTGCCGAGGACGCCTTTGAGCTCGCGGCGCAGGATCGCCATCTGTGATTCGAGGTCAAAGGTGGTGCGCACGAGTTCACTGACACGATGCAGCAGCCTGAGTTCCTGATTGTGCCGTTCCGCCTCCCTGTGCAAGGACCAATTCTCGACTGCCACGCCGAGTTGGTTGCCCATGGCCAGCAGTAAGCGGAGTTCATTGGGGCGGAAGTTCCTCGCCTTGCGGCTGCCCACTAGAACCGCCCCATAGGAGCTCTCGCGCACTTGCAATCCGACCACCACCAACGTTCGCAGTCCTTCGCGCACGCAAAGCGCTAGAAGTTCGTGGAAAAGCGCGTCGCGTTGCCAGGCGACTTCGAGCGAGGGGCGGGACAGGTCGGGAAAAATCAGCAGATTGCCCCATCTTTCTCCGCATGAGGCAATGTAGGAACGCATCGGCTCGGCCGACAACTGTTCCGCCGTCGGTGCGCTAAGCCCTTGGAACGAGAAGTGGCTGGTCACGACCGAAGCTTGAGTCTGCACCAAAATGTAGCAGTCCTCACTTCCAAACATCTTCACGGTCTGCCGCACCGTAAGGTCGGTCATATGTTGCGGGTCGGGACTTTCGGCAAGAGACTTGCCGAACAGATGCAGTTCCGAAAACCACCGCAACTCAGCATTCTTGTTCTCCCGCTCCACGCGCTGTTGACGAAAATACGTCAGGAGCAGAACGAGTGAGACAATGATTGCCAGATAGGGGAGCACTGATCCTTGGAAGAGGTGGAACGAAACAAAACCCATCGCAGCCATTCTCCAGTGGGGAAGAAAACACAAAGGTGACCGCCAGTCCCTCTTCAATATCGCATAGAAGAATCCACGACTGGCGCTGGCGTGAGGGACGCAGAAGTATTAGTGAATTGTGTCGCTGATCGCCCCTACCGGCGATCAACGCCGCGTTTCAATTCCGGCAGATGATATGGAAGTTCGGTACCCATGTCAAGATGATAATTATGTATTGCTAAGAAAATAATAGTGGCGCATCAAAATTAGGAGCTCCACCGACACTGACAGCTCGCCCCTACTAGGTGTTACGTAATATCGTGACGGACCAACCCCCTCACCTGGCGCTGCGCGCCTCTTCCCCAAAGGGGCGAGGGCATAAACTCGGGTTGTTTCTCCCCTCGCCCCCTTGGGGAAGAGGGGTCGGGGGGTAAGAGTCTGTGTGAGAACTCGTTCTTGCTGTCATTCCGAGGAGCCGAAGGCAACAAGGAATCTCGCAGTGCCTTGAAAATACTCAGGGCGAGATTCCTCGCTTCGCTCTCGGAATAACACTCCAAAGGAGGTTTTCACACAGACTCGTGAGGGGGTGATGTCACTTAATTTCGTAAATCTTCAGTGAGTCGTGCAAAAGTCTGGCAAGCTGTTGGCTAACAGTGCTAGCATCTGGCTCTCCTGGCCTCTGTTTACTCACAGGCCGAGAGGAGGAAGAATGATTCGTCGAGACTTTTTCGTGCGTGTGGCTGGCGGTGCCTGTGCTTTGGCTATGGGAGGCGATCTCATGGGACAAACGAAACATCGCCCTGCCAGAGTTGCGGGACCCGACAAACGGGACCGAATTTCTATTTCGACGTGGAGCCTTCATAATTATTTTCAAGCCACGCGTGAGAAAGATTTCAACTTGCCTGGCAATACGCTCGTCCTGCTCGACTTCCCGGAGATAATTGCCGACCGGTATAATGTCCACAATCTGGAGTTTTGCGCCCCACACTTCGCTTCCACCGAGAAGACTTACCTCCAGGAGGTCAAGAGCCGCCTGGTGCGAACGCACTCGCGGGTGGTGAACATTCCGGTCGATATTGCAGAGTTGTGGGCCGACGGCGGACTTTCGGATCCGGACGAAGGAGTGCGCACCGCGGCGGTGAACGGAGCGAAGACGTGGATCGATGTCGCCGTGGTCATTGGATCAAAGTCCGTCCGTTGCGACCCCGGCAAAATGAACCCGGAGGATTTGTCACCCACTGTCGAGTCGTACAAGCGTCTAGCCGCCTATGCACGGCCCAAAGGCGTGCACGTAATCATTGAGAATCACGGTGGCGTGGGATCAGAACATCCTGAGGAGTTGGTTAAGCTTTTCAAGCTGGCTGGCGCGGATACCGTCGGAGCGCTTCCCGATTTCGGTAACTTTCCCGATGAGGAGACGCGCGAGCGGGGCTTGGCCGTCCTGTTTCCATACGCGCATGTGGTGTGCCACGCCAAAGGCCTGCAATTCGACTCCGCCGGCACCGAGACCAAATTTGACTTCCCCAAGTGTGTCGAGATCTCCAAGAAAGCCGCCTTCAAGGGCATTTACTCGATTGAATACGAGGGCCCTGGCGACCCATATGAAGGCGTGCAAAAGACCCTGGACGAATTACTGAAGTACCTCTAGGCCTTCCACTGCCAGGCCCGGCTGCTACAGGACCCGCGTGTCCCCCAAGAGGGAAGTGCTACAGCCTCAAAGCTGTGCTTGCCATGCGAATTCTGAAAGCTGCGGTGCTCTACTTTGCTCTCGTATTTGCAGCCGGCTTCGTGCTGGGGACCCTCCGTGTACTTTGGATCGTCCCGAGTCTCGGTACCAGAACGGCTGAGCTCGCCGAGATCCCCATTATGCTCGTGGTGATGATTCTCGCGGCACGGTGGTCGGCCCGGCGCCTCTCATTGCCGCCCAATGCGGGCGCGCGGCTCGGCGCAGGTCTCCTCGCGCTTTGTCTGATGCTCTCCACAGAGTTTGCTTTCGTGACGCGGCTTCGGGGTCTCAGCTTTGGTGAATACGTCGCAAGCCGGGACCCCGTGTCAGGAACAGCTTACCTAATATCACTGGGCGTTCTCGCTGTTATGCCGCTTCTTGTGGCTCGCCGTTGAAAACCTTCGAAGAGGTTTTCTGGGGTGTGCAAAGCACTTGACATCGTGGTTGCATCCCTGTAATGTGCCCACGAACCAGACGTCACGGTTCGTAGTCTGAAACCATTCCGGTTGCTTAGACATTTCGTCGTGCAGGCCGTGCACCGCTGCCCAAAAGCCCGCGGCCTTGCGTTCCTCAGGAATTCATCAATCGAGGTCCTGACATGTCTTTCACTCACCGCTTTTCAATCTGCTCATTCGCATTTTTGATTGTGCTCGGCATGGTTGCATTCCATCCAGGTACTGCAAGTGCCGGCGTAGGGTTTCAACCCATCTCTCCCGAAGAACTGAAGATGACAAGCGATCCCCACGCACCCGGAGCGCCCGCCATCATCCTTTTCCGCCAGGTTGACCGCGACGACAACGGCCACACTTCCCACGAAGACGACTATTTCCGCATCAAGATTTTGACGGAAGAGGGGCGCAAGTACGGCGACGTGGAGATCCCCTTTTTCAAGGGAGCGGGGGACATCCAAGGTGTGCATGCGAGAACGATCAGGCCTGATGGATCGGTGGTGAATTTCAACGGCAAGGTTTTTGTCAAGACCATCGTCAAGGCCAAAGGGCTGAAATTCCTGGCGAGGACCTTCACGCTTCCCGATGTCCAGGTGGGAAGCATCATCGAGTACTACTATACCGACGATTTGGAGGAGCTTGCATTATTCGACTCGCACTGGATTTTGAGCGACGAGCTTTTCACGCGAAGCGCCAAGTTCAGTATGAAGCCTTTCCGCAACAACAGCATGAACCAGTTCACCTTGCATTGGGTTTCACGGAATTTGCCGCTCGGAGTATCTCGGCCCGAGGAAGGACCCGACGGCACCGTACGCCTGGAGGTAACCAACATTCCCGCTTTCCAGACGGAAGACTATATGCCGCCCGAAAACGAGCTGAAAGCGCGCGTGGATTTTGCCTATAGCGAAGAGATGCCTCCGAAAGACGCCAACGAGTACTGGATCAAGACAGGGAAGAAGCTCAACGGTCAACTCGAGAGCTTCGTCGGAAAGAAGAAGGCGATGGAGCGAGTCGTGGCGGAAATCGTAGCGCCGAACGACGAGCCGGAGGTGAAACTCCAGAAGATCTACGCCCGCGTGCAGAAGATTCGCAACATCTCTTACGAAGTTCAGAAGACGGAACAGGAAGAGAATCGGACGAAAGAGAAATCTGCCAAAAGCGCCGAGGATCTCTGGAAGTCCGGCTATGGCGACGGGCGTCAGCTTACGTGGCTCTTCCTGGCGCTGGCGCGGGCGGCGGGATTCGAAGCGTATGGCGTATGGGCTTCGGATCGCCGCAATTACTTTTTCAATCCCGCGATCATGGACAAGAACAGGTTGGACGCGAATGTGGTCCTGGTCAAGCTGAACGGCAAGGACCTGTATTTCGATCCGGGGGCGGCATTTACACCTTACGGGTTGCTGGAGTGGTCCGAGTCGGGTGTGCAGGGTCTGCGCCTCGACAAGGAAGGCGGATCGTGGATCCAGACGACCCTCCCGCAAAGCTCTGATTCCCGTATCGAGCGCCGCGCAAACCTGAAAGTTACGGACACGGGGGATCTCGAAGGGAAGCTCACCGTCACCTTCACCGGCCTCAGAGGCGCAAGAGCGCCGCCTCGAGGAACGTAATGTAGATGAAACCGAGCGCAAGCAATATCTCGAAGGTGAAGTGAAGGGCTTTATCCCGGCGGGCAGCGAGGTCGAACTGGTGAATAAACCCGAGTGGGCCAGTTCCGCGCCGACGTTGGTAGCGGAGTTCACCGTGAAAGTTCCTGGTTGGGTGTCGGGAGCGGGCCGGCGAGCGCTGCTTCCGGTCGGGCTCTTCAGCGCCCCGGAGAAGCACCTGTTCGATCATGCCTTTCGCCTCCATCCGATTTACGTCGAGTTTCCGTCTCAGAAGATTGATGACGTGACGGTTGACCTCCCTTCAGGCTGGCAGGTAACCAGTCTGCCCGCCACGGAGGACCAACATGGCCGCATTATCGAATACACTTTGAAAGTCGAGCGGGACAAGGAACGGCTGCATTGGACGCGGTCGTTGAACTTGAATTTCCTCCTTTTGGAGAGCAAGTATTACCCTTCCGTGCGGGACTTCTTCCAGGTGGTGAAAACAGCCGATGAGCGACAGATTGTTTTGCAACCCGGCAAGGCGACGGCGAGCAACTCGCCGGCAAATCCCCGCCCTTCTTCTTGCTCTTGCGATCGTGGTCACGGTGTGCAACCTGGGTTCGGCAGCGACTAAGGACGCCCCCCAATGGATGCACGCGCTTGTAAACGCCCCTCTCCCCGCCCACGATGAGAAGACGGATGCAGTGCTGCTCTACTCGGAGACCTCCGTAACCGTCGCGTCCGACCGCAAGATCAAAACCCAAGTTCGGGAAGCCTACAGGATCCTGAGGCCCACCGGTCGCGAATACGGCACCGTCGCGGTGTACCTGAACCCACAAAGGAAGGTTACGAGCCTGCACGGCTGGTGCATTCCGGCGCAAGGGAAAGATTATGAAGTGAAAGACAAGGACGCGATGGAGGTATCCCCGCCGAAAATCGAAGGGGGTGAATTAGTTTCAGATGTAAAGGACAAACTCCTGCGAGTACCTGCCCCAGACCCGGGGAACATCGTCGGCTACGAATACGAGGTTCAAGAGCAACCGTATGTCTTGCAGGACGAATGGGTATTCCAGGAGGAGAATCCCGTGCGGGAGAGCCATTACTCCCTCGAGATCCCCGGCCGGCTGGGAGTACAAGGCCACCTGGCTCAACCACCCGGAGGTCAAACCGACACAGGCCGGAAACAACAAGTGGCAGTGGGTGGTGGGTGATATCAAGGCGATCCGCAAGGAGGCGGATATGCCTCCGGTGAGCGGGCTTGCGGGACAGATGATCGTGACCTTCTTTCCATCTGGCGGGCCCACGCCCGAAGCGTTCTCGAGCTGGCGGGATATGGGGATTTGGTATCAGAAGCTGGCCAGCGGCAGGCGTGACGCCTCAGCGCAGATCAAGGAAAAGGCGGCTGCTCTGACGGCTTCCTCCGCCACGCCGCTCGACAAGATGAAGGCGCTCGCGCAGTTCGTTCAACGGGATGTTCGCTACGTGGCGATTGAATTGGGGATTGGAGGATGGCAGCCGCATCCGGCCGCGGATGTTTTCGCGCATCGCTACGGCGACTGTAAGGACAAAGCCACGCTGATGAGCTCGATGCTGCATGAAATCGGCGTGGACTCTTACTATGTGGCGATCAATACGGAGCGAGGGTCGGTCACAGCCGATACTCCTGCCCATCTTGGTGCGTTTAACCATGCGATCATCGCCATTAAATTGCCGGAAGGCATGGCCGATCCGGCACTCGTCTCGACCGTTCAGCACCCCAAGCAGGGGCGACTGTTGTTCTTCGATCCAACCAACGAATTCACCCCTTTTGGACAAATCGGAGGATACCTCCAGGCCAACTATGGAATGCTAGTGACAACGGACGGGGGTGAATTGGTCGAACTGCCGCAGCAGTCCGCCGGCACAAATTGCTTGACCCGTACGGCGAAGCTCACGCTCGATGGGCAAGGCACATTGAGGGGCGCGGTCGAGGAGGTGCGGGTCGGCGACCGAGCCTGGTCCGAAAGGCAGGCCCTCGAAACCGCCACTAAAGAGACCGACAAGATCAAGCCCATCGAGCATCTGCTGGCCGATTCACTCGCGACATATCATATTGCCAAAGCCAGCTATACCAATCTCCACGAGACCAGTCAGCCGTTCGGATTCAATTACACCTTCGAAGCCGAGAATTACGCGACCAACGCGGGAGGCTTGCTGCTGGTGCGCCCTCGAGTCGTAGGCAGAAAATCCTCGGCGATTCTGGAAACAAAAGAGCCGCGAAACTATCCCGTCGAATTCGAAGGCCCGGGGCAGGATACGGACAGCTTCGAGATCGCTCTGCCCCCCGGCTATGTTGTGGATGACTTGCCTCCGCCCGCAGACGCAGACTACAGCTTTGCGAGCTATCACTCCAAGACGGAAGTACGCGGCAACGTGATCCGTTACACCCGCAGCATCGAAGTGAAGGAGCTGAGCGTTCCTCTAAGCAAGGTCGAGGACCTCAAGAAATTTTATCGCATCATCGCAAGCGACGAACGCAACACGGCAGTGCTGAAGCGGGCCACGCAATAGAAGGCGCCACGCGGGTTTCCGCGTTTGTGCGCCGCGTGCGCCTGCCGGCTTACTGGACTTGTACCACCTTGAGGGCAGTCACCTGGCGTACCCATCTGCCCATCTTCTTCTCACCTGGGACGACAATTCGAAAGGGACCTTCCTTAGCGTCAAGGGGCTGGCCATCGGCGCGGTCTGCCAGCAGGATGATCCGGTCCGTGAATGCCGGGTCGAGTTCCGGTAGCGCGAACACCACGCGGTACCCGTCCGCCGCTTCCACCAGAAGGCAGCTCGAGAGCCTCTTGCCGTGCAGTGAGTCGGTAAATGAAAAGCCTGCCTTTTCGAGCAGCAGCCGGAGTGGCACCCCTTCGTAGTTGACCGTTTTCCCATGCTCTTCCGCCGACACTTTTTGATGAGGCATGGGGGCGATGTCAGACGCTGCGAGAGTAACGGGGGTGTTAGAGCCGATCTGAACGGCAACTTGTTGGGCATTGCCAACGCTCGCCACAGCAGCGAACATCAGCAGCAAGAATACGGGCTGAAAAGCTCGCGAGACGAATGTGGTGCGCGCAGCATTTGTCATGGCGCCGAGCACTCCTCTTCCTCACAATTCCCCTCCTTGGTCAAGGAGGGGGCAGGGCGTGGTTGGATGGAGTAAGTTACCTGGCGCTTACTTTCAGAAGTAAGCGTTCTTATTCGTTTGGCGTCGGAAGGGCGGGGCTTCAGCCCCGCCGCAGAGAACAGGCCACTCCTCGGGGCTTTAGCCCCTGAAGCCATGTTGCTTCAGGGCCTAAAGGCCCCTTCAACCGTGCTTTGCTTACCGGCGGGGCTAAAGCCCCGCCCTTCCAGGAGTCCGAATAATTGGGCTCATTAACTCAACTAAGCACTGGTCAATCACCATCCTGCCAGGGATCACTTCCCCGTGTAGCTGATCCGCCAGATGGACATTGACCCGTCGTCGGTCACGAGCAGCGAGCCGTCCGGGGCGACAGCGACGCCCACAGGGCGCCCCCAAACGTGCCCGCTATCGACAACAAATCCCGTCATGAAATCCTCGTAATCACCGCTGGCGTGGCCCGTCTGATGCAACGGAACCCGAATCAGCTCATAACCCACGCGCACGGCGCGGTTCCAGGAACCGTGCTCGGCGGCGAAGATATCTCCTCGATACTCCCTGGGGAATTGCCTGCCGTTGTAGAAGGTCATCTCCAGCGAGGCGTTGTGAGGATGCAGGATCACATCAGGCGTAATCACTTTGTCTTTGAGCTCCGGGTGCTTGCCCTCGTGCCGCGGGTCCTGGTGGCCGCCCATGTACCACCACGGCCAGCCGTAAAAGCCGCCATCCTGCACGTGAGTAATGTAGTCCGGCACTAGATTATCACCCAGCGCATCGCGTTCGTTCACTGAACACCACAACTCGTTCGTCTGGGAATTGATCGCCATCCCGACACAATTCCTGATGCCATAGGCGTAAACCCGCATACCCGAGCCGTCCGGATTGAATTCCAGCACATCGGCGCGATTCTTCTCCCCCGGCGTAGTATCAGAGTCGTCCACGTTCGATGCCGACCCAACGGACACGAACATTTTCTTGCCGTCGGCCGTGAACTGGATATCGCGCGTCCAATGGCCGCGGCCGTGCGGCAAGTCGGCGATATGTTCCGCCGGGCCGCGCGCTTTCAAGTCACCGTTCTGATAAGGGAAGCGCACCACCGAATCCGTGTTGCCAACGTAGACCCATTGCGGGTTCGGCCCCGGCGGATAGAAGTTGATCCCGAAAGGCTCGTGCAGGCCGCTGGCAAAAATCTCAGCCTCCCGCGGCTTGCCCTCGGCGGTGATTCCGCGGAAGACGCGAACGTCTCCAGGGTCGCTTTCAGCGACGAAGAAGTCGCCATTGGGCGCCGTGCGGATCAGGCGCGGATTGTTGAGGCCGGTCGTATACAACTCCACTTTGAAGCCCGGAAGAACTTGCGGCCACATGTTATCGGGGCGCGGCACCACTTCGGGACCGTTGCCTGACGACTTCGTGGCAAAGGGAGCGGGCAGATCGTTTAACGTTATCTTGCGAACCGTGCCGGGCTTCTCAAAACGATAGTCGGTGAAGGGAGCCTTGGGCGGCGGGCGCTCTCATATCCGCGGCGGCAGCTCCCGCGGATGGCGTGTGCGCAGTGGCGTAACCGCGTTTCGCAGTCCCGATGACTCGGAGAAAGCTGACGATCTGCCATCTCTCCTTCGCCGGTAGAGAACTCCAAGACGGCATACCGTTGCCCACGTCGCCCTTGGTGATGTACCAGAAAAGTTCGCCGTCACTGGCGGACCGCGCCGCGCCGCGCGCGAGCGATGGGATATTTCCCGTGCCATTCCCGTCGTCGCCGTGACACTTTGCACAGAGTTCATGATAGGCAGTTTTGGCGGTATCGGTCTGCCGGCCCGCATAGGGATTCTTCATTGCCTTGGCCGATGCCGGGGCGTTGTGGAAGCTCGCGTTTTGCGCCCGTGAGATTGATAACAGAAGAAGAGATATTGCCGCGCCCGTGGCGAGGGAAATAAGAAGGTTGCGTCCGGTAGGTTTCATCTCCTGACCTCTCAATCAGAAAGTTTGCCATTCAGTTGCGAACGAATCGCGGCTAAATCGTACACATCTGCATCGATGCCCTGCCGTAAACCGCATAGAAAGATTATACCGAAAAATAAGCCGACCCGGCTAGAGCGTGCGGAACCCGGGTGGAGCGAGGGGGCATAGGCGCTAGAATAAGCGTTGCGACGGGGTCCCGAAGGGACTCAACATCATTAGCCGTAGGTGCAACCTACGGTACGCACCAACCCAAAGTAATGAGTCCAACCCCGGAGGGGTTGAATTCGACCCCTCCGGGGTCGCAGGCAAACTCAATGTATGCCTTCTCGCCCCGTAGGTTCCACCTACGGCTAATGACCTTCATGCCCTTCGGGCATGTTGGGCGCCCCACCGGCCCTTAACCTGGCGCCTATGGGGTGAGGGGGGCTGCGAACACAGGATAGAACGGAAGAGGACGTTTACACTAATTACATCTTTAACAACTTTGCCCATTTGTTCCAGACCTGCCCAGCCCCAGCAGGTTGCTGAAAAACGCCTGCGACCGTCATCCTGAGGAGTTTCCATAGGCCTGTGGCCCATGCGAGAAAATGAAAATCGCCCACTAGGTCACCCCCGCGAAAGCGGGGGTCCACGTCGCCTAAATGGATTCCCGCTTGCGCGGGAATGACGTATTTGAAGGTGATTTTCGGGAGAGCCGTAGGCGGTCCTGAGTAGAACGAAGGAAGAATCTCTGCAGTTGCTTGGTTTTGCAAGCCCGAACGAACTGCGGAGATCCTTCGCTAGGCTCAGGATAACAGTCGGGGCGCGTTTCCCCGCAGCCCCCTAGTGCAAGACTCTTGAGCATAGACCGTGGGGGAGAACCGCGGTGCACTTGCGCACGCCCTATATTCCTCGAGGCGCTAATGATGCCCGCCACCGGCTCCCGTGCCCATCCCGTGCGAACTGCTGGGCGGACCCGCCTGGGATGACGAAGCGCTTTGAGGAATGCCGTTCCCGGCGGAAGCGTTTGGCATCTCACCACCGCCGCGCGAGGTTTCCGCGGATTGGCCGTGCGGCAGGATACTCGGCCTGGACTGGCTCGACCCGCGAGAGTCTGCGGAGGCGCGGGATGCAGTCATTAATCCGCCTCGGTCCATGCCTTTGAAAATATCGCCGCGGAACTCCCCCGCCTCTCCACCCACAGCGTAGCGGCCACCCAAGGTCGCGCCCACTCGGACGCGCAAGGGTTCGCGTAACCGGCGGCCGCCTATGAGTGCATTCTCCTTGCTGCCCTCACCTCCCATCAGAATCGTGGCAGGCGCCAGCGAATGCGCACCTGCGGTATGCGTAGCCAACTGGCTTGCTGAAGACGCTTCCAAGGGGGTTCCAGTGAGAATCGTGCCTCTGGCAGGCTCGATCGGAAGATGTTGTGTTAAGGTCCCTTCGCTCAATTGGGCATGGCCAAGATTTTGGGGAGTAATGAGTTGGCCGCTCCCAATTGCCGTTCCTGATATGGTGTTGATCGGTCTCGCGACGCCCTGCCGGGGGTTCACGCCCAAAGGCGCCCAGCCGATCCATCCCGATCCCGTATACCATGAAACCAAAGCCGGCGAAAAGAGTCCAAAGTTGCCAGGCATCCAGAACCATCCGAAGTTGGGAGAGAAATTCCACATGCCGTAGTGGTAGGGCAGCCAGCCCCAGGGCTCGCCGGAGATCCACGTGTATCCCATGCCAGGGTACAACCCCCACATCCCCATGCTGTAAGGCGCCCAACCCATCGGGGCAAACGGCATCCAGCCATAGCCGAACCCGGGAAACGTGGCCCACTCGCCATAAGCATCAAGGTCACTCCAGCCGTAGACCGGACCGCGAGCCGCCACAGCCTGATCGTTCAACGCCAGGCTCGACTGCGAATCCCGCGCCTCTGTCCACTGATCCCACGAGTCTTTGACGGTTCCATGATGGATGTTGAAGGCCATCTCGGACGCGCCCGTATCGAATTCCAGAACCTTGTCCTTGCCGAGCTTCGCGGACCCGGAGGGCGCCGCGACATCGACTGAGCCATTGAATACTTCGACGCGAACGTGGCTTTTCTCCAGGTCCGTCCGAAAGAGACTCTTGCCGCCCGGCGTTAGAGTTGCCTCGGCCACCTTGACGCTGTACGCATCATGTTTCTCGGGCAGGAAATGGAAGGTGGCGTACCCCTGCTCAAACATCATGCGGTTCAGTTTGTTTCCCTCTGCATCCAAGGCTAGTTGGTCGAAGGCCAAACGGGAGAATTGACCTAAACGGGCTGTGGAACCGTTTTCAAACTGCACCTCGGCAAAACTATCAGCCCCGGTTGATACCTCAAAACCCTCCTGGAGCGGTGTATTCACGAGGGCTTTAGCCCATTGGCTAGCGTTTGTCCCCTTTACGGCCACTGTGCCGCTCACATAACTCAACCTCACTACTCGCACATGCGAGACGGCTTGTTGGGAAACTAACCAAATTGGAGTCAGAAACAGGCTGACGGCACACGCCATCCACACACGGCCCGGAGATCGGAATTTCATATGCGCCTCCTGCGGCAGGATACGGACATTATATCCGCTTTTAACAAGGCGGGCTCCCACTAATTTCTCGCTCCTTGCCTGGGCCATCCCGCACTTTTCTCCCTAATGTAGCCGGGGCAAAGTCAGAGTGGAAGAGTATATCGAAGAATTGAGCTGCGAACCGGAAAGATAGTTTGAAGTGTAACCGCGTCGAGGTAGACTCCTCTGCATGCTATTCATGGTGATTGAACGGTTCAGGCAAGGTAGTCCGGAACTGGTCGGCAAAAGATTCAAAGAGAGCGGTCGGATGCTGCCGGAGGGCGTTCTCTACCACGCGAGTTGGATGGATTCGGCGGGCACCCGTTGCTTTCAGGTCATGGAGACGGAGCACCCGGAATTACTCCATGCCTGGATGCGCCGCTGGGATGATCTGATCGAATTCGAAATTGCCCAAGTCTTGACCTCGGCGGATTTCTGGGCCAAGACGCGGCTCGAATGACCGAGCGTGTCTGTTGCCAATTCTTGCAGCGCCGCAGTATGCGAGCATCCCAGGTCGTGCTGTCTAGCCCTATAGTGTCTCTTCTCGGTTTGTCAAAGGACCCTGAATCTGATGGATTGAGGAATCTTTTCCAGCGCTTGGACCAGGCCCTCGTCCCACTCATGATTGATGTCCAGGATGGCGTAGCCGACCGCGCCCTTGGTGTCGTAGACCTGGCGGTCCACGTTGATGCCCCGATCTGCGAACACGTCGGTTGATGGCCAGCAACATCCCGGGGATGTTCCGGTGCATATGCGCCAGCCGGTGGTTCTGCGGAGTGCTCTCGAGTTGGCAGCGGGGAAAATTCACACTGAGCCTGGTGCTGCCGCTCTGCAAGTAGCGGTGCATCTGCGCCGAAACGAACTGTCCGATGCTTTGCTGAGCTTCCTCCGTGCTTCCTCCCACGTGCGGCGTCAGGATGACGTTGGGAAGGTTCTGGAGCGAGTTGGAAAATGCGCCCCCGCTGCCCGGTTCCTCGGGAAAGACATCGATGGCCGCCCCGCTCAGCTTGCCGCTTTTCAGGTTCTCCGCCAGCGCTTCGTGATTGACCACGAAACCCCGGCTCAGGTTGAGGAAGAACGATCCCGTTTTCATCATCCGGAATTCCTCTTCGCCGAAGAAATTCCTGTTTTGCGGCTTGCCGTCAACGTGCAGGGAAACCACGTCCGCGGTTTGCGAGCAGCTCGGAGAAAGTGCAGTGCTTGGCGTTGCCGCGCGCCAGAACCTCCGCCACATCGCAGAAGATGACTTTCATCCCAACAGCTTCAGCCAGGTCGGAAAGCTGCGAGCCGATTTTGCCGTAGCCCACAATGCCGAGCGTCAAGCCGCGAACTTCATGGCAGCCCTTGGCGGTCTTGTGCCAAACGCCGCGGTGCAGCGCGAGGCTGCTGTGAAACACGCGTCGCACCAGCATGATGATTTCCCCAAGGGCAAGTTCGGCCACGGAGCGGGTGTTGCTGTGGGGATCGTTGAACACTGCGATGCCCCGCTCTGTGCATGCGGGGCAGTCGATCTGCTCAACACCAATGCAATACGCGCCGACCACAAGCAATTCGGGGGCAGACTCCAGCACCGATTTGGTGATTCGCGTCTTGGAGCGGATGCCAAGCACGGCAACATTTCGGATTTCCCGGACAAGCTCGGCCTCCTTTAGGCTGCCAGGAAGGGTCCGCACTTCATAACCGGCGCGGGAGAATGTCGCCACTGCGTCTTCATGAATGCCTTCGAGGAACAATGCTTTCATTACCATCTCGCTCTCTGAAATTCGAAGTGATGAGTTTATAAAATACCGCAGCCGAGGGGCTGAAAGAACTGGAATTTATCTGATTGGAAGCGATCGTCAGCGTTATAACAACCGCCAATGTGCGATTTGACGACTGTCGTATTGGAGGATCAGACGGCGCTACAAACGCCGGCCCGAGGCTCATTTCATCGGGCTTTATTCTTCAAGTAAGCCCGCCACGGCTTCCAATAATACTTTGGCCACCCCAGGCGAACGCCTTCGTGGTCGTGTTGGGGGACTCCCGCATGGACTAGCTCGACCTTGCCGCCGCCCGGCGCCTTCGAGAAAGTCATGACGAGAATCGAATCGAGGTCCGTCTTTTTCCAGTGGTGCGCCCGCCAGGCTTGCACGATCATTTGATTTGGAATGACGACCAGATTCCTGCCGGAAATCATTCCGTCGAATGCCGCGAACTTGGCGCCCACTTTCGAGCTGACCACGGCTCGACCCCCCGTCGCTTCCGAATGCTCCTTCGAGCTGGTGTACATTCGAAACAACTCTGCGGGCGATACTCCGAAGGTAACGCTTTGGACGATTGGTTTAGTCACTTAGTCCTCTCCAATGGGCGTGCCTAAATAGGGCGCGTAGTGCAGGCCTTCAGGGCGGGCGGCACATGCCTACCCTTCGCTTTGGTCGGGGCAGGCTCCAAAGGCCACACCTATGGCCAACAAAACAGGACGCCGCGCTCCCGGCGTGACTACTGTTCTTAATTACTCGAAATCATATGGTGCGGGTCGAGCACGAATTTCTTGGCCGCTCCCCGGTCGAAGTCCTTATAGCCCTGCGACGCCTGATCCAGCGTGATCACTGTGACATTCGTAGCCTTGGCGATCTGTATTTTGTTGTAGAGAATTGCCATCATCAGTTGGCGGTTGTATTTCATCACAGGGCATTGGCCGGTCGTGAAGTGATGAGACTTCGCCCAGCCAAGCCCGATGCGAATACTCAGGTTTCCGGTTTTGGCGTGCTCATCAATTCCGCCTGGATCGTCGGTAACATAGAGTCCCGGGATGCCCAGCGCGCCACCGGCTCGCGTAATGCT
>CAVYPU010000038.1:0-24285 GCA_963770415.1 uncultured Acidobacteriota bacterium
CCCGGCCACGCAGCGGTGCAAGTGGGTCGCCATCGACGCGGATTACAAGGGCGCCATGGAGGACCTCGTGAAGCTCCAGTACTACCTGAGCGAAGACCAGGTACAGGCGGCCTTGGAGATGAGCCAGCGGGGCGGGCATTTATCGATCTTCTTGGAGACGCCACTCCTGGCCCGCGACTGCCGGATCTACATCCACAACTTGGCGTCGCGCCTTGGCGTGCCGGTGAAAGGAAACGGACTGGCCGAAGGAATCGAAATCTTCCCCAAGCACGATGAACTCGGGCCGGGCGAATTCGGAAACGCCATCCGAGGGCCGCTCGGAATTGATCGCGGGGCCAGTCGCCGGTTCTGGTTCTACGGGGCTGAATACGAGCCGGAAAAGCAGATGGCCTATCTGAAGCAACTGAAAAAGGTAAGTGAGGATGAAATGAGGCGTTTCGTTGCAGGGAAAACCCTGCCTGCGGAGGCGGTCCGCCCCACGCGCAGCCCCGAACCCGCCGCCCCGCGCGCCAACTCCGGTGGGCCGGAATTCCGCATTCTCGAGCACGTAGGTGAGGTTCGCAAGGTCGGCCGGAACTACGTCACTCGTTGCCCTTCCTGCTCGCAGGCAGGACATGACCGTAGCGGTGACAACCTGGCAATCCGGATCGACGATCCGCGGTTTTACAAGTGCTGGGCAGGTTGCACCAAGGAGATGATCCGCGAGGCGGTCGGTTGTCCGATCCGCGCGCGCCAGGAGGATTGAGCATTGCGACGCAGAGGGGAGTTGATACGGAGGCCATGAAATGAAAGGCGGAAGTAGAAACGCATCCCACGGTGGTCTCAACCTGCCTGGGAGAGTCTGCAGGCAGTTACGGGAGGTTGGAATTCTTGCTCGGGCGGAAGTGGGATTGGAGCACCAACATCTGGCGGGGCGATACGTGATCCGGGGAGTGGAATCGGGCGGTGCTATTCGCGAGATGGGTCACTACGTGACCTTCTCAGGTGAAGATGGCGAACCTTTGGCTTACCTCCATCCCATTGATGCCATCGGTGTGAATGGAGTTCATGCCGTGGTGGTCGCTCCCGTCCTGGTGCGGGTGGAAATGCTGCGGACGGGGCGCACATACGAACTCCTCATCACAGGCTATCACATTGGCGAAGCTGAAAACGGCCGTCGCCCGCCTCTGGAGAGTCAGGTTCTGTTCCGGGGAGTGCATGGCTACTTGGCCCTCGAACTCTGGGGGAAGGACAAGGAAAGCAGGGGGGCGGTCGTCCCAGCCTTCTACTCACGCGGAGGAGAACTTCTTGAAGTGCCCGCGAAGTTCCGAGCGGTAACACAAGCCGTTACGAATGCCGTGAATTGTTGTCCATGTTCGCACTGTCATTACCTGGTAGCCGCACCCGCTATCCCTTCAGTCAAAGTACTCCCGGAGGGGCAGGCGTGACACCCATCGGAGATATCGAAATTGAAATCGTTTTCCGGATTGCGGTACGCGGGCGAACGGGTGATCTTGCGCACCTACTGGAGGCAATCAGTAACGCAGAAGCGGTTGCAATCGGAATCGTCGAGAAGCCTACCGCTACGGAAGAGCAGTGCCAAAAGGGTGTAACAACAACAGTGGGAGGTTTTTCTGAATGAGAGTCGGGACCAAGAGCGTGATTTTTGGGGTGCATGCGATCCTGGTCCACCCCTTTTTCGTTGCCTACGCCTGGTCCCGGCTATTCGGGTTCCCTTGGGATCCCAGGCTGTGGTTGGCCTTCCTTGTCCACGACGTAGGCTACGTCGGAAAAGTCCAACATGGAGGGCACTGAGGGGCAGCAGCATGTTGTCCTGGGAGGCCGGATCATGGGCTGGCTTTGTGGTCCCGAATGGCGCGACTTTGTCCTGGGCCATTCCAGGCATTGGGCAGAGAGGGTTGGTAAGAAGTACTCGAAGTTATGCCTGGCGGACAAGCTTGCTTTCGTTCTGACGCCCGCCTGGCTATACATCCCCATGGCACGGTTGAGTGGCGAGCTTCATGAATACATGCGTGTGTCGAGCGAACGACAGTTGGGTGGTAGGGTCAGTAATTTTGAGCTGAGCCTGCTCAAATCCCGTAATCCGCAGGTATGGTTGGAGGGGCTGAAGCTCTATACGCGGCGCTGGATCGAGCAGCATCGAAATGGCTTTCAAGACCGCTCGGCCTCAACACGCCCGGTACGCTTTCAAGGGCAGGTTGTCGGAAGCCGGGGCTGAAAATGGAAATCCGGGTCACAGGAGGCGCTCCGCAAAAATTGATATTGATTCCAGCGTCGAATAAGAGAAAGTGCCGTTATTGGCGCGAAGTGGAGTTTGCTGAGAGGTCCTCATGTCAGAAATTGAAGAAGCTGTGGCAGCGCAGCCCGTCCGAAGGCGCCTGCCGGACGAGCGTAAAGCGATAGTCCATCACTTCAACGTAGGCGGATACGAAGGGTATTTGACGATCGGGTTTTACGAGGACGGGCGGCCCGGGGAAATTTTCATCACCACAGCGAAAGAAGGGTCAACCGTATCGGGCCTTATGGATTGTTTTGCGACTGCCGTGTCGCTCGCCCTGCAATACGGCTTGCCGCTCAAAGTGCTTTGCGACAAGTTCAGCCACACGCGGTTCGAGCCAAGCGGATGGTCAGGAAACCCGGAAATTGGATACGCCAAGTCCTTTATGGACTACATATTCAGATATTTAAGGCTCAGGTTTCTCCCGCCTAATTCTCCTCCCCCAACGGGCGCCGAAGGCGAAGCTAAGGCTTTGGCGCCCGCCTCCCTTTTGGGGGAGGGAGAGGGTAAGGATCAGACGGACGCGCCGGTATGTAAGGGATGCGGAGCCATTATGAGCCCCAGCGGCTCATGCTACCGCTGCCCGAATTGCGGAGGAACAAGCGGCGTTTAGTAGCTACGATTCCGGTACCCGGCGTATCAGATGTGACATGAAAGCCGATTGCTAACTGGGCGCAAAACTGGATGAAGAACACCACCAAAGTCGCGATCGCATTGATTCTAATCGGCATCTCAGCCGCCGCTGCGGTTGAGGTCGAGCGTTATTGTGCTGGCGCAGCGGTCCGTGCCGTGGTGACCGGATTCAATGGGGAACGAGCCTTTAATGACCTGCGCCAGCTTGTGCAATTGGGTCCACGACCTGCGGGCTCGGAAAGCCTGGAGCGCGCACGGGCATACATAGAGCGCCAGCTTTCCGCCGCCGAAGTGGAGACTTGGAATGACCCCTTTGTGGCCACGACGCCAATGGGCAAGATCCCCATGACCAACGTGATTGGCGTAATTAATGGAGAAAGCCCGACCGTTGTCATTCTCGCGGGCCACTATGACACCGCCAGGATCGAGGGTGTGCAGTTCGTGGGAGCAGACGACGGCGGATCGAGCGCCGCGCTGCTCTTGGAAATGGTCAGGGTTCTGACCAGGCGAACGAACAGGTTCACCTACTGGCTGGTTTTTTTCGACGGGGAAGAAGCCCTCAAGAAATGGACGCCGAACGATAGCCTGTATGGCAGCCGGCATCTGGCCGAAAAACTGGCGAGCGATGGGAAGTTGGGTCAGATCAAGGCCATGATCCTTGTGGACATGGTAGCGGACCGGCATTTGAATATCCTGCGCGAGTCGAACTCGACGGCGTGGTTAAGCGATCTGGTGTTCAAGACTGCGCGAACATTGGGTTACTCAGAGGCCTTCAGCGGGGGCACGTTTCCTGTTGAGGATGATCATTTGCCCTTCCTGGCCAAGGGCATTCCTGCTGTTGACATCATCGATTTGACGCCTTTCGGAAGCTATCACCACACTGCCCAGGATTCGATTGATAAGTGCAGCCCTGGAAGTCTGGCACTCGTGGGGCGGGTAGTGCTGGGGACCCTCGCGGAACTCGGGCGGACAAGTTAGTTCCTTCCCGTGGGGTTTGAGTCCGCTGGCACGTCGCTTGCCAACTTTTTTTCACGGGTCAACAAATGATAGCACCGAACGAAGTGGAGCGCTGGACCTCAGCTTTCGACGTTCAATCGTAACGCCTCAGGCCAGAGCGCCAAGGAGAGAACGACGTAAGGGAAAGCGAAGAGGCGGCGCGACCCACCCCGACCAAGATGGGACTGAAACTCACTGGAGAATATTAGGAAGCTTCCCGAAATTCGATACTAACCTTCGTTACGGCCCGACGGAACATGGGCTACTCGTACCTCAGCGCCACCATTGGATCGACCTTCGTTGCCCGCCGGGCGGGGATATAGCTGGCGAGCAAGGTAATGCCCAGAACCAGCAGACAACTTCCCAGGAATACAGCTGGGTCCGCGGGCCTGACACCATACAACTTGGTGGATACGAACCGGCCGATCACGAGTGCGGTTCCCAAACCCACGAGGATGCCTATGAGCGCGGGCCGCAGTCCTTGTTGAAGCACAAGCCTAAGGACGTCCTGCCGCCGTGCTCCCAGTGCCATGCGAATTCCGATCTCATGTCTGCGTCTCCCGGCAAGATAAGCCACCACCCCATAGAGCCCGACGCCGGCCAGAAAGATGCCGAGGCACGCCAATCCGCCCACGAAGAGGAAAAACATTCGGTCACTCCATAGGTCCCCCGCCATCAACTCCTTCAAGGTCTCGGTCGAGTAGAACGTGACGCCCTTGTCCACCGAGCGAATGTCCTGCTTGATCGGGCCGACAAGCTGGCGGGGATCGCCGGCAGTCTCTACGATTATTGACGCCTCTCCCATAGGTTTCTGCGCGAATGGGAAGTAGATGTAAGGTTGGAGAGGCTCGTGGATATCGTTGATAGTTCCGTCCTGCGCCAGGCCGATGATCTCATAATCGTTTCCCTCCACCACCAGATGTCTCCCCACGGGATCGGTGTCCGGCCAGAATCGCCGGGCCATCGACTCGTTGATGAGCACACTCCGGTGGGTCGTGGATTCCTCCTGGGCGTCAAAGGCCCGCCCGCGCAAAATGCGGGCTCCGACCGTTTGGAAGTAATCGCGCCCCACGGAATTGAACTTGATGATAAAACCCTTCTGTCCAGAGGGAGGTTCGACCCCCGGGATCGAAACCTCGCAGGACACTCCGCCTCCCGACCCGCTCAGCAACATGCGAAACGCGTAGGTGGCGCCCTTCACTCCCGGCAGGGAGCGAATCTTCTCTATGGCCGGCAGGAAAAACTCCCGATTGCTCGCTGCCCGCCCGACGGAGGGGTTGAGAGAAACTATCAGCATTTTCTTGTGCGTGTCGAAGCCGGGATTGATTTCTTCGCTGAAAATCAGGCTTTCCAGAAATAGTCCTGCGACAATCAGCAGCGTGAGCGACAGTGCCACCTCGCCGGCCACCAGCAGGTTCCGCCCGCCCAGCCACAGCCTCCCACGTTCCGTCCTCCCTTCCCCCGCCCTCAGCGTCGAGACCAGGTCAGTCCGGGAAGCCTGAAACGCCGCGCCAGCCCCGAGATCAGCGCAGCCAGCAGAGAAACAGCAAGCGTGTAGGCGAGCGCTCGAGCATCGACACGAAAGTCATAAGGCGTCACGAAGGGCCCAGGCGGCAGCAGCGCCGGCTGGAGGCGAAGGAGCGCGGCAGTGAGCAAAAGCCCAAGCCACGCTCCCAGCAAGGCCAGCATCATGGACTCGGTGAGCAACTGGCGCAGCAACCGGCCACGGCCGGCTCCCAGGGCCAAGCGCACGGCGATTTCGCGCTGGCGCGCCTCGGCCCGCGCCAACATCATTCCGGAGATGTTGCCGCAGCAGATCAAAAGAACCAAGCCAACCCCGCCCAGCAGGAGGACGACGGGGGCAATGGATCTTTGGAGTCGTTCCGCTTCTGCCTCCACCAAGAATGTGAGGCCCTTGTCCGTAGCTGGGAAGGCGTCGGACAGCCGGCGCGCGATGGTATCCAGTTCGGCGCGGACTTTCTCCACACTCACCCCAGGACGCAGGCGGCCCAGCAAATCGAAAGCTCGGTCTCCTCTATTCTTGAGGTCATCGTAGCCGGGCCAAGCATTCGCGGGGAGCCAAACCTCCGTGGCGTTCCCTCGGTCGAGTCCGTCAAACCACTGCGGAGCGACTCCGAGGATGACCGCGTGCACGCCATTGAAAACGGCAGTCCGGCCAACCACACTTGGGTCACCCCCAAAGCGCCTTTGCCAGAGGCCGTGGCCGATGACTACGGGTGGCGTTTTGTTGCTGCTCCAGTCTTCCCCAGCCACAAACGTTCGGCCCAATGCCGCGGTAATCCCCAGCATCGAGAAGTAGTTCTCCGAGACCACGTCTGCCCTGATTATTTCTATCTCCCCGCCAATGTTCAGCAGGGCAACTCGCCTGGAATTCGCGATGATTCCTGAAAAAGCTACGTCCTGACGGCACAAGTCCAGGTAATCAGGATAGGAAGCCGAAACGGCTTGCCCCTGGCGCATCCCGTACATCCACACAAGCTGGTCCGGATTTTCGGCCGGAAGAGAGCGCAGGAAAAGACCATCAACCACACTGAAAATGCTGGTGTTGAGCCCGATGCCGAGGGCGAGCGTCAAGAGCGCCACGACTGCGAAGCCAGGGCTCCTCGCCAGTAGGCGCAAGCCGTAGCGCAGGTCTTGGATTAAGATTTCGAAGAAGTGAGAGGCGCCCACATCCCGGCAGTCCTCTTTCGCTTGGTCGAGCCCGCCGAATTCGAGTTGGGCGCGGCGTTGTGCCTCCTCAAGAGTCACGCCGGCGGCCACCAAATCGGCAGCCCGCTGCTCCAAATGGAATCGAAGCTCGGCATCGAGATGTTTTTCTGTGAGCTCTCTGCGGAAGAAGCGTTGGTACCAGCGCATGGCTTGCCTCCTACTCTGCCGTTCGAAGGATCAGGGCGACTGCATCGGTGAGTTGCTCCCAATTCTTAACTTCAGCCTCGAACTGTTTCCGGCCCTTGGGAGTAAGCGCGTAAAACTTCGCGTCGCGGCCTGTTTCCGTGGCTTTCCACTCCGCTTTCAGCCAGCCGCGATCTTCCAGGCGGTGAAGCGCGGGATAAAGCGAGCCTTGCTGGAGCAGGAAGAAGTCGCGGGAGATCTGCTGAATCCGTTGTGCAATGGCGTAGCCGTGAATCGGCCCCAGCGCCACGACCTTCAGGATCAGCATGTCGAGGGTTCCTTTGAGGAACTCGGATTTCTCTTCGCTCATATAACACCTAGGTGTTCTACCTATACGCTCCATGGCGCAGCATGTCAAGGGGGAGAATTAACGCATACGAGCCATCCAAGGAGAACATTGACGAAGGTGTGCAGGGAAATAGCTTTCACACCCCAGTGGCGAGTACTAACAGGCGCGCATTCGAGGCTACGGAAGTGCGTGTGCAAGAAATCACCATCGGCACGAAGGCGGGCCTGAAAGAAGCCTGCCTGACATCCTCCGGAGGCGAAGTTGTTCATTGAAAGCCATGGCTCCGCCCTGCTTAAATTCCAGTCTGCGAAATCCTTCAGCTTCACTCTCGAACATGCAAATTGAATTTCTTGGCGAAAGGAAATCCCCATGAAAGCATCATCGATATTCGACGCTTTACGCGTTCTCGTGGCTGCTCGTCAGCCCGTCTTCGTCTGGGGCGGCCCGGGAATTGGAAAATCGGCCCTGATCCGCCAGCTTGCAGGGGCGTTAAAAGTTACACTCCGGGACGTGCGGGCGCTCTTGCTCGATCCCGTCGATTTACGCGGCCTGCCATTCCTGGGGAGCGATGGCAGGTCGAAATGGGCGACGCCGGAGTTCCTGCCGCAGGACGGAGCGGGAATTCTCTTCCTGGACGAACTGAATGCGGCGCCGGCCATGGTGCAGGCCAGTTGCTACCAGTTGGTCCTTGATCGCAAATTGGGTGAATACGTCTTACCCGAGGGTTGGGCCATTATCGCTGCGGGGAATCGCGATTCGGACCGCGGCGTGACGACGCGAATGCCCACACCGTTGCGAAATCGGTTCGTGCATCTCGAATTCGAAGTTGATATCCAGGATTGGTCCGAATGGGCGATCCAGGCGGGAATTCGCCCTGAGGTAATTGCTTTCCTTCGCTTCCGGCCGGAACTCATCAGCGCTTTTGACCGCGTAATGTGAGGCTGAATTGGTCAGTCACACCTAGTAAGCTGGTGCAGCTCTTTGATAAATCGAGTCGTTATCGTCAATCGCTAGCTGATGGGCCCCGCCTTCTGGTCATTATTGGAACCGCTGCCGTCCAAATCACATCGCATTCGAGGTGTTTATGAAAGCAAGTGCGATTTCATCGGCTCTGAAAACTCTGATCGTAGCCCAGCAACCAACTTTCATATGGGGACCGCCAGGAATAGGAAAGTCCTCGGTGGTGCGACAACTTGCGCACGAGCTCGGCTTGGCTCTGCAGGACATACGCGCCCTATTGCTCGATCCGGTAGACATCCGTGGGCTCCCTTACTTGGGCCCGGATGGGCGCTCGAAATGGGCGGCGCCTGATTTTCTACCGAGTGACGGCGCCGGAATATTGTTTCTCGACGAACTGAACGCGGCGCCGGGAATGGTCCAAGCTGCCTTCTACCAACTGGTGCTCGACCGCAAACTCGGCGAATACACGCTCCCCAACGACTGGGTCGTTGTGGCCGCCGGAAACCGTGAAACGGATAGAGCGCAAACGTCACGAATGCCTACGCCTTTGCGCAACCGCTTCGTCCACTTAGAATTCGAAGTCGATATGCAGACCTGGTCTGAGTGGGCAATCAATGCAGACATACGGCCGGAGGTCATTGCCTTCATTCGGTTCAGGCCTGAGTTGTTGAGTTCGTATGACAAGGATGCCCACGCCTTCGCATCCCCACGCTCGTGGGAATTCGTCTCCAAAATCCTCAAATCCGCTCCCGATCCCTCAATCGAGCACGAGCTATTTTCCGGCGCTGTCGGAAATGGTGCAGCGACAGAATTTTCCGGTTTTCTAAGGATGTTCCGTGAACTCCCGAACATAGATGCCATTCTTCTGAATCCCACGAGTGAGCCGGTACCCGACGCGGCGGCGGCGCAGTATGCAGTTGCTTCCGCTTTAGCTCACCGTGCCACGGACACCAACTTTGATCGAATCTGCCTGTATCTGGACCGCATCCCGACGGAGTTCCGCGTGCTGTGCGTGCGGGACGCCACCGTGCGGGAACCGGCCATAAAGTGCACAGCAAGCTATACTAAATGGGCCGTCCGAAATCACCATGTCCTTGCATAAGGTCCCATGCTTTTCCGCTGGATTTCTCAGCGATGGGAAGTAGCCAAGTCATGGGCCGCCGGTTTCTGAGATGTGCCACTTTCGGCTATTCCGACCGCGGAACCAAGTTTAAAATCGTGGGTGTTACCTGGTCCGGCCGGACTCCGGCTATCTCATTCGGATCACGGTTCCCGCGCTGCTCTCGGCGTCGCGCGGCCAAAACTTCCCGGACCGCCTCGTTTTTCACGCGCTCCATGCGCCTGACCATTGCCGCCATTGCTTCCCGCGCAAGCTTGATACTGCGCCGAAGCTCTGCATTTTCGCCGCGCAGGCGACGGTTAATTTCGGCCATGGAGGTGGCTTGGTTGGGAGGGTTTCTGTAATTAAGGATGGCAGCCCGTACTCGCGGGTACGCACAGCGCTCGTGACTAACTAGGGTACGGGATCGGCCTGCCTCCTTCGCCACAGTGCTCGCGTTGATCTTGAGCGTCCCGCGTTGAGCCTTACGAGCCAAGTCGGGATCTTGCGGGCGCCGGTCCACCAGTCTCTGCAGCGCCTCCATAAGCTCCTGCTCGATCGGGCGCAGTGCGGAATGTTCAATTGGCCCTTGCATATCTTGTCTCTGTCTCTACCCGAGGTAGCCCGACGCCAATCGCTTGCATAACGGCAGCGCTTTGAAGGGCGCGAAACTCCGAAATGCGGTAATCCTTTTCGTATCCATCCGCGACGGCTTTCATCCAGGCGGTCTGATTTTCCAAGTAACGGCGCACCCAATAGACCTCATGTTCGCCATCGATGGCATACGCTGGGCACCCCAGGCACACCTCAGGGTTTCGGTAGGTGTAATTCGGCTCGCGGTTCGCCCAGTGCGCCGTGCCCGCAAGTTGATGGCACCGAGCTTGCCCGGGTGCCAGGCGCAGGAAGCACTTTCCGTGGCTCGAGAACCAAATACGCAGGTCCTGCTTAACAACCCATCGCTCCATGGCGAACAAGCCCTCGCGCTCCTCCAGTCCGGCGATGATGCCCTCCAATTCTGTACGGTGCGCATCGATGAGTTTCGCCATCCGGCCAGCGATAGGACGCACGCCACGAGCCATTTCATAAAAGAACAAGGCAGTTTGCCGGGTGCGGACGCTGTCCATCACCTCCAACAGGGTCGGGTCGCTGCCGAGATAACCTTGCTCGGTCATGGCTAGGGACAAGTGGTGGAACTGCTGAGCGATCGCCGCTATCATCCGGGAGTCCGTGCGGAACACGTAAAGCGCAAAAGTTTTCCGCCAGGAGTGGGATCGGAGGCATGCGCCGCGGCTGGTCCGGTATTGGGCTAGATTCTCTCCATGCCGGTTGCGGTCTGGTAGTCCGCTGAGGTTGACATAGGTCCCAATGAACTGGCGTTGGTAGGCGAGCAAGCACCCCCCAAGGATTTTCCCAATCATGCGGCTATTTTTCGGTAAGCCCCTTGGCCACGTCATTTGGACAATGAGGTCCTTGCACCGCGTACCATTCGTCGGGAGGCTGCGCAACGGAGCGTAAAGCTCCTGTAATACCTGGACAGCACGCACCGGTGCTGGAATTTCCTTGATGCCGACGGGTCGGGCCCCCAGCAGCCATTCAGCTTCGACGGGAGCAGGACGCGTCTTGGCAAGAGTTCCCTTGAGGAAGAAGAGTTCATGCAAGCCCGTCTTGCTGCGCCGGACTTCGATGCAAACTGGCAATCGGGTGTCCGGGTTAGTACCGGCCCGCAACCCACAGACCTCGTTGATACGTATTCCCGCCTCACTTTGTAGAACGATGATGCAGGCTGCGCATACATCCTCGATTAACGCCCGAAGCGCCTGGTGCACATCGAGATGCGATGTGTGCCAAGCGCCATGGTGCAGCCGTCGGCTTGTAGTCGGATACAGGGAAACTCGCCACGGGGAGTTTTGACCCTCGATGGGCGAGAATGCGAAGCCGGCGATCGCCTTGCCTGCCAGCAGCGCCTGTCTGCCAACGGAGCAGTGAGAGGCGGCGGCACGTGCATCGAGATACAGTCGGTGCAGCCGGATGACGTCAGCGGCGGGGACACCAAGCATTCGATGTGCGGCGGCCATAATGGGTAATGCGACCTCGTCTGGAATCGGCGAGATCCAACCCATGGTTTTGGTAGCCAAGTCATGGGCCAAAGATTTTGGCGAACGTCCGGCAAATGGCACGTTAGGCAGGGGGTCGATGCCTGCATCCTTCAAAGCGCCACTCTGCCGCCATAGCAGTCTCCAAATGTTGATCCGTCCGACTACACTGGTGACTGTCTTGCCTCCGGGAGAGGCGCCGTCGTCGCTTCCCGTCGCCTCCGGAATGATCTCGGGGTCTGTCTCGTCTGCTTCGGCGAGATCTCTCGCTAAATCTTCAAGGTATTCCTGGCTGGCCGTGGCATTGAGTTCCGATAGCGCTGAGTAATCGCGGCGGACCATCCATCTGACCAGATAGCGCAACGCCCGAGAGATGTGAGTTGCATTCCCAGGCGCCATTGGAGGTCCCTGCCGCGGATCAGCAAAGAGCGACCACGCAAACCGTTTCTGGGAATAACGTAGCCGTGCATGCTTGGGATCGGTGAAAAGGCATCCGTCGGGCAGCTCGAACTCCCAGCGAATGGATGATTGGGCTGGGTGTTGGCCAGGCGTAGTGCTGTCCAGCCTCCACACTGCATCGCCGAAGCGACTCGACTGCGATACAGGAAAATCGTCAGCTCCCGCTGCCATTTGGATCTTGGCGCTATCACTCGCTGCGATCTCTTGCGTGGTGAAGGGAATCGGCATCGATGGGTGTTCACTCCGGAAGTGGTAGAACCGGAACATCGAGTTGGCGTGCGCGAGACTGTACGGCGGCGCTGAATTGGGGCAGCCAAAAGCGGGAAAGCCTGCGTTCAATTGGAGCCATCCGGGCCAGCCATGCCTGGGGGGCCATGGTTTCGCGAGTGCGGCGCACGGCCTCCAGCAGATTATGCGCTTGGGCGCAAGCGAACGGGGATTGGAGATCGAGTTGTGCGAGCGGGCATAGCGGACACAAGCCGTAACCATCGCAAAGCTTTCCCCTGGAGGAAAACGGCGAGTCGTAGGGATCGAGACAACTCCATCCGGGAGTGGCGGCCCCTTGGTCAGTATCGTGGGGACGCTCGCGCGAATCAACGCCGCCGTTGGTCTCGCGCCAACGAGTGCGTAACGCCATCACCTCGCCAAGCCGTTCAGCATTGCGCTGGCGTTGGGCATCACTTACGTAGTGTGCGTAGGTGGTATCCACACGCCGGTGGTTGCCGAGCGCCTGCGCGGCACGCAGGTCCCCGCTGTTCAACACCGTACCCAGGTCGAGCATCGTGGGGCGGATCTGGGCAAGCAAGAAGGGCTTCAAGTCGTAATCTTTGCAGAACTGTCGCAACCCGATGCGCCACGTGCTGCTGTGGCCGTTGGCGCTATAGTTGCTGTACGTGGTGACCGTGGGGTGCGCCTGTCGCGGAACGAATAGCAACAGGCGATTCGCAAGGTGGGGCCTGGCCAACCGCCGTGCCCGTTGAGTCCATTCTCGAAGAAACGCAACGATTGAAGCGGGGTTGTCAGGGGCCTCATGCTCGACGGGCGTGATGGAGAGTTGCCGGCTTTGGGAACGCCCCTTGTAAGCGCGGAACACAAGTACCCTTTGACCAAGCCGCTCCTCGATCGCGCAATCCTCCAGGTTGCTGTCGAGAAGAGTTTGAGGGTTGTACCTGGTGTGAATTGCCAGGAGCAGTACGAAGGGCACGAGAAGGCGATCATCGGGGTACAAAACAGAGCGCACAGCCAGTAGACCTCCATGATTCTTCTTTATTGCCCGGAACAGGAACGGATATTCCTGCAGAACCCGACCGTAGTTCGGCACCGAATCTGGGAATGCCTGAGTAAGGGCGGCCAAACATGCGCCCAGATCGGTGTAATCGCGATATGTACTCGGTCGAGTGGGAACGCGGTCGCGCGCCTCTTCCATAAGCAGGACACCCTCGGTAACACGCTTGCGAGTTTCGAGAACCTCGGTAACAGAGGCGCGATAGACAGCGCGTAGCTCATCATCGGTCAGCACAGGAGCCGGGCTCGATTGACGCTTGGCCCCCGGCCAACAGAACATGGGTATACACAGGCCTTTGGGCATCTCATGCATCCACGGAGCGTGACGCGCCAGCCATGAGACCAGGATTCGTACCACAGCGAAGTAGCCCTGGCGGCTTCGGACGGCCCAGCGTGCGTGACCAGAGGCTGGATCAACTTGGTTCAGCCACTTCACGAAACCGTTTAGGCGCGCGGTTGTGAGGGCTGCCAGCCGGATGGCTGCGAGGTTATTCTGCAGCAGATAAGCGCAGAAAGTGCGCAATGCTACTGAAGCCAAGCTTCGTGTCTGCCATGCTCGAAGAGCGTAGGCCTCGGAGAATGCCTCCGAAAAAGGACCTGCCAGATGCGGCAGGTCGAGAAGGTAGCTCAGATCAATGACCTGTGGCTCAGCCCATCCGGGTCGTGGGAACACAGCACGAAGGAACGGCACACCATTATTCTTCCCGCGCTCAATCCGCCGTCTGGCAGTAACGTGAGTCATCGGCACGACGGCGGTGTTCGGCGAGACACTTCTCTGGGAAGGGTTCTGTCGATCCAGTTGAGCGAAACGCGTTGCAATGGGGCGGCTAATTCCCAAATTTCTCCCTCAAGAACCTGTAGACGTTCAGATTAACTTCCGTCCGATAGTCATCGACCACGCGCAGGTATGTGTTCAGCGTGGTCGCGAGCTGCCTGTGACCGAGCCTCGCCTGGACGATCTTCCATGGTTCTGCATTGCCGCCGGCGCGTTCCGCGTGATACATCCATGCGGCGAATGTGTGCCTCGCGTCATGAAAGGTATGTGCTGCCTCTGCCGATTGATAGAGTGCGCCGGTTTCAGGATCGGTTTTGGTGACGCTGCGGGTTAACCCGGCAGTCCGTACAGCGGCCGTGAAGGCACGGGAAAGTGTTTCAGCCCGTATCGGCTTGCCTGCGTCATGACGAGACGCATTGCCATTCACGAAGAGACTTTCCGGATTCGCACGAAGGCCGTGGCGTTAACCAACAGCGATGCATTCCGCCCGCTCTCCGTCGATATAACGCCTTAGTTCCAGCACGAGATGCGTGGGGATTAACACCCAGCGCGGACGTAATCCCTTGGTTCGCACGACGCGCAACCTCAACGCCGCATGTGGTTCCATAGGGTCCGGCGTCAGATCGCGGACCTGATTGATTGTGAGGCCAGCGATCTCGTTGACGCGCAGCCCAGTCCACAGACTGATCTCGGCCCCGAGGCGGTCGCGAGATGGGCGGCCACCCGTTTGCAGTTCACTCGGTAAGGGACCGAGCGCATGTGAGACCAGCGCCCATTCCTTACTCGATAGTGGACGGACATGATCGTCTGCAGATCTTGTACTGGGAGGGAGTACTCGCGACAATCGGCACGCTCTAACACTTGGCGACGTATGGGCCAGCGGATCCGCGTCGATCGGCCTGACCACCTTTCGAATCTCCTGCTGATCGAGGATTCCGCCGCTGTAGTAGCCATTCTCCGCGGCCCACCGGTAGAGCGAGACTACCGTCCCCATCCGCCGCCGGATGCTGCGCAAATCATAGGGCTCACACGTGCGCGGACTAACGGCATGAAGCATGGAATCGCGGTAGGCGACCAAATCGCGCTCGTCGGCGGTGTCCCACGCTTTTCCAGCGTGCGCGAGGTACCGCCACCAATCGCACAGATCGTAGGCCGCGTTCGCCACGGTCGTCGGCCGCCACATGCTTCTGGCGGGAGGATATTGATGGCACAGCCAAAGCAAGGCTGGCTCAATCACGCAGTGCGTTTCATCGTCCACAAGGAAGCTGTACCCAGGCGGCAGCGAGTCTGCGGCGAAGGGATCGTCCCTGGGCAATCCAACTGAACGGTTAACAGTAATCATCTGGGTCAGCGGGCACGTCAAAAGAAATCTGGATCGCACAAACAGCAGATCTGATCTGCGGGGAGTTGGTCCGGTTGGGTACCAAGCGGAATCTCTACGACCCGCACGGCCAACTTGGTGACGAGGCGAGCGGCGATGGTGGCGCCGGCCCGGCGTCCCGCATTATCACCATCCAGCATCAGGGTGACTTGGCGGAAGTGTTGTTGAAGAAGCGCTTCCTGCCGTGCTGACAGCGAACATCCCATGAGCGCAACCACGCATGGAAAGCCGGCCTGATGTACGTTCAGGCAATCAAAGAACCCTTCGACCACGATAACGGCTTTCCCGTGGCGAACGGCGCGGTGAAGATTGAATAGCACGAGCGACTTGCGGAAACGAACCGGAAACTTGTATCTCGGTTCGGTTGGTCCAATGCTCCTTCCAGCGTAGGCCACCAGGGCTCCGGTCTCATCGTGGACGGGGAAGACTATCCGACCTTCCATCGAGCCATTCCCTGCATAGAAACCTACGCCGAAGTATGCGGCTGTGTTCGAGTTCACCCTACGCTGAGCGAGGTACGGGTGGTCCAGATCAACGGCCCGGAGTTCGAACGCTAGCGACTTGTTGTTTTCTTCCGCAACAGCCACTGTGCATGTCTTATCTCCCCCGGTGGCGACAACAATCCGTTCGCTCGAGACCGGCGTGACAGAAAACCGCTCCTGAAGCTTGAGCGCCGCGTCGCGGATGGAGCAACGTTCCATCGCCACCACGAGGTCGAGCACGTTCCCGCCTCTCCGCCAACCACGTGAGGCCGCGCAAGAATCCGAATGGCAAGCCCACACATTCTTCTCGGTGTTGACGATGAAGCTTTGAACGCTGCTCTTCGAAACATGAGTTGGGAGCGGACACCGACCACGCAGATAGGGCCCATGAACGCGACGCAGCGTTAAGCCATAATACGCGATGGCCATTTCGATTGAGACGACCCGTTTCAGCGCGTTGAAATCCACCCAGGTCGAGGCCAATCCGTCTGCCCCCTTCGAAACTGTGATATAGCCCGTTCGGCACGCAAGCGCCAGCGCGAGACCTCCTCAGTGAGTCCGAGCTAACGCATCTGCAGAACAACAGCTGGCTTCTCCACCGCGACCAACTGGCGCGAGTGAAGACGATCAAATGCTCAATTAGACGGCACAGCCGCAAAAAGGAGAGAACTGGTTTCAAGAAAAAAGAAGAGTTGTGGTGGGACGGAGGAAAGGCTTTGACCAGCAAGGGTTCACCGAGGCGTGATTCCGGTCGGTTCACTTCTGACCAATTTCAGCCCCACATTTATCGCGACGCCAACGCTTTCCCATCACCACGTTCCTGGGAGTTTGTCTCACGCATTCTCGATTCCCTCGACTCGCAAGCGAACCCGTCGATTGAGCACGAAGTCATTGCGGGAGCGGTGGGCGCCGGCGCAGCCACGGAATTCTCAGCCTTCTTGCGGATGTTCCGCGAACTGCCCAACATCGATGCCATCCTATTAAACCCAACTCACGAACCGGTCCCTGAGAATGCAGCCGCGCAGTACGCTGTGGTTTCGGCGCTGGCTCGATGCGCCTCCGATACCAACTTCGACCGCGTCTGCCTATACCTGAATCGCCTCCCCACCGAGTTTCGGGTGCTTTGCGTGCGCGATGCTACTCTCCGGGTACCAACCATTCGCTCTACGGCCGGATACACAAAGTGGGCAGTGGAGAACCATGACGCGATTGCGTGATATGGTTAATTCGTGAGTGAAGAGGAATCTTTTTGGTAACCGCGGCGACATGCGACTCAAGAGTTACATTACCGTATCCGTGCGATCAAGTCGAAACGACGATCTGCATTCTCGAAGGTCTTCTCAATCTCCTCTTTTGCGAACAAATTCCAGTTTGTTTGGTATTTACCGAATTCATCCAGCCAGCAGAAGTCAGGTTTGTGAGAGTACACCTGGGATTCAGCAGTGAGCATCGCGAAGGTATTCCAGTGCGCTATAGACATAAGGCTCACTAATGGCGGATTAACTGGGACTCTCGTGCCGTAGAGCAAAGCATGCCGGCTGATCGGGTATGTCACGATTTCCGCGCTCTTGAAACCAACCATTTCCCCTTTAGGTCCGTCCAAGGCAACAGGACAATCAGAACCAATGTAGTTCCCGCTCTTGCTGAACAATATCCCCCAGTGCCGGTCCATCAACAAGGGAGCAATTATGTTCGCAGCCCGAAATGCTTGCTGCACATACCACTCGTTTTCGGCCTCAAGTGAGTATTGTTTTGAGTGTATAAACTCTCGCACGGCTTCGTACTCAGTGCCAGGGGAGTCTGTAGGGATGCGTGATCGTTTTAGCGCTGCTGCCCAGGTTTCAGGGGTTTCAAGATCACGCAAAAGCTGAGAACGGAATACGGACTCCTCTATCATGATAACTCTCGGCCGGAAGGCGGGTACTCTCACCCACTGGATTGCAATGAACCATACCAGTACTTCCAGTTCGTCCTTTGTCGGCTGACGTAGTTCTTGGTCAATCGCTCTAAGCAGGGGCGCGATTTCGGTTTCTATTTTGGAGAAAGTGTTTTCAACTACTAGCGGGTCCAGCCGAGGATCTGAAAGTCTATAGAAGTCACGAGAATGACCAGCATTAGCCGGGTTGGTGGGCCACTGCTTCGCTCGTCCTAAATCAGTCACCCATAGCCTTCCTTCCTTCTCGCCAGATTCGGTAAAGCCGGAAAGCCAACACTGCGGTACGAAATGGTGTGCTCTCGGCTCTGAGGGCTTGCCGGTTGTCGTGTTCCGTTTCTCTGCAAACCCGGAATTCATAACAGTAAGACCTAATTGCGGCTCATTGTACCAGAATGCAAAGAAAACAGGAGACATTGCTATGAACCCCATCTCTATTCCAGAACCATCTCTGTCCTCGCGGGCCATGCTGTGCTCGCTTTCCATCAGTATGTGGTCGGCGCGGAAACACGACCCCGACGCATCCCAAGAAATCGCCCAGCGCCACGGTGCGCAGGCCGACGCCGGCCGCTATCACAAGGTGCTTCTTCCCAAAGCGGCGCTCGCCGAGATCCAGAAGATCGTGAGCGATGCCCGTCAGGAACACTACTTCATGACCTTGCCCTGGGACGATAACGGTTATCGCGTGCTCCCCGCCGCAGCCTACATGGACCACACGGAGAAAATGCGGGAGCTATCGAACCGGTTCACGCCGGCTGTCGAGGCCCTGGCGCGCGAGTTCGGAAAGCTTGTGGAGGAGGCCAAGGTACGACTCGGCGGCTTGTTCCGGCCGGAGGACTATCCCGCTCCCGACGAACTCCGCTCCAAGTTCTCCTTCGAGACCAAAGTGATGCCACTGCCGGACGCGGGCGACTTCCGGGTCACGCTGGGCGACGAGGAGAAAGAGCGAATCAAGCGCCAGATCACCACCGCCGTCGAGGCGTCGCTTCAGGTGGCGAGCCGTGACCTCTGGCAGCGGCTCTACGAGGCGGTGAGCCACCTGGCCGAACGCCTCCAGGCCTACAAAGTGACGGGCGAGGGAGTCGAACATCCCTTCCGCGATTCCGTCGTCACCAACCTGGTGAAACTCGTCGATGTTCTGCCCAAGCTGAACGTCACGGGGGATCCGGAACTCGAACGGCTGGCCGCCCAGGTGCGCGCCTCGCTGCTGGTCGATCCCCAAGAACTGCGGAAGTCGGAGTCGATTCGTAGCGAGACCGCCAAAGCCGCGACGGCGATTTGCCGACCGCATGGCCGCGTACATGGCTGGTTATTCGGTTCCTGCGCTCGAGACGAAGGGAGGGCGGCGTGAAGCCTTCTCACACGACCACGGCACAAAAGCTGACGCGGGCACGGGTTCAGCTTCTGCTTGGCGCAGCCATTTTTCGGCACGCTCAGCTTGAGGTTGAAACTGGTACCGGGAGTTCTGCCGACGATGGCGACGGACGGCTCGCGGATTGTCTACAACTCGGCCTTCGTGGGTGAACTCAAGCCGGCGGAACTTGAGGGAACGCTCGCCCATGAGGTCTTACACTGCGCGCTGGGCCACCAGTGCCGCCGCGGCGAACGCGATCCGCGAACTCTGGAATGAAGCAGCCGACTTGGCCATCAACCCTATTCTGATCGGAAACGGTTTCACGCTTCCGGCCGGGGCGCTGATCGATCCTGCATTCGCGAACTTGAGCGCCGAAGAAATCTACGCCCGGTTGCTGCGGAGAAGAAGCGAGGGAGCGAGCGCAGCCGAAGCAAGCGCCGCAGCAGACGAATGCTGGCGGGGGAACGGGTACCGGTCCGCAGGGGACACACGGCGCTGCGCCGTCCAATCCGAAGTCTGACTCCTCCAGCCAGTCGGGTTCAGGCCAAAGTCGGGCAGACGACGGGTGAAGCCGTGGGACCGGCGTCGATGCGGTCCGGAGGGTTCGGCGAGGTCTTGGGACGCGATCGGACGAGCACGGGCCAAACGGCTTCGCCAGCCGAGAAGCGCCGGCAGGAGCACGAGTGGGGCATCGCGGCGGAGCAGGCTCTGCGGTCGGCGAAGGCGTGCGGAAACGATCCGGCAGGGATTGAAAGGCCCCTTAGCGAAAGCCGCCAATCTCAGCAGGATTGGCGCGCGATCCTGCGTGACTTTGTGGCCGCCACTACACCCTCTGATTATCGCTGGACGCCACCCAATCGCCGCTACATCGCATCGGGCCTGTACTTGCCCTCAGTCGAGCGCCGGGGATTGGGTGAGATCGTGATTGCGGTCGATACCTCGGGCTCGATCGGAAAGCGCGAGCTGGAACAGTTTGCAGGTGAGATCTCGGCGATTTCCGAGGAGACCCAGCCGGAAGCCATCCATGTGGTGTATTGCGACGCAGCAGTTCAGTGCACTCAACAGTTCGGAGCGTCAGAGCCGGTGCGACTTGAACCCAAAGGCGGTGGCGGCACAGACTTCCGCCCGGCGTTCGAGTGGGTCGCTGAGAATGATTTCGCGCCGGTCTGCCTGATCTATCTCACCGACTTGTGCTGCGATTCGTTTCCGGAGACGCCGGAATATCCCGTGCTATGGGTGACCGATTCCCGCAGAACGGCGCCTTTCGGTGAAACGGTGCGGATCGGCCTTGAATGAGAAAACAAATATTGCACGGTCACAAAGGAGGACAAAAGCCATGTGCCAATGTGTGAACAGAGTAACTCTGATCGGGTTTCTGGGTGATGCGCCGGAACTCAAATTCAGCCAGCAAGGCAAGCCCGTCTGTACGTTCAGCCTTGCGGTCAACGAGAGGTGGAAAGACGCAGAAGGCGCTCCCCGGGAGACGAGTGGAGTGGTTTCAAATCGTTTGCTTCGGCCGGCTGGCTGAGGTCTCGGGCGAATACCTGAGTACCGGCAGCCACGTTTACTTGGAAGGCCGGTTGCAGACCCGGAAATGGGAAGACCGTGGAGGCGAGAAGCGCACAACAATCGAAGTCGTGGCCAACCAGATGCAGATTCTCGATCGAGCCCCCCAAAACGGGAACGGTGCGAAGGCGGCGGAATCATCGAAGCCATCGAGGCCCGTCGATGAGAGCGACAATCCCTTCAATGCACCGGGAAGCGAGACGACGGAGCAAGATATCCCGTTTTAAAACGGGGCTTTCCGCACGTGTCCACTTTGAGGAAGTATCCCACCTGCCCCTGGATCCTTTCGCTGTTCTGTTCCGGCTCGCGAATCGCGTAGGCCGTAGGCCGAAGCGATTTGCGCACCGGAAGCGGAGCTAACCCGCAGCAATTCTTTTCATACCGAACTCATCCCCATAGTCATCCTGCCATCCTCATAACAGCACCAGCCTAAGCAATACAACCCAAGGTCAGTGTCGTGGACGGAGCACGGAGCCGTAGCCTTCGTGCTGACGGTGAAGTGTTGTCTCCGGATACCGACACCTAAGCCCAACGTCGGAAGGATTCGGCGTTTAAGGCTCCATTCGAGAGTGAGCGAGGTTCTTATGGCAACTCAATTTGTTTCCACTTCTCATCCATTAAGCAGTTCGGCGGCTGCCCCCGCCCTTTGCGGCCGGAAGATGACGCGGCTAGTTCCGACTTCGCGCATCATGCGCCCCAGGAAGCGGCGAGAGGAAAAGCCCATCCAGGACAGGGAGAAGTTGGTGGTTGAAATGCTGCCCTTGGTAAAGCGCGTGGCTCTGAAAATTCGCGAACACCTGCCTGCCCACGTGGAAGTGGATGACCTGCTCGCCAACGGCGTAGTGGGATTGGTTGATGCCGTCGCCAAATTTGACCCCCGAAAGCGAGTGAAGCTGGAGAGCTACGCGCGGCACCGGATTCGCGGAGCATTTTGGACGGCCTCCGCGGCGCCGATCCCGCGTCCCGCGACTTACGGCGCAAGAACAAAAACATCCAAAAGCAATACCGGGAGCTGGAGGCCAAGCTCGGCCGGCCCGTCAAAGACGAGGAGATCGCCGCGGCGCTCGGAATGAATCTAGAGCAGTGGCACCGCGCGTTGAACGAAATACAGAGCGGGGGATCGATTCGGCGCGCGCGCCCTCTCGGCGGCCCCACCACGCTGCCGTCATCCGCAGAGCCGGCGCTTTTGGCGGCGAAGGCGCCAATCCTTTCGATCTGTGCTATCGCCGCGAACAGCGCGAAATCTTAGCCCGCGCGGTCGCATGTGACTTGAACCATCGTTTGGCCGTTTTTGAACCATCGTTTGGCCGCGCGTTCGCTAAGTCCTTTAGATCCGCAGTTCGTCACCGATTTTTGGTTTTGAACCATCGTTTGGCCGAAAGTGCAGATTTCCACGGGGAGAAGGGGGTGAAAAAATATTTTGCTTTTGCATGCCGTATGTGAGTATATTTACTCACGTACATGACTGAGACTCCTGAGCACGTCATCCGATGGTTCCATGCCGAGGTGCAGAAGCTTTCGCCCGTTGCGGCTGGATCTCTGTGCTTGCGGAAGAGCCCCTGCATTCGCAAGAACTGCCCGGCGTGCGCCAAGGGAGAGCGCCATTCCAGCTTTGCCTTGTATGGCCGGCGTGCGGGCAAGCGATTTTCAATTTACGTGCCCGAAGAACTCGTTCCCGAGGTTCGTGAGGCGATCGCCAATGGGCGGCGCGTCCAGGAACTGGTCAGTGAGGCAGGCGTGCGGTACACCCAGGCATTGAAAGCCAAGCGCAGGAAGGAGTCCCGCCGATGAGGCGGCAAGTTGAAGGGGGGATCAGGGAATGCTGAGCGAACAGGATTTCGCGGCGTGGGCCAAGCGGATGGGTCTTACCGACGAGGCGCTATCCGTAGTAGCGCATGTTCGGTGCTCGCAGCCGGCACGGCGCGTGGGCGGCGGCCACTCGAATGTCACCGGGCGCTATCCCAGCAAGAAGATGGGAGTCACGATCCAGTTTGAAAGTCACCGCGTGGAGCTGCCGACCGTGTACGAACTGGAGCACGACGACGGGGTATTGGAGTATTGGGACCAGCCCCTTCCATCAAGCTGGACTACGGGTTGCCGATGGAAGGCAACTGGGTGTGCTCCATACGCCGGACTTCTTCGTCATTCGCGCGGACGGGGCGGGATGGGAAGAGTGCAAGACCGAAGAAGAGCTGATCCGGCTGTCGGAGCGCAACCCAAACCGATATTGCCGAGGCGACCAGGGATGGATCTGCCCGCCCGGCCGTGAGTACGCTGCGCGCTTCGGCCTTTATTACGGTTCGATCTTCTGCCGAGATCAACTGGCTGTTCCAGCGCAACATTCAGTTTCTTGAGGACTACCTGAGAACCACACCGGAGGTCGGCTCCTTTCACGGCAGCGGGTTCTGGCTCAGGTTGTAGCCGGCCGGGTGTTCGCTGGAAGATTTGTTCCGGGCAACAAATGGGGAGGTGAGCCGGGACGAAGTCTACTCTCTAATCGCAGCCGGGGACATTTTCGTTGATCTCCAATCGGCGTTGCTCCCAGAGCCCGAAAAAGTGAGAGTCTGGTTGGAGAAGTCGCTGTGCCAGGATGGCGGGCAGGCGGGATCCCCCGCTGCCCATCCGCATTCCGGCAAGACATCGGCGCCTCACAGATTCAGCACCGTCTCTTACTTGCGAGCGAAGCCGACCTGGCGGAGGCCACCCGGCGGTTTCACATCGTTTCGCGAGCGTTGCGGGGCGAGCGCCACGATCCCGTGCCCTGTCGGACCTTACGGCGCTGGATCGCGGCTTACCGGGCTGAGCAGATGCAGCACGAAGCGGCTATCTGGGCCTGCTGCCCAAGCCGAATCGCGGCAACCCCGTCAATAAACTCCCGGAACAAGCACGGTCCTTGATGATGGAGTTCATTGATAAGGACTATGAGTCGCTGAAGCAGAAAACCATGTACGCGTCATGGTCGGCGCTCAAGCTCGCCTGCGACCGCAGGCAGATACCCGCTCCGAGCTATAAGACTTTCACTCGCTGTCCACCGTCGCTCGGGGGCTGAACAGGACCAAAAACGCCAGGGCCGCCGCGCCGCTTACTCCCTTCAGCCGTTCTATTGGGAGTTGGAACAGCGTACTCCGCGCCACGGCGACCGGCCCTTCGAGATCGCTCACATCGACCATACGCAAGCCGATGTCTGGGCGGTTTGCTCCCAGACGGGGCGCGTCCTGGGGCGTCCGTGGATGTCATTATTGACCGACGCATTCTCTCGCCGCATCCTCGCCCTGTACCTTACGTTCGACCCTCCCAGTTACCGTTCCTGCATGATGATGCTGCGGGAATGTGTGCGTCGGCATTCCCGCCTGCCTCAGATTCTGGTTATGGACGGAGGCATGGAGTTCGAGAGCATTTATTTCGAAACGCTGTTGGCGCGTTGCGAAGTCACGAAAAAAACCAGGCCGCCGGCGAAGGCTCGCTTCGGTTCCACATGCGAGCGGATTTTCGGCACCACAAACAACCAGTTTCTTCACAATCTTCAGGCAACACGCAAGGGGGCGTGGAACCCGCCAGGTCACAAAAAGCGTGGATCCCCGCAACCACGCCGTCTGGCCCATCAATAACATCCACCGAATGCTGTGGGAATACGTCTACGAGATCTATGACACGATGGACCACCCGGCATTGGGACAGAGCCCGCGAGAGGCCTTCGACGGAGCGACGGCCCAGACCGGAAGCCGTTCCCACCGCAAGATCACTTATGACCGAGATTTCCTCCTTCTCACGTTGCCGTCCACTCGCAAGG
>CAVYPU010000039.1:0-74526 GCA_963770415.1 uncultured Acidobacteriota bacterium
GCGACTTGAACCCAAAGGCGGTGGGGGCACTGATTTCCGCCCGGCATTCGAGTGGGTTGCAAAGAATGATGTCTCCCCGGTCTGCCTGATCTATCTCACCGATTTGTGCTGCGATTCGTTCGCGGAGACCCAGGAATATCCGGTGCTTTGGGTCACCGACTCCCGTAGAACGGCGCCTTTTGGTGAAACGGTACGGATCGGTGTTGAATGAGAAAACAAATATTGCACGGTCACAAAGGAGGACAAAAGCCATGTGCCAATGTGTGAACAAGTAACTCTGATCGGGTTTCTGGGTGATGCGCCAGAACTTAAATTCAGCCAGCAAGGCAAGCCCGTCTGTACGTTCAGCCTTGCGGTCGATGAGAGGTGGAAAGACGCAGAAGGCGCTCCTCGCGAGAGAGTGGAGTGGTTCAAGATTGTTTGCTTCGGCCGGCTGGCTGAGGTCTCGGGCGAATACCTAGTACCGGCCGCCACGTTTACTTGGAAGGCCGGTTGCAGACCCGGAAGTGGGAAGACCGTGGAGGCGAGAAGCGCACAGCAATCGAAGTCGTGGCCAACCAGATGCAGATTCTCGATCGAGCCCCCCAAAACGGGAACAGTGCGAAGGCGGCGGAATCATCAAAGCCATCGAGGCCCGTCGATGAGGGCGACAATCCCTTCAATGCACCGGGAAGCGAGACGACGGAGCAAGATATCCCGTTTTAAAACGGGGTTTTCCGCACGTGTCCACTTTGAGGAAGTATCCCACCGCCACTCTGGATCCTTTCGCTGTTTTGTTCCGGCTCGCGAATCGCGTAGGCCGTAGGCCGAAGCGATTTGCGCACCGGAAGCGGAGCTAACCCGCAGCAATCCTTTTCATACCGAACTCATCCCCATAGTCATCCTGCTATCCTCATAACAGCACTAGCCTAAGCAATACAACCCAAGGTCAGTGTCGTGGACGGAGCACGGAGCCGTAGCCTTCGTGCTGACGGTGAAATGTTGTCTCCGGACACCGACACCCAAGCCCAACGTCGGAAGGATTCGGCGTTTAAGGCTCCATTCGAGAGTGAGAGAGGTTCTTATGGCAACTCAATTTGTTTCCACTTCTCATCCATTAAGCAGTTCGGCGGCTGCCCCCGCCCTTTGCGGCCGGCAGATGACGCGTCTGGTTCCGACTTCGCGCATCATGCGCCCCAGGAAGCGGCGAGAGGAAAAGCCCAGCCAAGACAGGGAGAAGTTAGTGGTTGAAATGCTCCCCCTGGTAAAGGCCGTGGCTCTGAAAATTCGCAAACGCCTGCCTGCCCAGGTGGAATTTGATGACCTGCTCTCTGACGGCGTAGTCGGGTTGGTTGACGCCGTCGCCAAATTCAACCCCCGAAAGCGAGTGAAGTTGGAGAGCTACGCGCGGCACCGGATACGTGGGAGCATTTTGGATGGCCTCCGCGGCGCCGATCCTGTGTCCCGAGACATACGGCGGAAGCACAAAAACCTCGAAAAGCACTATCAGGCACTGGAGGCCAAGTTCGCTCGCCTCGCCAACGACGAGGAGATAGCCACAGCGCTCGGACTGAATCCTAAGCAATGGCATCGCGAGCTGAACGAGATTCAGAGTGCGGGGATTGACTGTGGTGCGCGCGCCCTCTCGGCGGCACCAATCTCTCTGCCGACGTCGGCTGATCCAGCACTTCTCGCAGGCGAAGGCCCCAATGCCTTCGACCTTTCCTACCGTCGCGAACAGCGGGAAATCTTAGCTCAGGCACTTGCCCTGTGACTTGAACGATCGTTTGGCCGTTTTTGAACCATCGTTTGGCCGCGCGTTACAGCCAAGTCCTTTAGTTCCGCCGTTCGCGACCGGCTTCTGGTTTTGAACCATCGTTTGGCCGAAAGTGCAGATTTCCAGGGGGAGAAGGGGGTGAAAAAATATTTTGCTTTTGCATGCAGTACGTGAGTATAATTACTCACGTACATGATTGAGACTCCTGAGCACGTCATCCGATGGTTTCATAGCGAGGTGCAGAAGCTTTCGCCCGTGGCGGCTGGATCTCTGTGCTTGCGGAAGAGCCCCTGCATCCGCGAGAACTGCCCAGCGTGCGCCAAGGGGGAGTTTCACTCCAGCTATGCCCTGTACGGGCGGCGTGCAGGCAAGCGGTTTTCAATTTACGTGCCCGAAGAGCTCGTTCCCGAGATTCGCAAGGCGATCGCCAACGGGCGACACGTCCAAGAACTGATCAGTGAAGCAGGCGTACGGTACACCCGGGCCTTGAAGGCCAGGCGCCAGAAGGAGTCCGGCCAATAAGGCGGCAATCTCGAAGGGGCGGATCAGCGAATGCTGAGCCAACAGGATTTCGCGGCGTGGGCCAAGCGGATGGGCCTTCCCGACGAGGCACTATCCGTCGTGGCGCAGGTTCGGTGCTCGAATCCGGCGCGACGCGTGGGGGGCGGTCGCTCGAATGTCGCCGGCCGCTACCCCAGCAGGAAGATGGGAGTCACCATCCAGTTTGAGAGTCACCGCGTGGAGTTACCGACGGTGTACGAATTGGAGCATGACGACCAAGTTCTGGAGTATTGGGATCAGCCCAATTCCATCAAGCTGGACTACGAAGGTGCCCATGGACGGCATCTGGGGGTGCTCCATACTCCCGACTACTTCGTCATTCGCAGAACGGAGGCGGGATGGGAGGAGTGTAAGACCGAAGAAGAACTGGGCCGCCTATCGGAGCGCAACCCAAACCGATATTGTCGCGGCGAGCGCGGATGGATCTGCCCGCCGGGCCGCAAGTACGCTGAGCACCTCGGCCTTTACTACCGGGTTCGATCTTCTGCCGAAATCAACTGGCTTTTCCAGCGTAACATTCAGTTTCTTGAAGACTACCTGAGAACTCCACGGGAGATCGATTCTTTCATTCGGCAGCGGATCCTCGCTCATGTCGCGGCTCGACCTGGGTGTTCGCTCGAAGATTTGTTTCGCGTGACAGACGGCGAGGTGAGCCGCGACGAAGTTTACTGTCTAATCGCAGCCGGAGACATTTTCGTGGATCTCCAGTCGGCATCGCTGCCAGAACCAGAAGGAGTGAAGGTCTGGTTGGAGAAGTCGCTATGCCGCGATAGTGAGCTGACAGGATCGGCCGCTCCCCACCCGCCTTCCAGTGCAAGCATCGGCAACTCGCAGATTCAAGGCCGTCTCTTAGTCGCGAGCGAAAGCAACCTGGCTGAGGCCACACGGCGGTATCGCATCGTATCGCGGGCATTGCGGGGCGAGCCCCATGATCCCGTACCCTGCCGGACCTTACGGCGCTGGATAGCGAATTACCAGGTTGCTCAGATGCAGGGCGAGAGCGGCTATTTAGGCCTGCTGCCCAAGCCGAATCACGGCAACCCCGTTAATAAACTTCCGGAGCAAGTACGGTCCTTGATGACGGAATTCATTGATAGGGATTATGAGTCGCTGAAGCAGAAAACTATGTACGCGACGTGGTCGGCGCTCAAACTCGCCTGCGACCGTAGGCAGATACCCGCCCCGAGCTACCGGACTTTCACCCTCGCTGTCCATGGTCGCGCTGGTGCCGAGCAGGTCGAAAAACGGCGCGGTCGCCGTGCCGCTTATTCCCTTCAGCCGTTCTATTGGGAGTTGGAACAACGCACGCCGCGCCATGGGGACCGGCCCTTCGAGATCGCCCATATCGACCACACGCAGGCCGATGTGTGGGCGGTCTATTCCCAGACTGGGCGCGCGCTGGGACGACCGTGGATTTCGCTTCTGACCGACGCGTTTTCTCGCCGGATCCTCGCCCTGTACCTGACGTTCGACCCTCCCAGTTACCGTTCCTGCATGATGATCCTGCGCGAATGTGTGCGCCGGCATTCCCGCCTGCCTCAGATCCTGGTAATGGACGGAGGTCGGGAGTTCGAGAGCATTTATTTCGAAACGCTGTTGGCACGTTGCGAAGTCACGAAGAAGACCCGGCCGCCGGCGAAAGCCCGCTTCGGCTCTACGTGCGAGCGGATTTTCGGAACCGCGAACGATCGCTTTCTCCATAATCTTCAGGGCAACACGCAAGTAGGGCGCAGTTCCCGCCAGATCACCAAAAGCGTAGACCCACGCAACCATGCCGCCTGGCCGCTGAAGGAGATCCATCGCAGGCTGAGTGAATATGCCTACGAGATTTACGACACGATTGATCACCCGGCGCTAGGGCTGAGCCCGCGGGAGGCTTTCGACGCCGCGATGGCCCAGACCGGGAGCCGTTCCCACCGCAAGATCACCTACGACCAGGATTTTCTTATTCTCACATTGCCTTCGACCCGCAAGGGTACCGCCAAGATCGCGGCCGGACGAGGCATGAAGATCAATCACATTTATTACTGGTCGGAACATTTCCGTAACCCGGCATGGGAGACCCAACAAGTTTCCGTCCGCTACGATCCTTTCGATGTCGGCACGGCCTATGCCTTCGTGGACGGGCAGTGGGTCGAATGTCATTCAGAATACTATTCGGTCCTGCATGGTCGTTCGGAACGTGAAGTCCACCTGGTGAGCGAGGAGTTGCGGAAGCGTAACGAGAACCATTCTGGACACTTCCTCATGACCGCACGAAAGATCGCGGAGTTTCTCGAGTCCATCGAAGTGGAAGAAGCCATCTTGATTCAGCGGTTGAGCGACCTGGAATCCCGGTCGGTACAGGGTCAACCCGGGCCATCCGCAAAGCTTGGGGGTGAAGCTGCCGATTATCGGCGTGAATCTCCAGTGCTGAGCGATAGGCAGCCGCGGGTCGACCCGCCGGCTCCTATTAAGATATACGGAGAGATCTGATGCGCCTCGATAGTATCGCGGCGACAGCACCTCACCTGATCGAACGCCTGGAGCGTTTCCGGAACTTCACGATGGCGCACCCACGGCTGATGGAAGCACGCGATGAACTCGTGGATGCGATCGATGGTGCAGCGCCCGGCTCGCTCGTATTCGTGCTGGGACCGACGGGGGTAGGTAAGACAACCGTGCGGATGAAAGTTGAAGATCTTCTTATCCAGCAGATGACGCCGGCCATGACCGCCGATCCCGGACGGCTCCCCTATCGCCAGCGTAGAGGTTGTCCCACCCGATACGGGCCGGTTCCGTTGGCGGGATTACTTCAGCCGCTTGCTGGCGGCCATGAATGAGCCTCTCATCGAGTTCAAAACCAGTCGTCGCGGGGGCTACACCAAGGCACCTACTGGACCGATGATGGGGAGTGCTGAGTTGGGATATGCTGTCGAGCAGGCCCTCCGTTACCGGCATCCCCCAGTGGTCTTTGTCGACGAAGCGCAACACCTGGCACGGATTGCCTCCGGTCGCCGGCTATCGGACCAATTGGATGTCATCAAGTCGATAGCCAATCGTACCGAGACCGTGCACGTGCTGCTGGGGACTTATGAGTTGCTGGCCTTTCGTAATCTGAGCGCCCAGTTAAGCCGCCGCAGCGTGGATCTGCACTTTCAGCGCTACCGGGCCGATTCTGCGGAAGACCGGCAGGTATTTCGCGGGGTTCTCCTCACCTTCCAGAAACAGTTGCCATTGCCCAAACCCGAGACCGACCTTGTGGCCACTTGGGAGTTTCTCTATGAGCGCTCTGTTGGCTGCGTGGGCATCCTGAAGGAGTGGCTGATGCGCGCGTGTGTGCGCGCCATAAAACACGGTGCCGTCGTACTCTCCCGAGAGCATTTGGAGAGGACTGCGCTTTCGATTTCGCAGTGCGAGAAGATTCTCGCGGAATCACGCGAGGGAGAAACACGGCTCAACGATCATGACGGGAGGCCACGACTGCGGACACTATTGGGCATCGAACCGCAGGCGCGCGGAGGCAGTGCCGCCGAGCGTGACAAATCGGCCCCTTCCGGCAGGCGAAAGCGGGGAAGGCCGGGGCAGCGCGCTCCCCGAAGAGACCCGACCACCCGAGGAAGTGGCGGCCTATGCATAACGGCGAAGTTTACGACGCTTGGGAACCCGTCGCGTCCCGATGTCACCCGACGAAGTTACTTGTACCCCCTAACCCCGATGGGAGTGGGCACAGCGGCGGTGGAAAGCTTTACCGGATACATTGCGCGGCTGGCGGCAGCTCACGCTGTCGAAACCGGGGTTCTGGTTAAGCATGAGTTGCGGCCGCGCATCCCGTGTACGAGGGGTGTTTGGGCGGGGCGAGTTCGCGAGAACCTGCCAGAGTATCATTTCTATGTCAGTGCGCACACGCTTAACGGCGTGGGAGCCCGTGCCCGACTCTGGGTCTCTCTGCTCGAGCAACTGACTTGCGTCGCGAGGCTCGACCTTTTGACCGCCCTGCCATGGGCCAGAGCGATTTCTTGCGTCCATCTTCTGCGCCCGAGCCGAAGCGTGGTGCCCCGCCTGCTATGGAGACGAACTCTCCTCTGCGGATTCTGCGCATGATCGTTTGTTGTGGACATTCCAGATAGTTACCGCCTGTCCCGTCCATCGTCTGCCCCTGGAATCGAACTGCCCCTTTTGTGGCCGAGGGCAATATGTGCTGGCTTACAGTTCCCGACCCGGCTACTGTTCGCGATGCTATCGCTGGTTGGGTGGTGCGCCCGCCGGCGCCTGTTTTCATTCTGACCTGACAGAACAGATCGAAGTGGCGGAGATGGTGGGGGCGCTACTGGCCGCGGGTCCCACGCTTTCTGCGCACTTTGGACTTGATTTATTTCGCGAGAATGTCCGCGGCTTCGTCCGGAGCGCCGGTGGTTACTACGGGTTTCACAACGTGATTAGCGATCTCCAACTCCGAAGGTGGGTCCGACGCTTGGTCATCCCTCGCATGAATTCTCTCGTTACGTTTTCTCGCAGCCAGAACGTGTCCTTGATTCGCCTGCTGACCGAGCGAATCGATCGTGGAGAACAAGCCCGATCAGAAGTGTGTCTGCAAAGCTCATTACCGTATTGCATCGGCTGTGATCGAGGTAGCGTTAAAAACCGCTCTGCAAGCGGCTATCCCGCTGTCGCTACCCGAGATCGCGAACAACTTGGGATATCGGTCGGTCGCTTCGCTCAAATTCCGTTACCCAGCGCTTTGCCGTGAAATTGTGGGCAAGAGGCGCGCGGAAATGCGCGCCCCCAGTAAGACCCCCGTGCCCAGAGAGCAAATTGAGAAAACCCTCCTCGAAGAACTGAGCAAGCCCGGTATTACGAACCTGCGAGCTGTGATGGCTTCCATCGGGCTTCGGAGCCCATCACGCCTCGGCAAGGATTTCCGTGGTCTTCGTCTGGCCATTGCGGCCAAGAATGCAGCCATCAAGAGGCGCCGGCTAGAGACGTCCAAAACCGCCTTAATAACGGCGATTGAGGCCGCAAGGGTAACCCCATGCAATGAAACACCCATCCCCACGGTGGCGGAGGTAGCACAACGAATGGGTTTTGCGACCGCGGAGCCGTTGACTTCACGATTTCCGGAGCTGACGACGGAGTTGCAAGTATGCAGGCGACGTGCCAGATGGGAGAAGTATGGGCGTCGAGTAAATGAGCGTGTTCGTCAGGGACTTATTGAAGCGCTGCGAGAATTCCCTCCTCCCTCGTGCGCCAACATCGTCAGGAGGCTTGCTGGCCACTTTAGCCAGATTCGCGAAACCTTTCCCGATCTCTGGCGTACTCTTCGCCAGCGTTATGGGGAGTACGTCCGAGATGTGCACCATGCGAATCGGGAGGCCTTCGCCGCCCAGGTTCATCGGGCCGTCACGGAACTACAGCGGCAGGGGGCTTACCCGACTCTTCGATTGGTCCTCGCCACCATTCCGCAGCCAAAGTTCCGGTCCATGGAACTAGTTGCCGAAACCCTGCGTCTCGTCCGCCACGAACTCTCGATCAAGCCCTGCGAAGCTTATCATAGTAAAAAGTGAACTTGCGCCGCGGGAGCCTGCGTCAACGGGGGATGGTTAACAAGCTCCGCTTGGGCTGCGTCTGCTGAATATGCGTGCCCCCCAAGGTTTGATTCTTCTAGTAGCGGGGCCGGTTCTCTCCGATCACTAAAACCATCCCTTACGTACCGCCACCGGAAAACCTCCGACTCTGTACTTTCGGCCAAACGATGGTTCAAAAGCACGCGACTAGCATTTGGGGAGCAACTGATCTAAAGGACTTACGGTCTGTGAGCGGCCAAACGATGGTTCAAATGTGGCCAAACGATCGTTCAAGTCACATTTCTCGACTGGGGGAGCGCGAGCGGACGATCATCGTCCTCTACTACCAATGCGGACTGACGATGCAGGAAATTGCCAGTCGTATGAAGGTAGACGCATCGCGGGTTTCGCAGCTTCATGCAGCGGCTCTGGTCCGATTGAAGGAAGGCGTGGCTTCCCTGCTAAACTCAACCCAAGTTGGAAGCGCAAAATCTGGCGCTCGCTCGATGGCGGCAGGGGCCTAATCACATTCATCTATGCGTCTCAATGGAATGGCCCGGTATTGGGTGGAACAGCCGCCAGGGGGAATGCATCTCTCTTGCCAAATTTTTTTCACCGGTCGACATTTGTCAGGACTAAATCGGGAATGCCACGGCATGTGCTCGCTATTGCCTTGAATCGGACTCCCACTTAGGTCATACACAGGTTGCTCGCGCACACTGAAACCGCCGGTTCTTAGGGCTTGTCGTGCGGTGCGCGGTGAGGCCGGAGAATTTCTGGAGTCCGAAAAGGGTGTCGTCTGTGCAGGGCTTCAAGTGACAGATAACAAAGCCGTTCTTCACGTATCGGCGTCATCGTAGGGCCCAAGCGATAGACCTATGAGGTTTGGGTTCGCCTCCGTTTGAGGTCATTCCATCACATGGCCAAGCTGGACACCGTAGCCTGATTCCGCGGCAGCGGCACAACCTATACGGAGGAGCATGCAAATTACGGAATTGCGCTCGCAACCTAATTTTGGTCTCGATTTCTCTGCCTACCTCCTTATTTGGCCTACAGCGGGGAAAGTCCCGTGCTGCGAGTGGGTTACCAAACGATGGCCGCACTTGACCTGCGTATGGTCGCCGGTATTTGACATGAAAACGTTTTCCCGGTATTTAGAAGTTGGGGATTCAAATTAGGCGCTTAATCAGGCCCGCCTGGTTCACTTCTTACCTCCAAATCCACTTGAGCACAACTGAGGGAAGCCTGTAGGCGTGTCTCGATGTATTCAGATGACCGAACTAGATCGCTCAGTGCTCCTGCATATGTTTGTATGCAGAAAACAAAATGACGAGTCAGGCAAGCATGAGGCGGAAAAGCGCTACCAACTGCATCAGCGCGACGGGAGAAGAATCTTCGCCAGCAATACTGCTGGGCGCGAAGTTGGGGGATGGTGGGAAAAGGCGAAGACCTGATTTAGAGAATTGAGGAAAGGGGCGATAAGAATGGGACGCAGCGCAACCCCCGTGGAATGGAAGCACCTGTTGAGCCAGGACCAAACCAGTCCGGTTGAGCTCACGAAGCGCGACGCTTCTGGTTCCTTTGCAGAACACCACTATACGCTGTCAGAGATAGCAGCAATGTGGAGCCTCAGCCACGATTTCGTCCGGCGGCTATTTCAGAAGGAGCCCGGAGTGCTGATTATGGGGCGGGAAGAAGGAAACGGCGGACGGCGCCGGTACGCTACCTACAGAATCCCCGCATCTGTGGTCGAGCGGGTTCACCGTCGCATGTCCAAAATTCGCTAGTCCTCGAGTGAAAAGGTGCATTTACACCCATGCTCATCATTTTCCGGCGGCATTTGAAGAGTTGCCCGCACCGAAAGGACGGGCGTAAGTATCGGCGTTGTCGTTGCCCGATTCATGTCGAAGGGTTCCTTGGGAACGAGCCGTTCCGCAAGGCGCTGCACACCCTGATTGGCAGGCGAAGCCCTGTGCTCGATTGGGAGGGGGCGCAGGGTCTCATTCGAGACTGGGAGGCAGCCGGAGAGCGGAAGGTAGCTACCGCCCCCATCACGCTGCACAATGCCTGGGAGCAGTATCTGGAAGATGCGTCCGCCCGCCATTTGGCAGAATCAACAATTCGGAAGTACCGATACGCAGCTACGAAATATGGAACTCTACGCGGAGAAACTCGGCTTCCGGTATTTGAAAGAGTTCACGCTGGAAGCGCTCAGGAAATATCGTTCGAACTGGCCCAATGAAAATCTCTCTGCGCTGAAGAGGCTCGGGCTATTGCGGTCGTTCTTTCGATTCGGCTGCGATAGCGGTTGGATTCCTGATAACCCGGCGAAGAAACTTCGCAATCCCAAAATCGTCGATCGCCCCACAATGCCTTTTGATTCGGAGGAGATGGTTCGCATCTTGACGGCCCTTCAACGCCTATGGGGATGCGAAGCATCTCAATGTCCGCCGGGTGCGAGCTCTTGTTCTGTTGATGAGATTCAGCGGCTTGAGAATTAGCGACGCGGCTACTTTGCCCTGTGCTCGCGTCGTGGATGGCAAGCTCTTTCTGTACACCTCGAAGGCTGGCACGCCCGTACATTGCCCGCTTCCACCGGTCGTCATCCAAGCGCTGGAAGGGGTTCGCCGGCTGGGCGAGGCGTACTTCTTCTGGACAGGAAGATCAAAGCCAAAGACGGTGATTACGCACTGGTGGAGCTGCATCCGAAAAGTTTTCGAATTAGCTCGTGTTGACCAAGGACACCCGCACCGATTTCGGGACACGTTTGCAGTGGACCTGTTGTTGCAGGGAGTTCCACTGGAGCGGGTATCGGTCCTGCTCGGCCACAAGAGCATCAAGGTTACAGAAAAACACTATGCGCCCTGGATACGTGCTAGGCAGGAGCAGCTTGAGGCTGATGTTAAGCGCGTTTGGGAATCCCACCCCGAGGCACTTGGCGAGACGAACCACACGTATAACACACGCGGAAAGACTTCTCGCGCTAACTAATTCATTTCACGGCACGATTTGATGGCGGAGGGAGAGGGATTCGAACCCCCGAGCCCCTTTCGAGGCTAACGGTTTTCAAGACCGCCGGTTTCAACCGCTCACCCATCCCTCCGCTGGGGGACTGGGGGAAAGCGTGAGAGCAGCAGTTCGAGTGCCACCCTACGACAGATTACCATAATCCCTGCTGGTGGGTTGCGTTATACTCGGGTGCGATTCACCAAGGAGGCCACTTGATGCACCGCTGGAAGCTCACCTTACCATTACTGTTCTTGACGCTTGCGCTGTCCGCTGCGACGGCGGAGGAGCCGGCGTCTTTGCAGGGTTTCTCTCGGAACGCTACGCAGGTAGAGCGAGAATGGGAAGGAAAGTTCCGCTCCATACCCTCTCCTGACAACCTTCGTGAGTACATGAAGCGTCTTGCGGCGCGCCCGCACCACGTCGGGTCGCCGTACGACAAGGAGAACGCGGAATGGATCCTCTCCCGCTTCAAGGAGTGGGGGTGGGATGCGCACATCGAGAATTTCGACGTGCTTTTCCCGACGCCCAAGGAGCGGTTGGTAGAGATGCTGGAGCCCACGCCGTTCCGGGCCAAGCTGGAAGAGCCGACGGTGGCCGGGGACCCGACTTCGAGCCAGCACGACGAGCAGCTTCCCACTTACAACGCCTACTCGGCGGATGGGGACGTCACGGCCCCGCTGGTTTACGTCAACTATGGAGTGCCCGCGGATTACGAGGAACTCGATCGGCTGGGGATTTCGGTCAAAGGCGCAATCATCATCGCGCGCTACGGGGGGGCATGGCGGGGGATTAAACCCAAAGTCGGCGCGGAACATGGCGCGGTGGGCTGCCTGATCTACTCCGACCCACGCGAGGACGGTTACTTCGAAGGCGACACCTTTCCCGCAGGGGCGTTTCGCCCACGCGACGGAGTGCAGCGCGGCAGCGTCATGGACGACACCCTTTATCCCGGCGACCCGCTCACGCCGGGCGTAGGGGCGACCAAGGACGCCAAGCGTCTGGCGCTCAAAGACGCTCAGACCATCACTAAGATTCCCGTCCTTCCCATTTCCTATAGCGACGCGCAACCCCTGCTCGCCGCCCTCAAAGGACCAGTCGCGCCGGAGCGTTGGCGCGGCTCGCTTCCCTTCCCTTATCACATCGGCCCGGGCCCCACGAAGGTGCACCTGAAGCTCAAGGCCAATTGGGACCTCAAAACGCTGTACGACGTGATCGCACGCATTGACGGCACGAAGTTTCCGGACGAATGGGTAGTGCGAGGCAATCACCACGACGCATGGGTGAACGGGGCCGAGGACCCGACATCTGCCATGGTTGATGAACTCGAAGAAGCGCGCGCCTTTGGCGAACTCCTCAAGCAGGGCTGGAAGCCTCAACGCACCATCATCTACTGCACTTGGGATGGTGAAGAGGAGGGGCTTATCGGGTCGACGGAGTGGGCGGAAGAGCACGCGGACGAGTTGAGCCGGAAGGCGGTGGCTTACCTCAATTCCGATTCGAACGGCCGCGGCTATCTCTCTGCGGCTGGATCGAACACGCTCGAAAAATTCATCAACGGAGTGGCCCGTGACATCGAGGACCCCGAGAAGAAGATCAGCGTGTGGAAGCGAAGCCAACTCCAGCACATCCTCGAGGCCTCGACGGCGGAAGAGCGCCAGGAAGCGCGGGAGCGTCCCGACCTGCGCATTGGAGCGCTGGGGTCCGGCTCCGACTATGGTGCTTTTGTGGATCACCTCGGCGTGGCCTCGCTCGACCTCGGGTACGGCGGCGAAGACGGCGGGGGAATTTACCATTCCATTTACGATGACTTCTATTGGTATACACATTTTAACGATACTTCCTTTGTGTACGGACGCGCCCTCGCCCAGACTATGGGGACGGCGGTCCTGCGCCTGGCGGATGCCCAGCTCCTGCCCTTTGACTTCGTCAGTTTCTCCGACACCATCCACAGGTACGTGGACGAGTTGAAAAAACTTCTCAAAACCAAGCAGGACGACGCCCGCGAGCTCAACCACAAAATCGACGAGGGAGTATTTACGGCCACTACTGACCCGAAAAAGACCTACATTCCGCCGAAGCCGGAAGAGGTTCCTCCTTATCTGAGCTTCGCCCCGGTCGAGAACGCCACGGAGGCGCTCACCGAAGCCGCCCAGCGCTACCGGAAAGCGGTCGAGATGGTGAATGCCGATGGCGGCGCACAACTGGAGGGCGCATCCTTAGCCCCTCTTAATGCCCCGCTTATCCAAAGCGAGCGGAAATTGACCAACCCTGAAGGCCTCCCCGGCCGACCTTGGTACAGGCACGAGATCTACGCGCCGGGCGTTTACACCGGATACGGCGTCAAGACCATGCCCGCTATTCGCGAAGCGATCGAGCAGAAGAAATGGAGAATGGCCGAGGAAGGCGTCGCCGCGGTGGCCAGGGTGCTCACCGCTGAGGCCGCGCTCATCAACTCGGCCGCTGATGAATTGGAGAAGGTTACGAAGTAACGCGCCAGGACGCAGAAATTCTCTGGCCGTGGGATGAAACTGCTTTGAGAATGACTCCCCTCCTCATTGAAGAGGCGCTGGGGGGGGGGGGGGGGGGGGGGGGGCGGCCACTCCAAAACTTCAACCACCCCCTGCCCCCTCCTTAGCCAAGGAGGGGAGTCGATTTTCATAGTTTCCGGGCGGCCGCCAGCCGACGGACATGAGCGACTACTTTGGTATTAAGCAGTGCCGGCGCCGTTCATTGGGGGTGCTCTGGACCAGGCCGCAAAAGAGTTGACGAAAGGTGATGCGGGTGACTTAATTCGGTGTTAACCAGGGCTTCAAGAACCACCTCCAGCGCGTCCAGTTGGCGGTTATCGCCGCTCTGAATAAGGTAGCCTGCCAAACGAAGCAAGCGCAGATGACGCGGCGTGTACGCTTCGGCCCCGGGTTGGGCTGGTTTACCCTGGCCTGCGCTTATCATCTCCATAACGCATTTTCCGGAGGCGGTAATCGCGCACTGGACGCCCTCGAGGTTCTCGTGGTGGTCCTCGAAGAACTCGGCAACAGGCACGTCGAGGGCCTCCGCAATTTTGCGAAGAGTCTTGGGACGAGGCTCGAGGTGGCGATTCTCGATCCTCGAGAGATACGACCCGGCAATTCCCGATCGTTCGCTGAGCTCACGCTGGGTGATGCCCTTCTGGCTTCGAACCTGCATGACACGCGTTCCAATGCTCATAGGTGGGCGGCTCCAATGCTCTTTGCGGAACGATGTTAACACAAGTGTAATAAAGTTCAAGGCCCTTTGCAATTCTGTTGACTTCCCTGTCAGATGAGCTATGTTATGAGTGCGATTGAGGGATAAGACGAACGAAAGGACAGGCACTAAAGAGTTTCGTAGCGCTTCGCTGCTACAATCGAGCCCACCGACCCGTCCGGGATTATATAGCAACCCCACAATCCTGCCTGATAAGCCCTGAGCCGGACGGGTCTACCCTTTTTCAGGGTTTCTAACCATGAACCCCGGAGAGATTCGCTTCGCGGCCGACAGGATGCTCGGACGACTGGCGAAAATGCTGCGCCTTCTGGGGTGTGACGTTTGCTACGCCCCGGAATTCAGCGTCGCAGATTTACTCGATATGGGACGGAGCGGTAAGCGCGTGATCTTGACTCGCGGCGACACGGCGCGGCGGTTTCCGAACCTCGATAACGTGCTCAGCGTCAGGAGTGAGAAAGCCTTGGAGCAACTCTGCGAAGTGGTGGAGGAATTTGGCCTCGATGTCCGCTCAGGGCTGTGGACGCGTTGTACTTTATGCAACGCGCCCATTGAGCGCGTCACGAAGCCTGAAGTGGAGGCGCTCGTAGGGCCTGAAATTTTCCGGCTCTACGATGAGTTCTACCGTTGTGCAGGGTGCCGCCACGTTTACTGGCGCGGCTCGCACGTGGATCGGATTCTCAAGAACCTGGAGAAGATCCTGGATGGCACTTCCAAAAGCTGAACCCTCGGCTCTTTCCTGCAGTCTGGCAGTGCAACCTGAACCCTTCCTAGAGAGAACCTGTCTCGCGGGCTAGTGCCCGGAACAGGTCACCCCCCAGGAAAAGCTCCGCCTCAGTAGCGTCGTACCCGTGCTCGAGGGTCCGGTGCAGATGCAAGGCGGCAATCTCGGCGAGTTGCTGGTCCGTAAGATTCTTGCCTTCGCGGTCACGCAGTTCGGCCAGCGTGGCGCAGGAAATGGCCACTGTGGCCTTCCGGCCGTCCAATAGGAAAACCACATCGATGCTATCGCTGTGGCGCGTGGCGATGGCAGAGTACAGATGAACAAATCGGACTTTGACCGGAGTTGCCAGACCTTTCGAGGAGACCTCAAACGGGGTGATAAGGTAACTCATCGTTGCTGAACCTCGGCTTCGGTGCGATTGGCCACGCTGGCCTTTGAATGGCCCTTAAATACAGTCCTTAAATATGGCCCTTACATCTTTACGAACTTCTCGCCTTTTGTTCCGCAAATCGGACACGCCTCGGGCGCCTTGCCCATCTCGATGTTCCCACATACCGGGCAGAGGTAGAAATCCACTCCCGAAAGGTCGTGCCCCTGTTGTAGAGCTTCGAGAGCCATCTGATAAAGCTTGGCGTGAACCTCTTCCGCCTTCAGAGCATAGTTGAACATCCGCTTGGCAGAGTGGTTATCCGTTTTCGCTTGCTCCAGCATTGGCGGGTACATTTCTGTGTACTCATAGGTTTCCCCGCCCATCGCCGCGCGCACGTTGTCCAAAGTGGTCCCGATGCCGTTCAGAGCGGCAAAATGCCCCAGAGCGTGAATGGTCTCGGCTTCGGCAGCGGTCCGGAACAAACGCGCCACATTCGTGAAACCGTCTTGCTCAGCCTTCTTTGCAAACGCGAGGTACTTCCGGTTTGCCTGGCTCTCGCCAGCAAACGCAGTCTTGAGATTGCTTTCCGTCGTAGCCATGATAACCCCTTTTTATTATGAATGTTTGCGGACAACGCGTCTTGAAGGAAGCGCGATCTCGAATGAGCTGGACTCTTCCCGTCCGCGAATGAGTTCGCCTCCCTTACTTGTATACACTGAGTGGCACAGGCGAGCAAGAGACACGAAGTCCCTCAAATCCCAATGCCTAAAGCACTTTTTGCATTCTTCAAGTAAAAAATCCTGTAGGGAGGTGAGCATTCCTGGGCCGAGCGGACGCTAACAACCCCAGATTCAGCAGATTAGGAAGCCACCGATATGGCACTCAGCGTGCTCCCACCATAGATGCGGGAACAAAAAAGCGTATGCGATTCTGATGGCGCGATGAGTTCCCCAAAAGGAGTTAAATCAATGGCTATTGACCAGGTTCCAGAAAAGGAAACCCTCGTAGTGGAGCCGGAAGGTTCCAGCACTCGCGGCCAGTTTCTGTTAATCCTACCCGTGCTCGCGGCCTTGATTGTGGGCGAACTTTACGGCATCCACAAAATCAACTCGACCCGCGACACTTTGGAAGCGCAGCAAACTCAGACTCGAAAGCAGATGTCCGCGGAGTTCCAGGACCAGCTCACCAGCCGCTTGAGCGCCATCGAGAATGCTAATGCACAGCAGTTCGATGCGCTGAAGGATGAACTCGACTCAGCGGCCAAGCGCCTGGGTGCGACGGGAGGCGAACTCAAGCGCTCCCGCGCCATAGTGGCTCAGCTTCAAGACGAACAGCACCAGGCGGCGCAACAACTTCAGGCTGAACTAGAAAAAAAGGCCGACCAGCAGCAAGTGGGCGCACTCAATCAAGACGTCAGTAACCAGCGCACCGACATCGATAATACCAAGAAGGCAATTGACTCTGTTCGCTCCGACCTCGGCATGGCACGCAGCGAAATGGGTACGTTGATTGCCCGCAACCACGACGATGTCGAAGCGCTTCGCAAAATGGGCGATCGCGACTACTTCGAGTTCACTGCCAACCGAAAGGCCATGGCGCGCGTGGCAGGGGTCGGCCTCACCCTTACCAAGACCAACGTGAAGCAACACCGGTTCAACTTGGATCTGGTAGTCGATGACGTTCGAGTAGAGAAGAAGGCGCGCACCGTAAACGAGCCGATATTTTTCTATGTCAACGGTTCCAAGAGGCCTTTCGAATTGGTTGTTAATGATGTCGGTTCCAACCAAGTGAAGGGTTACATCAGCACTCCCAAAGGGACCAAAGAAGTTGCAACGCGTTCAGAAAACGCGCACTGAGCTGAACGACGGAGGCCCGGCCTCTCCAAAGGGCCGGGTCTCCGCCAGTAGTTGGGTCAGTCACACTCCCGCCTCAAAGCATCCCCCCATTTTTTGAAAGATACTCATCTGTTTACTGCCGGCGACCGACAGTGGAGTGTGCGTTGCGTGATGAGACCAGGGGATTTCGCATACCAAGGGTTCCCACGATTGCTTCCCGCGGGCCGCTTCATTGGGTATGATAAATGCCATGGGCGTGGCCGTACGATGATTCAACTTGAAAAAGACCTATGAAGGCAAGGTCGAAGCCGTCCGGGGGCTTGACCTCGAAATTCTGACCGGTGAATGCTTCGGGCTGCTGGGTCCGAACGGGCCGGCAAGACCACGACAATCGAGATTCTGGAGGGACTGCTCCCGCAGACTTCCGGCGAAGTCGAGATTCTGGACAAGACCTGGAACGCCCAAGAGGCCTCCAATACCGGTTCGACCCTGCGCGGCCGGAGAGCGTGCTGGCCCGCGCCATCGTGAACGATGCCTTGCAGGCTGCTGCGGGGAGAAAAGACGCCCTGCCTACATCCTCCAAGGCTTCAAGCGAACCTGGGGCAAGCTATATTGATTTCCTGATTCCGGGGCTACTGGGAATGAACCTGATGGACTCCGGCGTGTGGGGCATCGGCTTTGCACTGGTCGAGATGCGCCAGCGGAAGCTGCTTAAGCGGTACGTGGCCACCCCGATGCGGCGCAGCGATTTTCTTCTGGCGCTCGCCAGCAGCCGCCTGGTTCTCATGCTGATCGAGCTTGTCCTGTTGCTCGGGTTCGGCGTGCTGGCGTTTCACATGCGGCTGCTTGGCTCCTGTATACTCGAAGGCGCTGCATTGCCCGCGCAGGGCGCACGCTTGGTCGTCATGGTGCTCTGGGGCGGCGTCTCCTACCTGCTCGCGCTGCGCTGGTTCCGCTGGACGTAGAAGCAGGATTCAGGATTGATTCGGGATTCAGGAAGAAGGAGTCAGAAGTCAGGAGTCAGAATAGCAAGCATGACTCCCGTAAGCCGTCACGCCCCTTGCAGAATTCGCGACCTCGATGGCGTTGATCCTCGCCACGCAACTGTCGAAAGCTGGCCCGGCTGACGTTTAACCCAACGGTAAGCGGCAACGGAATTCTTCCAGAAGTACTTCTCCGCCACGGCCTTGCCTTTGCTCGTGAAGTACTCGTGCACAATGGCCAACACCTGTGGATATGTTCCCCAGTTATCGCCATTCGGCCAGTCGCTTCCGTAGATCAGCCGGTCCTCGCCGAAAATCTCCCAGATCTCATCAAGGCGCGGCCGGTAGAAATCAGGTCTAGCGGCACTCGCCCATCGACGCGCCGCAGCACTTCGGAAACCTTGACGTAGACTTGCGGCCGTTCTCCCAGCTTGCGCAAATTGGACTCGTACGCCTTTCGGGCCTTCGGCTCTGCGGGAGGCTCAGCCTGCGGGAGGTGATCAATCACAATCCGCAAGCTCGGCACCCGGTCCGTGAGCCGCACCAGATCCGCGATCAATGCCGGGTCAGGGTTGGCGCTGTCCATCTCGAGATCAGCCTCCGCGAGCGCCTTGAGATCCGAGATGAACTGGGCGTTGGCCACCTGACCGTGGAAGTCCCGGTTCCAAAGATTCCCGCACCTGATGCCGCGAAACAGCGGGTTGCGATGAAACCGTTCCAATTGCTTGCGGAAGTCCGGCTTGCCCGGCTCGAGGTCGCCGACCGTACCGACGACAATCGGGTCCTTGGCAGCGACGTCCAGGACCCACTGGTTGTCCTCGAGCCAGGGGCTGCACTCCACCTCAATGGCGCCCACAACGCCCAGTGACTTCGTGAGCCTTCGATATCGGCCGGGCAAAGCAGGCTTATACAGGACGGCGTCGTTCTTCTCAGGCCAGGGCACTCCCTGCGGACGCGTGGTGTCGAAGAGATGAATGTGCGCGTCGATGATCGGAATGGGGGCGGCTGCGGCATCCGCATGCAGACTCGACATCCCCGCCGCTGCGGCAAACAGAAATGTTCTGCGATTCATGGCGTTATTCTACCATTGGTGGCCTGCCATAGTGAATCCCCGCTTTCGCGGGGATGACACCCGGTTTGTCATTCCCGCGAAAGCGGGAATCCAGGTCTTTTTCCTACGCAGTGGCGAGCGAAAGCTCATGGAACATTCGCTCAGGATGACACGACCTGGAAAGCAGACCGCTGAATACTGAGGGCTGACGGCTGATGGGGCTGACGCTTGACCCAACGATAGGCGGCCAGTGAGTTCTTCCAGAAGAATTTCTCTTCCGCGGCTCGCCCCTTCCCGGCGATGTACTCGCGCACGACCTTCAGCAATTGTGGGTACGGGCCCTTCATATCGCTAACGGGCCAGTTGCTGGCGTAGATCATGCGGTCCTCGCCGAAGATCTCCCAGAACTCATCCAGGCGCGGCTTGTACAAACTCACGTCATCGCGGACTTGGCCATCAAACCGCTGGATGACTTCGGAGATCTTTGCGTAAACCTGGGGCCGCGACCCTAGCTCGCGCAGGTTAGCTTCGTAGGCGCTGCGAGTCTGCGAGTCTTTGGGAAGCTCCACGTTCGGCAGGTGGTCGATCACCACGCGCAAGCTGGGAATGCGGTCCGTCAGCCGCACCAGGTCTGCCATCCGAACCGGGTCAGGCTGCGGCGAATCGAGCTCGAGCCCCGCCTCCGCCATGGCCTTGAGCCCCGAGACAACCTCCGGCTTCGACACTTGTCCCGGAAGTCGTACCTGATGCCGCGAAACAGCGGGTTGCGGTGAAACCGTTCGAGATGCTTGCGGAAGTCTGGCTTCGTGGGATCGAGGTTCCCCACGGTCCCGACAATGATCCGATCCTTCGCCGCAATGTCCAGCACCCACTGGTTGTCCTCAACCCAAGGGCTGCACTCAACCTCGACCATGCCCACGATGCCCAGCCCCTTTGTAACGCTTCGGAACCGGTCGGGCAACGTCGGCTTGTACAAGGTCGCGTCGGTCTTGTCCGGCCAAGGCACGCCTTGCGGGCGCGTCGGATCGTAGAGGTGCACGTGCGTGTCGATGATAGGTACAGGCGCCGCAGCTTCAGCACTCGTGCGCAAAGCCGCAATCCCTGCCGTAGCAGATAGGAATTCTCGTCTGTTCATGCCAGGGATTCTACCACCGGTCCATCGCTATGGAGGGTTGAAAAACGTTGTGGAGTGCGGCAGCTTGCTGCCGCACTCCAAATGGTAGCTACCGGAGGTGGGTTTCGCCCATCAGGTATTGGTCAACGCCGCGGGCGGCTTTGCGGCCTTCGGAAATTGCCCATACGACAAGAGACTGGCCGCGGCGCATATCGCCGGCAGCGAAGATGCCGGGGATGGACGTCATGTAATTCGAGTCGGTCTCAACGTTGCTGCGCGCGTCAAGCTTCACGCCCAGGGCTTCGACCATTCCGTGCTTGACGGGTCCCGTGAAGCCCATGGCGATCAGCACCAGGTCCGCGTCGAGCGTGAAATCGGTTCCGGGAAGCGGTTCGAATTTGGGAGGCGGTCCCACTCGAATTGCGTGCAGATGCTTCACGTGGCCATTCCCGCCGCCGCTGAACTTGGTGGTGGCCACGGCCCATTCGCGAGTGCCGCCCTCTTCGTGGGCGCTCTCGGTGCGCAATTGAAGCGGCCAGAGCGGCCAGGGGGTGTTGGGTGAGCGTTCGGGGGGCGGCATGGGCATGATCTCGAACTGATGAACCGCCGCCGGTCTTTGCCTGTGCGCCGTGCCCAGGCAGTCAGCGCCGGTGTCCCCGCCGCCGATAATCACCACCCGTTTGCCCGTGGCCAGAATCTGGCTGGCCACAGTATCTCCGGCCAGACAGCGGTTCTGCTGCGGGAGATACTCCATGGCGAAGTGAATGCCCTCGAGCTCGCGACCCGGCACGTTGAGGTCGCGCGGACTCTCGGAGCCTCCCGCGAGCAGCAAAGCGTCGAACTCCGGGCGCAGCTCTTCCATCGTTACGCTACGCCCCACGTGCGTCCGGGGCTTGAACACCACGCCTTCCTTGGCCATCTGATCGAGCCGCCGGTCGAGGATACGCTTCTCGAGCTTGAAGTCCGGAATGCCGTAGCGCAGCAGGCCTCCGACGCGATCTGCCTTTTCGAACACTGTTACCCAATGCCCCGCGCGGTTCAGTTGCTGCGCGGCGGCGAGGCCCGCGGGGCCAGAACCCACGATGCCCACACGCTTGCCGGTGCGATGAGCGGGCGGTTCGGGGTGAATCCAGCCCTCGCGGAAGGCATGCTCGATAATAGCCTGCTCAATATTCTTGATGGTTACAGGCGGGCTGTTAATACCCAGAACGCAAGCAGCCTCGCAAGGCGCCGGGCAGATGCGCCCGGTGAATTCGGGAAAGTTGTTGGTTGAATGGAGGACGCGAACGGCTTCTTTCCAGCGGTCGCGATAAACGAGATCATTCCAATCCGGGATGACGTTGTTCAGCGGGCAACCGGTGTGGCAGAAAGGCACGCCGCAATCCATGCAGCGCGCTCCCTGAAGGCGCAGTTTCTCCTCCGGGAATTCCTGGTAGACCTCGCGGAAATCGTCGAGGCGCTCCGCAATTGGCCGGCGCGTCGGCCCTTCACGCGTGTACTCCATGAACCCCGTGGGCTTACCCATGGAGCACCTCTCGCGTCGGCTGCTGATCAGGCGCATGGACAGGGGCGGGAATTGCCGAAGCCCGTGGCGCGCTCAGCACCCGCTTGTATTCGTGCGGGAACACCTTGATGAACTTCGGCAGCATCGTCTCCAAGTTATCCAAAATCCATTTGGCTCGCGGACTTCCGGTCAACTCCGCATGGCGAGCGGTCAAAAGTTGAATGAGGTCGGCATCTTCATGACCCGTGACCGGCTCGAGGTCCACCGTGGCGCGATTGCAACGCACTTTGGCGAAATCGCCCGTTTCATCCAGAACGTAGGCGATCCCACCCGTCATGCCCGCGGCGAAGTTACGCCCCGTCTTGCCCAGGACGATCACCGTTCCGCGCGTCATGTATTCGCAACCGTGGTCGCCCACCGCCTCGACAACAGCCGTAGCGCCGGAATTTCGCACCGCGAAGCGCTCGCCCGCCATGCCGTTGAAATAGGCCTCGCCGCTCGTTGCGCCGTATAGAACCACGTTCCCCACCAGAATGTTTTCCTCGGGTTGAAACGAAGACGTCCGCGGCGGGTATACAATCAGCCTGCCACCCGAAAGCCCCTTGCCCACGTAATCGTTGGCTTCCCCTTCGAGCGCCATGGTGACGCCCTTGGCCAGGAAGGCGCCGAAGCTCTGCCCCGCCGAGCCCGTGAACTCGAAGCGGATCGTGTCGTCGGGCAAGCCCTCAGACCCGTAGCGGCGGGCAATCTCGCCGCTCAACATCGCGCCAACCGTGCGATGCGTATTGCGGATAAGGAGGCTGGCCGAGACCGGCGCACCGCCCTCGAGCGCTTGCCGGGCGTGTTCGATCAACTCGTAGTCGAGCGATTTATCGAGGCCATGGTCCTGCGCGATCAGGCAACGCCGCCCCACGCGCGTCGGCACATGAGGATTGTGAAGTATCGCAGACAAATCCAAACCGCGGGCTTTCCAATGGTCAACGTCATGTCGCTGGACGAGGCAGTCGACACGCCCGACCATTTCATCCACCGTGCGAAAACCAAGCTGCGCCATGATCTGCCGCAGGTCTTCCGCAATGTAGAACAGGAAATTGATGACGTACTCGGGCTGGCCCATAAATCGCTTGCGCAATTCAGGGTCCTGCGTCGCCACTCCCACCGGGCAGGTGTTCAAGTGGCACTTGCGCATCATGATGCAACCCAGCGAGACGAGCGGCATGGTGGCGAAGCCGAATTCCTCCGCTCCAAGCAACGCGCCGATGGCCACGTCGCGCCCGGACTGCAATTTCCCGTCCACTTGCAGGCGCACGCGGCTGCGCAGGTCGTTCATCACCAGCACCTGCTGGGTCTCGGAAAGGCCGAGCTCCCAGGGGATGCCGGCGTGCCGGATGGAGGAAATAGGCGAAGCGCCGGTTCCGCCGTCGTAGCCGCAGATGAGGATGACGTCCGCATGAGCCTTGGCCACACCGGCGGCCACCGTGCCCACGCCGGATTCCGCCACGAGCTTCACCGATACCCTGGCTTTCGGGTTCACATTCTTGAGGTCGTAGATGAGCTGCGCCAGGTCCTCAATCGAGTAGATGTCGTGGTGCGGAGGCGGCGAGATCAGACCGACCCCGGGAATGGCGTGCCGCACGCGCGCCACCACGTCGTCAACTTTGTGGCCGGGAAGCTGGCCGCCCTCGCCGGGCTTGGCGCCTTGTGAAATCTTGATCTGCAGGTCGTCGGCGTTCACGAGGTAATTCGTCGTGACGCCAAAGCGCGCCGAAGCCACTTGCTTCACCGCGCTGCGGCGCAGGTCGCCGTTCGCGTCGGGACGGAAGCGAGCTTCGTCCTCACCGCCTTCACCGGTGTTCGAGCGCCCGCCGATGCGATTCATCGCAATGGCCAGAGTCTCATGCGCCTCCTTGCTGATGGACCCGAAGGACATGGCGCCGGTGGCGAAGCGCTTTACGATGGCAGCCGCCGGCTCGACTTCCTCGAGCGCCACAGGCGGCCCGGCAGGCTTGAAATCCAGCAGGCCGCGCAGCGTATAGAAATTGCGGCTCTGCTCGTTGACGATCTTGGCGTATTCCTGGAAGGTCGCGAAACTTGACTGTCTGACCGCGTGCTGAAGTTTGCTGATGGTGTTGGGATTCAGCAAGTGCCGCTCGCCGCGCTCGCGATATTGGTAGCTGCCGCCGATTTCGAGCTCGTTTTCGGATTCCGCCGGCCGCTGCATGGCGAACTCGTGCTTCATGAGGGCTTCACGCGCGAGCACGTCCAGCCCTACACCTTCGATCCGCGAAGCGGTGCCCGTAAAATAGCGCTCCACGACCGCATGATTGAGCCCGATGGCCTCGAAAATTTGAGCGCCGCAATAGCTCTGCAGGGTCGAGATCCCCATCTTCGAAAGAACTTTAAGCAGCCCTTTGTCCACGGCCTTGATGTAGTTCTTCAGCAGCTTTTGGAAATTGTAGGAGGGCGGGAAATACCCTCGCACGTGCAGGTCTTCGAGCGTTTCGATCGCGAGATAAGGATTGATGGCGCTTGCGCCGTAGCCGAGCAGCAGCGCGAAATGCATGACCTCGCGCGGCTCGCCGGTTTCAACGATGAGGGCAACCTGGCTGCGTTTCTTCTCGCGCACCAGGTGATTGTGCACTGCGGAGAGAGCCAAGAGGCTGGGAATCGGCGCGTACTCCTCATCCACACCGCGATCCGAGAGGATCAGCATCGTATAACCGGATTTGATGGCCAGAGAGGCGGCGCGGCAAAGGCCGTCAACAGCATCCTCCAGGCGCCTCTCACCTCCATCCGCCCGGAAGAGCATGGGCAACGTGGTGGCCAGGAAATCGCCCTGGCTGACACGGCGAAGCTTCTCGAGATTCCAGTTGGTCACCATGGGGTGGCGCTTCTTGAGCGTGTGGCAAAGCTGCGGCGTCTCCTCCAGGATATTGCCCTCGCGCCCAATGAAATCGTAGAGCGACATCACCAGGTCTTCGCGAATGGGGTCAATGGCGGGGTTGGTGACCTGGGCGAACATTTGCTTAAAGTAATTGAAGAGCAATTGGGGCTTGTCCGAAAGGCATGCCACGGGCGTATCGGTCCCCATCGAACCCACCGGTTCTTCGCCGTTCTGCGCCATGGGAATCATGATGACGCGCAGATCCTCGTCTGTGTAGCCGAAAGCGCGCTGGCGCATCAGGATGGTCGCGTGGTTGGTGGGCTGGACGCGTGGCGGGTCCGCCAACTGCTTCAGCGAAATCTGGTTTTCCTTTAGCCACTTCGCGTACGGTCGCCGCGCCGCGAGTCCCTGCTTGATTTCTTCGTCGGGAATCAGGCGCCCTTTTTCCGTATCGACCAAAAGCATGCGGCCCGGCTCAAGCCTGCCCTTGAATCGGATCTCGGCGGGATTGACGGGAAGCACCCCCGCTTCGGAAGCCATGATCACGAGACCCCCCTCGGTCACGAGGTAGCGGCCCGGCCTCAGTCCGTTGCGGTCGAGCTTGGCGCCGATCACGCGGCCGTCGGTGAAGGCTACGGCCGCCGGACCGTCCCATGGCTCCATCAGCGAGGCGTGGTATTCATAGAAGGCTTTGACGTCTTCCGGCATCGTGGGATCGCTGGCCCAGGCAGCCGGAATCAGCATCTCCATCACGTGCGAAAGACGGCGCCCGGCCAGCGTCAAAAGCTCAACGGCGTTGTCGAGGTTGGCGGAATCGCTGCCGCCCGGCGCGATAATCGGCTCGAGCTTCTTGATGTCGTCGCCAAAAAGCTTCGAGGCCAAAATCGAGGTCCGCGCGTGCATCCAGTTAACGTTGCCACGCAGCGTGTTGATTTCTCCGTTGTGGCAGATATAGCGGTACGGATGCGCCAGATGCCAGGTGGGGAAAGTGTTGGTGGAGAATCGCTGGTGCACGAGACAAAGCGCGCTCCGGACTTCGGAGTTCGATAGCTCGATGTAGAAGTTGGCGATCTGGGGCGCGAGCAGAAGACCCTTGTAAACAATCGTCCGCGAGGAGAGTGAGGGGATATAAAAGAAGCCCTTTTCACGCAGGTCGGTCCCGGCCACCTCGGTCTCCGCACGTTTGCGGATGACGTACAGCTTCCGTTCCAGGGCGTCCTGGTCCATGCCGTAAGGACTGCGGATGAACACCTGCTCGATGTAAGGCTGAGTACTGCGAGCCAGGCGCCCAATGGTGTTGGCGTTTACCGGGAGTATCCCGCCAACCCAGCACAGACAGGCCTTCGTCGCGGACGATCTCCTCAAGCAAAGCCTCGCAACGCATGCGCTCATGCGGTTCCACGGGCAGAAACACCATGCCCACGCCATACTCGCCCGGCGAGGGCAACACGAAGCCCAACCGCGTGCACTCCGCTTCGAAAAAGGCATGAGGGATTTGAATCAACACACCCGCGCCGTCACCCGTCTGCGGATCGCATCCGCAAGCTCCCCGGTGCGTGAGGTTGATGAGAATCTCGATGCCCTTTTGGATTATGTCGTGGCTTTTCTTGCCGGAGATGTCCGCCACAAATCCGATGCCGCAGGCATCGTGCTCGTTGCGAGGGTCGTATAGGCCCTGAGGCTCCGGGAAGCCCCGGGCGGTCACACTCTTGCTCATAGCTTGTTATCTCTGAGGATTTGGCGGGCTTGGTAACTTCTTTAGCACTTAATCCTTACTCCACCGCACTCACAGACACTAAACCCCTTTACCCCAACATCCATTCTACACCACCGCGACCTCCGGCATTAAATCAAAATTTCTTATGGAAGAGATAAGCGCGGATTCAGGATCCGGGTTTCAGGATTCAGGTCTGAAAGGTCAAACGCACCTCCGCGTCCGTCTGAGTTTGAGCCCGTCGACAGGGCTTGTTGCCGCGGATGGGCTTCCCAACCAATGCCCACCTTCTAGGACGATGCCTTTGGCCGCTGATCCCTGCGTCCTGGATCCTGAATCCTCGGCGAATCCTGCCCTTCAGAATCGTCCATACTTCCGGAAGGCATCCACCGGGTGAACCCCTTCAAGAACTGCCTTGCGGACAAGGTTCTCCGTGTTGACGACTTCCTCGGATTTCGCAAGTACTTCCAGGGTGACTTCTTTGGGAATCACAATGACACCGTCTTTGTCACCGACCACGAAATCTCCGCGGGACACCGTGACTTCTCCAATCTGGATTGGCTGCCCGTAAGAGACGAGCTTCCACCGGCCCACTAACGTCGGCGGGGGTACGGTAGCGGCAGAAGAGTGGGAAAGCCAGCTTCAAGATGTAATCGATATCGCGCGCGCCGCCGTCAATCACCGCACCGCGCGCCCCTCGGAACTTGGCGGTCTCGCAGGAGAGTTCGCCCAGATGAGCGCTGAGGTTATCGTGGGGCTGCGAGACAATCACATCGCCGGGCTTGAGATCGCCCAGCATTTGGAGAATTGGAATGAAGATGACCTCAGGGTCAACGCTGTCCGTGGGCTCTCCTTCTACCGTCATGGCCACGCCCGCGACCTGCTGATCGATGGTCAAGCCTTGATTACCCGCCGGTAATACCTGGTGGCGATAGCCCATCTCATCAAGGACGTCGGAGATCGCACCCGTATATATCACCGAGAACCGCCGGCACACCTCGTCGAACGTCAAACTCCAAAGCAGGGTCAGGCGCGCTCATTTAATCCTCCGAAAAATGGGCAGAGAGAAAGCAGTCGCTCACGCGCGTCGGCTGACGGGCACTCAGAAACCATGAAAGTGGGCTGGGGTGGCGCAGACATTGCCCTGTATGTCTGCGCCCTGTGTCGCCGACATAAGAAGCAATGTCGGCGACACCCGCGTGATGAGGGGAGTCAATATTCAGAGCACTGAGCAGAAGTCTGCCTTCTGCCTTCTGCCTTCTGCCCTGTGACTTCACCAAGTCACAGATTATTCAATCCGGCGCTCGCCGGTGGCTGGGCTGCCTTCTGCCTTCTGTCTTCTGCTTTCTGCCTTCTGCTTCCCACCTACTCCCCCGCCAACCCCGCCGCGGCAAGTCCCGCCGCAGGGACGGTAACCTGTTGGCCAGATTCTCCTCCCTCAATGACGATTCCATCCTTGTCCGTCCGGATGTCGCGAACCTCAACGAATCCTTCCGGCAGATGCGCCAGGAAGGCAACGTACGCAATGGTCACGCGGCCACGCGCGGGCACGGTGGAGAAACTGGGCGTGCCCAGAAGTGGACCGCGCGAGAACGCCTCCCGTCGCGTAACCGGCAACGGGGCGGAACCAAACTCCAACCCGCGAGTCTCCGAGCGGCCATTCCAGGGAGGACTCTCGCGCGAGCAGTTCTCTTCCCAAACAGTGACCCAGGGATAATCCGCGCGGTGGAAGCAGTATGCGTACAGCAGGCGGTGGCGCGCGTTTAGCGCCCCAACGAATTGTACGTCCCGCGCCGGGTCCAAGGTCAGAGAGGCTACAATCCCCAGTCCCTTTCGGATCAGGCAGCGGGACAAGTCAGCGTCGCCCCCGGAATTCGCGGGAGCCAGGGGCCACTGGAACGTCTTGCCGGGTGCGAGCAGCGCTTGAGCGCCGTAGGCATCAGGGCTGGTAATTCCCCGGGTGGCGGACATGAACACCCGGCAATCCTCGGGCGAGACGAATGGAGGGCCGAGAGTGGCATGCTGCGTCCAATGAAAGAAGTAGTCCAGTTTGCGTTGATTCGTGACCGACTCCTTGATGTAGACCACAGACTCTCCCGGCCGCAGTCCAATCTCGCGACTGAATTGCAAGCCGGCCTCGGGAAGGCGAACGGAAAGGGTCAAGTTCAACTGGCCTTCATGAAGACGTTCGGCCGATTTCCGCCATTTCAGGCTCGGCGCCTCGCCATGGGTTGACAGACCTTGCGCCGCTTCCTCATCCGAGGGAGGCCCAAAGTAGCCCAGGCAGATGTTGTGCCCGGAAATTCCTGAGAGCAACTTCCCTTCCGTCAGCGGTCCATAGCGTTTCTCGTGATCCTTGGCGCGGTAATCGAAAGGCTCAATACCTTTCCACTTGGGAACCCAGAGAGGATTCACGTCTGGAAGGCCACTGCGCTTCGCAAAGCGCATTTCTGCAATGTGGCCGCCACCCGTCAGATTCACCATTTGAATAAGACCATTACTGAGCGTATAAGCTTCCCGGCCCTGCCACCGGGTCCTGGTGCACGCAGGCTGTTTAGTTTTCGCCATGCGGAATTTGCCGCCCTTCTTTGAAGGATTGGTACTCCATGGTAGGATGACCTTCGACGCGCGTGTAGTCAAGATAAAGTCGAGGAGTCAAGAAGTCGAGGAGTCAAGAGCCACGTACCCCCGGAACCGGAGCGTTGGGTCTTTACCAGGGAAGAGATTTCCCATTTAGGTTCGATGTTCGACTGCTAGACTTCTCGACATCTCGACTTCTCAACTCCCCCAGAGGTGCCCCGTGAATTCTTACCAGAGAGTGATGGCCGCTTTAAACCGCAAGGAGCCCGACCGGGTGCCGATCGTGGAATGGGCCATTAGTAACAAAGTCATAAAGGCTTTGTCCCCGGCGGCTAAGAACCAGAACGATATCGAGGAATTTCTCGATCTGGACGGCGTATCCACCGTGGCCCGGTACAGCACGGTCTCCACGAATCCCGACGGTACTTACGTTGACGAATGGGGGGTGCTCTACAAACCCACCCCGGAGGAAGTCGATCATCCCATACGCGGCCCCATCCGGACCATGGACGATCTGAAGAGATACCTTCCTCCCGATCCCGACGCGCCGCAGCGCTTGGGCAATCTCCCTCAACTCGTGGCGCGGTACAAGGGGAAGAGGGCCATTTTCTTTCGGCACCGCGCAGCCTTCATGTGGTCGGTGTTCCTGACGGGATTTGAGAACTTGCTGACGAGCTTCATCCTGGACCCCAAATTCGCCCATCGTCTGATGGATACGGTCCTCGAGGTTACTCTTCGCATCGCCAGGAACGCTGTCCGAGCAGGAGCCGATGCTATCGTGATCGCCGATGACTATGCCGGCAACGATAGTCCTTTCTTCTCCCCGGCGGTATTCAGAGAATTCGTTCTCCCCAGGCTGCGACGAATGGTTGCGACGATCCATGATGAAGGCGCCGTGGCCATAAAACACTCCGACGGAAATCTCTGGCCTATCTTGGACGCGATTGTGGACACCGAAATAGATGGCCTAAATCCCATGGAGCCCATTGCCGGAATGGATATCGGCAAAGTAAAGGAAAAGTACGGGAAGCGGGTATGTTTGATCGGCAATATCGACTGCGCGTATATTCTCTCCGAGGCGCCTATTGCAGAAGTGGAGGCGGCGGTCAAGGAGTGCATCCGCAAGGCGTCTCCCGGCGGAGGGCATATTATGAGCTCTTCCAACGCCATCCATTCTTCGGTGAAGCCGGAGAACTACCGCACAATGATCGAAGCGACGAAGAAGTTCGGGACGTATCCGCTTGCGTAGAGCCGCGCCGCAACTCAGAGTACAGTGAACATCAGTCTCACTGGATTGCGAACTGTCGGCTGTAGACTGTTGACTGTCAACTTTCAAAAGGAGCCCACCATGGAAAGCAGAGAAATCGTTCGCAGAGCAATCGAATTTGACCGGCCGCCTCGGATTCCGTTTTTTGTGGATGGTTTTTGGAGCAAGCAGATGTCTGCCGTCATCAAGGACTTTCCGGACGATGTCTGCTCGTGCTGGGAGATGGACCGGCAAGAGAATGGTTGGTTCTTCGACAATCCGGGTTACGACGACTGGGGCTGCGTGTGGAAAAGGACAGAGGTCAAGAGCATGGGCCAGGTGGTTAGCCATCCGCTCGCGGACTGGAGCAAGCTCACGAGCTACAAGCCACCGAACCCTCGTAATCCCTTCTATTTCGCGCGAATTGAGGAGGGCATCAAGGAAGCAGGCAGCCGGTATGTGTCCATTACCAGCCATTTCAATCTGTTCGAGCGGCTCCATATGCTGCACGGTTTTCCGGCAACGCTGGAGGATTTCTATCTCGAGCCCGAGAAGATCTGCAAGGTGCTCGACATGATCCTCGAATACAAGATCGATCACCTTGCCGAAGCGGCCAAACGGTTCGGCAACCGCGTAAATGGAATTTTCCTTACCGACGACTGGGGAACCCAGAACGGGACTTTCGTTTCCCGCGCGATCTTCAAGCAATTCTTCTCCGCGAGGTACAAGCAACTTTTCGATGCGATTCACGGCCACGGGTGGCACGTCATTCTGCATAGTTGCGGAAGGGTGAACGATTTCGTGCCTCTTTTCATCGAGGCCGGGGTGGACGTGCTCAACATGCAACAGCCGCGCGCCTACGGAATTAAAGAGCTGGGGGCGCAATTCGCGGGGAAGGTTTGCTTCCTGACCACAGTTGACATCCAATCCACCCTGCCCAAGGGGGACCCGGAAGCTGTCCGCGCTGAAGCTCGAGAACTCGTGGAGCACTGGTTGACGCCCCAGGGCGGCCTTATCGTTTTCAATTACGGAGATTCGGAAAGCATTGGGGCCACGGACGCCACGGCCAAAGTCATGTTCAAGGAATTCTACGAACTTTCAGACTTCTGGCAACGACGTTCGGCCGCGTGAGGGATCGGCCTTCACTTCCCCATCGCAGCCCGCTCCATTCGCTCGAGTTCGGCTCGCTGATGCGGGTCAAGGTAATGCTTGGGCTCCTGCGCGAGGATGTCGCGCACCCTCTGCTCCGCCGATTCTTCGAAGCTGCGAGAGCCTTTGGCTTCCCAGTCGCCGCGCCGCGCGCGCACGGCCAATTGCGCCCGGCTCAGGACCTGGCGAAAGTGCTTCAAAGTGTGCGGCGAATTCAGGAAGTCCCCTGACTTGCCGGATTCTCGAATGTCATCGAGCGCCAAGCCCTCTTCATCCACCGGGAACCCCTTTTGGAAGCGCAGGAAATAGCCTGCAATTTCGTCGTCCGTCACCAGCGCCTCGCTGGACATCGCCAGGGTGGATTCCAGATTGCCGGCCCCCCAGATGAAGTTGACGCCCGCGGCGGCGTGGGCCATGCCGGCGCATCATCTTCTCGAAAGCGGCTTGGGCGTCCGCGCAGGGGGATTCGGTGGACATCCACGACGCGCATGGGAGGCCGTGGAATCGCGCCATGTCGGCCCCTGCCGCCTGCAGCAGGGCGTTCTCCGGCGCGCCCGTCAGCGCCAGGCCCGCGGACATTTCGAAGACATGCGCGAACCCCACATTGTAAAAGCACGGCCGGCCGGGTTCGAGCAACTGATTGATGACCAGCCCGCTCAGCGTGTCGGCGTCGCCAATCACCAGGCAGCCGGCCAGAGTGACCGGCGCGGTGGCCCCCGCCAGCGGTTCGGAATTGATCATGACAGGCACGCCCAGGCCCGCCGTCTCCTTGAAAACCCCCAGCGCCAGGGCCGTCCAGTGCAGAGGGCTGATGATGCTGAACCCGGTGCTGACGATGGGGCGCTCGCGCAGGGTTGCGCCGCCCAGAAGAACTTGCGCCATCTCCATCACGGTGCGCGCGCCCGCCGGCGTGTAGATGCATGGCCGCAGATGTTTCGCGGTCGTATTCCGCCATAATGCGAAAGCCCACAAATCGCGGCTGGTGGGGGGATAGTCGGCGAGGGAGGTTCCCACCATGCCGTGAATGTTGGGGCAGGCATCGACGACCCGCGCGAGTTCGGCCAGATCGGCGCGCCCGCAAATCGCTGCGAATCCGGCCGCGCGTAATGTAGAGCGCGTTCCCTGTCAGAACCAGCGTTCCGCCATCGGGACCCAGTTGCCAGAGGTGGCCATGACGGTCGGCAATCTTCAACTGGCGAGGCGCCTGCTGAAGCGCCCATTCCACCAACTCGCGGGAATGTGAACGCGATTCTCGCCATCCATCAGTAGCACCCGCCTCCTGCATCAGGCGGACAATTTCCGGATCGTCAACCCGAACGCCCAGGTCGCTCAAGACCTCAAGCGCCGCGTCGTGGATCTTCTCGCAATCAGCGGTTGTTAAGAGCAATGTGGGATTCCTTCACCGGCAGGGCAACCTTCAAACTCGACCGTAGAATGGCCGCAAAAACGACGCGGCAGCTACTTGAACGCGCTCACAAGGTCTCGGCTGAGGGTTGTCGGGCACCAGTACTTCTCGATATATTCGATGACCAGCTCAGTGCCCTCCGCATGCGAAACGTACGGACGGGACTTGGGATTGTACATCGCGTCCGTAAGGTCGCGCACCAACACGCAGTGGATTCCCCAGTTGGTCATCTGCTTGATGGCGAAGGTCCGGTTCAGGATGCACATATTGGCGTGCACGCCCATGACGAGAAGATTCCTGATGCCCCTCTGCCGCAGGAAGCTGTAGATTTCAGCGCCATTGTCAGAGATTACGTCATCCGGCTTGATGGACAGCGCCGGATTCTCGCGCGTCCAAACCTGGTGCTCTGTGCCGCCGGGGGTATCGCAACCTCGGTCGGAATCGTCGATGGGCAGTGCGGGCGACACGAGACCCAGGCCCGCCGGAGGGGTCACAGCAGGAACGGCCAGCATGGCGCGGCGCTGAGGATAGTCCTTGTAAAAGCCCATAGTATCCGAAGGCGCATGAATGACCAGAATCCCCGCTGCCCGGCCGGCTTCGAGCACCGCCTCCATCCTGCTCGCCAGCTCGGCCACGCGCTTAGTCGCGCCCGCGCACCAATGCTTGTCCCACATGTCGCAGATGACGATCGCCGTCTCATGGATTGAAAACTCGTGGTCGAGACGCGCGGCTCGCCAGACATTGCTTCCTTTGAAAGGCTGAACCTCGGTCCTGAGCGGCAAGCGGAAGCGTCCGCCCCGGGAGTCCGGATCGCTTGCTCTAAGCCAAGGGTAAAAGCACCCGCATAGCACAACCATCGCAACCCAACGTACGATTCCGACGCCCTGCCTGGTTCGGACTCTCCACCTCGGCATGCCATGCCTCCTCACTATGGTATTCAAAAGTTTGGGTTCCTACGATCGGCGCGGCCCACACTCGCGGCCGAGCGCGCGGCGTGCGCCTAGGTCCACTTCCGAGATTCACGCAGATGAAAGCCTCAGGCCCCTCTGCCGGTTTCATACACGCCGGCATGGACTGGCAAAGGGGCCCTTGGCCGAGGACAAAATCAGGATAGGACGCCGGCGTTCTTTTGAACCTTGTCGAAGGCTGTCAAGACATCGTCGACATCGCTCTTTTCGCCCAGCAGGACGTTCTGCTCCAGCAAAAATGCGGTGGCGCACAACTCATCGTTCTTGGGAAGATGACTTTGTCCCGAAGGTACTTTTCCAGGCGCTCCCGAGAGAACACAGCCCTGAAGCCGCGCGAATTGAGGCTCCGCTCAAGGAAGGGTTGCTTGTTGAGCGGCGAATAACCTGACCCCGCCGGAATGCCCTCGGCTGCCAGCGCCTTCACCACCTTTCTCTGTGGCAGGCCCTTGAAATGATCCGGGTCGAAGCGCACCCCGAAGCAGTAATGGTTCTGCCGAGTCGATTGCGGGTAATTTTCCTGCACCGCAAAACCAGGGATATTCTTCAACTCCGTCGATCAAATAAGCGGCATGCTCCTCCCGCTTGGCGCAGAGCTCCTCGTATCGCTCAAGTTGTCCCATCAGCACGGCGGCGGCAAAATCGGAGATTCGATACTTGAATCCGCGTATCTCATAGTGGTCGGATTTGGGATCACTGCCAAAGTTTCTGAACATGTAAGCCTTCGCGATCAACTCCTCGTCATCGCTCATCAGGGCGCCGGCCTCGCCCCCGGGAAGGACTTTGGTCTCCTGGAAACTGAAACAACCCATCTTCCCGAACGTGCCTACCTTCTTTCCCTTCCACTCCGCATGGTGCGCCTGGCAAGCATCCTCGATGACGGGAATGTTGTGCTTCTTGCCGATGGCCAGGACCTTATCCAAGTTGGAGGGAGCGCCATAAATGTGGACGGGCATGATGGCGCGGGTGTGTTCGGTAATGCGGTGCTCGATGTCATCGGGGTCAATCTGGAAGGTCTTGGGATCGGAATCGGCAAAGACCGGCAGCGAGTAACCCATCATTATCGGCATCGACGGTAGCGATGTAAGTGTAAGGGGAGAGAATGACTTCGTCGCCCGGGCCCACACCCAAGAGCTCCAGGGCCATCTGCAGGGCATGGGTTCCGCAGGGCGTCATGACGCAGCCCCGCGTGACCCAACCTTGCCTGCCCAAGCCTTCTCAAACTTGGGAATGAATTCCCCATCCATCGTGCACCAGCGATGGTTGCGAAGTGACTTCAGGATATTCTGCTCCTCGGCTTCGGTGGTCTGTGGCCAATCGGGAAAGGGTGTCGTAGCGAACCGGCGTCCCTCCCGCCATGGCCAGCACATTGGGGTTGCCGACCCGCAGCGAAGCTCCGCGGGACGGCACCTGCCACCGCCAGGCCAATGGAAGTCTTCTCTAAGAACTCCCGGCGGCTCAGAATTGTCTTCTTCTGCATAACTTTCCTCCTCCCAAAATGCCTTCTACTCACTAGAATGAGGCAGTCCTTTCAGACTGGCTGCAACGGTACCGCGTTGAGGGGTGCATGTCAATCGAACATTGGATACAAAACGTTGACCTTGGCAGCGGCCTGGAAGTGGAAGCCGCCCCTTGAGGACATAGGAGCTAGGATAACCCATCGCGCACACGCAAAAGCCCACGCAACGTGCGGCATCCTGTAGTGTGGCCCATGGCGAGGTGGCCATAGGTACCCAAAGCCCCGGGTAGCTGCGTCGGCGAACGCTGCACGTTTGCGTCGGTAGATCCTGCATTAAGCTAAGTTACTGTATTTTCAGTGACATTCCCGCATCTTATAAATAAGTCTTTTGTTTTCAAACACATTCCCGGTTCAGTCGCATCCCTTCCAGCACCGACCGTTTGTTTTCATAGACATTCCCGCTTCGTTCCGTGGTTTTTAGTTTCGCAGAGGCTGGCGGAGTAACCAGTGATGTGACTTTGTGGCGTTCTAAAGAGACGACTGACAGGGGCCTTCCGCAGTGTCCCGGCGCTCTTGCCATCAAAAAGCTCTCTTCCAGCACCGACCGTTTGTTTTCATAGACATTCCCGCTTCGTTCCGTGATTTTAACATTCGCAGCGGTGGGAGGATTCGTCAGTGGAGCGACGTATAGGCGTTCTGCAAGTTGACGGGCAGGGTCTTTTGCGGTGTCCCGGCGCTGCTGGCACGAAAGCTCATCTTCCTGCAATAGCCTATACTAGTGAGCTTAGTTTGTCAAGGGGCCGCTCCCAAATTAGGGAGGGCATAGGCGCAGGGGTGAACCGATCGCGAAAATGCGAAAGCCGCTATCCTAGCCCGGATTTCTCACCAGCTTCGGAGAGTTCGCGGAAGGGCGGGGCTTCAGCCCCGCCCTTCCGAATCCATGGTGAGAAATCCGGGCTAGCGCGAATGCCTCCGAGGCGTCAGGGCCATGTCCACCCAGCATGACAAGCGAACGGGCTCTCGTCATCCCGGAGATTTTGGTGGACACGGCATACGAAACGAGTTTACAAAGTCATGTCGTGACGAACGGATCTGGCCGGGCATTGATTCTTCACTCCGAAATGCCCGACTTTTGAAAGTTCAGATTGCGGCCAATAGTTTGGTTTATTGAAAGAGCAATTGCGAGGTGGGCGGAATGAAACCTGCTATTTCCGGATGTTCTATTACTGGATTACTGGTGCTCTCAATACTCCCCGTGCCTCTAATGGCGGGAAATGACCCCAGTCAATCTAAACCTCACTTCGTATTCAGTTGCCAGAGGAATAACGACCTCTATGTGGCCTTATCGCAGAGTTTGCACGCTGCGATCCCCCGATACGAGGGAGCGGCAAAGGCCGTCGAGTCTGCGCCGCCCGGAGCAGGCGTTCTAATTCTTGCCGACGGCTACCCTGACCGAACTACGCCTCTCGATGCAGCTTTGTTCATGGCCGCGGCCAAAAAGGGCCTCCGGCTCTACGTCGAGTTCCCTTCGTTTCTGCCTGGGGCGACGCTGGGCCAATCGCGCGCCATTAAGTGGGAGCGCGGAGTTGTCGCCTCAGATATTTTCGGCCCAGCGCTTCCGAAGATGCGAATCCTCAGCATCAGCAGTTGCCGGTTTATATCCACGGAAGCTGAGAATCCATACATCGTGTTAGCCCGTGTGGCGGGGTTCGACTCCGCTGACTTTGGGCTGCCTAAGCAGACATTTCCTATTTTGTTTGAACTTCCAAGCCGCAGCCCGGGTTCGGCCCGCGTGCTTGTTTCAACCACCAAGCTCAGCCAATTCATCACGGCTCGATACGGGCCTCGGGACGCCTGGGGCCCGGTGTGGCAGATGATCCTCGCGTGGCTGCAGCCCGGCAAGCCGGCTCCTGCAATCAAATGGCAACCAACCGTCCGGCCTTCGTTTGGCCCCGTTGAAAGGGTTCCTTCAAACGTCGAGGCAGGAGCTCTGCGCCGCGGAATCGAGTGGTACTTCAAAGCGCCGCTGCTGGTTCATCCTTCCTGGCAGGCTAAGTACGACGAGCCTGCCAATCGCGAAGCGCCGACGCCGAACTGGCCGTTCGGACACCGCATCGCATTGATGCCCAATCCCCAGGCGGGTGTGGGCGACGGCAGCCTGGGCATCCTCGAGGGGTTCACATCCACGATTCTACCAGATGGAACGCAACCCCTGCGCTGGTGGCGACGCCACGATTGCAACGGCGAAGTGGCCGGAGCCATGGCGCTCGCCGGCGCGGCGCTTCATTCGAGCCGCGACCTGCGCGTGGCGGCGAACCTCGCGGACTTCCTGTATTTCAAATCGCCCATGTCGCTCGGGAAACACGCTGACCCAGGCGATCCTGCCTACGGCCTTTTCGGCTGGAACGACATCCCCAACTATTGGGACAACATGGATGGGTTTGGTGTCTACTACGGTGACGACAACGCGCGCGGCATGCTGGGCATGATGATGGCGGCAGCGGTTCTCGAAACCGACCAGTGGAACGAACGTATGGCCAAAGGCCTCATTGCGAATCTCCGCTTGACCAGCCGGCTGGGCTTCCAACCGGAGCGGGTTGACACGGCGCCGCTCGAGAAGAACGGCTGGCAGAGCTTTTTTGACAGCCGCACGACCACCCTCTCACCGCATTACCAAGCCTATGTTTGGGCGAGCTACCTCTGGGCCCATCGCCAGGGCGGCTCGCCTCTTTTCCTCGAACGCACAAAGACAGCTCTGCAAGCGATGATGAGGCTGCGTCCCAAAGAGTGGGCGACAGCGAACGCTGTGCGCGTGGCGGAGGCGCGGATTCTGTTGCCACTGGCATGGCTTGTGCGCGTCGAGGACACGGCGGAGCATCGCGCGTGGCTGCACCAGGTCGCGGAGGATTTGCTTTCGGCGCAAGACGCCACTGGCGCCATACGGGAGCAGCCGGGCGATCCCGAGTCAACCGCGCCGATGGTCGCTTCGAACGATGCCTACGGCACCGCCGAAGGCAACATCATCCAAAACAACGGCGATCCGGCCACCGACCTGCTCTACACGTTGAATTTCGCTTTTCTCGGCTTGCACGAAGCCGCCGCAGCCACGGGTGACGCTTATTACAAAACCGCCGAGGACCGCATCGCGGACTTCCTCTGCCGCATTCAGGTGAGGAGCGAGAAGCGGCCGGAACTGGACGGCGCCTGGTTTCGCGCCTTTGATTACAAACGGTGGGACTACTGGGCTTCGAATAACGACGCCGGCTGGGGCGCATGGTGCACCGAGACCGGCTGGACGCAAAGCTGGATTACGTCTGTCCTGGCCTTGCGCGAAATGAAAACTTCCCTATGGGATTTGACATCCCGAGTTAACCTTAAGGGCGATCTCGAGAAGTACGCCGGGCAGATGCTGCCTTGAGGACACAGCGCCGACCGAACTTCGCCCTCCTTCACCGCTCTATTGTTGTGTACATATGGAATTGACACCATATGTATTCCATGCCATATTAAGTTCTAAAGGAAACGGGAAGGTGAACATGCCTTTAAACGTGAATGACAAAATCCGGCGATTGCCCGCCAATCAGCGGAAGAGAGTTGAGGCGCGCGCGGCCGAGTTGATGGCGGAAGAGATGACCTTGCGCGAACTCCGAAAAGCCCGCAAGCTCACTCAAGTCCGCTTGGCCAGGGCTTTGAACATCAACCAAGATAGCGTTTCGCGGCTCGAAAAGCGGAGTGACCTCCTGCTCTCAACTCTCCGCAAAGCTGTCGGCGCGATGGGCGGTACCCTGTCCTTGGTCGCGCAATTCCCCGACCGGAAACCGGTGGTGCTGTCAGCCCTGGGCGCGGACCCTTCGCCTGCCAGGAGCCCAGGCCGGAAACACGGGCATCTTTAAGGGCCGGGAGGCGCGAGCCTCCGTTTGCGGGCATGCATTCATAGCTCCCAGCATAGACCGCGACGTTGGCGCTAGCACCGATAGAAAGATTTCCCCGCTGAGATAGTCGGCCCTCAGCGTTCTATCGCAGCATTTGCCAGGATTGAGAATGCAGTTATCTCGGGCGCGAGGTCGCCGCCGCCGTTGGTGCGCTGCATCATGATGATTCCGAACATGTCCTTGGCGGGGTCGCCCCATCCGAAGGTCCGGAACGCGCCGCCCTTCATGAAGGCTCCGAGAGACTGAAAGCGGAACATTCCCATCACGTCCTTCACCACTCCGAAGCTGAGGCCCATCCCGAGGCCCGGTGAAAACTCGACGTCCTTCAGGTTCCCGGTTTGGTTGGTGGTCATTGCTTGGACAGCAGCGGCGGAGAGAATCCGCTTTCCGTTCAGTGTCCCTTTGTTCATCAGCATCTGGTAAAAACGCGCCATATCGCTCGCCGTCGTCTGCGCTCCACCTTCAGGTGACGGAATCTTCACCGCCGGCTGAGGATGCGGCGGAACGCGCACGAGCTTGCCGGTCGTCACTCAAGGTATACATCGCCGCCAAGCGACCCTGCTTTTCGGGAGGAACGAAGAAGTAGGTGTCCTTCATGCCGAGCGGCTCGAAAATCCGCTCCGCTAGGAAGCGCTCGTACGATTTTCCCGAACAGACTTCGATCAGGCGCCCGAGCGTCGCATAGCCGATTTGGCTGTAGATCCATTTCGTGCCGGGTTGCGCCAATAGCAACACGTGCGCGCCCACGCTGACCCTCTCGGCAAGCGACTTGAAAGGCGTGGGACCCGAGGCGCCCTGGTCCGGTAGACCGGAGGTATGCGTCATGAGATCGAGAACCGTAATCGGCCGCGCGGCATTGACCGGATTGCAACCTTGCTTCGCGCTTGACTCTCCGCACGGGTTCACCTTGATTCCCTTGAACTCCGGGATGAAGTTCTCCACCGGATCGAGGAGGCTCAGGCGCGCCTCATCCACCAGGATCATGACGCCGGCCACGGTCATGGACTTGGTCATGGAGGCAATGCGGAAAATCGAATCGGCGCGCATGGGGATCTTGGCCTCGCGATCCTGGTAGCCGACGGCCTCGAGGCTCGCGACGCGGCCATGCCGCGCCACGAGGGTGACGAAACCCGCCGCCGTGCCTTCCTGCACGTATGCCTGCATCTTGGCGGGGATTCGCGCCAGCCGAGCCGGGTCCATGCCGGCCGCAGCAGGGTCGATCTTTTCAGGCGCGAAGCCATCCGCGCCATAAGCCGCAAGCGCGCACGCCAGAAACACGAACGCCAATTTTATGGGTCTAAGAAGCTGCTGCCGATCTCGAGTATACATACCGCACGTCCTCCCTCCGGGCTGTTTTTCTGCCGCTCGCCGAGCGTTGCAAGTATGTTACCCCGGCTCTCGTGATTAATTCTTAAGATTCTGGGTGGGAGGGTCTTGCGCAACGCGCAGAACTCGGGATCAACCACGCTCTGCGCCCTAGAGGATTCAACTCGATCCTGAAATGTCTAATTGGCGCGGAGAGCCGTCATCGGATCCATTCGTGATACGCGCAGAGACGGCAGATAACCGGCCAGGATCGCGACACCGGTGAGGATCATCAACATTCCGCCAAACGTCAACGGGTCCGTGAATGTGACTCCGAAGAGGAGGCTTCCGAGAGTTCGCGCCAGGACCAAGCTGGCTGCGCTGCCGACAAGCATTCCGAGACCTGCGAGCCGTAAGGTCTGAAGTATGATTTGGGCTTGCAGGTCGCGTGGAGGGGCGCCAAGCGCCATGCGAATCGCCATTTCTCCTGTCCGCTGCTCGACCGAATACGAGATGACGGCATAGATTCCCAGAGCGGCAAGAATGAGCGCGAACGCCGAAAACCCGGCGAGGAGAACAACCACAAAGCGCCGGGGCGAGACGGCCTGGTCAACCAGTCCCTCGACGGTCCGGAATTCGCTACCGGCAACTTCCGGCGCGATGGGCGCGAGAGCTACTCGAATGGACGAGGCGAGCGCGGCAGGTGGGAGGGCGGTGCGAACAACCAGGTAGACAAATGCGTAGTTATTCGTCTGGCGAATGGGGAAGTACAGTTCGCCGCCGGGTGTCTGCTCGAGTGATCGATGGCGTACATCACCGACCACGCCCACCACGCGGCGCGCCGCACTCTGGCTGCCTTCTCCCATCACGAGTTGCCCGATGGCATTCTGGCCAGGCCAGAGCGTGCGCGCCAACGTTTCGTTCACGACGGCAACCGGCTCACTTGACTGCGCGTCATGCTCGGTAAAGCCCCGGCCCGAACGCAGCGGGATTCCCATTGCCCGGAGGTAACCATCGCTAATGACGCGGATGAAGCCTTGCGGATAGTGCCCCTGCGGGTAAAGCTTGCCCTTGGCCGCAATCTGCCAGCTTCGATCACCCACCAGGGGTAGTACATCCGTGAGGCCCGCTGCGGTGATACCTGGCAACGATCTGACCCGATCAAGGACCTGATTGTAATAATCGATTCGCTGCGCCAGGGAAGAATAGGATGCACTGGGGTCAATGCGCAACGCGGCGGCCCGTTCCGGTTGAAATCCGAGCTTTACCTCAAGAACGTTAACGAAGCTTCGCGCCAGAAGTCCTGCGCCGACTATGAGCACACACGCGAAGGCAATTTCAGACACAACCAGAACGTTGCGAATCCGGAAGTGGCGCTTGGTTCCCGTCGAATTGCGGCTGCTGTCCTGTAAAGCGTCCCGAAGCGAGATTGAAAGGACCTGAACTGCCGGCCCCAAACCGAACAGCAGACCGGTCAGAACGGCAACCAGGAGGGAGAAGCCGAGCGAGGCGAAGTCCGTTCGGACCTCTGACAGGAGCGGAATGCGGAAGGCCTGAAGGCCGGAGAACAGGCGCGTTCCCAACACCGCCAAAATCACGCCCAACAATCCGCCGCAGCACGACAGAACCAGGCCCTCTGTCAGCATCTGACGAATGAGGCGGCGCCCTCCCGCTCCCAGCGCGGCGCGCACAGCCAGTTCCTTCTGCCGCGCGGCAGCGCGGGCCAACTGTAGATTCGCGACGTTCGCGCACACAATGAGCATGACGATCCCCACGGCCCACACCAGGACGAAGAGGGCCGGACGCACGCGACCGGTCACATGTTGCTCCAGGGGCATGAGGATGGGGCGAAGCGAGTTCCTCTCCGGATGCCGCTGTTGAAGGTGATCGGCCAGAACTTGAAACTCCGCCTTCGCGTTTTCGATCTTCGCGCCGGGCTTCAGGCGGCCTACTACGGCCAGGGTATTCCCCAGGCGGTTGGTTTCCTCGGTCAGCGGCATGGGGAGATACACGTCAATTCGATTGGCGGGCGCGAACACGCCGGCGAAATCGAAAGTAGGCGGCGCGATGCCCACGACCGTGACCGGCGCATCGTTAAGAGTAAGGGTTTTGCCAACTACGCCCGGGTCGGAGGCGTAGCGGCGCTTCCACAAGCCATAACTCAGCAGCGCCGCGCCTGGACCATTCCCCTTGCATTCCTCCGCGGTGAAGGTTCTTCCAAGCGATGGATGGACGCCGAGAAGAGAGAAGAAATTCTGAGAGACTCTCAGACTGTTCAGTCGCTCTGGTTGGCCGTCTCCGGTGAGCTTGGCGTCGCCCGGTTGGGAAAACGTGTTATACGCGGCAAGATCGGAGAATGATCTGTTCTGGTCGCGCAGATCCACAAAATGCCCCACCTGAAGGTTCCACTCCGTCACACTGTCATCAGCGAGGTTCGAAATCCAGACCAGGCGCCGGGAATCGCTGAAAGGCAAAGGACGAATCAGCAGGGCGTTAACTATGCTGAAGATCGTTGAACTGGCGCCGATGCCCAGGCCGACGATGAGAATGATGAAGACACTGAAGGCAGGATTATGGCGCAGCCCGCGAAGCGCATAACGAAGATCTTGCAGGAGCGAGTCGAGGAACGGCAGTCCGCGGGTTTCGCGATGAGCCTCCCGTAACTGGGCACTGCCGCCCAACTGGATGCGCGCCAGGCGCTCGGCTTCCTCCCGCGGCACACCTCGACGGATATGTTCCTCCACCAGGAGGCCCAGGTGCGATTCCAGTTCCGCATCGAATTCCCGGTCGATATCGCGCGAGTAGAACACGGCCCGAATGCGGGCGATCATCCTATGAATAGAGCTGAACATATGATTATCTCGTTCCTTTGAGCTCCAGTAGACGGCCTATGGTGCCCGATACGCGCTGCCAGTTCTCGGTTTCCGATCGAAGTTGTTTCTGGCCGGATTTTGAAATCGAATAGAATCGCGCCTTGCGATTATTCTCGGACGTGCCCCATTCCGCCCTGATCCACCTCTTCTGCAGCAGGCGAACGAGGCAAAGATAAATGGTGCCCTGGTTGACCAGCAGAGATTCCTTGCTGATCTGTTCGATGCGGCGGGCCACGCCATAACCGTGCAGCGGCCCCATGGCCTCGAGGGTCTTGAGAACCATCAGATCGAGCGTGCCTTGCAGGATTTCCGATTTGCTCTCCATGCCGCCTCCTGTGGGTTACATAGAGGAGTGTATCGCCCTTCCTGTGGGATGTCAAGAGGAGATTTTGCCGGCCGGAGACCAAGGGACTTGCCAACTGCTGGTATAATCGTTGCCACTATGAAAACAATATCTCTGGCATTTTGGCTATTTGTCGCTGCGTGTCTCTGCCCGCTCCATGCGGCGGACGCACCCCTGCATTGGATTCCGCTCGCCGGGTCGCAGTTTGAAATCGACGGCCTGCCTTGGTACGGCGAAAACGGCGGCGAGCTTTTTCGCCTGCCTGCTAAGCTGAAAGACACTTATCGCCAGCCGGTATGGGAACTCGCCGAGTACCCCAGCGGAGGCCGCATTCGTTTTCGCACCAACTAGTTCGGTTCTCGCCATCCGGCTCGAGTATCCCGAGCCGCCCAACATGAAAAACATGCACGCCTTCGGGCAAACCGGAGTGGATCTCTATGCGGACGGCGTGTATCGCTGCGACCGCCATCGCTGAGCGCGACGCCAAGCCGGGCAAGCCCACCGAGTATACTTATTTCAAAGACCAGCCGCGCATCGACCGCGAGATCACGCTCTACTTGCCGCTTTACATGCCTGTGAAGGTTCTGGGGATCGGCGCTGGATGCGGAAGCGCACGTTCAACCCGCCAAGCCGTTCGCGGCGAGCGCGCCCGTGGTTTTTTATGGTACGTCGATCACGCAGGGCGGCTGCGCCAGCCGGCCCGGGCATGAGCTATCAGGCAATTCTTGGGCCGGATGCTCAATTTGGACTTCGTCAATCTCGGCTTTTCGGGGAATGGCATGGGTGAGCCCGAGTTGGCTCGCGCCGTGGCCAGCATTCATGCCCTCTGTTATGTGCTGGATTTTGCCCAGAACAATCCCGACCGTCGATTCGCTCGCCCAGGCGTACGCGCCATTCTTGGAAGTCATCCGCGGCGCCCACCCGGAAACCCCGGTGCTGGTGATCACCCCCATCTATGCTGCTCACGAATCGTGGTCCCGCGATGCGCGGCTTGAGGGTATGCGGGAATTGATCCGTCAGGTTGCCGCCAAACGGATCGCTGCGGGCGACCGCCATCTCGAAATCGTCGAAGGCACGGACTTACTCGGGCCGTCGCGTGGCGACGGTTTGGTGGACGGCACACATCCCAACGACCTTGGGCTTCCAGTGGATGGCCGAGGGTCTGGCAGGGCGCATCGCAAAGATTCTCAGCTTGAAACCAGAGCACTGATTCGGCTGCAGGTGCCACGATGGAAGGAACAGATAAAGATGAAAATCGGACGATCAGCTTGTTTGCTTTTTTATCTGGCTTTTGCAATCTTCGGCGCTGCCCAATCACCGCCCCCCGCAAAGAAACATCTCCTTGTGCTAGGTGAAGAAAAGGGGTATCGCCACGAATCGGTATCCCACGCCATGGCCACCATCGAACGCCTGGGGAGCGAGAGCCGGTTGTGGGACACCACCATCCGCACCGACACCGAAGTGCTCACCAAGAAGAAACTCGAATACAACGCCAAAAACCTGAATGAGTTTCGATGCGGTGCTTTTCTTCACCGGCGGCGACCTCGGAATGGACGCGCAGCAGAAGGCCGACTTTCTTTCCTTCATCCACGACGACGGCAAGGGCTTCATCGGCGTCCATAGCGCCACCATCACTTTCACCGATTGGCCGGAATACGGCGAGATGATCGGCGGCTATTTCGACGAGCATCCCTGGGGAACATTCGACGCGCCCATCCTGGTGGAGGATCCGAGTTTTCCCGGAATGCAGCAGTGGCCGCGGTCGTTCGTGCTGCGGGACGAGATCTACCAGATCAGGAATTACTCACGCGAGAAAGTGCGCGTGCTGATGCGCCTCGACGCGGGCCGCTCGACCTCGAAGAACCCCCGCGTGCATCGCACCGACCGCGATTTCGCCGTGACCTGGGCAAAGATGTACGGCAAGGGCCGCGTGTACTATTCAACGCTCGGTCATCCCAAGGAGAACTGGGACAACCCCGACCTCCAAAAGATGTACATCGAAGCGATCAAATGGGCCACCGGCTTGGTGGATGCGGACGTGACGCCGCGGCCGCTGCCAGACAACGGACGTGAAAGTGACAGCGAGGACCGCAATAAGACGCATGATCACCAGACGAAGTTTCGTGAAGTCAATCGCCGGCGCATAGCTTCGGCGGCCGCACCGCTCGCTGCTTCGGGTAAGCTAAACATCGGTGTTGGAACGTACAGCTATCACAGCCTGTCCATTGACGACATGATTGCGCAGCTTAACGCGCTGCGCATCAGAGAAATCGAAATGTCGCGCGGAGAGTTCATGCTGATTCAGCAAGCCCGACGACCGGTTGTTCCGCTCCACACGGGACAAATTCGACAGGGCGGGCATCCGCTGCGTTTCGTACTACACGGCTACCATCAAGGACGCGAGCGACCTCGAGAGCGCGGTACGCTTCGCAAAGCTGCTGGGCGCCCGAAACGTCACCGGCGACGCGGCCGGCGAGCATACTTACCATGGTCGATCAGCGCTTCCCGCGAGAGGGGATGACCTTCGGAATTCACAACCACTATTTCAAAGGAGTGAAATTCCCGTACGAAAGTCCCGATGAGGTTTGGAATGCGCTAGCGGGACTTTCAAAGACCATGGGCGCCACGGTCGATGTCGGCCAGTTTGCTTCCTGCGGGTACGATCCTGTGGAAGCCTTAAAGCAAGCTCGCGCCGCGCCTGCGCTTAGTGCACCTCAAAGACATTCAAGCTTCCCAAGCCGAAGTCAATGTGCTGCTGGGGCAAGGAATCTGCAAAATCCCCGAGGTGATGCGTGAATTGCAGCGCCAGAATTTCCGCGGCTTGTTAGCCGTCGAGTACGAAAAGGAAGGCCCTGTTGAAGACGACATGCGGCAGGAAGTGGAATTTGCGCGCAAGTTAGCGGAGTAATTACAATGTGGAAACTTTTCATAGTGCTGGCGCTTTCTTTGAACGCCTGGGCGCAGCAATCGCACCCCATTCTTAAAGTCGGCTCGCCGGCGCCGAACTTCGAGCTTCCCGGCGTCGATGGCAAGATTCACAAGCTGGCGGATTATGCTTCAAGCCCCGTCCTGGTCGTCGTCTTCATCTGCAATCACTGCCCCATCGCGCAAATGTATGAGAGCCGCATCAGCGCAACTCGAGGCGGATTACAAGGACCGAGGCGTGGCCGTGGTGGCCATCCAGCCCAACGACCCCGAGGCCCTCACGCATTGACGAACTCGATTCCTCCGACATGAGCGACAGCCTGGAGGAGATGAAGATCCGGGCCGAGTACAAGCATCTCACCTATCCGTACCTTTATGACGGCGAAACGCAATCGGTGGCGCGCGCTTACGGCCCGCAGGCGACGCCGCACGTTTTCGTGTTCGATCGCGATCGCCGCCTGCGCTACGAAGGCCGCATGGATAACAGCTATCGCGAAGAAATGGTGAAGACGCACGAAGCGCGCGACGCCATCGAGGCGCTGCTGGCCAATCGCGAAGTAGCCGTGACGCACACCGGCGTCTTCGGCTGCTCGACGAAGTGGAGCGAGAAGCGAGTCAAGCGATTGGAGACCCTGCGGAAAATCGAATCCCAACCCGTCGGGCTCGAGTTGGCTTCGGCTGACGACCTGAAGAAAATTGCGCACGAATCCAACCCACAAGACGTTGCTCGTGAGTTTCTGGGCCACCTGGTGCGGCTCCTGCATTCACGAGTTTCCCGATCTGCAGGACACTTACCGGATGTACGGCGTGCGCGATGTGGAGTTGGTTACGGTGGCCGCCAATCTTCCCAGACGAAAAAGACAGCGTCTTGCGCATGCTTCAGAAGATGCACGCCACCAGCCGCAACCTGCTTTTCGGCTCTGACGATACCGCCGCCCTGCAGGCCGCCTTCGATCCCAAGTGGGAATCTGCGGTACCGTACACAGTTCTGATCGCACCCGATGGCAAGGTGCTGTATCAAAAACAAGGCGACGTGGACATCTCTGGAATTACGCAGGACAATCTTGGCTGGTCTGCCGTCGGACTACATTGGCTTCAATAAGTATTGGTCAGGTCAGTGACCACAGATTTTCGCGGATGAACGCAGGTCAATAAAACAAAACCACACAAAACGAGCATGAAGCGGCGTCGATCGTTGCCAAGCGTCCTACGCGCCACTGAATAACACCCTCCATTAATGCCCTCAAATCTCCTGGTCAGGCCTTTGGGACTTGCCAAATATCGGCTAGCCCCCCAGGGATGAATTACACCATTGCGTGGTGGTTCTCGACGGCCCACTTGGTGTAACCCGCGGTACAGCGTATGGCTGGTTGGCGAAGGGTGGCGTCGCGCACACAGAGCACCCGAAACTCAGTGGGCAGGCGATTCAGATACAGGCAGATGCGGTCAAAGTTGGTATCGGAGGCGCAGCGGGCCAGCGCTGAAGCAACCGCATACTGCGCGGCTGCATTCTCCGGCACCGGTTCCTGGAGCGGGTTCAATAGAATGGCATCAATGTTGGGCAATTCGCGGAACATCCGCAAAAAGGCCAAGAATTCCGTGGCCGCGCCGGTGCCCACTGCTCCCGCAATGACTTCGTGCTCAATCGCTGGGTTCGACTGCGAGTCGAGGGAATCGAGAATGCGTGAGACAAACTCCCACGATCGTGGTGATGGGAAAGCGTTGGCGTCGCGGTCGCTGAGGGATGGCTGGGGGACTTCATGAAGAAACAAACAAGAGATGGATTTGGTCATTTAATTTTCGCCTGCAAGTGCGGGGCGAACCGTGTCTCAATGAAAGCGTATCTGCGTTTGTGTCTTGCGATCGCCTTGCTAATGCTCTGCTTTGCGGGTGTAACCTTCGACAATTCCGGACAGGCAGTTGTAGTGGATGGCCTGACCCTCACGCAACAGGGCATCAAGGTCCGGCTGGAAGGTGCACTTACCTCGGGACTTCTCCTGTTTAGAGCAATTTAGCAGCGAAGGCCTGACTGAAATCAGTCCGATCGTTGAGTGCTCAACCCTCAGCGCAATTCCACCAGCGAATGGCCATAAGCGGGGACAACCACATCCAGAAGATACAGCTCGCCCTGGCGAGTCGCCGCAGCGCCGATAGCTCTGTACTCTCGGGTGCGCTCCAGACCGAAGCGCGATGGCGCAAATTCAATGTGCCGGGTGGCCGGCTGGCTCTCGAGGTTGAAACAGTTGATGACGGCGGCTGGTTCTGTAGGATGAACGTGCACGTGCAGCATTTCGTCGAGCCCGTAAAACCTACCCGCCTTAAAGAAGGGTTCGAGTCTCCGGTACGTCGCCATGGCCTCCTTCTGAGCCTTGCGGACTGCGGGGTCGGCATGGGTTCCGCCGATCCCGAGATGCCGGCACGTGGAGGCGTTCCACCAGAACATCAGGCACTGGCCGTTGTCTTTTCGCAGGTCGATATGAAGGTATAGAGGCAAGGAATAGGCCAGATTGTAATAGTAGAGCGCGATGCTATGCCCACCCACCAGGTCGGTCATGGGACCCCACATCAGCTCGAACGCCCAAACGGTGTCAAATCCGTGTGCGCCTCGGCCGCCGCTCCTCCCAGCTGCCGCTTGCCGTAACCGTAATAGGTTGGGACGTAGCGCAAGTTGGTGCCACCCAGCATCTGATCGTGCATTTCGATCAGCACGTTGGGGTACTTGCCATGGACCAGGAATGCCAGCCGGTTCGTCGCTTCGACATGGTCCTCGCGCCCGGAGGGAACGGGATGACCGTGGTGAGGGTCCCAGCACTCTCCGTTATCCATCGTGCCATCAAACATAAAGAATGTGGCGCCATCCCGTGCGAGAGCCAGGAGTCGAGCGAGAGTTTCTTCCACATACTGCCGCGAGGCGCCACACAACGACATTTCCACGCAGCTACCATCGCGGTTCATCCGATCCATTTCCCGCGGATACGCTGAGGGATCGCACCAGCCTGACAAAGGCGTGTGCAAGCGACAAGCTCAAGCTATACTCCCGCCGAAGCAGGGCGGTGAAATCCTGCAATTTGCCTAATCGTGGTTCATCCCAGATCTTGGAAGCAAAAAACGTATCCCAGCCAGGGTCAAGGTAAAGCGCCTCACATCCGATGTCGCGGGCCTTGGTCGCGGCTTCCTCCAGGTCGGGCAGCGTGTAGTATTTCTTCCGATTTTCGGGCTTATCCATTGCATTATCGGGCAGCCACCAGAGTTTGTTATCGTAAAGCTCATTCCAATGCACGGGTGGATTGAAACCCGCCGGGCAGCCATTTCCTCGGGATTCCATCTCGGCGCGAAAGGCGTAGAACCCCTCGGTGATCCCACCCTCAAACGCCGTGATGCGGGTGACTCCAAATCGATGCGATGCCTGGGGCGCAAGCCAAGCGCCACTTTCCGGATCGCCTTGAAAAATGCCATAGCCCCCCCAGCGAAGTCCGATGCTCTCCTCGTTCAAGGGTACGCGGTCGAGCAAGGCCCACTCCATTCCTTCTTGGCTGTACTTGGAGACCAGGAATCCCCGGCGGCCATCCGTAAGGACCCAGCCTTCGGAGGCATATTGCGGGTACAGTGTCTGAATGATTCCCATCTCATAAACATTCGGTACCACTACTTTGTCAGAGTGCTGGATAGCGGATTTTGCGCGCAGGCGCGAGCCTCGCGCTTCGTTCAGCACTTGCCAAAGGGTGTAGTCCGCGTATTGTGCCCGGTTGCCGGTGGGCTCACGCCGGTAAGGAACGGCCGTGAACTTGAAATCCTTCAGGCCGGACTCGATGGTGTCGCCGACGACCTTCACGGGAAGTACGAATCCGCACCGCCCTTCCGGCAAAGCGATCCGGTGCTGAGTGCGATTCGTGAGCGTGATCTCTTCTTCCACCCAGGGCCTGTCGTGAGGAACCGAAAACTTGTGACCAATCTCGACGCCGTTGCCGACCTTGCCCACAAGCTTCACCAGCGTAGTATTGCCTTCTTCAACGGACGACGCTTTGGCAAAGGACGGTTGACCGAAAGAATAGCTGTAGTCTCCGGCGGCCAGAGCGATGCTTGACGGCGTGTGGACTAGCTCCACCTTCATCCCTTGACTGACTGTGAGGTTCAGGTGAAAGTGCGCGTTACCCGCCTCTAACACCTGGGACGGCGACTGAAGGCCTGGAGCCGTATCCGCAGGTGCGGCAGTCGCCTGCCCGGAACGCAGTGTAGCCAACGACAGAAGAGCTGTCGTCTTCAGAAAGGATTGGCGCGTCATTCGTAAGGTCGATTTGCCTTGTTGATCCATAGGCCCCCACATGTTGCGGTCACTTCGTACCCGGTCAAGGGACCGCGTCCCGAGACCACCTTTTATACGCCGCCGAGTGTAGTCCTCGCAAGAGGGTATATCCTTACGGCCATCCTCCCCGCGGCCATCCTGGTTGATTCGGAAGAAACTGTGGGCCACGCTCCAGCGAGCTGGCCCCTTGCACTCAGGAACCTGGGAGCCGAGGTTGGTGCCCTCGGTCACGAGCACGTTGATGTCCAGCGACGAGCTTGCCATCATCTGGTCGATGAGCACGGACTTGCGCCCGTGGCGCCGGAAGTCACCGGTGTAAAGGATTCATTTTTCGTGCGCATCCGTCACTTTGGTTTTTTCGTTAACCGCTTTCGTGCCGCGCGGGTCAAGCTCTGCCGGCAACTACTTGCGCAGGCCCCCTCGCCACCCATTACAGCGCAAGTTCCCCACACCGACGCCGCGATCTGGCATTGTCCCCACTGTGGCACGGTGATGATCGTCACCCGGCAATTCGCCAACGCAGAATCGCTTTCAACGTGCACTTATTTTGATTCGTCCTAGAACTGTACGCCAAATCGGACCACCGGCGTGCGCGCCAGCGGCTTCCTTCTAGTCTCCTTATCGGGAACGCCTCGGCCCATCACCATACTGCCTCCCCCAAGAAAGTCCCTCTCTTGGCCCGAGGCATATCCGATCAAGGCTAGCGACTTATCACTCCCAATCCGCCGAATGGCCCCCTTGCGCACTGCCCGCGAAACGCAGACCTGAAACGCAGGTCGGTGCAGTCGGAACTTGTCGGCGCTACCCTCATCCACACACCCCTACCGCGGCCGGCTCTTTGTTTTCTATAACATTCTGGCTTTGTTCCGGCGATTTTGAAGTTTCGCTGTCGTCCTCTACGGGGGTGGCGCAGACATTGCCTTGTATGTCTGCGCCTTGTATGGCCGACGAGTCCTGCGCACTTTCTACCGGCTGGCGCAGACCCCTGCCCTTTGGGGTCTGCGTTTCCCGAAGGGAAGGCGGCGCTTCACCATCCTGCCCTGAATCGCAGACGCTGACCGGCGTGTCCGCGCCAGCCTCGAGCATTTCATCGCCAGGAGGTCCGGCGGCCTCTCTCTGCAGTTGGGCATGTTCTTTGCGCAGGGTCAGGAGAATTCTGACCTTGCGGTCGATCGCGCGGTCTAGCCCAGCTTCCTGCCGCAGCAGCATTTCCCAAGTCTCCCCCTCTGGCGCGAGGCACGCGTCGCGGTCTGCCGCGTCCCTTGCCTCCTGCGCCGCGACCTCGTGCTGGAACTCTTCTTCCACGTCGGCGATCTCTTCGTCGATCAGGGCCAGCAGTTCCTGATAGTGGTTTTCGACGCCCGCCTCGCCGCCCTTAAAGTATTGGCTCACGAAGTCGTGGGGCGGCTTCTCGTCCTGCCGCTGGGGGTTCGCCCGTTCCAGGAACAGCCACAGCAGGTGGCGCAAGCGCGCCGGCCGCCAGCCCGCTCTGCCCTGGTAATACGTTCGGATCTCGCCCCACTGCCGGGGCGTGAACACCCGCTGCCGCACCTGCTCGCGCAGCACGCCCAGCAGCGAGAGCTGCAGGCGCCACCGCACGGAAGGGTCGTCGGAGCCGCCCACGTCAACGGCGTCGATCGCCGCCCAGCAAGAGGAATCGAAAGTGACGGCGGCAATCTCCCGGCGGCGTTCTCGTTGCCGCTCCTCGACCGCCTGGAGGGCGCGCCGCATCAGGCCCGTCTGCATGCGCTCCAGGCGCTGGCGCCGCCAGTAGAGCCTAGCCAGGTCTTCGATCTGCCGGTCCCGGAGCGTGTCGCCCGGCCCGTAGTCGGTCGAGAGTTCCTGCTTCAAAGCTTCGTACCGGGCGGGGTCTTCGCCGAGCGCCCGCATGATGGCCGCATCGTTCGCGGGCGCCGCGTCGCAGCCGTGCTTGAGAGCGTTCATCCGCATGCGCTCTTTACCGGCTTCGCTGCGGGGCCCGGTCGAGCGCTGGGCATTCTGCCGCGCGGCGTCGATCCGGCGGGAAGTAAGACGAGGGGTTTTGCGTAAAGACACGATTCCTCCTGAAACGGAAAGTGATGAGAGCGGGAGAAGGACTCCCCCGCCGGCCGGGTAGTACACGTCAATAGCCTACCACTGAGGCCGCTGTTTGTCAAGAGACAGGATGTCACACGCCTAGGCCAGGTAGGGTGGCACGGGCATTCCTTCGCTGCGCTCAGGACAGGCTCTGCCCGTGCGCACGGCCAAGATGGCCGTGCCACAATGTGCGGTGGGCTGGCGCAGACCCCCGTATTTTGGGGTCTGCGATGTCCCGAAGGGACACGTGCTGGCTCAGGCATGCTTTGGAGTGCGGCGGCTTGCCGCCGCCTTCCCCGCCGAAGCTAGCTTCGGCGGAAGGAAAGCGGGAGCAAGCTCCCGCACTCCAAAGCTGGCGCTCGCGGGTGGCGCCGACATTGGTTTTTATGTCGGCGACACGTCGGCACTGCAAGTCGCCACAGGGCGCAGACATAGAAATCAATGTCTGCGCCAGCCAGCCTCAACAGATTTCAACGCGGGTGGCACATACGTGCCCGACGGTAGTTGTCGGCATGTATGCGCCCTTTAGGGTCGTAGTGGCCCTGTGGCACGTCGAGGACCCGACGATGGGCGTATACATCGCGACAACAGGCGTCGCGACCTATGCGCCAGCCGCGAATAGTTCTTCCCATGTGTGCAATATTGAATAGACAGTCTCCTCCCGGGGGTTGAAGATGTAGGCTGCCGTCCTAAGATGCTGAGGCGGCGACCATGGTGGGACAACTAAACGACCGGGTCTTGTTGGTAGACGACGATCCCGTAGTGCGAAGGCTTATCTCACGATACTTGGTGGCTGCGGGGTGCGTCGTTCGGGTAGCGGTTGACGGTCTGGATGCGCTCGAAAAACTTCGGGCGGGACTCCCGGACTTGATTATTTCCGATCTCAACATGCCCCGCATGGCAGGGATTGAGCTTCTTGAAGTAGTGCGCAAACGCTTCCCTCAAATACCCGTCATTGTCATCAGTGCCGTGGCGGCCGATGAAATACCGGAAGTAGTGGCCGCCGACGCCTACTACCACAAGAATGGATTTGGATTTGGGCAGCTTCTGCAAACCATTTCAGACCTAACCAGAAGACCTCCTCTCCGAACTGCTCTCCCGCACGTTGACAACAAACCAGTCCAGGCAAGATGGGATGGAGACGGACACTACGCCATGGAGTGTCCCGACTGCATGCGGTCGACCACGGTTCCTCGTGGCCCCAAATTCACCCGCAGTGAGCACATCACGACTTGCAATCACTGTTGTGGCATCATCCAGTTGCTGATCAATGACGAAGATTTTTCGGAGGGTGCGGCCGCATAACTCCACCCACTGCACTTCTGACAACATCAAGAGGGGATCTGTGGCGCAAGGTGGGCGCGCCTATCATAGGCGGCCCTCCGCGTGCGTTCACTTTGAGTGTGGGGCAAGTCGGAGGCGGCAATTTATCTTCTTGACTTCGGAAAAACGACTGTGCTACGCAAGGACATAGATGTATCAATGAGTAGCGACCTCTTGAGACCCTAAAGGGATGGTTATGGTGCGCCAGAAACGTCGATCTTCAACTCCGCGAGAATTGCTTGATTTTATAGCCCCGGAAGGCGAGCGTTTGGAATACAAAAGGCGGACGGCTGTGTTTTCGCAAGGCGACCCTGCCGCCTCTGTTTTCTACATCCTGCAAGGGAAAGTAAAGCTTTCCGTCATTTCCAAGCAGGGCAAAGAGGCAATCGTCGCGCTTCTTAATGGCGGGAGCTTCTTCGGTGAGGGATGTCTGGCGGGTCAGCCTCGTCGCATGGCCACTGCTACGGCAGCCTCCGATTGTCTCCTTTTATGCGTCGCAAAGAAAGTGATTGTGCGCCTGCTTCAGGAGCAGGCGGAGTTCTCAGCGCTTTTCGTGTCGTTCCTGCTTGCCCGCAATATCCGATACGAAGAGGACCTGGTGGATCAGCTTTTCAACTCCAGTGAGAGACGCCTGGCCCGTATTCTGCTCTTGCTGTCCCACTTCGGGAAGGAAGGTAAACCAGAAAAGGTCGTCCCCAGAATCAGCCAGGAAGATTTGGCGCAAATGGTAGGCACAACCCGGGCGCGGGTCAATTTTTTTATGAATAAGTTCAGGACCCTCGGCTTCATTGAATACAACGGGGGCTTAGAAGTCAACAGTTCCCTCCTGAGTGTCGTCCTTCACGACTAATCACAACTCCAAGGGCTGGGTGCCCACACCAAGAAAGTCCGATCGGTCATTTCCAAGTAGCCCGGCGAAGTTCTCAGCGTCCACGGGCGGGCTGAAATAGTAACCTTGTCCCTCGTGGCAGCGCTCGGACTGAAGGAACGCGAGCTGTTCTCGCTCTTCTAGGCCCTCCGCGACAACTCGTTTCTTCAGGGTATTGCCCACACTCATCATTGCGCCGAGGAATGCGGCGTCGTCCGCACTGGCGCCAATCTTTTGCACGAACGTTCGATCGATCTTCAGGGTGTCGATCGGGAACCTCCTCAGATAGCTCAAGCCGGAGTTCCCGGTGCCGAAGTCATCAACCGCGAGTTGCACTCCCATGGCTTTGAGTGCTCGGAGTGCGAAGATAGTGAACTCGCCATCCCGGATGAGAACCCTTTCAGTCAGTTCAAGCTCAAGATAGCGCGGTTCCAGGTGGTTCTCCTTGAGGATGCCGCAAACGCCTTCGAGAAAATCCTTTGCCCGGAGCTCCAGGGCGGAGATGTTGACCGCTACTGGGATTGGCGGCAGGCCGGCATCCATCCAGGCTCGGGATTGTCTGCATGCTTCCTGCAGGACCCACTGGCCGATCGGCACAATCAGGCCACAGTCTTCAGCGACAGGCACGAACTGCGCCGCAGGGATGAGCCCTCGATCGGGGTCCAGCCAGCGTATGAGCGCCTCAGCGCCGGTAATTACTCCTGTCTCAAGATCGACCTTCGGCTGGTAATGCAACAAAAACTCCTGCCGCTCCAGGGCGATGCCCAGCCTACTGTCGAGGAATTGCCGTTCGACGCCCCGGACGTTCATGCTCTGACTGTAGGCATGGTATTTGTTGCTCCCCTATCCCTTGACCAGATACATTGCGGCGTCCGCATTCTTGATGAGGGTCTCCGCATCGTGGCCATCTTGGGGGTAGATACTGATCCCAATGCTCGCGCTCAAATTGACATTACTCTCGGAGATGGCGTGCGGCATCGCAAGCGCAGCGAGTATCTTTTCCGCGCTGATGGCCGCATCTCCGGCTTCCGCGATTTCTGAAAGCAATATCACGAATTCATCCCCACCGTAGCGGCTTACGGTGTCCGAGGTACGCACGCTGGCAACCAGGCGTTGTGCAACGAACTGAAGCACTTTGTCGCCCATCTCATGTCCCAGAGAGTCGTTGATGTGTTTGAAGCCGTCCAAATCCAAAAACAGCAGTGCAAGGTGTTTGCCGTGGCGGCGGGCTAACGAAATTGCCTGGGTAATCCGATCACTGAGCAACAATCGGTTAGGCAGATGGGTGAGAAAGTCGTGTCGGGCCGAATAGGTCATTTTGAGTTTCATCGCCCGCGCCTCACTCACGTCACGGAAAACTATCACGGCGCCGATAACCTGTCCCGTCCGGGAGTGGATAGGGCCGGTGGAATCTTCGATGGCAGATTCACACCCATCCCGCCGGATAAGGATGCAGTTCGAGGTCAGGCCCACAGCTTGGTTTTGCTTAACTGCTAACTGCATGGGATTGTGGGCTGGTTCCCGCGTAACACCCTCGATGATTTGGAACACTTCCGCTTACTTAGAAATCCGGTGCGCGCGGACGATAAATCTCTTGGGGGCGGGGCCGACAAAATAGAACGGATAACAGGTCACCAGGGTGAGGATGTCCCGCAACGGCGCCTTCACCAGTCCCTCAGCTGACGGAGCCGGGTGAGGGGTCACTTGCTTCTTCGTCGCGTTCGGAAAGAGCGCATCTAAATGGCAAACGGCAAAATTCAAATGGTTTGCAATTTGCCGATTTTTCAAATCCTAAACCATTTGCAATTTGACCTTTGCCATTTGCCGTTCGAATTGCTTTTAGCTTTGCTGGTTGCGTTTTGACTCTTGATTGGTTCGGATGATTCCGCAAACGACCCCTCACCCGTCACGCTCCGGCTGATGAAGCGGCGCAGGCACTCCTGCCTGCGAGGAGGCGCGCCATGCGCCAGCCTTAGAGACAGGCAAGAGTGCTTGTCCCACTCCCTCTCCCCAAGGGAGAGGGCTGTTGGCGTGGGTTTGGCTGGCGCAGGGCGAAGCCCTGAGTTGCGTGGAGCTGGAATGAACAGAGACTGCAGAACTGCGCCAGCCCGGGGGGGGCATGGCTCGACCTAACTCGACGTTTCACGCTGACGAAGCGTAGTACAATGGTGTGTGGTCGATTGGCGCCGATTCACGCCGGAAGATTTCGAATATGATTTCGAGCGCGACAAGCTTTCTGAGCATCGCGTCACTTTCGAAGAAGCCGTCGAGTGCTTTTTTTCGGAGTTCGAAGTTCGGCGAAACAAGACATTTCGCGATCGCTATCAGTTGATCGGGAAAACTTTGGGCGGACGAAAGCTCAAACTGATTTTCCAGGTGAAGTCCGGCAGCATTGTTCGCATTATTACCGGCTGGCCATTATGAAGACATTCGAGAAGAAAGCTCCGTCACGGAGTCAAGAATCCATCGACCGGCGGGTGATTTCGCAGTCGGAAAACGATTCCGCTTGGGAAGCACCGGTCCGAGTTAAACGAGCCAAGCCCGCTTCCCTCTCGATTTCTGGCGACTTGGCAGCACGTGCGGCTTTCCTGGCCCGCTTGCATCGCGCCACCAACCTGGAGAGTTGGGTCGAACGCGTTCTGCGCGAGCGCATCGAACTGGAAGAGTCCGCCTTCAGCGAGGCCAAGAAAAGCCTCACGCCGTAATCGCACGCAATGACCTCCAAGCGGGCGGTTCCCACAAGCGGGTCTGAGGAGACCGGCGGGCGCGACCGGGTGGCGTCGCAGACATACGAGCCAATGTCTGCGCCGCCCGCGAGATGCCTGATCTCGAGGTAGAGGACCTGAAGGCAGCGCTTCGCCTGGACGGCAACATGAGGACTTTTGCTGAACTCTCGCTAGGGCGCTCGGATTTTCTAACTATTTACAGCTCCGCACTTAGAAATGCCTGCCAACTGCTCTCTGAGGCTGAGATTCTTTTCGAACACCGCAGATTCGCAAGAGCGTTTGCGCTCGCCTTCACTGCTCTTGAGGAGATTTCTAAGTCACAACTGGCTGCCGACGTGTTCACCGGCTTCATCGAACAGAGCGAATTCCAGACACTTTTTCGAGATCACAAGGAAAAGATTGGCAGGATGGATTGGGTGTACGAGGATGAACCAACGTGCCATTGGGATTTCGATGAACTCGTGCGCATCAGGGGCAAGCCCAGATTTGCCGATCGCAACAATGCACTCTACGTCGATGTTGACGGGAAAAGAGTTCGGTGTCCCGACGATGTTATCCAGGAAGAGCAGGCGAAGAGTATGATCAGCGCCGTCAGGCTGGCCTTGGAGAGAATATGGGTGACCACGGAGTTCTGGGGCCATCACATCGGCACGAAAAGCCTCGTGAAATAGGGTGGACAGCGTGGACCACCGCTCTTGTGCTCCGCGTCTCTTCGGCGTCGAGGGTGGCGCCTACGTGCCCACGTCTTTTGTCGGCATGTAGGCACCCCTCGGGATGGTCAGGGGCGCAGCGCAGAGTCCCCGGTGTTGGGACTCTGCGGTCCTTAGTGTGAGGTACTCGTGCCCGGGTATCGATAATAGAGGAATTATTCAATGCATAAGCCGCAGAGTTTGAAAGGCACAAACTCTGCGCTGCTTTTCAAAAGCCGAGATCGTGCCAAAGCATTTTCAAGAGTCGCACGAGGAACTCAATCACTAGCGCGACGCGGAACGCATTAAGCTGGAATCTCTCGAAACCATCCAAAGATTGACGACGCACACAAATCCCCAAATTCTCCGGCTGACTTGGGAGATCTGTCTCATCGGAACGTCAAAATAGGAACGCGCGCCTCAGCCGGAAGGCGCTTCTAAATTCGTCGATTCGTAAACCTGGTCTCGATGGTGGATTTTAGTTTGTGTTTGTCTTGGTTTCGTTTGGCTGTGTTTTCGATTTGGGGTTTTGGTTTTTAGTTTTGGTCTTTGGTCTTGGTTTTTAGTTTTGTTTTCAGTTTCTTTTCGCTTTGACTTTGTTATGCGTCCTTGTCCTGATCCAAAAAGTTACCTTAATACAGAGCATCGCAAGTGTCAAGCGCGAATGACGGCGGGAGCAGACTCCTGCCTTTTGGAGTCTCCGATGTCCCGAAGGGACAGGTCTGTGCTGCCCGCTCAGTCCAGTGGATCCATGCGGAGCACGGACACGTCAGTAATACCGCCAGCTTGACCACTGCCAATCCGCAGGCGAACTCTCGAGTCCGCGCCGGACCGGGTTATTGTGCATCTATAGAGAACGACTTGAATAATTGCGCATCCCTTCGTGGCACGGCCGTCCCGGCCGTGATCGCGGGCGGGACGCCCGTGCCACAATTCAGGAGCGCCAGCCGACGTTTCCCCCTATGGCCCATCACCCGAACAGTTAGGCTTTCGGCGCTGGCCGCTTTGGTGACCCTCATATGCGTGGCGCAACGTGGATTCGCCTGGGGCCGCGAGGGGCGCCATGGCTGACGTTCTGGCGTACTCAGACCCATCTTCCTTTTTGTTTTAAGTAGGTTTTTCTGTCGAACTGCTTGGGATGACGGCAGTTAATCGTTCTGGTGTGTGCGGGTCTCCTGACTACAGGGATGGTAGGGAGACGCCGAGAGCCTTGAGAATTTCTTGCTGGCGAGCGTCCGGTTGGGGCAGCTTGGTCACGGTGGTTTTCTCATCGACCGCGTAGTGCAGCAGGCACAGTCGGGTCAAGGCCAGCAGCGCATCGGGCAAGGTAATGGCGTCGCTGCGGGTCTCGGTGGTGCCAAACGCCGCTCGTAATCGCCGCTCCATCTCGCGACTGACTTTCAATGCCAGCAGGCAGCAGAACACGTGGCCCCGCGTGCGGCTCTCTTTGCGCACCCAGACGGGCCGCACTTCCAGCAAACCGGTCTTCAGGGTGCGAAAATCGCGCTCCACCTTCTGCAGGGAAACGTAGCTGTCATGCACTTGCTGGGCGCTCAGGGCAGCGGGGAGCACATCGGTGGTCACCACATAGCAACCGGCCAACTCCAGCGCCCGGCGGAGCGCTTCCTCGTTCCGTTGCAGCTGCAACTGCGTGCCTTCGAGCCGGATCGCCACGAGGCCCGTCAGCCTGTGCCGCCCGGCCCAGGCTTCCAGCGCCACCCTTCCCGCTTCCGGCTGGCAGCGGGGGTGCTCGCGCACCTGCTGGTTGCGGGCCGCGATCTTCGCCTCGAGTTTAGCTAGCTTGTCTTCCCACCGATGCTGCTGGCGCTCCGCCTCGGCCGGATTTTTACGCAAGATATAACGCACCCCTTCGCCTTGCACTGCGCACACCTGCTCACTGAACAGGCTTAACTGCAAAATCCCTTGCCCCAGCAACCCCCGGATCTGCGGGTCGGTCAGCGCCGTGATATACCGCAACCCCGCCGCCGTCAGCGCCTCCTTTCCCTTGCTCTTCACCATCCCCCGGTCCCCCACGAAGACCAACTCTTCCACCTGAAATTGCTTCTGTAAGATCCGGATCTGTTCCCCTACCGTGGTAGGATCGTTCCGGTTCCCCTCGAATACCCGCACCGCCAGCGGCTCGCCGGCTTCGTCAGCCAACAGGCCGATGACGATCTGCAACTTGCCCCGCTTGCCGTCGCGGTTGTACCCATAAGCCCCCAGTGCGTTCTTCTCCCCCTCCAGATAACTGCTCGTCACGTCGTAGAGAAACAGCCGCGGCGGCTGGCCGCGACCTGCCACATAACGGCGATACAGGGCCTTCTCGATCTTCTCCTGGCGGGCCGCCAGATCATCCAGAGCCGCATACAAATCGTCCTCGTCGAACCCGCCTAAACCGAGCACTTCGGCGACCGCCTGATCCTCCGCCCAGCGCACCGCCGACAAGCGTGAGCCCTGATGGGCCACGCGCGCCAGCACCAGGAACAAAGCCAGCTTGGCCAGCCCGGCTATGCCCGAGCGCGGCGCCCAAACCCAGCGCGTCGGCAATCTGCTTGAGCGCCAGCAGCAGACCGAAGACGCGTCCCAGTCGGGGGCCCTCGGAGAGTTCGGTAGCCTGGTCGAATTCCCCGGCCAGCAGGCGGCGGAAAGCTGCAATGCGGGCCGTCGGCCAGTGCGACAGGTTGGCGATGGTGCGATTCCTGACCTTGCCGTTCTCCCGGAAGGATTGGCGCAGGAGGAGGGCGGGAGGGGAGTTGCGGTTGGGGACTATGGCGATATACATGACTTCTTTATACAATCAGTATACAGCCATGTCAAGCATAATATATCATTTACATGACTACAATATAGCGCACAAATTCCGCCAACCTTCTCCGATACAAAGACTTCAATCAATTACTGCGAGGAAGATACGTCTGACATCCCGTACGGAATAATCGGTTGCCCCACCGCGCAGCAGACTGCCGCAGTAGTAAACGAAGCCGCGGACGTAGCGTTCGCGCTCGTCTTTGTTGGGCTTGATGCGTGGCTCACGCAGGATGGCTTTCAGGGGATGATCGGGGCTACGAAGCGGGCTCACTGAACGCCGCGACCGCATTCTGCATGAGCTTCATTTCCGCCAGCGAGAGCAGGAATGCCAGCGTCGATTCGGCTCCCTGGTTCATGTTAACTCGATCAACGTGCAAAGCGTCGCAGCAGCCGCCGGAATGGACGGAGTGAAGTTCCAACCCGAGATCGTTCCAGCCCAAAAACCAGTCGAAGGCGCAATGGGCTTGTTCGTACCACCACGAGTCCGAGGTTGCCCTGTAGGCCTCAAGACACGCCGACACCATCGCTTGAGCCTCGATCGGCTGCTGGTCGAAGGTCGAGCGTATTCCCCCGCGCCGATAAAATCCATTGCTGCCGATGGGCCGGAAGCACCCACTCTCAGAGGTTTGCACCTTCACCAGCCACCTCAGAGCATCCAAGCCCCGGTCGAACACTTTTTTATATCCGTTAACACGTCCGCTGAGAATCAGGGCGTGCGCGAGTCTGGCATTGTCGTAACTCAACTCCTCTTCAAACCAGGGCCAATCCGGATGGGAGGCCCTGTCGAAAATATCCATCAACCGTGCCCTCAGATCTTCGCGGAGCTGACTGACCAAGCGGTCGCCGCTCAAGCGGCGCAAATATTCATGGATACCGATGAGGCAGAATGCCCATGCGCGCGGTGAAGTGAACGTTGCGACCACCGGCAATGCCCGCGCGAAGAGTTGTCCGGCCATAATCTGAAAACCTCGATGCGGGGAGCGTCCTACGGCCACACCCAGCGCCCAGAGAGCGCGGGCGTGACAATCCTCAGACCCTTGTTCATCAAGCCAGCGGCGGTCGAAACTCAGGAAATTATGGAAGCGTTTGGTCTTGTCATCGAAGGCGTGATTCAAGAAGGCGGCGTAAGTAGTGGAAAGCGTTTGTACCCGTGCCGGTTCCTCTTTCAGCTCATCGAGCAGCGTCGAAAGAATGAAGGCCCGGGCGTTGTCGTCCGTGCAGTATCCCTCGGAAACATTCGGCACGGTGAGAATCGCGTGTTGGAAAATGCCGGTCGAGTCGGTCATCCGGGAAAGATGGTCCAGTCTTAGCTGCGGCAACTCCCGCGGTTGCTGGTCGAGAGTCTTCGTCGCGAACATCTTCCGGGACAACGAGGCGCCCTGGAGGCGAGCTTGTTCGAAGCTGTGCATGTAGAGGCGCGCCACGTTGCTCCAGACCATCTCGCGGCCCAGCTTGTAGGCGTTCTTGCGCATGGCGTGCCGGCGTGTCGCATCGCGGAGCGACCCGCAGACCTCACGGCCGATGGCGCTGGAGTCCCCAAAGGGCACCAAAACACCGCGGTCCTGCGCCAGTAATTCCGCGGCGTGCCAATAAGGAGTCGAACACCACGGCTTTACCCGCGCCAAACGCGTAAGCCAGCGTGCCCGACGTGATCTGCGCCTCGTTGAGATACGGCGTAATGTAGAGATCCGCCGCACCAATGAACTCTTTCAACTCGTCGAGTTCTACAAAGCGGTTGTAGAAAATGACGCTCTTCTCGACCTTATTCTTTTTCGCCAGGAGTTCCAGGCTGAGACGGTAGGCCTCCCCGCGCTCCTGCAACTCATGGGGATGGGTCGCGCCCAGGACGATATAAACAACCTCCGGGAATTCCTCCAGAATCTGCGGGAGAGCATTCAGAACATGCTCAATTCCCTTATTGGGGGAAAGCAGCCTGAAAGTGAGCAAGACAGTCCTGCCTTCTACGCCAAACTGGTCCTTGTAATAATTGGGATCGACAAACGGGATGTCAGGAATGCCATGCGGAATGAGATCGATCTTCGTGGTGGGCGCTCGATAAACCGCCTCCAACATCTGGCGGCCGTGTTCGGTCATGACCACCAGCCGGGCCGAGCGCGTAATCAATTCCTGCATTACGCGCCGTTGCGTGTCATTGGGCTCGCGCAGAAGGGTATGAAACGTGGTGACGACGGGCATTTTCAGTTCGCGCACCAGCGCCAGCAGATGGCGGCCGGCGGGCCCGCCGTAAATCCCAAACTCGTGCTGAACGCAGACGATGTCCACGTTGCTGATGTTGATGAAGTCCGCCGCACGCTGGTAGGAGGTTAAATCCTGCTCTTCAATCTCGAAGCGAACTACGTCCGGATAATCGTAGCCGTCTTCGATGTCATTCACCGGCACCGCGAAGCACTGGCTTTGGGGATGCGCTGCCGCCACCCATGTCAACAAGTCGGACGTGAAAGTGGCGATGCCACACTTACGCGGTAAGTAGTCGCCGAGAAACGCGACCTTGCGAATCTTAGGTTCCGTCTCCACAAGTTTATTCGAATTATGTTCTGCCCGCGCAAGACTCGCACTTTCAATCCGGGCGTCTTCGAGTGTAAGACCATGCATAGCAGAGAACTCCACGGGAGTGGCTACCCGTCAGACTCATCCGGCTTTCCCCTCGGGGCAACCCACCCGGCCCGCGCCGATAGAATCGTCCCCGAAGGTGCGCTGGAAATGGTTAGAACATATTGAGGGTAATCTGAACGCCGGGAAAACGCAGGTCGCACAAATAATAGGCGCCGCCAATATACTCGACATAAACCGTGTCGTTGTAGCTCCAGCCTGCCGGCCATCCTTGATTGAACCCGAACCAATAGCCGCCGTACTGGAAGCGGTTGTACCCGTTGATCATCCTGGGACGCATCATATGGAACGAGTGTTCATGACCGAAATGGGAACGGTAATTGGTGTCAGAAATGCGACCATAATGGCCTCCGCCACTGTTGGAAGCAACGGTCTGTCCCTGCTGCCTTCCGGACCGATTCGCTTGCTGTGCCCGTTGCTGCGGCTGCGCTCTCTGTGCGCGCTGCTCTGGCCGCGCTTTCTGTGCGCGTTGTTCCGGCTGCGCTTTCTGCGCCCGTTGTTGCGGCTGGGCTTTCTGTGCGTGCTGCTGCGGTTGAGCCTGGTGTTGCGCCGGCTGAGCCTTTCCACCGCCTCCGCCCCTTTCCTCGTCGCCTTTTTGTGCTATTGCAGGAATGGCGGCTCCGAGAAGCAATAACAGAACTGCTGTGCTGATCACTCGATTTGGTTTCATAGGTGTTGCCTCCGACTCATGTCACATCCGCCTCTAGCTGGATTCTTGAGGTACACTGGTTATACCGTTTGTGCGCAGGGGTGTCAGTTCAGTACGGCTCACGAGTTAGGTCAAAAATGCTCACCCGAGTTCTTGGGGGAATCACAATCTGGCGCGGGCGGGGATATGCCGGGGATTTGAAATGGGAGGGGGTTCGTTTGTCGTTGCGGTCTGCGGCTTATCTCACCGCAGAGCCGCGGAGGCTCGGAAGTTTGAAAGAAAGGCCTGCGTCTCAGCGCCGGGGCGGTAAAGATAAAAAAGATAAATAGGTTTCCTCCGGCGGGACGGCGCACGACGAGGTCTACGGCCAACGATGTCCTCCCCTCGGGGAGGACGAGGGAGGAATCCCAACTAGTCGCTCAGGACCACGCTCAAGAGGCCGCTATTAACCGTCAACGCGCCGTCGCCCTCGTAATCAATAAAGCCCAGCGTCCGGAACTTATTCATGAAATGGCTGACCCGCGACCGGGTGGTGCCCACCATTTGCGCCAAGTGTTCTTGATTGATTCCGGGATGGACCGTTTCGGTTCTGCTTTCCTTGCCAAAATGCGCCAGCAATAAAAGAATCCGGGCCAAGCGTTTCTCACTGGAGTTGAAAAGCTGGTCGACCAGATCCCCTTCAAATCGAATGTTGCGTGAAAGCAGGTGCGTGATGAACAATTCCGCGATTCCGTGCTGCTCGTGGAGCATGCGCACCATCAGCGACTTCTCGATCCGGTAAAGCGTGCAATCCGTCACCGCCATGGCCGTGGAGATGCGCACCGACTGGCCGGCCAGGCATCCCTCGCCGAAAAACTCGTTGCCGCCCAGAACGGTGACGATCGCTTCCTTGCCTTGTTGGGAAGTTACCGCGAGTTTCACCTTGCCTTTGTGGAGATACCACACGGAATCCGCAGGGTCTCCCTGCGCGAAGATCGTGCGGTTCGCACCGTATTCTAGAACGGTTTTCCCGTACGAGATTCCTGCCAGGAATGCCGCCCAATCGACGGGCATTGTAGTCCCGTTTGCCGCAGCAAGTGGCGGCCTGCCGTTGCCGTTGGCCTTAACAACCTTAGGAGGGTTCTTCTGTTTCTCTGTCGTCATAACCACCTTTCTCTTCTCCTTGCGCCATAACAGTTTTTCATCCCTGTGTCCCTGAGCTTTTCCGGGGCCTGTTGGTTAGAAGCTTGCTTGTAAAGCTCCCTCAATCTCTCTCGCTGTTTGTTCACCTTCAGTCCTCCGTGACGCCGTGAGATGGGTGTTAGGGGACATTCGCCGGGGCTCGCCTGGAACGCGGAGATGCTAAGCACTTTTTTGCCGGAGGCTCGACGGTCGCGTCGGTTCCGCTCGTTTCCTCGTCCGGAATCTCTTCCTCCGCGATCTTCTTGACAATTTCCAGTGGAACCTGCTCGAAGTGTGTTTTAGGTTCTTTCATTTTGTGCATTGCGATTCAACCTTCCTTTCACATAAAGCCTAGCAGGCCACAACCGATACGGGTTAACTCTTTTTGAAATCTTTTCTACTCCCTCAACAGATGAATTAACGTCCCGCCCGCCCCCCCCCGCTAGCAGTCCGTGCCGTTAGCTGGCGCATGGCCCTGATACTGAAGCGGTTTGATTGTTCACTTACAGTTATGGTGACTTGAGATACGATTTAGCGGTACGATTGTTTACTTGCGGTTATGGTAACGTTGAGATAAGATTTAGTGGTACGATTGTTTACTTGGAGTTATGATGACGCTGTGATACGATAGTGCTACGAATATTTACCGATTTGCAGTCGCGGAGGGGGGCATGAATTCTCGGACCGATAAAGCTCCAGCCCATTTCAAGACGATGTTGCAAGCCAGCGTCCCGCAAGGGCGCAAAGGAAAGCACCGGCAGATTGTATCCACCATACTCACTGATCTCGACAAGTTGCAGGACGGCTCTGCCATCAAAGTTCCCTTGGCGGAATTGGTGGAAAGTAAAGAGAAGGTACGTTCGGCCCTGAACCGTGCAACCCGGAAAGCAGGGATGGCGGTGGCAACCGCCAGCGACGCCACCTTCCTGTACATCTGGAACGTCAGCGCATCCCGCGAGAACGGTAAAGCTCCAACCGCATAAGGTAGCGCAGCTCAAATTTGTCGATGTCTGGTGGCGGCGCGGATCATGAGTGGAGGGCTTTAACCCTTCCGTGTTCCTTGGCTTTTCTCCCCACCCCCCTTCCATGTGGAATCCCCTGCAAAGCACTTAGGCATTCCCGCGAAAGCGGGAATCCCGTCATTGTCGCATGGTTATCCTTGCCATGACTGCACCCGGGCAGGATGCCCGTGCCGCTTCGCCGGCGTATTTCCAATGGTATTTGGTGAGCAATTCTGACCATCCAAGTGAGCCATACGGGACTGACACGCGAACTACCCCAAGGTATAAAGGATGAAGGGGCAAGAAATAAATCTCTAACTTCCCTCCAGGATCTGCCTGGAGACGGATGTTAGGCGGGAGGGTCAACATGCTTTGGACAATTTTCGTGGTTCTGATGGTGCTGTGGCTGCTGGGCTTTAGCTTTCACGTGGGCGGAGGCCTCATCCACTTATTGCTGGTGGTTGCGGTGATTTGGTTGGTGTGGAACCTGCTCACCCGTCGCCGATCTTTTTCGTAAGGCGGCGAAGGACCGCAGAGGGTGCGCCTATGCCGCAATATTCTTGGTTCAAGATTCGTGAAGGGCGAGGGAGCTTTTTCTACGTGGCTACGTGGCATCGGGCCTCATGGTTGCTTTTTCTCTATTTCGTCGTCGCAATGACCTCTGCATTGGCGCAGACCAGTGGCACAGTCCCAAACGTGGAAGCCATAGTGGCGCGCATGGCGCAGGCCCGGGCTGAGAACCGGGCCCGCCTTCGCCCTTACATCGTCACGCGGAATTACAAGTTGTTTGGGAAGGAAGAAAGCAAAGCAAAGTCCGAGGTGGTTGCCGATGTAGCCTTCGTTCCACCGGACTCCAAAGAGTACACGATCCAGGAAACTAACGGGAGCGGACTGGGACAAATGATTGTTCGCCGCGTGCTGGCCAATGAAGCCGAGGTCACAAAAGATTACTCTCCACCGACATCTCCGCCGACAATTATGATTTCCGCTTCATCCGCGAGGCAGACGTTAATGGCCAGCGCTGCTACATGCTTGAGTTGCTTCCCAGGCGGGAAGACAAACACCTACTCCGTGGCGACATTTGGGTTGATGCGAACACCTACTTGCTTCGCCGCTTCAAGGGCGAGCTGGCAAAGCCACCGTCTTGGTGGGTGCGGGACGTGGGCGTCACGTTTGTTTACGGCGACGTCGGCGGAATGTGGCTGCAGACGGCTTCCGAAGCCACCGCCCGTGTCCGAGTACTCGGCGCCTGCACGATGGTTTCGCGTGACGTGAAGTATAAGATCACCGAACAGGTTGCCGCCGCGTCTTCGGCGCAGACAAATTATTTGGAATTAATGCCTGGCGGACCTTTTCGCCTCGGCGCGATTCTAAGGTCAGCGAATTGATTCGTGAAGGAGACTCAATATGGAATTGGACAAGGCCCTTGAGTTTGCAGTGATTCTGGGTTGGGATGACTTGAAGAAAGTCAGCGACCCATGCTCAGCACGGATTGAGTACCGATGTGAACCTGGAACTTCGTTGGATTATCTGAACGTCTGGTCGGTTGATGCCGAGGATCATCAGAATAGGGTCTGCGAATACTGGACGTCGGCTTCTTCGGCTCACCCCAGTGGAATATGTTTCAACAACAAATACCGATCTCTGCACTTGGGTCAGGCCCTTGACTTCATCCTGATGAACCAGGGTCAGTTCACACGTCCTGCCGATGATTGCCGCGATGGGCTGGCTCTGATCTATCCGCCCACCGGCGATGAACGTACGGAAGCCGCCGCTTGGATGAAAGGGGTCCATGGCGCCCCCACTAACATCAGCCGCCCTGAGGATCAACGGGTTGCAACTCGCTAGGCGGGATTTCTCAGTGCGCCCCAACGGCGGTTGGCCCGTGCCGGGGCCGGGGCCTCTTGAATACGCTCACTGACAGCGGCTGAGGGAGAAGAATCTTGCTTGGTCTTGATCGCAGCGCCGCGCGTTACACCTGGACAGCGGTTTTCATTCTCCTCGCTGGTGGGACTGCTGTATCTCATTCGCGAGACTTTGTTTATTTTTGTCGTGGCACTGCTGTTCGCCTACCTGCTCTGGCCACTGGTGAAGCTTCTTGATCGGCGGCTGCCGGGGCGGTCAAAGGTGCTGGCGCTCACCTTCGTCTACCTCGCGCTGGTCGGGTTTCTGATTGTCATGTGGAATTGCGATCGGCTCTCGTGTAGTCCAGGAGGCGAACACGCTGGCAGCCAGGCTTCCAGATCTCCTTTCGAAATTCCAGCCTCCGATCGCGCCCGTCGTTTCACCCTCCGCTCAGACGCTGAAGGGCACTGTCATTTCGACTGTGCAACAGCAACTGGCCAATCATTCGCGAGAGCTCCTGGCACTGCTGCCGAATGCCGCCTTGGGGGTCATCTCGCGCGCTGGAAGCCTCATCTTTATCGTCCTGGTTCCGATTCTCAGTTTCTTCTTCTTGAAAGATGGGCGGGAGATGCGCAGTTCCGTGCTGGGCTTTCTTGCCGAAGGGTCCCGCCGCGACACGGTCGAGAGAATTGCCGCTGACCTGCACGTGCTGCTGGCACAATACATGCGGGCGTTGGTGTTGTTGGGAGTCGTGGCATCTTTGGCTTATGGACTCTTCTTCTCGATCATGGGCGTTCCGTATGGGATTCTGTTGGCGGCTGTCGCTTTTCCTCTGGAATTTGTTCCCATGGTGGGTCCTCTGGCTGGAGCCGTCATCGTCTTGCTCGTTGCCGGCTTGAGCGGCTCCCACCACCTGCTCGCGATCTTCGCGTTCCTTGTCGCGTTCCGCTTTTTCCAGGATTATGTTGTGTCACCGCATTTGCTCAGCGCCGGCATGAAGCTACATCCTTTGCTGGTCATCTTCGGAGTCCTGGCGGGCGGCTCTATCGCCGGCATTGCCGGCAGCTTTCTTTCGGTTCCGGTGCTCGCAACTTTGCGAATCGTTTACCGGCAGTTGTTACCCAACGCCCATCCCCCGGTGGTAGCACTTGGCGGTGTTGCCGTTAAGACCACCCTCACCCTGCGCGATTGATGCGAAAATGCGTGATGTAATGCATGAGCCCAAATATGTTTAGGAGCCACACCACCACACATATGACCACGACAGCATTCAGGATCGACTTGATGGAGCCCGCCATCGGAATGAATCTGTTGACGAGCCAGAGAAGAACCCCAACCACGATCAAGGCAATTACGATCTGCACTAATGGCATGATCTTATCCTCCTAATTTTCCTTTCGGAGGCGGGCCCAGGGGTCCACTCCCCGTTTCCTACGTGTGCAAGGGTCAGCTCACGCCCACTCCGATAGACGCTACCGGCAACTGGACCTATGAAATGGTCCAATGCACCGGTTCACCCGCTTCGGAGTCCATTAAGCCGGCCAAGGGCCAGCCAGGCCCGGTCCCGAATCAGCCCGGACATCAATTACTCATTCTGGCTTGGGTTGGCTTGGCGGCCCCAAAGCTATCTTCGTCGGTTCCTCTTGAACTGGGGGGAACGGCTCCGTACCCGCAATGAACACCTCGCTGTGAGTCAAAGCCGGATCGGCGAGCGCTACGAGGTTTGTGAAATTGTCGATCGCGGCCGTCTCGATTCCGTCGGGCTGACTAAACGGGTGGGGAGTTTCGTAAACAGGCAAGCCGGTTGTCCGCTTCATGAATTCGGTCCAGACAGGCAGAGCCGAATGGGCGCCGGTGATGTCCAGGTCGCGGTCGTCGTCGTAACCGACCCAAACCACGGCGAGAAGGTTGGAAGTAAATCCGGCAAACCAACCGTCATGTGAAGTGCCGGTCTTCCCTGCGGCTGGGAGCCCAAAGCCACCGGTCCTCACGCCCGCTCCGGTGCCGCTATTGATGACGCTTTCGAGGAGACTCACCATCAAATAACTGACGCGCGAATCAAGCACTCGGTGGGCAGCTGACAGGATTGTCCCAAACGGTGCGGCCCTCGGCATCGGCGACGGCCATAATGCACCTGGGTGCAACGTACTCGCCGCGGTCAGCGAAAATCGTATAGGCCCCGGCGACCTCGAGCGGCGTCGCGACATAAGCGCCCAGCGCGATGGCGGGCGTCGGCTCCAGTTGATTGTTGAAACCAGCCGCCACGGCAAAGTCTGCGCACCTTACGGTAGCCGACCATCTCGGCCAGGTGAACGGCGGGCACGTTAAGGGAGTAGGTCAACGCCTCACGGACGGTTACCGGGCCGCGGTATGCCTGCTGATAGTTTTCTGGCGCGTACGTTTTATTGCCGAATTCAAACATGGTGGGTTCGTCCGCCAGGACCGTGGCTAGGGTGACGAGAGGATTGTGAGCCATCGACACCTGAGTTCAGCGCAGTAGCGTACACGAAAGGCTTGAACGACGAACCGGGCTGGCGCCGCGCCAAAACGTGATTCAACTGACTCGCCCCGTAGCCGCGGCCGCCTATAAGGGCCTTGACGTCGCCCGTGTGCGGGTCCAGAGCCACCAGAGCGAGCTGCGGTCGGTTCGAATCCAATGGAGACGTCTTCCTGCGTTCCCTCTGTTTCTTCACTTGCCGATCCACCTCGATCAGGCCGGCGCGCGCGCCCTCCGAGGCCGCACGCTGTAGATCAAGGTCAAGAGTGGTGTAGATCCGGTAGCCTTGTGAAAGCAGGTCGTGCTCGGAAAACTGAGCGAGCAGTTGCGCCTTCACCATATCCACAAAATAGGCCTGCTGGCGGGCTTCGGCGCTCTGCTCAGCCAGCCCGAGGGGAGTTCTCGAGGCCTGTTCAGCCTCGCTGGCGCTAATGAAGCCTGCCTTCTGCATGAGCCCCAGCACAAAATTTCGCCGGTCGGCTGCCCGCTTGGGATGTTCGTAGGGCAAGTAGAGATTAGGACCGCGAATCAGCCCGGTCAGGAACGCGGCCTCGGGGAGCGTGAGGGCGCTGAGGTCTTTGTTGAAATAGACCGAAGCAGCCTCGCCGAAGCCATAGATGGAAAAGCTATCCCGTTGACCGAGATAGACCTGGTTCGCGTAAAGCACGAGAATCTGGTCCTTGGTCAACCGGTGCTCGAGTATCATGGCGAAAAAGACCTCCGCCATTTTCCGCCGGATGGTGCGGCGAGGCGTCAAAAAGAGGTTTCGCGCGAGCTGCATGGTCAGCGTACTGCCACCCTGCAGCCGCTTGTCCGAGCGGAAATCCGCGAGGGCGGCGGCAACAATCCGGAAGAGAATCCACGCCGTGGTGCGAGTAGAACCGATGGTCTTCGGTAGCGAGAATGGCATCCACCAGCGCCTTGGGGAGGTCTTGGTAACGAACCAGGCGACGCTTCGCGCGGCTGGCGCCAAAGAGAGTCGTGATGGGTTCAGGCTCGAGCCAGTACGTCTTCAAGGCGGTCATGTTGTCGAGAGCCGTAATCGACACGAGGCGATCGCTTTTGAATTCCAGTCTCGCCGGACCTTCGAACATTTGACCATTTCGGAAGAAAGACTCGGGGCCCGGATGGATTTCCAGCCCCTTGCCCGTCACGGTATAGCTCCCGACACCTCGGCCCTCCTGACCCTCGGTGTAGCTGGCCTTCCGGAGGTGGGCCGTGACTGCGCGGCAGTCAAGGGCTGTCCCACTTGCAACTCGCTTGGGGCGGCCAGGATTACAGCAGGATTGCCGAAAACGTTCCCCTCCAAGCGGGCATCAATGATTCGCGCAAACTGCAGGTAGAAATGAATAAAAACGCCCGCGACAGTCGCGACAATGAGCAGCATCAGTAGTCCTGCTCCGAGCAGGAGTTTTTTCCAGGGCGGTGGCCGGGGACAGGCTGAGATCGTGTGAGGTCCATCGCCCCTTGAGGGACTGGACCTGTCCTTAAATCGATACGTGATCATCGTCTCTCCTTTGGAGTCCCCGCAGCAGACTCCAACGATACCGGCTGGACTGCACTCGTGGCTTGCACAGGATGATATTCTATTCGGTCCCACAGTGGCGCTGTATACGGCGGCGTTTCCAGTTTTCTGACGATTTACATCGGCATTGCGAACAGTGGCGATCTTCGGTTTTGTGGGCCTCGACTTTTCCAACCGGTTCACATCCGCGAGGACGGTGGCTTTCAAGCGCATGAACTGTTCGGCTTCTTTGAAGTCGTTAAGACTTTCTTTGCACTCTTTGAATCCATGGCTGCACTTGCTTTCTCCCGAAGTCTGGCCGGTTGCTTTGGGGAGCGGGTCCGGCAACTGACGATAGTCACGCAGAAGCTCAGAAGCATAAACGCCAGAGTCAGTCTTTTCATTTGAGGCTCCATTTACCCGCGTAGCCGGAGGGGCGTCAGCCGCTCCTTCACCGGATCCCGGCTGGCAGCTCGACACACACTGGTTATACCCTGGAGTAATTCGCGTGTCAGGCCAATACCGCTCACACGTTTGGTCGAAATTGCTCATCCTAGCTGAATGGGGAAACTACAGGGCGAGGACCGGTCGAAATTAGGGTTGGTTCGACATCGAGACTGAGACTGGCGTTGGCCTGTGGGCTTGTGGAGGGTTGCCCGCGCTAGCCGGAACCGGAGTCAGCGCCTTCAACTGATCGAGCGACGTCAGCACAGCCTGCCAGCGAGCGGAGTCCTTTTTGGTTTCGATCGGTGCGGAGAGATCCGAATAGAAGTCCAGGATGTTCTGGCGCAGCTCCGGTGACGTCCGATCGAACTTTCGCTCGGAAAGTTTGGCCAGCAACTTTGCATAGGAGTCGTCGGTCAGCGTGTACTCCGCTGCCTTGGTCTTCTTGCCGGTATCTAAATCAATGTTGGAGAGTTGCAGGGAGTCCGTTCGCAATTCTTCCAGATAGGCTCGGTATTGATCTACAGAGGTATTAATGCTCTTAAAATACATCTCCTCCGTCTTCGGGGTGGGGTTCTTGAACGCCATCGCTTTGAATGGCCCTATTTTCGGCATGTAATGCATGAACACTGACAACGACGCGCGCGCCGAATCCCGGCTTTGTGTATTCCTTTCCCCAGTTCTTTTCATAATCGGAGCGCGAAAGACGGTAAAGGAACTTTCGTTTTGAGAAGGTGGGTTCTTCGCGCATCATGTCCTTCTTATGGGTCCGCAGCGCGACCTGTGTCATCTCCGGGATCAGCTGGCTGACAGAGTAACGGTACGACCCGATCGTGAGATTCTCGTGGGGAAGCACGTCTTTCAATTCCACTCCGTAAACCACCGGAAAGACGCGTTCCAGCAGGGGCTTGGACACCTGAAACCCGATGAAATCGTGATATTGCTGCGAGGCATAACGGCTCTTCGCCACCTGCACCATGTCGAACCCGAATTCCGTTCGGATATGCGCCGTTTTGTCCTCCGCGTAATTGACGGAGTTGCCGAACTTCGCCCGCAGCTTCGGGTATTCAATCGCCACGGCCTGGTTGACCGCCGGGTGGCCGGCAATGTCTGACGCATAGTGTGCTAAGGCGCCCATGGCGAACGCATACTCGTTAGCGTCCTGACTCTCGAGCAGCAACTCGCGAACGAAGTCCCCGCTACGAACGTAATGCGCCAGATCGCTGAATTGCTTGCTGCCGAATGGGTAGTAGCCGAGGTCCTGGATGACGGCGCCGCCGTAGGCATAGGCATGCGCCTCCGTAATCTGGTCTTCCGTCAGCGCCGGAAATCGCTTGAGCAGCAGAGGCCGGATCTCATCTTTCCAGAGCAGGTCGACAATTTCCTCATGCGTCAGGACGGAATATGCAAACGAGCCCCGCTGCACATCAGCAAGACACAGAGGACGAGTGCAACAACTGGCGTTTTTCTCATGTTTCGTTTTTCCTGAACGAGGGTGAACCCGGAATTCGCGCGCCAGACGCTCGTC
>CAVYPU010000040.1:0-11083 GCA_963770415.1 uncultured Acidobacteriota bacterium
CGCCACGGCGGGATGTTCGGCGTTTCATCGAGAGTTTCCAAAGGTGGCGCGACCGGTTGATGGCCGAAATCATGTGGCTGACCGGCATGCGATGCGCCGAGGTCTGCGCGCTCCCTCTGCTCAGCCTGCCCGAGAATCCGGCGGCCATTGAAAGGGAGACGGTCGCGGTCAAGATCATCGGCAAAGGACAAAAGCGACGAGCAGTGTTGTTCCCGGTCCGCTTGCTGCGCTCGGTTGATCGGTACGTTCATATGGAACCACGGCGGAACCTGCGAGCTGGCGGACGGGACTGTTTCACTGTCTTCGTGGGGCGCGGCGGAAAACCGCTGCAACCCTCTGCCGTCAACAGGGTGTTCTCTACCAACTGCAGGCGAACTGGGCTGAAGATATGGCCCCACCTCCTTCGGCACTGCTACACCGTTGAGAGGCTCGCTTATCTCCAGGAGATCGGCGCGCCGAATCCTCTGAAAACGGTCCAAATGGAACTGGGGCACGCCCACATGGCGACAACCGAGCGATATCTTCATCTCACCGAACGCATGAGAAGCGATGTGATGGTCGCACACAACAGCTTCGTGGATCGGCTCCTGGGAGGGTGATTCATGCGGGCGGGCGGCGTAGGACAACGGTGGAGCGTGTTGGACCAGGCCGTCCTGCAAAGGCATGACCTCGATCAGTTGCAGGTGGGAAACGCACCTTTGGTGAAGACACTCGATACCGCGGACGGGCTCACCTTCTCCGTCGACCTGACATTCTTGTCGTCCCGTCCTGAACTGGCCAGGGTGTTGGCCAACAGCTTTTGGATGATTTACCAGCCCGGCCCGCGAAGAGCCACGGCGGAGAGAACAGCGAGCACCCTGAAGCTTTTGCACGGCTTTCTGAACTATCGCTCCCAAAGTCAATCGGACGTGCAGAGCGCCAGAGATCTCAGCACAGATTTACTTAAAGAGTTTGCGGTCTGGCTGGTTACCAAACGCCGGCTGAAACGAAAGTCGGCCGCTGGCCTCTTTGCGGCATGCTGCTGCTTCTTACGCAGGGCGCGGCGGCTTTACCCCAAAGACTTTGACGCGCTCTTCTCCACCCCGAAAAATCTGTTTGCTGGAGCGGATAACGACCGCACAGACTCGCGGGCACTCTCACTGTCGGAGTTCCGGAAGATCCTGCTGGCAGCGGAGAGCGACATCCGGCGAATCCGACAGCAACACCAGCTGGGTGACGTACCGAAAAGCGCTCAACATCTCGTACCGTTCATGGTCATTATCGCGGCGCGCACTGGTATCAATCCGAAGGCGCTGTACGGCCTGGAGAGAGACTGCCTCAGGCAGCATGAGCTGGACGAAGACCTTTTCTATTGCACCTGGGATAAGCCGCGAGCAGGCAAACCGCAGCGGCAGTTGCATCGTGTCGATCGCCGGAACCAGATGGGCGTGGTGGAGCTGATTCGATTTGTGCGCTTATTTACGGAGCCATTGGCATGCGCGGCCCAGCCACCGAACAGCGCAAAGTTGTTCCTGTTTTCCGACCGGAGTGTGAATCCCAAATCCGGGCTCATCTCGCCTGGTGTTTCGCTGGCATTCCACCTACACTTCCACAAATTTGCAGAGCGGCACCAGTTACCGCGGTTCACTCTGGCGAACATTCGGCCGACAGCAGCCACGCAACTTTATCTGGAAACCGGCGGGAACCTCCGAAAGGTTCAGCAGTTCCTTCAGCACGCGAATATGCGCACCACGGTGAATTATCTGCTCAACACCATCACCGAACCATTCAACGCCCGCGCGATTCAAAAAGCACAGGAGCGAATGGTTGAGCGGATCACCGTCATCCCGGAGAATCGCTCCACGGGCGTGCAGCGCCTGGATCTGCCAAAAGTGCAGGCTCAAAAGATTGTGGCGGGGCGCTTCGACACTGGGTACGGCACCTGCCGCAATCCATACGATTCGCCGCAACCGGGCGAGGAAAAGGGACGCGCGTGCACGTCGTTTCACGCATGTTTTGAATGTCCCAATGGCCTCTGGTTCCTGGAGGATCTACCGCAAGTTATCGCTATCCGCGATCGTCTCCTGTCGCTGCGGCCCGATATGCGGCCGGACGACTGGGCGACCGTCTATGGAGATAGCGTGCGGATCATCCAAGAGCACATCATCGCCGCATTCCGGCCGGAACATGTCAGGGCCGCAGAGGTCAAAGCCAAGGGCCAGCAGCAATGGCCGATTATCGTGTCGAAGGGGGTCCTCATATGAATCGCCAGGGGCAGCGGGCACCACGGTTCGTTGGCTCCAACGGCGAGAATCCGCAGGTCTCCGCTCTGTCGAGATTCCATGACGACGTGTGGGACTTTTCGAGCGAGAATCGGAATCCGTCGACGGATACGTCAAATAAGCGGATACGCTGGGCGTTTGCTACCCCTGATGGCGGTCTCTTTACGGACCGGCGACACCGGCGTCTGCTGATAGCATTCAAGCAGTTCCTCTACGCTTTGTGCTGGCGGCCGATCGATTCTACTCCGTACGGGGCGGGTACACTGCCAGGCTTTTTCAGGAACGCGAGGCGGTTCGTTGTCCATCTCCTGGGATATCCCGCACCGATCCTTCGATTCAAGGACGTATTACCCCACCACTGTGACGAGTACGTCGAGAAGCTGTTGAGTTCCAATCTCAGCGTGGGCTACAAATACCACTGTCTCAACGTCCTGGAGAAGCTGTCTCGATACAGCCAGGTGATGCTGGACGGGCTGACGATCGAGCCGCTGAAAGGGGAGCCGGCGGGCAGGGTGGTGGGCTGGAATCTGGCTTCGCTGCTCGAATCCCAGACCGAAATCATCCCCGACGAGATCTTGGGGCCGCTAATACAAGCTTCTCTCGAGTACGTAGATCGGCTCGCCGGCTATTTGTTGGATGCGAGTGAGATGATCGAGGACATTCGCAGACGGAATAAGGGAAGATGCCGCATTGTATCCTTAGCCACGCGCTACCTTCGGGCGCAGGTCCCGCCTGGCAATGGTATCGAGGGCGGCAGATTCGGAAAGGGCTTGCATTCCGTACGGGAATTTAACAAAGAGCTGTGTTACCTCCAGACCGCCTGCTTCGTGTTGATCGCTTTTGCGACCGGGATGCGAGTCAGTGAATTACTGTCGCTCCGCGAAGGCTGCTGTGAAATCCAGACCGAACCGGGCCAAGCGGATTTGGTCTGGCTGCACAGCCGCGTCTTCAAAATGCATGGCGTGCCCGCGGGCCGTAAAGCGAAGTGGCTGGGCGGACCTATGTGCGCCCGGGCGGTACGCGTCCTGGAAAGGCTCACACGACAAACGCGACAACAAGCAAACGTCCAGTCGTTGTGGGTGCCCATACCGCCACTGGTGCGCAAGCTTCATGGATCTGGTTCTCTTGGCGGCGACACGATGCGGTACCGGTTAGAGGTATACGTCGCCATGCTCGGACTCAGAGATTCCAGTGGCCATCCAGTCCACCTGCATCCCCACATGTTCCGCCGGACTTTTGCCCGTCACGTGGCGCGATACGACACCACCAACCTGCTGGCCCTGAAGGAACACTTCAAGCACGTGTCGTTATCGATGACGGACTATTACGTCGGCAGCGATCTGGAACTGTGGACGCTGATGATGGAGGAAGAAGAGAAGCTGCTCTTTGAAAGCTTCGATAAGGCGTTGCGGGCGGAACGGATGGCGGGCCCCGGCGGCGCTCGCCTGAAGCGGAAGATTGACGAGGCGATTACCGATGGCCGGCTACCGAAGGAGTTCCGAGGCGAAGCGGGCGGGTATTTGCGGAAGGATATGATCCGCAACCTGGTCGAATCGGGTCAGCGTATATACCCATGCGCGGCGTCCAACTACTGCTGGTTCCGCCCGGAATCCGCGCTTTGCACCCAGGGCGATCATCCGCTTCTCAAACGCTGCAACCCCGGGGCGTGCACCAACTCGGTCATTACACCGGAGCACCGGCCTCACTGGGAAAAAGTGCGACACGATTGCGAGGATTTAATGGGCATGAAGCCAGAAGCGGAACCTTACCAGAAGGCGCTTCAGGATATCCATCTGATCAGCAGCAAGATCCTGCGAGATCTGGCATGAAGCTCTCCGCCAAGAAAATGGTCGGTTTGCGACGCTACCAAGCCGATCGGCCCGCCAAAACCCGATTGAAGCTCCTCGAAGCGCTGGACCGAATGGAAAGCGGCCAAACCGTGACGGTGAGCCCCGGCTTCCACTGGAGCAAGGCCAGCCTGGCACGGGAAGCGGGCGTCAACATCAACACCGTTGTCCGCAAACTGCCCGACGATAAGTGGGCATTTCCCGAAATCAACGAACGCTTCGAACAGATAAAGCAGAAGCGCCAGCGTGCGGCGACTGCGTCCGACTCGAGAGACGAGAAGATCGTCGAGCTTCGGAACCAGTTGGACGGCCTCCGGGAACAGAATCGCCAGCTTGCCCTCGAAGTGAATCGAATGGGCCGCCAGGTGCTGGAAGAGAGGGAAAAGGCTGAGCGAATGATGCTTTACGAACGGCAGAACGCTTCGCTTCGCGACGAGATCAGCCGCATCCAACGCGCACGCGCCTCTGGAGGTCATAGCCGGACATGATTAGCAGCCCATTGTCCGGCCGGGAGCGTGGCGAGGAGAATCTGGCCAAAGTCCGTACCTATCTGGCCGGCCTCAGGGCGGCCGGCCAACCGCTGCCGTCCGAGAGTGGCCGCCCCAATATCACCGCCATTGCCGAAGCCTGCGGAGTGCTCCGCAAGGTTTTCTACACCAATGCCGCCGTGAGGCGCCTACTCGCGGAAGCCGCCGGCGGCGCCGCCACATCGCAGCCGCCTCGTCTGGCCCACGCCGAACACCAACTGGAGGCCAAAAACCGGCGGATCCTCCAGCTTGAACAGCAACTGTCCAGTGCCAGGGCGGAGTGCGAAGAGTTGCGTGAGCGCCTGGCGGCAGCAGAAACGGAACTGGCCCGCTACACAGTGATTGAGGAAGAGATCCTCAAAGCCGGCCGGCGGGTGATTCCGTGAGAATCTCAGCTACCGTCAGTATCTCGACTGTGCACCCGGGCACCAGCGGAGGCGCAGTCTTCTCGGGACGTGATGCCACGGGCGCGCGTCTGCGCTTTGTCGCCAGTCGCGACCGCATCTTTCGCGCCCCCCTTACGGGTGAAGTGTGGTCGGTTGAAGGAGAGAGCCGGCCTCATCCGACTTACGGCGATCAGGTGCACGTGGAAAAGGCTTCCCTGGTTCGACCCACGGGCAGGCTTGTTATCGACTTTCTCTTGAAGCATCCAGCGTTCGATGGCCTTGGAATCGGGAAGGTCAAGGCTGCTCGGCTGTGGGCGGAGTTTGGACCGGATCTCCAGGGCGTGCTTTGCCGCGGCGATGTCGGGAAGCTTACCGTGGTCTTGGCGACGGATAGCGCGCAAAAGCTGGTGGATGCTTGGCGGGCCGTGGCTGACGAAGCCATTGTCGTTGCGTTTCTAACACATCACGGTTTCGATATTCGGCTGGCCAACAAAGTCCGAAAGGTCTGGCCGCTGGAAACGCTTGCGAAACTGCGGGAGAACCCGTACCGAATGCTGGCTTTCGCGGACTGGGAAAAGGTCGACCGGATGTCGCGCTCACTGGGCGTAATCCGGGAGGACCCGCGCCGGCAGGTTGCCGCGGTGGAAGCCTGCCTGTATCGCCGGCTCGACGCCAAGCACACGCTTACGTCGCGGGCAATGCTCCTGGAAGGTGTATGCGGCCTGATGGGCGCTCGCAACACGGATGTTGCCCGCGCGGCGGTGGACCGGGCGGTCCGCGAGCGCGCCATCGTTACCGCCGGTGATGGCTATCAGCCTCTCGGGGCCGCCGCGATGGAAAACGCAATAACGAATCGGCTCCGCGAGTTGCTGGCGGGCGCTCCCGGGTCGGAGCGGAATCTGTTTTCGGTCAACCTCTCAGCAATTACCGCCGAATCGATAGCCGGCTTTGAGAAAAGCGCGAAGCTGAACCTGAACGCCGGGCAACGGAGTGCCGTGGAAATGGCTGTCCATCAAGCGTTCAGCGTCTTGACCGGCGGGGCGGGAACCGGGAAGACAACGGTGCTTCAGGTTGTCCATCGCATTGCGGAGCAGGTTGGCATCCCGGTTCTTCAGATGGCTCTCAGTGGGCGAGCCGCGCAACGCATGCGCGAGGCGACGGAACGTCCCGCATCCACCATCGCCAGTTTCCTGCGAATGGCTGAACGGCGGACTGTACCGCAAGCCGAGCCGCTGGTCATCATCGATGAAGCCTCCATGCTGGACCTCCCTCTGATGTACAGCATTGTCCGAGCGCTGCCGGCTCGCGCCCGTTTGCTGCTGGTTGGCGATCCATACCAACTGCCGCCGATCGGGTTCGGACTGGTGTTTCAGGTGCTTGCGGCGAGTCCGAATGTCCCGAGGGTCGAGCTTGTGGAGGTTCACCGGCAGGCACGATCCAGTGGCATCCCGCAGGTCGCGCGCGAGATTAGGCACGGCATCGTGCCTCCCCTGAGCGCGTTTGCCGGAGTATCCGCCGGCGTGAGTTTCGTCGAAACCCGTGGCGCCGCCGCCGTAGACGACATCCTTGGAGTCCTCAGGGAGTGGCGTGGGTGTGATGATGTGCAAGTCCTCGGCCTGACCAAGGGCGGGGCAAGCGGGATCAGAAACATCAATGCGATCTTGCACGCGATGGCTTCCGCCACGAAACCGAAGCTGGAGGGATGGGGGTTCGCCGAGGGCGATCCCATTATTTATCTGGTGAACGATTATCAGAAGGAGTTGTGGAATGGCTCGCTGGGCAGGATCGAGACGATCATTATGTCGGACGGGGGACGCTCCCTGCTGTGCTTTCTAGACGGCGCGCGGCGGGAAATCCCGGAGCCGGAGTTCCATCGTATCGATCTGGCCTACGCAATCACGGTCCACAAAGCGCAGGGCAGCCAGTTCAAACGGGTGATCGTACCAGTTTTCAGGAACCGCCTGCTGGACCGCACCCTCGTCTACACTGCGCTAACGCGCGGGGTGGAACAGGTGGTCTTCGTCGGTGACCGGCACGCATTCGAAGCGGCCGTTACCGCGCCGCCTCACTCTCATGAGCGGCACGTTGGCTTCTCGATGTGACTGCTTTCCGCAACCAACAGATGGCACCCGCCATTCCAATTCCAAGTTCGCCAACAGAAATCCGGCGGTGGCGGCCGGCAGCCAGCTAAGGCACCCCTTGTCGAAGGCATTTTGTGCAGCACGTTGCTGCACAAATACAACACGTTTTTGGGGGCTTGGGAACGCCGAGTCCGCCGCCTATAATAAGAGGTAGATGACACAGCGGAACAAGGCGATCTACCGCGACGGGAGACTGGAACTGCGGAATCCGTGCGACCTGCCACAGGGTGCGGAAGTGGACGTCCTAATCGTGTCCGAAGGAGTCGTTCCCCCCGAGGAAACCGATCCTTCCCGCAGGCGTCAACTGGTTGCGGAACTCGTGGACCGGATGCGCGCTCAGCCCCTCTCACCTGCTGCGCCACGGCTGACACGCGACGACCTGCATGATCGCCGTTGATACCAACGTCCTTCTGTACGTCCACGACCCGAGAGACGTCCGCAAGCAACGGATCGCCACGGAGCTGGTGAATTCTTTGGACGACCCGGCTTTGTTGTGGCAGGTGGCTTGCGAATACGTGGCGGCAGCCCGCAAACTCACGCCCTTTGGCTTGACGGTAGCAGCGGCGCTCGACAACATCCGCACGCTACGCCGGCTGTGGACGTGTTGCAGTCCGACCTGGGATGTTCTGGACGAGGCCGAGCGTTTGATCGGTCGTTATAGCCTGTCGTTTTGGGACGCCTTGCTCGTAGCCTCATGCCTGGCGCACGGTATCGAGAGACTTTATACCGAGGACTTCTCCGGCTACGGCAGCATTGGAGGCGTCCAGATCGTAGATCCCTTTCGGCAATCGGTCTAAAGGCCCGCCACGGCCGGCCTGGTCTTCGTGGCCGACCGCGGCAAGCCGGCCCGTTTTCTCATGCGGCGCCAGAGCTCCGGATCGACCGCGAGTGGTACGGCCCGCGAATGCGCAATATCCACGAAGCCGCCATGATGGGATATCTGACCGTATCTGAACAACCGCGAAAGCAATGCGAGGGCGTGCTGCGCGAGCACAGAATTCACGAAGCATTCCTGCCGCTCCAGCGCCTCGATCGCGCTACAACTCGGCTCGTTATCGTCGTCGAGAGCCGGATCGACAATCTCCGGAAAGAGCTCCGCCGCGGTCCGCAAGCGCGTCCGTGATCGCCGGTTTCTCGCGTTCCACGGCTCGCCCAATACGAACTGCCCGCTCGAACGGGTGTTACCGAGATCGAACCAGTAACCCACGCCGCTGAGACCCACGGTGCTCTTGGCGATGATGGCGCGTGCTGCCCGAGTGTCCACGCAACCGACCACGATGTCAGGGCGCAAAGTCGGTTCGCCGTAGCCGGCATAGCCCGCAGTGAGTGTTTGTGCTGTCAGCGGACTCGGAATTGCTTTCCAATGCAGACCCCAGAAGAGGTTGATCCGGTTCACCAGGACGATCCCTTTGTTCAACCCGATCTCGCTTTGGCTGAAGGGCTGCCGAACGCAATTGAAGGGCGAAATAGTGTCCCCGTCCATCATGGTGGCATGCAATCCATAAGGGTGCCCTTGGACCAGCATCGCCTGGTGGAGATAGGGCAATCCGGCTACGATGGAGCTTCCCGTTCCTCCGCATCCAACCACCAAAATCCGCACCTCACGTGCCAACAACTCTTCGTGTAGCCTGTGTCTTTCCATTATCTGAAGCTCGCTTAAAACGGATCGCGAATCCTCCTGGGCCCGGGGAACATCCACGACGCGCTTTAGCAGAATCACGGTCATGCCGTCACCCGCGCTGCCGGCGGCGATCACCGCCGCAGCGTTCTTCGCCGTGAGCCAAGCATATGCCTGCCCATTCTCTCGGGCTTTACTGCTCCCCTCCAGCAGACGCGCGCAGGTATCCTCGATACTCCAACCCCAATCGATCGCCAACAAGCAGAAGGTGAAATCGGCGCGGCTGACATCCGGTAGGTCTCTATGATGCGCCAGCGGCGCGTTCTGCAGACAACGCTTGTAGTTGGGCCATTGTCTCGGTCCTTGCCCGCGATAATCTCGGGCGAGCGGCGTTGCCGGAATTGGATCCGGAGCGGCGAGCAAGCCCAGCGCCTTCAGTTCTGTCCGGGTGACCGTGTGTTTGGGAATCACTTCCACGATCTCCACAATCGGGAAGTTTGGTGCGTAACAGCGCTTGAAATTCACGCTTCCAGCGATGCGACTGGCGCCGGAAGCGCTCGGGTCCGCACCGCTGCCCCGGCGTAGCCGCCGCGCCAAGTCCGCATCGCATTCATGCACGGCAACCCAGCCCTCCGTGCCAACATTGATGAGACAGTTCTCCCGGTCATAATTAGTGAGCAGGGCGAGAACAGAGATCAATGTGAAGAACAACGGAATATCTTCGACTTCTCCCACGGTTTTGCCTGCCGCTGAACGGAGGGAGGACGAGCGAAGCGAGGCCGACCGGAGTACAGCGGCAGGCAAAACCGTCGCGCCCCAGCCGCCCGCCCCTCCACGTCCAGACCCGGAGGTCGTCGCCGACGCCAAGCGCCGATCCTTCACCGCGCGAGTACAAACTGCGCATTTTGGCGGAGGCCGATGCCGGCCGCCGCTCAACCAGGCGCCATCGGTGCGTTGCTTCGTCGCGAGGGGCTTTACTCCTCGCATCTGTCCACCTGGCGGCGCGAGCGGCAGGCCGGCATTCTCAAGGGATTGACCCCTCATCAAGCGCGGTCCTAAGTCCAAACGCAATCCGCAGGAAGAGGAAATGCAGAAGCTCCGCCGGGAGAACCAGCGCCTGACCGAGGAACTGCGTAAAGCCGCTATTGTCATCGATGTCCAAAAAAAAGTGGGCGCTCTGTTGGGGTGGCCTCTGCCGAAGGCGGACCCCGAGGAGCAACCCTGATGGACGCGGTCGCCCAACTCGCCCCCACCGTTGGGATCGTGGCCGCTTGCGATTGCCTGGCGGTGGCCCGTGCTTCCTTCTATCGGCAGCGTCCGGTCTTGGGTCCGTCTGCATCGCCGGCCCCTCGAGCCGGCAACGCCAGCAGAGCGGCCGGCTCCCGCTCGCTCTCTCAGTGAGGCCGAACGCTCCGAGGTGTTGGCTGTCTTACATGAAGAGCGGTTTCAGGACCGCTCTCCGGCAGCTGTGCAGGCCACCCTGCTGGACGAAGGCCAGTACCTCTGCTCGATTCGCACCATGTATCGCATCCTCCAACAGGAGGGGGAGTCCGGCGAGCGCCGCGATCAGCTCGTTCATCCGGCCTACCAAAAACCCGAGTTGCTGGCCACCGCGCCCAACCAGCTTTGGAGCTGGGACATCACCAAGCTGCGCGGTCCGGTCAAGTGGACCTACTTCTATCTCTACGTCATCATCGACGTCTTCAGTCGCTACGTTACCGGCTGGATGATCGCGTACCGGGAAGGCGCCGAACTGGCCAAGCAGTTCATCGAGGAAGCCATCGGCAAGCACCAGGTTCCGGCCGGCCAACTCACCATTCACGCCGACCGCGGCCGGGTCATGAGGTCCAAGCCGGTCGCTTTTCTGATGGCCGATCTGGGTGTCACCAAGAGCCACAGCCGACCTTATGTTTCCGACGACAACCCGTATTCGGAAAGCCAGTTCCGAACCATGAAGTACCGCCCGGAGTTTCCGGATCGCTTCGGCTGCATCCAAGACAGCCGCGCCTTCTGCCAGCAGTTTTTCCAGTGGTACAACGAAGAGCACCGCCACTCCGGCATCGCCTTACTTACCCCAGCCGTGGTTCATTTCGGCGAGGCCCAGACCGTCCTGGCCCACCGCCAGGTGGTGCTCGATACCGCTTACCAAGCGCACCCGGACCGCTTCGTTCGGCGGCCGCCCAAACCGATGTCCTTGCCCTTCGGAGGTTTGGATCAACAAGCCGGTGCCGTCCGGCCAAAAGACAGAGGAAGGTAGTCAGTAAACTTCCATGCTGGGTGTCTCAAAGTGCTTGACACGCGCC
>CAVYPU010000041.1:0-27936 GCA_963770415.1 uncultured Acidobacteriota bacterium
CGAGAAGCGTAAACGATCTTGTGGGGGCGGTGCGGCGCGCCTTCGAGCGGCAAGCTTGGCCAAGCCCGCCAGGAAGCACGCTTCGTAGCCGATTCGCCCCGCCGTGTAATGATCCGGATGGCGCCCTTCCCAGTAGGGCAGGATCACGGTGCGCGGCTGCAGGGCGCGGATGCGCTGCGCGATCTTCAGCTTATAATCGCGCCGGTCCTCGACTCCCGCATCCGGCAGGCCCAGGTTCTCCCGATGCACAATGCCCATGACGCGTGAGGCACGTGCGGATTCCCTCTGCCGCAGCGCCACGCTTCCGCGCGTACCCGTTTCGCCCACCGTCAGGTCCAGGACTCCAACCTTGTAGCCGGCCTCGACCATCTTGATGACCGCGCCGCCACAGGTCAGCTCGACATCGTCCGGATGCGCGGCGATGGCAAGCATGTCGAGTTTCATCGTTCGCTCTCCAATCTTCTCAGGAATTCTTCCTCGTCCAGATGATACTTGAAAGCCTTCCTGCCGTTAATGAAAACCAAGGGAATCTCTTCCTTGAACTTCTGATTCGCCTCGGGGTCTTCGAGGATATTCACTTCGCGTAAATTGAAAGCATAGCTGGCTTGCAGCTTTTCAAGTTTTTCTTTAACTTCGCCGCACAGGCAGCAGCCGGGCTTGGAATAAATTACGACCTCAATCATGGGCTAAAATGAAATTCTAGGGAATGGGAGGGAGTGCGTCAAGGGACAATGCCCCCCGTACATCAACTCGCACGCAGGGGGCGGGGTCTGTGCTATTCTGCAATCAATCAACTGAGGGGCGAACCCAATTGCGGGGGCCAGCATGTCTGTACGCACGATTATCGAGCCATTCCGGATCAAGACGGTCGAGCCCATACGGTGGACAACGCGCGAGGAACGGGAGCGTCTGCTTCGCGCGGCGCATTACAATCTCTTCCTGCTCCCAGCCGACGACGTTCTGATTGACCTGCTCACCGACTCAGGCACCGGGGCAATGTCCACCCACCAATGGGCCGCCATCATGGAGGGCGATGAAAGCTACGCGGGAAGCAAGAGCTTCGAGCGCTTCCGGCAATCCGTCCAGGGAATCTTCGGCTACCGCCATGTCATCCCCACTCACCAGGGTCGAGCGGCGGAACGGATTCTCTTCGGGGTGATGTGCAAAAAGGGCGACGTGGTGCCGAACAACACTCACTTTGATACCACGCGCGCCAACGTGGAATATGTGGGGGCGGAGGCCGTAGACCTTCCCTCGCAGGAATGCAGGGAGCCGTCAAGTTCCTGTCCCTTCAAAGGGAACATGGATGTGACGGCCCTCGCGCAACTGCTCGAGCGCGTGGGCCGCAAGCGCGTGCCGCTGGTGATGATGACAATCACCAATAACTCCGGCGGCGGGCAGCCCGCTTCGGTTGAAAATATCCGCGCCGTGCGCGCCGTGTGTGCCAAGTATGGTATCCCGCTCTATTTTGACGCTTGCCGGTTTGCAGAGAATGCCTACTTTATCAAGCTGCGCGAAAAGGGCTACGAATCAAAGACGCCGAAAGAGATTGCGCAGGAGATATTCAGCCTGGGCGATGGATGCACGATGTCCGCCAAGAAAGACGGGCTCGCCAACATCGGGGGCTTCCTTTGCACCAATAACGACGCACTCGCCCAGCAGGAGAAAAACCTGCTGATTCTCACCGAGGGCTATCCCACTTATGGCGGCCTCGCGGGACGAGACCTGGAGGCGATTGCAGTGGGGATCGAGGAGGTACTCGAGGAGGACTACCTTCGTTACCGCATCGTTTCCACCGCCTACCTCGGCAGGCACGTGTCCGACCAAGGTGTGCCGATCGTCCAACCGCCGGGCGGCCACGCTGTGTACCTGGACGCGCGCGCCTTCCTGCCCCACATTCCGTTAGAACAGTTTCCAGGCGTCGCGCTGGCCTGTGAACTTTACCTCGAGGGCGGCATCCGGTCGGTGGAAATCGGCACCCTGATGTTCGGCAGCGCGGCGAAGATGGATTTGGTTCGGCTTGCCCTCCCGCGCCGCGTCTATACGCAGAGCCACATGGATTACGTGGTGGAGATAATTCTGGAGGTTTGGAAGAGGCGCGAGCAGATTCGCGGGCTGAGACTCGCTTATGAAGCGCCCTTCCTGAGACACTTCACCGCCAGGCTGGAACCGGTTTAGCCGGGATTTCTCACCACCGTTGGCGAGGGTTGGAAGGGCGGGGCTTCAGCCCCGCCGAAACGGCGTCACAAATTCTATGTTTTGTCCCGCGCGCCGTGCAGCTTGCTGCGCAAGCTGCACGGCGCGGGGCGCAGAGAGATGATTAGGAAGGCCTTCGAGCGGCGGGGCTGAAGCCCCGCCCTTCCCCGGTGTCGTGAGAAACCCGGTTTAGGGGATTTGGGAAGCAACCAAGACACCAAGGCACACGAACTGAGGTCAACCGATATGAGTAATCGTCCGCTGCAAGACCAGGTCGCCTTGGTTACGGGCGCGGGGAAGCGCATGGGACAAGTTATTGCGTTAACCCTGGCGCGCGCGGGCGCAAACCTCGTTGTGAATTACAACGAATCCACGGAAGGTGCGAAGGCTACAGTGCGCGAGATTGAGAGTTTAGGAGTCAAAGCACTCGCCGTACGCGCCGACGTTTCGCGGCCCAAGCAAGTGGCGGCCATGTTCGGGGCGGTCGAGAAACGCTTCGGGCGGCTAGATCTATTGGTTAACAACGCGGGTGTTTTCTTTCCCATGGCGTGGGACCGGCTCTCGGAAGAGGACTGGGACAAGGTGCTGGGCATCAACTTGAAGGGCGCATTCTTCTGTGCTCAGGCCGCAGCGCGAGTCATGCAGCGCCAGGGCCACGGCCGGATTGTTATCATTTCCTCCCTTGGCGGGCTCCAGGCATGGCCGGAATACATGCATTATTGCGCCTCGAAAGCGGGCGTCATTTCACTCACACGCTCGCTTGCCAAAGCGCTCGCGCCACACATTCAGGTCAACAGCGTGGCGCCAGGGACGATCTTATTCCCCGGTGAGCGGCGCGATGCGAGGATAGAGAAGATAATCAACAGCACTCCACTCAAGAAGGCCGGCCGCCCAGAAGACATCGCGGAAATGGTCCTGTTTCTCGCCACGCGCAGTGACTTCATCACCGGGCAGGTGTTCGTGGTGGACGGGGGGAAATCGATCCCCTAGGGGGATTGATGATTTGTGATTTGTGATTACTAAGATCCCGTTGCCGCTCGAGAGAGGTACGTCGAAGACTCGTCGGCCTTCACTTTTCGATCACTCATCACAAATCGCCAATGGTACGCCGTTCCTCCCGCGCCGCGGCAGTACGCTCATTCGACCACAAATTCCGCGCTGCGTATCGGACTCGCTCCGCCGGCAGAATTCCGCGCCCGCACCTCCAATCGGTAATCTCCTGCGGGAAGGCTATCGATCGGAACCGGCTGCACAACGGGGATGAGCGGGTTCCCCTGGTGTACCAGAGAATCCAGAATGATAGTGTTCGAGGAATACACTTGCTGATTGGTCTTGCTATTCACGATATTGTAGAGTATTCCCACACGGGGCACGTAGGCTGATTGCAGCCGGGGCTCAAACACCTCCACGTAGAAACCCACCTTGTCACCGCGCTCGAAATGATTTCCCGGCTGGGGGAATACTTCCCTGCCCTGAAAGACCAGCGGAGTTTGATCCTCGAGCAGTTGCGAGTCCAGACCGGCAACGAGTTCATTCACGGGACGAAAATCATCGCTGAGGGCAGGTCCGCTGATCTCGAGTTGATTGCCGTCAAAGGGGGCAATTACTAAAGGTGCTTCATACTTTGCAAACTTCTGAGCGCCCGCGCTGAGGACCAGCTTCAGAGTGTATTTCCCGGGCCCGATGTTGAAGGTCTTCTGATATTTGAAGGGGCCTTTGGAAAACTCCTTCAGGTCTTTCTTCTCCATGTCCAACTTGACTGTGTCGCTGAACCGAGCGGCCACCGCTCCGTCCTCTTTCGAGGCAATGCCGAGCACTTCAACATTGGAATGAAAATCCTTCTTCTCTTTTCCGAAGTCAATCTCCGCGGCCGGGATCTGCAGTGAGACGTAAACCCGCGCCACTCCTGGCGAACTGTAGAAGTAAGGAGTGCTGAGCAGAACAGGGACTTGCCCCGGCTGAGAACTCGCCGCCACCGCCTCGAGCGCTTTCCCCTCGACCTTGCCGGCCAGGAGGTCAGACGACTTCCGGTCATAATAGCCCGGACGGTTGCGGACCTGCACTCCCCCGCGGGCCATCTTCACTGCAATCCTATGGTAAGTTCCGTCGTGCGCCTGGCTGGGAGGAACGTAACCCAGGATGTAATACTGATCCAGCTCATTGTTAATTTTATTAAGGCCGGCCAGAAAATCGTTGGTATTGAAAATGGAGAACCCGCCCGTCCCACGCGCCAACGCATCGAGCACTTGCTGGTTCGTGGAAACACTCTGGCTGATCAGATCCTGTAGGTGATTCTGTGGGCAAGCAGGATTTGAAACGGCAAGCCGGGGGTCGTTGCATGAACTGTTATAGGCAGGTTGACCCCCGTAGGCCCCGCCGCGGTTGCCGGTCCCTGTAGTTCCTCCTCCGGGCGAACCGCCGCGCGTGCCGCCGCCACTGCCGCCGCTGCCACCTTTACCACCGGATCCGCCATTGCCGCCGCTCCCCCCGGAACCGCCGCGCCCTCCTGATGAGCCCCCACCTCCAGCGCCAGTGCCACCGCCACCTCCCGTGCCGCCACCCCCTGTTCCACCGCCGCGTCCGCCACCACCTGTTCCGCCGCCGCCCACCCCGCCTCCTCCGCCACCGCCACCCACAGGGCCACTGCCCCCAGGCCCATGCTGTGGGTCAGGCTCGAGCAAACCGGCCAAGGAAGCCAGCAATCCTGACTCGTGCGGGAAGGGAGAATCCTGGAGAAACGCCCCAGGCACGAGTGCCACTAGACCGCGCGCATCCACCGAGTAGATCGCCACATTGGCGCGATTGGCAGCATCGATCGTGGCATCGAGCTCAGATTGACGTTCTGCTGTAAGTGGGAAGCCTGAGGAGAAAAGTATCAATGTCTTGCGCCCAGGGACCGCTTGCAGCGTTCTTACCAGATTTCGGATGGCCAGCAGGAACGTGTGCACGCCGAAGTCGGCTTCCGCCAGCGAAATCAGCCCGAGCGACGCCACTTGGGGTGTTGGTCCTCCTGTTGAGTCAGCCGCGGAAATCGGTGCGGCAGCATTCGGCGAAACCGCCGAGGTTTGCAAGCTCGCCGTGGCGCGCTTCAACTTTTCTCCATCGGAGGTGAAATTCTGTACGACTCGCGTCGTCCCGCCAAAATCCACCACCGCCATCATGCGCTCCGGCGATGCTGTCTTCTTCACAAATTGGTCGGCGGCACGTCGTGCCAACATTTGATCCCCGATGGACATTGTCGAATCGTCGAAGAAAAGCACGATATACCGCGGCTGGCTTGGACGTTGCGGGCCCTGCAGTTCGACCGGAGGCGAGAAGCTCGTGATCTTCTGCGGCCGATTATCTTCGTAAACCAGGAAATCCTTCGCCTCCAGGTCCTTGATGTATGCCCCCTTCTTATCGGTGGCAATGACGTCTACTAGAACAAGGTTCGCTTCGGCTTTGATGACCTGAGAGGAAGTGGCTTGCACCGGAGCGGGGGCGCTCGAACTTGGTCCACTCTGGGCGAGCGTGAATACGAGCGGCGCTCCCAGGATCGCGACGATGGCAAGCGAAAGAAGGGACCATCGAATTCTGCTCCTTCGACGCATACATCACCCCCTAATAAGGTATTTCCACCGTTCGGCTCATTCCTGATAATTGGCCCGCCTCTGAGTCGCGTACGATCTGGCGAACCATGTAGGTCCCGGGCTTCAAATCAAATTCCGTCTTCAGGGTTATGCCGGTTTGAGTCAGCCGGGCGAGCGTGGCATCCCGAAGGCGGAACTTCACGTCTTTCTCTTTTCCCGTGATGTACTTTCCATCGCGGTCGAATAGGATTGTGATGAAAGTGAGGTCGTTTACGTGGCGATCCTGTTCCGCGTGGAAACGCACGGAACTCATGTCTAAATGGGTGAGCACCGACAACCGCGCCTCTGCCTCATTAGTCTTGAAAAACTGCGTGTGTACGTCAATCGGGAGTTCCTTCAACTCGTCTTGGGAGTAAATCGCCTGTTCGATCTCTTCCTTGGCCCTGGCAGCCGCGCCTTCCGAGGCCTTCGGAGCGAAGTAGCCGTGCCGCGCCTGAACAGTGAATTTCGCCGGATTTACTAAGCTCACTTTAAGCTTGTGGTAGCGGCCGTCGAACTTGAGGTTGCGGGGAGAGAAGGCCAGGACGTAAGACACGTCGGCCAGTGTTCCCACCTGCCGAAAGCCTTTATCCAGATCGTTGCTATTGTGAAAGAACTGGCCGCCCGTAGCCGCCGCAAAATCATAGAGAACATCCTCGTTGCGGGCGATGCCATCCAGGATAATCTGTTGTTTGTTTCCCGCAAGTGCCACGTTGCGGGGAATCACCCCGGATGCGTTGCTGGCATCACCTCCCGGGATGATCGCATACAGGCCGCGCGGGTCCAAGGCATTGACGATCACGTTCGAGCGTAGCGCCCGCTCCGAGATTTCATCGATCTTGGGCTCCAGGTTGTAAGAGAGAAAACCCGGCGAGAGAAAGATGACGCTGCGCTGCCCGGGGAGCACAGCGGTGCGTCGAACCACTTGTTCCAGCCCGCGAAGCACCGCGTCCGCCACCATCTCCCATTGAGTGAACACCCGCGTTGCATCCGGCAATACAGTTGTCCTCGTCAATGTTTGAGAATCCGGAGCACTCACCCCGCCACGACCCATGCATTGATTGGCCTCATCGAAGGCAATTGCAATGGCGTTGGGGTCGTTCTGTTCCAAGATTAAATAGGCCTGATAATTGCCAATATCAGGACATTCATTCGTAAGCGGTAACTGTGCTGGTCTGGGCTGAAGTTTGAAAAGTGCTTCGTGGAGTTTGCTGCGGTCGTCGGTGAAATCCACGACGTCCTGGCCAGAGGAGGTGAAGATCCCCGCTCGGTCCGAAGCGGTCAGGGTCGCCGCGAGATACCGGTCTGCAGCATCGCGCGCTTGAGCGATGTCCGCGGTCGTCATCTGAACGTCATCGAAATAGAGCGCCTGGTAGTTCTTTGGCGTGAAATTGGATGCTGCAGGCTCAGGCGATGCCTTCCCCTCTACCGGCGCACTGGATTCTTGGGGCGCGTTTGCCGAACCGCGGCTTGAGGCTTCCACAGCGAACTGGTCGATCTCCTGCGGCTTGCCGTTGTCGAACAACCGAAAGTCTTCTTTTCGCAACTTGGGTACGGGGCGACTATTCGCGTCGCGGACGATCACTCGCACCAATACCATGTTGCGCTGCACTTGCAGCTTGAAGCTGGATTGAACATCCTGGGCGGTGATTTCGCTTCCCCCGGAGGCTTGGCCCGCTGATGCTTGCCCCACGCCGAGGATCGTGACGACCAGCAGAGTAGTTAGCGGTGTCAGGGCTGCGCCCCACCACTCCGCTCGCTGAGAGGATTGGCAAGCGCGCATGGAACTCGGCCCGCCTGAGACCAACCCCACCTCGCGGTAGCTCCGGTCGAAGCCACGGTTCATTTTCGCCCCAGATTAGTTGACAAGGCAAGTATCCGACGGCCTGAGTGCGAAGTCAAGGCACGTCAAATGGAGTGGGCGCTCCGCTCCTGCGCCCTCAATGCGCACCTTGATTTGCTGCACGCAATCTGCAATGCTTCCACGACGCAGGAAATATCATTTTCAGATGAGAGGTTGTTGTGGCTTACCAAGACTTGCACGAGTTTGTGAAACGCCTGGAGCGAGAAGGCGAGTTGAAGCGCATCTCCGTTGGCGCGAACGTGGAACTCGAGATCACCGAAATCACTGACCGCGTATCCAAGGCTGCGGGACCTGCGCTCTTGTTCGAGAAGCCTCGGTCGGCGAAGAACAACCTCGAATACTCCATGCCGCTCCTGATTAACATGCTGGGGTCCAAACGAAGAATGGAACTGGCGCTCGAGGTGAATTCGCTCGAAGACGTTGCCCGCCGCATCGAAGACTTGCTTGAAATGAAGGCACCCGAGGGATTACTCGACAAAGTTCGATTGCTGCCGAGGATTTTCGAGCTTGGCTCGTTCTCCCCGAAAAGCGTTAAGTCGGGACCGGTGCAGGAGGTAGTCGAAACGGACAATGTGTCACTCGCTAGCCTACCTGTCATGACGTGCTGGCCCCAGGACGGCGGCCCCTTCATCACCTTCCCCCTCGTCGTCACCAGGAGCCCCAAGAACGGCCGTCGCAACGTCGGCTGCTACCGCATGCAAGTCTTCGATTCCCGTACCACCGGCATGCATTGGCAAATCCACAAGGGGGGCGCGGAGCATTTCCGGTGGCTGGAGCGCCAGGGCAAAGGGCGGCGCATGGAAGTGGCGGTGGCGATCGGCGCCGACCCGGTCACGATGCTTTCCGGCGTTCTGCCCCTGCCGGAGGATCTGGACGAATTCCTCTTCGCCGGTTTCCTGCGCAAGGAGCCGGTGGAGCTTGTGAAATGTCGGACCGTTGACCTGGAGGTCCCCGCCACCGCGGAAATCGTGCTGGAAGGTTATGTGGACCTTGACGACATTCGCGTCGAGGGCCCCTTCGGCGACCACACCGGCTACTACTCGCTCGAAGACAAGTTCCCGGCGTTTCATCTCACCTGCCTCACGCGCCGCCGCGACCCCATCTACGTCTCGACTATCGTCGGTCCCCCGCCCATGGAGGACTACTGGATGGGCTACGCCGTGGAGCGCATTTTCCTCCCCCTGCTGCGCAAGCAAATGCCTGAAGTCGTCGACATGCACATGCCCGCCGAAGGCGTATTCCACAATCTTCTTATTATTGCGATTCGTAAGAGCTATCCAGGACATGCCCGAAAGGTTATGCACGCCATTTGGGGTTTGCCGGGAGCGATGTTCAGCAAGTGCATCGTGGTCGTGGACCATGACGTGGACGTCCACGACCTGCGCGAGGTCGCCTGGAAGGCGTTCAACCACATCGACCCGGAGCGCGATATCCAGTTCACGCTCGGTCCGGTCGACCAACTCGAACATGCCTCGCGCCTGCCCAGCTTCGGCTCCAAGATGGGCGTCGACGCCACCACGAAATGGCCCTCCGAGGGTTTTACGCGCCCCTGGCCGGACGAAATCAAGATGGACCCTGAGGTGAAGAAGAAGGTCGACGCCCTGTGGGAAAGCCTGGGGCTGGGAGCTTGGAGCTAGGGATTAGATTGTCCAGGAAATTAGATCGTGAAACCGTGTCATTCCGAGCGCAGCGAGGAATCTCGCCCTGCTTTCTGGTTAGGTGTTTTGGCAAGAAACGTGCCACGAGTATATGGGGTCGCTGCACATTCTGGCCCGGTATGTAATCGGTGTAGGGACCCCAAATTGAAAGAGCCTGTGTGTGAGGCCGCTCAGAAATCCGAACGCCTTAAAGACCTTACCTTCGTGGCGCGGACCTTTAGGGAATGCTTCGGCCTCGAATCGCGCTCGGTCCTCACGAGTCTCGCACTCAATAATGGTTGCTAGGATCCAGCGTTTTGTCAGTACTACTGAGTAAACTCACCCATCCTTCTGACGGCGGAGTCAGCGCCTTCGCCTCACTCCTCACTCGTCAAAGCCTCAGCACCGAGGACTTCAACCGAGCAGTCGCCCATGCCGCGCGCGACTTTCTGCCACAGGCGTGCCACAGCATGTTGCGCCTCGATTACCTTTCCTGTGCACTGACTATTCTTTCAACCCTCCTCATTGGCCGCAGGTTGTGGCAGGGATGGATGGTCGCCGACGCGAATAGCGTCATCATCTGCGTCATCGGCGTCCGAACCGCCCAGTTTGGCTTCGTTCCCGCCAATCTCTTCTGCATTGCTCTTTACGCGTACAATCTCTCCAGTTGGCGCTCCCATCGGACATAATCCGGGCAAACTGCCAGACGTGCCCAAAAGCCCGCCTTGGCGGGCGATATAGTGTGGCCCACGGCGAAAGCCGTGTGGACAGGTGAAAGTGAGAATATCTTTTAAGCCCCCGCGGGGGCGACATAATCCCGATGGATCGGAGAAGATTCTTCTGTCGCCACTACCGTGGCTCAAGGGTAACCGCGCACCTTGGGTCCCACGGCTGGATCGCCGTGGGCCACACTATGTCGCCGCTACGCGGCTCCTGTCGACCCCCAGGTCGGCAAGTTAGCTCTTATGGGTCGTTGGCCTGGGCTCGCCCCTTTGGGGCTCAGGGTCTTTACCAAATCCCCAAATCGGTAGTGTGCTAATTTGAAAAACTCAACCTTGGAGTTTGGCATTCAAAGTTTCCCGAATCCATTCGGATAGACTCTGCTTGCTAGCCTTTGCTGCTTTTGAAATAGCCTTGAATTCGTCTGGCCTGAAGCGTATTGGTACAATCTTGCCCATAGCCCGACCATTGGGTAATGCTGGACGCCCAACGCTTCTAGTTTTATTCCCGTTTCCCATTTCTAAACTCCTGTACGATTCCGGCCCTCACTGCCAATTCTGGGGACGTGACGGGCGGAATATGCAGCACGGTTACATGCCGCTTGGGGTGCAATGGGTCATTCGTGTCATGCGCCCACGCATACACCTTGCTTGCCTTCGGGTGGCCTTTTAGGTCGAATACCTCGACGACGCCATCCCAAACCGTTTGCCCATTGAAGACTTCTTTAACTGGGACACTCTTGGCGTGTTTGGCCTCCGCTCCGTGCAAGCGGTGAATCGTATGCCTAAGTTCCTTGATGTAATCGTGGCTCATCCTGCATCCACCAAATCCTCGACGGTGCAATAATCCTTCTCGATTCCTGCTGCCATTGCGGGGGTGCAGCGCAATGTATTATGGCTCTTCACAAAGTTGTAATAGGCGAAATGAAGGGCAACGGCAGCTTCGAAGTTTTCCAGCTTCTTGCTGAAAGCGTAAGTGAGTCGTGTCAATCGGCGCATGTGAAGGCGGGTCGTGCCGTTCAGTCTTTCGATGTAGCTGGTGGAAGCCAACCCCATGTCAGGGGTGCCCATAACGCGGCGTTTCTCGACCGAGACAAACTCGGAGGGGCTGTACTTGCGCTCTGGCCCTTGATTGTCATCCGGTCCATACGTCTTGATGATTTGAGCGTAGTCAACGTCCGCTCCGAAGGCCAATTCAACGGCCTCGACATAAGCCCTAAGCGCATCGCTGGAAAGTTGAACGCGATTATTGAGCCGTGAGGCAACGTCACTTACAAAGGCGTTAGCCGTGTCTGCATTGCCCTTTCCGACCTTGAATGACGGGACCAATTTCGTGTCGGCATCAATCGTGCAGAAGGTCTAAACATCCCCGTATTGTGGGTCATCGGTGGGCTGCACATGACGTTCTTTCTTTCCGATGAATCCCCATAGCTCGTCAACCTGGATATTCTGGCAAGACAGGTTCCGCATTTTGTAATTAAGCAGCTCGGCGCAGCCCTTCCCGACCTTCACGCCAATACGCATGATCGTGTCCCCATGCACTCCGCTCATGCGCTCGATTGCGCGGATGCTTGACCCTTCCGCCAGCGCTCCGATGATTGCGATCTGCTTACTTTTTTCGGGGACGTTATGCCATCGGCTTCACTCTCCTTACTGCAATACGTGTATTACAGTAATGAAATCTTGTCAAGCCTTTTCTTGCACATTTTTGTGATACACTATCCAGACTATGAAGAGGGTCCTTGCGGTAAATCTCGCCGTCATAGCAGGCACCTTGATGCTCACTCATCCAGGGCGCACCCAAAATAAAAGTTCCGAAAACGTCCAGCAAAATACCGCTAATAATAAGAATACGTCCAACGATTCGCCAGTGCCGATAACTAAACTCAAAACATCCAACGAAGATCAAAATCAAGGTCCCCGCGTAGCATCCGAATACATAGACAACTCCATTAGACATCCGGCCCCAATACCGGTCAATCCTACCAAGGACTCTTGGGACAGGGCTTTGGTAGTCTTCACAGGACTTATCGTCATCGTGGGCGGTTTCCAGATTTGGTTCCTTTGGAAAACTGTGAAAGCTACCAGCGACAACGCTGAGGCTGCTCTTTTGAATGCACAGGCAATGATTAACGCTGAGCGGGCACGGGTTGTGGCGGAACTCACTCGCATGTCCGCACATTACGAAGCGCCCGCAGGATGGTGCCGCTTCATAGGAGGAAGTCCGGTCAGCATGAGTACAGAAGAAGTTTTGCGGGGAAATCATTTGCTTCACAGCCTGAAATTTATCAATATGGGGCGCACCGTAGCCCACATTTCGGGATACGAAATCCATTGCGGGTTTTTCAATTGGGGAAATGGTGTGTTGAACATCGAGGAGATTGACTATAACCACGATTTTGACCACATGATTGAAGGTTCTGGTAGTTTTGTAACCAACGACGAGATTAGTATCAATGAATTTGTTGATAATCCCGCTGCCGAAGTCGCAACTTTTAAAACTTACGTGATTGTCTTGGTGTCTGTTACCTACAGCCACGTTTTCAGTGACAGTGAGCCTCAGGCCGACGTTTTCCGCTTCATTTATGACACTAAGGGCATGACTCTCAGGCGGACGCACGCAACAGAGGCTGACAGAGTCCAATGCCGCAATGGGAAAATCTCGCCCTTGACACGGAAGACTCCAGACGTTTCCAACAACGATGGAGAAGAAAAAAAGATTCAAGAAAATCCTAATCAAGGCAGCACGGCCAAGCAAGTGTAGTTCCAAACACAGCTGTCTATAAATCCAAATTAGGACACTACCCCCAACCCCCTTGCCAATAGCCATCGGTCGTGCGAAGATGAGGCTGGGTAGTCCCATTAATATTGAGTCTTAAATCCAACAGCCGCCATTGGAGGTCACCTCGCGACCTTCGCCGACCGCAGGTTTGCCTCGACTTAGCCGGCTATGGCGCTGAGTTTCAGGTGAGGAACAGCGGCGACGGCGGCGGAATCAATTGTGGCCGGCGCGGGTCGGCATGTGCCGCGGTCGTAAGTTCCTCGCGTGCCTGGCAAATGGTTCTTGATGCCAGGAGCCTTCGGCAAGTGCGCCCGGCGTTGTTTCGAATTCGACAAAAGTAAGGAGACGAACATGAGAAGAGCAGCGTGCTTTGGAGTCCTTTGTGCGGTTGTCGTAGTCTCACTCGCGTTTGCCCAAAACGGCTCCGCCCCGCACAGGCGCCTTACCAACCAGGACGTCATCAGCATGGTGCAAATGGGCCTCTCTGATGAGGTCATCAACACCAAGATTCGCGAGACGGGCGCCGCCGATCCGGGTTCGCTCAGCTTCGATACCGGCGTGGATGGCCTGAGGGCTCTGAAAAGCGCGAAGGTCCCCGACTCAATCATCAAAGTGATGATCAGCCCCGGCCGTCCGCAGGCCACCGTCATTGCCGCGGCCGGGCCGATGACCATCGATCCCAATCTGCCGCCTCCGGAAGTCGGTGTCTACTGGAAAGACGGGGCCAATTTCGTTCTCATCCAGGGTCAGGCGCTTTCCCGGATGAAGGTGGGCGGCAAAGCCGGCAGCATGTTTACCGATGGCCTGCGAAACCAGCACTGGGATGCCACCATCGAAGGGCAGACTTCCAGGAATGTTGTTAAGGAGCACCGTCCGACGTTCTACCTCTACGTTCCCGATGGGAGCGGTTCGTCCGACTACGTTCTGATCAAACTCAACAAGAAAGGCAACCGTAGGGAATTTCAGGTCGGATCGTTTGGCGGTATTACCGGCGGCAAATCGGGTGTCAAGCGCGAGAAGGAAGTTCCGTTTAAGGCTGACCATGCGGGAATCAGAACTTACAAGGTCACTCTAGAAACAGACCTCCAGAATGGCGAGTATGGCTTTTTCATGGGCACCGGGCAATCGAACACCATGTCGGGCGCGCGCGGCGGCAACCGGTCGGGAGGTTCCGCGGCGGGCCGCATTTACGATTTCAGCATCCCCGAGTGAGGCTTTCAGTGTAAAGTGGAATCGTCTCAAACGAGAAGCCGGCTGTCAGGCACCTGGCAGCCGATTGGGTGCTGACGTGAAGCTTACGGACCTGCGCGGGATTCTTCAATACATTCCACAATTTCGCGAAAAGACTTTCGTTATTGCGTTGGATGGAGCCATCGTCACGGGCGAGAACTTCGCCAACATCCTCCTGGACATTGCCGTCCTGCGATCACTGAACATCCGCGTGGTGATGGTGCATGGCGCAGGCGAGCAGATCAAGGCTCTCGCCGACAAACACGGCGTGCAGGCATCCAACCTCGACGGCACCGGGGTCACCGATGCTCAGACCTTGCAATTAGCACTCGACGCCGCGAACCGCCTGACACATGAAATCCTTGAAGGCCTTTCGGCCAACGACCTCCGAGCCGCCTGTCCGAATGCCATCATTGCGCATCCACAGGGAATCATTCAGGGCATCGACCACCTGTACACCGGCAAAGTCCAGCGCGTTGACACGGAGCTTCTGCAGACCTTGCTGGACCGCGGCATTATTCCTGTCCTGCCGCCGCTCGGTTTTGATGGCGACGGCAAGACCTACCGGGCCAACTCCGACAGTATCGCTCTCGCAGTAGCTGAGGCCTTGAAGGCAACGAAGCTGATTTTCTTCACGGTCGAGGATGGGCTGCGGCACCACAATCAACTCATCCGCAAGATGCTGGTGGCCGATTTACGGAAACTTGTGCAATTCTCGCCGGGAGGTTTTCCGGAGGAAATGCTTTCCAAGGCAGCCCATGCGGCAGCCGCGTGCGCTGCGGGCGTGGAGCGCGTTCACATTGTCAGCGGCCGCGAAGACGAAGGGTTGCTGGCCGAGGTATTCTCCAACGAAGGCATCGGCACGCTGATCTATGCGAACGAATATGAACACATTCGCTCCGCCAGGAAAAAGGACATTCGCGCCATCCAGAGGCTAACCAAGGAGGCGGTAGAAACTGAGGAACTCATCCGGCGGACGCGCGGCGAGATTGAAAAGAACCTGGCGGATTACTACATTCTTGAAATCGATAGGAACCCGGTCGCGTGCGTGGCCCTGCACATTTACCCCGAGCAGCGAAAGGGGGAACTCGCAAGCCTCTTTGTCCATCCGGCGCACGAGAATCAGGGCATCGGGCGAATGCTGATTCAATTTACGGAGGATAAAGCCCGAGAGAACGGCCTGACGGAATTGATCACACTGTCCACGCAGGCGTTTTCTTACTTTCAGTCCAAAGGGGGATTCGTGGAAGGCACACCCGATAACCTTCCCCCTGCCCGCCGCGAGATGTATGAACAGAGTGGGCGCAACTCGAAGGTACTGATTAAAAGGCTGTCGCAATAGTGTCCTGTAACGCTGGGGTGGCGCCGACATACAAAACAATGTCGGCGGCACCCACGAAGGTTCTGATTAAGAGGCTATCGCTCTAAGGAAACGCGCCTGGCCTGCATGAGGCTGGCGAGCAGCAGGCGGCGCAGAGGTGCTCACCAGGAGATTCTCTCAGGCCCCTGACCGCATCAAAATGGCGGTCGCGGCTGATAAGAGGCAGGGAATGTTGGCGGCAGAGGGCGGCGATCCAGAGGTCGTTGGCGGGAATAGGCTTGCCTGATTTTTTCAGCTCCAATCCAATGGCCGCATATTGGCGGGCTGTCTCTTCATCGATCTCGAGGACGGTTACTGCTTCGATCCACTCACGCAGCCATTCCTCGTACTCCGATCGGCGCCGGGACTGCGCGATTCCCAACCGGTACTCCCCAATCACAATCACCGGAAGCGCCAAGCTCTCGGCCTTGGCCACTACCTCCAGTGCAGCGGGATCGCAGTCGGCGGCAGCCGACAAGGCGTTCATATCAAGGATCAACGCCACATCTCCGGGTCGATCTTCTCAAAGTCCTCTTCAATCCGCCGGTTGATGCGCTCCGTCTCCTTGTGCAGGTGCTTCAGTTTGCCGATGAGTTTCACCCACGGCCTCTCGGGAGGAGTAGAAGAAGCCCCCAGCTTATCTTTGACCGCTTGCGTCACAAATTCGCGAAGCGGGACTCCGCGCGCGGCCGCAACGGATTTCGCCCGGCGAAAGATGGCATCGGGAATTTCCAGCGTAGTCTTCAAACGGGAAGTCTCCCATATTTATGGGAAGCTCGTCAACCGCTGGATGGCGCTGACATTGCCCATTATGTCTGCGCCCTGTGTCGCCGACATAGAAGGCAATGTCGGCGCCACCCATGTGTGGCAAATGCGACTGCCCGCCCTGTCTCCAACTCAAGAACCCAACCCTTCATCAACTACTGAACTGAACGTCGGCCACGCCTTCGGTGATCTGGCCCAGGTACTGACCGTCGGCCCGGACGTCGGCGGCCAGGGCCACGCGCGGCTTTGGCTCTGTCCCAATTCTCGGGGACGGTGACAGAGAACCCGCCCGAGGCATCTGCCTTGCGGCGAAACGGTCAAATCCAGAACTTCCGGCGAAGCCTTCCAGCCCGGCGGCAGAACCAGCGCGGCTTCGAGGTGCATGGGGTTCGAGCGGTAGTTGCGCACGCGCAGCTCGAGCGCGGCGGCTCGAGCCCGCCTTGGCCTGAAGTTGATAGGGATATAGCCTTGCCCAACTGGGGTTCAGGCCGAAATCGCAATCCGGGTCGGCGATGACATCGAAGAAATACTTCTGCTGGTTTTCGAGGCGCGCCTTCAGGTTTTCCAGGTCCGCTTTGTTGCTCAGGAACGGCTTGCCGTGGCCGGGCGCCACGATGTTGGGCTCGTGCTCGAGAATCGTGCGGATGGATTTCACGTGGCTGTCGTTCTCCACCCAATTGCGGAAGATCAGGTTGTGGCGCAGCAGGCTGCTGGCGCTGCCCGCGGGGAAAAACGCGTCGCCGGTGAAGGCCACACGCGCGCCGTCGATGGTCGAGAACATGACCATCTGGTACTCCGTGTGGCCGGGCGAGTGGAAAACCTGGAACTCGAACTCCTCCCACTTGAAGGTGTCGCCATGGCGGAAGGTGCGGTCAATCTTGATCGGCTCGCCCAGAATGCAGCCCAGGTTGTATCCGCGCGGGTTTTCAAGAACGTCCACCATGTTCTCGTAGCACCAGACTTTGGTGCCGTGATGGCGGGCGAGATGCGGGAAGCCGTTCAGGTGGTCGTCGTGCATGTGGCTGGGCATGGCCACGTCCACGGACTTGAGGCCGTACCGCGCCCGGAGTTCGTCAAGGGTGTGCTCGACAAAGCCCATACGGTCGTGAACGGGCGCGGCGGTCATGTAGAGTCTGACAGAAATTGTCCGCTGGCGGCGCCGTAATCCACAAACAGCGCCTTGCCGCTGTCGCTGATGATCGCGTAGGAGCTCGAGGTGGTCTGATAGGAAGCGATCAGGTGAGGCGTGACGGCGTAAGGTTTGTTGTCCACGGTGAGCGTCGACCGGGCGACGTAGGCCGCGACACCAGCCCCTCAGCTTCTGGATGAGGTCGCGTGATCCCCGCCTCGGGCGAGCCGAAGGGTTCGCCGTGCGAGGGGCAAACCATTTCCGGGCCCTGTTCGCGAACCCGCGTCAGCGAATAGATGGCATAGTCAACTCCGTCCGTGCTGCCGTAGTTATATTGGAGTTCGTATAGGTTCACGACTTTGCCCGGCGAATGGATCAGGTCTCCGGTGAAGGCCACCTTCTTGCCGTCGACAGCGCCGATCAGGCTTACGGACCCCAGCGTGTGGCCCGGCGTGGGATAGATGAGCAGCTCGTACGGCCCCCAGCGGTAAGTGTCGTAATCGCGCAGGATGCCCGGCCACGGGAACGTCGCGCGTCATGGTGAAGAAATCGTTCTTGACGTAGTACAACTCGAAGATGCGCCGGTTCCGCCAGAAGTTCTCGGCATCTTCAAACAGGTACCGTTCGTGCTGGGGAACTATGATCGGGATCCGCTCCGCGACGGCGCGCGCGTCTCCCTGGCCCTGGTCGCGGTGATGGTGAGTGTGCAGGATCGCCTCGACACGCGTCACGCCGATCTGCACCCAGCAGGCTCAAGACGTGCCCGGAGCCGAAGTCCATCAATACGGCCCGGTTGCCGTCCTTGAGCACGTAGACGTTGCACGTGTCGCGAAGCACGTACAGGTTGGGAGAGATCTGCGTAAGACCTCCTTGAGGCGTAAACCGCACGGAAGCAGCGGACGGGGCTGCCTTGGTGTCTCCGGGCGAAGCGGCCGCAAACTCCGCTGCCACCAGCCCCACTCCGGCATTCCTGAAAAAGTCGCGCCGCGTCACGCCGAGACCGCGCGAAGTCTTATGTCTTCTCATCGGTTCCTCCCCCTAACGCGGAAATCGCGGCCCCGCTTGCCACGGGAAGTGCAAGCCGCCGCCCCTGGCTACCCTGTTGGACGAATGCAAGCGCCCCTAATCATACGCCGCGAAGATAGCTCGCGACAACGCCAATTCCAAATCGGGGCTCCTCGGCAGCGCGGACTGTGGCAAAATGCGCGAAGCGCCTTGGAGCGCGGAAGCGAAGCCGCCGCCGTGAACTCCTTGAGAAAAGGCGGTAGCCGATGATAGCGCGCTTCGCGGGGCCTTTGGTGCAGGAACTTTAACAGCACTGGCTGGTTTACAGGCGAGCGATAGGTTGTGGGCGTAAGAAAATGAGATCCGCGCCGGTTCTTATTGGATCGCGGCGCGAGCTTCTTCCAGGGTTGGAAATATGGCGAGAACCTCTTCCACTCGAGTCACTTTCATCAGTGTCCTGATGCGGTCCTGCACGCCCACCAGGATCAAGCGGCGCCCGGAATTGACGCATGAAACGTGGGCGTTGACGATCGCGCCAACCCCGGCGGAATCCATATAGGGGACTTGGCTGCAATCGAGAATCACGGTCTTGGCGGTCTTTTCCGCCCGCACGGCATCCCGAAAGCCAAACAATGTGGCAATCGTGATTGGACCGTTCAATTGCAGGATTCTTTCACCTTCCTGCACAGGCTGACCATCTGTAATGGTAAGATTCTCATCCCACATGATTTTGAAATATACCGGGTCTCTTGAACCTTGTCAATAATTGATTGACTGTTACCCAATGTTACAGCAGTGTTACAAGACAGGCGCACCCTAACCACCTTCGCGCCGAAGGCAATCGCAACTTGTCCCGCATGCACTGGCTCGCGCCGATTAAACTGCAGTCACGCTGACAGGCGACCGCTCACCGCCAAGGTGACGAATCCCAGGATCAGAAACAGGATCCCCATCAGCATCGTGGTTAGTGCTTTCTGCCCGGCGGCCTTCCATTCGCCCGTAACAAATCCCCAAACATTTGAGGTTATGATAATAGAGGACATGAAAAGGGGCCAACCGAGGATGGGACCCAGGCCAGCCAACTCGGTTGTGGCCGCGCCGTAAATCACCGTGCTTCCAAACCAGAGCAGTCCCATGATGGCGCCCAAAATCCAATAGAGCGCCGTCCCGGGATGAAAGAATAGACGGCCTGTCCGGTTCTTCTTCCACAAGTAGGCGCAGTAAATCAGGTAGGGCACGAGCGAGGCCGTCACGAGCGGCGCCCAGATGACATTGGTCTGACTCCGGGGGCTGACGCCCATTTGCGCGGCGCGGGCAATGAGCGGTGCTCCAAACGCCAGGCCGAAGTTGATGAGAGGTGAACCGATCCCCGCCAAAATGCAGATGAACAGCCCCGTCTTGAAACTCATCCTCCTTGTCGCGCCTTCCTGCGGTTCCTCGGCTGAACCTTGCACGGCCTTCTCTTTGTGCTTGCCGGCCACGGCGCAAAACACGATCCCCACCAGCATCAAGGCAACTCCCAGGACAATCACCATACCTTTCGTGGTGAGGATCATTTCCGAATGCAGCGCAACCAGCGGAACGAGTGACCCGAGTGCGGTCGAAAGGCCGATAGCAATGGCAAAATTCAAGGCGATTCCGAGAGCGGCGATGCCCAAACCGAAGAAGATCTGAGCAAGTCCAAATCCAAGACCAAACCCGACAAGGAGGAGAATCTCTCGAATTCCGACTCCCTGGTAAAACGCCACCATGTCGGGAACGGTGACGTAAACCATGAACCAGGGGAATATCAGCATTCCCACGAGAGCCCAGACTGACCAGATGTTCTCCCATTTCCACAGCTTGGCGTATTTCATCGGTGCAGCGAAACTGCCATTCAACACTCCCGCCAGTAATGCCAAGCCAACTGCCAGTGGCACATTCCCCATAAGAGCATCCTCGTTAATGCAGAGATTAGAAATCAGTGAAGAGTGACGAGTGATCTGTGACGAGCATGAAAGGCAGCGAGAAGCGACTGACAAGAGGGAGACTTTGCTCGTCTCGCTTTACCGGCCGGTGAGTTTTCTTGTCACTCATCACTCGTCACTACCTTATCTGCCCGGTTCCTAGAATCTGGTACTTCACGGAAGTAAGTTCGGGCAAGGCAAAGGGGCCCCGGCAGTGGAGTTTCTGGGTGCTGATGCCCATTTCAGCGCCCATGCCGAATTCGCCCCCATCGGTAAAGCGCGTGGAAGCGTTCCAGTAAACGGCGGCCGAGTCCACCTGCGCCAAAAATCTCTGAGCGCGAGTCGCGTCGCGGGTGACTATGGCATCGGAGTGGCGCGTGGAGTACCGATTGATGCGGGCAATGGCTTCGTCCAAGTCGGCCACTACCGCTACCGCCATAATCAAGGCTGAGTACTCCGTGAACCAATCTTCCTCGGAGGCCGCGCGCACTTTGTCTTCGCCGGCGAGGCGGCGGGTCTGGCTCGTCACCGCGCACTTCCACCCCGGCGGCGCGCAGCTTCTCGACGATTCGCGGCACGTAATCTGCAGCGATGTCCTGGTGCACGAGCAGCTTCTCGGCAGCGTTGCATACCGAAGGCCGCTGGGTCTTGGCGTTGATCACGATCTTGTCCGCCATGTCGAGGTCAGCGTCCTTGTCCACGTAAACGTGGCAGTTCCCTGCCCCGGTTTCGATGACCGGCACGATGGCCTGTTCCACCACGCGGTTGATTAAGTTCTGCTCCGCCGCGCGGTACGAGAACGTCCACGTAGCCGCGAGCTCGCATCAACTCATCTGCCGAATCATGGGAACGCGAATCAAGCAGCTCGATGGACCCTTCCGGCAAACCCGGCGCGCGGTTCAGGAGTTCCACCAGCTTTTCGTTTGTATGCGCAGCTTCGCGTCCGCCGCGGAGAACCACGGCGTTGCCGGCTTTCAGCGCCAGCACAGCCGCGTCCACCGTCACGTTGGGCCGCGACTCATAAATGATGCCCACAACACCCAAGGGCACGCGCACCTTCCGGATAAGCAAGCCGTTAGGACGAACCCACTCGGCCAGGATTTCGCCAACCGGGTCAGGCAGCTCAATGACGGCCTTGATGCCTTCCAGCATGTCAGCGATGCGCTGGGGATTGAGCAGCAGGCGATCACGGCTGGAAGGACGAAGGCCGCTCGATTGGAGGTCGAGGAGGTTCGCCGCCAGAATGGCCTCCTCGTTTCCCGCGATAAGCGCCGCCATCGCCTGCAGCATGGCGTTCTTCTGCCGCGTGCTCGAGCAAGCCATGCTTGGGGCCGCGGCGCGCGCGCGCCGCAATTTATCGGTGGTCGTGGTGCGGTTCGCTGAGGGCAGTGCGCTCATGCGTGGATCTCATTCCTGGTGCGCAAAGGCGAAAAATAGGTTCCCACGCGGCGCTGCATGGCCAGTGGGATAACCTGAGGATGATTCCCGTTGGCAATCACCACTTGAATGCCCGCTGCCGTGGCCCGGAGCGCCGCCCGCAGCTTGGAGCGCATCCCGCCGCGGCCAAGCTGGCTTTTCCCGTTACAGGCAGCTTCCATACCGGGAGTGACGCGCTGAACCCGTCGAACTAATTGAAGCTTTCCTCCGGGCTCCTTAGCAATCATAAAGCCATCCACATTGGTAAGCAGGACAAGCCAGTCGGCTTCGAGCGCGCAAGCCACTAGTGCGCTCAGCTCGTCGTTGTCGCCGAACGCCCCTTCGAGCTCGTGAACCGAAACGCTGTCGTTTTCATTGATGATGGGGAGAACCTTCATCCTCAGCAACTGATTGAGCGTCTTCGAAAGGTTCTGGTAACGAAGGGGGGAGGCAAAGTCATCGTTCGAAAGCAGCAGTTGAGCCACCACTTTTTTCCCAAAGAGCAGCCGCTCGTAAGTGTGCATCAGCCGGCTCTGGCCCACCGCCGCGGTTGCCTGCATCAATCCTAGTTGTTTCGGGCGCTCCTTGATCCCCAGCGAAAACATTCCACAAGCGATCGCTCCCGAACTGACGATGACGTACTCATGACGAGCCAGATCAAGCTGATCGATCAACGAGCGCATCCAATTGAAGTTGATCTGTCCGCCCGGGGCTATCAAGCCCGTACCGACTTTGACGACTACCCGCATCAACACTCTCCCTGTGGGGCGTCGGGCCTAACCCGAGCCCTTGGGGCATAACTCAAAATGCAACCTTATTTAGCGGCGGAAGCCTGTTTCTTGCCTTCCCAGGTGCCGCTTTCGGTCTCGCCCGACCACTTGCCGGAAAGCTCTCCCTTTTTGAGTTGACCCGTTAGCTGATAATTGCCTTGCGGCGTGTCAAAGTGAATCTCAATGTCATTCTTCTTAACCGTACCGGCGCTGATCTGGGTCCCGCCCATAGGCGATGAGACGGATCCCGTGACCGAGTCCTTGGTCTGCTCGAGATATAGAGTGAACGGCAAGTCTCCTTGAGTGCCCCCGTGTGCGGTGCATTCCCAAGTCCCCGTAAGCGGGCCGGGCTTGGGTTTCTTACCTTGCCCTTGCGCGAATGCTGCCCCAAGAACGAAAGTCAAAAATAGCACGACTGGGACTATCAGCTTCTTCGTCACGTCATCGCTCCTTGTTCGATCTCTACTATTGTTCGCCCAGCCATTTTACTGCGGCGTCGGCTGGTCCGTCCAGAGAAACAGTCGGCATGGGTGCACGACACAAATGTGAGAGTTTGACAGTGAGCGGGGTGTGGGGTTATAATCTGTAAGCGTTTATAACTTACAGATAGGAGGCTTCCTATGAAATCTTCATCCCCAGTCCTAGAGAAACTTCAGATGCGTGATCGCGAACTGAAGGTTCAGATTGCTCAGCTCGGCGAAATGCGGCCCGGCTCTCTGGTGGAGTGCTACCGTAAATGCGGCAAGCCCAATTGCCACTGTGCCCGGACCGGCACCCGAGGACACGGCCCGCTCTGGATGGTGACCCACACCGTGCAGGGAAAGACAGTCAGCCGGGCCGTTTCTTCTGGCGCAGCGCTGGAGCGGACGCGAGCCCAGATGACGGAATACCAGCGCTTTCGCAAGCTGGCTGGCGCTTTGGTGGCGACGAACGAACAGATTTGTAATGCCCGGCTGCAAGAGTCCAACGCGGCGTCATCCTCCGAGATTAAAAGAAACGGTGTGGGCCGAGGGCTTCGCGGTCGAGGTCGAGGGGGAGTTGGAGGCTCTGCTGGGTACCGCCGGGGCTGAGGAACTGGACCTGGAGGCCGTGGAGACGGCCTTACGGCACCGGGCGTTGCGGCTGGCCGCCCGGCTGCTGGAGGAGCGCCTGAATGCGGATCACTCCGACCAAACTCGCTCCACCCAGCCCTGTGCTTGCGGCCAGTCAGCGCGCTACGTGGGGCGGCGAGCCAAGTGTTTCCAGAGTGTGTTGGGGGAATTGAAGCTGGAGCGAGCCTATTATTATTGCCCGGGGTGCGGTCGGGGATGGTACCCTCGCGATCGAGCGTTGGCGCTGGAGGGTGCTTCGCTCTCCCCCGCCGTGCAGCGCAGGGTGGCCAGCGTGGGAGCGGCGGTGAGCTTTGAGGAAGGCAGCGCCCTCTTGCGGGAGTTGGCGGATGTGGAGGTGCAGGCCAAGCAGGTGGAGCGCGTGGCCGAACAGTTGGGAGCGGAGATCGCGGCGGAGGAGCAACAAACGGCCGAGCCCCTGGGCGACCCGCCTTCGGCTCCCACCTTGTATCTGGGCATGGACGGGACGGGGGTTCCGATGCGTGCCACGGAATTGAGCGGTCGAGGGGGGAAGCAAGCGGACGGCTCGGCCAAGACGCGCGAGGTGAAGCTGTGTACGGTTTGGAGTGCGGAGTCGCGGGATGCGGAAGGCAGGCCGGTACGGGACGAAGGTTCGGTGAGCTATTCAGCGGCCCTCGAGAGCGCCGCCCGTCGGGACACCGACCGCGAGCTTTCCCGGTTCACCCAGCGGGTGGAGCGGGAAGCGATCCGTCGCTGCTGCCGGGATGCCCAGCGTCTGGTGGTCGTGGGGGACGGAGCGGCGTGGATCTGGAATCTGGCGCAAGAACTGTTTCCCCAGGCGGTTCAGATCGTGGATCGTTTCCATGTCAAGGAGCGCTTGAGTGAACTGGGCAAGAGTCTTTACGGAGAGGCCGGCGAGAAGGCCAAGCCGTGGACGCAAAGGCGGTATCGGGAACTGGATGAGGGACGATGGAAGAGTCTCGTTGCCGCTCTCCTCCGCCACGCTCTTCACTCCCAGCCGGCTCGCGAATGCTTACAGTATCTGCGCCATAATCGGTCTCGTATGCGTTACCCCGAATTCCATGCGCAGGGCCTCTGCACCTCTTCCGGAGTGGTGGAAGCGGGCTGTAAAGGGGTGATCGGCACTCGGCTGAAAAGAGGCGGCATGCACTGGACTCTGCGCGGGGCCAACGCCATTATCGCCCTACGGTGCTGCAAACTCAGCGGGCGCTTCCAGGACTTCTGGGAACAGCGATCTGTTGTGAAGAACCCTGTGTGACTTCTACCACATTCTTGTCGTGCACCCGTGTTGCTGAGACATAGCTCATCTCCGGATCCGGTTTCCCGCTACAAAAACACACGTCTTACATGCCTAGCCTATGGCGGTAAAAGGGCGGCGTTATCGGGTAGCGGCTCGTCGCGGGAGCCGGGGATATTGGATGGGCGCGTTACCTTGCCCTCGAGCGCGTCGTTCAACTCGATCTGATAGTCAGTCAGGATGGTCCCGGTGGCTTGCTGAAACTGCGTAATGGCTTTGGCATAAGTCGAGCGCGCCTTCACTCCGTTGCCCTCGGCCGTGGCCAGGTCGCGCTGGGCCTGGATGACAAGGAAGACGGTGGATTCGCCCAGCTTGAACTTTTTCTGTTCCGCGTCGAGTGTCCTCTGCGCCAGCACGACGGCCTTCTCTGCAGCGGCGATCTGGGCTTTCGCCTGGACCACGCCGATATCCGCGTTACGCACATCCTGCTCGACTTGATTCTTCTGCCTCAAGAGCTGTTCATCGAGTTGCCGCTGTTCGAGCAGGGCGCGCGCCACGTCCGCCTGCGCGGAGCGGTTTCGAATGGGAAATTGCAGCGTGAACCCAAATGAATAGTCAGGATAGTTGCCGTGCAACATCTGCGACAAAGACTGGGAGATGCCTTGATAGGAATTTATCATCGGCCTCGCAATAGGTTCGAGGCCGCCAGCCAGGCATTGATTTCCATTCGGCGCGTAACCGGACGGGCAAGGCCCCAGAACGGAACTAAGACCGGACAACCCGGTAGGAGCGTAAGTAGCAAAGACATTCAGAGTGGGAAGCAAGGCATTGCGATTGGCCTTGATGACGATTTCCTCGTAGCGCAGATTGAGGTCCGCTTGTTCGATCTCCGGGCGGTTGCGGAGCGCTAAATCCAGGGCTTTATCGAGAGGCGGGATATCGTCCGGCCGCGGTTCCGGAAGCTTGTCCATGGCGTCCACCTGAGCACTCCTGAGCTCCGCGTCAACTTTTCTTGACAGCGCAGTTTTAATCAACTCGGCCTGCTGCTGAAGGCTGGTCTGGGCCACAATCAGGTTCTGCTGGTCGGAAGCCACCTCGGATTCCGCTCTCACGACTTCGATGGGCGCGAGCGTGCCGACCTCCACCTGGCGCTTGTTGTCGGAAAGCAACTTCTCAGAAAAGGCCACGGCTTGTTCGGCCACTCGAACGTTCTCCTTGAACGACAGGAAATCCCAGTAGAGGTTCAGAACCTGCGCGACCGTGGTGATGACCTGCTGGCGGAAAACGCTGCTGGATATTTTCATATCGTTCTGTGCGATGCGAATGAACTTGGCGTTGACGCGGTATCCGAAGCCGTTCAAAAGCTGCTGGTCGAATCCGATGGTCAAGCCGGTAGGGACCACCGGATTGAAGATCGTATTAAGAGACGTGCTGGATTGGCGGTAGCCGTTTACGGCCACGGCGTAACTGGTGCCGGTCAGGAAACCCTGGCCGAAGTATGCGACGCCATTGGTGGTTTGCGTGGTCACCACGGGAAGGCCGCTGACCAGGACATAGTTGAGCGGAGTGGTCCTGCGGTCCCATCCGAACTGGGCGCCGGCGACGGGATCGCAGCAGCCGATCACCCCAACGTTGGTAGCGCCGCCCGACGCCGTTACGCTGTTGGCGCTGGAGGTACTGCCGCTGCTGATGCTGCTGACCCCGCTGCCGATGGCGCCCGCGAACAGGGCGGAGGACGTGAACGCGCCAGGAACGCCGCGAGTCGCGCCGCCGCTTCTGGCTCGCAAGAGGTCGGCTGCGCGAAACTCAGGTTATAGCGCGCCACGGAAATGTCGAGATTGTTTTCGAGCGCCAGAGCGATCGCGTCTTCGACCGAAAGGCGGAGCTTGTTATCGCCCAGCAGCGAATGCAACCGCTCCGAATTGCTCATTTTTGGCGCAGGGATAAACGGCGTGCTATATGGCCCCCAGAAGCCTGGGAACCAATGAGTGTTTCCAATCTCCAGGGTTGCCGGCCTGGTCGATCCTGCCTGTGGGGCGGTCCCCACGGTTTGGGCTGCCACACGCTGCCCTAGAAGGAGCGCGCCCAAAGCTAATAAAGAAGCAAACCAACGAGGACTCCTGCGTTTCATCGAGAGTTATTCCCCCTGCTTATGGTTTTCCCTGAAATCACGTACATCCAATCGCGACTTACGCATCATTTGGACGTGAAGTCTCGCAAAAGGTCGTAAGCGGGTGCCCGAATTCAATTGTTAAGCGCGAATTTTAACATCCGAGGTGACAATTGACAAATCTGCTTGGCAATCCAGATTGGCGATCTGGGTCGGCGATCTTGACCCGCGGTCGAAAGAACACGGAAAGCCCTGCCTCCAAAGGCATGGGCGCTGGAAAAGGCTTGCTCGCAATAGTGATCACCAACAGAGAAGGCTGTCATTGCTGGCTGGTCCGGGCCCCACTCTGTCGCGGGCCACTACACCTCTACGATCACGGCGCAGGTGCGCGGGCCAAGCTGAACCTGGACGGGCATCTTACCCTCGCCATCGGCGTGAAACGGCCGCAGGATTTCCACGCTCCGAGCCTTCTCCCCGGCCAGGCCACCTCCGCCTCCGCTGCCTCGTTGCCGTAGTTGACCACCACGCAGGCTTTGCCGGGCGTCCCATTCCTTCAAATACGGAATACCGAACGTCGTTCCGCCCTGACCTCCGCGCCCAGGGTGTCGCGAAACGGCCGAGGAAAAGCAGGTCGCGATGCTGGGCGCGAATCCGGATCAACTCCTGCACGTAGGCGGAAAGCGGCGCGTCAGGGCTCATCCATCGAGTCGTTGTAGTGGCGCGGCTGACGGCCCAGACCAAGCCGTAGCGCATGCCGTTGTTCATCACGTTGAAATCGCCCGGGCTCTCGGCGCAGATGGTCGAAGTCCACTCCGGGAAGGTGAAGCGCAGCGCCGTCGAGTTCATGTCGATCTCGTTCATGCGCACGTACGAAACGTCCACATAAGGGAAGGATCGATCCCAAAAGATTTCGGAAGCCAGGGCGAACTGCGGATTGACCTCGCGGCAGCGTTGGATACTTCTTTAAGCATGGCCAGGATTCCTTCCGGCAGGGAACGGTCCGGCGAGGCGCCAAGACGAGGATTAAAGTCCAGCATGCCGGGAGGCCCGGTCTTATCAAACTGGAAGCCC
>CAVYPU010000042.1:0-254260 GCA_963770415.1 uncultured Acidobacteriota bacterium
GCGATTTTGTTGAAGAAGTCCGACGATAATTTGAAGTAGATCGAACTGGCGCGCTGAGGGCGCGGTCAATCGGCGGAGCGGTCCTGCTCTTATGCTGGTTTGAGCTTTTGTACCGGTATCAGCTTCGCCATTTTTCGGAGGTTCTGGGCGGTTGCTGCGAGGAGGAACTCGTCGTGCGCACCATTCGGTCCTCGTAGTCGGAGCCGGTCGAGCTTGAGAATGCGTTTAAGGTGCGCAAATAGCATCTCGACCTTCTTACGCAGCCGTCGTGCGATGCGTCCCTCCCACGATCTTGCGATTTGGCGTGCCATGTCTCGGGCGCCTTCGTAGATCGATCGCGGCACATACCGGGCCGGTTCCTTGGGACAGCATCGAGGCTTCAGGTGACAGGCTTCGCAGTCATATTTGCTCGCGCGGTAGCGTAGTGTCGATCCATCATCGATACGTGAGCCGGTCGTGGTCAGCATCTTGCCGCCTGGGCAGTAGTAGACGTCGCCAGTCATGATCATAGGTGAAGTCGTCGCGGGAGAAGGTGCCATCCTGGCGCGCCGACTTGTCGAACACCGTCACATGCGGCTCGATGCCCTGCTCATAGACCAGCCAGCCGAGCATCTCGGCCGAGCCATAGGCGCTGTCGCCTAGAAGGCGGGCGGGATACAGGTCGAAGCGCTCCATCGAGCGTTCGATCATGCGTTTTGCGGCGAGAACCTCGGCCTGCCGGATCGCGGTCGTCGCTTCGACATCCACGATGATCGCATTGTCGGCGTCGATGAGGTAGTTGGTGGAATAGGCGAAGAATGCCTGTCCACCATGGGCGCCGGTCCAACGTGCCGCGGGATCGGCCGGTGAGAGGAACTTGGGCACCACGTCAGTGGCGGCACCGAAGGCCGCATCGTCGAGCACGGCCAGATATTCTTCGATCGCCCGACCGGTTGCTTCTGGTGGCAGCCCCTTCTCGCCTTCGATGCCGTTCTGCCGGTTGGCATCCGCCTTGATCAAACTGGCATCGACCGCAAAGGCCTCCCCACCAACCAGCCCCTCGCGAATGCAGCGCCGTAGGACTGTCTCGAACACGCGCCGCAGCAGATCGGCCTCGCGGAACCGGCCATGCCGGTTCTTCGAGAAGGTCGAATGATCGGGGACATGCCCGTCGAGCCCAAGCCTACAAAACCATCGATATGCCAGATTGAGGTGGACTTCCTCGCACAGCCGCCGCTCCGATCGAATGCCGAAGCAATAGCCCACGATCAGCATTCTGATCATCAGCTCTGGATCAATCGATGGCCGGCCCATCGTGCTGTAGAATGCTGCCAGCTCCCGCCTCACACCCTCCAGCTCGACGAACCTGTCGATGGAGCGCAGCAGATGATCAGCGGGAACGTGCCTCTCTAGCGAAAACTCATAGAACAACGCAGCCTGTTCGACTTGCCGATGCCCCATCATGATTCGCAGTCCTGCTTCTCGCAGCGACTAAATCAGCGAAAATCAACTTCCGCAACTGCAGACTTTTTCAACAAAATCGGCCAAAAGGCGACATAGCCCGTCTATTCGAGCGCCTCGTCACCTGTTGGCGGACGATGGTGCTGACGCCTTATTGAGGACAATTCTCAAATTGATAAGCGAGCAAGGAACTCTATGATGCGATGAGGGGGCACCAAGTCAGACGATCGATCAACTGGCACAGCTCCCGCAGCTATGGTTCAATTCTTCTGCCATGCAACTCCGCCATCTGCGCTATTTTGTAAAGATCGTTGAGGCGGGCAGCTTCTCTCGTGCCGCCGCAACCATCCATGTCGCGCAGCCGGCTTTGAGCCAACAGATTGCCGAACTGGAGGAGCAGCTGGGATTGAGCCTTCTTCAACGCAGCGCTCGCGGCGTGCGTCCAACGGCAGCAGGCGAAGTGCTTTACCGCGAGGCCTGGTTGATTCTGCGCCAGATGGAGCAGCTACCGGGCATTGTCCGTTCGAGCGGCGGGGTGACGGAAGGCTCGGTGGGTCTGGGCATGTCTTCGACGCTTGCCGCCTCGCTGGCAGGCCTCTTCATCGAAACGTGCAAGTCCGCTTTTCCGCAGGTGACGATCAAATTCACCGTCGCTGACAGCGAGGCAGTCAAAGCAAGGATCGAGGCGCATACCCTAGAGATCGCTGTGGTCTTCGAGGACGAACTCGTGGCTAAATTTGCGCGCAGACCGCTTTTTCGGCAGCGGCTCTATCTCATCCGTCGTGAGCCCCTTCCCAGCAAAGCCGCATCAGTTTCGCTCACTCAGCTTGCAAAAATGCCGCTCATTTTACCCAGCCTTCCTAACGTCACACGCAGCATGATCGATCGAGCTTTCTCTTCCGGTGGCGTCACTCCGAATGTGGTGGCGGAGATGGATGTGCTGTCCAGCATCCTCTCGGCCGTGCGTACCGGAATGGGTAATGCGATTATCCCGAAAGGGGACTTGGCGGACATTTCCGCCGAGGATCTTGCTCGGCCATTGCTCATAGAGCCTCCGCTCTATCTCACCGCATCGATTATTTCGTCGAGCGATTATCCGCTCACAAACGCCGGCGAAGCAGTCCGGAACGTGCTTGTACAATTCATTGACGGCCAAATGCGCAAATCGCCGATGCCTGGTATCGAATGGATTGGAGGCCAAACGGCCATATCGTCCGCCGATACCTCCATATCGAAGTAATATTTGTTTTTAAGAGCTGGCTTGACGATTGTCCCGACACGTTAAACGGGGCAAAGCCATTTCGGTCGGCCCCTAAACAATGAAGGGGTACTCCAATGCCAAAGCTCATTTATCGCGTCGTTTCCGCCTGTGGTGCTCTAGGCTACGGTTATCCCGGAAAGAGTCCCTGGAAGAAGCACTGAAGGGGCGCGTCGACGCTATCATCTCCGACGCCGGCTCGATGGATGCAGGTCCCTATTATCTGGGCACCGGCACCGAATATTTTGAGCGTGAGGCTGTGAAGACCGATTACCGTCACATGGTCGAGGCCGGTAAGAAACTCGGTTGCCCAGTCATCCTCGGCAGCAGCGGCATGGCGGGTGGCAACCGTAACCTCAATTGGATGATCGATGTTGCCAAGGAAGTCTTCGCCGATCTCGACGTGCAAGACGCCAAAGTCGCTGTCATTCGCGCCGAACTCGATCCGGAAACCGTCATTGAGGAATTCCGCAAAGGCGCGCTGCGCCCAACCGGGGCCGGGCCGGAATTCAGCAGAAGAGGCGCTGCGCGAAAGCACCATTGTTGGTCAGATGGGCATCCACCCGCTCATCACAGCGCTCGAAAGCGGGGCACAATAAAGCTCTCCTCGCCGAGATAGAAGCGTTCTCGCGAAAACAGTTGTAGCCCACTATTTGAAGTGTGGCTGCTTGCTGCCGCCTTTGCTCAGGCCGGTTTGCTGGCTGTGCATTCGAGCGAGGTTCTTCGACACGCGGTGCGCAAGCAAGAATGCGATACGAAAGCGGCAGCACACTGCCGCCCTCCAAACCATCATTTCGATTGGTTCTCGCGCGGTGGAAGGGTCTTGCGGATGCCATCCAGCACGCCGTTCACAAACTCCACTGAATCCCCTGTCGAAAAACGCCGGGCGATCTCGAGCGCTTCATTGATCACGGCAGCGGCGGGAGTTTCCGGGTGATGGAGTAGCTCGAAGAGAGCCACGCGCAGGATATTGCGGTCAACGGCGGCCATGCGCTCCAGGCGCCAGTGGTCAGCATGCTCACGAACCAGCCGGTCGATTTCTTCAATATTCAACACCGCGCCATCGAAAAGGGCGCGCGCAAAACCCTCCACCTCAGCGCACGCGTTTTGGTTGGCAAAAAAGGTTGTCGCGACCTGGGTGGGGGTGTAGCCGCAGATCTCCCATTGATAAAGCATCTGCATTGCAAATTCGCGAGATTTTCTTCGTGAAGCCATATTCAAGTGACAGGCGACAAGTAACGAGCTGGCATCGAAGACCTGATTCGGGAAAGCCAAAACGAAGGTCCCTAAATCGACACTCGACTCTGCGATTGCCCTGCCAGTTTCCACTTTCCATTTTCAAAGTCACGGAGTTATTTACCGCTAAATCGCGCCGGCCGCTTCTCAAGGAAGGCCCGTGTACCTTCCTTCATGTCCGCCGTCGTACAGCATAACCCGAAAAGGGTAGCTTCCAGAAATTGGCCTTCGGCTTCCGGTATTTCTAACCCGTGATTTACGGCTTCGAGCGCGAACTTGACAGCCAAGGGCGAGTTCGCAATGATCCTTTGCGCGAGCTTTTCGGCTGCGGCGATAAGTTCGAGCGCAGGGACCACCTGGTTTACGAGTCCAATCCGATAAGCCTCGGAGGCACCCATTGTCTCACCACTCAGGATCATTTCAAGGGCGCGTCCCTTCCCCACCAGGCGCGGCAAGCGTTGCGTTCCCGCGTAGCCGGGGATAAGCCCCAGCTTCACTTCCGGCTGACCCAGCCGTGCATTTTCAGAGGCTATCCTTAAGGTGCATGCCAACGCGAGTTCGCAACCTCCGCCCAGAGCGTAGCCGTTGATCGCGGCAATCACCGGCTTGCCCAGGTGCTCGACAAGATCCAGAATCTTCTGGCCGCGCACGGACATCTCTTTGCCCTCGACCGGCGTTTGAACCGCCAATTCGTTGATGTCCGCACCACCAACAAACGCCTTGTCACCGGCCCCGGTGAGGATGACCGCCCGCACCTCATCGTCCCTCTCGATATTCTGAAAACACTCGTGCAACTCTTCCATCGTTTTGTGGTTGAGGGCGTTTAGCTTCGCAGGACGGTTCAAAGTCACATACCCGATCCCATTCCGCTTTTCGTAAAGCAAATTCTCGAAAGCCATGCTAACTCCCCTCTTGCCCGCGGCACAGAATCCACGCGAGGTATAGTATGTGTTCTCGATACGTACAAAGTCCAGCCATCCAAACGTCGAGGCCGAGCGGCTGCAAATTATCCTCAGGTTTGACAGGGTATCGCTCTTTTGTTAGATTTTCAAAGGGTTACACATTTTGGATTTGGGATTTTCGATTTTGGATTAACTGCGGAAAGAACCAGGCGGAACAAACCCTTATTCCAAAATCCGAAATCTAAAATCCAGAATTAGTTCTATGACGGATGCACGTTACGTTCGCAACTTCTCGATCGTTGCCCACATTGACCACGGCAAATCCACTCTAGCCGATCGTATTCTTGAAATCACAGGCGCGCTTTCTCAACGTGAAATGTCCAACCAAGTGCTCGACACGATGGATCTCGAGCGCGAACGGGGCATTACCATTAAGGCGCACGCGGTCCGCCTCCACTACCGCGCGCGCGATGGGAACGAATACCAGCTAAACCTGATCGATACGCCTGGGCACGTCGATTTCTCTTATGAGGTTTCGCGTAGCCTTTCCTCGTGCGAAGGCGCGGTCCTGGTGATTGATGCTTCGCAAGGAGTCGAGGCGCAGACCCTTGCCAATGCTCAGCTTGCTTTGAACAACAACCTGGCGATCATTCCGGTCATCAACAAAATCGACCTGCCGGGCGCGGACGTCGCCGCCACCAAGCAGCAAATTGAACACGCGCTGGCGCTTGATCCGAACGAAGCTCTCTGAGATCAGCGCCAAGCAGGGAACTGGGGTGGATGAGGTGCTGGAGGCCATCGTGGCGCGCGTCCCGGCGCCTCGCGGCTTGCCGGAAGCGCCACTCCAGGCGCTGATTTTCGACTCCTGGTTCGATAGTTATCGCGGCGTGGTGGTGCTTAGCCGCATAGTCGAAGGCGCCTTGACGGTCGGCATGCGGATTCGCCTTTGGTCCAACAACCAAGTCTACACGGTTGAAGAGCTGGGTGTGCTGACGCCGAAGCCGGTCCGCGTGGAACGCCTCGAAGCTGGTGAAGTCGGTTTCGTCAGTCGCCAATATCAAGCGCATCTCCGACACGCGCATCGGCGATACCATTACGGATGACACGCGGCCCGCCGCCGCCCCGCTTCCCGGCTTCGAGGAAATCAAGCCCATGGTCTTCGCGGGGCTTTATCCCGTGATCGCCAGCGACTACGAAGCTCTGCGCGATGCGCTCGAGAAGTTGCGCCTCAATGACTCCTCGCTTTTCTACGAGCCGGAGAACTCCGAGGCTTTGGGCTTCGGCTTCCGCTGCGGCTTCCTCGGCCTGCTGCACATGGAAATTGTGCAGGAGCGCCTGGAGCGGGAATTCAATCTCGACCTGATCACCACCGCGCCGAGCGTCCGATACCGCGTCACCACCAAGGCAGGCGAGGTCCTGGACGTTCACACGCCCAGCAAATTTCCGCCTGCGGGTGACATGGACAAGGTTGAAGAACCCGTAATCCGGGCGCAGATCTTCACCCAGGACGAATACCTGGGCGGAATCCTCAAGCTGCTGGAAGAGAAGCGGGGCGTGCAGAAGGGGTTCGAGTACGTATCGCCCAAGCGCGTGCTCCTCACTTACGAGCTTCCTCTCAACGAGATCGTGCTGGATTTTTACGACCGGCTGAAGTCCGCCTCGCGTGGCTACGCATCGCTCGATTATCACTTTGCAGGCTATTGGATCTCGGATTTGGTCAAGGTGGATTTCCTGGTGGCCGGCGAGCCGGTGGATGCTCTTTCGTTTGTCAGTCACCGCGATCAGGCGTTTACGCGCGGGCGCGTCCTTTGCGGGAAAATGCGCAAGCTCATTCCGCGCCAGACTCTTCGAAGTGGCGCTTCAGGCTTCCATAGGATCAAGAGTGATCGCGCGAGAAAACGTCCCGCCCATGCGGAAGAACGTTATCGCCAAGTGTTACGGCGGCGACATCTCGCGCAAACGCAAGCTGCTCGAAAAGCAGAAGGAAGGGAAGAAGCGCATGAAGCGCGTGGGTCGCGTTGACATTCCCCAGGAAGCCTTCCTTGCAGTTCTAAAGGTCTCTGAAGAGTAATGCCTGACCAACCTGCGTAATCTGCGCATGGAGCAATGTATGGAACTCAAAACTCTCACTATCGAAAAGCCCGCTGACATGAACTTTATCCTTGGCCAGTCGCATTTCATCAAGACTGTCGAGGATCTTCACGAAGTCATCGTTCAAACCGTGCCCGGAATGAAGTTCGGCATCGGATTCTGCGAATCGTCGGGGCCCGCTCTGGTGCGCTACTCCGGGAACGATCAGCGACTTATCGATCTCGCACAGAAAGGCGCCCTGGCGCTTGCCTGCGGCCATTGCTTCATTATATTTATGGAGGGCGGATTCCCGATCAACATCCTTAACGCCGTCAAAAACGTCCCGGAGGTGTGTCGAGTTTTTTGCGCCACAGCCAATCCCGTCGAGGTTGTGATCGCCGAAACCGACCAAGGCCGCGGCATCCTCGGCGTGATTGACGGTGTGAAGACCCAGGGTATCGAAACCGATGCCGACATCAAGGTCCGCAAGGAATTTCTACGAAAAATTGGATACAAGCTCTAGCCAAAACCCTGCCATTCAGACCTGCGGCCTCGTCAGACGACGACATCAGGAACCGCGACGTTAGGGGATAGTGTGACAAGCACCTTGATCTCAGGCAGGGCATAAGCGGCGACGTCGATAAGATGATTGAGACAGAGCAGCTTGTAGTGTTGGAGCGGCTCACCATGCCCGCCGGTGTCACGAGTAAGATGGTCGAGAAAGTGCGACTTGCTATACAGGCGGAACAGGTTTCCACTAAACACCTCGTCTTTGTACCCGCCTCCCGCAGTCGATCCGACCATCTCCTCGGTAACCAAGTACGCAACATAGCGTTCCCAATACAACTCGAAGGTCTTACATCCGCCGATAGACTCAATAGGCCAAGAATTTCGTAGTATCCCCGCCAACTCAGGCGCCTCTGGGAAATCAGATCGATTTGACACTGACCGGTTGACGACGGCCTCCTTTACGACAATCCGTAATGAATTATCTCTAGGTTCCGAAAGGAAGTGCAGGCATAGATATTTAGCTGCGTTCAATTCCTCAAGTGGGGCATCTTCGCTCATGAAAAGAGTATACCCCAGGAGCCGCAACTGTCGGTTCCTAACGGTGTCCTAACTGAGTTTGCTCGCTCCCCTTCAATGGTGTAGACTGCCTGGTAATGCTCCCGTGCTGCTTTGAGCCAATACAATAAGTAAGCCCAGACTGTGCCGCGTAGACTGTCTCCTGAACGCGCAATGAAGACTACTCACATGGCTTCCTCAAGCGCTGTCCGACATGTCATCCCCGAGCCCCGAGCGCCGCGCCGGGACCAGACCAACTTCTGGGTAGCCGTTCGCGAGGCCTTCTGGAACGCGCTGGGGGAACTGCGCACCCACAAACTGCGATCTTTTCTCACCTTGCTCGGGGTGGTCATCGCCACCACCACGCTGATTGTCGTGATGTCGGTCGTGAACGGCATGAACCTCTACATTGCGACCAAGATCGCGAATCTGGGAACCAACACCTTTGTGCTTCACCAATTCAAGTGGGCTCAGGGTTACGAGGAGTACTTAAAGGCCTTGCGGCGCAACAAGCCCATTCGCATCGAAGATTTCGAGTACGTGCGAGACACTCTCATCGGCTATCAGGCCATCAGCGCCTTGGCGCAACTCCAGTCCAGCCCGGCAGCGCGGTACCAAGGGCATTCAATCGATGAAGTGACTTTGATGGGGCTCACTCCCAGCCACGTGGACATCGGCCGGGAGAAGGTGCGCTACGGCCGCTACATCTCAGACCAGGACTACCGCCACAACGAACGGGTTTGTTTCATTGGCCAGGATATCGTGGACAAGCTCTTTCCTTCGGTCGATCCGATCGACAAAGAACTGCTGGTAGGGGGACAGAGCTTTCGCATTGTCGGTGTTGCGGAGAGGGTAGGTTCCGCTTTCGGCATGAGCCAGGACAACTTCGTTTACATTCCCCTGGGTACTTTCAGAAACCTCTTCATGCCGCGCCTGGACCTGGTGGTTTTTATCAAGGCGCCGGACTCGAAGCACATGATGGAACTCGAGGACGAAACCCGCGTCCTCATGCGGGCGCGACGCCACGTCCCCTACCACGAAGACGACAACTTCGGCATCAACGCCTCCGAAACGTTGATGACCGCCTGGCAAAATCTCACGGGCAGTATCTTCGCGGTCACCATCGGCGTAGTGGCGGTATTCATGGTGGTGGGCGGCATCGTGATCATGAATATCATGCTGGCCACAGTCACCGAGCGCACACACGAGATCGGTATTCGCAAATCGGTAGGAGCGCGGCGCCGCGACATCCTCTGGCAATTCGTGATCGAGGCCGCAGCGCTGGCCTTCGCTGGCGGGGCGATGGGAGTGCTGCTTTCTTATCTCATCGCGTGGCTCGTGGCGCTCGTTTTCGCCGCCGCGGTGCCGCTGAGCGCGGTTATCGTGGGGATTACGCTCTCGACGCTGGTGGGGCTCTTCTTCGGAATTTACCCGGCGACCCGGGCGGCGGCGCTCGATCCCATTCAGGCGCTACGAGCGGAGAAATAGCATGGGGGCCTACTGGCGCGCGGTTGGCGAGAACCTGGCGTTGGCGCTCGACACTCTGCGCACCCACAAATTCCGATCGTTTCTCACCGTGCTGGGCGTGCTCATCGGCACAACCACGGTGATTGCAGTGGCCTCTATTATTGCCGGTTTGGACACTCAGTTGGTACGGATGGCCGAGCAGTACGGAACCAATGTTCTTTGGATCTACAAGCTGCAGATGGGCACGCCGCACCGCCTGACACGCGAAGAACGGCTGCGCAAGCCCCTTAGCCTCGACGACGCCGAGGCCATCAAAGAACAATGCCCGGACGTCGAAGCGGTGTCAGTAGCCTTGTTCAAGCAACTCAGTGACTTTGGCCTCCCGCCCTCCACGGCGCGCTACAAGGGCCGCGAAATGCCCGACGCTCAGTTCATGGGCGTGGACACCAACTACATGGCGCTCTCGAACTCGACGCTCGCAGACGGCCGGTTCATCACTCAGGCGGACGACCTTCATCGCCGCGACGTTACAGTACTTGGAGCGAACGTGGTGGAACGTTTATTCAAGCCTGAGGATCCAGTCGGCAAGGAAATCAATGTGGAGGGTCACTCGTTCGAGGTCATTGGCACGCTTGAAAAGTACAAGGGTTTTTTGGGGGACAACCCGGACGATTCTGACATCTTCATCCCCTATTGGACCTACAAGAAGCTTTATCCCGACGCCAAGGATCACTTCCTCAGCGTTCTAGCCTATCGCGGCAGAATGGAGGAGGCGCAGGACGAAGTCCGAGGTTTGCTGCGGCGTCGCCGCCACGTCAACATTGCCGATCCCGACAATTTCGGAATCTCGACAGCAGAGTCGCTCATCAGCCAGTTTCGCGCGATTATCAGCACCGTGGCGCTCGTCATGGTCGTGATCTCTTCCATTGGCCTGTTGGTGGGGGGGATCGGGGTTATGAATATCATGCTGGTCTCTGTGACCGAGCGCACGCGAGAAATTGGCGTGCGCAAAGCCATAGGCGCGCGCCGGCGCGACATCATCTGGCAATTCCTGCTTGAGGCGATTGTTTTGACAGGCTCGGGAGGCCTCATTGGCATCGCCGTGGGCTGGATTCTGAGTTTCCTCATCCGAATCTTCGTGCCCGGCCTTCCCTCAACCGTCCCACTCTGGTCCGTAGTGGCCGGGTTCGTCGTGGCCACAAGCGTCGGCCTGTTTTTCGGCCTCTGGCCGGCTTTGAAAGCAGCGCGCCTCGATCCCATCGTGGCCCTTCGTTACGAATAGCACGAATCATCACCCCCCGAATGAGACGGGTAGCTGATCGAAGCGCACACACTGGACTACGAATTAATCCTGAACTCAGGGGCCGGATAGACCATCGCGACATGCGGCCGGCTGGGGCTTGGGGGAGGATCGGGCGCGGCCAACAGAGTGATGGCTCCTCCGACCTGCCATTCGGGTCTTGCCCGATATGCTCTCACAGCGACTTCACCCTGGTAGGCATCTCCTTGGAATTCGTAATACACAGTTAAATATGAGTACTTAAGGCGTTTATTCACTTTCGTGATCAGCCCCTTTATGACCTGGCCGCTTTCTGCCAGAGCTTTCATCTTTCGATATATGTACAACTGCAGAAAAGCCCATGTCACTCCGATACCGACAAACACGAAAACTTGCCAGGTCTGGTAGAGATGGTCGTCGTCAAGAACACATATTGGCGGGGACTGTTTCAGATAATGTATTGGAACGAGTTCACCCTGAAAATTCCGTGCATAATATTGTTTGCTCGTCTGTATTTTCACCAATTGCCATCCCGAAGACGTCTCGAAACGGACCAAGAGGAAGTAAGAATTATTCCGCCTTCTAGGCCCGCCACTTGTGTAACTATATCGCTGCTGAATCGCGCCTTTCGTCGGGACACCATAAGAAACCAGGTATGCATGTTTGAAAGATGGCAGGCTGACGACGCAAGTCATAAGTCCAAATGCGAGCAATATAAATGCCCCGAGGAGCTTGGTGCGGGTGCTAAATGAAACCGTGCGGGGAGGCGGCTGCGCGAGACCCGGCTCCGGTTGCCAGGAGGTGGAGTCATAATCCTGCCGCTTTTCGTTCTGAAGCAGGGCTCGAACCAGCATTGGCTAGACCTTCCTGTTTCTAATTGTGGCGGCTAACTCTCCGCGGGCGAGCCGCACTGAAATATCGCTTCCCACGGCAGCGGCCTCAGCGTTCCGAATGATCTTGCCGGCGGCGTCCCGCGTGATCGAGTATCCGCGCTCGAGAATTGTCATTGGGCTTCGCTCCTTCAGGATGGCCTCCACATGCGCCAGACGGTTATGCCTCTCCATCAGGAAACGTCGGAAATCGGCATCGAACCGCCCCCACCGCTCATCCAGTTCGGTGCGCTTCAGAATGACCAGTCGCCGGAAGTCGTACCGAACGACCCCTGCCGAAGCGCGCAGGCAGTCTTGCTTCGCCTCATTCAATCGCGAGCGCATCGAGCGCTCGAGCGAAACAACGGCCTCGTCCACGCGCTGAGCTCTTTCGGCAAGCCTGGTCGGAAGCATATGAAAGGCACTGTGCATGCGCAGTTCCGTCAGCCGCTGTCGGGCTTGGGAAAGTTGCAGCCGGATAATTTGGCCCATGCGGCGAGCGCGGTGCTCAAGTTCGGTGATGAAGTCCTGCTTGCGGTGGACAGCTAATTCGGCAGCCGCCGAAGGTGTAGGCGCGCGAAGGTCGGCGACAAAATCTGCGATCGTGTAATCGGTTTCGTGGCCAACGGCGGAGATCACGGGGACTGCTGAAGCGGCAATAGCCCGCGCCACCACTTCTTCGTTGAATGCCCACAGGTCCTCGAGCGATCCGCCGCCACGCCCCACGATCAACACGTCGGCGTTCCGCTCCCGGTTGAAGTACTTGATGCCCTCGACAATTTCTTCCGCTGCATCTTCGCCTTGCACTTTGACCGGATAAATCAGGACGTTCATATTGCGGAAGCGGCGGCGAAGAACGCGAAGAATATCGCGGACGACGGCGCCCGTGGGCGAGGTGACCACGCCAATCGTCCGCGGAAGCACTGGCAGGGGTTTCTTGCGCGCCAGATCAAACAATCCCTCCGCAGCGAGCTTCTGCTTCAACTGCTCGAAGGCCAGTTGAAGCGCGCCCAGGCCGGCCGGCTCCAGATATTCCACATATAGCTGATACTCGCCCCGTGCCTCGTAAACGCTGAGGTGCCCGCGGGCGATCACCGAAATGCCATCCTGTGGCCTGAACTTCAGGTAACGCGCCTGGTTGCGAAAGCACACGGCGCGAAGCTGGGCTGTCGTGTCCTTTAGCGTGAAATAAAGATGGCCGGACCCGGCGGCGCGAAAGTTCGAAACTTCCCCCGCCACCCACACGTCCCGGTACTGCTCCTCCAGCAGGTCTTTGATTTCTGCGCTCAGCTCAGAGACGCTGAATATCTTCTTCGTAGGACCGAAGTTGAGGAGAGCCTGTTCCATACAGAAAATCGTCAATTCTCAATCGTGAATCGTCAGTCGAACAACCTCGCAAAGGATGCCGAAAAGTGAACAGTGATGACTGAGAACTTCTTTTACCGCCGTGTCAAATACCCGATCAGCCACAAAACTAGCGTCAACACCGCACTGAGCAAGAGACACGTGACCAGAGGGAAGTAAAACTGCACGTTCTTTCCTCTATAGGCGATATCACCCGGCAACCTGCCGAGGCCGAGAAATGAGAATCTGCCGCCCGCCATCAGCAGTAAGCCGGCGACAACCAACACCACACCAATGATCACGAGAAATTTGCCAAGCTGGAGCGGAACCATGCTTCTATTGTACAAGAGGCTGGCACCCTGTTCGTAGCGGCGACCTTGAGGTCGGCATTTTTCGGCAGCGCGGGCCTGTGGATTTGATGGTTAGCGCGACAAAGCTAGTGCCAAGTTTCGAGGCTATGTTTGTCAGTTGGCCAAATCCACGCCAGGGAAAAAGTAGCCCATTTCGTAGGCAGCCGTCTCAGAAGCGTCCGACCCGTGGACGGCGTTGTGTTCGATATTCGTGGCGTACAGATTGCGGATAGTCCCGGGGGCGGCGTTCGCAGGATTCGTGGCGCCCATGACTTCACGCAGGCGCAAGATTACGTTTTCACCTTCCAGCACTATGACCAGTGCGCGACCGGAGCTCATGAAAGCAGTGAGGCTTTCAAAAAAGGGCTTCCCGCGATGGACAGCGTAAAACCCCTCCGCTTCTTTCTTGGAAAGGTTCACCAGCCGCGCAGCGACGATTCTGAAATTATTGGTTTCGAAAATCTTGATGATATCGCCGGCGTGGCCCGCCGCAACGGCGTCGGGCTTGATGATGGTGAGGGTGCGTTCGAGTGGCATATGGGTCCTTAGTTATCCTTTGCTGAGGGGATTATCGGGCTCGCCCTGGCTCATTTGTTATCTCGGGTTCAGAGCTCCGCTCAAAGCCTTCGCCATGCTTTCGCCGATGAGCGCCGGGCTTCCGGCAATCGCAATGCCCGCAGCCTGGAGTGCGGCGATCTTGTCCGCGGCAGTTCCCTTCCCGCCCGAAATGATGGCCCCGGCGTGGCCCATGCGACGACCCGGCGGCGCGGTGCGACCGGCAATGAATCCGACCACGGGTTTGTTGACGTTAGCCTTGATGAACGCCGCGGCTTCTTCTTCGGCAGCACCGCCGATCTCGCCGATCATCACGATGCCGTGCGTTTCCGCATCCTGGTTGAAAAGCCGCAGGACATCGACAAACGTGGTCCCGATAATGGGATCGCCGCCGACACCGATGCATGTGGACTGGCCGATGCCAAGAGCTGTGAGCTGGCCCACCGCCTCATAGGTTAGCGTCCCGCTTCGCGAAATCACCCCCACATGTCCCGGGAGGTGAATGCGCCCCGGCATTATGCCGATCTTGCACTTTCCGGGCGAGATAATACCCGGGCAGTTAGGGCCGATCAGGCGGGTCTTGGTTCCCGAAAGGAAGCGCATCACGCGCGCCATATCGAGCGTGGGGATGCCTTCCGTGATGCAAACCACGAGCGGCAGCCCGGCATCAGCAGCTTCGAGGATCGCATCTGCGGCAAAGGGAGGCGGCACGAAGATCACCGAAGCGTTCGCGCCGGTCTCTCGCACGGCCTCGTGAACCGTGTTGAACACCGGCACCCCCGGGCCATTGTCCGCAAGCGCCTTCGTCCCCCCTTTCCCGGGGGTCACACCGGCGACCACTTTGGTACCGTAAGCGATCGCCTGCTGGGCGTGGAACCCACCTTCCCGACCGGTAATCCCTTGCACAAGCACCCGTGTGTTCTCGTCAACAAGAATTGCCATATGTGTCCAGATATCGGTAATTGCAGGTTTGTCATCGCTTCGTACGACCGAAGGGTCGCAAGACGGAAGCACCCCAAATACAAATCATCAAACGCAAATCACAAATCGTTCATCTCTGGCTTGCGAGTGCCACGACCTTTTCTGCTGCGTCCTTCATCCCGCCGGCAACGGTAAAATTCAGTCCTGAGTCGCGCAGAATCTTCTGACCCAGCTCGACGTTGGTACCCTCGAGGCGAATCACGACGGGCGTCTTGATGCCTAGGCTTTTCACGGCCCCAACCACACCGTTCGCCACGATATCGCAGCGCATGATGCCGCCGAAGATATTAATCAGGACGGCTCGCACGTTGGCGTCGCTCAGAATAATTTCGAAACCCCGGCGAACCTGTTCTTCATTGGCTCCTCCGCCGACATCCAGGAAATTCGCCGGGCGTCCGCCAGCGTACTGGATGATGTCCATGGTGGCCATGGCGAGGCCTGCGCCGTTCACCATGCAGCCCACGTTGCCGTCCAGACGGATGTAATTCAGGCTGTAGCTCGAAGCTTTCACCTCCAGCGGGTCCTCCTCATCAAGGTCGCGCAGTTCGCGAATATCCTTGTGGCGATAAAGCGCGTTGTCGTCGAAGTTCATCTTGGCATCGAGCGCCAGCAAGCGGCCGTCCCGAGTGACCACGAAAGGATTGATCTCCACGAGCGACGCATCGATGGCAATCATAGCCTGGTAGAGGCTCGAGAAAAAGCGTACCGCCTCGTTCACCAGTTTCGGGTCCAGCGCGAGGCCGAAAGCCAGCTTGCGCGCCTGGAAAGGCTCGAGGCCCAACCCGGGGTCGATGAATTCCTTCAGAATCTTCTCGGGATGCTCGGCAGCCACAACTTCAATTTCCACTCCGCCTTCGCTCGAGGCCATAAAAACTGGGCAGCCGCTTGCGCGGTCAATCACTAAGCCCAGGTAAAGCTCGCGCGCCACATCAAGGCCTTCTTCGATGAGGAGTCGCTTCACCACGCGTCCCTCAGGCCCCGTCTGGATGGTAACCAGCTTCTTGCCCAACAACTCGCTGGCGATGCGCTGAGCGTCATTGGGAGTGTGGGCCAGTTTCACGCCGCCCGCCTTACCTCGCCCTCCGGCATGAATTTGCGCTTTGACCACCACCGTGCCGCCCAGACGCTCGGCCACGGCCCGCGCTTCTTCGGGGTTCGAGGCGACATCGCCGTGAGGTGTGGCCACTCCGAATTTGGCTAGCGTTTGCTTGGCTTGGTATTCATGAATTTTCATTGGAGGTGTTGTCAGTCGCTCGTTGTCAGTTTTCTGTTGCCCTCACCGATGGTTTGTCGCTAGTCGCCCGCGCCGTCGTTGACGTCTGAGGTTTTCAAATACTCACTATTCTGGCAGTATATGAAATAGGGAGCCTAAATGCAATGCGGTCGGTAGCTCCACCGCGGGCAACTGGCAACAGACAAGGGGCTGCGGATACCTTCAAACATGGAAATCTCTGGGACGATCCGAAGACTCGAATTCCACCAACACCTGAGCCGCGAGGATGCACGCGCGGTGATGGAAGAGTTGCTTTCGGGTTCCGCGACGGACGCTGAGATCGTCTGTTTTTTGGCGGCTTTGCGCGACAAAGGCGAAACGGCTGAAGAACTCGTAGGCTTCGCGGAGGTGATGCGCGAGCACGCTGCAGAAAGTTTGCGGCAAGCAGGTGTCAACCTCGAGGCGCTACGGACCGGAGAGCCGCTGCTGGACACCTGCGGAACCGGTGGAGATGGGCATGGTACGTTCAACGTTTCAACTGCGGTGGCACTCGTGGCTGCGGCGGGAGGCATCCGCGTGGCCAAGCATGGGAACCGCTCCATATCAAGCCGCTGCGGCAGCGCGGATGTACTGGAAGCGCTCGGCGTCGCCCTCGACCTGCCGCATGCTCGCATCCCCGCCTGCCTTGATGAAGTGGGGATAGTTTTTCTCTTTGCTCCAAGCCTCCACCTGGCTATGAAGCACGTGATGAACGCCCGCCGCACGCTGAAAACCAAATCGGTTTTTAACCTGCTGGGGCCGCTTACCAATCCCCTGCGGGCCACGGTTCAATTGGTGGGGGTATATGACGCTTCGCGCACGGAAATGATGGCGCGCGCCTTGGGCGCAGTCGGTACCGAGCGGGCATTCGTTGTAACAGGTTCTGACGGCATGGACGAAATCACTCTCTCCGGACCGACACAACTCTCCTCCAACATTTGCGGCGAGGTGTCGACGCGCCACGTGACCCCGGAAGATTTCGACCTGCCGTGGACTTCGCTTCAAGAGTTGGAGGGCGGAGACGCAGGCACGAATGCGCGGTTGTCGCTCAGGGTCCTGGAAGGCCAACGTGGTCCCCGCCGAAACGTGGTGCTGGCCAACTCTGCCGGGGCTTTTGTGGTGGCAGGAAAGGCCCGCGACTTTATTGAAGGAGTCGCCATGGCGGCAGAGGTCATTGACTCCGGCCGCGCGCTTCAGACGCTCAAGACCTTAGCAGACTTTACGCAGCGGAATCGAAGGTAAGATAATACCCACCTCACACGTCCAGTACGCCATCTTTTTCGTAGCCCTACATCTTTAAGAAATTTGCGAGCAACTGTTTTCCCGATTCCGTGAGGATTGATTCGGGGTGAAATTGAACCCCTTCCACCTTCATCTGGCGGTGCCGCAGGCCCATGATCAGGCCATCGGGCGAGGTGGCGGAGATTTCGAGGCAGGCGGGCAGGCTCTCGCGTTCCACCATCAGTGAATGGTAGCGAGTGGCCTCAAACGGATCGGGCAGGCCAGTGAAAATGGTCCTGCCGTCGTGGTGGATCAGGCTGGTCTTCCCGTGCATCAATTCCGGCGCCCGAATGACGTTGCCACCGAAGGTTTGCCCAATGGCTTGATGGCCGAGGCAAACTCCCAGAATGGGGACACGCCCGGCGAACTTTTCAATTACCTCCAGGCAGATGCCGGCTTCGTTCGGAGTCTTGGGACCGGGTGAAATGACAATAGAACTGGGCAGATTCGCCTCGATCTCATCCACGGAGGTCTGATCGTTCCGGACCACACGCAATTGGGCGCCAAGCTCACCCAGGTATTGAACCAGATTGTAAGTAAACGAATCGTAGTTGTCGATTACGAGAATCATTGTGCACCCTATCAAAAATCATTATAAAGGAAAAAACCGCGCCAGGTTCAGGCCTAATGCCATTGCGTCATAACCTCTGGAAACACCGAGGAATGCCGAAGAATGTCATCGGCGAGGTGACAGAATTTGGCATTTTTGGGCATTAATTCAATTCTCGACGCCGGCGAGCCTCTTAAACCCTCACAAGTAAGTGACCGATAGAAAGATAGAAAGATAGAATCGCTGTTTCGCTGCGAAGTCGGAGGAGATTCTGGCACGCTGCGTGCGATAAACGTAAGCGAGTTTGGGTGAAGAGATTATGAGACGAATCTTAGGTTCTATTAACGCGCTAGACATTATCACGTTTATAATGATTGGCCTGATTGTGGTGGGGTTACTGGCACGGCATTTTTCGAACGGTGCGAAGAGCCCAGAGGCCGTGCATACCATCCACGCTGCGGCCAATTCCTCCGCGGGCCGATAGCTAACAGCTCCCCCTTGCTCAACCTCCCGCCATCCCGGTGGCTGGCCTTGCTATCAGCCTCTCAAGCCGAATTGTAATTTCCCGTGGCTGACGCAGAAGAGTAAAATGAGTCACGCGACCCAAGCTCGAACCTGTAATAACGAGCGGCTTGCCGGCGCCTAAGGAGGAGAATATGCCAGGAACCAAGCGACGCGACTTCTTAAAGTCAGGTATCGTTTCAGGGGCGGGGATCGGTCTCCTCGGGTTGGGTAAAATGGGCGTGGCACACTCGAATCGAGTCAACGCCGAGACGGCGGGAACGCCGCCGCAATTTCATCTCGGGCTCGTTACTTACAACCTCGCCTTCAATTGGGATCTCGAGACCATCATCAAGAATTGCGAGAAGACGGGTTTTGCGGGCGTGGAATTGCGCACCACGCACAAGCACGGAGTGGAGCCATCACTCAGCAAACAGCAGCGCGAAGAAGTGAAGAAGCGTTTCAACGATTCGGCGGTGCGACTGGTGAGCCTGGGGACGACGTGCGAATATGAGTCTCCGGAGGCTGCCACGGTGGAGAAGAACATCGAGGAAACGCGCCGATGGTGCGAGTTGGCGCAGGACCTGGGCTGCCTGGGTGTGAAGGTCCGCCCCAACGGGTTTCCGCCGGACGTTCCTCACGAAAAGACGCTTCTGCAGATCGGAAAGGCGCTGGCCAGGTGCGGAGACGTGGCGCGAGACCACGGCGTGGAAATCTGGATGGAAGTACACGGTGAAGGCACGCAGATTCCGGCGAACGCGCATCAAATTCTTTTGACTGCCAATCACCCCTCGGTAGGGGCCTGCTGGAACTCGAATCCTCCGGACGTCGAGAACGGCTCCGTCCAGAAGAGCTTTGACCTGCTGAAGCCTTGGATTCGCAGTTGCCACATCAATAATCTCGACAACAGATCCTACCCATGGCACGAGTTCTTCACGATGCTGCGTTCTATCAACTTCGACCGCTATACGTTTGCCGAGGTGGGTGAGCCGAGTTGCGAGCCGCTGCGCTTTATGAGCTATTACCACGCTTTGTGGGATTACCACGCAGGGTTGGGGAGGCCTTAGAAATGCAGAAGGCGGAAAGCAGAAGGCAGTCTACGTTTGGAAGCCTTGGCGCGGATTTCATATGCGAAGAGCGGCACTACTGAAACAACTTGACGTGCTCACTCGGTCCAATAAGAGTAGAGATCCGCGTTGCGCAGGCTGATACGCAGAGTGGTGGCCTTGCCCACTCGCTGGTCAAAGTCACTCTCCGGCCATCGCACGAGGGCATTCAGTTGATCTCCGCGAACCGTCTCGGATGGCTGAGCGATTTTCCAGCCTTTGAGCGGCTGCCCCTGGAAGTCGCCCACCCGCACTGTGGCTTCGCCTTGTGAGGCGTCGATGTTCAAGTGGAGGCTCGGTGAGGTAGGGACAAACGCCCGCGTGAGCAGTTCCCCGCCCTCGCTTCCGGCGTGCAGCGATACGAAGCCATCCCTTCGCCACGTCGCCATGCCCACACCGTACATAGGCTCCTTGCCGCTGCCATTACAGTAGTACATGCGGACCTCATCGCCCACCACGAACAAACCCGTTGCCGGGCGGACGAAGCCGCGTGGCTCAGGACGATCATCCGCGTCCCAGGCGCCCAGTGGCGGTTCCTCGATGAAGGCGCAGCGGCTAGCGACGCGCGTCCAGCGGCGCCCGTCGCGGCTGACGGCAAGTTGAATGGGCCGAGAAGGATTCGGGAAGGGGCGAACATCCACTTCCATAATTCCTATATACACGCCTTCATATAAATCAATTGGCATACTGTTGATCTGCAGTGACTCCGGGTCCCGGCTGTCGCCCGCCAGGAGCAATTCCGGCTCGCTCCAGTGGATGAAGTCAGTGCTTTCCACGAGCGAAACACAGCGGCCAACGTAATAGGCAGGACTGTTCTCCATATGGTTGAAGCGGCCAAAGCCCAGGTATTTGCTCGATCGCGGGTCGTAAAGAAGGGTCTGGCCAGTGTCGGAGTAGCACTTGAACACCCAGCCAGGATGCTTCCGCCAATCGATCCCGTCGGCACTGAAGGCCACTCGAATTCCATAGTTGTTATAGGGCGCCTCGTAGATGACCTTTCCAGAGGCGTCGCGGATGAGTTGGTCGATAATCAGTCCTCGCGAAAAGGCCAGGGAGGGCGCCGCCCGCCGATAATCCAGTTTTCCTTCTGCGGGCAACTGGAATATCTGATCCCAGATGAATGCTTTGTAGCGGCGGTCGGGGTCGGGATCGTGCGGATCGTACAGCACCGCCGGCTCGAAGCTCTGACCCTCATGCAGATTGAGAATATTCGTTTCAGCAATATTCTCAAAGGATATGCCTTTGCGAAGTGGGCGTTCCCAGTGGATGCCGTCAGCGCTCTCAGCATAGGCCGGCAGCGTGACAAATCCCACTTTCTTCTCGCCGCCCACAGCCACGTTAGGCCAAAAAGCGGGGTTGGGCTGGGCCAAATAGTACATCTGAAAGAGCTTCCGCTCGGGGTTGTATACGATGTCATGTCCGTAAAGCTGGAGGCGCGTATTTTCCCACGGATACTTCCTCACTATCAGCGGATTCCCCGGATAGCGTCTGGCAGGATGGCCGCGAATCTCCAGGCCCTGCGCTGTGTCTATATTCGCATCATCAAGAAAAAGACAGCGGTCCATAGATAGGCGGCGTTCTCGACTGCATGGTGTGATTGGAATAGGGAACGTCAGGGGAAGGCTCGGGGCTGCGGCGAGCGCCGCGGCGCCGGCCATAAAGTTTCGACGGTTCACTTTCATCTGGCCTCCTCGTCCGGTGTTCCTACTCCACTCCAGAACCCCGCATAGCGAGGAAAAGCCCCCACACCTGGCCCACGCGCCTCAAGAAAACCCCGTTATAGGCCACCCTCTCCCCAAAAGAGAGGGCTTGATTCCGAGATGGCAAGGGGGCCCGTTTCCAAATTCTATGCCGGCTTCGAGGCGATAGCGTTCGCCGGCGCTGAGTAGGGAACTCCGCAATCTCGCCTTTCACAGATACGCTGATCGGCTGGCCGTCTTTCACTTTCGTCACTTTGAGCCGCGAGTTGGGCCAGGGGTTCGCCACCTTCGCCGTTGCCCCTTTTTCGCTGAACAGTGTCACCTGCGAAACCGTTTTGCCATCGTAAGTGGCGCTCACCAGGAAGGCGCCCACGGCGCGAAGATCGCGGAAGCGCGCAAGCGCCAGGCCCTGGGTGTTCGGGAACAGGCGGATGGTCCCGTCGAAGCTCTGCAGCATGCATTCGTTCAGCACGGCGGGCAACGAGAGGTTCTCCGTCCACACGCCCATGCGCATCATGAAATCGAAATCCAAACTATCGTTGTAACGGCCGTCGATCTGCCGTGCGCGATCATTGGCAATACCGTTGGGCAGCAGGCAGTACCGCACTTCGTTCTTAAACCATTCGAGATCGAGCATGCCCAGCCGGGCGCGGATCAGGGGTTGATAGACAAGGTCGTTGCCGCCTTCCAGGCGGATTGTTTGCGCCGTGCGCCGGGCGATTTCCAGGGACTCTTCATTGCGCCCGAGTCCGACCTGATCTCCGGGGAAGACGGGGGCGAGTGTCACGGGAATGTTGTAAACATGCTCGGGCGGAGCATTGCAGCACGTCCAGCCAGACTTCGCCGTACGGCCCTTTGGTTTTCGGGTAAGGCGCGAGATTATTGCGGACGTCCGCCCACTTGTGCGCGCTCGCCCTCGTCGAGACCGAGAATTTTCGAGGCCTCGAGCATGGCGTCCAACAGGAACTCCGCCATCGCCAAATCCATGATGCAATCTTTGTTCAGTCGGAAATCCACTGTGCAACCCCAATTCTCCGGCGAGGCCGAGGGAACAATATGATACTTGACCGTCCGGCTTCCTTCTTCACGAAAGCGACCACGAAATCCGTAGCGGCGCGGAAAAGAGGATAGACCCTTTTCAGAAACTCTTTATCGAGCGTGTACAGGTACTGCCACCACAGGCTCTGCACTGTCCAGGGCGTTTCGCAGACCTCGTAACCCCAGGGCGGCGCCGGGATAAGGCACCACCTGGCTGGGCACGGGGTAGGCGGAATGCGGGAAGAAGGCCCCGGGCAACCCAAACTTATCCCGCGCGTAGTTCCGGGCCATGGGCAGCAGGTTTTCGACGACTTCCACATAGGGAAGGTTCTGGTCCACATGATTGCTGGAAAAGATTCCCCAGAAAACCTGCTGGGTGTTGTAGTTCATGTGGTAGTCGCCGTGCCAAGCGGTGCCGATCTTGCCGCTGGTCCAGTTGCCGAACAAGCCCGGCGCGACCTTGCCCTCGCGCAGGCAGCAGGCCAGAAAATACTGGTTGTGGTACCAGATCGTCTCCAGCTGCTCGTCCTCGAACTCGACCGCCGAGCGCGACCAGAAATCTTTCCAGGCCTTTTCCGTTTCTTGCTGGAGTTGCTGCACGGGGATTTGCGCCAGGCGTTTCGCCTCGCTCTTCGCAAAAGCTACGTTATCGGCGTGGTCGCGGGGCGTGAACAGTGTGAGGTCGAGGCGGAAAGGCTGCTCTTTCTCGCTTCGCAGGAAGACGCAAGGCGGGGAGCCGAAACTCCAGTAGGCTTCCTTGCTCCCCGGTTCCAACTTGCCAAGTCGCCCCTGGCTTTCCGCCAGCCCTTCCACTGTCCAGGTGCCCAGCACGCGTCCGTTCAGCGCAAAATTGCGATCTTTCGCGGTGCGATGAGGGTTTGGGTTGTCGGGCGTCGGAACTGTCGCTGGGAAGTGCTGATAGCCGGAGAACTCTGCAAAACCCTCGCCCGCCGTGGCATCAATTTCCGGCGGCGGGAGTTGCGCTTGAGCATCGAGGTTGGGGCAGTAGGCAACGGAGACGAAGGGCGCGGGTTCGTCGCTCGAAACCGAGACGTGCCCGGCGTTCCAGTTCACGAAGCACCGCACCGTCACTTGGCGGCGCTGGCCGCGCAGGTCGTCGTGCTCGAGGTCGAGCGTGAAGAGGCCGTTCGAAGGGTCGAGTTCCTGCCGCAACACGCGCACCTGGCGCGAGTCCCAGTGAATCCACACTATCCCGCAAGGCCAGGGACGCGGCCAGGACTTGGCGTAAGAAGACGTCACTTTCATCGTGTAGTCGCGGAAAAAGTCGATGCCGTACTCAAGGTAAGTCATGTCCGGCTTGCCCTGGCGCTTGGCTTCCTCACTGGCTCGCTGCCAGAGCTCAAGCAGTTCGTTGAAAGGCAGAACGTGCTGGTAGTGGTCCTCGCTCACGCGAATGTCCCAGGAATCTTCCTTGCCAAGGTGGAGGCCCAGCGCGTCAGGGCGCACGGTGACGCAAAGGCCGATGTCTCCGTTGCCCAGCAGCATGCCCTCGAAGAAATTCGGCGTGGGCAGATCTCGAACGATTCGATGGCGTCTTGCGATCTTGAACCCATCGAGGTCAGTATCATTGGACAACGGGCGGGTTTCGGCGGGCAGCATGCGGGCCACGGCAGTTGCCGCAGTTGCCTGCAAGAAACTCCTTCGGTCGGTTTTCATGTTTGACCTCCACAGTAACTGTTTGACGGCGCATATACTATCACTGCATTTGCGCATGCGTCTCGCTCGGTTTTTTTGCGGGTAGTGGTACAGTTTGAAGCGCCACGGGCGTCCCGCTCGTGCACTGACACGGCCAGGATGGCCGTGCCACGCCAGACTGTATCACTACCTTTTTGCGATTTCGAGCGAAGGACTGCGCCTAGCGGATTTATAATGCTTGGTGGTCTTTTCGTCGCTCTCTGGGGTAAGTGAATTGGAAAACCCCCTAGATGAACTCTACATCGAACTACATAGGTGTATATTTTTTGATTGTCTACGACACTCATGAGGGAATATTAGGAATGAAACGAATCGTCTGTTTGTCTGCCGCTTTTGCACTCTGGCTGTCAACGGCTTCCGGCGTCAACCCACCTGCTTGCCTGGGAGGTATCTCCGTGAGCACTTTCCGGCTACTGATCGTGCCGGAAGGGAAAGGCCCCGCCCTGCCGCTAAGTACCGTCAATATCATTCGGCCCGGCGAGAAGCTGAAGTATGAGCCTATCCATATTCCTGAAGCCATCAAGGACAAGGCGGAGATCGCGATCCTGCTCGTGCCCCTCTCCAAGGCAGGAGATGATGGGGATGTTGTCGCCGCGGGCGCGGCAGCGGGAGTTGCCCCTGCTATCCAGAAGGCTAGCGCGACACAACCCGCAACTGAGAAGCCTCGCGAACAGAAAGGCAAAGACAAGCAGAAGGACCTCGTGGTGATGGAAGCACGGCACGCGAAGAACCCTACGGAATGGGTGATTCCGACGCGGGCGTCGATTGTGGGCGTGGTTTTCGGTCCTCACGGGCTCGATGTCAAGAAGGTAAGCTCGATGGTGGCGAAGAATGAGGACCTGATCCCGCAACTCGCGGATTATGCCCAGCAAACTGCCACGGTCGAAGCGCTGGTTCAAGTCCTCTCCCAAGTCGAGGAATCACCGACTCCGGGGAGTGATGTGAATTCGGCCCTGCGCGGCTTTTCCACCTCCTACGGCCTGGCAGTCCCCAAGCTCGATACCTCGGCTCCCACCAACCAGCAAGCCTCTCAGCTACTTCAGGCTGTGCTTCCCTCACTTTCCACCTACGACCCGCTCACCTCGCAGCGCTCGGCGGTGGTCGCGCAATCCACTGGACTCGCCTCATCGGTGGCGGGGCTTTTCTTCGGGACGCCGGTGGGTCTCGCGGCCGGCGGTGCAGCGCTCTTCGAGAATCTGCGCATTATGGCGTTTCCAGACACTGATTTTCACGCTGCGTTCACGCAGCCCGTGGCGAATTCCGGGCTGGCGCTGTGCAGTAAGGACCAGAAGCTCAAACCCCGCACCAGACCTGCCTATCTCTGGATGTTACGCTTACCGGACGTCGGCGCGCCGGCGGCTTCGCTGCCCGATGCCAAGTCCCTTCCCTTAGGCTGGAAATCCACGCTTAAGGTAGCTTGTGCGAACTCGAACCAGCTCAAAGTTCTTCCGCGGGCGCGGGACTGGGAATTGGTTTCAACGGCCCACTCCGCTGAGGTCCCCGTGGCCGTTACAGTCGGGACTTCAGACGACACGCTCGATCTGGACCTCAGCCATGCGAAGCTTCCAGAAGGCCAATACCGCCTGGTCGCCAAATGGGATTGGGACCCGATGGAAGTTCAGGGAGCAGTCAACTTGCATTCCCTGAGTGATTTTTCCCACGTGGCCGTTAGTCCGGATTCGGAGGACCTGTTGGTCGAGGGCACTGGGCTGGTGAAGGTCCAACTGACAGGGGCTGACTTCGAGTTTGTTAACAAAGTTACAATCGCCCCCTCGGGAGACAGCAAAGCGACACCCAAAGAAGTGTCGATGACTCTTGCCAAGGGGAGCGCTTCCGGAGAGCAGACAACCCTGGCGGTGGAAGTTGACACCTCAGGCATGCATGCCGGCTCGTACATCCTGAAACTGGCCCAGACCAACGGAACGCCCCATGACCTTGGGATAGTGGTCCACCCGCCAAACCCCACTCTAACCAATCTGCCCCTGCGAGTGAACCTTGGTGAGCCGCAACAAGCCGTCACGCTCCAGGGGACGGGACTTGAGCGAATCGAAGGTCTTATCAGCGAGGGTGCGGCGTGGGCGTTGGCTCCCGCCCCTTCGGATGCCCACAATTTGCCTTCACGGAAAGCCACGGTGAAACTTTCGACGAAGGTGAAGATAGGAGAAGCGCTTGAGACGAGTATGAAGGTTACGGGGCTGCACAGTCCGCTCAAAGCTTCCGAGGTCCTGGTGGTGGCGGGACCGCGGCCGAAGATTACGGGCGCCACCGAATCCTCTTCCCCAGCAACGAACGTAGCCTTACGGCATATGGAAATCGCCGCTGGGGGGCCGGTGAGTTTTGCGATCCAAACTCAGAATGCGGGATCACACCCCACTTTCAGCCTGAGCTGTGCCAACGCAGGCGACGTAAAGCAACGCCTGGCCCTCCATCCCGGAGACCGAAGCGGCTCCGCTCAACTTGACTTTGCCGGAGAAGATACTCTCTTCTTGTCCGTCGATCCCGGCTCGGTAGGCCACTCCGGTTGCGAGCTGGAGGCGACCGTAACCACAGAAGAAACAGGCTCGTCAGATCCTTATCCATTGGGGCACGTCATCCGCTTGCCGCGCATCGAGAAATTCCTGCTCAGCGACGAGAAGGGGAGCGGCCATTTATTTCTAGGAAGCCTTACCGGCGAGGAGTTGCAGGCCATCGAAAAAACCGGCTGGGATGGCAAGAACGGTTACCCCGTTCAGGGATTCCCTATCCCCGTGCCGGGCGACGCACAGGAACAGAGTTTGAAAATCGAACTACCGTGGCCGCCGCCCTCTCCCCGCGCTCCGCTTTACGTCTGGCTGCGCGGCGAAACCGAAGGTCGCATCACCCAGGCGAAGTATTAACGCCCTCAAACTCCGTGGAGTTGAAGGTTTTCATCGAGGCATTACAGCCTGCTGAGAATCCGCTTCGGGCTGTCTTCCTTAGGGGTTTCCATGGGCCTGTGGCCCACCACCCGAGGGAATGAAAATCACCCACAAGGCCACCCCCGCGAAAGCGGGGGTCCATATCGCCTAAATGGATTCCCGCTTGCGCGGGAATGACGTATCTGAGGGTGATTTTCGGGGGAGCAGTGGGCAACGGAGAATTCCCACAGTTGCTTTGCGCCAGCCGAACTCGATAAGTTCAAGACGCCTGTGAAGCACTGAAAATTGCAACCGCGTTGCCGCCAGCCCGAGGTTTCCACTTAACTCCGCCCCAAGCCTGCATTAAACCCTACACGATCTTATTTCACGTCAGTCATCGGACTTTATCAAATGGTTGAAAATCTAACGTCAGATTGCGTGCACAGTCGTCGGCGGTTCTTGATACACGGCTCTCTACCTGAAATTGGCGTAGGTGAAATTGACGTAGGTTGACATCACACATTGCATGATGCAATATTCACCGGCTTGATTCATAGAAACCATGTAAACCACCTTGAATGAAAATGGGGTTCCAAATGCTCAAAGAAAAGTTGCGCGTTATCGGCCGGAGCGAGATGCAGCGGTTGCACGAAACCGTAATGAATGTTCTCGAGAAGACGGGGCTTCAAATCCGTGGGCCAAAGCTATTGCAGGGCCTCGCCGATGCGGGCTGCAAAGTGGATTTCCAGAATCAGCGGGCTTGGTTTAAACCCGGTTTGGTTGAAAAACAGATCGCCGGGCAGCGCGACCGCTACAAAATGGTGCGGTCATCGCTCTGGTACCCTTTCTGCCGTGAAATGCCCAAGGAAGATGCGGCTTGGCCCGATGAGTTCTGCGTTGACTTCGGCTTCGGGGCGCCTTGGATTTATGAATACCCGACCGGGGAATACCGCCGTCCGGCCATGCAGGATCAGATCCGCATGATCAAACTCGGCAACGCGCTTGATGCGGTGAAGGCAGTGAACGCGCCCTTCGTCTGCGGCGACGTCGATCCGAGGGTTGAGACCATTGAATCCTCGCGCCTGCTGCTCCTCCACACACGCAAGCCGGGCTGGGTGGGGACCAGCAACGGGGCGGAGGTAAAGTACCTTGCGGAATTTGCGGCGCTGGCCGCAGACCACAACGAAGAAACGTTGCGCACAGCGCCCCCGATCATTGTCAACGCTTACTGCACGACATCACCTCTCAAAATCGATACGCGCAGTTGCGAAGTGCTTATAGAAGCCTTGAAGTACAAGTTCCCCGTAAATATGGCGAGCATGCCCATACTCGGTGGAACGACGCCGGTTACGCCCGCCGGGAGCGTGGTCGTCGCCGCAGCGGAAATTTTGGGGGGAATCACCGCAGCCTCCATTCTGGCTCCTGACGTTTTCTACTACGGCACGAGCATTGCCGGCGAAATGGACATGCGGACAACGCAAATCTGTTACGCCACGCCAGCCTCAATTCTTACCGATGCGGCCTTGTACGAGATGTTCCGTGACCATTACGGTCTCGTCCTGAATGTCGAGCCGGCTTACGTCGATGCCAAGTGCCCCGGTCTGCAGGCTGCCTTCATGAAAATGTACCGGCAGATGGCGTTTGCGTCCACAGCAAGCTGCTCGCTGCCGGTGGGCTTGCTGGACAACGGCGCGGTGTTCTCACCCACCCAGACCATGCTCGATCTCGACGCCGCAAAAGCCATTTATATGTTCGGCCGGGGCATGGAGGTTAACGAGGAGACGATGTGTCTCGACCTCATCCATCAGCTCGAATTCTGCCAGAACGGTTCCTACCTTGATACCGACCACACCCTGAGCCATTTTCGCAGTGAGTTGTGGGGCCCAAAATACTTCGACCGCTCTTATCGCAAGGACGGAAATCTCACTCCCGCTGAGCACGATGCCCGGCTCCTGGATAAGGCCGATCAGGATTGGCGCGACCTTGTAGCTTCGCAACCGGACCTCGAATTCTCCGCACAATGGAAAGAGGAACTGGACCGCATTGTCGATGCCGCACGGAAAGACTTGCTCAAGTAAAAGGAGACTCAGGTGGCGATATCCCGGCGTACGGTGGTCAACTTCGGACTACTCATTCTGGTTAACGCGATGTGGTCGACTCAGTACGCTGGGTACAAAGCGGCCACGGAAAGGATGGGGCCCATCGCTCTCACCGCCTGGACATTCCTTATTGCTGCACTGGTCTTGCTACCGTTTGTGGTGTGTGACAAACACCCTGGCAGAATTCCTGATGGACCGTCAGCGCAGGCGTTAAGCGCCGCCCAGCCCCACTCGCGAGCGCTTCTGAGTAAGCAGAACATCATCGGGTTCTTGATTCTTGGTGTGTCAGCCGTGGCGGGGTCCGTATTCCTCGCCTGCGGTGAAAAACTCTCCACCGCGTCCAACGGGTCGATGATCGCCCTTACGGTTCCGATTCTTACTGCCGTGCTGGCGTCCCTTGTTCTGAATGAGAAAATGACCCTGGTGCGCTGGGTGAGCCTCGGCGTTGCCCTGGGCGGCGTGCTGATTCTTTCTGATATCGATTGGCGGCATCTCGGGCTCGCAAGCAGCGCTTTCCTGCTGGGGAACGTCCTTATCCTCCTGGCGTGTACAGCGAATTCCTTCTACAACGTTTTTTGCAAGGAGATGGTTAGCCGTTTCACGCCGCGCGAGCTATTGCTGTACACCTATATGCTTGCTTTCATATTGACACTTCCATTCTTGGTTTGGGCCGAACCGCATTCGCTCGCCTCGCTTCACAGCTACACTCTGCGAACCTGGGTTGCTTTGCTGGGAGAGAGCATCTTCAGTTTTGGGTTGGGGATGCTGCTCTGGGCTGTGGTGCTGACGCGCATCGACGTGAGTCAGGCTTCCGTGTCGATTTACCTCCTGCCGTTTTTCGGCGTGGTCCTGTCTGCGCTGACACTCCATGAGAAAATTACGCCCACCATGGCACTGGGAGGTTTGGTGACCTTGGCGGGTACGATGTTGATGACCAGCCTCGAACGGTCCCCGAATTAGACGGCACAAAGTGTGGTAGAGTCGTTGCCACCTTCAGGCCAGCCAAAGCTTGCATGACGCTCTTCCCACAGCTAAGATTGCGTGCGCATCGTGCAGTGGCCTCGTACCGCGGCAAGAGCGAGCAAATTCAGGAGCCAACCTCATGATCACGCAAAATACAGAGCGGCGGGAAATTCTCAAAATGCTTGGCCTGTGCCTCCTCGGTATCCCTTACCTATCGAAGGCGAGTCGAGGGGGGACCGATGTTGGCGCATCCGCTGGGCGGAGGTTCTTCTTTGTCTCGCCCGGCACGTGGCCCACTGGGCAAGGCAGCAGGCTCGGGCTTATGCGGGCGGACGGCGCCGGCTTGCGCTATCCTGAATTCAACGTTCCGAACCAAGCGTTGTGGCAACCTTACGCGTTCTTCTCGGATGGCCGGCGTGTGATCCTCTTGAGCCTGGAGGATACGAACCCGAATGGCAAGTCGTTCAGCGAGTACTATCACAAAATCCCAACTCATAACTGGATCTACGACATCGACAACGGAGCTCTTACTGAGATTGCTAAGAAGGAACGGATAGCCCCGTTTTACGCGCCGTGCGTGATTTTGCCGGGCGAGGAGCGGATGATCGTTCAAGTCATCTTGCCGAACGACCAGGCGTGCCTTTACAGCATGGACCTGGACGGCGCGCACCAGCAGAGGATCACGCAGCCTGAGGAGGGCTTCCCGTATGGCGTCAGCCTGAGCCCCGACGGCAAGCGCATTGCCTATCATGCTTCAGGACCGTCGCCGCACGGCTACCGAGTATTCACCTGCAACGTCGATGGGACTAACCGCGTGTTGGTCGCAGGCCATCCGGATCATCTGTACTTCTCGACGAGTTGGTCGCGCGACGGCCAGTGGATCCTCTTTGAAGATTGCCATTACAAGTCCGACCCCGGCCACTGTTGGGCGGACATTTGCATCGGGAGGCCCGACGGCTCCGAGAACCGCGTGCTGACCGAAGGTCAGAGCCAGTGGTTTGCGTCCTCTTACGGAAACCCCAAGCATTTTGGAGGCGGCTCGAACGTCCCCGCGTGGTGTCCCAACGGATCGATTTTGTATAACCGCAAGCTGCCCGGCTCCGAGCCACCTTGGGAGTTTCAGGCCCAGCGCACCGACACGAACCATTTCAATAACGACTTCAAACCGGAGAAGGCGCGCGGCGGCACCGAGATCTGCCTATTGCATCCCAGCGATAGCTCGGTCACTCGGCTGACTCATAGCGAGCCCGCGCAATGGGACTTCCGCCCGACCTGTTCTCCGGATGGCAAGCAGATGCTCTTCTGCCGCGCTGGCATTGGCGAGACTCCTGCCATCTGGGTGATGGACGCGAAAGGCAAGAACCAGCGGTTGCTAACTCGAGGCGTGGATGACCATGGGGCAGACCATCCCCGCTGGCTGCCCAAGTGAGATCTTCGACCATTCTTAATTGGAGGTGGCATCATGAAATCGATTCGTAACATCGGACGGAGGCAGTTCCTTCACCGTTCAGCCCTCGGTCTTGGCGCCGCGCCGCTGATTGCCAATGCGGCCCTGTCGGCGAGTGCGGAAGCCTCGACTAATTTTGCTCCACCCCAAGGCGGCTCCGCCCCAAGCTCCAATGGCTTGAAGATGCAAGCCAAGTTTGGTTCAACAGACACGGTGTGGATCGTACGCGAGCCTCATTCCGGCTTCTCTGAGCAGTTAGCTGCCTGCGAGCTGGCGCGTGGCTTGCGAAACCTGGGCCTCGTGCGCGAACCTGTGCAGGCTCTCCTGGGCGAAGGCGCGCTGCCGGCATCTGGAATCGTGTTCTCTCTCGCGGTCAGCAAGGAGGCGTTCAAGCATCCTGAGGCTTACGAAATCTCCCACGAATCCCCAAGCGGCAAAGCTTCTCATGTCCGATTGACCGCCGCTACTCCCCTGGCTGTTCCCTACGCCGTGTTCGACTTCCTCGAGCGTCAGGGAGCTTTCTTTGGGCTCGATGGTGAAGTCTACCCGCTCGAGCCGGCACGCACCCTCAATCTGCCGCCTGCGGGCCACCCCTGGCAGGCGCAGCCTCGCTTCGGCGCGCGCGGCCTCGTCCCTTGGCCGGACTTCCTCAACTGCATCACGATTTACAACCGCGAAGACTGGCGCGCCTATCTCGAGGCGATGGTTCGCATGCGCTTCAACACCCTGGGTGTGCACGTCTATTCCGGCGCAAACCAGTGGGCGGAGTCGTTCCTCTCCTTTGAATATGCCGGGGCGGGCCACCTTGCTTACACTGACACAAGCGCGACCAACCGCTGGGGTTGCCTGCCGGAGCGAACCTCGCGCTTCGGCATGGGCTCGCCGGATTTCTTCGCGGACGAAGTCTTCGGCGCCGAGGCCACGACCAAAGCCCGCAATTGCTGGGAGGCCGAAGAAATGGCGCAGCAGTTGTGGGGAGAAGCTTTCAAGTACGCCAAGCAGCTTGGCATCCGTACCGGTGTCGGTTTCGAGCCTTATCAGATCCCCGATGAGATTTACCGCGCCACTCCCCCGGAAGCCCATTTCGTGCCGGGCGAAGCAAAGGTTTCGGGACCGCGCCTCGATCCTGATTCGGTTGCGGCCAAAGACATCCTGGAGGCGCGCCTGGCGCAACTGCTCGAGGCCTATCCCACGCTCGATTACGTCTGGCTGTGGGAAGACGAAGGAATGAGTTGGGAGAGTCAAAAGCAGAACGTTCCGCTCTCCGTCACTCCTTTCAAGCAGGCCTACGATTTCTTGAAGCGCCACGCGCCCGAGAAGCGGCTGGTGATCTCCGGCTGGGGCGGCGTGTCCCGGCATTTCGCGCAATTCCACAAGGCGCTGCCGGAAGACATCATCTTCTCCTCCCTCAACGATAACCTGGGTTGGGACCCTGTAAGCGAGGAGTATGGGAAGCTTGAGAGTCGTGAGCGCTGGCCGATTCCCTGGCTCGAGGACGACCCGGCCATGTGGCTGCCTCAGTTCCACGTCGCTCGCTTCGTGCGCGATATGGATTTGGCCGAACAATACGGGTGCCAGGGCCTGCTCGGCATCCATTGGCGGCATCGCATCATGGATATCGACGCCGGTTTTCAGGCTGGCTACTCCTGGAACAAGGAGCTGACCCCGGCCAAGTTCTTCCAAGGCTTCGCCTCCGTCCAGGCCCGCGAGCCGCGAGCCGCCAAGCTGGCAAAGATCCTGGAAGAAACGGACCGCGACCGGCTGATACTGTGCACTTGGACGGGCCAAATCAAGGACGGCCATAGCGAAATTCATGAATACTCAGGTGACTATGATGAAGCGTTTCAATACTGGGATGGTTACGAGCCGCCGGAAAGCGTGAAACAATCGCAGGCGGAGGTAGCCAGGCAGCTCCGGGCCCTGACTGATTCGGCCTCGAGCCCGCTCGAGCGCGAGCGGCTCAATTACCTTACTCGCTTTGTCGAATTCCTCACTCCCTATTCCGAATCGTGGTCGCTGGCATTTCATCTCCATCAAAAACTCCAGAAGGCAAGCGAATTGAAGAAGCAGAACAAGCCGAACGAGGCGCGCAACCTGATTGCCACCGAAGGCGTGCCGCTCTGGCTCAAAATCGCGCCGCTGGTTCGAGAGGTCCTGCTCGATTACCAGGAGATCGTAAGCACCAGAAACGACCTTGGCCAACTCGCCTCGATGCACAACAAGTACGAGCGGATCGCTTTGCATCGGTTGCGGGCCTCCATGAAGGAGTTCCTCGGCGAACTGCCGCCCGAGACGGACCGACTGTTCGCGGAAGTTCGCCAGCCCAATCCGAAGGCAAAGCTCCGCACCTTTGTTCCTGCGCGCCCCACAGTCCTGCGCAAGGGAGAGCAGGTGCGCATCACAGCCGTGGTGCCGGGCACGGACCAGGCGGCCCGAGTCGCCTTGTACACGCGCGTCAAAGATTCGGAGCATTGGAATTCTGTACCCATGAGTCTGGTCCGTCGCCGAACCTACGTGGGCGAGATCAAGTGGCTCGACGGCGGATCCTTGCTGGACTATTACGTCCTGGCGGAAGTTGGTGGCAGCGGGGCAAAGAAGCCAAGCACGTCCCCGCCTGAGGCGCCTGCCAGATTTCATACCGTAACCTTGATATGACGCTCCTGCGATTCCGGGAGGGTTCGGCCGCGGGCTCGGGCACGCTCTTGATGCTCGCCCCCTGGCCCCGTGCCCTGATCTGCCGCCTTGAATCGCGAGCTGATCACAGCGGCCCTTTGTTTTCATAGACATTCTCGCTTTGTTCCCTCAATTTTGCAGTCGATAAGTGGAGGAATCGAGCGCGTAGCGCGGACCGCCGGGTTCGCGGTCCGCGGCTTTTCGGTGGCCACCGACTTCGCCGTCTCGGTCGGGTCTTGGTCTTCTAATCCTCAACATCTCGACTCCTTAACTCCTCGACTTTTTACCTTTTCCTTTGTTTTCATAGACATTCTCGCTTTGTTCCCTCGATTTCGATGCATCGCAGCCTCGATTCCTCCGAGGAGTCCACGTGGGCATGTGGCCCACCCGAGGGGATGAAAATTATCGGTGTCGTCCCCGCGAAAGCGGGGACCCATTGTCGGTCAATTGGATTCCCGCTTGCGCGGGAATGACGTGCTTGAGGGTGATTTTCAGGAGAGTCGTCCTTCCCACTGGTCCAGAGAGTCCACGCGTGAGAAGCTTCCGGATGCCGCATCTGATTCCATAGACGCTCCCGCTTGATTCGCGAGCTGCGCCCTTTGTTTTCATAGACATTCCCGCTTCGTTCCTTCGATTTTCAATGCATCGCAGGGTCGCGTCCTCAGAGAAGCCGTCCTTGCCGCTGGTCCGTAGAGGCCATTTGCGAGGTTTCCGGACTCTGCCAGGGCGTTCTCAGGTGAGGCCAGCGCCGGTCGCGACATCTTGCCTCATGCACTGAGCGGGGCTACCCTGCCGGCTAGATACGCGTACTACTCTAGGCTATTGATGCGTGTCTGTCAATAGACAGGATGTCTGTCGCGACCCCGCCCCTTCCCCGCACGTTCTTCCCCTTGACTATTGACAGGAGAGCGTGTAAAGCTTCTTGTCGATAACTGAGAGGAGCACCGATGAGCAAACCGACTGACCTGGTACAAGGCACTTTGGACGTGCTGATCCTCAAGACCGTGGCTCTCGAGCCCATGCACGGCTGGGGCATCGCGCAGCGCATCAAGCAGGTTTCGAAAGAAGTCCTGCAAGTGAATCAGGGCGCCTTATACCCGGCGCTGCACCGTCTGGAGCAAAACGGCTGGATCAAAGCCAAGTGGGGGGACTCCGACAACAACCGCCGCGCCAAGTTCTATTCTCTTACCCCCGCGGGGTGCGCCTACTTGGAGCAGGAGCAAGCCCACTGGGCAAAGCTCTCCGCCGCGATTGACCTTGTGTTGGAAGCATCATGAAGCAGGATTCAGGATTCGGGATTCAGGATTCTGGAAAGGGCTGGTAGCTGACGGCTGAAAGCTGAGGGCTAAGAACATGCGCTGGCTTTACAAACTTCCGTTGCGATTTCGCTCGCTTTTCAAGCGCGGACGTGTCGAACTGGAGCTGAGTGACGAACTCCGCTTCCATCTTGAGAAGCTGACGGAAGAATACGTCGCAAAAGGGATGATGCCGAAGGAAGCCCGTTACGCGGCCCTACGCGAGCTGGGCGGAGTGGACCAAATCAAAGAGGAGTGCCGCGACATGCGCCGAGTGGGTCGGATTGAGAACTTGGTTCAAGATGTTCGTTTCGGCCTGCGGATGCTGGCGAAGAGCCCGGGCTTCACATCGGTTACCGTGCTGACGCTGGCGCTGGGCATTGGAGCGAACGCAGCGATTTTCAGCGTGGTCTATGGAGTCCTTCTGCGGCCCTTGCCATTCGCAGATGCGGGACGGCTCGTGAGGATTTACCAGGCCAACGCACAAAAAGGTCTATCACACATGATGAATTCGCCGGCGGACATTCAGGACGCTCGGGTGCAAAACACTGTGTTTGAAGATATCACCCCTTATCGGGAGGAGGGCGCGACACTGACCGGCCGAGGCGTTCCCGAATCAGTCCGTTTCGCTATGGTCCCGGCGGGCCTTTTCGGCATCATGCGAGTTCACCCCTTGGTAGGCCGCATATTCCTTCCCGAAGAGCAGCAAAAGGGCCACGATCAAGTAGTCATTCTGAGTCACTCTCTGTGGCAGCGCCGGTTTGGAGGCGACCCGAATATCGCAGGCAAAACGGCAACGTTAGATGGCAAGATCTACACCGTCGTCGGGGTGACGCCGGCCGGTTTCCACTTCCCGGCATTCGAACCGCCTCTCCGGACCGAACTCTGGGTTCCCTTGACGGACCTCCCTCAATCAGGCACTGACCTACGTGGAAATCGCGACATGCCGGCCGTCGCGAGACTGAAATCCACCGCCACCCTCGCCCGCGCACAACTCGAGATGGATACCATCAGTAAGCACCTCGAGCAATCCTATGCGCCGGATCGGGGTTGGCGGTTTAATATCCTGAACCTTCAGCAGGACATGGTGGGCAACGTCCAAACCCCCATCCTGATCATCTTCGCAGCGGTAAGCTTCGTCTTGCTCATTGCGTGCACGAACGTCGCGAATCTGCTCTTGGCGCGAGCCGCCGGACGGCAGAGAGAAATGGCGATTCGGCGCGCGGTGGGAGCAGGCCGTGGTCGTGTCATCCGGCAATTGCTGACTGAAAGCTTGCTGCTCGCCCTCGCCGGCGGAGCACTTGGTCTCCTGGTGGCCCTTGGGGGAGTAGAGACGCTGAAGGCGGTGGCGCCGAAAGACATTCCACGACTCGCAGAGGTCAGCCTCAACGGCCCCGTCTTATCGTTCACGTTTACCGTATCGGTTCTGGTAGGCGTTCTGTTTGGAATAGCGCCGGCTTGGCGCGCTTCCGCGGCTCCCTCAAGTGCGGCCGTCAAGGATGGGTTCATGACGACGTTGGAGGGGTATAGGTTCGCGCGAACCCAGCACCTTCGCAACCTCTTGGTGATATCACAGGTAGCGCTTTCGCTTGTGCTGCTCGTCGGCGCAGGCCTGGTGTTGCGCAGCTTCCTTCGCCTGACTTCGGTTGAACTGGGTTTTAACCCCAGTCACGTTCTGACCTTTTACACCCAACTATCGAGTGAGAAATACAAGACCGGCGCAGATAAACTCGGCCTTCTCGAGAGGACTCGCGAAAGCCTGAATGCCTTGAGCGGCGTGGAGTCTGTGAGTTTCTCGACCTTTTTGCCACTGGCGAGTTACGCCACGACGTCATTCGAAATCGAAGGGCAACCCGCCCCACCCCCGGGCCAGGAACCGGAGGTGGGATACAAAGCAATCAGCTCAGGCTACTTTCACACATTGCAGATTCCCGTTCTCGAGGGCCGGGAATTCACCGAAGCCGATCGTAAAGGGGCGCCACCGGTGGTCATCGTGAACCGGGCTTTCGTCCGACGATATTTTCCGAACCGGCAAGCGCTCGGCCGGCGAATCCGTCTCCGCTGGGGAATGGAAACACAGGCGAGGGAAGTCGTTGGGGTGGTTGGGGACGTCAGAGACTCGGCGCTCCAAGTTGAGGCATCGCCGGAGTGCTACGAGCCTCTGTCTCAGGCGTGGGTTCCGCCTGGCGCAGCTTTCATCGTGCGCACTAGCGCTGATCCTTACAACATGGCAAGCGCTGTCCTTCACGCCGCCCTTGCCGTGGATAAGGACCAGCCGATTGGGAACGTGCAGAGCATGGGGCAATTACTCTCCGACTACACGGCGGCAGTGCGTTTTCCGGCGGGCCTTCTCGTCAGTTTTTCGCTCCTGGCCTTGACCCTTGCCGCTGTCGGCCTTTACGGGGTGCTGTCCTATTCGGTAAACCAGCAAACTCATGAGATCGGAGTTCGCATGGCGCTAGGCGCACAACGTGGCGACCTGCTGCGCCAAGTGATCAAAGAAGGCATGGCCCTGATCGCCACCGGCATGGCCATCGGTATCGCCGGTGCGGTGGCGCTCACGCATTTTCTGGGAAGCCTGCTGTTCGAAGTGACGCCGACTGACCCAAGAACGTTTGTTGGAGTGTCGCTTCTGTTGGCTGGCGTGGCTCTAGTCGCCTGCTATATCCCCGCCCGGCGGGCGACGAAAGTCGATCCGATGGTGGCGTTGAGGTACCAATGAAGCGGTCAGCCGTCAGCCAGCGGCCTTCAGCGGACTTCAGAAACGTCCGCTCATCTGCTGTCATTCCGAGCACAACGAGGGTTCTCCCTCTGCTTCGGAATGAATCGCAGAACAAGGAATCAGAGCAAGATTCCTCTCTGCGGTCTCTCGAAAATCACGTCATTCCCGCGAAAGCGGGAATCCACCGTGGACCACCACTTTCGTGGGGGTGACGACGATGGTTTCCATGACTATGGGTGGGACGCAGCCCCCTAACCACTCGGAATGACACGGTTAGGCGAAGTTGCTGATATCTGACGGCTGAAAGCTGAGGGCTAATACAATGCGCTGGCCTTACAAACTCCCGCTGCGACTCCGCTCACTCTTCAAGCGCGGGCGTGTCGAACAGGATCTGAGCGAAGAGCTTCGCTTCCATTTGGAAAAGCTGATTGAAGAGAAGGTTGCAAACGGGGTGACGCCGAAGGAAGCCCGGTACGCGGCCCTACGCGAGCTGGGCGGAGTGGACCAAATCAAAGAGGAGTGCCGCGACATGCGCCGAGTGAACTGGATCGAGAACCTCCTTCAGGATGTTCGCTACGGCTTACGCCAGTTACGCCGCAGCCCCGGCTTCACCGCCATTGCCGTACTCACTCTCGCCCTAGGAATCGGAGCAAATACTGCGATCTTCAGCGTCATTGACGCCGCATTGCTCCGTCCGCTGCCCTACCAGAAACCCCAGCAACTCGTAAACATTTCGAATCTGGATATTAACGGAAACCCTATGGTCATTGCTCCGGATTTCAGGAACTGGCATGAGCAGAGCAAGTCGGCGGAGGCGATCGAAGCTTTCTGCCCCGGTTTCAACGGGTATAGCGATGAGGCGAATCTCACCGGGATTGGAGAGCCGGCTCGGGTCCACGTCGTCCCCGTCACGGTTGGGCTTTTCCGTTTGCTGGGGGTACGGCCGGTTATCGGGCGTCTCTTCGGCGACGACGAGGGGCAGCGAGGTCGTGAGCGAGTGGCGTTGGTGAGCGCCACGCTTTGGCGCGAGCAATTCGGTGGAAGCCGGGAAATCCTGAAAAAAACGGTTCATCTTGACGGAACGCCCTATTCAATCATTGGAGTCATGCCGACCGGACTGCTTTATCCTCCGGGAGACCTCTGGGTGCCGGAAGTATTGGATGCCTCGAATTCGCTACCCGGTAACACCGACTGGCCGGTGCTCTACGTTATTGGCCGGCTCAAGCCGGGAGCGAACGTGGAGCATGTTCAAGCGGATATGCAAGTCCTGGCGCGCCGGCTCGACCCGCAGTTTTCAATTAAACGGCAGAGGATGCGGTCCCGCTTGCGAGCTCGCGTCATCCCACTTCGCCAGGTGCTGGCGGGGGACGTCAGGCACGTTTTGCTCATTCTTCTTGCAGCGGTGGGTTGCGTTTTGTTGATCGCTTGCGCGAACTTGGCCAACCTGCTCTTGGCGCGGGCCGCGGCGCGCGGGAAGGAGGTCGCAGTGCGGGCGGCGTTGGGCGCTGGGCGAAGCCGGCTTGTGCGCCAGTTCTTGGCGGAGAGCTTGATCCTCACATGCTTCGGCGGCATTCTAGGTTCGGTGTTGGGACTCTTGACCGTGGGAGCATTGAAGAACCTTATTCCTCCTCAACTCCCTGCGGTGTTTGGCCTCAATCTGCGGGTTCTCGCATTCGTTTTCGGCGCCTCGACAAGCGCGGTGTGCCTATTCGGTTTGGTTCCGGCCCTGGTCGCCTCACGGGTGGACGTGAATGAAGCTTTAAAAGAAGGTGGAACGCGCAGCGCGCTCGCTGGCCACGCTCACCGTCTCCGCGCCTTGCTGGTGATAACCCAAATGGCGCTGGCGCTCGTTCTATTGACAGGAGCGGGCCTATTGGCGCGTAGTTTCCTGCGGCTCACGGAGGTCAATCTGGGTTTCGAACCACATCATCTGCTGCTGGGCGAGGTGTGGCTTCCCGTCACCCTTCTTGACGATCACCCGCGCCAAGCCAACTTCTTCCACGATGTCCTCGATCGCCTTCGCGCGCTGCCCGGGGTCGAAAGCGCCGCAGCTACGACGCACTGGCCGGTGTCCGTATTCAACGAACTGACAACAAGCGTGCGGGTGCACGGTGGGCCACACACTGAGTCGCAACAGCCGATCTCGGTTGCCTGCATCAGTCCCGACTATTTTCGGACTATGGGAATTCGCATGCTCAAGGGCCGCCCCTTCGATGATCGTGACGCGGGCCAAGCCCGCAAGGTTGTCATCCTCACCGAAAAAGCGGCGCGGATCGCCTTCGGAGGCCAGGATGCAGTTGGAGGCGATATCAGTCTGAGCGGCCCCGCAGGCCCCTGGATGGCAGTGGTGGGCGTGGTGGCAGACACAAGGAATTTAGCCCTGGAGCGCGAAGCCTGGCCCGAAATCTTCATCCCATACCAGCAGCAGCCAACGTTCTTCATGGCGCTAACTCTGCGGACCGCCGGAGACCCAATGCGAGCGGCGAAGAGTTTGAGGGAAGCCGTGCGCAGCGTGGATCCCAACCAGCCCGTTTCGGGAATCGGGAGCATGGACGATATTGTGGAGGAAATAGTCGCACCGCGGAGGTTCAAGTTGGTGATACTCGGCTCGTTCGCGGCGTTGGCGTTGGTTCTGGCCACTATCGGTCTCTATGGCGTGCTCTCCTACGCCGTGACTGAGCAGACGCACGAATTCGGAGTCCGTATGGCACTCGGGGCGAGGCGCGAGGATGTTCTTAGGCTCGTAGTAGGGCGAGGCTTCAAATTGGCTTCAATCGGCGTCGCAGTCGGCATCGGATGTGCGGTCGGTCTAACGCGATTCTTGTCAAGCCTGCTCTACGAGGTCAGACCCACCGATCCGCCGACCTTCGCCGCCGTTTCTCTGCTGCTCGTGGTGGTGGCCCTGCTCGCATCATACATTCCCGCGCGGCGCGCGACCAAGGTCGATCCCATGATGGCGCTGAGGCACGATTAGAGTTCTGTGCCGGTCCGTCGTCAGTCACTGATGCACAATCCCGGGAAGCGGGTAAAATCTCGGTCGGTGGGGGCAAGCGCCGCGCCGTGTTCTATGGCCAACGCCGCCAGGTGAGCTTTTATGATCAGGAGCCCACGGGCTTGTCCTTTAGCCATCATCTGGTGCAGAATCTCTCAGTACCTTTCGTCGGCATTCAGAATGAAGACGGTGAGCGTGCAGTGAGTCCTTAGCGCTGAGGGGTGAGAGGTGACATCCGAGAGAGGAGTGGCGAATAATGCGGCGAGCAAACTACTTCGATAATTTCTTCCGGGCAATTCGTTGCGGCATTCGGTGCGTGGCCAAGTATCCTGAGTCTAATGTCGCTATTGGCCTATTGGCTGCGCTTGTCGTCTGCAACGCCGTTGGCCGGGCTCAAGTCGATCCCACGTGGTTGCATCGATTTGTCCCGGACGTCGCGGAGAAGACTGTTGACTTGAGCAGCAGTAGCTGTCACACCCAGCCGATATTTGGTGACGGAGATTCCGCTGCCCGAGCCCCGCGGAGCGTGGCGCGCTTCAGCGAGGTCAAGGTCGATCCTCAAGGAGCCTGCCGCCCGGTGGCGTACCCGCGCGAAGAGCAAATCTACGTGATCCTGGAAGGAAGCGGAGTTCTGCAATACGGCAACGAGAAAGTCCCCGTCCGGAAGGATGACTTCATGTATCTTGCCCCGGGGGTTACCCACGCCATCTCCGCTTCTGCCGGTCAGCCCTGCCGTTTGCTGATCATGGGCTTTAAGATTCCAGCAACGATAAACCTCGATCCGCCGGGAAAGCTCCAGGTGGCAAACATAGAGGATGTCAAAGAACAAACCGTGGGAGGGCATCCTTCATCGGTGCTGTACAAGCTCCTGGTGGGCGACCGCAAGAGCAAGCGGGACAAGATCGCCGCCGGGTACGTCGTCACCAGCCTCTTCATCATGGATTTCGCGCCTGGGGGCACGAACACTCCGCACCATCATAATGATGCCGAAGAGATTTATCTTGTTTTGGACGGTCATGGTAATATCGTTGCCGGGGGCGGGATGGACGGCGTCGAGGGCTTGCACGCGGCCAAAGCCGGCGACGCTTATTTCTACCGGCTGAATTGCACCGTCGGCTTTTACAATAGCCCGGAACCTGATGCCAAGGCGCATATCCTGGCCGTTCGCTCGTGGTTTCCGTTTTCCAAGTCTGAGGATTGATCTATGGCTGGGGCGCACAGTTCCGCGGCAGTGGCTGTGTAGCGGCGAGTTCATCTCGCCATAGGGCTCCGCAAATCCGCTGCTATTTCGGTAAACAATGAATGGGGGAGAATATGGCAAACTTAATTACATCCTTTGATCGTCGCAATTTCATGAAGTGGGCAGCGGCGCTGCCTTTGATGAGCCAGATCGCCGCCCGTGATCTTTTCGCGAACGTGCAAGGGGCGATCGGCAAACCTCCGTCTGATAACGTTTATCGTCGCCTGGGCGTCCGGCCTTGCATTAACTGCCGCGGGACTTGGACCTTTTTGAGCGGCTCGTTGGAGCTACCCGAGGTGCGCGCCGCCCAAGTCGAAGCCGCGAAGCACTTTGTGGTTGTCGTGGAGCTCCAGCAGGCGGTCGGCAGGCGCTTGGCCGAAATCACAGGCGCCGAATCGGGAATGGTGACATCCGGCGCCGCGGGCGCCATGGCTGCCGCTTCAGCGGCCTGTATGGCGGGTACCGATCCGGCGAAAATCTGGCAGCTTCCGGATACCACCGGGCTCAAGCACGAGGTAGTCATGGTGGGCGGGCGAAGCGCCTTCGACAGCGCCATCCGCCTCACTGGCGCAAAGCTCGTCCTCACTCATTCGCCGGATGAACTGCAGAACGCGCTCAACGACCAGACCGCCATGATTTATACGACCAACCTTGGCGACCAGTTAGCCAAAGAAATCTCGATTGCCAAAGCCGCGAAAGTTCCCCTGCTGCTCGACGACGCAGCCGGCATCCCGCCCATCGAGAACGTCAAGCTCTACGCAAAAATGGGCGCCGATCTCTACTGTTTCAGTGGTGGCAAGGGTCTGATGGGCCCGCAATGCAGCGGCCTGCTGCTGGGGCGCAAGGATTTGATCGAAGCCGCGGTGGCCAATTGCAGCCCCTGGGAAGGGGCGGTTTGCCGTCCGATGAAGGTCGGGAAGGAAGAGATTATCGGCTGCCTGACCGCAGTCGAGACCTGGTTTAAGATGGACCTCAACTCCCTTACCCGGGACTGGAACACGCGCGTGCAGCGTATCGTGAAACTCGTGGAGACCGTTCCGGGTGTGAAAACCGACATCAAGATCCCCGAAGGCGGCAATCGCTATCCCACCTTGACCATCACCTGGGACCAACAGGCTTGGGGGCTCACCGTGGCGGACTGCGCTAAGAAGCTCAGCGATGGCGAACCTCGTATCGAAGTGTTGACCAGGAGCAATCCCAGCCTGGTTCCCGCCGTCGAGGAAGGTTACCCGAATCGCAAAGAGCCCGAAAGCTCCGACGAACTTCAGATCGTTTCCGTGACTTTGCAGCCCGGTGAGGACATGATCGTGGGCAAGCGATTGCGTGAGGTCCTGAGCGCAGCCCGCAAGGCCGCCCATGCCTCATCGTAAGGTGTGAACCTCATGTGCCTTATGAAAGCGCCATGGGGTGGCGCGGTTCTATGTTGAATCCACGGCTTGCCGGAGTATCAAGTCTCGTAATCTTATACTCTGTCATAGCAGGCCTGACGTTAGCTTGCACTACATCGTTTGCCTTCGCGGGAGTGACCGCCCCGATAATGGAGGTCACTCCCCGGCTCGACGAAATCGCTACCAACCTGAGGCCCGTCCTGGCCTGGGACAACAGCGAAGGCGGAACGCCGCCGCGCAGCTATGTCCTTCAAGTGGATTCCTCGCCCAGCTTTAATACCCAAAGCCTAATCGAGATGCGCAACATTCCCGAGGGGGTTTACGTCACCACGGCGAGGCTTCAGAGTCCTCTGGAAAATAATACGCAGTGGTTCTGGAGAGTCAAAGCGGTCGATTCGATGGGCCAGGAAAGCCCCTGGAGTACAGAGTGCGGCGGCGTCACCGCGAGGTTTTTCCTGAATACCTCTGCGGAGAGAACATTCGAATATCTGAGAATCCCGATACGAAACGTCTCCACCTCCCCCGGCCGTGGAACGCAGTTCATTCTGGATTACGACGACGACAATGCAACCTACTGGGAGGGCGCCGCCGATCAATCGAGCCACTGGATCGAGTTCGCTCTTGGCGCGCCACGGCCTGTCTCCCGCATCTTTCTTGTAAGCGGGATGGCAGGCTGGAAGACTCGTTTGCAAAAGTCAGTCGGGTGGTCGAGCCCATCGAACCTCGACGGCAGGCTGGCGGCCTTCGTTTGGCAGCGTAGCGACGACGCGAAAACTTGGACTGACATCCCCGGAACGCAACGAGAGAATTCGGATTCCTACCGGGAGATCTTCCAATTGGAGAAGAGCCCCGCTACGGCTCGTTTCCTCAGGTTGTACATCAAGGCGTGGCACGGCCAGAGCCCCAAGGTCTACGACGTCATGATGTATTCGCGCGCACAGCCGCCCGTTCCCGAGGCACCTAAAGGCAATTACGTTTTGGTGATCAGGAATGTCGTAGGGTTCCGCGCCGAGCCAGGAGTGGTCAAAACGGACTTTGGGAAGATGGTCAGAGGCATGGACGGCCATGTCGCGCTGCCCTGGGATCTGCAGGTCCTCGAACTGCCCGCTTACGCCTTCTCACTTGAGGTCCTGAGGCAGATGAACCCCAAGCCCATCGCAATCTTCCTGAGCGGATCGGGTAACAAGTATTGCCAGCTTCCCTGCTTCGAATTCAGCGGAGAGTTCGAACTGACCCGGACAACCGATATTCCCACATACGGCTCGTGCGCCGGGTTGCAGTTGATGGCCATGGCCTACGGCCACACTTTCGCAGTGCCCACAGGCCGGTCCTACACCACCGACACCGTGAAGGACATCGTCGAGCACGATATCCCACCCATCACGATTCTGAAGAATGATCCCATTTTCGCGGGCTTGAACAACCCCTTCTTTGGCCCTGAATACCACACCTGGGCGGTCCACATCGTCGAGGAAGGTTGGGAAGTGCTCGCGACCTCGCGCGACAGCAAGGGCTTCGTTTGTAACGAAATGATAAAAGCGGTAGGGAGGCCCGTCTACGGCTCCCAATTTCATCCGGAAATGGCCAGGCCCTTCAGTTGTGCAAAAGCCATCCTCATGAACTTCCTCGGTATGGCCGTCGAAAGGGCAAAGAAACAAGGAACCTGGATCGGCGATTAGCGCGGACCGCAGGCTTTGTGAGCGGGGGCCGATCTCCCGGGTCCGCACCGCCATCTTCACTTGGTGCTTTTCGCAGGCTTCAACCCGGCGAGCAGGGAACGGTCGTACATGGACGCGTAAAGCAAATACTGCTGCTCGACGGAGTGGGGGTAAGTGAGCCGCACGCCCTGAACTTTACCGCTGGAATCGAATTGCGCGGAAGGCAAGGAATTGATGCCCGCCCAGTAGGTGGGGAGGTTGAGCCTCCGATAACGCGCCACGACCTGGTCGCGAAGCGCGGGGTCAAAGCGGACGCCGTACTTGTCCACGAGCGCTTTGATGGCGGCGTAATCGCCTTCGGCCTTGATGCGCATCAACTCGGCCAGAAGCATTCCCACGCCTTGGTGCATCTTCTTATAATCCTGAACCTGGATATAAGTTTTGCCCTCGCGGTTGAATTGTTCGATGGCGCCGGGAACGCGATCGCGGATAAAGTTGACGATCAACTGGCGGTCGCGCTCGTGGTCCTCTTCGATCGAATCGCCATGAGGTATGCGACGCAGTTGAGTGAGCGCCACCAAGGCGGCCGAATCGTACATCGCCCTCGCGACTTCATCCTGGTTGGAGACAAGGCCGAGATCCTTCAGCTTGGGATCCCAGGCGTTCCAGAGGGCCATCAAATCGGCGCGCGCTTCTTCGAGCGTGGAAAAGTATTCCTTCAGGAACGGCTCGGCGCCGCTCTTCACACGCTCGCTCAATTTGCCGGAGCCGTGGCCGATGACTTCATGGAGCGCCGTCATCAGGTCTTCCGCTTCATTGCCGTATCGCCGATTGCGCGCCGCCACCTCAGGCGTGGCGGCAAATTCTCCAAACGCTGCGTGGCCGACGGCGTTGTAAAGGGCACGCGTGCTGCTGGTGAAAAGGAAATTCTTGGTGCCGTATTTTTCGTGGATTTCATTTTCGTTGGGTAGATTATCGCCAATCGTGGTTACGTCGAAGTCGCCCGTCTCGATAAGCGTCTCGATAGCCTTCACGACGGGCGGCTTGAAGGATTGCTTCTTGTACTGCGCAGCCCAAGGAGCCTTCTGCTCGAAGTAATTGGCATTATCACCAAGGCGAATCATGGTGTCGGTAATCGGCTTGTCAGTGATGCTGACGAAACTCTGCGCGCTGCCCTTGGCGCCGCGCGCGTCGCGGTACACTTCAATGAAGCCGCTGGCGAAGTCCACCGTCGCGTCGTTCTGCACCCAATCGGCGTCGAACTGCAGCCAGTCAGCAGGGTCGCCTGTCTCGTAGTAGCGGATGAGATCGCCGATTACCTTGGATTGACCGGGCTCGGCGAATTGCTGGGCCCTCGCAAGATATTCGTTAACACGCCGCAGAAAGGTTGCATAGAGGCCGGGAGGAACTTTGCCGTCCGGAGTCCCCGCCCGATAGACGTCCTCACGAATCTTTCCGTCTTTTCCTTTCACCAGGCGCGAGTTGAGCGGGTAGGCGTCATGAAAGCCTTTCAGATCGGCGAGAGTCAACCCCTCATAAAAAGAGTTCGAGCTGGCCTGAATGATATCCTGTCCGGCGCGCGGACTCTTGGCAGTGAGCATCGGCTCAAAATCGGGATCGAAGAGCGAGGCACGCAGATCCGCAAGCTCGCGATTCAACTGCCCGGGAGTGGCGAGCGGGGGAAGATCGGCGCAAGGGGAGACAAAGGCGTCGTGTTTTTGCGCAGCCACCGCGGCCTCTTGAAGCTCCTCGAAAGTGAACTGCGGCAGAAATTTCTGCGAGGTGAGCTGATTATGATTGCCGCGATTGGCCCAAAAGAGCTTCGTGAATTCTTTGATCTTTTTATCGAGCGAGGGATTAGCACCGCTCGAGTGCGCAACGATTTCCTCCAGCAACCGCTTTTGACGCAGCCCGAAGCGCGAGAATTGGGCGTAGGCGATTGGATCAAGCGCAATCGAGGCTTGCGCCAGCCAATAAGCAAGCTGCTGCTGGCGCGCGTCGAGCGAGTGGAAGCTCTCCACATCGGCGCGCACGAACCCCGTGTCTCCCACACGCTCAAGCAACGAGGTTTTCCCCCCGGTTTGGCCACAAGCTGCCGCCGTGCCAAGAAAGAGAGCAAACAGGACCCGAACAGTTATTTTCCTCATAATTGAATATTACACCAGGCGGTTTGCGTGGGCACCTGGTGTCATCCTGAGGAGCCTCAGGCTGTCCTGAGTGGAACGAAGGAAGGATCTCCGCAGTTCCTCGAATTCACAACTGCCGAGATTCTTCGTGCGCTCAGAATGACAGCGTGGAAGGGTTTTTCCGCAGCCTGTAAAGCCCCGCCCTTCCAGGACGCAGGACAATTGCGCTTATCAATACAACTAAGCACTAGGGGCTAGGAGTAACGTTCCCCTGCATCGCCGCTTGCTGAAAGCGGATGGCTGAAGAGAACTTATAGCTCTCTTAATGTCGCGGGCCGGACATGGCTGCCACGACCCGCAGCGTGACGATTTCATGCGGCTTTAGGTCCACCGCCAGCGAGTGCCCGGAGGGATGGAGCGGCTCTTGATTCTCCTCGGCGGCATTTGCGCGCCACGCGCTTTCTACATCGAAGATCGGGAAAGTGAGGTGTGCGGACGCTGCGGTGCCGCCCGTCTCGAGCAGCCGAATGATCGTGCCCTTGCCGTCATCGGCGACCTTCCAGTTCACCACCGCCACGTTTGGCGCGTCAACCTCGAGGAAACTGTTGGCATCGGCCGGTAGCGGACGCTCCGGATCCTCGAACTTGTCGTTCGGGACGAGCGTTCCCATTTCGAGGGGAGTCATGGCGGCGCGGCCGAAGCGCGCAAGCTCCGTGGGCGTCAAATCGCCCCCGCTCGTGACCGAGTACCGGAACGTGAAATCACCGCTCTGCACGCGGCGAAAGTTCGTATGCCAGTAGTTATTCATGGCGTAAGAGAAGATCGTCCCGGCCTTCGGTTTGAACTCTTCCGGCCATGTTCCCCGGACCACGTCGCCAAGAGAGACAAGGGGCGAGTCCACTGGCACGACCGCCACGCTCAGGCCGGCTGAGGCCACGCGCACCCAGTCTTGAACCGTAAACCAAGCCACGTTCCCGCCTTTCAGCGTGTCGCGCGCCGGGTCCACCCAACCGTTCTGGATTTCATAACTGAACTCAGGACGCTCGGCCGCCACCGGAAACGCGAAGTAGACCGCTTCTTTGTTGTTCACCCCTTCTTTGTGCACACGGTTCACCAGGTCGATTCGTTTCTGGCCGTCGTAGAGGATGATGTCGGTTACGACGGAGGCGTGAGGGCCGCTCGTTTCGTAGTTGAGGACTTGGCCGTAGGGTGTGCGCCGGACGCTTGCGACGTGGCCGCCGCTCGATCCGGTCACGGTGAGGTTTGCGAAGGGCAGCGACTTGCGCATGAACACAAGCTGCGTCTCGCCGTCACCGCCTGAAACATAGACATACTGGTTGAAACGGTAAGCGCTCGACGCGTCCACGACCTCACGGTTGAGTTGCTTGTCGAAGATGCTCTTGATCCCGCCCGCCTGCGCGTCAACTTCAATCTTGTAATACGCGTTCTCAAGCACGTTGGCCGCAGGCTGGGCAGTTTCTTCTACGGAAGCGGACTGGCCTGCCGGCGCTGACCTGATAGCAACGATAACCGAGCGACGGTACATCGCGGGCGAGAAAACGAACGTGATTGTAGCCCTCGTGCTTGGCAAGCACCTCAAGCCGCACGGGTGTTTTGGCGGGATACTCGAGGATCGCGTTGCCGTCGTCGAGATCTGTCTCTACAAGTTCGCCGCGAGTCCAGTTCAAGGGATTGAACACCACTAAAGCCGTCGCGGGCACATGGATTTTGTCCGCGAGTTGGCTGAGCGACTGGTCGAGAACGCCGTTCACGCGCAACCGCCCATCGACCGCAAAGTGGTCCTTTACCTCAAACTGTCGGAGCGTCTCCACACTTTCGGGACGCGAGTAACCTCCCCAGTAAGTGAAGGTGTGCTCGGCGTAGAGCACCAGGTCGCTCCACATGGCGCGAATCTGCTCGGCCGGGCCGGAGACATTCTTCTCAAAGTAAGTGGCGATGGTCGAGAGCTTCTCGGCGGAAGGCGCGCGTTGCTGGCTCGCGCGGTCGATGGCGAGATAGTGCGCATCCGTGGCATACCCATCTTCCCAATAGGGGCCGCCGTCGCCCTTCACGGTTTCAAGCTCAGTGCCGTAGTGCTTGTCGATGTAGCTCATGAATTCGCGGAAAGTGGAGAGCTTGATCTTCGGATAGGCGTATCGGCCGTTCCACTTCTCGACGAACTCGCGTTCGCCCGGCACAAGATAGGTGTTCTCAAATTGACTGCCGTACATCAGGACCGTGTCGGGCTTGTAGGAGGGCGATTCGTACTGCTGAAAGAAGGTGGGCAAGGCTTGGCGGCAATTCGCCATCTGGGGAGGAATTCCGCAGGCGAACCAGAGTTGCGAGTATTGCCGCGAATAGGACATCAGCACCTTCTGCCCGTCGGGCCCCTCCCACCAGAATGGAGCTTTAGTGTTCCAGTGTCCGTAGAGGAGGATCGGCCCCCTGTCGCTATTGGCCGCCGCCGAAAAGTACTTAATGCCCAACGCCGACAACACCGATGGGTACGACCAAGTGTAACTGGGGACGTCGGTGATGTTGGCGTAGTCGAAGGGGACGCCGTCCTGCTCGTGAAGGTGGTGCGTGTAGTCGGTGGAACGGATCAGCTCCTCGAGCGTCGGGTAGCCGGTCATCAGGCTGGCTGCTTGGGCCGGAATCCCGATCTTTCCTTCCCGCACGAATTTCAGCAGTCGTTCGCGAGTGTCTTTATTCCGAGACGCGAGATACTGCTGCACGATCCATGATCCATCAAGGTTGAACCGCATATCCGGATGGGCTTCGATCTCGTCCAGCAACCCGTCCACGTTGCGATTCTGGATCTCGGCGATCTTAGCTTGATAATCTGTGTACCCGATATCGAGATGCGCGTGGGGCGCGAGGTAAATCGTCCATTTGCGCGCCGGCACAAATCTGAGCCGCGACTTGAAGGCGTGGCCGTCGAGACGAACGCTCGCCTCGGCCTCGGTGGGGCCGCTCACCTCGGGCACGGCGAGCTCGATCCGCTCCTCGCCAAAGTCGTGTCCTTGCGCGAGGTCCGCCTTCAGGCTTTTGCCGCCCACTGTCAGAGCGACATCTCCGTGGCGAAAGGGCGAGGGGTGCGTGACTGTGACCTCGGCCAGTTCGGAAAGAGGGCCGTCACGATTCACGTAGAAGATCGTCGGGTCAATATTGACCTCAGCGGAGCGCGGCGCTTTGGCTGCGGGGTCCGTCTCGAGTCGCAGCGCGTCGTAGAAGATCCAGGAGTCGCCCGGACCGTCCTTGGGATCGTCCAAGGCCGTAAGCGACAGGCGATTCTCCCCGCGCTTGAGCGCCGTGGTGGGCAGTGACAGCTCAAGCCGGTCTTCGCCATAAATAGGCGAATCGATCCCGCCGTCCCCGGGGTAATAACTCACCTTGCGATGGAAGTAGAACAAGCCCGATTTCCCGTTGATCTCGACCTGCAAATTGGGAACGCGCGGGCGGTTCACCACCACCGCGACAACCAGCCGGTAGGCCCCGCGAGGAGGGGTCGTCAAGTTGAATACGACCGTGTAAGGATGAGGCCGCCCTTTGGCGTCCGGGTTGGCTGTGCCTGGCTGTGCCCCGGGCCAATCCTTCGACGAATCGCTCTGGCCCACTGTAAAAATGGGATTATAGTTCGGGTCCGCGAAATTGGTCTGCGCGTGAAACTCCGACGAAGAATGGTCGAAACTTCCAATTTCCCAAACCGTCTGTTCCGCAGCGGCAAGCGGCCCGACAGCAATGAAGAACGCAGCGGATAATACCAGTATGAATACTAGTTCGATTCTTTTCATAGCAGCCTCAGGATTCATTTTCGATTTGGAATTCATGCTCTCGTGTGGGGAGAGACTCTGGGAGGTCTTCATTTCCTTCGCGCACCCACGTCTTCCTTAAAGTTCCGGCCCTCCCCCGCTTGGGGGAGAGGTGGTCCGCGACGGCGCTTTCATTAGAGGCCGCGGACCGGATAAGGGGGTCTCCCGCCCGCTATATGCCAGATCCCGCACGCTACTCAGGCTCCCCGGTGACAACCACGGTCTCGATACCCAGCGTCTCGCCCACGTGCCGAATAAGGCCGGCGTGGTGACCGATCCCCAGGGCGAAGTGATGCGTCGGTCCTTCAGCGACCCAACGTTTCAGAAAGGTGCGCACGTCCGGCTTAAAGAACCCGCGCGTGTTGGTATTTCCGGTGGGCGGGATGGGGCCGCGCACGCTTTCGCCCTCGGCAATTACAAACTTGAACCGCCCGCCATCGGCAATGCCGATGCTGATCATGGTGATAGGTCCGTCCTTGATTCTGAACTCGACGCTCGCTCCGGACCCAGGCTTGCCGTGATACTTGAGCAGGCTTCTCAGGACGGGCCTGCCCTCGGCAATGTTCAGATGGTGCGGGCCGTCGTGCCCCACCAGTACGAATCCCTCGTTGAAATCGATGGGATGAAACTCCGCAAAGCTGCCGCCGATGTCCAGCCGGTCCTCGATCAACATGGCGATGCAGGTCTTGAGATCGGACTCGCCGCACATGGGAAATCCGGCGGCGGTGAGGAGCGAGTTACCCACGGTCAGATTTGTGACGAGCTGACGCATGGGGCTGTCCGGCTCGCCCTCGTAATAATAGGCCAGCCCGTCGAGTTCGAGCTCATCGACGAAGCGGTCGAGCGCCACCGCAGTCCGGGCGGCCATATCGAGGTCCACGGCCGTGAGTTTCCGCGTGATGGGATCCGACTTGGGATCGGGCGTGTCGAAGATATCGAGGATCTGTCGCTTCTTCACTTCCGTGTCAGCGTCCAAAACACTTCGAAAGTGCCGCAGGAGGTCGTCCGGTTCGGCCTCGACGATGTGGCAGCCGAAGGCCGCGGTGAGCGCGGTGTGATCGGTCTGCATATCGAGCATGTTCTCGAGGACGTGCCCGAAGTGGCCGATGCGCGCGCGCTTCAGATCGTGCAGCACGCACGCCACACGGCACCACCCGGTAATTTCGGCGTCCGCTTGGGGATCGTCCTCGAGAGTCCCGAGGATGACCGGCGGTGGCTTTTTCCCCATGCGGATCGACACACCAGTGAATTCCGGCACCGCGCAGAAATCGTCGTTCGAAAGCTGCATGTAGGTCGAGGCGCGCGAATAGTCCAGGGCCTTCAGAGGCTGCAACGCTACGAGGACTACCGGAACATCAAGATCACGGATGATGATGCCGAAAGTCGCCGAGGTGGCGTAGGTGACCATGTCGCAGAAGACAAGATCGAGCGCCGCAGCCTGCAGCCGGTCGCGCAGCGCATAGGCGGACCGCGCGTCGTCTACCAAGCCGAAGTCGAGCACATTCGCGCCGCAGGCCCGCACCTTGCCGGCAAACACACCGAGCTTTCTCTTCATCTCTTCCAGCAAACCTTCGAATTGCGCCCAGTAGGTGTGATGGCCAACGCCGAAGACCCCAATGTTACTCGTAAGGGGCTTGCGGCGCGGGACGCGAGGAGTGCTGGGACGAAGTGGGCCAGCTGTTTCAGCCATAGAGGACTACTCTCTTCCAGGTTTGGGCACCCCTCCTTACTAACGAGAGGGACGGGGGGCGATTGATCCGCAGCAAACGGCTGCTTGTCTCCATTTCTACCGCTCTCAGCTCCTCCTCGGCCGAGGAAGGGAGCGTGTTCGTGGCGGCGCGAATGAGCATCCCACAGCCGCTTGCTTATTGCAACAATTCGCTTGAAGGCAGGGGCAGCATCTATGCGCGATTGACAAGGCACCCGCCTCCCTCCTAGAATCCGCAGGCTGGCGCAAAGCGTTCCTCTACGACTAAGAGCTGGAACGATCGAAAGGACGACACTCATGCTTATGGAACAGTTTTTCGAACAAGTATCCGCGACCCTGCGCGCGGTGCAGGAGACACAAGGCCCCGCCATTGAGGCGGCGGCGCACCTGATCATCGACACCCTGAAAGCGCGGAACCGAATCTTCGTATTCGGGAGTGGCCATTCAAATCTTCTTACCGAGGAGATCGTTTATCGGGCGGGAGAAGTGCCTATTTATACACCCATATTTGTGGCAGGCCTGCTGCCCACAGACTATCCCTACCATCGCGGCGGTCTGATGGAACGGACGTCCGGCATCGCCGACTCGGTCATGGACTCGATTCCTGTGAAGAAGGGCGACGCTATTATCGCCATATCCAATTCGGGCCGCAATCACGTTCCGGTGGAGATGGCCCTCGGCGCCCGGCAGCGGGGCCTCAAGGTGATCGCACTGACGAGCGTAGAATTCTCGTCGCAAGTCCCCTCGCGGCACCCAAGCGGAAAGAAGCTGTATGAACTGGCCGACGTGGTCCTCGATAATTGCGCGCCGCACGGCGATGCGTCCATAGCAGTCCCGGGCGCTCGCGGCGGGATTGGGCCGCTTTCAACCATCCTGGGATCTACGATTCTGCACGCGCTGTCTTGCAAGGTTTGTGACCTGGTGCTCGCCGAAGGTCTGACCCCGGCCGTGTGCCTAAGCGCCAACGTCGCAGAGGCCGAGCTTCGGCCTATAAAGATCGCGGAGTCATTCGAAGAGTTTGTTGGGAAGTCGTAACTCGGATTACCACTGCCTCTTGTCATTCCGAACAAGGCGAAGAATCTTGCCCCATTTCCATTCTCCACAAGGCAGGGCGAGATTCCTCGCTTCGCTCGGAATGACAAGGCTGGCTGAGGCTGCGTTTGGCAAGGAAGCGAGAATGAGATGAATCCTTCATATTTGTATTGTCTATTCGCAGTGGCGGCATTTAGCGCCTTTTATCTTGTGCTGGGCGCCACCTCCAAGCGCAAGGGAGATCCGACAGGACTAAACCTGGTCGGGTGCTTCGTGGGAGCTGGCCTGAGCCTTGCCGCTGCATCTCCAATTCACGCCGCGGGGTTCCCGCGTGGCGCAGTGGTTGCGGGCCTGCTCATCGGCTCTGCGGCGGTCTTCGGGTTTCTGGGAACGATCATGGCGCTGAAGTCAGGGGTTCCGGTCAGTGTTGTAAACACGATTATGAGCCTGGCGATGGTCCTGCCCGTTGTGATGTCCATGGTGGTTTACCACGAAGTTCCACACATCAAGACTCTCGTGGGAATCGTCCTTGCCGGTGTTTCCGTCTATTTGGTTCAAGGGAGGAATTCCTGAAATGCTCTGGCTCGTCATGGCGTACATTGCGAACGGCATCGCGCAGTTCTTTCAGAAATACTTGCAGGCCCAGGGGCTCGGCGCGTACGTTCCCACGGCGCTGATCATGATGTACTGTGCGGGCTTCGTGATCGGCATTCCCCTCTATCGAATCTTCCACGGCAGGCTATCGCGCACGGAGCTGGCGTGGGGCCTCGCGATCGGCCTCTGCTCGTTCGGCGGCAACTACTGCATCATTAAGGCGCTCGAGTCTCTTCCGGCCTACACCGTGTTCCCTATCGCAGTCGGTGGTCCGATCGTAGTGGTTGCGATCTGCTCCTGGCTCGTCTTCGGTGAGCGGTTGACCGCCTCCGCAAAATGGGGCATTGTGTGTGGAACCGTGGCCGTAGCTCTACTCACCGTCAAATAGGAGCCATGCATGCACGCGGCGGGCATCGATATCGGCGGCACCTTTACGAAGATCGCTCTTGTCTCAGCGGACGGCCGCATCATCAAGAGTGATCGCGTGAACACCCTGCCGGAAGCGGGAGTGGAGCGGACCTTCGCCGCGTTGCGACCAGCCATCGAGGCAATGAGCGCCGCGGCCGGGCTGCCTTATCCGCCCCCCGCAGGATGCGGCGTCGGCATTCCGGGGACGGTCAGTTACAAGACCGGTTGGCTCGTGGACTCGGGACCGTTGCGCTGGATGAACGTTCCGCTTCGCGACTTGGGAGAACGCATCCTAGGGTGCTGCGTGGCCGTGGACACCGACGCGAACGCAGGAGCGCTCGCCGACCTGCATTGGGGATGCGGCCGAGAATCGTCAGACTTGGTCTACGTCACCTGGGGCACGGGGATTGGCGCCGGTCTGGTCTTTGACCGCAAGGTTTATCACGCGCAGTGCGGCGCGGTGTGCAACCTGGGGCACGCGCCTGCTGATCCCACAAGCACCCGCGCCTGTTATTGCGGCTGTAAAGGGTGCCTCGAGGTCGAGGCGGGAGGCAAAGCCTTGGCGGAGCACGCGAAGCAGCGCTTGCTTGCCGGAGCCGAGTCGATGCTTCGCGATGCACGAGAGGAGATCACGCCCGAACATATCGCGCGCGCGGCGGGGCTTGGCGACGGCTTGGCGTGCGAGATTCTGGACCGGGCGGGAACGCTTCTGGCTCGCGTCCTGGCCGGCGTGATGCCCGTTCTCACTCCGGACACGATTGTGTTCGGAGGCGGCGTGAGCGCTTGCCTTCCCCTGGCTCGGGCCAGCTTCGATCGCGAACTCGAATTGCGCGCTCCCGACTTCGTCCGGCAGGTGACGCGCATCGTTCAGTCGTCGTTTGGCGGAAGCGCCGGTGTACTGGGCGCGGCGACGTTGGTTTTGAAGCCGTGAATGGGCTGTACACCCAAGCAGTTACCTGTCATTCTGAGCGAAGCAAAGAATCTCAGCAGTTGCGTTGTGGCTTTTAGCCAGCGGCGAACTGCAGGGATTCTTGGCTTCGCTCAGAATCACAATGTCTCGATCCAAACGAGTCCGGCGGATGGGGCTCACCACCAGGGAGGCAAGTTATTCCAATGAAGAGCATCAAGGCAGTTATTGCCGGAAAGGTTTATAGCCCTTCTCATGAGATTACCGACGCCGTTGTCTTGATCGAGGGGTCGCGCATCACGCGCGTCGGGCCGAGAAGCAAAGTGAAGGTGCCTCGTGGCGCGGAGGTTTTAGATCATCGCAAGCTCACCCTCGTTCCGGGTTTCATCGACGTGCACATTCACGGTGCTTGCGGGAACGATTTCATGGACGGAACGATCCAATCGGTGACCTCTGCCGCGAAGTTTCTGGCGCGCAAAGGCACTACGTCCTTCCTGGCCTCGACAGTGACTGCCGGTGTTGATAACACGTTCAAGGCCATTCGAGCTCTGTCTGAGGCAATTCGGACTCAGCACCTGCCTGGTGAGAGCGGCCAAGAGCAGCCGCCCGCCGCAGAGCTTCTGGGAATTCACTTCGAGGGCCCCTTTTTGAATGCGAAGAGGCCTGGCGCGCAGCCGGCAGAGCATGTCCAGCCGCCCTCGGTCGAGTTGCTGCGAAAGTTCATCGATGCCGCGGATGGACACGGCATGGCCATCACGCTGGCACCGGAGGTCGAAGGGGCGATGGCGCTTCTCAAGTACGCGCGCCGCCGAGGGGTGAGAGTAGCCATCGGACACTCGGACGCTACGGTTGAAGAGGCGGAGCGCGCGCTCGATGCCGGAGCGACTCACGCCACGCATACCTTCAACGCCATGCGGCCGTTCAACCATCGCGACCCCGGAATCATCGGCGCCGTGCTCGCGGACGATCGGGTGCTTGCGGAACTGATCTGCGACGGTGTCCACGTGCACCCCGGTGCGGTGCGGCTTCTGGCGAAATCCAAAGGGCTTGAGCATATTCTCCTGATCAGCGACGGCGGCCCGGGCACCGGCAGGCCCGACGGAAACTACCGCATCCATAATTTCGACGTTACTATCGTGGACGGCGTTTGCCGCAACCTCGAAGGCCATCTGGCGGGCAGCACCACCACGCTCGACGCCGAGCTGCGCAATCTCGCGAAATTCACCGGCAGCTCCTATGCCGATGTCCTCCCCTGCGCAACGAAGAACCCCGCGCGGCTTCTGGGCCTCGAAAAGCGCAAGGGAGTTATTGCTCCTGGGGCCGACGCAGATATGGTAGCGCTCGATGCAAAATACCGCGTCGTCCAAACCTACGTCCGGGGCCGGCCCGTCTTGTAATCAAGACTTGAAGACGAACGGCTGCACGTAGTCAAGCTGCTGGTAGCGCACTTCCGGGGCGCGGTAGCGTAGGGAGGCGCGGAATTGCTGGGGATCGGCGGCGTTGTCCGGGAACATGTCGTAGTGGCAGGGAATGGCTGCTTTGGGCTTGAGCAGCGCCGCAAGCTCCGCCGCTTCAGAGTGGCTCAGGTTGTTGAACCCGCCGTTGATGCAGGCAATCATCAAGTCCGGCTCAAGTTTGCGCACGTGGGCCAGAAGATCGCTGTAATCTGTGTCCCCTGAAATGTAGATACGTGGGCCGTTTTCCACGGCCAGCACGAATCCCATGTGAGTCAAATCGGAGTCGTCAGTGGGCATGGCGAAGGTGCCATGAACGGTGATGTCGGAGATCTGCCTCTTCGCCCCGGGATAGACCTGCTGAATTTTTGCCGCTTCCACGCCGCAGCGCGCAAAGCTTTCGCAGGCGAGACCCGGACCGACGAAGGATTCAATCACCGGCTTGCGCAGCCGCTCGATGGTCTCCGGGTCGGCGTGGTCGAAATGAGAATGCGTGCAGAGGAAGTGGTCCACCTCGAGCTCCTCGGGCTCGATGAAGATCGGCACCTTGCGGTCCATGTTCAGCCCTATAGCCTCGCCAATCTTCCGGCAGGAGTTGGTCAGGTAAGCGTCCACGGAGAGCAAGGCGCCCCCCGGTGTCTTGATCAGGTAACCCATCTGGCCTAGCCACCACAGGGCCGCCGAACCCTTATCTACCTTGAACTGACGAACCGCCTGCATGCATTCACGTGACATGGTTACCTCGCTTAGCCGATCCTCTCGCGCTGCGTTGCCCGAATATCCTGACCTTTCAAGGAAGAACCTCGGGCGCGTTACAAATCGCGCTTAACGACCTGATTCAAATAAAGAGTCGCGCTTTGATTCCGAGTCTTTCACAACGATCGCCCGCTTTCAACAACAATCTGCCTTCGTTTCACAGATTTTGTAACTTGCTTGGTGCCACTTGAAATCCGCGGCCAATGCGAGGATAGTTGGGCGGATAGCTTAAGTATACATTTGACAATTCAGAAGGCCATCATGCACTCAACATTCGCGGCACCTACGCACTCATTTGGCATTGTATCCACGCTGGTCGTCTTGCTCGTGATTCCAGCCCTTCCCCTCCCCGCGCAGGACATCGAACAGCGCCAAGCTGCAGCGATGGCGTACGTCCGCGACCACACCGAGCGCGAGGACGACGTTATGATGCCGATGCGCGACGGCGTGCGGCTCTCCGCCGACATCCTCTTTCCGAAAGGCCGGCCGCGCAAGAATCTCCCCGCCGTGCTCATTCGCAAGCCCTACTTGACCGACGCCATGATCAGTTGGCCGGAGCACACTCAGTATCTCGCGAGCTTTCTGGCCAACGGCTACGCCGTGGTATTCCAGAGCGAGCGGGGCCGTTACTTCTCGGAAGGCGCCTTCACGGTCCTGGTGGGCTCGGGCAATGACGGCTACGACAGCGTCGAATGGCTGGCGAAACAGCCATGGTCGAACGGGAAGGTCGGCCTCTTCGGCTGCTCATCGAGCGCGGAGGAGCAGTGGAAGCTTGTGGGCACGCACCCGCCTGGCCTCGCCGCAGCCGTCCCGAGAAGCTCCGGGTGCGGCATCGGGAAGGTAGGTCCCTATAACGAGATGGGCAACTTCTATCGCGGCGGCGCAGTCCAGATGTGGTGGTTCGACTGGTTCTACTATTACGCGTTCAAATATCGCCCGCTCTTCCCTGCCGGTCTGCCCCGCCCCGAGATGCAGAGGCTTCTGCCCTTCTGGAACCTCGAGCCGGAGCACATGCCGCAGGTCGACTTCAACGAAGCCATCTGGACGCTGCCAATCAATAAGATCATGGAGAAGATCGGAGCCGCGCCGAGCGATATGGACGATTGGGTGAGCCGCCTGCCCAACGACCCGCGCTGGAAGGATCTCGAGGTGGGCGGTGAAGGCGATCGCTCGAGTGTGCCGATACTCATGATCAACTCATGGTACGACCTTTCGATTGGGCCGAACGTCGCCATGTACGAGTACCAGTCGAAGAACGCCGCGAGTGAGTTAGCGCGCGACAACATGTTTATGATCATCGCCCCCACTACCCATTGCAACCAGGGCCAGATGGAAACCCAGCACACCGTGGTCGGCCAGCGCGATATGGGCGACGCGCGCCTTGACTACGTCGATATCATCCAGAAGTGGTTCGACCGTTTTCTCAAAGGCATCGACAACGAAATCACGCGCCAGCCGAAAGTGCGCCTATACATCATGGGCGCGAACCAGTGGCGCACCTTCGACAGGTGGCCGCCCGAAAACGCCCGCTACGTTTCTTACTACCTGGCAAGCGACGGCCGGGCCGACACCGCCTACGGGGACGGCAGGCTCACGACCATGCCGCCGGACAAAGCAGGTTCGGACGGCTTCACCTACGACCCGCTGCGCCCGGTTACCTCCGTGGGTGGGAACATCTGTTGTTTCCCACCGATTCACGGCGGGGCGTTCGACCAGTCGCCGACTGAGATGCGCAGCGACGTGCTGGTCTACTCGACGCCGCCGCTCACCGCCGCTATTGAAGTGGCGGGACCGGTGCAAGTCTTCCTGTACCTGTCGTCGGATCGGAAGGACACCGACCTGACGGTGAAATTGGTGGACGTCTACCCGGACGGCACAGCCTATAACCTGGACGAGAGCATTCAACGGGTGCGCTGGCGGAACGGGTGGGAGAAACCTGTATTCATGGAACCCGGCCGCGTCTACAAGGTGGAAGTGGGGCCGCTCGTGACCGGCAACTCCTTCCTGCCGGGGCACCGCATACGCATCGAGGTGTCGAGCAGCAACTTCCCGCGCTTCGAGCGCAACCTGAATACGGGAGGCAACAATTTCGACGAGAAGGACGGCTTGGTGGCGCGCAACGTCCTCCATCACGGCCCGGCGTATCCCTCGGTTGTGGTGCTGCCCGTTGTAAACGCCCAAGACGCGGCGGGCACGAATGGCAGATAAGTGCGGTGCGACGCGTAGTGGACGGCACGCTGAAGTTCCAAATGCGCCAAGGGGAAAAAACTAATGAGCCATGAATTGCGCTTAGCCGGGAAGAAGGCGCTTGTGACCGGCACGGGGACCGGCATCGGGCGCGAGATCGCTCTCGAATTCGCGCGCCAGGGCGCGGACGTTGTGCTGCACTACGCGGTCGATCCGGGGGCATTGACCGCAGCCGAAGAGATAAGGTCCATGGGAAGGCGCGCCGCCGCTTTCCAGGCGAATTTCGACAGCGTCGACGAGGTGCTCGCCTTGGCGGACAAGGCCCTCGAATTCCTGGGCGGCATCGATTGCCTGGTGAACAACGCGGGCATTACTCTCAACCGGCCCTTTCTCAAAATCACTCTCGAGCAGTTCGACCGCCTCGTTCACGTCAACCTGCGCGGCCAGTTCTTCCTTACCCAACGCGTGGTGGAAGCGATGCTGAAAACGGGCGGCGGCGCGATTTGCAATCTCACCTCGATACACGGATTGCAAGGCGCTCCTGAGCATTCGCTGTACGCCGCAACCAAGGGCGCCATCATTGCGTACACGCGCGCCCTGGCTGTCGAACTGGCGTACAAAGGGATTCGCGTCAATGCCATCGCGCCCGGCTGGGTGACGGTCGAAAATTACTACAAGGCCGTGCCCGGATTCAACGAGGAGCAGGCGGCGGAAACCGCAAGCAAAATGGTTCCCGCCGCGCGGGCCGGAAGGCCAGTGGAGATTGCGAAACTGGCCGCCTTCCTTTGTTCGGAGGACGCCGATTTCATCGTGGGCCAAACCATCGTCGCCGACGGCGGCACCACTTCCCTGATGTCCCTCATCTCCGACTTCCGTACCGAATCCTCAAACCGCTTCGGCGCGGGATACGTGCCGGGAATCTAACTATGCAGTGTTCGACCTGCACGGGAGTCTCACGCGCTGCGGCACAAGCCGTGTGCCACTTGACGGTTGCTCTTAGCGTTTGCGCCAGCCCCCCGCTATTTCACGCGGCTTAGGACGTTATTGTAATCCTCATGGCTCCCGATCCAGAACCACCAGAGGTGGTTCCCAGTCCTGAACGCAATTGCCCGGTAGGATCGACCGATGTCCACCGTCCAGACAATTCCTTTTGCCTGAAACCCCAAGGAAGGATGATAAGGATCCCGTTTGAAGAGCTCGTACTTCTCGATGGCTAACTCTTGGACGTGTTCGGGAAGCTCTGCGAAGAGTATCCAAAAGCGGGACGTGGTGGACGATTGTATTACGGTCACGCTTTGGACTGCAGGCGTCTGCGTCGGGACTTGGCCAGAAATTCATCCATCGGCTTGACCCGCCCCTCTCGAACCTCGGCCTGCGCCTCCTCCAGCAATGCCTGCCCGCGTCCGCCAGGCGAAAAGTCTTCCAGGATTTGCCGGTCCCACTCTTCCATGTCCTGCTGAAGGAGCCACACAGCCAAGCGGGTCTTGTCGGCCCGTGGAAGCCCCGTGATTGCTTCCTTGATGGCTTCAACCGTCATGCTCTCAATGTATGCGAATTGCTCCTCCGTTGTAAATGGCGAAGTGTCCGGACTGGCTCGCGCGCTATTTCACCCCTACGCGGGCTTCGAAATGGACGGGGCCTTGAGGATGGTCCCATTCGAGCGCGCTTCCATCAGCAGCGAGAGATGCCTTCGAGAGTTTATCCACGCTCACCACTTTGAGGTTTTCCGGCAGGCGGCAGTGCAGCGTGGCGTGGTAAGGGGTCTTGCGTTGGGGGAAATCAATCTCGCCCATCAATTTGGACTTCACCTGGTCAAGCGAGAAGTGGTAGGTGAGCATTCCAAAGTGGGTTGGGGCGTTCTCGATGCCGACGCTCGTGCCGCTGGCGAGCCAGCTTCGCTCGATGCCACGGGCAAGGTGCAGGTGATCCGCCTCCTCCATGACCAAGGAATCGCGCAGAAAGCGGACGACCGCGACGGGGGTCCAGAGATGCTGGCGATCGCCGCTGGTCTTTGTGGTGTTCGGTTCCTGCCCCCGCTCCTCGCACCAGGTGTAGAGTGGCGTGCCGTGATTGAGCGTGGCGTAAAGCAGCTTGATGGCGGCATCGCCCTCGTCGCGCGCCAGGTGCGCTTCCGCGAAGTTGTCGAGCGCAATCGCCACCCACATGCCGTCCTTCATCCAGCCGGTGTGAACCGGAATGCCGCCGGGACTCATATTCCGTTCGATGTACTTAAGCGTGCCCTCGATCAGTTTGTCAAAAGGTGAAAGCAAGCCGGTGGGAAATGCGGCGTTCAACACGCCGTAGCGGCTTCCCGTAACTTTTCCGGGCACGGCTGAAATCCATCGAGTCCCATCGCTTTCGGTAATCGCTCCGCGATCGAGAGACGCAATGAGATCGTCCTTCCCCTGCGAGTAGATTCCTTCGAGCTCCCGGATGTCGTCGGTTTTGCTCAGAATCTTCGCGGTTTCGAGAGCGAGCTTATCGGCATATACGGCCCAGATGTTCCAGGCGTAGAAAACCCCGTAGAAATCGTCGCCATCCATCAATCCGGCGTCTCCCATGCCGCGCGGCATCAGCCCATAGGTAAGGGGACGCGAGCCGGCGGCGTCAGCCACGCGGGTGCGGGCGCGCTGCTTTTCCTGCCACCGCGAGCTTGCCAGCATTTGGGGATAACGCCGTTCCAGAAAAGCCGTGTCGCCGGTGAGCAGGTAATGTTCCATAACGACCCAGGCCTTGAAGCCCGAAGCTCCCCACATCAGGTGCGACCAGTATTTGTTTTCGGTCCAGTCGCCGCTCGGGTCCTGAATGTCGAGGTCCACGCGGTACCCCAGCTCCGCGAGATAGTGCAGGCCCACCTGGTCGAGCGCCACAGCGACGATCGCCGCCTCGAAGGGATCGGGACCGGCGCGGTAAACTTCCGTGCCGGGGACCGTAACAATGTAACCGCCGGCCATCGGCTCGCGCATGATGAAGAGATCGGCGAGGCAAGCGTAGAAGGCATTGCTCACGCCGCGGTCCGGAATCAGCACCCGGCTCGCGCGGTCGAGGAGATCGACCCATGTCTTCTCGGCCCGCTCGAACTCTGCGCCCCAGTCCTTTCGCCGCAACGCTTCCGCATCCGCTTCCTCATTCTTGTAGGGCCGGATTAGCCACGCCCGCCGAGTCTCTCCGGGCTTGACGTTCCACTTCATTGTCAGGACCGTGCTGCCCGGCGCGAGGTATTCATCCGCCCCAATTCCTAGAATGACGATCTGGTCGGCCACCCACTTCCAGCCGGCCAGCAGATGGTCGGCGGGCGAGGTGCGATCCACCCAAGCCGGATTGTAGCCCGTCAGCCCGCCCGGTACTTCGCAGTGCAGGGTGATGGTCTTTTCGTGAGCGCTAGAATTTGCGAGTGTGATCCTGCCGACGGCAGCCGAGTCTCCGCCCGCAATTTCGAGTGTCACGCTTGCTCCATTATCCTGATAAGTGTTGCGCAAGACCGGCAAGAAACCTTGAGCCCGTTCCCATTTGCTTTGGGCAAACGCATGCCCGTCTACGGACGGCTGCATTACGACTTTCCACTGTGTTTGCGGGCCGGAAAACGATTTGAAGGAATAATAGATGAGGTCCTCGTAGGTCCAGGACATCTCGAGCTTTCCCGGCAGCGCGTCGAGCAGCGTCTTATTGCTGCTGTCAGGAAGCGCCACGGTCAGTCGATGCGGCGGTGCGAAAGCATAATTGAAATTGACCGCAGGGATATTATCGCCGGAAATTCCCGCAGCCGAGACCAGAACAATTGCCAGCGGTAATTGCCAGATGAGGTGGTTCAGAGTCCTTTTCATTAGGCGCCTTTCAAACTGAGTTCAGCTTCAAACACAACGGGCATTGCGCGCGCGGTGAAAATTAGCTAATATAACTTAGCTAAGGTGAATCTATGCGCTTCATCAAAGTCCATCAAGCCAAGACCAATCTCTCGAAGTTGATCGAGCGGGCTTCGAACGGCGAAGAGGTCATTATCGCGCGCGGCCGGGTCCCCGTCGTTCGTCTGGTTGCCCTCGGAGACACGAAAGGGCGTCGCCAGCCCGGCGCCCTGCGCGGGAAGCTTCAGGTGGGTCCGGATTTCTTCAAGCCGCTCCCTGCCAAAGAGCTTTCCCGCTGGGAGTAGAAGCTGTGCGCGTCCTCCTCGACACCCATGCCATGCTCTGGTGGCTCAGTGACGACCCGTCTCTTTCCCGCCCGGCACGCAAGGTGATGGCGGACACCTCGAATGTGCTTCTGGTGAGCGCCGCCTCGGCGTGGGAGATTGCCACCAAAGTGAGACTGGGGCGGCTGCCGGGTGCAGAGGATTTGGCCGCTGACTTCCAGGGTTTCATGCTCCGTGAGGGTTTCACAACTCTCGACATGACCGCCGATCACGCTATCCGCGCCGGTCTCCTGCCCGGCCCGCACAAAGACCCATTCGACCGCATGTTGATTGCCCAGGCCCAGGCCGAACACGTGCCCATCGTCACAAACGAACGCGCCTTTGAAGCTTACGGCGTGCGGCGCGTGTGGTAACACCCGAAGCGCCGCCACCTTCTCAAACCTCAAATATTTCCGTCTGCGGTTTATCGAGCGGCTTATTTCCGTGCTCGCCCACCACGAAGGGGCCGCCCACCCATGCAGCGCCGCGCCCGGCGACGAAGATCGCCGGATGCGAAATCAAAGTCATGTTCGGCGCGAGCGGCGACTTGCAATTGGGATCGATAAAATACTGTTCGGTGTTCTCGAGGCCCACTCCGTGTCCGTAACCGTAAGGAATCGACTCCGCGCACTTTGCCGCAGCGAGCGTTTTGTAGCCTGTCTCCGCCAGCGTGGAGACGCTCGCGCCTGGCCTTGCGGCGTTGATGATCGCGGCATAGGCGCTCCGGCACACGGCAAATACCGCTTGCTGGTCGGGTGAAGGCTTGCCGAGCGAATACGAGCGGCAAAGCTGAGCCCAATACCCGTTGAGCCCCACGGTAAATTCACAGATCACCATGTTTCCTGACCGGAACTCGAAATCCCTGGCCGGCAGCGCCATTCGCGAAAGGTCGGAGGAGATCCATAAAGAGCAATCGGCGCCCTGCTGCCGTGCGGTTTGCTCGGCAAGCGCGCAAGCGACGGATTCCTTTTCACCCGGCCGAATGGCTTTGCCCAGGCTTTCCGCAACCACATCCGCAAGCCGCGCGGCTTCGCGCAACTTCTCGAGCTCAGCCGGACTCTTGATGAGGCGCAAGTCATTGAAGATGTCCGAAGCCAACTCCACCTCAGCCCCGGGCAGCGCGGCGCAGAATGATTGGTACATCGAGACGCCCATCTCATCAATGGCGGCGTCAGCGGAGACCACGCCAACCTTAGGACGGCTGGCGCCCAGGGAGCGAATGGCGCTCGCGGCATCACTAACCACCGCGCCCAAATCGTAACTGGGGCTGGTGCGGATATCTTCAAACCAACACTGCTCGCGCGCCCGGGGAAGGTCAAAACCGAAGCGGATCCAAAGAATCGGGTCGCCCTCAAGCGGCACCATCACCAACCCGCAGTTCGAGTAATAGTTGGGCCGGTAGCCGGAGACGTAAGTAACTTGACTGCGCTTCATGGAAAAAACCAGTAGCGCGTCCAGCCCGCGCTTCCTCATCGCGGCTCGAATGTTCTCGAGTCTCTGTTCATATTCGCTTCTTGGGATTGATGTGGTCATTGCGGCAATGTTCCTTTCTCTTCTCGAATTTCAATCAGAATAATCAATGCGTGTCTTAAGTCCCTGACCCTGCTGGTTGGTCGTGCATTTACCAGTCACGCGTAAAGCCGGCCGTCCATCCTCCGTCAACCACAAGGACGTGCCCCGTGACGTACGAGGCGTCGTCGGAAGCAAGATACAATGCAGCCGAGGCGATTTCTTCGACCTCGCCCGGGCGACCTAGCGGAACGTGGCTCAACAGGCTCTTCGCAAACTTTCTCCGGGCGGGGCTGTAAAACAACTGCTTGGTCCCTGCGGTGACTATGGAGCCCGGGGCAATGGCGTTCACGCGTATGCCGAAGGGTCCAACTTCCAGCGCCTGGCAACGGGTGAAGTTGTGTACGCCTGCTTTAACCGCGTCAAAAACCGACTGCACGCGCAGAGGGACCACGCCCGCGATCGAGCCAATATTGATGATAGTCCCCCGCCTCCGCTTCACCATCCTCGCCGACACGGCGCGCGAGCAGTAGAAGACGCCGTCGAGGTCCACGCGCACAATCCGGTGCCAGTCGGCGTCCGGAAACTCGTGCACAGGATAACGCTTCTTCCCAAGGTTGATCCCAGCATTGTTCACGAGGATATCGATGGGCCCAAGCTCTTTCTCCACCTTCGCCACGATAGTGTTTACCGCATTCACATCACCTACATCTCCGCGGTAGAACTTGGCCGTCGCGCCAGGCCGCGTGATCTCTCGAGCGGTTTCGGCTCCGGCCGGGCTAACGTCATTCACCGCCACCGTAGCGCCGTTCGCTGCGAAGGCCATGGCGATTGCTTTTCCAATCCCCTGGGCTGCGCCCGTGATCAACGCCACGCGTCCCTCTAAATCCACTTTCATGGTAACTCCTGTCCACCGCCAAACGACAGATCGCCCCTACAAAGAAACCCGCACCAAACTGTTGCCGTAACCCATCACGACGGTCGCCATCAGGAAAATAATAATGGCAATGTACATTGCGTGCCGGGGCGGACCAAATACTCCCCTCCATTCGCCGCTCGCGAAACCGACGGCCTGGCCGCCCAATATCTGCATGGCCTGGTAGATGCCCCAGCCCACGGATGCGCCCAGCGCGCCCAGCATGAGGTTCCCGTTGCCGAGCAGCACAATCGCCACAACGAACTGGAGACCTCCGGCAGCCGGAATGGCCGTCTCCCTCCAGCTGTCTCTCAGCACGTGCCACGATTTGTTCTTCCACATCAGGTAGGCGGGGTACAGGATGTTGATCATGGCGCCCGAAAGCATCCCCACGGCCCAAACCGCAAACGTTGAGGCGATGTCGCCTGCGCCTTGCGCCTTTACAGCCTTGATAATTGTATCGTGGCTATAAGCAAATGCGAAATTAGGTCCTGTGGAAAGAATACCGGCGATGACAACGATCACGAGGCCCCCCAGGAAGCCTTGCGAAGTCCTCCGGGACTCGACAAGGGCCCGGTTGCGTCCGAAGCCCGCCACCGAAACCAGCACGACGCCGATAAGCATCATGGCGACGCCTGCGAGCACAATCTTCCCGGGCGCCGAAAATAGATCGGGCGCGTGTCTGAACAGTCCCGATGCTTTAAACACCATGGGAGTCATCACACCCAGCGACAATCCCAGACCGCCCAGGATTCCGCCCGTAAGGACCACGCCGATTCGCACGAATCCGATGGCGCACAAGACGTTTGCAATGCCCCACCCGAAGGCAAAAATATTGGATTTGATGATCACCCAGGGTTCGATGCTGCGGAGCGCGTGGAGCGCGTGCGGGCAGAATCCGAGCGTAACCCCCCACGGCACGACGATCAACCCCGTGCACATGGCAACGAACAGCCAATGTTCGAATTGGAGCTTGCGCAAGGCCTTTAATGTCCAAGGGGAACTGCCCATGCTCAGTCCACCCAGGGCCACCACCAGACATCCCAGCAACGTTGAGGTAGTCATGCGGATCTTCCCGCTTCCCGCCGTCTCTCTAGCGGCGGCTCAGGCTTGCGATCTGTGAACTCGGCTTTCTTTTGGTGCAGGGAGCATAGCCCAACTCGGGGGGAGAAGTCGAGAAGTTGAGAGTCAAGAGTCGAAAGTCGACGGGACTAGAGGTTCTTAACCCGTGCCGCTCGACTTGCGCATCGACATGAGGTTTGAGAGGTCCTATACTGAGGCCCGATGCGAATTGTTGCTCTTGCCATTGCATGTTGGATTGCTGTCGGCGCCTTGCTCGCTCCCGCCCAGCAGCACGCGCCTGATCCCTTTCTTGACTGGATGAACAAGATCGCGCAGCGACAACTCGATAAGCGCGAGGCTACCATTGCAGCAATTCACACGGTCGCGGAAGCGGAGCGCCGCAAGAAGTGGGTTCGCGAGACTCTCCTCGACATTCTCGGTGGCCTGCCGGATTACCACGGACCCTTGAACGCGCGCGTCACCGGCCGCATCGACGCTGAAGGCTACGCCATCGAGAAGGTGCTGTTCGAGAGTCTGCCGGGCTTCTTCGTTACCGCTGACGTTTATCGCCCGGCGCAGCCCGGCCGTTATCCGGGCGTCCTGCTCCAATCCGGCCACACGCAGGAAGGCAAGGCCGAGCCGCAGCGGCTGGCGGCCAACCTGGCTTTGAAGGGCTTCGTGGCTCTGGCGTTCGACCCTATTGGACAGGGCGAAAGGGAGCAGACCTACGACGCGCAGCTCCAGGGTGCGTTGGCGGGCTGGTCCGTGCCCGAACACATCCAGGGCGGCGCCCAGAGCATGATGATCGGCGAACCGGCGGGCCGCTACTTCATTTGGGACGCCATGCGCGCTCTCGATTATCTGACCAGCCGGCCGGACGTGGACGCCTCGCGAATCGGAGCCGCGGGCTGCTCCGGCGGTGGAGCGTTGACCACGTTCGTCGGGGCGCTCGACTCGAGGATCAGAACCGTCATCCCCGCTTGCTATCCCAATTCCTATCGGCTCCTGTTCGCAGGTCCCGACCCCGACACTGAAATGGCTTTCCCAAGTTTCCTGGCGCGGGGGCTGGATGTGGCCGACTTCGTGGAGATCACGGCGCCCACGCCCTGGCTGATCCAGGCCACAGAGCACGACTACTTCACGCCGGCGGGCGCCAAGATGGTTTACGAGGAAGCGCGGCGCTGGTACCGTCTTTACGGCGCCGAAGACCGCGTCGGCTTCTTCGTCGGCCCGGGCACGCATGGAACGCCCTTGGTGAGCCGCGAAGCTGTGTATGGGTGGCTGATTCGCTGGCTCAAGGACGGCAAAGGCGATCCGCACGAGCAGCCCGTCAACCTCTACCCCGACCATGACCTGTGGGCCACGCGTACGGGCCACGTTGACGACGAGTCGGGCAGCCGCAAGCTCTACCAGCTAATCCTTGACGACTTCCACGCCAGGAAGAAGCAGGGCACGCAACAGGAATTGTTCGCGGAGCTTCGCGAGTTGGCAATCCCGACGGATGGTTCTCCGCCGGCGACACGAGTCGTAAGCGAAACGAGCGTGCCTGAAGGGCGGAGGCAGCGCATCGTGTTCACGAGCGAGCCGGGCATAGACTTCGAGGCAACGCTCTATTTGCCCAATGCGGCGGGGCGAAGACCGGCGGTGTTGCTGATGGCCGATACGCCGCCCTACTTCCAGGCGCCAAGGATGGATTGGTTCGCAGCACGGATGGCGAAGGGGGGCCGCGTGGTGCTTGAAATGGAGACCCGCGGCTCTGTACCGGAGGAAGCAGACAGGCCGTTCCTGGGAGACTGGCTGGCCAATTCCCGAGCGAACCAGATTGGGCGCAACCTGCCGGCCATGCGAGCTCATGACATTCTGCGTGGGGTCGATCTACTGGCCGAGCGCGGCGACGTCGATCCCAGTTCGATTCACGCCATGGCCCGAGGCGTCAAAGGCATTTGGCTTCTGCTCGCGGCGGCTGCGGACACGCGCCTCGCGAAAATCTGGCTCGATCGCACGCCTTACAGCCTGCGCCTCGCGCTCAAGAACTCGATGAACACAGGCCTTTTCGATGCCGTCATCCCTGGCTTCGTGCTGCATTGGGACCTGGATGATCTTGAGAAGGCCATGGGCGCTCGGCCAGTCATGTGGACCGATCCCACCACCTGGATGCGCCGGGTTGTGCCACTAGGCCCGTCCTTTGAGTATCGATACGTGTTGGGCGACACGACGGACTTGAGCGACGCGCAGGATGAAGCGTTCGTCAGCGAATTCCTGAGGTAGCTGAAAGCCTGAAGCAAAGTGCCGCCGGCAAAAAGCACACCTGAGATTTGACCCGCGGCGATCATGCCTCGAACCGGACGGCTGAATAAGGTAATTTAATTTTCCGACCTTATCAAATATGATAAGCTAGTTTTAGAGCTTGGCGACTACGCAATGAAACGCTAGCCGATTGAGTTCTTTGAGGGGGAGGGTGGGAACAGACCGGTCGAGGCGTGGCTCGACGGCCTGCCGGAGGCGGTCCGGGGAAGAGTCCTGGCGCGGGTTGACCTGCTCGCCCAACACGGGCCGACACTTGATCATCCGTACACTTCTCAGATTGAGGGTAAACTCAGAGAGGTGCGGCTTAGATTCGGACGAACTCACTATCGCGTTCTGTATTTCTTTGACGAAGCGCGCAGGGGTGTCTTGCTCCACGCCTTCACCAAGAACACAAGCACGGTGGAGGAAGTCGGCAAGAAGATAGGGCTTGGGCGTATGGCCCAACACACTGAGAGAATCAAGAGTGGACGAGGAAGAAACGAGGGCGAGAAGGGGAGTGCGTTATGAAGAGCTCTTGGGATACTTATCTGGGGCAACAACTCAAGAAGCCCACGGTGCGAAGGGCGTTTGAGGAGGAGAAAAGAGTCCTGAACATCGGCATTGCCCTGGCCAAGGAGCGGAAGCGGAAGGGATTCACTCAGGAGCAAGTTGCGAGACAAATAGGCACCAGCGCGCCACAAGTAAGCAGAACAGAGCGCAAGCCGGAACGTGCCAACGTTCAGACTCTGATGAGGTATGCCGATGCGGTCGGCATGGTGCTGAACATGAGGTTGGTCGTGAAACGCTGAGCAAACGCCCCGGACTCAACTTGCGAAAAGCTGAGTCTAACATTGAAAACTCTGCGTCGGTTACCAGCCAAGAACCACAGGTCATTGCGCCACCCCAAGTGAATGCCAACATGCTAAAGAAAAGACTGATCCCAAGAGCTCTGCTGTTAATTACGGGGTGCGTGGCGGTATGCTACCCCGGCCCGCAGGAAGTGCGGAAGGCTTTCGTCGTTGAGAGTGAGGGCCTGCGATGCGGCATCGATCGTTCGAGTGGCCTTCCGGTGCGGCTGGAGTCTCGCGCGGGCCAGAGCCAGCGAGTTTGGCTGAACGAGCCGGTTCACATCGCGGTGCGCAATGAAGTGAGCGAGGTAAGCGCCCACTCGACCAGCGCCAAGGTGACTGCGAGAGGCAAAACGGGAGTCACCGTCTCTGCTCGGCTAGAGCCGCTCGAGCTCAGCATGACCGAAGAGTGGATAGGAACGCCCTCAGGCCTCATCTGGGATTTGAGCTTCGACGGAGAGGTGAAGCGCACAGGGCATGAGGTGACGATTGACCTGCCCGTGCTTTCGCCGGGCCTCAAAATCTTTACTCCGAGCGATGACGAAATAATGGACGTCGCCGCTGTCCCCACCTACCGCCCCGTGCCCTACGCGCATATGGGTTGGGACACGGGGCAAGCCTACGTGCTGCCGCTCGTGACGGTCATGGATCCCAAGACCGATCAGGCGCTGACGGTAGCGCTGCCGCCCGACCGGAATATCCCACACCTTCAAGTGGAATGGATCGGGGCCAAAACCCTGCGGCTGACGCTCGCTCATCGCGCCATGGGGGGAAACAAGACCTCGACGCTGCGCCTGCTCCTCTACTCGCATCCGGCCGATTACCGCGGCGCTCTCAAGGCCTACAGCGACGATTTCCCGGCCTACTTCCGGCCCGTGGTGCGCCACGCGGACGACGAAGGAGCCTTCTGGTATCACCACATCCAGGACCATCCGGACTTTGCCGAGATGGCCCGGCAGAACGTGCGCTACATGTGGTCGAGCTTCTGGTTTACGCATCTGGGGGATTACCTGCCGGACGAAAAGGAATGGTACCCGTATACCTACGCGAATTGGTGGAAGCTTCGCCAGACGATGACCGACGATAAAATCAACGCGTTCATTCGCGACATGCGCGCGCACGGGATTTCCGTGTATGCCTATTTCAACGTGACGGAATACGGCGGCGCGGGCGACAAGAGCGGCGACAGGTCCGTTTCGGACCGTCTGCTCAAAGAGAACTTCGCCGACGCTCTCGTGAAAGACGCCCAGGACCGGCCCATCCCGAGCTGGGAGGGGGCTTACGTAATGAATCCCGGCGGCCGGTATTCGTTGTGGCCCAAGCTCGAAGAGCAGGCGCGGCGGCACATCGAGCGGCTGCCCGAGTTCGCTGGGTTCATTGTCGATCGCCTGGACTGGGCGAGCCGCTACGATTATGGCCACAATGACGATTCAACCATGCTGGGCGACCGCCCGGCGGAGAACCTGGCGGAGCCGGTGGCGGAGGCTGTCGAGAATCTCTGCAGCATCGCGCACCAGGCCGGCAAAAGAGTGCTTGTGAATCAGTTCTATCGCATCGAAGTGCTGCGCGACGTGGACGGCTATTGCCACGAAAACGATTATCTTCCGGCGCTCGGGTACCTTTCGATGTTTCGCCCCGCCGCGGCCTGGCACATGCGCAAGCCGTATGAGGGTGATTTGCATGGATTCGAGGCGCAACTGAAACAAAGCCTCCAGTTTGCGCTCCTGCCCCAGATGATCGCGCACGAGTTTCCCATCTCGCAGCAGAAACCGAGTGCGAATGCGGCGGACATGCTCGAGCTCTACGCGCCGCTGTTTGCGACCTTGGCGGGCAAAGAGCAGGTGCTCATTCCGCATTGCGTCGAAGCGACCGGCGAGAATGATGTAAACTTATTTGTGAATGGTGAAAGTAATTACGTTGCGCCGGTCACCTCGCGCATCCGGTTCCGGTCGCGGGGAGCGGACGCCTCGGAAGCGGTGCAGGTGACTTTGCGCGTGCCCGATGCGGGCGAACTCCACTGGGCGCACATCATCTCAGCCGATGGGCCGCCCTACCGGGGGACCGTTGTTTCCAGTGCGGAGGGAATGGCAACCGTCCAAGTCGCGAAGCACGGAACGGCGACGATGGTCGTGGTCGGAAAGGGCGCTGAGCCGGCACTTGGGGCTTCGAAGTAGCGCAACGCACCGTAGGGCGCGAGTTCGGGTTTGAGATTTGAAATTGGAGATTGGAGATTTAGGATTTCAGAAGATCTGCGGTTCCAGGTGCAACATTCCAAATTCGAAATCTCAAAATCGGCGCCGTTCTGCTTTGACGCAGTGAGGAGGAACCATGGAATACGTGAATCTGGGCAAGACGGGGCTTCGAGTCTCGCGCATTTGTCTCGGCTGCATGAGTTATGGTGAGCCGGCGAGAGGCGAACCGAAGCCCGGCCGGCACGCCTGGACGCTCGACGAGGAAGCGAGCCAGCCCTACTTTCGCCAGGCGCTCGATTTGGGCATCAACTTTTTCGACACGGCCAATGTTTACTCGAGCGGCGCGAGCGAAGAGGTTCTGGGACGGTTCCTCAAGGCCCATACGCGCCGCGAAGCTGTGGTCATTGCCACCAAGGTCCACGGCATCATGCGCGACGAGCCTAACGGGCGCGGCCTCTCGCGCAAGGCCATCTTCTACGAGCTTGACCAGAGCCTGCAGCGCTTGCAGACCGATTACATCGACCTCTACCAGATCCACCGCTGGGACTACGAAACGCCCATCGAAGAAACTCTTGAGGCGCTCCACGACGTGGTGAAAGCCGGCAAAGTTCGTTATCTTGGCGCTTCGTCAATGCACTCCTGGCAGTTCGCAAAGGCGCTCTACCTCGCCGATCTGCACGGCTGGACGCGCTTCGTCTCCATGCAGAACCACTACAACCTTCTCTATCGTGAAGAGGAGCGGGAGATGCTGCCCCTTTGCCAAGCTGAGGGCATCGGCGTGGTCCCCTGGAGTCCTCTCGCGCGGGGCCGCCTGGCGCGCCCCTGGCAGGCGGAAGCGACCAAGCGCCTCGAAACCGACGGATTCGGCAAGAGCCTCTATACGCGGTCGGAAGCGGAGGACCGCAAGGTTATCGACCGCCTGGGGGAGGTAGCCGCGAAGCGCGGAGTCCCGCGCGCCACGCTGGCGCTTGCTTGGATGTTTACGAAACCGGTGGTGACTGCCCCTATTGTCGGCGCGACAAAACCACACCAGCTCGAGGAAGCTGTAGCGGCACTGTCGCTCCGTTTGACGAAGGAGGAAGTCGAGGCGATCGAGGAACCCTACACTCCGCATCCGATCGCGGGTCTAAGCTGAAAGCAAGTCTGTTGCGATGAGTAACAGAGAGCGCGTTCTCTGGTAGTGGCGATTTGCTAGGGCGGGCTAAGGGTCGGATCGAGTTCCTGGGCGCGCCGAAACTCCGCGCCTGCGGATTCTCCCTTGCCTGATCGTTTGAGCGCCAGGCCCAGGTTATTGTGCGCCTCGGCAAGCTGGGGGTCGAGCTTGATGGCTTGGCGCAGCTCGCGGATGGCGTCCTCCAGGTCATGCTTCTTCATCATGGCCAGGGCAAGCCCCAAATGGATGGGCGCGGTAGCAGGACGGAGACGCGCAGCCGTACGCAGTGAGTCGATCGCTTGGTCAAGCTCGTCGATTTGCTCGAGCGCCACGCCCAGGTTGTAGTGGGCCTCCGCATAGTCCGGCCCCAGCCGCACGGCTTCGCGGAATTCCCTTATGGCCTGGAGGTCGTCTCCTTGCTGACCTAGCTGGATACCTTGCTGGTTATGCTGGCGTGCTTGTTCACGCTGGTTGGGGGATGCGGGGGAGGCAGACTGCGCGCTGAGCGCATTGGCAGGATTCGAGCCCGCCATAACCAGAAGCGGCATTGCCAAAGTTATACTGAGCCAAGCCTGATCGCTGGTTCGCACCCTGTGACGGGTCCTCGAGTTTGTCAACATCTCCCGGCGCAACCGCATGCGCTAGTAGATAACACAGGCTCTGAAAAAAGCAAGCGGCGCAGGGCCGTACTGCCTGCGCCGCCTGATCGAGAAAGGGTTCTCGCGCCGGGCTTGGGGGTTGCCGAAAAGCTCAATTCGCCTTCGGGGTCTTTTTCTCCATGGCAAGTGCCTTTTTATGGTGGTACATGAGCGCATCAGCACGCGCCACAATCTCCTTAAAAGTCTCGCCAGGTTGCCACTCGACCAGCCCGAAGGCTGCGTCCAAATCGATTTTGACTTCGTCGGCCCCGCTCTGAAGCGTATAACCACCAAAAACCCATTGTCGAATTCGCTGCGTCCACGCTTGGGCTTCGGTCAGAATCCCATCGAGCACAACGATGAATTCGTCACCACCCCATCGGCCCAGGGACGTCTGTCGCGCGCGATACGGAACGCAACTCGGTGGAGAATTGCCGCAGGAGGTCGTCCCCCGCTTCGTGCCCGTAGGTGTCATTGACCTGCTTGAAGGCGTTGAGGTCCAGCATGAGCACACAAAAAGACTGCCGGGCGGCGATCCGTCGTTGCACCTTGGACTCCACCCCACAGCGGTTGTCGAGCCCCGTCAAGGCGTCACGAGAGGCGCGCCGCTCAGCCTCTTCCAGTTTCGCTTGATAAGTGGCAACCTTGGTTTGCAGCGCCGCCACCGACTCCCGGCTGCTCCGCTCCATGGTGTCCACGCAGGCGTTCAGTTCCTTGGCCCCGCGTACCACCGCCGCCCGAAGCTGCGGCAGGTCTTCGAGCTTGGCAAGGGATTGAAAACGCTTCGTGAATTCGCCGAACTGGAAGGTGTACCGCCGATCACGCTCCGCAACCGACTCCGCAGTGTGCGCCAGAACAAGGAGGATCTCTTTGACATCGCTCGCCCTCTGCTGGAAGTACTTTTCCGCTCTGTCCCCCCCACGATTCCAGGTGCTGCTCCACCTGCCCTTCGGTATCCCTGATCAGTTCCGGAGTGATCGCCTTCCTGAGGCTTTCGGCGAGAAGCATTAAGCCCCGCCGAAGGTCCGACCCGATTGCCGGGCATGCGTGGACCCCGCTGTTGCCCATCGCGGAAAGCGCCGCACGATAGGCCTCCAGAACGCTCGCCAGGATTTCTTCGGCGCTTGGCGGGCAGCATTTGCTCAATTCACTGGCATCCAGGTCGAGGTATTTCTTTATGGAAATCACTGCCCGTTCATCTCTCCCGTTCCACCAGCAAGTCCGCAAGGAATATTGCGTTGCAAAGAAGCTGGGTTACTTCGCCAAGTCTCGGACCGCATACATTCTCATCTCATTCATCGGCATTCCGGATCAATACTTTAGATGGATTTCTAACCCCTCGCCACCTCGCAACGTGGGGATACCGGGGTTCTCCTTTTGCCACTCTTTTTGCCAAGCTGAGCGTCGGGACGCAGCTTGTGATATAGTTTGATTAGTAAGTTTGGGTAAAGAACTTCCAACTCAACGTCAAGGGCGAAGGTCAGCTCGCCGAAGGAGTGTTATGCCCAAGAAAATCGACCCTCTCAACAGCAAGCAGTACGGTGCGGTAACAGTAATGCTCACGGTAACCGACGTGAAGGCTGCGGCGGCCTTTTATGGAAAGGCGTTCGGATTTGCGAAACGGGGAATGATGAAAGGGCCGGACGGCAAAGTCGTACACGCCGAGTTAACGCTCCGGGGCACGACATTAATGCTGGGGCCAGAGATGCCGCAGATGGGAGCCCGCAGTGCGAAATCTGTCGGGGCCTCCCCCTCGAGTCTGTACCTGCTCACCGACAACGTTGACAAGGTGGTGGCCAAGTCCTTAAAGCTTGGGGCGGAATCCAAGGGACCGGTGATGGACATGTTTTGGGGGGACCGCTGCGGTACCCTCGTTGACCCCGACGGTTACACTTGGATGGTTGCCACCCACATCGCTGAACCCACTCCTCAGGAAATGAATAAGAAAATGAAGGAGCAAATGGCCAGTTCGCCGGTCGGCATTCCAAGCGAGCCCTGAGGGAGAGTGTGCGCCGACCTGAATTGTTGTGCGAGCGCCACGCCAAGCGCGGCTAAGTTTGTGCTTCGTCTGCTAAGCAGCCGCTCATCCCCGTGTGCTGGCGGGCACCCAGAAACCATGACAATGGGCTGGGGTAGCGCAGACATTGCCGTGTATGTCTGCGCCCGGTGACGCCGATATCGAAAGCAATGTCGGCGACACCCATGTGAGGAGGGGGGTCATTTTCAGAGCGGTCTATTCATGAGCGCCGTGCTTGCTAAGTAATTCCGCTACGTCCTTGTGGCCGCGAACTACGGCATAGTGCAGGGGCGTAAACCCGAGTTTGTCCTGGGCGTTGACCTCAGCCTTGCCGGCCAGCAACAATTCCACCACGCCCCTGTAGCCTTTACCCGCCGCATAATGCAATGGCGCATCGCCGTCCTTTGCTGTGGTATTGACGTCTGCCTTGTTGGCCAGCAGCAGTTCCAACACGTCCTCGTGGCCAAAAGCCGCCGCCCAATGCAACGGCGTCTCGCCCGCCTCATCCCTGGCATTGACCTCAGCTTTGCTCGCCAGCAGCACTTCCGCCACATCTTTGTGGCCCCGTTCCGCCGCCCAGTGCAAAGGCGTATCTCCCTTGATGTCCTTGGCATCGACGTCGGCTTTGTTGGCCAGGAGGAATTCCGCCACGTCCTTGTGGCCAAAGTCCGCCGCCCAATGCAATGGCGTCTCGCCATAGTAATCCTTGGCATTCACCTCGGCCTTGCCGGCCAGCAGCAACTCCGCCACATCCTTGCGGCCCCGATCCGCCGCCCAGTGCAGCGGCGTCTCGCCCCACTTGTCCTTGCTGGCTACCAGGGCAGGATTTCCTTTGAGTAGCGCCTGAACCTTTGCCAAGTCACCATCTCGGGCCGCGTCATGAATCTCGTCCGAGAAGGCTGGCCCTCCCCCAGCCAGCGTAAGCAGTGCCCATAGCGTAACTGCGGCGCGGTGGGAAAACGCTGAGCGGCTGCGTCGGCAAAAGAAAAAGCGCATGTTCATGGGCCCCTTTACCTACACTTTAAACCAAACCGGGGCAGGTTGCCAAAGAAGGGGGCCCGGCGTTGTCCGTTCTTTCTCCGCCCTTCAGTAAACATATATCTTGACAAAAGTTTCAGATTAGATTTAATCTAATTGCTTCACCTGGATTCAACATGGGCGCCGAGGCGATTAGAAAATTCCTGGAGGACTGCGGCTTGCGGTGCACGCCGCAACGCTACGCGGTGATGGCATTCCTGATGGAACAAACCCGTCATCCCACGGCTGCGGAGATTTTCGAAGCCGTGAATCGAGCCGATCCGCGCTCGTCGAGGGCCACGACCTACAACAATCTGCGGGACCTGGTGGAGGCGGGCCTGGTGCGGGAAGTGGCCGTCGAGGGCCGCGCCGCGCGATTCGATGCGAGAGGCATGCGGCATCACCACTTTATCTGCGACCGCTGCGGCAAGGTCGAGGATATGGAGTGGTACGACGTGCCCAGACCTGTCGCGGGCTCCCTCGGTAAGCGGATTCTTCGCGAGTGCGAACTCATTTTCCGGGGGCTTTGCGCGAAGTGCGCTCCGCGGCGCGCTTCCCGTTCAGTCTCGTAAGTTGAATGTCGGCTGGCGCAGACATCCGATTTTTGATGTCTGCGAGGTTCGCGAAAGCGAACCGTGATTGTGCACCGGCCAACGTCCCGGAGAGCTTCGCTTCGCGAGATCGCAGACCCCACAAAGCGGGGGTCTGCGCCAGCCGCGGACGTAGGCGTATAATAGATCGGATTCATGGCTCGCCCCGGCCAGCGCGGCCGGCGGCGATAGGGCGAATTAAAAAAACAGGAGGCATATATGGATAATCAACTTATTGCTACAGCGGGAGCGCCTGCTCATGAGGAGCAAACATCGTCAACCGAAAGCAAGTGCCCGGTAACGGGGGGCGCGCACAGACGCACGGCGCCCGCGACGAACGCGGACTGGTGGCCGAATCAGTTGGACCTGAAGGTTCTTCACCAGCACTCTGCCTTGTCCAATCCCATGGGCAAGAAGTTCAATTACGCCAAAGAATTCAAGAGTCTCGACCTGGATGCCGTGGTCAAGGACCTCCATGCCTTGATGACGACGTCCGCAGGAATGGTGGCCGGCAGACTATGGCCACTATGGGCCGTTCATGATTCGCATGGCATGGCACAGCGCCGGTACGTACCGCATTGCCGACGGCCGCGGCGGGGCGGGCTCCGGCTCACAACGGTTTGCGCCTCTCAATAGCTGGCCGGACAACGTGAGCCTCGACAAGGCGCGCCGGTTGCTCTGGCCGATCAAGCAGAAGTACGGCCGGAAAATCTCCTGGGGCGACCTCATGGTTCTCGCCGGCAACGTCGCACTCGAGTCGATGGGGTTCAAGACGTTCGGTTTCGGCGGCGGGCGCGTGGACGTCTGGGAGCCCGAAGAGGACATTTACTGGGGGCCGGAGGGCGAGTGGCTGGCGGACAAACGCTACAAAGGCGATCGTGAGCTCGAGAATCCTCTGGGCGCCGTTCAGATGGGCCTGATTTACGTGAATCCGGAAGGACCCAATGGCAAGCCGGATCCCCTCGCTGCGGCGCGGGATATCCGCGAGACGTTCGCCCGCATGGCGATGAATGACTATGAGACCGTGGCGCTGATTGCCGGCGGGCACACGTTCGGCAAAGCCCACGGCGCGGCCGATCCGAAACAGTATGTCGGCCCCGAACCCGAGGGCGCCCCCATCGAGGAGCAAGGCCTGGGCTGGAAGAGCACTTATGGCAGCGGCAGCGGCAGCGATACGATCGGCAGCGGGCTCGAGGGCGCCTGGACCACCAACCCCGTGAAGTGGGACAACAACTATCTCGAAAATCTGTTCGGCTATGAGTGGGAGCTCGGGAAGAGCCCGGCCGGTGCGTACCAGTGGATTCCCAAGAACGGGGATCGGCAGCGGGCACCGTTCCTGATGCCCACGATCCGTCGAAGCGGCACCCCCCGATCATGTTCACGACGGACCTCTCGCTGCGGATGGACCCGATCTATGCGCCGATCTCGAAGCACTTCCTCGAAGAATCCGCAGGAGTTCGCCGATGCGTTCGCCAAGGCGTGGTTTAAGCTGACGCACCGCGACATGGGGCCGCTCTCGCGCTACCTTGGCCCGCTCGTTCCCAAGGAGCCCCAGTTGTGGCAAGACCCTCGTTCCCGCCGTGGATCATAAACTCATTGGGAAGCGAGGACATCGACGGCCCTGAAGGCCAAGATCCTCAAGTCCGGACTTATCGATTTCCGATCTGGTCACGACGGCCTGGGCTTCGGCGTCAACCTTCCGCGGCTCCGACAAGCGCGGTGGGGCGAACGGGGCGCGCATTCGCCTCGAGCCGCAAAAGGATTGGGAAGTGAACCAGCCGGCCGAACTGGCGAAGGTCCTCGAAGAAGCTCGAGGCAATTCAGAAGGAATTCAACAGCTCGCAGTCCGGCGGGAAGAAGGTCTCGCTGGCTGACCTGATCGTTCTGGGCGGCTGCGCAGCCGTCGAGGAAGCGGCGAAAAAGGCGGGGCACGACGTGAAGATTCCCTTCTCGCCGGGGCGCACGGATGCCTCGCAGGAGCAGACCGATGTGCACTCCTTCGCCGTACTGGAGCCGACCGCAGACGGGTTCCGCAACTACCTCTCGGAATGGCGACCCGAGATCGGCGGAGGAGCGGCTGGTGGATCGGGCGCAGTTGCTGACGCTGACGGCCCCCGAGATGACGGTTCTCATCGGCGGCCTGCGCGCCCTGAATGCGAACTTCGGGCAGTCCAAACACGGCGTCTTCACCAACCGGCCCGGGACGCTGACCAATGATTTCTTCGTCAACCTGCTCGACATGAATACGAAGTGGCAGCCCTCCTCGACATCCGAAGGCGTGTACGAGGGGCGCGATCGCGAGACGGGCGAACTCAAGTGGACCGGCACCCGCGTCGACCTGATCTTCGGGTCGAACTCCCAGCTCCGGGCCATCGCGGAAGTCTATGCCTGCGACGACTCGAAGGAGACGTTCGTGAAGGACTTCGTGGCGGCGTGGAACAAGGTGATGAACCTCGATCGCTACGACCTTGCCTAACTGAGGTAGCGCAGAGTCCCTGCAGTTGGGACTCTGCGGCTCTTTGTTCGATAAACATCCACCTTTTGTTGATGCCTGATTAGTTGACCTGACGCTGGAATCGTGGAAGAGCCGCAGAGTCTCTGCAAAGCGAGACTCTGCGCTTACCGCCGGCTGGCGCAGAGCCCAGCTCTGCGTTTCGTGAGCTGCACCGAACTGAAGCCGGCCTGTCCATGGTCAAGAGGAACGGGTTATTAGGGGGGCAGGCACCCCGACTGCACGTTGTTTCGGGCCACCTACCTGCATTATAATAACCACGTCCGGCGTCTGGCGGCAGTTCGGCGCGCCCATAAGCATGTCGTTACTCGATCTGTGGAAACATTCTCCCGATGAATTTTTGAGCAAACGGCTGTGGCAGATCATTGCATTTGCTGGCGTAGGAAAATTGGTCGATGGCGGCGACACTTCAACCCAACTGCGTGAAATCCTGTCCGATGCCCCGTTGGAGGCACTGACTAGGTGGGGGCGTGAAGCAGTGCAGGGCGAATTCGACGACAGCGGGCTCGCTTTGCAAGACATTATAAACGAGATTGGCCAACGACTCGGTTTCTCCGTCACCTCTGGTAGCTATCGCGGAGGAGGAGGGAAACCCTATGACGGAGTTTGGGTGTGCAAAACAGGCCATCGTCTGGTCGTGGAAACTAAGACGAGCGACAACTTCGCCATCGACCTTAGCAAGCTCAAGGACTACCGGCGTCTCCTCCCGTTTTCGATCGACATTAGGCAAGAGGAATCGTCCGTACTGCTTGTGTTAGGAAGGCAGCGCACCGGCGATTACGAGGACCGTATAAAGGGATCGCGGTATGCTTTCGTTATGCGGGTCATCACGGTGGACGCACTGTTCCGACTGCTCGCTTTGAGGAAAGCGATTAATGGTGAGACCGAGCTGGCTAGCTTCTCGGCGAGACTATTCGAACTCTTCACATCACCTAGGGTTATAGCACTCGACCCCGTTGTGGACTTTGTCGCTTCGGCACCTATCTTGCCCCCGTCTCCCGTCCTGGCTCGAAAGCATGTTGGCGGAGACGACGGCCTCAAGGATCCGCTAGATAAGAAGCAGATAGGGATTCTCCTTAGCAAGGTCCGAGCGGCAGGCGCGTCCGGTGTGCGACGGCGGGATTTGCAGATGTACTCACGGTCGTTTACCGCGCAGACGTTCCGTGAGGCCCTCGGCTGGCTCACCGGCAGCCTGCGCTTGCGCATCGAGAAGCGCGGGAGGAAGATAATCGTCCTGTTAGGAGACGGATCATTCAAGGACGACCTTCTGCTGGCTCTCGCCAAAAATTATGACGCAGGCAACCTCCGGGGTTTAGTGCTGCGTGTGTTCGCGACAGAAAGGGGCTTTCACGCCGACGTAGGAGAAAGGGTGGCGGCGGACCTAAGAGCGGAGGGCAGCGTTGAGCCAAAGGGAGGTTCCTCAGATACCGTCCAATTTACAGACACCGGGTACCAGAAATATCTACCTCGAATCCGAACCTTGCGTGAAATGGCTATCGGCACGCTGTAGCATGCCAGCCAGCAGTGCGGAACTGGGAGGACGGCGCTAATCCCTTCTCCTCGCGAGCTGGCGGTATCTACATTAGCCCTGCCTCACTTCAACCACCCCATCGCGAAGGAAGAACCCTTCGCGGGGGTGGCGCAGACATTGATTTCTATGTCTGCGCCCGGCGACTTGCCGTGCCGACATGTCGTTGACATAAGAACCAATGTCCTCGCCAGCCGCGGTCTGCGGCAGCCCGGCAATATCGGCTGCGCCCACGTGCCCCTTCGGGACATCGCAACCCCAAAATACGGGGGTCTGCGCCAGCCCGCCGCACATCGTGGCACGGCCATCTTGGCCGTGCGCACGGGCAGAGCCTGTCCTGAGCGTAGCGAAGGAATGCCCGTGCCACTCTACCTGGCCTAGGCGTGTGACATCCTGCTCTTGACAAGCGCCGGGCTCGGTAGTAGGCTACTGACGTGTACTACCCGGCCGGCGGGGGAGTTCTTCTCCCGTCTTCATCACTTCCCGTTTCAGGAGGAATCGTGTCTTTACGCAAATCACCCCGGCTTACAACTGAATTTCTCGAGGCGGCGCGGGCCAACTCCCGGCGCTCGACCGGGCCGCGCCAGGCAGCCTCGAAGCAGCATTCGAAGATGAACGCTTTGAAGCATGGCGGTTACGTTTCGGCCGCCAATCAGCGGCAGGCGCTCAAGGCGCTGGGCGAAGACCCGGAGCGCTTCGAGGCTCTGCGGGCGGAACTGCGCAGCGCCTTCGATGCGGGCGACGCGCTTTTCGATCAACAGGTCGAGGACCTGGCCTGGCTCTACTGGCGGCGCGAGCGCCTGGAGCGCATGCAGACGGGGCTGAAGCGGCGCGCGCTCGAGGCAATCAAGGAGCGGCAGCACCGGCGGCGGCGCGAGATGGCGGACGCCACCTTCGACGCATAGCGGCACGAGATGCTGTTATGCGGCCTGCCGGCCCCGGCCGACCCCGCGGTGATGTGCGGCGCACGCTTTCTTATCTCGAGCTCGTGCGGGCCGAGGTGGGGGAGGGCGTCTACGCGCAGCGCCAGGGGGATGTGCTGGCGGAGCATTACGCGGACCCCAAGGGGTGGCGGCTGATGCTGATTTTCCGGCTGATCGGGCTATTCGTAGAGGCCAAGATAATAGCCTCGAAGGGTCCCGGGGAAAACTGCCGGCCGTACGTGCGCGAGGCCTTGGGAATGACCGACCCGCCCGGGGAACGGGACCGGCAGGAACTGTTGAAGCTGCTGGCGGAAGAAATCGCAAGCGTCGAGGAAGAGCTCGAGTACGAGGAACGGCAGAACCAGGAGCGCGCCGCGATCGAGCGGGAGGCGTGCCTCGCGCCGGAGGGGAAGACTTGGGAGATGCTGCTGCGGCAGGAATCTGGGCTAGACCGCGCGATCGACCGGAAGGTGAAAATACTCCTGCAGTTGCGCAAAGAACATGCGCAACTGCGAGAGAGGCCGCCGACCTCCTGCAATGAAATGATCGAGCTGCGCGGACACGCCGGTCAGCGTCTGCGATTCAGGGCAGGTGGTGAAGCGCCGCCTTCCTTTCGGGAAACGCCGACCCCAAAGCGCAGGGGACACGCCTGCGACACAGAGCGCAGACTCGTCGGCCATACAAGGCGCAGACATACAAGGCAATGTCTGCGCCACCCCTCAATCCTCCCAAAACGCGGCGCTCGAGGCAGCCTCCGCAAACAAAAAATATGAGGAACGAAGCGGGAATGTTGATGAAAACAAAAGGCCGGGGCTTCGAGAGACCCACAGCGCCGAACTTGTGGTTGGGGACTGCTGAGCCCCAAAGGGGCGTAAGGCGGACACAGAGGCGGGCAGAGGCAGCGACATATTATCTCTGCGACTTATTGTCCTTGACAGCCATGGTTCTCTGGCGCTCTAATTGCTGTTGAGCTGTTTTCGAATTCCCCCGCTGGAGGAAAACCATGGCTCACTACTCCCGGCGTGATTTCCTGAAGACCGGACTTGCCGCGGCGGCGTTGCCGGCGCCGGAGGCTTTCCGCTCCGAGCGGCGCGCGCAAACAGCGACGGATTGGGTGACGCTCGGGAAATCCGGCGTAAAGGTGACGCGGCTGGCCTTCGGCACCGGCACGCTTAGCGGGCGAAGTGCAGCGCGAGCTGGGGCAGGAACAATTCACCCGGCTGGTGCGCTACGCCTACGACCGCGGCATTCGCTTCTTTGAAACCGCCGAGACTTACGGCGAGATGCACCAGATGCTCGGCGTGGCGCTGAAGGGCATTCCGCGCGACAGTACCGGCTGATGTCGAAGGTGACCACGCGCGATGGCGTGGATCCGCAGCAGAAGATCGACGAGCTGCGCAAGCTCGCCAATACCGAGTACTTCGACGTCATGCTGCTGCACTGGCAGCACACGGCAACCTGGCCGACGGACAGCCTGCGGTGGCAGGACGGCATTCTGGAAGCGCAGGCGAAACAGGCGGTGGTGGCCACGGCGCGTCGGTGCACGGCCTGCCGGCGTTGCGCCAGGTTCCGGGGAACAAGTGGCTCCAGATCGCCATGATCCGGATGAACCATAAGGGCGCGCACATGGACGCGGAGGACTACGACACCGACGGTCCGGGCAACGTGAGCGAGGTGGTCACGCATGTGAAGAGGTCCGCAAGGCAGGGCATGGGCGTGATCAGCATGAAGCTGGTGGGAGAGGGTACGTTCACGACCCGCGAGGACCGCCAGGCGTCCATGCGGTTCGCTTTCAAGAACGCGGGCGTCGATTGCGTGACGGTCGGCTACAAGAGCACGGCCGAGATCGACGAAGCCATCGAGAATGTGAATCTGGCGCTCGCGTGAGACCCTCGAGCCCTCCGGTCCTCAGACCAGAGCCTCGCACACCCTCCGGGCGCAGGACAGGAAGCCAGTCGCACCCCGCCTTGTAGATTGGAGTAACCCGAATTCGCGCCGGTCATTCATCCTCCTCGACCAAAATGCCGATAAAGGGGTTTAAAGCTTATGGCCTTTATTGTCATGGTCGTCGATGAAGAAACGCCGGTCTTAAGCCTGGCGAAGGCGGGCTTGGAACCCCTGGGCTGCGAGGTCGTCGAGCAATCCGACAGTCGGGCGGCTGCGACGGTCGCCCAAACGCGCAAACTTCACTTGGTGCTTCTCGGTGGTCCGCTGCAGCATCTGGATGGGATCGAACTCACCCACGCCATCCGGCGTTCAAAATCCAACAGCGATATTCCCATCGTGATGTTGACAGCAGGGTGTGACGCGAAAACGGTGCGGCGTGGCATTCACGCGGGCATCCATTTCTTCCTTACCAAGCCGCTCAGCCGGGAACGGATCGTCCATTTCTTTCAGACCATGCGCCGCGCCATGTGGGCAGAGAGGCGTCGCTCATCACGAGTGCCCTTGCACGTGGCCGCAACGTGCCGATCGAGCATCGGCACTCTGGAATTGCAGACCCGCGACATCAGCATCGGCGGAATGCTGCTCGAGCCGTGCGACCGGTTCACAAGGTGTCAGGAGATCGAGTTGGATCTCTTGTTGCCAGGGTACAACAAGCCAATACGAATTCTCGCGGCCGTGCGGCACCAGACGCGGGAAGTTGGCGTGGGCGCAAAATTCCAAGACCTCTCAGAAGTAAATCGCCGAGCGATTGAAGGTTATATCTCCGGGGCGCTGATAAAGCAGGCGTGACCCGCCAAGCGAGGCAGCGCGGACCGACGCCTTTGCGGTCCGCGTCCTTTCGGTGGCAATCATGTCCACCCCCGCCCCCGGCTTTGACCGCCACCACCCTTTCGGGGCTCGCTTCGTCCCATAGAAAAACCGCAGACCGCAAACCCGGCGGTCTGCGCTACCAAATCTGCGGTTCTTTCAGAACGCCGTCCAGGCATGCGCCGCGAAATGCATGGATTAACGAAGGAGAGGGCGTTCAACATGCTAAAAGCTGCATTGTCCCAACGCCAGGTACTCCCCACCCGCTCGCGCGACAGAGCCCCCTTCCCCCTGCCGGCCTTCAGGTCATCAACCCCTGGATCGCAACTCACCCGTATTGAGAAATCGGACAAGGAACGTCCCAGCCTGCGCGAACGACAACATGCGGCAGCTAGGAATAAAGCAGTGCGTCTACGGCAAGCAAGCGAGCCGAAATTTTCGAGCGAACTTTTCGCAGTGGTTTTTCGTTCAGGGTGTTAGAGGCGCTCGCGCCCTATTCGCTTGACGGAGGAAACGCATGGAAACTCTGCTCAAGGATGTTCGCTACGCGGTTCGAACTCTCGCGAAGGTTCCCGGCTTCGCTGCCATTATTATCATATCCATCGCTCTGGCCATTGCCGCCAACACCACCATCTTTAGCGTCGCCAACGGATTGCTCTGGAATGTTCTGCCTGTGAGGGACCCGGCCGGCTGGTGACGTTCTCAGAGGGCGAATCCATTTCCTATCCCGACTACATGGATTATCGCGACCAGACCACGGACGTCTTCGAAGGCGGCGTGGTGGCGCACTTTCCGCTCATCCCCGCCAGCCTGGGCGGAGCGCGCGAACCGGAGCGCGTTTGGGGGCAGGCAGTGGGAGGCAACTACTTCTCCGTTCTCGGCCTCCGCATGGAACTGGGCCGGCCGATCCTTCCGGAAGAAGATCGGGTGATGGGGCGCGACCGGGTGGTGGTGCTGAGCCACGACCTCTGGCAACGGCGATTCGGCGCCGACCGGAGCGTTGCCGGGCGGGGCGTAGTGATCAATGGCCAGCGCTACACCGTAGTGGGCGTTGCGCCGGCGGGTTTCGGCGGGATTGACCTGGGCGTGACTTCGGAATTCTGGGTTCCGCTCGCTATGGCGGAAGAGATCATGCCCGATCTCGCGACCGAACCGGGAGGCAGAGCCAAGCGCGACAATCAGTGGCTGACGCTCGATGCGCGCCTCAAGCCGGGAGTGAGCCGGGCGAAAGCGCTCGCGGCGGTGAACGTGGTGAAGAAGCGCATTGACGACGCCTACCGCAAGGACCAGAAGCAGCACGAGTACATGACTCTCCAAGCCGCCGGCGGGCTGAAAGCCGGCTCCGCGACCCCTGCGGTCGGCTTGATGGCTGTCCTGATGGTGGTGGTGGGATTGGTGCTTCTGGTGGCCTGCGCCAACGTGGCCAACCTGCTGCTGGCTCGAGCCACCGGGCGGCAGAAGGAGATCGCCATCCGCCTGGCCATGGGGGCGAGCCGCCGCCAACTGGTGCGGCAACTGCTCACCGAAAGCTTGCTGCTGGCGCTGGCTGGCGCGGCGGTGGGCTTCCTGCTCGCGGCCTTAGCGGCGCGCGCTATTTCGAGTTTCCAGCTTCCCCTGCCGTTTCCGGTGGCCTTCGACTTCAACGTCGACCTGCGCGTGGCGGCCTTCACGATTGCGCTGTCGCTCCTGACGGCAGTGCTGTTCGGACTTGCGCCGGCTCTCGGCGCTACGCGTCCCGACCTGGTGGGCGCACTCAAGGATGAATCGGCGATCTCCCTCCGCGCCGGACGCTTTGGATTGCGCAACACGCTGGTGGTCGCGCAAGTGGCGCTGTCGCTGGTGCTGCTCTCGACCGCAGGCCTCTTCCTGCGCAGCCTCGGCCATGCCTCCTCGATCGACATCGGCTTCAAGCCCGCCAACATCCTGATGATGGCCGTGGACCCCAAGCTGCACAGTTACTCGCGCGAGAAGACCGTGCAGTTCCTCTCCGGGCTGCGCCAGCGGGTGGCGGCCCTGCCGGGGGTCCGCTCCGTGAGTTTCGTGGACACTGTCCCGCTCAGCATCGGCGGCACTAGTTACAGTTTTAGCGTGGACGCCGCAGGCGACCACCCGCAGCAGAGCGTCAACTCCGATGTCTACAGCGTAGGCCGCGGATACTTCGAGACGATGGGTACTCGCCTCCTGCGCGGCCGCGACTTCAGCCTCCAGGCGCAGGACGAACACGCCGCCATCATCAATGAGACGATGGCCGGCCGTTTGTTCCCCAATCAGGACCCCATCGGCCGCATAATGCGCGCCGATAAGACTCCCTACACGGTGATTGGCGTGGCCGGAAACACCAAGTCGCGCACCCTGGGCGAAGCGGCCCCCAACTGCGCTTATCTGTACCTCGAAGCGGCGCCGGAAAAGGTGTTCAGCTCCTTCGGCATTTCCACGCTTGTGAAGACGTCTGTAAACCCGCTCCAGTTGGCCAAGCCTGTGCGCGACCAGATTGCCGCGCTCGATTCCAACCTGGCCGTGTTCAACACCGAAACCATGCAGGAGCACGTGAATAAATCGCTACTGCTGGCGCGCGCCTCGGCGCTGCTGCTCGGTGTCTTCGGTTTTGTGGGGCTGACGCTCGCGGCCATCGGCCTCTACGGCGTCATGAGCTATTCAGTGCGCCGCCGCACGCGCGAAATCGGCATCCGCATGGCCTTGGGCGCCCGGCCCGGCGCGGTTCTCGGGATGGTTCTTCGCCAGGGCCTCATGCTCACCGGCCTTGGGCTTGCTATCGGGCTCAGCATTGGGCTCGCCCTGGGACGGTTCACCTCCAGCCTGCTCTACGGCATCAGCGGGACGGATCTGCTGACGTTCGTTACCGTCCCGGTGGTGCTGCTGGCTGCGGCGACGGTCGCTGTGGTCGTCCCCGCTCTGCGCGCGGCGCACGTCCACCCAACCACGGCCCTGCGTCACGAATGATACGCCTGCGGGTCCCCACCGCCGGCCGCGGTGGACTTTGTCCCGGGAGGTGTGTTCCAATCCTAGGGTTGATGGAACGTAAATTCGTTGTCGAAGCGAGCCGTGATGACGGTTGGCAAAATTCCATGGCGGGGAGTGAGACTATGAAGAAAAACCACAGACTGGCGCTGGCGATGCTGGCGGGCGTCTTCATTGGCGTAATCGGCGCCATGGCGGTTCACGCACAGCAAATCAAGACGCCGCCGGCCTATGTCGTTGCGGAGCTCGATGTAGCGGACCTCGCGACGTATCAGAAATATTCGGCGAAGGTCCCGGAAACGCTGGCGCCTTTCAATGGCCGCTTTATGGTTCGTGGTGGCAAGGCCCAGGCCGTCGAGGGCGCAGCTCCCAAGCGCCTGGTGGTGATCGCTTTCGACAGCGCGGAGAAAGCGCGGGCCTGGTACGATTCGCCTGCCTATAAGGCGATCTTGCCGATGAGGCTAAGCTCAGCCAAGACCCGCTTATTCATCGTCGAAGGCGTCGTTCCCGAGTGACCATCAGGCGGGTTGGCGCAAACCTTGGTTCTTGATGGTCTGCGGTTTCCGGAAGGGTCACGCTTCTGCACAGGGACGCCGGGTGGCGCAGGTGATCTCGCGCGGCTTTGTATTTATCGCCCCGGAAGGCCTCCCGCGGTGGGCGCGGCCGGCGTTCTGGTTCGGCCCTGAAGCAGGCGCGCTCAAATCTGCAGAAAAGGAGAGGCATGAAGGCATGAAACACATAGTTCGATTAGCTATAATTATATTTTGCATTACCTTGTCGGTGGCGGCAGGATGGGCCGCTTCAGCCCGCGGGAAGCTCAATGCGAAAATAAACTACACGGGTTCGACCATCGTGGACGGGAAGCACAAGGCCTATCTGCTCATGTTTGACGCAAACCCCTTCACCGCGTCCAGCCTTGTTGATTCCACTGGCGAGGCCACGCCACCGGCCGCCGCGGCGGGCGTCAGCCATATCCTGCGGCGCATCAGCGCCTCGGACAAGAACGCAACCATCAGCGTCACTGACGTCCCCGTCTCACCGGTCTACGTCGCAGTGTTCATCGACGCAAGCGGCACCTACGACGGCCACTCTGACCCCGCCGCGGGCTCGCCCATGACGGTCTACGGAAAAGCCCTGGATAAAGCGGAGCCCATCAATCTCGAAGAGGGCAAGCCGACGGACATCGTGATCACGTTCGGGGACTCATTTCGAACTCCGTAAGGGTGCCGAGAAGGTCTCCGGCGCGGCTCGGGTATAAGGCTGCGAGAGGATCCTTGCCGAACCGTGCCTGGCGCGGTGCGCAGCACTGCGCTTTCTAAAGGCTGTGATGCCCAAAGACCGCGGAGCTCCGCCCTGCGTCAGCCAGCGTAACCTCTTCCCTGCTGATCGTTCACTTGGTGATACATGCTGGATTCCCGCGTTCGCGGGAATGACGTGGCATTCGGCAGCGGCCAGCCAGCGGTCTTCGCAGTTCAGTCAAGCGGGTCTCCAGTTTCCAATTTCCAGTTTTGCGTTTCTGCCTTGTAAATCCCGGCTTCGGACTCCTGCCTCCCCGCCTGGGGCTTCATTCCGATCTCCATCTGACACAGGGTACGTGCAGCTAAAACCTGTGCTTTCTTTGGCAACCTTTTTTTCGTTGACAACGCTGACTGATGTTTTAGAATTACCAATGCCCTGAACAATGGACATGCAAATAAAACCACAATCTGTGATCACGCAGACCAGTTTGCCTTCCGCGAGCTTTTTTTCCCGCGGCAAGGTCCGGGACGTGTATGAGGCCGGACCTGGTCAACTTCTCATTATCGCCACAGACCGCCTTTCGGCCTTCGACGTGGTGATGGGTGAAGGCATACCGAGCAAGGGCTGGGTTCTGACGCAGCTCTCGTGCTTTTGGTTCGAGATGTATGGGAAGTCGATCCCCAACCATTTTTTGAGCGCCAGCCTTGGGGATTACCCTTCTGAGCTTCGTCCCTTCGCCGGCCAACTCGAGGGCCGCTCGATGCTGGTACGCAAGACCGAACCGTTCCCCATCGAGTGCGTCGTGCGTGGATACCTGGCGGGTTCGGGGCTGAAAGAATATCGCAACAGCGGAACGGTTTGCGGCATCAAATTGCCTGCGGGGCTTAGCGAGGGATCCAAATTCGACCAGCCGATCTTCACCCCGGCCACGAAAGCAACCACGGGCCACGACGAGAACATCACCTGGGAGGAAACGGTCTCCCGGATCGGGAGTGAGGCCGCGCAGAAGCTGCGCGACTATAGTTTGGACCTTTACTCGCGCGCCAGAGATTACGCAGCGGGCCGCGGCATTATCATTGCCGACACCAAGTTCGAATGGGGCCGGAGCGGCGACGACATTCTCCTGATCGACGAAGTCCTGACTCCTGACTCTTCGCGCTTCTGGCCTCAGCAGGGGTACGAACCGGGCAAAGCCCAGCCTTCGTTCGACAAGCAGTACGTTCGCGATTACCTCGAATCGCTTCACTGGAACAAGCAACCACCTCCGCCTCCTCTTCCGCCCGAGGTGGTGGAAAGGACCAGTGAAAAATACCGTCAAGCGTACCGTCTTCTGACGGGGCGGAATCCTAATTGAAACAGCCCCGCTCAGGCGGGACAGCGCTGGAGATCATGGCTGGTTGGAACTGGCTCGACTGGACATTTGCCGCCATCGTGGCGATATCTGTGATTGCGGCCGTCATCAAAGGCTTCGTTCGGGAGTTGATATCCCTGGCTTCGCTGGTGGTCGGAGTCGTGGTGGCGGCTATGTGGTACCCAAGAGCCGCTCTTTGGTTCGAGGACCTGACCAAATCGCACGAGATTGCACTGGGCCTGGGCTTTCTGGTTCTCTTCCTGGGAACGTTGCTGTTGGGCAGCTTGCTATCGTTCGCGGCTTACAAGCTGGTTAAGACTGCCGGCATTCAGTGGGTTCGACCGCTTCTTGGGTGCGGTTTTCGGCTTGGTGCGCGGAGTCCTTGTGGATTGCATTCTCCTCCTGGTTCTGCTGGCTTTTGCAATCAAGCCGGGAGCGGTCGAACAATCCTTATTGGCTCCTTACGTGACGACGGGATCGAACATAATTTCTCTGGCCATGCCGGCCAACGTCAAGGCGCAATTTAACCTGGGACTCGAAAAACTCAGAGAGACGCTGACTCAGAACGATAAGAAAGCTATCAAGCAATAATCCTCGGCCACGCTTTCCTGCAGTGGGAGAGAGCCCGTTGAACGAAAGGGCCGAGGATATTTTCTTTATCCCCGGAAGTACGCTCATTTAATAGACTGACCAAATACATTCGCATTGGAGCGCTGCCGTGAAAGACCAGCTCGAAGCCCTGATCAACCGCATGATCGAAAATGGAATTCAATACCCCGAGGCCGTAAGTGAATTCGAGAAGCGCTTTATCCAGCGCCTGCTCGAAAAAAACAATGGAAACCTGTGCAAAACCGCCGAGGCCCTGGGAATCCACCGCAATACTCTGAGCCGAAAAAGAGAAGAACTCGGCTTGGATCACCATCCCAAGCGGCGCAAACGCCCCAGCCGATAAACCATTAGTAGATTAACTCAAACGGCAATATTTCACTGATATCCATATCCAATAACATAACTCTGCCCTGAAAATGACTCCCCTCCTCATTAAGGAGGGGCTGGGGGGGTGTGGGCTGCGGACTCCACGACGGAAGCCCGCGCTACCGGGCCCCTGCCGCCAGCGCCGCCGCGGCGTAGCCCGTGGCCGCGTCTTCCATGAACAGGGCAGGCATGGAGCCGGCTTCGCGGGCGATTCATCGATTGCGCGACCCATGCGCCGGATTGCCGGTCCTGATGGGTTTCGAGCCAGGCGAGGGCGCGAGCCAGGCGCCGGTCCGTGCGCTCGACGCCGGCCTGTTGGAGCGTGAAAGCCGCTAGCCCTGTGGCATAGCTGCTTGAGCCGTCAGCGGGCGGAGCCTTGGGATGCGTCTCCCAGGGACCGAGCGATTCGATGCTCCAGCCGCCATCGGCCTGCTGTTTTGCCCAGACCTCATCGAGAATTGCCTGCCGGTCGGGGTTGGGGAGCAGGTCGCGCAGCACCGCTGCGGCCCAAAGCAGCGTGACCCGGTCGTGGAGAGGCTGGGCCTTCTGCGCGACCCGCAGATAGGCTGAAAGCGCCGCGACATTCTCGCCAATCATCGGCCGGAACTGATAGCCTGCCGGAGCCACGCCGGTGGCCACGGCGGCCAGTGCCGCGCCGTAGAACATGGAGTGCGGTGTTTCCCACGGATCGAGATCGAACTCCGACCAGTTCCAGGCGCCCTTGTTCTCTCCCGCGCGAAGCTGCAAGTTCCACAAGCGCTCGAACGCCCCTTCGCCTTCCGGGCTCAGCCGGCCGCGCGGGGCATCGTCGATGGCAAGAACCAGCGCCGAGAGGATTGACTGCGCTCCGAATTCCTGCTCGCCGAGGAGGCCCTTCGAATCTCCAAACAGAAACGCTCCGTCGGTTTTGATCGCAGTCGCCCGCACGCCATCGACGAGCAGCGCCTCGTACAAGGTGGGATCATGCTCGCCCAGCGTACGCCGCAACGCCGCCCGGCCCAGCAGGTAGGGAAACCCCGTGTGGCACGAGAGGCACGATACCCCGGACTTGTTCGCCGGAGGCCAGGCGAACCAAGCCTTCTGGCGCGAATCGAGAAACTGCGCCGCCAGCCGCGGATTCCAATCTCCGCGGAACGCCGACGCGCCGGCGAATGCCAGGCCCGCGGACAGGATGGCCAAGGCAAGGTATGCTCCCACGGCGCCTCCAGCAACGGGTGTCCTGAGTCGGTAGTTCATCGACAGATCCCCCCTCCCGCGGACAGCCTTTTTGAAGCCCCGCCAAGCGTGCAGAGCAGTAGCCCAGCGCGTAAGCCCAGGGTCGGGCAGCCCTCACCCTGCCTTCGACACCCCGGTCGATGGGGTCTTCGGGAATGAAACCCACAAAATTGCAGCTCGCGGGAATGCCCAAACGTTGGGCGAAATCCGAAAACTTCTTCGGCTTTTCAGTCCGCTGCGCGCGGTAGTTGCGCGGAATCAACCCCAGTGCCAAAGGCCCGTCAGAGAGATTATACACCGTTGGCCCTGCGCAATACTTTTTCTGGTCAGGCGAATCAAAGAGGGACAGCGCTACGGGAGACTGGCAACGGGCGCTCAAGGGTGTATTCAAGGAAACAAAAATTCCCGACGGGCACGCCCACCGATTTCGCGACACCTTTGCAGTCGGCTTGCTTCAGGCAGGAGTGCCGTTGGACCGAGTTTCAGTGTTATTCGGACACAACAGCATCAATATCACTGAGAAGCACTATTCGCCCTGGGTCCGAGCACGCCAGGAGCAGCTCGAGGCAGATTTCAGGCGCTTTTGGGAAGGAACCGGTCCAGTACGGGGAAGCGCGCAAAGAAGATCAGAACCCGCCGACTTGGCCCTCTCCCGGAACGAAGTTGACGTATAAGGTACACGAAAAATCGGACATTGCTATGTGATTGAGTCGGTAGCGCAAACCGCCGGGTTTGCGGTCTGCGGCTTTCCGTGGTGTGGCGTGAGTCCTGAAAGGGCAGTGGGCGAAAAGACGCGGACCGCAAAATCAGCGGTTCGCGCTACGCCGCTGCTGCAGAGCCGCGGGGTTGAGTGTATTTCGCCCCTACAGGGCTATGAATTTGAAGGTGCGACGTTGACCCAGGCCGTTGGCCTGGGCTTTGTTAGATCGCCCCTTCGGGGCTTAAGACCGGCGCGTGCTCGGCGGCATAGCGGACCATGGCGCGCAGGTTCTCGGGGTGCGTGGCCGGGGGCATTTCGCAGCCCGTGCCCACAATGTGAAACTGCCCGCAGGTCTTGTGGCACCGCCGCGACGCTTCGTAGACTTCGGCAGGTGTGCCTTCCAGCATTTCCGTAATCGTCGCGACGTTGCCCAGCACCACCCTGCCAGGCCCCAGGCAGGCCCGCGCCGCCGCGAGGTTGGTCGGCGAATCCAATTCGAAAATTTGAACCGGCAATTGTCTCATTTGCGCCATGAGGGGATCCGTGTTCCCGCACATATGGAGGCGCACGATGACCTCCGGATGCGCCTTGCGGATGGATTGCACTACGCGCATCTGCCGGGGAAGCAGAAAACGGCCATAATAGCGGGGCCCGATCATGCAGGCGGCCGCGTCGCTCATCCCAATCGTGTCCGCGCCGGCTTGGATCTGCGCTTCGGCGTAGACCATCGCAACCTCAGCGTTGAAGTCGAGAAGGTCGTCCACAAAGGAGGGATCGTCCAGGAAATCCGTCATCACGTGGGTCAGCCCGCGCAACTCGCCTGCCAGCGCCAATGGCCCTTCGACCCAACCCACAATAGACACCTCCCCGCCGAATTTCCGGTGCAGGATTTCGATGGCCTTGATTCTGTCATGCATGCGGCCGCCGCCCAGCGGGTCGGGGAGGCGGAAGGTCTTTAAACGTGACTTATCAAGCAGCGCTGCCCTGTCCTCGCAGATCGCAGGGCCCTGGTCTTCGTACCAGTTGATACTCCCCTCGCCGGCGATATCGAAGACTTCGCGCGCCGGATCAGAGCAAGTCAGCAGACAGTCGATACCAAAATCCCGCACCACCTTGGCCTGTGCTGCGGCCATCTTCCTTCCATCCTTGGTGTATTCAATGTATGGCATGCCGGCGTGCCTAGCGGCAAACATCATGATCACGGGCTGCACCGGCAGATGATCGATCTTCTCGCCTGCAATTAAACCTCGCACTCTCTCGAGCGAACGCATGCGAACCCCTCCCCGATATTCATCCAACAGACTCGAGAGCCGAGTATACACCAGGCAGGCTCCGCCAGGCCCTTGCCCTTCGGATCGGCGGTCACCTGAGTACGCGGACGGCTTGCCGTCCCCGCATTTCTGTCGACCTCGACAAGGGTGGGGAAAGCCCTGCCCATATGATTTTGTGCCGCTGCCCGACAAGGGTAGGGCAAGCCCTACCCCAAGCCCTACCCCTACAATTCGTTTGAAATCACCCGTGACCTGCGGTTGACGAAGCTCCCTCGCCGGTGCTACAAGTAAATGGGGCGCCAAAGTCAGGTTTTAAGTTCTGGGTTTGTATTCTTTCGAGGGAGGAGTGTCATGGACAGGCGAGATTTTCTGACCAAAGGGACCGCCGCAGCGGCTGGCCTAGCAGCTTCGGGCGAGATTCTGGAGCCGCACGCCATGGCGGAGGAGACCGCACGAGATCAGAAGCCCATACCGAAGCGGAGGCTTGGCAAGAGGAGCGACGAGCTTTCCATCGTGGGGTTCGCAGGCATCGTGTTGATGAACAACAGCCAGTCGTTTGCGAACAATATCGTGGCGGAAGCGGTGGACCGGGGCATCAACTACTTTGACATTGCTCCAAGCTATGGTGATGCGCAGGCGCGCATGGGGCCGGCCCTCGAACCCTACCGCAAGAAGGTCTTCCTGGCCTGCAAGGAAGGGGCGGGAGGGGAGGAAGGCGACTGGACCAAAGACAGCGCCGCCAAAACGCTCGACGAATCGCTTCGCCAACTGCGCACGGACCACGTGGACTTGTACCAGTTCCACGCTTTATCCAAGATGTCGCAACTCGACGAGATTTTCGGCCCCAAGGGCGCCATGGAAGCGTTCCAAGCGGCAAAACAAGCGGGCAAGCTGCGGTACATCGGCTTCTCCGCGCATTCGGTGGAAGTCGCGATCGCCGCCATGGACCGGTACGAATTCGATACCATCTTGTTTCCCATTAATTTCGTGCTCTTTTCCCAAGCCAAGTTCGGCCCGCAGGTCATCGAACACGCGCAGAAAAAGGGAATGGGGATTATGGCTATAAAAGGCATGGCCAAGACCACCTGGCCCGATTCCATGAAGAAGGGCCACCCGCAAGAGAAATGCTGGTATGAGCCCGCGGACTTCCCCCACCAAGCTGCGCTGGGGTACCGCTGGACGCTCTCGCAACCGATCACAGCAGCCATGCCTCCTGGCGACGAACGATATTTCCGGCTGGGGATGGATGTCGGCCAGCAATTCAAACCCATCACGCACACCGAAGAACAAAAGCTTATGGCGAGCGCCGCGGGGGCCAATCCGATCTTTCACTTGGGAATGGCGTAGTCTGGCAACCCAGCCACACCGGTCGTAGCTTCGAAGGGATGTGTGTCATTCCCGCGAAAGCGGGAAGCCAGTACCCTGCCCCTGGCCTTACTCTTGACTCTTGACTCTCGACTCCTAAACTGCCGTTAGATCTGCGAATACGCCGTTGGTCTCAGGATGGTGTTCGTAATGTTCGAGACGATTTCTTCGGACGCATACCGCGGCATGGTGGAGAGCTTCTTCCATCCCGGGGATGTCCGGAAGGCATCCCACTTCTTGGTACGGTCCGCAAGGTCCTCAAAGCCAAGCATATAAGTTAGGTTTGGAAGTCGCGATCCGACAAGTGTATCGCCATAGAAAATCTGCCAGAATCCGGCCTGCTCGAATACGTCGAATTCCCCGCTGTTAAACATCTCGACTTTCCGCACATGGTCCTGAGGAGTGGGACTTTCGTAGGTCCGCAACTCGAACATACGCGAGCGATGCTCGGCTGTCGCTGACGGGACCGTAAGCCGAGGCTTCCCTTCAAAGGCCACCATCAGCGAACTGTCCATGCGCACAAAGGCAGGCTGCGTGGCGGACGCACTCAAGAAAGATGCCCCGGCTTTGAGATACTCTTCGTCTCGATTCAGGCGCAACTCAGCATTGACAAGCGTTTCAAGCGAGGCGCTTGGCATCAGAACGAACAGCCCCGGGCTTTCAGGACCGATTTCGACTTCAAAGACTCCCACCGGGCTGATTCCCAACCGGTTCAGCGCAGGCACGAGCGCCTGCCCCAGAAAGTCGGCAGCCAACTTGACTTGCGGCCCCCGGAACAGGTGGTAACGCCGCAGTTCGTAGTATTCGCGACCCTCGCCCGCCGCCGTCCCCTGCGCGCCGCCGGCATGTGCGGACGACGCATTGACTGCCATTGCAGAGGCCGCGAGTGAGGAAGCCAGAAAATTCCGTCTTTGCACGACAAGTCCTCCCCTGTTTGTAAGTGTTCTCAAGTGCTTTCTTGTTGGCCCACGCGGCATGATAAATAATCCGCCTTGCGATTATTCCATATTTTCAGCTACCGGGATTGGAATTCTTTGCTCGACTCTCCTGAAAATCACCCTCAAATACGTCATTCCTGCGCAGGCGGGAATCCATTGGGTTCCAGACCTAAAATGGACCCCCGCTTTCGCGGGGGCGACCTTGTGGTCGATTTTCATTCTCCTTGGGCGGGCCACAGGCCCATGAAAACTCCCTCCTAGCTCCTCCCAGGACCTCCTAATTCCAATCCCTACTAGGAGAAAGGGGCAACGGAGGACGAAAAAAGACGTGCGTTGCCGGCATGCGCCCGGGTGATAACCAGGCTTGGAAGGAGGTTATCGGCTGGTCTGAAAATATATTTTTGCTGGAGAGCAACTTTTGGGGTCTTATTGTCGTCTATATAAATAACTCAACTCTAATGACTACCTGGGGAAGCAGGTAACTTGGATTGAAGGATGGGTTACTTGCTTCCTCCTTCCTTTACAATTAATGCCAGCACTTAGAGGCGGTTGTTGCCTCTTTGAGGAAATAGTCCTGCCTTAGTGTAAGAGCAGCACGCTGAGCTCACGGAAACTGTTTCCCTCTGTATCGCAGTGTCCTGCACATACCTCGAGATATCTGGCTTGCGTAGTGAGGTAGCGGAGCGTAGTATTTCACCAGCCAAAGGGCGCAGTGCGCATGCGCCCGCAAAATGATGACATCTGTGTTTGCCTCAAGCCTCTTCGACTTCTCTTTCCGCGCAGCGGGTACCTGGAGGTAACATGAGAGGAAGCGTTGCAAGGGCGTATTTTCTGGCGGTGATAGCCTTAGCGGGGCTTCCCGTCCCTCCCGCACGGGCGCAGCAAATATCGAAGTATGATCGCGATCGTGCGCTCCAAATCTTCGATGTAGTCTCGAGTGATATTCGAAAGCACTATTACGACCCACAATTTCATGGAGTGGACTGGGACGCGAAAGTGGCTGAGGCGAAGGACAAGATCAAAAGTGCTCCCTCCCTCAACATGGCGCTCGCCCACATTGCAGCGGCGCTGGCCTCACTCGATGACTCTCACACATATTTCTTGCCGCCTCCACGGCCCTACCGCCACGATTACGGCATTCGAACGGAGATGATCGGGAACCAGTGTTTTGTATCGCGGGTAAGGCCCGAGAGCGATGCCGAAGCCCAAGGGGTAAAGCCTGGGGACGAGGTGCTGGCCATCGAGGGGTTCACTCCTAACCGGCAGGACCTATGGAAAATCGACTACCGCTTCAGGGTGCTGCGACCGCAGGTAGACCTGCGGCTTGCGCTCCGCGATCCCGCAGGCCACGACCGCCGGGTCGTTTTGAAGGCAAAGGTCGTCAATCTCAAGCCCGTGGCTGATCTTACCGGAGGGAGCGGCGGCTCCGACCTTTGGCAAATGGTCCGCGAAGGGGAAGACGAACAGCGGCGCATGCGCATCCGATTCAAATCTCTGGGAGATGAGTCATTAGCAGTCAAGCTCCCTGCCTTCTTCTTCGATCAACCGGAAGTGGACGACCTGATTGGGAAAGCGCGCAAGTACCAGGCCCTCATCCTGGATCTGCGCGGCAATCCCGGCGGAGCCTTGGAAACACTCAAGTACCTGCTGGGCGGGGTCTTTCAGAACGAGGTTAAGATAGGCGACCGCTCCGGGCGTAAGGAACTCAAGCCCCAGATTGCCAAATCGAGGGGCCGCAACATTTTCACCGGCAAAATTAGCGTACTGGTGGATTCTGACTCGGCCTCTGCCGCCGAACTGTTCGCGCGCATCTTGCAAATCGAAAAGCGCGGTGACGTCATCGGCGACCGCTCGGCCGACAGCGTCATGGAAGCTAAACGCTACAGCTATCATCTGGGCGTGGATATCGTGCTTTTCTTCGGCGCCTCGATCACCGATTCCGACCTCATCATGGCCGATGGGAAAAGCCTCGAGCATACCGGTGTGACTCCCGATGAAGTGGTTCTTCCTACGGCCGCCGACCTGGCAAGCGGGCGGGATCCCGTGCTCGCCTACGCTGCCCGCCGCCTCGGCGTCAATCTCACGCCGGAGGACGCCGGAAAAATATTCCCCTTCGAGTGGCCATCGCAATAGTCCGAGAAATCATAGGCCGACGGCGGGTCGGCGCCGAACGAAGCTCGGCACTCCGACGCCTTTCTAGTCCCTAAAGACTGCAACGCTTCGTCCTCCGCCGGCCCATCTCGACCAGCAGAGGCGTCGGCGCCGCGCTCAACTAGGTCGCAATGTGATATAATTTAAAATCATGAGGCTTCGCACATCATTACTTGAACACGGGCCAACCAACGGCCTCGTACTCCGCCGGCTCGCCTGGTTTCGCTACAATCTCCGCCTCTTCCTTCGCTTCAGCGAACGGGCCACGCGCAAACACGGGCTGACCCCTCAGCAATACGTTCTGATGCTGGGGATCGCGGGTTACACAGGCCGAGGCTGGGCCACCATCAGCGAACTCGCGGAATTCCTGCAGGAGCGCCACAACGCCGTGGTGGGACTTGTGCAGCGGGCTTCGCGAAAGGGCCTTGTCCACAAGGACCAGGCGGGGCGCGACCGCCGTTTCGTGCGCGTCCGCCTTACCCGGCAAGGCGCCACTGCTCTGAACGATCTCGCCCAACTACACATCGAGGAGCTCAAACGCATTCAGCTTGACCTGACCAAAGTCCTGAAATCCAAGCCGCGGTTTATCAACGCGGCGGAAGGAGCCTGAGTAGAGCCCATGGCCGATGCAAAGTCACCGAACATGCCCAGCGCAAGGTGGTTCAAGGAATTCGGCAAAGCCCTCGAACCCTCCGTGGTGAAGACCTCCGGGATGGCCATGGTTGTGGGGCTCATCGCCGGCCTTGTGGCTCAAGGGTTGCTCGAGCTCATTTACCTTTTTACGAATATTTTCTTCTACGGCAAGTTATCGTTTGCCGTCACTTATCCGGTGCACCACCACCTGGGCGCATGGGTCATTCTCATACCGCCTATAGGCGGCCTGCTGGTCGGGGTCATGGTTCACTTCTGGGAGCCCACACTCAAGGGACATGGGATTCCCGAAGCCATGGAAGCCGTCCTGATTGGAAAGAGCCTGGTGCGCATGCGGGTGGGAATCTTGAAGCCGCTCGCAACCGCCTTCGCCATCGGGACGGGCGGACCTTTCGGAGCCGAAGGCCCCATCATCCAAACCGGCGCAGCCTTCGGCTCGATTTTCGCCCAGATCACGAAGTTGACGCCTTATCAGCGCCGCGTCCTGCTTGCTTCGGGCGCCGCCGCGGGCATGGCGGCGACTTTTGTGGCGCCCTTTGCAGGAATCCTGGTGGCCATCGAACTATTGCTTTTCGAATTCCGCGCCCGGTCCTTTATCCCGGTCGCCATCTCTTCTGCCGTGGCGACGACGGTTGCAGTCCATTTCAGAGGGTGGGCGCCGCTCTTTCCCACTCCGGCGTTTTCCTTGAAAAACATGCAGGAACTTTGGCTCTTTGCGCTGATGGGGCTGCTCATGGGCCTTATCGCCATTGCCATGATTCGGGTCCTGTTTTGGCTCGAGGATTTGTTCGACAACCACTTCCCCCTGAAACCCCGATTGATCTGGGCGCCGGTGTTCGGCGCTCTTCTGCTGGGTGTAATCGGGTACTTCTATCCGCAGGTGTTCGGCACAGGTTACGACACGATACGCGACATGCTGAACGACCGCCTTTCCGCGGGGACCCTGCTGGGCGTTTCACTCGCGAAATTCTGGGGCCTCGTCATCTCACTTGGCTCAGGAACCACGGGAGGCGTGTTCGCCCCGTCGTTGATCGTGGGCGGCGGCGTCGGAGCGGTTTATGCCCAGGCTTGGCATCACTTTTTCCCCGGCTTCGTAAGCGATCCCGCTCTCTATGCCCTGGTAGCCATGGCGGCGGTCTTTGGCGGGATTGCTCGCGCTCCTTTCACTTCCATCGTGTTTCTTTTTGAGCTGAGCCGCAACCCCAATGCGATTCTTCCCCTGGTGGTTTGCTGCGTCGTTTCGGACGGCCTGGTTCGTCTCTTCAGCGCCGAATCCATCATGACGGGCAAGCTCGTCAAACGGGGCTTGATTGTTCTTCAGGATTACTCCGTCCCGGTTCTAATGCGTACTCGCATCGAGCAGGTCATGCGGAAAGAGTTCACGACAGTCGGACCCGAAGATGAGGTGAAGATCGTAGTCCGTGAAGTAACCCCTGAAACCACCGGCGCGATCCCGGTCGTCGAAAAGGACGGCAGCATCGTTGGAATTGTGGAAGCGCGGGACTTGCTGAAAGGTGTTGACACTGACTTGAAAATCCGGGACATCGCTCGCCAGGACTATGTCTTGGCTCGATTGGGCGACACAGTGGGCCGGGTGATGGGCGAAATGGAACTTCACAAGACCGAGAATGTGGTGGTCGTCGAACGGAACGGGAACGCCCGGCCCATCGGCATGGCTAGAGCCGCGGATATCCTCAGGCTGGGCCGGTGGATTGCCGAAGAAGAGACGTGACCCCCCGCACGCCCGTCGGCTGGCGGGCACCCGGAAACCATGGTGTTTCCCCGCTTCCCTAAACTCTCGTCATTCCCGTGAATGCGGGAATCCACCGACGTGGGTCCCCGCTTTCGCGGGGACGACGAAGTTTGTAGTTTTGGATAATCGACATTTTCATAGCAGCAAGCGGCGGAGCCGCTAGTCACAACCGACAGAGTCGATCGTGATTTGGACGGGCCTATGGCAAGCCCTACCCCTACACCTGTTGACCGCGGAAGGCACACTTCTTAGCGAGCGTTAAGCCGGCGCTAAAGTGACCGGCGTTTTGCTCATCCTTCTGTTGCGGTTCCTGTTAGAATGGCTTTCGAAGCCTGATAGAAGGAGCGGAATGCAAAACAGCGAATGGAGAGTAGACGTTCTTTTGCCGGGAAGTTGGCACGGCGCCACCTCGACTCTGCTCTCCAACGGACATCATCACATCATTGTGGATACAGGAATGCCACATGAGGCACACACCATAATTAAGGCGCTCGATTCCCGCGGTCTGAAGCCGACAGATATCCAAACCGTCATCAACTCTCATTTCCATATTGACCACGTCTCGAACAACGCGCTTTTTCCGGGAAGTGAAATCTTCGGGTCGCAGGAATCCTATGACTGGTGCCGTGCAGTTTACTCTGACCTCCTGGACGAGCAGAATTGGGAAACACTCATTCTCAAATACTATCCTGAGACCTTCGACTACGAGCACGCTGAAGAAATGATGGGCAAGCTCCGCAAGTTTGCACTGCGCTGGTGGGATCTCAAACGGTTGGGCGATCCTTCCCAGTTCCTGTGGATTGAGAAGCATGCCCTGCCGCATGGCCTGGAGAGCCTCATTACCTCCGGGCATGTCCCCGGCCATACTTCCGTCATTATTCGCGAGGCCGAAAAGCGCACGGTGATCGCCGGCGACGCGCTCCTTAGCCGCCAGCACGAGGAAAAGGTCCTCACCATGATTCCTCACCATCGGAAACAATTCCAGCAGGACCGCGCGCGCATCCTGGCCATGGAGGCGCGAATCGTCCCCGGGCACGATCTGGAATTCTCAACGGCCTCGCCTGAGGAGGGGCCTGTCCTTCAGTAACGGCGCCGTCTTCCTATCCAGCCGGGCCTCGAACCGCAGATCGTTGCCTATCGCAACGGCCTCAAATGGGCCCAGTGCGGACCCGGGCCGCCGCTGCAAGTACTAATCTCGCCGCCTGCGCCCTTGAGTAGTGCCGCAGTTTGAAGTAGAGGCGGCTTTAGGCCGCCATTTGGCGAGGTAAACTCGCCGCTACGAATTCAAACTGAGACGTCACCCCCCTTTGCGAACGCTTGACTTCATCATTACTAAATGCGTTAATGACGAGTGGGGTCGGCCTCGCTGATGGCCCGAGCGAGGGGGGGCAGGCGAGTGCCATGTCAAATGAGTTTAATAACGCCATGGGGGGCTTTTGACCGACAGCCGACAGCTTCGGAGTGTCTTGATTATAGAGGACGAACCTGCAATCCGAAATGTCCTCTGCGTCCTATTGGCGGGGCTCGGTTGCGAAGGTGAGATTGCAAGCAATGCCCACCAGGCGCTGGCAATCCTTGAGAAACAGAGCTTTGACGCGGTTCTTCTCGACCTTCGCTGCGCTGAGATGCCCACTCGAGATATGGCCGCGGCCCTGACCAATCTCCGCCCAAGCCTGGTCGGGAAGGTCTTGGTTATTACCGGTGAAGTCTCCGACCCACAAACCCTGGAGACGATCAAGAAGAATTGCTGGGCTCAAATCCCACGTCAACGATTAATGCAGGCAATCTGGGGGCGGCTCCGGTCCCTATTGGGCATTGGGCAATCCTCTACCCGTTCGTCCGGTAGCCCGGGGCCGAATCATAAGCCTTTCGACTAGTTTTCAGCCGGGTCAAAGGGATACGCCGCGAACATAGTCCGCAAGCGCTTCTGGCCAAGGGCGCGGCAGGCTGAATCCCGCCGCTTTGAGGGCGGACATCTCCATCACCGAGTACTTCAGCCTGGGTGCGCGTCTCCCCATCTGATCGGCAGGGACACCCACAACTCTCGAGGAATCCAGCCCGGCCAACTCGGCGGCGCGCCGGGCAAGTTCATAGCGCGTGCAGGCTCCTTGATTCGCAAGGTGGTAGAGGCCATAGCGCCGAGCCTCGACAACCTCCATAATCTTGTAACCGGCATCGACAGTATAAGCCGCGCAGCCTTCCTGATCGCTCGCCACCGTGTACTTCTCCCCGCCTGCGATCTTGCGCAAACCCTTTTCGATGAAATTCGTCTTCCCCGGCCCGTACAGGACCGGAACGCGGAAGATCCAATGCTCCGCCAGGGATTGCGCGACGACTTCGCCATCCAACTTGGTTTGTCCGTAGACCGTAATCGGCGAGGTCGGGTCAGTTTCGACATAGGGCCTGGAATTCTGCCCGTTATACACGGCATCGGAAGAAATATAGACTGCCGCCGCTCCAACCGCCCGCGCCGCGTCTATTACGTGGCGTGTTCCCTCGACGTTCACCCGACGCGCCAGCTCGGGGTCCGCATCCGAAATGTCCAAATCAGGAATGCCAGCGGGGTGAACCACAACGTCCGGGCGGATCCGTTCCAGCAACGCGCGCACGGCTTTGGCATCCGTGATATCAGCATCCGCGCGCGTAAGCGGGAAGACCGTATGCCGGGCGGAAAAGGCCGCCACAAGTCCATGTCCGAACAACCCTGCTGCGCCCGTAACGGCGATCTTCATCTGTATTCCTTCCCAATCTATCGCTTGCCCTACCCTGTGCACCGGGGACGGCAAGCCGTCCCCCTACAACATCATGCACTCCAAAATGTTCATTTATTCCCAGCCGGGGTCTTTTCGAGTCCCTCTTCGTATTCCTTCAGCTTTGCGACAACTTGTTGCGCAAGCTGGTCTGCCGTCAAGGCGTGGGCAAAGATCTTCGCGTGCCGGGCAGGCGGGTGCGTCCGCTTCGTCTTTCTTTGGCTTACGATTCAGGATGTCTGCCTGCCATACAGGTTGGCTAGTAACCCAGCTTATTACGCTGATCGACGTGGGCAGAGGTTCGTCATTCTTCGACTTGTGGGGGAGATGCGGGCGGTCTGCGCCTTTGGGCTGAGCCGTGCCGCCGCGCGTCTCGAGTTTAAGCTCCTGGTCGGGGTTGGTGGCCTGAATGACCAGATCCACTCCTTCCGAATTGCTGGTGATCTTGTATTTCCCCCAGTGTCTCAGGTCGTCGCTGATCCACTGGTCAAGGCCATCGGGCATGGAGGCGACGTAAATCAGCTTTCCCGCAACCAGTTCGTTGGGCTTGCGGGCAGGCGACTGTTGGGCTAGCCCCCAGGCGCAGATACCAAGCATTACAAAACAACCCAGTGAGCGCAAAACAACTTGCATCCGTCCGTTGCCCTTCATGTCACTCAGTCCCTTACACCGTTCGACGCTAACAGGTTCTACAACAGGCAATCAATAATATGTACCGGAGAAATTGACGGGATTGATGAGAGGCACGCCAAAGCATTGGCCAACGCTGGTATCGCAGCACGGCGGCGCGCTTTCGTCGTAGCCGCACGTCCACCCCGAAAAATCGTTTATAGAAAAGATGCCATGGCTATCATCGGGCGCGAGAGGAAGGACGAGCAGGTTATAGCTGCCGGGTGGGACAAACAATTTGTAACCGCCCTCCTGGTTAGCGAGCCCGTCTAGAACCACATTGCCCGTCTTCGAATCTATCGCCACCACATGCGCTGCGTAGATCCCGCTCATGTTAGGGAGGGATACTTGGCCGGAAATTGCTCCCATATAACTTGCAAAACTGGAAGACGGATACAAGTAGGAAATTCCGATGATGTCGTCGGAGGAAAGGGTTCTCTGCTGGCTCTCGCCGGTGTCGCCGGCAGGAAACATCACGGCATGCGCTACTCCGGAATGGTCGAGTCCCAGGGCGTGGCCGAATTCATGCGTGGCCACCGATTGGAGATCCAAGGCGCCCGCAAGCGGTGGCGTGGACGTGGAAAATTGAGCGCGAGGGTTGAAGGCAATGTCCGCGTCATACACAATAGAGGGCAAAGTAGTGGTTATAGTTTGGGCGCTGTTGCACTCGCTGAAGGCATAAGTCCCGCCCGGAACCGGCGGTCCGTTCATGAAGTAGTCGGTGCTCACAGTAGTAAATGCCACGGTCGCCGTACCTGTTGGAAAATCCGCAGCATTACTGTCATTAAATGAAACGACGTTCGTGCAATCCACCTGGGGATTGGGCAGGTTTGTAACGTCGGATCCATTGGTAATGCTAAGATTCGTCAATTGCTGGCCATTAAGCGTGGCGGAGGACCATGCAAGGGCGGAGCCTTGGAGGACCGTCTTGAGGGGCAGAGGGTTCGCGCCGTCGGTAGTGTCGACGTTGGTGAGCGGCGTACCGGGATTGTCCAGCACCCAGGTGAAGGAAGCGTTCGGCCAAAGCGAGGGTATCGGCCCGTTAACATTATTCTGGTAGGTGGTGTAGGCAAACCCCAGCATGGCGCTTAGCAGCGCTACCAGCCCCACCAAACCGATCTTGGCTTTGCGCCGGACCCAACCCGCTCGATTTCTCTTGAGCATCCTCACCTCACGTTAACCATAAGCACTTTGCCACGCAATGGCGCCGCCACGGGCTCCGTATTTAGCGCGGAGAGCAAAACCTGCTTGCCGCCGATCGAGACCTCCGTCCAGGAGATTTTCCATGAATCACCGCTTCGCTCCGCCTTCCCTGAGACCAGGCTGCCGGCGGGGATCACCAGTGACGGATTGGGAAAAAGGTCGGCAGTGGTCCGTCCCATTACTTCCAGTCGCCTCGCGCCCGAAGATTGTGCGGATTTGATGGCTACGGAAATCGCCGTTCCGGAAGGGATGGCCAAAGGAGTCGTCAGCGCGGCTGAAACCTCCCTTTGGAATTGACGAGCCGGAACCGCCGGCCCGGCAATGATCGACCCAGCCCCCGAAGCCGGAGTTCCACGCGGCAGAGAGCCCAGGGGGAGAATCAGCTTTTCCTCCTGCGTTTTCTGGTCGCGGTAGATTCTGTAGGCGCCCTGCATCATTCCAACCGGAAGGAATTTGGAGGAGTCCGCCGGCGAGCGTTCCAGGAACAGCACGTAGCCCGTTTGGGCATGGAATTGAATCGTGCCCGCCACGAAAACCTGCGTCTTGCCCACTCTGCCCCCAGGCTGCTGGACAACCACTAAACCCGGGGGATTGCCTTTGTACGTCTGATCAAGGGCGAGGGTCGTGTAGGTATAAATTCGAGTGTGCGCAGGGTTCCAGAGCGTCTGCTGACTGACGACGTGGCCGCGCACAATCTCAGTGGAAGCCTCTGTAAGCTGATCCAGGCTCATCCGCACCAGAGTGGTAGCAGACGCCGAGGCTGCCATCAGGACCGCTGCTAACATCGAAAATAAAGGAGTGCGTATCTTCATCGTTTACTGTCCAAATGGAGTGATGGCTGGAGTGATGAGAAACCCACCCACAAAAACGGAGAGTTCACCCGTGGCGGGGTTCGAGACCATAATATTTCGCAGGCCCGTCGCGGCGCTGAGGCTGACGGTTATATTGAACGACACCGACGGCGTGCCATCGTTGGTCTCGCCGAACTCGGAGCCCGTGGGCTGGACCACACTCACGTCGGTAGGGTTGCCGCTTATCGAGTAAACTGTCCCGGAAACGATTCCACTGCCGACTATGAATACCGTCGCCGAGCCACCGGCTGCAACCTGTATGCCAGTGGCCGACGTCGTGCACGTGCTGCCGGTGCACGAACCCGCAGCGTAGATGGACAAAGTTGGAGTCAACGGCGATACGAGCACATTGACATTGGAAATGGTCTGGCCGGAAGCCACCTGAATGGCGCGCGCTCCGGAAGTGGTCGGAACAACCGTCACGGTGGCGGTAGCCTGCGCAGTGTCCTGCTGCTGGCTGGTCGCTGTGATGGTGACCTGATTAGGCGAAGGGACAGCACCCGGCGCCCTGTAAAAACCCGTGGACGAAATAAACCCGAGGGTGGAACTCCCTCCTACCGTATTGCCCACGCTCCAGTTAACGGCAGCGTTCGGAGTCCCCGCAACCGAGGCGTTGAACTGCAGCGACGACGACGCCGGGACGTATGCGGTTTTTGGGGTGACGGCAACAACAATCGGATATGTCGTCGTACCTCCGCAAGCCGCCGCGAGCAGCGACACACCAAGGCCAAGCACAAGGATCAATTTTGCAGCGCCATTGCCACGAATCATCCGCCAAACTCCGCTCACGACTACCCTAAAATTTTGCTGATGTGACTGTCACCTGCTGGTTCTTCGAAACTACTAAAGGTTACATAAAACAGTGACGGGCCAACCCCCTCACTTGGCGCTACGCGCCACCCTCTCCCCCAAGGGAGTCTGTGTGATAACCACTTCCGGGCTGTCATTCTGAGCGAAGCGAAGAATCTCCGCAGTTTGCTCAGGGTAAACTCCGCGGAGAATCTTGCTCTGTGTATTTTCAAGGCAGTGCGAGATCCCTCGTCGCCTTCGGCTCCTCGGGATGACATGCAAAACTGGGTTGTCACACAGACTCCCAAGGGGGCGAGGGCATATACTCCGGTTGTTTCTAACACACCGCATCAAGTCTATCATTGGATCACTGCTGCGAGAAGGAGGACCCTCCGGTTGTGGAACCACCTGAAGGCGAAAATCCGCTTTGATTCTGCCCCGGCATGGTGGAATTTCCCTGATTTGACTGGCCGAAGCCATTCGATTGGCCGAAACCGTTCGGCTGGTTTACCTGGCCCGCTCCCCCATTCATGCCTTCCGGGAGGCCTGGGATCGAAGTCGCGATGCCGAGCGCCCCAAGGTCGATACCCACAAACTCCCACTCGTCGTAGTGGGTTTTCTTGTTCCAAGTGCGTATGGAATCCTTATGACTCATGCTGGCGACCCCGACAATATAAATCCCGCCTGATGGGTTGCTCCCTGAGGAAAATCCGGAATTTTGCGAGGTACCCGTAGCACTCCATCCGGAGTTTGACCCGGATGAGAAGCCTGACTGCGACTGACCAAATCCACTTCCCCCCGAGCCTGACTGGCCAAATCCGCTTCCCCCCATGCCTTGCTGGTCAAACGAACTTCCGCCCACGCCCTGCTGATCAGGTGAAACTCCACTCATGCCTTGTTGGCCGAAAGAACTTCCGCCCATACCCTGTTGGCCAAATGAGCTTCCGCCCATGCCCGACGCGCCAAGACCGGAGGCGCCGAACCCGCCCGCGCCCTGGCCCATGCCTTGTTGACCGGGTAGTCCCGGAATTCCCGCAGTAAGGGGCTGCGTTTTCGAGTCCAGCAGGACGCCCTGGGCGTTGGCATGAATAAACCGCCAATTCCCTTTGGGGGTCATGGGGTCGGCGAATTCCTTGCGCAGGAAGCGAAATCCGTTGGTGGGTTTTATCAAATCTTCGACTTTGGTCGGGAATCGCTGGAACTTCTGGTGGTAGCTCGCGATGGCGCGCGCATACTGGGTGCCGCGAAAAATGAGTTCCTGTTCCCGCTCCCGCCGGCCCTCCTGATAGATGCTGGGCAGCACCGCCGTAAGGCCGACCAATATGACGGTGGCTATCATCATGACAATCAGCAGCGCGTACCCGGAATCATTGTTTCCCATGCCGGTAATTGCAGCCTGCCCTGATTCCATCGCGGGGCGGCGGTCCAGCACCCAACCCGCAAAGGCTCGGCACTTCGCCGAATGAACTCCCGTCCCCCTGCTTCCGTGGAAAACAAGCTTGGCGGGAATGATCGGATTGCCGGCCGAATTACTGCGGCACGTTAAAGTCAACATTTTGGTGCAGCGTAGCATCTGCGACAGTAACCACTGTAGGCGTTATCTTGATGACCTTGTATCGACTCCCGACGGCGTCGCCCGCATGGACCACAAGCAGTTGGTCGTCAGGAGAAGAGGCCTCGCCGCAACTGGCGGTGCAGAGTTCGACCATCGCTTCGTCAGCTCCTCCATTCCCTTCCGAATAACCCATAACCTTCATTGTTGCCGGAGGAGGTGGAGGCGGGGGCGCCGGCGCCTGCGGTGCAGGGGCCGCGGGGCCGCGGGCAACGACCGCGGGAGCCTTTCCCCCCACGAAATCAAACGGGTCCCGTTTGAGCTCCTGCAGCGGGCGATCTTCGAATTCCTTCCACTGATCTAAGTTGACCAGCGGGTCGTACCGGGAAAGCTCATCCGATACCTTCTGCTTCCGGGCCACCACCTTCGCCGCCGGCCGGCCAGCCGCTTTAACGTGCGGGCGAGTGGCCGGCTTGGGACGCGTGATCCCCCGGTTAAACTGCACCACGAGGTTCACGATCAGGCCGAGCGCGATAACGCCTAGTACGCCCGCGCCCCATTTCTCCATGTGGCCGCTTAGGTTCATGGTGTCAAATACATATCCGCCGCCAGACGCAAGTCCAGCACGCGGTTGTCAGTCTCGGCGATATTGAAACCTCGAATCACGACCAAATCCTGGGCGGTTTCGAGGCCGTGCGCGAACTTCATGAGAGCGGGGAAGGAACCCTCGACATTAATCATCAATCCCAACCGCAACAAGGGGCCGGAGGACTTGTCGTCTCGCTTGTAAGCTACGCTTCCAAGTTGCGCTCCCGACTTCTCGGCCAAAACTCGCAGCATTTTTGCAGCCTGCGAGTACGCCTGGCGCCGGGCCGGCGCATGATCCTTCTCGAACGATGCCAGTCTTTCACCCGCCGCCGGCAACCCGGCCAGGAACTGGTTTAAACGCCCGATCCGGCTCTCATCATCCAAGATGCGCCCGCGCAGATCAGCGAACTGCTGCTGCTCGGTAAAAAGCATGGATTGCGTGTACCGGTACATGAAAAAATACAGCAACACATCCAGCACGACCAGAGAAGCGCCGGCTATCTGGACAACCCGAATCACGGTGTGGCGACGGCTCCTTGCCAATTATTTCTCCTCTGTTTCGTTCGCGCCCATCAGATAGTGCGCCGAGCAGGCGATGTTCTCGAGCTCCGAGGCGCTGCCGGCTTCCTCGAACCCCTGGTTGATAATTGCCACATCTTTGAAATGGGGAGAATCCTCGAGGTTGCTCAAGAACCGTTCAATGGCTTCTTCGCTCTTGCCTGCAATCACAAACCGTATGGCGAGCTCCTCTCCATCCGGCTGCATGGCGAGCGAGGTCAACCGCACCTCATCCGGGATGAGTTCGGTAATATCCGAAGACAGATTTGTCATCGAAACGCGCCTTTGTTCGATCAGCGCATTGATGGACTGCACGTTCTCGAGAAGCCGGCGCGACGCCGGTTCCCGCAGTTTCTTGCGCAGAGCCGTTTCCTGGTCGCGCAGGACATTCTCCCGCTGCAGGTGCCCTGCGACAGACTTCTCCACGGCCCTATATTCCCGGAAGGAATGGACCGAGGATGAGAGCAGAAAGGCCAATCCCGCAATCCCCGCCACCGTGGCCGGAATAGCCCAAACGAGCGCGTAGCGCTCACGCGCCCTCGCTGGGATGGCTAGATTTAGAGTAACTCTCATGGGCCTAGTTGTGATTTTCCAAGAGTCCGGCAAACGGCATGCCGAATCCATCCAGGATCTTCTTCTCCGCAGGCGGCAGGTTCACGGCGGGCTCCAGCGAGCTGGTCAGGAGCTCCACCTGCTGCCCTGTCGCTTCACTGATTTCCTTTTCGAGAGAGCGGCCTGCCGGCGGCCGGACGTAGACGAATAAGTTCTCAATTTCGCGTTTGAGGTGGTCGCGACAAGTGGCAACCACACGCCCGATTTCCCGTACGACTTCCCCATCCCCTGCTGCAGTGTGGCTATCCAGCAGACGATTGCGCCAGACGCTGATACCGTCGCCAATGGCTACCACCGTGGTCATAGAACCTGAACAAACATGGACAAGAACGTGACTCGCTTCGTTACCGGAAGGAAGCAAGGGAAGTAGAGCCACCGTGGCCGGCAGAATAAGCGCCGGGCTGGCGCTCATCATCTCGAAGGCAGCCTCGTATTCTGCGATCACCGAATTCTTCAAAGCCATGGCCAGCAACTCGACGGAATGATCTTCCTTGGGAAGGAACTGGTAGCTGACTCTGGCTTCCTCAGGCGGAAAAGGAAGAATCCCTCCCATCTTCCAGCGCACCAGCGACTCGGCCTCTTCTCGGTGGCCTGGGAGTGTTTCGAAGTGCAGTATGGCAACGCGCACCGACGGGTCCGGCAAAAGGATGCCCAGCGGCCCCCCAGGATTGCCGAGCGTTTCCAGGACCTCACGGATGGCCCGGCGCACAACTTCCGGCTTGGTCAGATTGTTGCGGCCGGGAAGAGGATCGAGCGCCCCCGTCTCGAGCTGCCGGATGGCGATCCGGCGTACCAGGCGCTTTGACCTGTCCAACCTTGCGCCAGCCACAAAATCCGGCTGCAGGTCGAGAACCACGGAGGGCAAGACAAAAGCGCCGGTCCTTCGTCCGCGCTTCTTTGGCAGCTTCGCCTTAAAAGTTTCCCAGTTCAGCATTATTCGATTCAAGCTGTCATTCCCAGTGGCATCGGCCTGCGGTCCATCCCTCGGACCCAAGTCGAACCGTGGCCACCCCCCGCGAAAACGGGGGTCCAGATCACTCCACGAACGTGACCTTGTTAATCTCCTTGAAGGTGGTAACACCAAGCCGGACCTTTTCCAGCGCCGATTCGCGCAGCGAAACCATGCCTTCCTCGCGAGCCACGCGGCGAATCTCCGAGCTTGGTTTCTTGTCGAGAATAAGCGCGCGCACCCGGTCCGTGAGCGCCAGCAATTCGCCAATCGCCGTGCGTCCGTGGAACCCCGTCTGGTTGCACGCCTGGCACCCCACGGCTTCGTAGAAAGTGGTCCCACTCCACGCCTCGGGGGCTTGGCCGGACTCCTCAAACATTTCCCGCGACACTTGCGCTGGACGCTTGCATTGTTCGCACAGGGTCCGCACCAGCCGCTGAGCCAGAATGCAGTTGAGGGCCGAGACAAAGTTGTAAGCTTCCACACCCATGTTCAGGAAGCGGCCCAGCACGTCGACGACGTTGTTAGCGTGGACAGTGGTGAAAACCAGGTGGCCGGTCAAGGCGGATTGGATGGCGATCTGCGCCGTTTCGTTGTCGCGAATCTCACCCACCATGATCTTGTCCGGATCGTGCCGCAAAATGGACCGCAGGCCGCGAGCGAACGTCAGCCCGCGCTTTTCGTTCACCGGAATCTGCGTCACTCCGCGGAGCTGATACTCAACCGGGTCTTCGATGGTGATGATTTTATCTTCATCGCTCTTGATTTCCGAGAGCGCCGCGTAGAGCGTGGTGGTCTTGCCGCTGCCCGTCGGCCCCGTCACCAGGACCATGCCGTAAGGCTCGCGGATGAACTTTCGCAGCCTCCTGATTTCGCGGTCCGCCAACCCCAGGACCTCCAGACGCAATTGGCGAAACTTTTCGTGCAGCGATTCCTTATCCAGGATGCGCAAGACCGCGTCTTCGCCGTGGATCGACGGCATGATCGACACGCGGAAATCAATCGGACGGCCCCGGTAGCGCACCCGGAAGCGGCCGTCCTGAGGGACGCGCCGTTCCGCGATATCCAGTTCCGACATCACCTTGATTCGGGTGATGAGGTTCGATTGGAACTCCCGCGCCAAAGGGGCCATGGCCTGTTGCAAAACACCGTCCACGCGAAACTTCACCACCACGGAGTTGTCGCGGCTTTCGATGTGCACGTCACTGGCGCGCCGCTCCAGCCCGGCAAAGATGATCGAATCCACCAGCCGGATCATGGGGCTGACTTCCCGCTCCTCGACCAGGTTCTCGAGCGAGAGCCCTTCGTCCCGCCGCCTCCTCATCACTGATGACGTCCAGGCGAAACTCTTCCGTGGCCTCGTCCAGCACTCTTTGGGAAGGCTCAGTCTTCTTCAGGAAATCACGCACCTGGCTGGGCGGCGCTACTCGGATCACCAATTGCCGGTCGAGCTTCATTTCCAGCTCATCCAGGCGCGACAAATCGGTGGGATCGCCCACCACGATAACCAACTGATGGTCGTGCGCTTCGAGCGGCAGAAACTGATAATGAAGCATCATGTCCAGCGGGATGCTGCGGAGCAGTTCCCCGTCCGGACGGCAATCCCGCAGATCTACAAAGTCAAAATGATATCGGGCCGCCTGTTGGCGCACTTGCTCGAATTCGGCGTTCGTTTCCTGACTTACTGGTTCCAACTGTAACCTCCAAAAACTTTGAGCAACAATCCCTAGCCTGCCTGTCACGCAGTAGGATTCACAACCCTAGCCGGCCCTTCACTCAGCCGCCGGAAGGGCGGGGCTTCACAGGCTGCGGAAAAACGCCCTTGGCCTGTCATTCCGAGGAGCCCCAGGCGACGAGGAATCTCGCAGTGCCTTTGTTTTCAGAGCGAGATTCCTCGCTCCGCTCGGAATGACACCATTCGAAAGCGTTTTTCCGCAACCTGTTCAGCCCCGCCCTTCCTCCGCACGGTGAGCAACCGGCGCTAGTGATCGTCTTCGCGCCGCCAACCCACGAAGTGACATCGCCGGGCAATCAGTGAATCTGCGAGGCCATGGAGAACAGGGGCAGATAAAACGCGATCAGCACAAATGCCACCACGACCGCCATTATAGCGATCATCACCGGATCCACCAAAGCCACGAGCGTAGACAGATCGACGCTGACGTCTTCCTCAAAGAACTCGGCCAGTCCCTCCAGCATGGCCGGCATGGCTCCAGTGGTTTCCCCTACTTCAATCATATCCAGGGCCATGGAAGGGAATAAACCGCAGGGTCGCAGGCAAACGCTCAGTTCGCGCCCCGAAGTCACTTCCTTTTCCGCCTCCGCGATCGCTTTGGCCATGAGCGGGCTGCTCACGGCCTCTTTCGCAGTCTCCAGCGCAGAGACGATGGGAATACCGCCTTGCAACAAAGTGGAAAGCGTACGCGCAAATTCCGCCACGGAGAACTTCAACAGAAGCTTCCCGACCAAGGGCATGCCGAATTTAGCACGCTCCCAGGCAAGCCGAACGCGCCGGGAACGGAGCAAACCGCGCGTCCCCAGCACTGCCAACACGATTCCTGCCAGAATGAGCACAGCGAAACGCTTCACGTTTTCCGAGAGGGAAATCATGAACATAGTCAAGGGCGGCAATTTCACGTCGAGCTCAGCATACAGGCCGGCAAAACGCGGAACCACGAAAGTGATGACAAAAGAAATCAACCCCACCAGGAAGGTCATCAGAAAGGCCGGATAAATAAGGGCGGACAAGAATTTCTTCCGGAAGGAGCGCGAGGTCTTCTGATACGTCAGGTAGTGGGCGAGAACCTTGTCCAGGCTGCCGCTTCGCTCCCCGGCGCGAAGCGTCGCGCAGTACATTTTGGGGAATCGCCCCTCCGCCTCAAACGCCTCGGATAGCAACGCGCCCGCCCGGACCTTCTCCTGCACCTTCACCACCGCCGACCGCAACGCGTCACTCTGCGCTTGACCGGCCAGCAACTCCAGGGACTTCTGCAAGGGCAGACCGGATTTCGAAAGGGTGAGGAACTGTTGGTTGAAGACAAGGAAGTCGTCAGGCTTGATGCGGCCCTTGCCCCCCGGCGCTAACTGCGCGCCCAGGATGTCTTTGGGCCGCACGGAGAAGACGTAGAACCCTTCGCCCTTCAACCGATGGCGCAGCTCCGTTTCCGAGGCGGCCCGCTCCGTCTGGGTCAAGACCTGACCCGCGTCCGTGCCGAGTTTGCAAACGAATTCCATTTGAGTCGAGGAGTCAAGGAGTCGAAGAGTCAAAAAGCTAAGATCAATGCCCCTGACTCTAGGTTGATTGTCCTCTAAACTTCTCGACTCTCGACGGCCTTTCTCACCAACTGCTATAGTTCGTCCCGTCCAGCGCTAATCCGTCCGACCCGCTGTGCACATCCACGATTCCGGTTGCGGTCTGGCCGGTGCCTGCGGGGACGTCTTCCTCATCCGTACGCCAAGTTTCATTCGACTGCGTGAAGGGGTCCACGGGAAGCCCACCCCGCAGGTAGCCCGATTCCACGAGATCATCCAGGGATGTGGGCGCATGCTGCTTATCCAGAGTGAATTCGTCGATGAGCTTGCGCATCGTGTACAAGTCATCTTTCAAGACGGCTTCCCGCGCATGCACGATGGCCAATTGGAAAATCGGCATGGACATGGTCGCGAGAATGAGGATCAGTGTCAGAACTACCATCAGTTCGACCAGCGTGAATCCTCGCGAGTTATTACCATCCAATGTCTTTAGTCGCATGCGCCACCTTCCTCACTATTCCCCTCCCTGGCAGGGAGGAGGCCGGGGTGGTTAACTTGTGCGGCCGCCACCCTACAAGCCCACTCCTCTTCCCGCTACCGAGGAGCATCATTCTCTAAACAGCGAAGGGGCTCAGCATGACAGCCAGTCAGTACACGATCTTCGAATCCGCAGTATCTCGCTCCTTCTACCAATCACTATATTTCGTGCCATCCAGTGCCGTGGCGTCGCTTTTGGAATAAACGTCAAAAACGTTCTGGCCGCCCCAGCTCCGTGAATCGGCGTCATCCTGCATGGAGCGCATACCCCAATCGTTCGATTCCGTCATGGGATCCACAGGCAGCCGGCGCAGGAGTTTGAACTTCGCCGAAGTATTCCCCTTGAGCGCCACGCCGTCGACCAACGTCTGAATGTCAGGAGGGTAGCCATAGGTATCGGCCTTCACCGGGATCATCGCCTTGTCCGAAAGGTCTTTGTAGTGGTCGATGGCTTCCCGCATCTCCCGCAATTCGTTTCTCAGCTCCGTCTCTTTGGCGCGCTGGATCTGCACGCGGGCCAGAGGAAGAGCAATGGTGGTCAGAAGCAAGATGATAGTCAGTGACGCCATCAGCTCCACAAACGTAAAAGCCGAGCTACGGGCACGCCGTGACGCACCCCGGCTCGAATGTTGCTGGCGATCAGTGATGTGCTCTTGCAAGTTCATTGCGGTTCGCCGGGCGGCTGTCCCGGAATCTCAGCCCCCGCCGGGAGAGGCTGCGACCCTGTGGGCTGTGGACCGCCGGTCAATGTGGCGCTGCGCGCGCCCGAAGACGGTTCAGGCAGGCGGACAACGCGGGGCGTCAACATTACCAGGACTTCCTGCTCATTTCGTTCGGAGTGCTCAGTGGAGAAGAGGTAACGTAAAACGGGAATGTCAGCGACGAACGGCAGCCCCCCCACGGTGTGCGTGAGGGTGGTTTGAATCAGGCCTCCGAGAACGCTCGTTTCGCCCTCTTTCAGGCGAATGTCGTGCTCGATCTTCCGCTCGCCAAACGTAGGCTCAGTCACCCCGGCGACACTGACGTTCGCCCCCAGGGAAGAAATCTCGATCGAAGCGTGTATCGCCACATCCCCATCCGCGAGCAGATGCGGCGTCAACTCCAGGATCACGCCGATATCCTTGTACTGAAACTGCGTGCTGGCCAACAGGCCGACTCCCGAGGATGATGAGGCCGCACCCAGGGTGGGCAGGAAACTGCCCGTGGCGATTGGAACGCTCTCGCCGATCTTAAGCTTGGCAATCTGGCCGTCCGTGGCTCGAACCTGCGGGTTCTGGAGAATATGCGTGCGGGTATCGCTCATGATCGCATTAGCAGCAATACTGGGAACCACCACCGCGAAGTCCTTGTAGCTAATCGGCCCGCCGAGGTTGTAAGGGGGAAGGGTCGTGGTCGTGCTCGAGGTCGAAGTACTTGTGGTGGGAGGATTGTATACCAGACCGGTTGTAAATCCTGGCGTCGGCGAGCCCGATGATGAAATTGTGGCCGGGTAAAGGCCCAGGTCACGGGATCGGTCGCGGTCGGCTTCCACAACCGCTACCTCCATTAGGATCTCTGCTTTGCTCCGATCCAATTCGTGCACCAACTGTTCGGCAGCCGCAATTTTCGCGGGGTTATCGCGGATCACGATGGAATTGGAATCCGGGTTATCGATGATCTTAGTGAGCCCCAGGACCTGTTTCAATGCGGTCGTAATGGCGGTGCGGTCTGCGGCGGCCAAAGGGTTGGAAAGGTAAATCGTCCTGAGCTCTTCAACGTCGTAGTCCCTGCGGTCCGCCGCCGTATCTGGAATCACCAGGATAGTGTTGGAGGTGACGGGCCTCCAAAACGTGTGCGTTTGCAAGGCGACAATATTCAGCGCCTCTTCTCTTGTTACGTTCGAAAGATCAACCGAGAACTGCGGAGTCGGCCGAAAAGTAGAGGTGAAGGCAACATTCAAGTCGGAAAGTTTGGCCAGAGCTTCGAAGACCTTGCGGCTGTCGGCAGTGATTTTGAAGTGGACCAGCGGCTTGGGGTCGAAAGGCTTCAGCTTGACCGCAAGCGCACCCGCTTCTTCGGTGCCCTTCAAGGCTTGCTTGAGCGCTGACTGGCGGGCCTGCTTGGCCGCCGCTTGTGCTGCCTCAGCTTTAGCAAGTTCCCCGACTGCAGCCTCATTCGTGGGGTCTATACTCGCGGCTTTCTGAAATTCGGCCGCTGCTTCGTCCGGACGGCCTTCCTTCAACAAGCGCCGGCCCTGCCTTAGGTGCATAGCAGAGGCTTCAGTGCGAGCCAGCTTTTCATGAATGAGGATTCTGGAATTCTCCGGTTCGGCTCGCGCTGCTTTTTGATAATTGACCAGCGCCGTATCCCAATCCTTGCGGAGTTCGGCTTTCCGCGCCTCACGGTAAGCCACGTTGCCGGCGCCGCATCCGGCCAATACCGCCAACAATCCAAGACACAACACTGATTTAAGCAAATGTTTGGCCATGATTAGCTTGCTCCCGAACTCCTGAAGCCACTGCCGCACCGTACGCCATTATGAATGACGGTGAGCAAGAAAACAAGCCTGCGCGCCGAACGCTGCTTTCCGGCGCGTGGCGCCCCATTGTTCTTTCAAGCCGAATCTGGAAGAACCGGTATGGAGATCGCTGCGAAGAGAGTCCTGCCGCAACGCTCTTCAAACAGGTTAGACGCAGAAAGTACCTTTGGCGTTTAGATGCCGTGCAAATTTTCTCAAGATAGTTTGGGAGGCTCGGGTCTTACGGACTACCTCTTTTCCTTCTCGGCAAAGCCTTGGTTCAGGCGCCTCCGAGTGAACATTCCGGCCTTCACCGCTCTCGACATTTGTCGCAGTATCCGCCGGCTTCCACTCGTACAACCTTGATACTGAAGCGGCGTTGGCGCTCAATCTGCCCTTTGAGCTTTTCGAAAAGCGCGCTTTCAAACTCCTGGATACGCCCGCATTTAATACAGGCCAGGTGAATATGGTCCCGACTCGCTTTGGCCTCGTAATAGTGCTTGCCACCCTCCAAGTGCATGAGGTCAAGTTCGTCCACGAGGCCGAGTTTCTTGAGCATGGCCAGGGTCCGATAGACGGTCACCTTATTCAGCGTCGGATCTTGACTCCTGGCGCGCTCCCAAAGTGCAATCGCATCCAGATGGCTTTCCGCACTCTGAATAATTTCAATCAAAAGGCGCCGCTGATGAGTCATTCGCATCCCGCGCGATATCAACTCCTGCGCGAGAGAAACGGCGTGAATGCCACCTCCCTCGCCTTCGCGGAGGACCAAGTTCGGGGGTGCGACAGGTGCCGCGCGCCACATATCCTTAGATCCACTTGACATGATTCCAAGCCGCCTTTTTGGACCGGGAAAGCAACGATTATAGTTTCGCTTCAGGACGGTGAACTGTCAACGGGTTTGAAATATTCTGGTAGGGTTGGGAATTTCGGCGTAGGTCGTTTACCTGGAGAAAAGAAAAGCCCCCATCCTTGCGAATGGGGGCTTGAGAAGCACGGTCTGACATTTTGTCAGACTTGAAATAGCAGCGACAATCTTACTGGGCCGTCGTCTTTGCAGCCTTCGTCTTCTTTACCTTCGTCGCCTTCGTCTTCTTTGTCTTCGTCGCCTTTTCACCTGTATCCTGCGCGGAAACCGGCATAGCCAGCGAGAACACAACCATGCCTGCGAACAACATCGTCAAAAGCTTCTTCATTGGGTCTAGACCTCCTCAAGGATAACTTCCTCTTATTGCTTAGCAAGCCGCGGGCCATATCGCGCCCACATTGAATGCATCTTTACAAGCCATTGATAAATATAAATTTATAGGCAAACATGAAAGGTGGTTGGGGAGCGCCTCGAAGCCCCGGTCGATTGTCTTACACGATACCGTATGTCGCGTACACGAAATGGAGTACAAAATGCTATGACATCATGTCCGAGAAGCCGCTGGCTGACACCTCCCTCCCTCCTCCTTGTTGCCGTGTTCGATGCCAAATGTAGCCCCCGTCGTTACAACGCGAGTCGCGCTTTCCAAGACTCGGCGATTTCCTGAAAAATGGTCTTCAGAGGTTTCGTGATTCCCCAATCGGGGAAATGAGTTTTTAGCTTCCTGAGGTCGCTGTAGTAACAGATGTGGTCGCCCACCCGGTTCTGGTCAACGTAGGAGTAAGACTGTTTCTTCCCGGTGATTTGCTCAACCTCCCGAAAGGCCTCAAGGATCGAGCAGGAGTTCTCCTTCCCTCCGCCCAGGTTATAAACTTCCCCGCAGCGCGGGTGGAGGTAAAACTCGTGCATCATGTTAGCAACGTCCTCGGAATGAATGTTGTCGCGGACCTGTTTGCCTTTATAGCCGTAAACCTTGTACTCCTTCCCCTCGACGTTGCAACGCACCAGGTAACTCAGAAATCCGTGCAACTCCACCCCGGAATGATTCGGCCCGGTCAGGCAGCCGCCACGCAAGCAACAAGTTGGCATGCCAAAATATCTTCCGTACTCCTGAGTCATAACATCTGAAGCCAGTTTCGACGCGCCGAACAGCGAGTGCTTCGACTGATCGACCGAAAACGACTCCGGGATGCCGCTCGCGTACGCCGGGCCATCGTATTCCCACCGCGTCTCAAGCTCCCGCAGCCGGATGGTATTGGGGAGGTCGCCATACACTTTATTCGTAGACATGTGGATGAACGGCGATTCCGGGCAGGCGCGCCGCGCAGCCTCGAGCAGGTTCAAGGTGCCGACTGCATTGACGTCGAAGTCGTCAAAAGGGATGGCGGCCGCGCGGTCGTGCGACGGTTGAGCTGCCGTATGAATGATGACCGCAGGTTTCAGTTCTCGAACCAGCCGCAGGATGCCCTCGCGGTCGCGAATGTCGACGGAGTGGTGTTCGTAACCGGGAATTGAAGCCCGCAGCCGCTCGAGCACCCAGCTCGTATCTCCAGCCGGACCGAAAAACACCGCCCGTTGATTGTTGTCCAGCCCGGCAATGCGGAAGCCGCGCCGGCTGAAGTGCACGCACACCTCCGAACCGATAAGTCCGCATGATCCGGTAATGAAAGCAAGAGGAACCCGCATGGTCTTCTCCCGAAAAAAGTGACGAGTGACGAGCCGGAACCCTGACTACCCTCCTTACGTGGGTGGCGCCGACATTGCTTTCTAGGTCGGCGTCACAGGGCGCAGACATATAGGGCAATGTCTGCACCACCCCAGTCCATTTTCATGGTATCAGGGTGCGCGCCAGCCGACGGGCATGAGCGACTGCTTCTCAATAATCGACTTTCAGCTTCCGAAATCCGTGAAAGCACATCCCAAGCATTATGAGCCCGTTCTTGAACACCTTGGTCATCTTTGTGGCGCCGAAAATCCTCTCCTGGTAATGGACGGGCTGTTCCAGGACGCGAAGGTTCAGCTTGGCGGCGCCGAATAGAAGTTCGTAGTCGCCCCAGCGGTCCATGGTACCCCAGGTGCCGATCATGGGGCGAATCCGCTCCCAATCGCTGCGCCACAGCACCTTGGTGCCGCAAAGGGTGTCTTTGATTCTCTGCCCGAGCAGGTACGAGAATACAGCGCCGAAGAACTTGTTCCCCAGTTCGTTGGTGGCTTTCATTGCCGCTTTGGGTACGGGGTAAACCAGGCGCGAGCCGTTGACGAACTCAGCCCCGCCGTGGGTAATGGCCTGAATAAAGTAAGGCAACTCCTCGGGCATAACGGTAAGGTCCGCGTCGAGGATCACAAGGATGTCCCCCTTCGCGGCCCCAAACCCCGCCCACACGTTCTTCGATTTGCAGATGCCCGGCCCCTCCACGAGCCGGATGTTCCGCTCGGGATACAGCCTCTGCATGCGGCGAACTTCCTCTGCCGTTCCATCTGTGGATTTGTCGTCGCAGAAGATCGTTTCGGTCATGCGGCCCAGTCCCGGCATGCGCGTTACGGCGCTTTCGATGTTCCCGCGCTCGTCCTTGCAGGGCACGATCACGGAGACGCTGACCTCGGAAGGCTCGACCGGCTTGGGTATTGCCCTGGCCACCAACACTTCAATCATGCACAGTCGCCCGATCAACGGCAGTTTCGCCACCACCCGGTTCATGAACGCCGATAGCAGTGGAACATATTTGGGAAGCAACGCGGTGCGATAGGTTTTGAGCCACTCGAACCCGCTCAAGGTCAGCAGGCCGATCAGGTCGTGCTCGGAAAGCCAGTTCTGCTGGGTTTGGGGCATCTTCAGGCGCAGCCGCTGGGCGAGCGCGATGAGCAATTCCCAGGAGTCATTGTAAGTGTAGATCAGCAGGCGCGTGTGGCGCTCGCAAGCGGGCTCGAGCTGCTGCAGAGTCTTTTGGACGTCGGCGATATCTCCCACGTCGCAGAGCAGAATGTAGTCGAACTTCTCGTGCCAGGTAAAGTCCTCGGGAAACCCTTCGTGGTAGGTGAACTGCGGTTGGGCGGCCCGCGCCACGGCGACCATCTCCGGGCTGATTTCGAGCCCCACTCCGTAGCTGGGCTTGAGAGTTTCAAGAAAGAAACCCGTCTGGCAGCGGATATTCAGCACGCGCTTACCCGGCTCGACCAGGTGCCGAAGCAGGCGTTTAAGACACTCGTAGTAGTACCGGTTTCGCCGAATCCATTTTTCCCGCGCCCAAGCCCACACCGATTGGTGCTGCCGGTTTCGCTCATTCTGCAATTCGAGAGCCCTGGGACCCCAGGCGGTCTCGATTTCCGGCTGGGCGCGTTCGGGTTGTTTTGGGGCATTCAGAGCGTTGTGCATTGGACCTGTGATCGTGAGGCGCGACGCCGCTCGTCGTTCCCGCGCAAGCGGGAACCCCGACCTTGGACCTGGCCCCCGCTTTCGCCGGGGCTACATCATTGTTTCTCGAGCACCACCAGCATCCGCGATGCGAGGCTGGAGAACCTGGAAAGAAACGAATCCACCCGGTTCACCAGCGGCAGAGCGGCCAGGGGATAAAGTTGCGGCCCTCGAAACCCCCCCGACCCAAGATAGGCAAGCGCAGAATAATAGGTGACCTCCGCCACCTGCCAGGAGCGAAGCTGCTCGCGGAAGGCGTTCGAACCGAACACGCGGCTGGCATTGCCTTGTGCCGCATAATAACCGGGGCCCTCATGATCCAGGTTCGAGGGGGCTTCCCATTTGATCTCATCGCCAAGCCCCAGCGGCTCGTGGTGAAAGGCCCCGAAGACAAACCGGCCCAGTAAGCCCATTGCCGGATCGAAAATAATCACTCTCCCGTGCTCGGTCAATACCCGGTAAAATTCGCAGAGCGCTTCGCCAGGGTATTCGAGATGATGCCACACGTCAAAGAGAATCACGTGGCTGACGGACCCGGCAGTGAAGGAGAGGTTGTAGGCATCCTCCACCTGGTCAAGCCACGGGTTGGGAAACAGGTCCGTGGTGATGCAATCCGGCAAGTGCTCTTTGATATGTCCCATGCCGGAGCCCAGCTCAACAAGCAGGCCCGGCCGCGCACGGTCAACTCGATGAGCGATCTCGCGGCCGAATTGCGAATACACTTTGCGCAGCAGCGGCTTTCTTTCCCAATGCCGGCGGTTCTCGTATATTTCGACATTGTGCCGCTCGATGCTGTCGCTCATTCCATCACCGGACCGTTTGCATGCACAGGAGGATTTACACCGCCTCCCGGCGACATGAATTCGGCGCCACGCAGTAGATTCCTAGGTTAATGGCATTAGCCGGTTTCCGCAACGCCTCTCCGCCCCTTGAACCCACAGCCCTCTCCTTTGGGGAGAGGGCTCGCGCCTGCGCTTTCACCAGCAGGCGCGAGACGGGTGAGGGGTTAGTTCCCGACCGGCCGCGAGACCCCTCATCCGTCACGCTCCGGCTGATGACTACGCCGGAGCGCGACACCTTCTCCCCAGGGAGAAGTCGGTAGCGCAGACCGCCGGGTTTGCGGTCTGCGGCTTACCTTGATATGGCGCGAGTCTTGAAAGGGTGGTGGCCGAAAAGACGCGGACCGCAAAGTCGGCGGTCCGCGCTACCCCGCCCCCCAACGCATTAGGAACAGCGCTTCCAGCCTTGTAAAAAACGCAATGAGCCGTTTACAATGATGCCGAGCCTGCGTCACAGTCTGCTTCGAATCGAAGAAAGGCCGTAGGCGCAAAAAATCCCAAGCCTGCCGTTCGCTGAGCGTGTCGCGACAGCCTGTAAGAGGACTTCTTGAGGGCTAATCGACTGGCGGGTTCACAAGGAGCCGATGATCGACCAAAGGGATGGATTGCCGGCAGCCGTTGCCGAAGAGAAAAGTCAGGAGCGAGGCGCACGCGGCTTCTACCTTGCATTCGCGATCGTAGCCGCCGGGCTCCTGGTTTATGCGGAGACTCTGGCCTTCCATTGGGACGAAGGCTTTCATATACTCACCGCCCACCTGATTGATGCCGGCAAGCGGCCTTACCTTGATTTCTTCTTTCCCCAGACTCCTCTGAATGCTTATTGGAATGCCGCATGGATGCGCATGTTCGGCCCTAGCTGGCGCGCCGTTCATGCCGTGGCGGCGCTCGTGACCCTGGGCTCCATTCTGTTGATCGCGCAATACGTTGCCGCGATTCTTCCCGACCGGCGCTGGCGGCCGGCCGCAGCCTTCACTGCGCTGGCGCTTTTTGGAATGCACATGCTGGTGTGGGACTACGGGACAATCTCGCAGGCCTATGCGCTTTGTCTTTTGCTTGTCGTCGCGGCGTTTCGTGCTTCTGTTGCGGCGGTGGACCGGCCCCGGATTGGGCTGAGCGCGCTCGCGGGCTTGCTGGCGGGCACGGCAGCGGGATGTTCGCTGCTGACGGCGGCCGTGTCTCCCGTTCTGCTTGTCTGGTCGTGGGCGAACAACCGGGCCGGAAACCGCTGGGCTAAGGCTGCAGCCTTCACGGCCTCGGCGGCGATTCCCTTCACGCCCGTACTGATCCTGCTTGCCAAGGGCCCGCATCAGGTGATCTTCGACATCCTTAAGTACCACTCGATCTATCGCCGCGTGGAGTGGTCGGGGGCGACCGCGCACGACGTCGGCATCCTTACGGACTGGGTGAACGGCTCGCAAAGCCTGCTGCTGGTGCTGCTGGCGATTGCCGGGCTGTCGTTTATGAAGAAGCTGGGGTTCGACCGGCCGCGCCTGGCGGAGTTCCAGCTATGCATTTGGCTGTCTCTTGCGATCGGCTTCGAGAACATCTTTGCGCACCCCACTTTCCCCCAGTATTACGTCTTTCTGATTCCGTTCCTTACGGTGCTTGCGGCTGTCGGGTTCTATGCAGTGGTAACGCGCCTCGCGGGTCCGGACCATCCCCGGGCCGCGATCGCAGCAATCCTCGGCATCGCCACCCTTTGCCTGGCGAATGCGATCTATGATGACCGCGACACCTATACCTGGCGCCGTCTCGAGCAGGTGGCTGCCAAAGTGAAGCAGGTAACACCGCCCAACGCGCCATTGCTTGCGCCCGAACAACTGTACGTGCTGGCGCGCTGGCCCGTGCCCCCCGGCGAGGAACACGACGACGCGCATAAGCTTCAGCTCGGCCCGGCTGAGAGCGCCCGGCTCCACATTCTGCCCAAAGCCGAAGTGGACCGGCAAATCAAGGCGGGCGTTTTTCCAACTACCGTGGTCTGCGACGATAGCCGCGAAAACGAAGTTGACGACATGGACGTCTACTCCCAAAAGGCCGACTTTGGCGACTGCACGATTTTCTGGGGGCTCAAGAAGACCACTCCGCCACCGAACCCGAAACCACCGAACCCGAAACCATAGTTTGCTCGCCAGGCCAACGCATGTCGGCACGTTTTCGTTTTGGATTGCGACAGCTTGCTGCCGCGATCCGGAGTTTCTGCATTTCTGGAGAGCTTTTTCGACTTGGGTCCTTTTTCATGTCGCCTCGGCGCGCAGACAGTTGTGCGCAGGTCGGCTGCTAAGCCCCAAAAGTGAGGTCTAGCAAAGCCCCCTCGGGGCTCAACAACCTGATCGCGACGGCAGTGAGCCCAGCGAAGGACAATTCCAATGGAAAATGGCAAAGGTCAAATGGAAAAAAACGAATCCATCACGACTTCGAAGGTTAATCGGCGCGGGTTCTTGAACTCAGGCGTGCTCACGGGAATGGCAGCGGCAGGCCTGCATTCGGTATCTCTCGCTGGCGAGGCAGCGGCCGATACAGTGGAGCGTGCTGCGATAAAGCCCTTCGAATTCGGTGAGACTACGGTGGCCGATCTTCAGCAGGGCATGCAATCGGGCCGGCTCACGGCGCGCTCCATTACGGAGAAATACCTCGCACGAATCGAGGAAGTCGATAAGCACGGACCTGCCGTCAACTCCATCATCGAACTCAATCCGGACGCGCTGGCCACGGCCGAGGAACTCGACCGGGAGCGCAAAGCCAAAGGGCCGCGCGGACCGCTGCACGGCATTCCAGTTCTCATCAAAGACAACATTGCAACCCGGGACCGAATGATGACCACCGCGGGTTCTCTCGCTCTAGTGGGAGCGCGGCCTCGAAAAGATGCGTTTGTCGCGCGGAGGCTGCGCGAAGCAGGTGCGGTGATCCTCGGCAAGACTAACCTGAGCGAGTGGGCCAACATCCGGTCGTCGCATTCGACCAGCGGATGGAGCGGGCGCGGCGGGCTGACGCGCAATCCTTACGCCCTCGACAGGAATCCTTGCGGGTCAAGTTCCGGGTCGGGCGTCGCCGTCTCGGCAAACCTCTGCGCGCTGGCCATCGGGACCGAGACTGACGGCTCGATCGTGTGTCCTTCGGGCATCAACGGAATCGTCGGGATCAAGCCGACCGTGGGCCTGGTCAGCCGCGCCGGAATCGTTCCGATCGCGCATAGCCAGGATACGGCAGGCCCCATGGCGCGAAGCGTGACGGACGCCGCGATTCTGCTGGGCGCCCTCGCTGGGATCGATGCCGACGACGCTGCGACCGCAGCAAGCCGTGGCAAGGCGCTTGCCGACTACACCAAGCTCCTCGATCCAGCCGGGCTGCGCGGCGCACGAATCGGTGTGGTGCGCAAATTGTTCGGCATCAGTGACGCTGTTGATAAATTAATGAACGAAGCCATGGACGTCATGAAGCGCCAGGGCGCAACCATCATCGACCCGGCTGAGCTTGGCGGCATGGACCAGCTTGGCGATTCCGAACTTCAGGTGCTCCTTTACGAGCTTAAGGCTGACCTGAACGCTTACCTGGCAGCGCTCGGGCCGGGCGCGCCCGTTCACACCTTGCGGGAGATCATCGAGTTCAACGAGCGCAACCGCGAAAAGGAGATGCCCTATTTCGGCCAGGACCTCTTTATCAAAGCGGAGGCGAAGGGGCCGCTTACGGCGAAGGAGTATATGGACGCGCTCGACAAGAACCATCGCCTGACGCGAAAAGACGGAATCGACGCCGTCATGGAGAAGTTTCAACTGGATGCCTTGGTAGGGCCCACTGCCGGTCCAGCTTGGCTGACGGACTTGGTTGATGGAGACCACGACTCCGGCGGATCTTCCACTCTGCCGGCAGTGGCAGGCTACCCGCACATCACGGTCCCGGCGGGCTTCATTTTCGGCCTGCCGGTAGGAGTCTCATTTTTCGGCAAGGCCTACAGCGAGCCGACTCTGGTCAAGCTCACTTACGCCTTCGAGCAGGCTACGAAGCATCGCCGGGCTCCGCAATTTCTGCCCAGCGTGAATTTGACCCCAAATCCAACATGACCACCTGTTGGGGGACGGCTTGCCGCCGCCTCTTCGTTTCGCTCCCCCCCAAGGTCAAACGGGTAGGGCAAGCCCTCATAAGCGCTAAGATAGTACATGACATCGCTCAAGTTGAGGAGCCCGTTCGCGGTTCCCTTCCGCGAGCTCCGCGGCGATTTCATCCCAGTGTTGCACGACGTACTCCAGCGGCACTTTCGGAGCGATGGCCTGTTGCACCTGGTGCAGCGCGAATTGAAACTCACGCCACCGACTGCCCTGGACCGTCGGATCCCAGTTCGTAGCCCCAGGGGGAAAATGACGAACCCAGGCGGACCAGCTTTTGGGTCAGCAGCGCCACCAGCAGTTTTCCGTGCAACCAGGCGCGCGAGCTCCGCGCGTCGTGCTTGGGCAAGTGGCCGATCGCCAGCAGCGACTTCAGCCGCTTGAACACCAGTTCAATTTGCCAGCGGAAGCGGTAGTACTCGAGCACTTGGGGGGCCCCCATTTCCGGCACCCGCAGGGTCGTGAACACCATCACATAATGGGCGTACTCGCGCGTTTCCGGCCGCACCCGAATCGGCTGCTTCTGCTCGCGCCGATCCAGTTGGCGCTCCGCCGCGGCGATGGCCTGCGCACTTTTGCGCACCGCACACAGACGTCCCTCCACGCGCTGCTCCCCGGCGTGCAGCGCCGCTGCCCATTGCCCCGCTTGTCCCGCCGCCAGCGGGCGCAGTGCCGGCAACACCCGGAACGGCTGGTCATCGGCCGCGAACAACGGCACCGCACTGTTCCACCGCACAATGATGTCGCCTCCTTGCGCGCGCACCCTCGCCACCCCGGCCGGATGGCAATAACCGCGATCGGCCAGAATCAGATCTCCCGCCGCGACCCGGAATCGCTCCAGATTCTCCGCCGTCTCCGCCCCTTTCCGCGCGCTGATCAGCAACTGGTCGCAGGCCAACTCCGGCAGCCGCAGGCTGTAATGAATCCGCCAATGCGAACCGGTCGGGCCCGGTTCCTTGATCACCGTCCCATCCAGCGCCCGCAGACGCCGCCGCGGCGGAGGCCCCTTCCAGCGCACCCCACTTTCCGCCAGCAACGCCTGGCAGAGGTGCTGCAACCAATTCTCCGACTGGCGCAAGCGATTCAATAGCGTCACATCGCTCACCTTCGAAAGCCCCGCCGCCTGGGCGCGAACCGTGGTCTCCCGCAACGAGTAGCCGCACCCCACGTGCATCAGCAACCTGCGCAGCAGCGCCTCCACCGAGTCCAATTCCCGCAAACGCTCTACCGCCCCGCTCAGCCGCGCCGCCCGTTGCCAACTCGGCGGCAACAGGCCCACTAAGATGTTCCAGTCTTCGTCGAGTGCGTTCATGCTCAGCAAGGTACAGGGAAAACCGACAAGCGTCAAGCATTATCTTAGCGCTTATGAGGGCTTGCCCTACCCCTACCGTTCGGAAGCCAGTACGCTACTTGTGGGGCGGAGCGGGCGTGGTCGGCTGGTCGGTAGGAGTAGCGCTAATAATGCGGACTTTCGACTTGAATTGCTTGTAGTCAGTGTAACGGAGGACCTCTTTGATGTGCACGGGCCCGCCGGAAAAATAGAGGGTGTCATCCGCCATGGTGTAGGTGGGGAACCAGTACTTCCCGTCGATCTGCTCACGCCAGGTGGTGAACCGCGGAAACAGGTTTTCACCCTTCTTGGTTTTGAGTTCGGGTACAGGCTTACCTTCCGACTTCACGATTTGCAGGTCCTGGTCATCGACCCAAACCACGCCCTGAAAATACTGGTGGCCCTTCTCAATTTCCTTGGGCCGGATGGAGAAAACGTAAGCCGTAATCTGGTCAACTCTCACATGTCCCAGATACTTGATTTCATACTCCGGCACCTCATCCGTGGTGAGCACAAAGGGTTGAATGCTGCGCATTGAACTAAGGTCTTCCTGGGTCACCATGATCCGCTTCAGAGTGTCGGCAGGGGCATAGGTGACGCGCTCGATGCGTTTGCCGGAGTCGTCGAAGAGGATGTCCCACTCCTGCTCGTATACGCCCTCGACCTGGTTGTCCGCTCCTAACTCCTGGACCTTGTTGATCTGGTGGTAGGTGTAGTTGTTGCGCGCCTCTTTGAAGACTTTCTCCTTGGCGGCGAATTCCTGGATGATCTGTTGGATTTGAGCGGCATTAGGGTCAGTGAGCTCTTTCTCGGGCGGCTTGGCAGTCGTGGCGGCGGGCGCCGTGAGGCCGCTCAACGTTTCCGCGACTTTCTGATCGACAGTCGCAGGATTGGAGTTAGGATTCGTGGCAGACGCGGGTGCGCCGGCGGTCGTGGGCGCGGTTGCCGGAGAGGCCGCTGCCTTGGCCGTTGTAGGTGTAGATGCGGCAGCTATTTGCTGCGAGCCCTCCGCGCCTCCTGCCGGACGAGCCAGCAACGCCTTGATGCTCTCCTCGAATCGGCTGGGGTCCGCCGGGGCCCCCGAGAATTCGCGGTAAACTCGGCCGTCCCGCCCGATGAGCACCGTGGTTGGCAAACCTGATATTCCCCCGAAGAGTCCTTGCATTTCGGTGTTGGCCATGGCCACAGGGTAGTCTACCTTCTCTCGCCGGCAATAGCTTTGTACCGCGTCCTTCTGATCTCTTACGGCGATGCCGACAACACGCAAACCCTGGTCGTAGTATCGGCGCTGAAATTCAACCAGCGACGGGAGCCACTTCCGGCAGTACGGACACCACGAAGCCCAGAAGTTAACTATCAACACCTTGCCCTTGTAATCAGCGGAGTCAATCTTTTTTCCGGTGAGGGATACGATTGAGAATCTGGGAGCGTAAGCAGCCGACTGGCTATCGAGTTCACCCATCACCTCCGCGACTTTCCGATCAACCTTGGAAGGCTCGGAGGAGGGAATGGGTGAATAGGGGGATTGCGACTGCTGCGGAGACGTCGAGGGGGCGGAAACCGCGGCCGGCGCCGGGGAACTGCCAGGCGCGTCCTTGGCTTTCAAACCTGCTTTGCTCAGAACGTCAATCAAATCGTCGCTGGCCCCGGCGTCGTGAAATTTCTTTGCCAAATCGGGGTTCATCTTAAAACCGATTCCCCGCTGCTCGACCAATGTGATGATCTTAGGGGACGGGGAACCGCCCAGCAGAAGCAAAGTAACGTCGTCGGCGCTCAAGGGCTGGTCAGCCGCCGCGGCACAAATGCAAAACAACGCGGCTACAAGTGCCACCATCACCCCTAAAGCCAGCTTCTTGGTCATGGGTTGAAAATCCTTCCTTGGTGAGACTCGCCCCCTTCAGCCGGTTGTCTAAACAACCTCTCTCTAGAATAGAGTATAGCTCATGCCCAAGAGTTGTCTCGTTCTTTTGAAACCGTAGGCCCGGTAGGGGCGGCTTTGCCGGCTGAATCTTCACCGCCGGGAAATGCTTCCGTGGGGTAGCCCAGCTCCAGCCAAGCGTCCATCCCACCCAGCAGCGGCCAAACCGTCTTGTAACCTTCGCTCTTGAGCAAAAGCGCTAACCTGGCGCTCGTGGCCTCGTTCGGACAAGTGCAGTACATCACGATCGGCCGGTCCTTGGGGATCTCTCCATGGCGAAGCCTGAATTCGGCGGGCGGGATGTGGATCGCCCCCGGAATCTTCGAGCCTTGCTGTTGATAGGCAAGGTCAGAGCGCAAATCCACAATCACGAGATCCTCACCCTCCGCAAGCCGGCCTTTCAAGTCTTGGGGAGAGATGCGTGAGCGTTCGAGCAAGCGATAGAACCGGCGGCGCTCAAACCACTTCAGAAGAAGCCACCCAGCCAGGAAGACCGCCACGACGAGAGCGCTGGTCCTACCGAAAGCTGCCAGCCAGCCGATCAGCCATTCGACTTGGGCGCGAAAGCCTACTCCCAGCAGCACGGCAGACATGACCCAAAGGCTGACTCCTCCAAGATCGAAGAGCACAAAGCGGCCAAACGACATCTTCAGCATCCCGGCCAGTGGGGAAGCGACCGTGCTGAGACCTGGAATGAACTTGGCGATGAGAAGCGCCTTCAGGCCGTTACGCGCGAAGAAGTCTTCTGTGCGTCCGACGCAGGAATCCACATTAAGGGAAAGAGAGCAGAGTTTCCGGAGGATCGACCGCCCACGACGCCTTCCGAGGAGGTACCAGAGGCAGTCCCCCGCAAGCGCCGCCGAGACACTAAGCCCCACGACCGCAGCCAAACGGAAGTGTAATTCCGCAGCCAGGGCAGCCCCGACGAGGATGAAGGGAAAACTGGGTACAGGTAATCCCAGGCATTCAGCGAGGACGGCGAGGAAGAAGAACGGATAGCCGTAATGTCTTAAAGCCTGAATCATGCCGGCCCTTTGTCAGCCTGTGGCGGCAGAGGGGTGCCTTGCCTTCGTTCTCCTGTGCGTTAGGGGAACTGCTTTGGCGGCGGGGCAAGGAAACGCTCAACACCAAAGCTCTCCGCTCCCCTCTCTATCACCTCGAGGGAAGCAATGGCGTGCTCTTTGGGAAACGCCCCGGGTGCTTCTCGAACCGTCGTTCAGCGAGCTCGACGCGTGTTCTTCAGCCGCATCTGGCGCATTTTGCGCGCCTTTCGCTTAGGCTTGGAAATTGCGAACGTAACCGTCCCCACGCGCCGGACCTTCCATTGAGATGCGTCGGGAGGATTGCCTTCTGTCTTCATAGTGTGATCTCAGTGCCCTTTCTTTATATCGAGGCGGCTCTGCGCCGCGGTTGGGCAATCCCGCAAAGGGGTGATCGCAGTGAAATTCATTTTGCAGGTTCAATTGCCGTAATGCTAATAACGTCGCCCTTCAGCGTGCCGGTGACCTTCACTTTCTGTCCCGCGAATGTCGAAGGCTTCTTCTGATCGCTAAGCTGGTAGACCTTTCCGTTCGCAATGTCAGCGAGCACGTACTTGCTCCCGCCCTTTACACAATCCAGCGTGCAATCCTTATCACTTTCTCCCGGCATCATGTGTTTCAAACCGCACATCGAGTCGCTGATACTTCCCACAAAGGTTCTTGTCTCCGCCCTCATAGCGCCCGCAAAGCTTAGATAAGCGCCAAGGAAGAGTGTCACGCTTAGATAGGTGATTTTGCGCATTTGGACCACCTCCAATCATTGTAGCCGAAAACTGGAAGTTCCGAGACAAAGAAGTGAGCCTCGCGAGGAACTTGCCAGCCGCGGCACCGACAAACCGTGAAAATCGACTCCCGTCGTAGGGGAATGGCTTACCGTCCCCGGTGCACAGGGTGGGGCAAGCCCCTCGAGCTAGTGCTAGGTGTGCTAATAAGCGTAACTATTCTCAGTCCTGGAATGGCGGGGCTTTAGCCCCGCCATTACGCAGAGCACGGTTGAAGGGGCCTTTAGGCCCTGAAGCAACACGGCTTCAGGGGCTAAAGCCCCGAGGGCTAGCCTGTTCTCTGCGGCGGGGCTGAAGCCCCGCCCTTCAGACGCCGTACGGATAAGTACGCTTACTTCTGCAAGCAAGCACTAGAAGACGCCTTCCCCGCCCTCTGTCCCCTTGCTGCCGGCCAGTTCCCACACCCTGCGCAACCCCACGTAACGCACGGCCAGGAATAATGCGGGTCCGGCTTAGCTCGTCCGCCTTGCCTACTCCACCAGCCTCTACTTGCCTCCTACAGGAGAAACATCAGCCACAGTAATCGTACTGTCATTCAAGGACCCAGTCACTTTCACCGCCTTCCCGCCCAGGCCCTTGAACTTGTCTTGATCATCCACCTGGTAAACTTTCCCGTGGCTGACCAGAACGTATTTGGCGCCGCCCGAAACGCACTTCTCGACACAAGTTTCGGCAGCCGCGCCGGCCTTGGCGTGCTTTGCGCCGCAATGCTCATCGCTGACCGTCCCCGTCCAGGACTTGTTCTGAGCCCAGCCGAGACAGCAAAAAGCGAACAGCATCAACCCAACCATCGTTGCTTTCTTGATCATCGTGTGCCTCCTTAGTTATTCATCTGGATTTTGGACTATGCTCAATTGCGGCAGGGCGCTAGCGCTGGAACTGGCCGCCAACCCGAATTAACCCTAGGGTCTCAACAGCCTCGGCGGGCGGTCTCGCCTCGCGTGGATTCGACCTTTAGATGTAGTGCCCCTGAGCAGACATATTGTACCTATGAATCGACACCAAAAACAAGACCTTCGGTGCGGAGCGGCTGGCCAACTGCGTTGCAATTTCGCATGTCGGCATCTAGAATCAAAAGAAAGGAGCTGAAAAATGGATCATGACGTTTTACGAATCGCCGATAAGGAGTTCCGTTCGCGGCTGATCATCGGCACTGGAAAATACAAGAGCTTTCAAGAGATGGCGCGCGCCCACGCGGCTTCGGGCGCAGAAATGGTGACTGTTGCCGTCCGACGGGTGAACCTGACTGACCACAGCAAGGAGTCCTTGCTGGATTATATAGACCGCGAGAAGTTCTTTATTCTCCCTAATACCGCCGGTTGCTACAACGGTGACGATGCAATCCGCACGGCGCGCCTGGCTCGGGAAGTAGGCCTCTCGAACTGGATTAAATTGGAAGTGATCGGTGATGAGAAAACGCTCTTCCCCGACAACTTCGAACTGCTGAGGGCGACGGAGACGCTGGTCAAGGAAGGCTTCGTGGTTCTTCCTTACACGAACGACGATTTGATTTCTGCTCGCAGGCTCGTTAACGCCGGCGCTGCCGCTGTGATGCCGCTGGGAGCGCCCATCGGTTCCGGACTGGGGATTCAGAACGCCGCCAATATTCGCATCCTGCGGGAGATGATCACCAGCGTTCCCCTGATTCTCGATGCGGGCGTAGGAACGGCATCCGATGCGACCATTGCCATGGAACTGGGCGCCGATGGTGTCCTGATGAACACCGGCATCGCCGGCGCGCAGGACCCCGTTTTGATGGCGCAGGCCATGCAGCATGCCGTGATTGCCGGCCGCCAGGCTTATCTTGCCGGCCGTATGCAACGGAAACTCTATGCTGCGGCTTCGAGCCCGCTCGAAGGCGTTGTCAAGTAAGTTGGGTTCGGATTCACTTCGTCGTGCTCTCGCCGGCGGGCGGAGGAGGCGGGTCTGCTTTCGGAGACTTCTCCGGCGAGGTATAGATGATCTCTCCCGGGCGCGCCAGGTGCATCTCCCGCGCCAGGCTTTCAATTGCCTTGGGGTCATTCTGTAGCGCTTTGATGCGCTTGTCCAGTTGCTCGTTTTGGGTCTGAAGTTGCCGGATCTCTTCGCGGAGACTATTAATCTCTTTCTTTTCCTGACGCAGGGCCACGAAACCGTGTTGCCCAAAAATCTCGTGAACAAGCAAGGCAATACAGACCAGCACGAGGACGTACGTGGCGTTGCGGCGCAGCGTTGCAGCGTCCCAAGAAGACCTTTTCATTCTCCAAACGCACCTGCTGCTGATATTGTATCTTTTGGGGACGCATCAAGCAAGGCAATGTCACAGGGTATTGAGCGAAGCGCCAACCTTCGGGTTGACATCGGCTGGCCCGAAGGCCAGCGCGTCGAGCCGGAACTCGACTCCGTCGCCGATCTCGTATTGCGGGAGGATATGTGACCGACAAAGTTGTTATATTCGTGACGGCCGGCAGTCATGACGAGGGCAAGAGAATCGCACGCCATCTTGTGGAAGGCCAACTTGCAGCGTGCGTGAGCATATCTCAGCCCATCGAATCCGTTTATCGGTGGCAGGGCCAAATCTCCGAGAAAGGCGAATTTCTGCTCATCGTCAAGAGCACCAGGGAACTGTTCCCGGAGATACGAAACGAAATTACAAAGATCCACAGTTATCAAACTCCTGAGATCATCTGCCTGCCCATCATCGACGGCTCGTCCAGCTACCTGCAGTGGCTGTCGGAATCCGTGAAGGCGGCAGGCGCCAGGGAGAGTTCCGAAGGGCCTTCCGTCCACCCAAGTGAATGAAATTCGCCGCCGTATTCACTTGCGTGTGGATGGGAGTCCACCTCTTCCTGAAAGCAGGATTCCTGTTGGAAACTGGATTCCTGCTTTCGCCGGAGTAACTCCCACGGAGCAATCTTCGCAAGACGCGTAAATACTCCCCTTTGAGCTTTCCAGACCTGAGTTATTATGTTGGACGCCAGATCTTCGAACTGCGCGGCAATAGGGGATCTCGAAAGGAGAATTTATTCCATGCTTGTCTTAAGCCATCCGAGATTTCGTCTTTGGACTGCTGGTGTCGCCCTCCTGCTATTATTTCTATCTGGAGTGTACAGAGCGGCACAGCAACAGCAGCGACAGCCAACGCCCGCGTTAAGCTTCAGTGTAGTCGTCAAGGAGGCTGATACCGGCGATCCCATTAGCCAGGCGAAATTGACGATCACATTTCAGCAACCTGGAAAACTTCACCACAGTATCTCGTACGGCGCCAAGACAAACCCTCAAGGACGCTACCGATTCACGGATATTCCGAAGGGGACCGTCCGTTTGATCGTTACCGCTGACCATCACCAGAGTTATGGCAAGGAATTCGAACTGGAGCAAGATGGGCAAGAGGTCGAGGTCAAACTCAAGAAGCCGCAGCCGCTTCTTTAGCCGTCGGGCGGGCAAATGCTCACCACCGCCGACGAGAATTGGGGAGAATTGTCGAGGCTTTCACAGTCGCTATGGGGATGCTACAGGTTGGTGCAAAGAGTTAAAAGCTATTCCATCCGTTAATCTTCGCTTAACACAAGGGCGTCTTTTCCACAAGGTTTTCAACAGAGTTGTTGAAAAGTAATTTTGACTGCATAACTGATAAACATCAGACGCGTGCAATTGTATTATCAACCCCATGCAATTCGTGGGCCTGCTCTGACCACTTATTGCACCGAGCACGCAACATGTGATGAACGTACCCCTGTGGAAAACTACCTCGGAGTCACGGGTACATTTACCTGCCCCTCCGGCCTGACTCCCGGCCGGGGCCCGGCCGGGGCGGGAGGCCCAAAGTAAGTTTCATCCAGCCAGACATTCGACTTTTTCTTTAGCGCTTCCAGGGCGCCATCCAGCTTCTGTTTTTGAAGGGTCTTCTCGATCTGCGGAGAGACTTCTTTCAGTTCCTGCTGCTTATGCGAGACGACTTTGAAAAACACCAGCGAATGTCCGACGTCGAACACTTCAGAGACCCCGCCATCCTTTAGCTCATACGCCGCCTTGATCATGTCGGGTCGCAAGGATCCCTCGCGAACGGAAACGGGAATGGGCTCGGAGTCAACCCGGACGACGTTTGGCACCTGAAATTTTTCGGCTACTTTCTTGGGGTTGTCACCGGCTACAAATGCCTTGTGAATCTCCTCCGCGCGGGACTTGGCTTCTTCCGCGCTAAACCCCGGAGTTCCTTCCTTAGCTCCTTCCGCTCTCTTGCGGACCACGACGTCCTCAATCATGCATTGCGAATAGTCGCTTTGGTGGGCGGTGTAGTAGCTGCTGATTTCTTCAGGAGTTACGGAAGACTTTCGCTCGATTTCCTGGTGCTCCAACGTCGCCAGAATCTCAAGCCGATGCAGGGCCATCATCTGTTTGAATTCTGGTGTCGAATCAAGATGGTGTTTGGCGGCTTCGTTTGAAAGTAGCAGTATCCCCGCATACTCATCGCCGAGAGGCCTGGCGGCCCTGGCGCGCGAGAGCGTTTTGAGCCTGGGGAGTAAGTCCTTGGATGAGCGCTTCGACATCCGCCTGCGTTACCGAAGCATCTCCAACCTTAAGCACAACCTTGCCCGGGGAAGATGACTGGGCAGCCGTGGCCGCACCCAGTGTCGGCCTCGCCGGCGCCTGCCCTCCCAGCGTCTGGCCGTACACAACACCTGCGAAAACGATCGCTGCCAGGACACCCCCTCTCAACCAATTCTCTCGCTCCCATTTGACCTGTTTCATTTACCCCGCCTCACAAAGCAAAATTATTGCCGCAAAACTCATCCATGGTAGCACACTTTGCCGCATCCGTCTGACCCCTTGACAGGTTTGGTGTTGTTTCACAACCTTCAGGTTTGCCCGGCGGCTGGTATAATTAGCTCATGGTGGAACGCGTACTCAGCTCATCAAATTTCAGTCTCTTGAGCGATTACCAGCCGCGGGGCGACCAGGTGACGGCGATTGCGGATCTGGTCCGCGGGGTCGAAGAAGGCAAGCCCCATCAAGTTCTGCTCGGTGTTACAGGGTCCGGCAAGACTTTCACTGTGGCCAAAGTGATTGAGGCCGTGAACCGCCCCACTCTGATCCTGGCGCACAACAAGACCCTCGCCGCGCAGCTTTACCACGAATTCCGCGGCTTCTTTCCACGCAACGCCGTCGAGTATTTCGTGAGCTACTACGACTATTACCAGCCGGAAGCCTACATGCCCGCGAATGACGTTTACATCGAGAAGGAAGCGACCATCAACGATGAGCTGGATAAGCTGCGCATGTCCGCCACTCGCTCGCTTGTTCGAGCGCCGCGACTGCGTCATCGTGGCGAGCGTGAGCTGCATCTATGGCCTGGGGTCGCCGGAAGCCTACTACGGCATGCTGTTGCTGCTCGAAAAAGGGCAGAAGATTGCGCGGCGCGACATCCTGCGGCGCCTGGTCGAAATCCAGTACGAACGGAATGACCTGGATTTCCGCCGCGGCGCCTTCCGTGTGCGTGGCGACGTGATCGAGGTGTTCCCCACTTACGAGGATGTCGCCTACCGTATCGAGATGTGGGGCGACCAGGTGGAGAACCTGGCCCAGATCGATCCGCTCTTCGGCCAGGTGAAGCAGACCTACTCGCGCCTGCCCATCTACCCTCGCACCCACTACGTTTTGCCGGCCGAAAGGAAGGAGGACGCAGTCCAGCGCATTCTGCAGCGAACTCGAGTGGTGGCGCGGGGAGCTCGAGAAACAGGGAAAGTTGGTGGAGGCCCAGCGCGTCGATCAGCGCACCCATGTTCGACCTCGAAATGATGAAGGAGATCGGCTACTGCCACGGCATCGAGAACTACTCGCGGCACCTCTCCGGGCGCCTGCCGGGCGAGCCGCCGCCCACCCTGCTCGACTACCTTCCCCAGGACGCCCTGATCCTCATCGACGAGAGCCACCAGACGGTGCCCCAACTTCGCGGCATGTACCACGGCGACCGCTCCCGCAAGCAGACACTTGTAGACTACGGATTCCGCCTCCCCTCCGCCCTCGACAACCGCCCGCTGTCCTTTGAGGAATTCGAGCATCGCGTGGGGCAGGTGATCTACGTCTCCGCTACGCCCGGCCCCTACGAGCTGACCAAGTCGGGCGGCGAAGTGGTGGAGCAGATCATTCGCCCCACGGGCCTCATTGACCCCGAGGTGGAGGTCCGCCCCACGCGCCACCAGATCGAGGATCTGCTGGCCGACATTCGCCGCCGCACCGAGGCCAAGGAACGCGTCCTGGTCACCACGCTCACCAAGCGCATGGCCGAGGACCTGGCGGAGTATTACGCCGAGGTCGGCGTGCGCTGCCGTTACCTGCACTCGGAAATCGAGACGCTCGAGCGAGTAAAAATCCTGCGCGACTTGCGGCGGGGTGAATTCGACGTCCTGATCGGGATAAACCTGCTGCGCGAAGGTCTGGACCTGCCGGAGGTTTCGCTGGTGGCCATTCTGGACGCCGACAAGGAAGGCTACCTGCGCTCAGCCGGGGCGCTAATCCAGACGATGGGACGCGCGGCGCGGAACCTGCACGGCAAGGCCATCCTCTACGCCGACCGCATGACGGATTCGATGCGCCAGGCGATCTCCGAAACCAATCGGCGGAGGGAAAAACAAACTCGCTACAACGAGGAGAACGGCATTACTCCCGAGAGCATCATCAGGCCCGTGGATATGGCTCTCGCCTCCATCGTGGCCGCGGACTATGTCACCGTGCCGGTCGATTTGCCGGAAGAGGAAGTTTCCGTTGATCAGTTGGATGAGCTGGTCAAGAACCTCGAAACCCAGATGCGCGAGGCCGCCAAGCAGTTCGAGTTCGAGCGAGCCGCGCAACTCCGCGACCGCATCAAGGCGCTGAAAGAAAAAACCGCCATGCCGCTCTAGAAATAAAGCGAGTCGAGAGTTGAGAGTCCAGAGTCAGGAGTTTGATGCCGCACGTCAAGGAAAGCGGAGGGGATTCGTCAAGGCGCGCCAAGGGTACGGTGAAAGATGCGCCTTGCGTTTGGGCGTTCGGAGACGGCGGACGGGGCCTTTCTCTTCCCGGACCTTTGAATCGTTTGCCCTAGCCTCCAGAAAATGTAAGCCACAACCAGCCCAGCATAAAACAGGAGCACGCCGATAAGGAACAGCCGCGAAAGAATCTCACTCATAGTCCCAAGCACCTATCCTCACCAATTTGAAAGCACGAAGGTTTCCATTCTGAGGCAGGTTATTCGCAACGAAGACTCAAACTCTGCAATAATCAATCCGCTACCCCTCGCCGATTATTGAAGCGATTCGTTTTGCTTTGCACCGACTACATCGAACGGCAGGTGCGACTCTTGCCAATGCGCCACTGAAGTGCCCAGACGGCTGGTCACATAACATTTAGGGAAAGGAAACTTTTACACGGGCTGGAGGTTTCTTCCCAGCGCCGGAAGGTGTGCCATTACCTGACCCTTCCCTCTTGTCCGTCACCCATGCCAGCTTGCAATAAGAAATTCCTCTGAAGAGTGATAGGATTACCGGTTCTGAGTGCATTGGTGAAACTGAATGGCGGCCGGAAGATCGCCAAGGTCCATCGGTTGGGTGGTCGCGCTCGCAATCGCGTTCTGCGGGCTCGCCGGCCTCGGGCAGGCTTTAGCGCTGGAGAGCCAGGGGAAGACCTCCAACCCTCCGGCGACTGTAATCGACATCAACAAAGCCACTGTGGACGATCTCCAGAAGCTCCCCGGAATCGGACCGAGCCTTGCGAAGCAAATCGTCGTCTACCGCCAGAAAAACGGGCCATTCAGACGAGTTGAAGATCTGATGGTGATCAAGGGTATCGGAATCAAGAAGTGGAAAGCGATCAGGCCCTACGTGAAAGTTGGCGACCGTTAGCAGGATTCGTAATTCAGGATTCAGCTCCATTCAGCAGGGCAGCGCGGATCTGCTCTTGATGGCCGCGGCTTGTCCCTTCCAAACATGCGAGGCAGGATTTGGCTGCGGCGCGTGGCCTCAGTTCTGTTAGAATCAGCGGACCCTTGAGGAGGCCAGCATGGACATTCCAGTCACCACAACACTGAACATCGACGGTTACAGAGTCAGAGAGTACAGAGGAATCGTGCGGGGCATCATCGTGCGCGCGCCCACCATCACCCAGGGCATTCTGGGAGGACTGAAAAGCATCATCGGGGGCCGCATCGGCGCCTACACCGAGATGTGCGAGCAGGCCCGACAGCAGGCCTACGACTTGATGATTGAACATGCCAAGGAGGTAGGCGCCAACGCCGTCGTGGGCCTCCACTACGACGCTTCCGAGGTCGTCGGCCGCGAGTCTGCCACCGAAGTCCTCTGCTACGGGACTGCCGTGGTCATCGAACCGTTGCCACGGTCTTAATCACTCGGATCCTACTCACTGCGCTTGCCTCTAACGCTATGGTGGCTTTATGTTTCCGCAGACCCTGATTCACGTCGGCCGGCCTCGAAGAGAACCTTCAGAGCTGCTCCTCCACCCAATTCTCCACCCTCAATTGCGGAATTCGTCGAAACTCCCGGACATTATTCGTAACCAGCGTCATGCCCAGGCTCAGGGCATGCGCTGCAATCAGAAGGTCATATGCGCCAATGGGTGAACCCTTCCCTTCAAGTTCAGCACGGACCTGCCCGTAATGCAGGCCCACGCTGGCATCCAGAGGCAGCACAGGGATCAGCGACTCCAACTCCTCGATGCGCCCCAGGTTCTCTTCCCGGCGCTGGCTCTTCCAGGCGCCATGAACCATTTCCAGATGGGTAATAACGGACATTCCCACGTCCCCGGGGCGCAAATCCCTGAACCGCGCCAGCACACCCGGGGCTTTTCGTCGGGCGAGGTAAACACAGATATCGGTGTCGAGCAAGTAGCGCATCAGAATCCCAAACGTTTATCCAGTTTGGGTTGCCGGCGGCCACCCTTAAAAAAGTCGGATGAGAAACCCGTCAAAAGCTCGTAGGCGGCGGCCAGATTCGGTTGCCGCTCGCGCAGCACAATTTCATCACCGCGCTTCGTGATTTCCACATCACGCGAACGAAAACGGAACCCCTTCGGAATCCTCACCGCTTGGCTGTTGCCACTTTGGAATACCTTAGTTATGGCCATAAGGAAAGTATATACTGATCGTAGATACATGGCAAGCGGGACATGCTGACTGGCTACCCCTCACCCGGCCCGGCCCGATCAGCGCTGTCTATTGCGTGTGCAGTCAGGTGTTAGTTCTTTGTTGGTCTGTCTCCCGCCGCAATCTCTCGATGACGCGGAGGCCAATGATTTTCATGTCTTCGTACTCTAAGAATGATCCTTTTATGCAATTGCAAAACCAGCAAGCCTTCACGAGGTTCCCGACGCTATAGCCGTTGACGTTATCTCGCCTATCTATCGTTAGCCCACCGATCTTTGCTTGTTTCGACGTCGCGAAGATCCTCATGAATTTGGTAATTTCGCGGTTGGCTCCTTCATGCGAGAGAACGAAATCGCGCAGTTCTCTAAACTGTTCGAGTGTGCAGCGGCAGTACTCACAGATGTCCGGAGTTTCCGACCACCAGGATTCCAGTTCTTCTGGGGTTAGGGTAAATGGGATGCCTCTCCTCTCCGCGCCTTGCCGAAGGATGGGGATTGCCCCCTTCCCGTATCGATAATATCCCTCTTCTTGCTTCTTATGGATCGCTCGGTGCAGTGAAGCGCCTCCCCGTTCCGATCGTTGGTATGCCCTGACGCAGTCCTTGCACCAGTAATGATAACCATCGGGCACGCGAGAGTTCCTGCCGAATTCGGCGACAGGTTTTGAGCGTTGGCACTTAGTGCACTTTTTCTCCATCTGACCGGCCTTCCGACGGATCCATGGTTGCACCAATAAAGTGCCTGTGTGTGTAAAAAGAAAACTCCCAGATTGACTCGTCCAAGCCGTCATCGCCTAAACGATAGCGGTAACGAAAAACGCGCTGGCCGATCTCCCTGACTTGCTCCGTGTCTAAAGCGGCCAAGATCTCCTGCAGGGAGGCAACCAACTCTGCGTCACTGCCATAATCTCCACCGAACCATTCGGACCAGACCCAAACGCGGCTAGTACTTGGTAGGCGCCTCCCTGAGTGAAAGAAGAACAAACCGCGGATGATTCGCAAAACGACATTCTGGACTCGCTCGACGTCGATCTCTAAAACTCCAGCTTCACCGACATAAAGACCCGCCGGAGTATACTGGGGTTTCTTGCTGAAGCTGGCAAGCATGCTCTTCCTAAATCCATTCTTGCAAGGTTCCCTCAGCTTCCTTATGGCGTTTACTGAAAGATCGAATTCGTTTGGAAACGAAACAGGGTCAATTCCTGTTGTGATGGCGAGACGGAAGTACTCATCATCCAGATCAAAGCTTCGGTTACAATTTCGGCATGACGGTACCGTGACCAAGTTGCTCGGGCGCGGCTTAGCAAAGAGGTTTCTTGGCGGGACATGGTCCTTGGTCAACGGCCCCGATTCTCCGCAGTAAACACATTCGCCGATTCTGACCCCACGCTTATTCGCCAAGCCCAGCCAAAGCATCCTTGAGAGAGGGAAAGGGCGGGGAGCCGTTCTCCCCGCCCGCAGTTCCTACTGTGAACTGTTGACTGTCAACTGTCAACTGTTCTTCTTACTGCCTACTGCCTTCTGCTTACTGCCTACTTGCGGTATGGCGGGATAAACCCGCCGCTACCTCAGTACATCCCGCCGCCCATGCCCGGGCCGCCCGGAGGCATTGGGTGCTTGTCTTCTTTCTCCGGAATTTCGCAGACCAGAGCCTCGGTGGTGAGCATAAGTGAAGCAATGGATGAGGCGTTCTGGAGCGCGGTCCGTGCTACTTTGGTGGGGTCGATGACTCCTGCTTCGACCAGGTCTCCGTAAGTCTCAGCCTGGGCGTCATAGCCGAAATTGGAGTTCGAGTTGGCGCGCACTTTCTCCACCACCACGGCGCCTTCTTCGCCGGCGTTCTGGACTATCATCCGCAGCGGCTCTTCGAGCGCCCGCTTTACGATGTCGATGCCAATCTGCTCGTCGCCCGACGCCTTGAGTTTCTCGAGCGCCGGGATGCTGCGCACCAGAGCCACGCCTCCGCCCGGAACAATGCCTTCCTCGACGGCAGCCTTGGTAGCGTGCATGGCGTCCTCGACCCGAGCTTTCTTCTCTTTCATCTCGGATTCGGTCGCCGCGCCCACCTTGATCTGGGCCACGCCGCCCACCAGCTTCGCCAGCCGCTCCTGAAGCTTCTCGCGGTCGTAATCGGAAGTGGTGTCTTCGATCTGGGTGCGAATCTGCTTCACGCGGCCTTCGATCGCAGAGCTCTTTCCGTAGCCCTCAACGATGGTGGTGTTGTCTTTGTCAACGGTGATCTTCTTGGCACGGCCAAGGTCCTCGAGCCGCACGTTCTCGAGTTTAATGCCCAAGTCTTCCGTGACGGCCTTGCCGCCCGTCAGGATAGCGATATCCTCGAGCATGGCCTTGCGCCGATCGCCAAAGCCAGGAGCCTTGACGGAGCTGCAATGCAGCGTGCCGCGCAGCTTGTTGACCACCAGTGTGGCCAGGGCTTCGCCTTCCACTTCCTCCGCCACGATCAGCAGCGGCTTGCCGGACTTGGCAATCTGCTCGAGCAACGGCAGGAGGTCTTTCATCGAGCTGATCTTCTTTTCATGAATGAGGATGTAAGGGTCTTCCAGGACGCACTCCATGCGGTCCGGATCGGTGACGAAATAAGGGGAAAGATATCCGCGGTCGAACTGCATTCCTTCCACAACCTCGAGCGCCGTCTCCATGGTCTTCGCTTCTTCAACCGTGATGACGCCGTCCTTGCCGACCTTCTTCATAGCTTCGGCAATGATGGTGCCGATCGTGATGTCGTTGTTGGCGGAAACCGCACCGACCTGAGCGATCATCGCGCCCTCGACGGGCTTCGAAATCTTCTCAAGTTCGCCCTTCACATGCTTCTTCGAGCCATCCTTCTGAACTTCGTCGTACCCGCACACGGTTCGCACGGCGATCTCGATCCCGCGCTTGATGGCCATGGGATTAGCGCCCGCCGCCACGGTCTTCACACCCTCGCGGAAAATCGCCTGCGCCAGGACCGTCGCCGTCGTGGTGCCGTCGCCGGCCACGTCGGACGTCTTGGATGCCACTTCCCGAACCATCTGCGCGCCCATGTTCTCGAGCGGGTCCTTCAATTCGATCTCCTTGGCCACGGTCACACCGTCTTTGGTGGAGGTGGGGGAACCGAATTTCTTATCCAGAACCACGTTGCGGCCCTTGGGGCCTAGCGTGACCTTCACAACGTCCGCCAGCTTATTCACACCTCGCAGAATAGACTGGCGGCTATCTTCGCCAAGTACAATCTGTTTTGCATTTGCCATCTTTACTCCCTCCGAATTTTTAGCTCCGCCCTGCTCCCTGGCAGGTGGCGGAAATTTCGATCTCGCATTTACTTCAGCACCAGGCCGTGCCTCCCGGCAGGCCGCGGCGCGCCATTAGACCGGTTTACTTCTTTCCGCCAGAAGACGCCTTTGCTGCTTCGAGGATGCCCAGCACTTCGTCTTCACGGATGATCAGGTATTCCTGGTCATCGATCTTGATTTCCGTGCCGGAGTACTTCCCAAAAAGAATGCGGTCTCCAGCCTTCACGTCGAGAGGAATCGTCTTGCCCTCGTCCGTCTTCTTCCCTGTCCCGACGGCGATCACTTCACCTTCCTGCGGTTTCTCTTTGGCTGTGTCGGGGATGATGATTCCACCTTTCACAGTCTCTTTCTCTTCAACTCGTTTGATCAGAATGCGATCATGAAGGGGCTTTACCTTCATATTTAAGTCTCCTTTCGTTTACGATTATGGTTGGTTACTCAGTCCCGGAAGACCTCTTGCAGCTAGCCCGAGTCTTAACCTCCGGTTGGCAGTTTGCCTCCCTCCGCGTGCGCGGGGCAACGCCGGTTGGCTTTCTGCTCAAGCGATTAGCACTCTAGGCTGCCGAGTGCTAATCTACCCCTTTCGAAGGGTGTTTGTCAAGAGTCAATCGTTGGAATGTCCCGTAGGGCTGGCGTCACCCCTAAAGAAAACGCCTGGAGCGTTGCGTATTTTGTCACTCGCGCCTCAATGATCTATAATGTGAACAATGGTGAGAATTGTCTTAAATGTTGGCAAGCGATTGAAGTGCTTGGGCTGCAAGCCCCGCGGCGGGATTTGGTTGTTGGCACTCATGGCACTTTTGGCAGGTTTACGAGTACCAGCCGCCGGTGCTTTGTGGAGACCTCGACCTTTGCAGGACCAAGCCCCTGAGGGAATCCAGAATCCGGCAAGCCAGCAAAGTCCCGAGGCTGAGCAGGGTCAGCCAGAGGCGGGCACTGAGCCTCAACAACCAGCCGGAACCGACCAGCCGGACGAGGTTTTGGTTGGGATTCGAGCTATTTTGGAAAACGTCGCCAGCCCGGACCTTGAAACGTTAGGTCAGGCATTCAACACCACGGTGAAGAAGCCGGAGGATGCCGCAGGCGAGCCATCTGTCGTCGAACTGATTAACCTGGGGGATCTCGATGGCGACGGAGCGCCTGAGATTACACTGAAGGCGCCCGCCCCTGAAGTGACTACAGCGGATGCTCAGACACAGGCCACCTCCACCCCTTTACAGGGACTCTATTTACTCTCCTGGGATGGCGCTCACTGGAAGGTCTCGACCCTGGCCCCCGCGGCGGATAAGATCCAGTTTCAGGTCGTCCGGCTTGGCAAGAAAGGCCGTGGGGTTGCTGTGGTAAATATTGTCGGGGACACGGCCGCGCCTTACCCGGCGATATACCAGGTACGAGAGCATGAGGCAGCCGTGCTCTGGGACAGCCAGGTAGGCGACAATCAGTACAACCCCCTTGCCCACGGGCAGATCGAATTTCAGGATAATATCAGGCTTGACCAAACCGATATGATCGAAACCGGGCGGGCGGACCCGGGGCTTCTGCAATTCGAGCCCGACGGGCATCGCGGGTTCAGCGCCCGGTGCCTTTACCATTGGGACGGGGGAGCTTACGTACCTGCCCACACGGAGTATGCTCCTGGCCCCGATAACAACCTTTACCACTTCATCGCGGCGCTCCACCTGCGCGATTTTCGCAGCGCCTACGCGCTGATCGACCCCGGCAAGTTCCTGCGCTCGGATGCACCGAGCCTGGAGCAATTCCGAAAAGTGGTCGAAACGAACTGGCCTGAGTTCCTGGACGATCAGGTCTTCCAGGCTCGAGAGGCTAGTGCCGCCTCGCCAGACGCCCTTGCGTTTGAACTTCCCGATAAGCACTACGTCTATCGGCCCACGCTGAGCAGCGACGGCAAATTCCTTTTGACCGGCATGGAGCGCAAGGTCGAGAAACCAGGCGCAGGGTCTGGCGGGGATTCCCAATGACTGGCCCGCACCGGTTTAGCGAGGTCTCGGGTTTCATCCTCGCAGGTGGAGCAAGCCGGCGCATGGGAATCGACAAGACTCAACTGCCCGTCGGCCGCGAGCGGATAGTGGACCGCCAGATTCGTTTGTTGCGTTTCGTATGCGCCTCCGTATCAATCCTCGGGCCTCGCGACAAGTTCGCCGATGCGGCGATTCAGGTTTTCGAAGATGAGGTTCGAGGCCAGGGTCCGCTGGGCGGTATCTATACCGGCCTACGCAAGTCGCGCTCTGAGTTTAGCCTTTTCGTGAGCTGCGATATGCCCTTGATGGAGGTGCGGTTTCTTCGTTACCTCTGCAAGCAGGCTTTGGCAAGCCGCGCCTTGGCAACGCTGCCCCCGCCCACGGCCAAGCGCCGGTACCCACTCTGCGCTGTACTTCGAAGGCGCGCGCTTTGGAGGGTCCGCCACTGCCTTGCGTCGGGACAGACCCAAGTGGGCCTATTCTTTTCACGCTGTCCACAGCGTACTATCAGCAAGGCCGAGTTCGCGCGCGCAGGATTCTCTCCACGCATTTTCTATAATGTGAATACGCCCGAGGAATACGAGAGGCTGCAACAACCATGGGTCCGATGAGCGACCAAGAAACCCGCGGCACTAATTCCCCGTACATTCAGTTCGTCCACGTTTACAAAGCGTTTGACAACTTCCCGGTGCTCCAGGACGTGAATTTTGAGGTGTGCCGCGGCGAGATGGTTGTGGTGCTGGGGAAGAGTGGGGTTGGAAAGAGTGTGACGCTGAAGCACATTCTTGGCTTTCTCCAGCCGGACTCGGGGCAGGTCTTCGTCGCCGGCCGAGACGTTTCAAAGTTGTCGGAAGAAGAACTAACGGACATCCGGCGGCGTGTGACTATGGTTTTTCAATCGGGTGCCTTGTTCGATTCCCTGACCGTGGGCGAGAATGTCGCTTACCCGTTGCGGGAACGCGCCGAACGTGGCTTGGCGCTGGATGAAGATGGAATTCAGGCACGCGTGGGGGAACTCCTGGCGATGGTCGAGTTGGATGGCACCCGCGACCTTATGCCTTCAGATTTGAGCACCGGAATGAAGCGCGCCGTGGCCATCGCGCGGGCGCTCGCCGCCGAGCCGGAAGCAGTTCTTTACGACGAGCCCACCACTATGGTTGATCCGCTCATGGCGCAGACCATTGCCGAGCTGATCCTGAAACTGAAGCGCAAGACCGGCCTCACCTCGGTAGTCGTGACCCACGATATGAAACTGGCGCGCAAGTTGGCGGACCGCCTGGTGTTCCTCGTGGACGGACACGTAGGATTCTTTGGGACGGTCAAAGAACTGGAGACGGCCGAGGAACCGATGGTGCATGATTTCATTCATCTGGATGAGGTTTCGTTCCTGAAAAGCCGTTGACAGTCAACAATCGATAGTCAACAGCAAAACCGAAACTTGAGAACGGAAACTGGAAATTGGAAGACAGCCGGCAGATTGAGGGCTTAGAAATGTCGGCTGCTGACTCTTGTTTCCTACCTTCCGACTTCTCTTTGTCACTTTTGGCCTTCGAGTTTCGACTTCGATCTTCGAGCTTCGGTTTTGGGTTTTCTTCTTTCACTTTTCAAGTTTCGATTTACGATGATCGAGTATCGGTTTTTGCTTTTCGATTTTCAATTTTCAAATCTCAAATTTCTCTTTTCCCGTCGCCCGCACCATGAAATCCAAACCCACCATGACTCTGGACCGCGTCCTTTCGCGATACGGGCTGGCTTCGCGTACTGCCGCCCGCGAAGCCATTCTCGCGGGGCGGCTCAAGGTGAACGGCAAAGTCGTGCGCGACCCGGACCAGTGGGTGCGGCCGGACGAGGCAACGCTGCACTTCGATGGCGGGCGTCTGAAGCCCGCGCGCAAGACTTACCTGCTCTTCTATAAGCCCAAAGGCGTAATTACCAGCCACGGTGATCCGGGCGGGCGCAAGACCGTGTACGACTACCTCGGGGACATCGGAAAGTGGGTGTCGCCCGTGGGCCGCCTCGATAAGGACACCTCCGGCCTCCTTCTGCTGACCAACGATACCGAATTTGCCGACCACGTCACCAATCCCGACAACAAAGTTCCCAAAACCTACCTGGTGAAAACCAGCGGCATTCTTAGCGACGAAACCATAAGCAAACTGAATGCGGGGGTCGAGATGAAGCGCGGCGATTGGGCAAGCCCCACGAGCGTGCGCCGCATCGAAGACCGGGGAAAATACTCTCGGTTGGAGATCGTGCTCACAGAGGGCAAGAACCGCGAAGTCCGTCGCATGATCGAAGCAGTGGGGTTCAAAGTTCTGAAACTGGTCCGCATTCGCCTCGGCCCGCTCACTTTGGCCGGCCTCGAAATCGGCAAGTGGCGCGCACTGACCCCCGGCGAAATCGCCGCGCTCCGCGAGGGCTCTGTGAACTCGCGGAAACTAATGCCGAATCAGGACCTGCCCAAGCGTACTTGACCACCCCTGCCACAGGTGCGGCATGAGCGACTGCTCTTAAATGAATGCGCCCGGTCGCGAAATATCAAGCAGGAATTCATGCCCGGCGACGTCCGCTATTCTTTTTCGCCGCTCCGCGCGTCCGTTTGGGCCTCTCCCCCCTCGATCAACTCAAGCATGTCATCGGGCAGAGGGGTGTCGAAGTCTTCGGGGACTTTGAATTGGCCGCGGTGCGTTCCCATGGGTCGGGGGAGCGGCAATGGTGCTGGAAGGTCGTAAGGTTTAACGTCAACGGCCAACTGCTCGACCGATACGAAGATCAAAGCCTGCATGCCCAGCGCACGTGCGGCATCCACATTCTCCGCGCGGTCGTCGATGAAAAGGCATTCTTCAGGTTTGGAATTCACCGCTTTCAGGCAGGCGATGTAAATGGCGGCGTCCGGCTTGGCAAGTTGCAATTCGGCGGAGAAGCATACATGGTCGAAATCCCCGAACCAGGGAGCGTGCTGCCGCATGTGCTTTGATATTTCGATGGGCATGTTGGAGAGCACGGCGACTTTGAGACCGCGATCTTTCAGCGTTTTCACCCACTCCATCATCACCGGATTGACCCGCATCCAAACCGCAATATCGGCCGCGATGAGCCTTTCAATTTGGGCTGCTGAAAATTCCTTGCCTGCCGTTGTTGCAATGCGCCGCCAAAAGGCGGGGCCGTCGATGGCGCCACGGTCGTAGTCAGAGCGCTTGTCCCAATAGAGCTTGTCGAAGGCGTCCCCATCGATTCCTGCCAGCGCAGCCAATGTTTGATAGTTGGAGTCCTGCGGAGGCAGGCTCAGGACATAACCGAAGTCGAATATTACGGTCTTGATTCTCATAGAGTCACACCCGTCACTCGCCCCGTCCTGTCATTCCGAGCGCAGCAAGGAATCCCGATCTGCTTCCAAATCGAGCGTTAGGAAGTTTCAGAGCCGGATTCCTCGCTGCTCGCGGAATGGCGCCGGAGTCCATGTCTTTGCCGCATCGAGTCAGGCTTCGAATAAGGACTCCACAAACTCGCGCGGATTGAAGGGGAGAAGATCGTCCACCTTTTCGCCCACGCCTACGAATTGAATGGGCAGGCCAAGCTCGCGCGCGATGGCGATCACTACCCCGCCTTTGGCCGTGCCATCGAGCTTGGTCAGAATAATGCCCGTCGCTCCGCCGTGATCGATGAACTGGCGGGCCTGCGCGAGGCCGTTCTGACCGGTTGTGGCGTCAATAACCAGCAGAACTTCGTGCGGTGCGCCCGGGATTTCGCGCGCGGCGATGCGGCACATCTTCTGAAGCTCGGCCATCAGGTTGTCCTTGGTGTGGAGCCGGCCGGCGGTGTCCACAACGACGATATCGTGATGCCGCGTGCGGGCAGCGCTTAGGGCGTCGAAAAGCACAGCGGCCGGGTCGGCGCCGGATTTCTGCTTGATGACTTCGAGATTCAGCCTGTCTGCCCATATTTCGAGCTGTTCGGTGGCAGCGGCGCGAAATGTATCCGCCGCACACAGCAGCGGCTTGTGGTTCTGTTGCAATTGCAGATTGGCCAACTTGGCAATGCTCGTGGTCTTGCCCACTCCGTTGACACCCACCACGAAAATAACCGTGGCCATGCCGGCCGGTGGGCGTCGAACCGCAGGGGCAGCGCTGGGCCCACCGCTGGTGGGGTTCTCGAGTATCTTAAGAATTTCCTGCTCCACCGCCGCGCGCAGTTGATGGGGCTCTGTGAGCTTCTTGAAGCTCACCTGCTCGCGAAGGCGTTCAAGAATTTCACTAGTGGTCTTTACTCCCAGGTCTGCAGTGATAAGCGTGGCCTCGAGGTCGTCGAGAACCGACTGGTCAACAGTCTGCTTCCTCTCAACAATTTCCTCGATCCGCTCCACCAGTTGCGCCTTGGTGGAAGACACCGCCTGCTTGAGGCGCTCGAAAAGGCCGGGCTTTTTCTCTTTCTGTTTTTCACTCGATCCGAAGAGGCTGAGAGGCATAGAATTGCATTTTAGCACGTAGCGCTGGACTGCCGACTCAGGATTGGGACCTCCTCACCCGGCGCGCTCCGGTTGACGAAATCGCAGGCGCGCGCCACCCTCTCCCCTAAGGGGGCGAGGGCTGAAACGTAATAGGAGGCGGGTGATTGAGGACGGCTGTGGTGACTCGTCCTGATGGCGAGACCGGCGTTGCACAACGCGAGGTGGATGTGGATAAATTTTCAATCATGGGCGGCCACCCCTTAGTGGGCCAGGTAAGCATTAGCGGCGCGAAGAACGCGGCCTTGCCGGCCATGACCGCCGCTCTGCTCACTGACCAACGCGTGACGCTTCGAAACATCCCTCGGGTGCGCGACATCAGCACGCTGCGCAGCCTGCTCGAGGACTTGGGCGCCGACTCTTCAGTCACGCGTGAGAGCCACGGCAACCGCGTGGAGATTGAAGCCCGGGGATTGAGCGAGCCCGTAGCGCCCTACGATCTGGTGAAGCAGATGCGAGCTTCGATCCTGGTGCTCGGGCCGCTTCTTGCGAGATTCGGCCGGGCGCGCGTCTCACTTCCCGGGGGGTGTGCGATCGGCCTGCGCCCCGTCAATCTGCATATCAAAGGGCTTGTCAAGCTCGGCGCCTCGATTGCCATCGACCACGGCTACATCGAGGCCCGAACAGACGGACTGCGTGGCACGGACTATTACTTCGATACCATATCGGTGACCGGCACGGAGAATCTGATGATGGCTGCCGCGCTCGCGAGCGGAACCACGGTGCTCGAAGAATGCCGCGCGCGAGCCTGAGATACAGGACTTGGCCGAGTTGCTTATCAAGATGGGTGCAATAATCGAAGGCGCGGGAAGCCACAGGATTGTTATTCAAGGAGTAAGTCAACTGCACGGAGCCGAGCACCGGATCATCCCCGATCGGATTGAGACGGGAACGTTTCTGGTGGCCGCGGCGATCACCGGCGGGCAACTCACCCTCACTGAATGCGGCGACCCAGCCCAACTCGCCGCTCTCACCGCCAAGCTATCGGAGGTGGGCGTGCAGGTAACGAAGCTGCCATCAAACAGCACCGATGCCCAGGAGTCCGTCGCGCTCGAAGTGCGAGCGATCAAACCCCTGCGCGCCTCGGACATGACTACGCAGGAATACCCGGGCTTCCCCACCGATATGCAGGCGCAGTACATGGCGCTGATGACACAGGCCGAAGGATCCTCCGTCATCACGGAGACGATCTTTGAAAACCGGTTTCTCCACGCCCTGGAGTTGGCGCGCATGGGCGCAGACATCACCGTCAGTGGCCGAAGAGCAGTGGTCAAAGGGCGGAAACCTCTCAGCGGCACGAACGTGCTGGCTTCCGACCTTCGCGCCAGCGCCTCCCTGGTCATGGCCGGCCTGGCTGCTCAAGGCGAGACGCTCATCGACCGCGTCTACCACATCGATCGCGGCTATGAGCGCATCGAAGAAAAGCTCACCAAAGTGGGAGCGAAGATTCGGCGGGTGTCGGAGGGCTAAGAAGGCAGAAAGCTGAAGGCAGTGGGAAGTTGGCAACGGAGAATGGACGCTGGCAATTAGCAGCAGACCTACCTCGGGCGCTGACTCCGCTCGTCCGCTATCCGCCCCTCTCCCCCTCGAGCGAGAGGGCAGACCGCACCGGCACATCCATCAGCCAGAGCAGGCCGGGTGAGGGGTCTGTGCCTTCTGCCTTCTGCCTTCTGCCTTCTGCCTTCTGCCTTCTGCCTTCTGCCTTCTGCCTTCTGCCTTCTGCCTTCTGCCTGCTGCTTTCTGCCTTCACCCACCCCCCTGCCCCTGCCTTCGGTACCAGTCGACAAACAACCGAATGCCCTCCTCGAAGGGGACCTTGGGGCTGTAGCCGAGGAGATTTTGCGACTTGTCCAGGCTTGCAAACGTTATGGGCATCTCCTCCGGCCCGCTGGGAAGAAATGCTCTTCGTGCGGTCTTTCCCAAAGCCGCTTCCAAAGTGCTGATCATGTAATCGAGACGTATCGGGTGGGAGTTGCCAATGTTGAAGATCTCGAATGGGAAGCTGGACTCGAGAGCCCGCTCGATGCCTGCCACGACGTCAGTGACGTAGGTGTAATCACGGCTCATGCTGCCATCGCCGAAAACCGGCAGTTCCCTTCCCTCTTCGATAAGCTGCGCAAATCGCCGGATTGCCAAATCAGGGCGCTGACGAGGACCGAAGGCAGTGAAGAGCCGCAGGCAGATGACAGGAAGATGGTACAAATGCGAGTAGGTGAACGCCAGCGACTTCGCCGGCCGCTTTGGTGGCGGCGTAAACGGAGAGCGGCTTGTTAATGGGATCGGCTTCCGAAAATGGCACGCGGTTAAATTGGCCATACACGGAACTCGAGGACGCGAAGACGAATCGGCGCACCTCGTATTTTCGGCTGAGTTGCAACAGGGTCAGCGTTCCGCCGATGTTAACTGAAGCATAAAGCTCGGGATAAAGCAGTGAAGGCCGCACGCCCGCTCGCGCCGCCAGGTGCACAACCGCCTCGGGCCGGGCCCTTTGAAAGACCTCCTCCAGTCGGCTCGCATCGCGGATGTCTACGCCGTAGAAATCATAGTCGCCGGCAACTCTTATGGCTTCGAGATTGGCCCGCTTGAGCTGCGGGTCGTAGAAGTCGTCCAGGTCGTCTACTATCGTCACGCAACGTCCCGTGCGAAGCAGATGTTCGCATAGATGCGACCCGATGAACCCTGCTCCCCCAGTTACCAAGACCCTGTCCATGCTCGATCGTTGACCCCCATGTGGGAAAAGAAGGCAGAAAGCGGAAGGCAGATCTTTCCTTGCCATTTTCTCCTTCCTATTTCGAAATTGACTCCCCCCCTCATGGAGGAGGGGAGTGGGGAGCGGAGGTGGTGAGTGGAGAGGCGAACATCGTCCAACCACCCGCTACCCCCTCCTTAGCGAAGGAGGGGAGTTCGTTTCCAAGATTTCTAACTGTCCGTCCGCCGCCCGGACCAAGCGACTGCCTTCTGCCCTCTGCCTTCCGCCTTCCGCCTTCCGCCTTCCGCTTTCTGCTTTCTGCTTTCTCTAGTCCGCCGCCTCGCGTGTTGCCGAAGCTATCCAGGCCGCAATTCCCCAGCCGAGCAACCCTGCAATAAAGCCTTCCACCACGGTCCCGGCCAAGGCTCTCGCCAACCGCAGCGGTACGTCGCCCAGCGTAGGATCGAAGAAGTGGGTACGATAGGGAACGAGGGCGCTAATCAAGATCGCGACGAAAACCCACGCACGCCACGTCCATCCCAGCACGAGCGCGGGGACGAAGAGTTGTCGGCCTCGGGAAAGTCCCAGACGAGGTCCAACACCTCCCAGGTAGATAGCAGCAATCAGAATCCCCACCGTGGAACTCCAGGCAGCCGTGCGTGTCAAGGGAAGTCCCATCGCCTCGAGCCAGTAACGGACAACCACCAGCGCACCCAGCATCACTCCCGGCCCAACCGTTACCGGCCAGCGCCAGAGCACGTGCACGATGGTCATCAGAAGTAGAGCTATTACAAAATAAGCAATAGTCGAAATTGAATGATTCAAAATATGATGGCCCAAGCGGCCCAGGCTTCCGTAATCTTCAGGGCCAGCAAAATGGCTTCGCGTCACTCGGAACACTCCGGAGACGAAGGTAGCAAGAATCACCCACGCCACGGTCCAGACGGACATCAGCAGCGCGGCCAAAACGAGTTGGGGGAACTTCGACATCCCGCCTTTGAGTGGCCCCACGGCCGCAAGGTACATGGCCGCGAGCATCAAACCCGCGGTGCTCGAAAACAAGCGGCTCACTGTGAGGGGCGCGCCCAAAACATCCATCACAAAGCGGGCAATAACCATCAAGGCTAGAAAGAGCATTATGCGGCGAAATAAGCCCTTGAAGGCATATCCTCTGCTTACTTCGTCGTTAGCAGGCATGGCGCTCCTCCGCAGTATAATTGTCTCGGCTTATTGCACCGATTATCCGGTCTTTCGCGCGAGAACGCAACTCGATGTAGCGGCGAGTTTATCTCGCCCACCGGCTGAGATTGGCGGAGAAGTACGCGTCGAGGCCCGCTGCGACCTCGCCGAGGCACCGCGCCAGATTGCCGTCGAGCGCTGCTACTACATCAGCTATTTGTTTCCCTTGAACCGGTTCACTACGCGAATAATAGTGGGTCCAGACAGCGCTGCGGGTCTTGCGGTCGAGCAGTTCGAACTCGATGTTGACGAGCGCTTCCATGCCCTGCTTGTTGACCTCTTCGAAATCGTAAAGCTTGCCTTGCAAGACGTAGTCTCCCTGCATTGCGCTTCCGAGTTCAGCCACGGCGCGAAACTTGCCCGAGGCGCGCAGTCGGCGAATCAACATGTTCTTCACCAAGCGCACGGGCGGCTCGACCCACAGGTGGTAGGGGTACGTATCGATCTCATTGGGCCCGGTCCTGTAAACGATAGGTTCATCTTCGAGAATCGCGGGGGCTTCCATGCGCCCGATGAGCAGCGTGACAGGGTAAACGCTCGCTGAGGCCTCGGGCGCCGGCGGAAGCTGCAACGTGTAATAACGGATGGGATGCCCTCTGCCGCAGCCTCCCAGAACCAACAGGGGCGTGAACGTTAGCGCAGCCAGAATGAAACCGCTCAATCGACGCATCGGAGATGTTGCTCCTCGTTACTTGCCGCCGGGAGTGCGCTCGCGTGGATTGTCGGCGCGAATCAGCAAGTACGGCCGGCGCTTCAAACTCGTCGTAAGTTCTTTCAGGTTTTTGGTGGTCACCCGGACATTCTCAATCGTCTGGTCAAGACTGTCGGCGTTGTAATCGAGCGTCCGGTCGAGTTGGTCCATGACGGAAGAGGCGGTGAGCAGGGTCTGCTGCAATTCGGTGATCGATTGCCGAAGATCCTTCCGGTTCTCGATCATTACGGCGTCGACGTGGCCCAACGCATCGTTCGCCTGCGCCATCGTCTTCTTCAGATCGTCGAGTAGAGGCGTGAGCCGGGCGCTCGCCGTTTGGACGTTCGTGAGCGTCGCGGAGAGTTTGGGCCGCTCCTCCGAGAGCATGGAATTGACGCTCCCGAGCGAGGCACTGAGGTTGGCGCGATTGCGGTCGCTCAGCAAGTCATTGGCTCGAGCCACGGTCACCTGGAGTTCGTCGAGCCGCTGGTTGAGCTTCTGCAGCGCTGCCTGGGCCAGCGGCTGAATTCCGCTTACCATATCGCCAAGGTCGCTAAAGGTGACCGTCTCCGTCGAGTTCACCACGCTGCCGGGCAGAGCAATCTGAGCCTGACGAGTGCCCGTCGAAAGCTCCAGGTAGTTGTCGCCGAGCGCGCCCAGGCTCGTGATTTTCGCCACGCTGTCGGTCTTCAAGGGCACCGAGCGGGCTATGGCGAAGTTCACCTCGATGCGAGTCGAGTCTTCCCGATCGACGCGCACCGCCTTGACCGCCCCGACTTTCATGCCGCCGAAGCGGACCGCGGCGCCGGAATCGAGGCCCCCCGCGAACTTAAAGTACGCGCGATAAGGGACTGCGCCGCGGTCAAAGGCCCCGGACACCGAAAGCATGGTCACGACGAGCACCCCCGCCGCGACCAGAACGAACAACCCAACCCATACCTCCTCGCGTTTTGACCTCATGCTTGTCTCCCTGCTATCGCTTCGCCTTCTTGTTTTCGGTCAGCATTTGCAGATAATTGAGCTCGTCTTCGACTTCGCGGCTCGGGCACGCGGTCGAGGAACTGGCGCACGCGCGGGTTGGTGCTGGCCGCAAGTTCTTGCTTCGTGCCGATGGCGACGATTTCGCCGCGATCGATCAGCAGCATGCGGTCGGCGATCAGAAAGGCGCTGGCGAGTTCGTGCGTGACCACCACCATCGAGATGGCGAAAGCCTTTTTCAGATCGAGGATCAGTTCGTCGATGCCCGCCGCGATGATGGGATCGAGGCCGGCGGAAGGCTCGTCGAAAAAGAGGATTTCCGGGTCCATGGCCAGGGCGCGAGCCACGGCGGCGCGTTTCTTCATTCCGCCGCTCAGTTGCGAGGGCATGTAATCCTCGAAGCCGGCAAGGCCCACCTGATCGAGCTTCATCCGCACCATGATCTCGATGGTGGAATCCTCGAGGCGCGTGTGTTCGCGCAGCGGCAGCGCCACATTTTCGCCCACGGTCATGGAGCCGAACAGAGCGCCCGCCTTGAAAGGACATGCCGATCTTCTTGCGAATCTCGTCGAGTTCGTTCGGCGTGATGGCGGCGATATTTATGCCCTTGATCCAGACTTCGCCGCTGGGTGGGTTTCTCCAGGCCGACGAGGGTGCGCAGCAGCGTGCTTTTGCCGGAGCCGGAGCCGCCCAGGATCACCAGAGTTTCGCCGCGCTGCACATCGAAGCTGATGCCGTGCAGAATTTCGCGCTCGCCATAGCTGACGCGCAGATTCGCGCACGGATATCGCCGGAGGCTCGCGTTCCGACAGGCTCGACTCATTGTCTGGCCCAAAGGCCGTCGCCTATGCGATCCGCGATCAACCGCGGTTCGTGAAATAAAACAGCGCTGTAAACACGAGATCAACCAAGATCACCACGAAAATCGATTTCACCACGGCGGCCGTGGTGGAGCGCCCCACTTCTTCGGCGCCCGCGCCGGTGGAAAAACCTTCCTGGCAGCCGACCGCGGTGATCACCACGCGCAAACATGAGCGCTCTTCACCAGGCCGGTGATAGATGTCGCGCAGCAGCAGGGCATCGAGCGTGGCCTGAAGGTACGACAGGAAGGTGAAGTTGGCCCCGCCACGCCGAAAAGGCATCCGCCCACGATGCCCATGAAGATCGGCCCAGATGGTGAGGCATGGCACCATCACCAGCATGGCCAGGAATTTGGGCGCGACCAGGAAGCCGACCGGATCGAAGCGCCATGGTTTCGAGCGCGTCGATTTCTTCGCGTCACTTTCATGGTGCCGATTTCCGCGGCGAAGGCGGAACCGGACCGGCCGATCACGATGATGGCGGTAATCAGCGGGCCCAGTTCGCGGACGATCGAGATGGCGACGGCGTTGGCCACGAATTGCATGGCGCCGCAGCCGCTTCAATTCGTAGGCGCTTTGCAGAGCCATGATCAGGCCCACGAAAAAGCTGATGAGCGAAACAATGGGTATGGCTTCCACGCCTACGGCCATGGCCTGGTGAAAGGCCCGCTGCGGGCGCAGGCGCTGCCCTTGGAACGGCGCGACGAAAGTGATGTAAGCAGATTCGCCGGCCAGCCGAGCCAATCCTCCGATATACGCCAGGCCCTTCAGCGTTTCGAGCCCGACTCGATCCGGCAACGCAGCGACCTTTCGGCAGCATTCAACGCAAATACCTCCGGCAGCGATTTCTCGACTACCACGTCATTCCCGCGCAAGCGGGAATCCAGCATGTTCAGTGACCTGCGGCACCGCTTTTGCGGGGGTAACAATCAATGGAAAGCGAGCTGCAGTCCCTCGCCGTCACGCTTGCAAAGCTTCTTCTTCAGTATTCACGAATCTCGAAGATCTTGCTCAGGCGCGTCAGTTGCAGCACTTCATGCACGGCCTTATTCAACCCGAAAAGGATCAGCCGCTTCTCTGCGTCGCGCGCCGCCTTGAATACTTCGACGAGCGATGCGATCCCGGAACTGTCTACATATCGCACCTCGGTCAGGTTCACCGCCAGGCGCGCGCTCTTCTTGAGCGACTCGAGCAGCGCGCGGCGGAAATTAGGCGAGGTGCTCATGTCAATGTCACCGCTGACATCGACGATCGTGGTGCCGGGCAGGTCTCGAGTGGAAATTCGCATAGGGTTCTTCCTCGACATGGCTGTTCATTCTTTCAAGGCTCGCGAGTGCGGACGGGCAGACACTTCCGCAGGCGCAGCCTGTTCACTTCGGACTCGCGCGCGTAGCTGACCTCGTCCATGATCTCGCGGATCATGTGCGTGCCGCGGCCGCCGAGCGCATCGGAGTCCAGGGGCTGGGCGCAGCACTTGGCGAGGTCCACCGGTTCGCCGCGGTCGACAAAGTTAAACTCCAGACAATCCAGACGCGCCTCGAAGCTTATCTCAATTTCCTGGTCACGGCGATTCTTATAAGCGTGCCGGATGATATTGCTCAGCGCCTCATCCACGGCGAGGGTGACGGCCCGGCACTGGTCATCCTTGAAGCCCCAGACCGCGGCAAAACCCGAAACTGCCTGGCGCACTACGGCCAGCAGGCGAGGATCGCTCGGCAACCTCATCTGAAACTTCAGGGGGCCGCCCCTCATTTCGTCCATAGGGATTCTTGGCTCTTTCTTCGCGCCTCCGTTCATACTAACCCTGGAGGTTCGCTTGCATCAACGAATATCAAGCTGGGGTTGCACCTTGATTGGGGTCATCATGTTGCGCGTTGAGGTGGGATTTGCCGGCGCATATGCCGGCGCTACGCTTCGGTTGGGACACTCCACCCGTTAAGAAGGCTCACAACCACAAACGGTTATTGCGCCGCCTTCAGTTTGCGGTAGCGGCGGATGAGGTTGTTGGTTGACGTATCGTGGTCGAGCGCGGGCTCCTCCGGGCTCTCCAGTTCCGGAACGATGCGCTGGGCCAGCACTTTGCCGAGCTCCACGCCCCACTGGTCGAAGGAGTTGATGTCCCAGATGGCGCCCTGGGTGAAGACGCTGTGCTCGTAGAGCGCCACGAGCTTGCCCAGCGCTTCCGGCGTCAGCCGGTCGGCAAGGATGGTGTTCGACGGCCGGTTGCCCTCGAAGACGCGGTGCGGCACCAGCCAATCCGGCGTGCCCTCGGCCTTGACCTGCTCCGGCGTCTTGCCGAACGCCAGCGCCTCGGTTTGGGCGAAGACGTTGGCCAGCAGCATGTCGTGATGCCGGCCCAGCGGGTTGAGCGCCTGCCCGAAGGCGATGAAGTCGCAGGGGATCAGCCGCGTGCCCTGGTGGATCAACTGATAGAAGGAGTGCTGGCCGTTGGTGCCCGGCTCGCCCCAATAAATCGGGCCCGTGTGGCATAGTCGACCTCGCGTGCCGTCGAGCGTGACGTGCTTGCCGTTGCTCTCCATGGTCAACTGCTGCAGGTAGGCCGGGAAGCGCTTCAGGTACTGCTCGTAGGGCAGCACGGCGACGGTCTGGGCGCCGAAGAAATCGTTGTACCAGACGCCCAGAAGGCCCATCAGCACCGGCAGGTTGCGCTCGAACGGCGCGGTGCGGAAGTGCTCGTCCATCTGGTGGAAGCCGTCGAGCATGGCGCGGAAGTTCTCCGGGCCGATGGCCAGCATGGTCGAGAGCCCGATGGCCGAATCCATGGAGTAGCGCCCGCCCACCCAATCCCAGAAGCCGAACATGTTGGCGGTGTCGATGCCGAACTTCGCCACTTCCGCCGCGTTGGTGGAGACGGCGACGAAGTGCCTGGCGACTGGCTTCTCATCGCCGCCCAAGCGCCTCGAGCGACCAGTCGCGCGCGGTGTGGGCGTTGGTCATGGTCTCGAGCGTGGTGAAGGTCTTGGAGGAAACGATGAACAGCGTCTCCGCCGGGTCCAGGTCGCGCACCGCTTCCGCGAAGTCGGTGCCATCGACGTTGGAGACGAAGCGGAAGGTCAGGGCGCGGTCGCTGTAATGCTGCAGCGCCTCGTAGGCCATCACCGGCCCGAGGTCCGAGCCGCCGATGCCGATGTTGACGACGTTGCGGATGCGCTTGCCGGTGTGGCCCTTCCACTCCCCGCTGCGGACGCGGTTGGAGAAGTCCGCCATCTTGTCGAGCACGGCATGCACCTGCGGCACCACGTTCTCGCCGTCCACCAGGATGGACGTCCCTTGCGGCGCGCGCAGGGCCACGTGCAGCACGGCGCGCTTCTCCGTGACGTTGATCTTCTCGCCGCGGAACATGGCGTCGATGCGCGACGCGCAGGCCCGATTCCTCGGCCAGTTGGACCAGCAGCTTGAGGGTCTCGTCGGTGATGCGGTTCTTCGAGTAGTCCAGGAAGAGGCCCGCGGCCTCGGCCGTCATGCGCTCGCCGCGCCGGGGTCGTCCGCGAAGAGGTCCGCGCAGATGCAGCCCGCGAATCTTCTTGTAGTGGGCCTGGAGAGCTTTCCAGGCCTTGCTTTGCGTCAGTGTCTCCCGACTCTCGTTCGAGGTGATGGCCGCTGTCGGTGTCCCCATGCACGTGCTCCTTTCGTTTCTCAAGCGCGGTCTCTCGATGCGACACCGCACTCCGAAGCTTTCAACGTGCGACGGCTTCTTTGAGCGCCGCGCTCTTGGAATCGATCACCGCCATCAGGTCGTTCCAGGACTTCACGAACGACTTGCGCCCCTTCCTCCTGAAGCTGGGCGGCCAGGGCATCGATATCGATGCCCGGCCTTGCCGAATTCGCGCCAGCACCTCCTCGCAGTCGCCGCCGTCCGCCGGCAGGATCGTGCCCAACTCGCCGTGATCGGCGAGAGCTTTCAGGGTGGCCTCCGGCATGGTGTTCACCGTGAAGGCGCGGCGAGGGCCTTGACGTAAAGCACGTCGGACGCCTTGGGATCCTTGGTTCCGGTGCTGGCCCACAGCAGCCGCTGCGGACGCGCTCCGGCGTTGAACGCGCGCTGCCAGCGCGGGGAGGCAAGCAACTCGCGGTAGGCCTTGTAGGTGCGCTTGGCGATGGCGATGCCGAGCTGGTCGCGCAGCGAGTCCGGGACCTTGCCCATCACCGCCGCGTCCCAGCGGCTGACGAACAACGAAGCCACCGAGCCGACAACGGGGTTCAGTCCCGCCTCGATGCGCCGCTCGATGCCGCGCAGAAAGGCCTCGGCCGCCGCCACGTAGTGCTCGCGGGAAAACAGCAGCGTGACGTTGATCGGAACACCGGCAAAGATCGCCTCTTCGATGGCCGGCAGGCCCTCCTTGGTTGCCGGGAATCTTGATGAACAGGTTGGGCTGCCCCGCGCGCGCGTGCAGACTCCTTGGCCGCCGCCAGCGTGCTGGCCGTGTCGTAGGCCAGCAAGGGCGAAACTTCCAGCGACACCCAGCCGTCCACGCCGTCGGTCCGGTCATGGACGGGCCGGAACAGCGCCGCGGCCCGCGTGATGTCCTCCAGCGCCAGGTCGAAAAACAGCGCCTCGCCCGACTTGCCCTTCGCTCAGCTTCTCGCGGATCGCGGCGTCGTAGGCCGCGCTGTTCTTGATGGCATGGTCGAAGATCGTCGGATTCGAAGTCAGGCCGGTTACCGAGAATTCCTCGATGTAGCGGTTGAGCGTGCCGCTGTCCAGCAGGTCGCGCGTGATGTTGTCGAGCCAGATGCTCTGGCCCAGATTGTGCAGCAATTGCGTCGCTTTCATCATCCCACCTCCGGCTATTGGCTTTGGCCCCGATATACTTTTTGATGCGCACAATCCCGCTGTGGTGCGCCCCCGAAATCACCATCCCTGCCTGGGGGTCGTCGAGGGAAGCATAGAAAATAGTTTATCGTAGTCTTCGGCGCGAGGGAATTCCGAGCGCCAAGATTCAGACGCGGCGCTAGTCGCGGCGTACCCCAACGATGATGCCGATGCCCGGATCCTCTGGCTACGGCGCGTCCCAAAACTCAAAGCCGTAATGGTCGCCTCCGCCACGCCCGTGCGAAGCGGGCTGGGAGTTAAGAAGGTTTGGAGAATCCGCACTCGTGCCCCGGCTGCCAGAAGGTGCAGGTGACGTGTCGATTGCAGGAGACGTCTCGACGCCCACCGTCAACCTTGGCTAGACGAAGGGGCGATGCTTCTCAGGGTTGGTCTGCTTCGTCGCAAGCACCGATTGCATTCTCTGCATTCGCACAGAATAGTCGGGGCCGGCAGAGATTCTCTCCGGCGTTCGCCAGCGGTAGAATTCCTTGCAGTATTTGATCATCTCTTTGGCAGCGATCTTGTGAGCATGGGCGAACTCCGGGGACAAATCAGGAAGAATGTTTGACGACATAGGGACCTCCATGCGGGGAAGGGTTATTATACCACTATGTCGCGAGTCAAGTGCTTATGGACGGGACGGACGACTCAGTCGTGTCTCAGCCTGCACTCGCAGCCGCGAGTCGCTCCAGCGATGTGGCGGCGTGAACCCGCCGCTTCGTCAAACTGAAACATCCCCTGCGGAAAGGCTCTGGGTGGAGGCTCCTTGGGCTTGCTGTCAACTGTGTTCACAGTTAGATAGAGAACGGTAGCACCCGCTTGATGGCCGCGGAAAGTTCGGCTGCCCGGATGGGCTTGGCCAAGTAATCGTCCATACCAGCCGCGAGGCATTTACCGCGGTCGCCCGCCATTGCGTGTGCCGTAACCGCAATGATGGGCAGGTGGGAGGCAGTGCGCTTTTCTTTTTCCCGGATCGCGGCGGTAAGCTCGTAGCCGTTCATTTCAGGCATTTGAATGTCAATCAGCGCCAGATGGAACGAGTCTCCAGCTCGTTCCAAGGCCGCCAGCGCTTCCCGGCCATTCGCCGCGACGGCCACGCTGTGTCCCTGCCTCTCAAGCATTCTTACCGCGACCGCTTGGTTGTCAGGATTATCCTCAGCCAACAGGATGCTCAGCCCTTGCTTCTTGTCTTTCCGAACCTGGGGCGTTCCTGGGGAAGGACGGCTCGACCGTAGTTCCCTGCCCTCCAGGACTCTGAGGATCGCATCTCTTAGCTCCTTTGGCCGGATCGGCTTCATGAGGTAAGTTGAAACCCCCAGCTCCCTGCAGCGCGCCGCATTGGCTCCTTGCCCTGCCGAACTCAACATGATGATGGTAGGCGAGGTCAAGGAAGGATCAACTTTCATATGCTCAACCAGCGCAAAACCATCCATCTGGGGCATCTGAGCGTCGGTAATCACAAGGGAGTAGGGCCTTCCTGCCTCGCGGGACCGCCTCAAATCATCCAGTGCTTCCGCACCACTTCCCACCAACTGCGGGATCATTCCCCAGCGAGTAAGGAGCTCTGCCAAAATCCGTCGGTTTGTAGAATTATCGTCTACCACAAGGACGGGCAGGTTGGCCAAAGATGCGGGAGGACGGAAAGTTGGCAAGGCAACGGCTTCACCCAGGCCGAGGGGGGCCGTGAAATGAAAGGTGCTTCCCTTGCCGGCTTCGCTGTCTACCCACATGCGGCCACCCATCATTTCGACGAGGTCCCGGGAGATGGACAGTCCCAGCCCGGTGCCGCCGAACTCGCGCGTGGAAGAGCCATCGGCCTGCGCGAAGGCCTCAAAGATAAGCTGCTGCTTTTCTTTGGGAATGCCGATGCCCGTGTCCGTCACGGTGAAATGCAGGACCACTCCCGGGGGATCCATAAACTCGGTCTCGGCCCGGACCAGCACTTCCCCTTCGGCCGTGAACTTGATGGCATTTCCGACCAGATTTGTAACGATCTGCCGTAGGCGCGTGGGATCTCCCAAGACGCGCTCCGGAACGTTCGGACGGACATCACAGACCAGGTCCAATCCCTTCTTGAAAGCCTGTGGCGCCAAGGGCCCAAAGGTCTCATCCAAAACGTCGCGCAGTCCGAACTCAACTCTCTCCAGGGTCAATTTCTTTGCTTCCATCCTGGAAAAGTCCAGGACGTCATTGATGATCGCCAGCAGGTTTTCGGCCGAGCGATTCACGATAAGTAGAAATCCCCGCTGTTCCTCCGTCAGGTCGGTATCCAGCGTCAATTCCGTCATGCCCAGGATGCCATTCATGGGGGTGCGGATCTCGTGGCTGATGTTGGCCAGAAATTCACTCTTCAGTCGGTTGGCCTCCTCGGCGGCTTCCTTTGCTTTGATGAGTTCCTGCTCGGCGCGCTTGTGCTCGGTAATATCATCATAAGTACCGAGCACGCCGATCACTTCCCCGTCGGGATCGAGTAACGGCGCCTTGCTGGTCCGAAGCCAGCGAATGCTGCCGTCGGATCGAGTCAGGGGCTCCTCGAACCCGTGCTTGGCTTTGCCTTGCTCCATGACCAGCCGATCGTCCGCCCGATACAGTTCGGCTTCGGGTTTCCACGAAAGGTCGAAGTCAGTCTTGCCGACAATCTCCCGCGCCTGACTGAGGCCGGTATCCTCAGCCAGTCGGCGGTTGCAGCCCAGGAACCGCAGGTCCCGTCCCTTCCAGAACACCCTTTGAGGAATCGTGTCCAACACGACTTCTAACATCTGTTTGGACCGATAAAGTTCTTCTTCTGCCCGCTTTCGCTCCGAGATGTCAACCAGGGTGCCTTGGACCGTCCCGTCAACGGGGTCGACAAGACTCATACTGATGATTGCCCAAACCTTTTTGCCGTCTTTGCGGTGAAGCCTCAGTTCCAGGTTTGAAACGGATCCATCGGCCTTCAACCTCTGCATGAGCATTTCCCGGTCCTCGGGTGAGTCGTAGAGGTCCGGAAGGCGCACCCCTTGCATCTCCGATGGCGAGCCGTAGGCGAAAATCTGGGCGAGAGCCGCGTTGCAATCTAATATCCGGCCTTTCGTCGTGGTGCGGAACGAACCCGTCAGATTTTGCTCGAAGAGCAGGCGGTAGCTTTTCTCGGAGGCACGCAGCGCTTCCTCGGCAACCTTGCGTTCGGCCATGTCCCGGTGCAAGACGAAGCTGGCAATACTGAAGATGGCGAGGGTGGCCAGGCTTCCCAGAATGACAATACTCTTCGTGTCTCGAGCATCGGCTGACGCAATAGCGTTGCGTTGATCCAGGACGCGATGCTCTTCGGCCTCGGTCTCGCGCAGGACACGGCGCACGCCGTCCATACATTGCTGCTCTTGCAAATGGTATTGCACCACCTGCTGCCGCGTCGGCTCACTGCCGGGAAACGGATTCATCCCAATATGGAAAACGCTGAAGGCATTTTCGACGAGCGGATCCAGAGCATCGAGTCTGGCCTGCAGGTCGGGCTCACGCGCGGTGAGCTGCCGCAGGTGGTCAAGCGCCTGTTGCGATCGGCCGACATCGGAAAGGTACTGGTCCCGAAATCGCGCATCCTGAGTAACTTGATAGTCGTTGGCGTTGTTTTGGGCTCCCTGAATCGCCGCCAGGACGATTGAGACTTCATTCAATACCTCATTGGTTTGGGTCACTTGGCGGTTGGCGTCGATCAGGCTACGCGTCTTCTGGTAAGACAGTACTCCCACCAGGATCAGCACGGCAGCGGCGAGGATTGAGAACATCCCCACGCGCTTCTCGATCTTCGGAACCATGACGAATTCAACTCCAGCTAGGCTTTAAGCCTAAGATTTTTTTGCATGTGCGTAACTTCACAGCGAGCGCATCATAGGGACTTCAGACTGCCTGGCGTTTTTGCTTCCCTCCTGCCACCTGCAACCTCAAGGCCGGAGTTGCCTTATGGCGGATGCCATTCCAATTAGCCTACCTTCCAGAAGTCAGGACACGGCCGGCGCATTAAGGCTCCCAATTAAGCCATCGGCTACATGAGGGTAAATCATGAGGTCGACTGCGCAGGGTACGCGGCGAAAAGCACCTGCGATACGATGGGATTTCGGACAATTTGGCGTCATGGCCACTTGCACCAACCCTCAACCGTCCAGGCACTCAGAACTAGGGGATAGCATGTGAGTGGGAGCGTTAAGCGAACATGATGTCACTATGAACTTCGGATTAAATTGAGGAGTCGCATCCATTTCAGACCAATTGCAATCTGGTAAATACGGCCCTTTCGGTGTAAAGTGAAGTTAAAGAGGCGAACCATGAAACAAACGGCGATTGCGGCCCAAGATTCGGCCGATAAGGCGGGAGTGCGTCAAAAGGTCCAGTCGCTCAATCCCGCCACCGGCGAGCAGCTTGCAGAGTTTGAGCCGGCCACAGACGCGGAGGTTGAAGCGGCGGTAGGCGCTGCCGTTCGCGCGCTGCCTGAGTGGCGCCGCCTGAGCACTCGCGACCGCGCATCGTACCTCTTTCGCCTGAAGGACGCGCTTTACGACCGGCGCGACGAGATCGCCTCGCTCATCACCCGTGAAGCTGGTAAACCCATTGTTGAGTCCATGTTAACAGAGGTCTCAGCGGTGCTTGACGCGCTCCAATATTTCGGGCGAAGGGCTGAGGGATTCCTCGCGCCGCAGCGTGTCCCCCATCACAATCTGGCGATGAAATTGAAACGCGCGCGCCTTGAATTTGAGCCCTACGGCGTGATCGGGATCATCTCGCCTGCCAACTATCCGTTTTCCATATCTTTCAACGAGATTATTCCCGCGCTAGTAGCGGGAAACACGGTGGTCCTGAAGCCATCCGAGTTCACCCCGCAAGTGGGCTTAGCTATCCGCGATCTATTGGAGGCTGCGAAGCTGCCGCCCGGCGTTGCCCAGGTAATCGTGGGGGACGGGCTTACGGGTCGGGCGCTTGCGGCGGCTCCGATTCATAAGCTGATCTTTACGGGGAGCGTGCCGACGGGCAAACGCATTCAAGCTGCCGCGGCGGAGCGTCTTTTGCCCACGGTACTGGAGCTCGGGGGAAAGGACCCGATGATCGTCTGCCCGGACGCAAACCTTGAGGCCGCCTCGAGCGGCGCGATTTGGGGAGCATTCACCAACGCCGGGCAAGCCTGTCTCTCCATCGAGCGCGCTTATGTGGTTCGCAGCGCGGCCGAGAAGTTCATCGACCTTTGCGTAGCAAAGACGAAGAAACTGCGCGTGGGGCGCGGCGACGATCCTTCGAGTGACGTTGGCCCGCTGATTCGTGAGCGCCAGGTTGCTCTGGTAGAACGACAAGTATCGGAAGCCGTGGCGCAAGGCGCTCAGGTGCTGTGCGGCGGGCATCGTCCCGACCTTCCAGGCCTCAAAGGATTTTTCTACGAGCCCACGGTCTTGGCCCGCGTGAATCACACCATGCGTCTGATGCGGGAGGAGACCTTTGGTCCGGTATTGCCCATCATGGTGGTGGAAGATGAAGCCGAGGCAGTAGCGTTGGCCAACGATTCCGATTTCGGCCTCTCAGCCAGTGTCTGGACCCGCGACTCGAAAAACGGCGAGCGTCTGGCGCGCCAGATTGAAGCGGGCGCTGTCATGGTGAACGACTGCGTGAGTTACTTTGGGATTACTGAAGCTCCGCACGGTGGTTCAAAAGCCAGCGGTATCGGCAGAACTCACTCGAAGCTGGGGCTGATGGAGATGGTCCAAGTGAAATACATCGATACGGATTTGGCGCCGAGTATTCCCAAAGTGTGGTGGTACGGATACGGCGCGAGCGCGCATCGCCTTGCGCAGGGCTTCGTGGATTTCTTATTCGGGCGAGGACCTGCGCGGCGCGCGCGGGGACTGGCAGGCATGCTTGCGAACCTGGGAAAGAAGTTGTAAATCGCGGGCGCCGGCGGCGGTATTGCCGATGTAGGGGGGCATGGTTCGGATTCCCCAAACGCAGAATTTGAATTGCCGATGGAAGCATCAGACCGGAATTCTCGCGAAGCTGTGGAAGGTCGCATTTCTTCAAGCATCTTCCTTTGTTTTCATAGACATTCTCGCTTTGTTCCGCTCAATTTCGAATAACTGCTGTAGGGGGACGGCTTGCCGTCCCCGCATTCTGCCGGCCCGACAAGGGTAGGGCAAGCCCTACCCCTACACACCTTTGGGAGCGGTCCTTTGTTTTCATCCTCGCCAATCGCGTTGAGAAATCCCGGTTAGACCCTCCCTATCGCTTTGCCATTTGTTCTACGCTACTGGGCAGAGGTTGTCCCAACTCTTCGGCGGTATCGTTCCAGCCCGTCTCGCTTGCCAGCGGGATATAGCTCATCGCCCGTTCAGTGAGGGCGCATATGGTAAGACTTGGGTTAACACCCAGATTGGAAGCAACGACTGAGCCGTCACACACATACATATTCTTATAACCGAAAACGCGATTGCGGCGGTCCACGACCCCTTCCGCTGCGGAGCCAGCCATCGCGCAGCCGCCCAGAATGTGGGCCGTAGTGGGAACATCAAACAGGATTTCCGTAATCATGCTCATGGCGGTCCCACCCACCATCTTTGCGATCTTACGGGCAAATTCGTTGGCTCGTGGGATGAAGGTGGGGACTCGGGGTCCGCTGGTGACCAGCGCCTTGCGGAAGGGCCAGAACCAGGGCCTCCCGAGACGCATCTCGATGTGGCAATCGAGAGTCTGCATACAGAGCAGGATCAGGACTTCGCTCGCCCAACCGAAGGGTTGCAGGCATCGCAGCGTTTTGATGGGGTGGCGAAGCAAGCCCACAATAAGATTTCTAACCATGAGCAGAACGCAATTCCAGCCGGGCCGGCCGCTGGTTAAGAGCATGCAGAGCAGAGCCATCGCATCCGCGCCGCGGGGATAGCGTACGGCCTCGATGTGAGTGTACTGGTCAAGGTGAATGCCCGAGCCGATCGAAACGCCCTTCGACAGGTCCTCGCGGTTGCCGGGGATGCGGACGCCGATCAGCGATTCTGCGTTGGTGCGCACTCCGTGACCCAGTCGATCGCTGATGCGCGGCAGCGCGCCTTTTTCCTTGAGGCGAAACAAAAGGTCCATGCTGCCGAGCGCAGAACCCGCAAAAACCACGCCACGACAGGTGAAGCGGCGAGGTTCGTTGCGGAGCCACGCCGTCGATTTTACAGTCCGCACCTCGTAGCCCTCGCTGCCATCCGCTTGGCCGTTCAAGCAGCAGACGTCCACCACTTTGGTCTCAGCGAACACTTGCGCGCCATACTTCTCGGCGAAGTAGAGATAGTTTTTGTCGAGGGTGTTCTTGGCATTGTGACGGCACCCTATCATGCAGCCGCCGCAAGCGGTGCAGGTACTACGCGGCGGACCTTCTCCGCCGAAGTAGGGGTCGGGATGAATCACGCCGCCGGGCTCGCCCTCGGGAGCCTCATAGATGCCGACTCGGGTTTGATAATAGGTGTCACCCACGCCCACAGCTTCGGCTGCCCGCTTGAGGAGCCGGTCGGCGGGACCGATCACCCGGTTTTCGGTGACGCCGAGCATCCGGCTGGCAGTCTCGTAGTGGCGCGGCATCTCGGTTTTCCAGGGCGCGAGGTCCGCCCAGGACCCGTTTTCCCAAATCGATTCCTTGGGAACGAGCAAGGTGGCACAGTAGGTGATGGAACCGCCGCCCACAGCGCAGCCGTGCAGGATCACCACATGGCGGAAGAATTCAAGATTGAAGAAGCCTCGCAGCGCCAGGCCAGGCCGCCAGATCCAGCGCCAGACCGTCCAGTTGGTGCGGGGGAAGTCCTCCGGATTCCAGCGGCGGCCCATTTCCATCACGGCCACCCGGTAGCCCTTCTCTGCCAGCCGGAGCGCGGTGACACTTCCACCGAAGCCGGAGCCGATTACGATGAAATCGAAATCCGTTTGCGCCATGGTAGGCTCCCCGCCTGAAATTTGATGTATGCTTGCCCTGTCTGGTATCTTACTCGTTGGTAAGATGTGAATCCAGCAGAAATTGTGCACCCCAATCTGTCGATAACCTCGCAGTTGTAGGGGGATGGCTTGCCGTCCCCCTGGAGTTTCTACATTTCTGGCGACGCTATTTTCGACGTGAGTCCCTTATCGTGCCTCGCCGCCGAGACAGATCTGCGTAGGCCCGCTACTGAGCCCCAAAGGGGCGATCTATCACAGCCCAGGCCTGGGTCGGCGATGCCGGCCCGTTTAGGTTGGAAAGCCCTGTAAGGGCGGAATAGAGTAGTTCCCATGCCACACGATCTTTGTCCCCACTGTACGTCCCTCTCGCCTTCGGCACCAGGGATCACGAACCCCTGCGCCGAAGGTGTATTTCGCCCCTACAGGGCTATGAATTTGAAGGCTCGACGTTGACCCAGGCCGTTGGCCTGGGCTGTGATAGATCGCCCCTTTGGGGCTTAAGACGGACAGAGATGAGAGCTTCGTGCCTCCACCTGGCCGAGAACGGCCATACCGCCAATGAGTGGTATGAAAATGTAGAAACTCGATGGGGACGGCAAGCCGTCCCCCTACAGCAACGAGGTTATCGACTGATTAGGGCTGGAATTGAATTTTCTGGACACTAAAGCGATCTTTGCATACCCTACCGCGGGAGGCTTCAACCCCACATGCGCAAACTTATTCCTGTCGAGGACGCAACTGAGCTGATGAATAAAGCCAAGGACTGGTCCGTCTGGCACTGGCTTCTTGAGAAGAAAAGGGTGCGGACCGCGGCAGACAAAGCCGTAGATGCACTGCGCGACGCGGAAAAGGAAGTGAAACACACCTGGAGCGAAGACCTCAAGAAGGCCTACCACGAGATCGAGACGCAGCAAGCTTTCGAGAAAGATCGCAGGGCGCGTCCGCGTTTTGAAAAAGCGCAGGAAGAGGCCAAGCACATCGACCCTCAGATTAAGGAATCCGTCAAAAAGGTAAAAGATGCGGACGACGAAGCGGAAACCGCCCGGCTCGATGCGGAGGACACCTTTGCTCAGGCCGAGATCAAGATGAGCTCCGGCTTGGCCCGCCAAGGCGCCGAAAAGGCCGTCTACTCGTGGGAATTACGCATGAAAGCCATCCGCAAGGCGGAAACTCTGGCGAAGAAATAGGCAGGCCGGCAAGCAGGCAGATCGGCAAGTGGCGGGCAACAGCCGCGGAGCGGCGGCAGAAAGTAGCCCACGGCGTAAGAAGCTGTGAAAAATTCGCCGGCCGAGAGGTAACGGCGGGTTTATCCCGCCATCGCGGTTCTGAAACGCTGGAGATATGGCGGGGGAAACCCGCCGCTACGATTCTTTCACAGCTTCTAAGCCGTGAGTCCGGCGGGCCTCTCTCTCCTCCGTCCCCCATAGGCGCTAGATTAAACGTTGCGACGGGGTCCCGAAGGGACCCAACCTCATTAGCCGTAGGTGAAACCTACGGTAAATGTCGTCCCAAAGTATTCAATTCAACCCCGGAGGGGTTGAATTCGCTCGTGTCCGAAACAGGAGATCTGCGTGGGTGGACGATCTATGGCTTCGCCGCTTGCTGTGCGGGCTGGCTCCGCCTGCCCGGAACGCGCCACTAACACCCAACCTCGTTCTCACCGCGCCGGAGGCTCAGCCTCCGGCGCGGCGAGAATGAGGGAAACAAGGCCGTTTCGGCACGGAAGGGCGGAGCCCTTCCGCAGAGCGGCGCGGCCGAGCCGCAACGCTCAGCCAATTTGGACAGCAGTGGTTGAATTCGACCCCTTCGGGGTCGCTGAGATACTCGACGTATGCCTTCTCGCCCGTAGGTTTCACCTACGGCTAATGACCTTCATGCCCTTCGGGCATGTTCGGCAGCCCCCACCAGCCCTTAATCTAGCGCCCATGCCCCCGTCCCCTCTCCCCCTTGGGGGAGAGGGTGGCACGCGACGGCGTTCTCACCAGCCGTCGCGGGACGGGTGAGGGGGTCCAATCCGGATCAATTATGTCGTCATCCAAGGTTTTCACACAGGCTCTTGAGCCCCGCCCTTCCCGGCTCCTACCCGAGTTGCTTAAATCTTGTAACTCCCCGCCGCGAGCACGTGCTTGGCGATCTGCCGGCTTAGGGCAATCACATTCGCAGGATCGTACTTTGAAAGCCTGCGAACGATGGCCATCTGGGTTCTCAGCATGTCGCCTTCCGCGACGGCGGCGACCACCTTTCGCGTCGAGGCTTCTACCGTCTGCATGGCTTTGGCGGCATAGTATTGCGCCATGGCAACGGCGGTCTTGGCCGCGTCTTCGCCCTTTGCGGCAACGAGCTTTTCGGCCCGCAGGATGCACGACTCCATCGCGTAGACCTGGATGACGCAGTCCGCGATTGCGGCCATTACCTCCTGCTGGTCGGCAAGGGTCTGCATGTACTTCTGCGAAGCTGTCCCGGCCGCGAACAGGCCCAGTTTCTTGGCTTGCGCAAGCAGTTTGAATTCGCCCGCGAGCGGCCCCTCGCGCTCCTCGGAGCTAAGCGAAGGAGTGATGACTTCGTCCATCAACTGTTTGATCGCCGCGAGCAGCGGCAACTCTCCCTTCAGCGCGCGCTTCATCAGCCATCCTGTAATGATCAGCCGGTTGATTTCGTTGGTTCCTTCAAAGATAGGGTTAATGCGCGAATCGCGGTAGGCTCTTTCCGCCGGATACTCTTCCACGTAGCCGTACCCGCCATGAATCTGCACGCCGTGGTTCGCCACCATTTGCAGCATTTCCGAAACCCACACTTTGACGATGGAGCATTCCACCGCATACTCCTCGATGCGCATTTCGATTTCGCGTATGGACGCGTGGGTGTGCTGCTCAAGATCGGCCAGGGCGGCATCGATCATTCCGATGGTGCGATAGACCATCGATTCGCCGGCATAAATTCCCGCCGCGCACTCGGCCAGCTTTTCCTGGATCAGACCGAATTCCGAGATGGATTTGCCGAACGCTTTGCGCTCTTTGGCGTACTGGATCGCGTCCTGCAGCGCCTGGCGGGCGCCCCCGGTGCAAGCCGCTCCGAGCTTGAAGCGGCCAAGATTAAGGGTGTTAAATGCGATGTGGTGACCTTTGCCCAACTCGCCCAGCAGGTTTTCAGCGGGCACATGGCAGTCGGCCAGAATCAGCGGACACGTGGACGAGCCGCGGATGCCCAGCTTGTGCTCTTCTGCGCCCACCGTGAAGCCCGGCGTGTTTCGCTCAATAAGGAAGGCCGAGAACTTTTCACCTTCCGTCTTTGCGAAAACGATGAAGAGGTCGGCGAAACCGCTGTTGGTGATCCACATCTTCTCGCCGTTGAGCACGTAATGAGCGCCGTCTTTCGAAAGCACCGCGCGGGTGCGGCAGTTCATGGCGTCGGAAGCCGAGGTGGATTCCGATAAGCGCGTAGGCCGCGATCCACTCGCCCGTGGCGAGTTTCGGAAGGTACTTCTGCTTTTGCGCCTCCGTGCCATACCACACGATGGGCAGCGTACCGATGCCGACGTGGGCGCTGAACGACGTCGAGAAACTGGCCAGCTTGCTGATCGATTCCGCGATTAGTGCGGAGGTGACCTTGTCCAATCCCATGCCGCCATAGGCTTCGGGAATGTCCACGCTCATCAAGCCAAGATCGCCGGCTTTCCGTAGAAAGCCCCTGGTGACGGCGAAATTCTTGGCCTCGATTTCGGCGGCTCGAGGGCATCACTTCGTTTCTGGCGAAGTCGGTCGCCGTTTTCGCAATCTGGCGATGCTCGTCGGATAGGTCCTCGGGCGTGAAGATATCGCCCGGCTCAAATTCCTCGATGAGAAAGGCCCCGCCCTTGGCCCGCTTCACCGAAGCTGTGGACATCGTTGACTCCATTACGGCCATTGTTTCTCCTCCTCATGTCAGATGCTTTCTTGTGGCGCCATGCCGATGGCGCTTACGTTTAAAAACGATGTTTGCGCCACCCCCCTGAAAATCACGTCATTCCCGCGCAAGCGGGAATCCATTGGAGTGGCAATGGGTCCCCGCTTTCGCGGGGACGACGACGCTGCTTTTCATTCCCTCGGGTGGGCCACAGGCCCATGAAAACTCCCCCTAAAATCAGTAGGCAGTCAGGTGATCGAACTGCCGTCCTCGCCTCCTGCCAGCCCGCGAGTCAAGGTGCGCGTAAATTGCGACGCAATTTCTTGCGCGGACAGAGCCCCCTCCGGCTCGTACCACATGCAAATCCAGTTCAAAGCTCCGGCTATCGAGAAAGCCGCGATCTTGACATCGCACCGGGCGATCGAGCCGTCCCCGATTCCCTCTTGAATGAAAGACCTCAGGCGCCGGTCGATCTTCCTCTTCTGGGCGCGAACCTTGGAGCGAGCCTCGCCCGATAAATCGCCCTCGTCCATCCGCATCACGCACCGTCCAAAATTCACCGTCATTACGTTCGCGTAGGCGTAGATGAACGCTTCCACCTTTTCTAAACCAGTTGCGTATTGTCCGGCGATTTCAGAAAGACTTTCCTCGATGAGCCTCGTGCCCCAATCGTAGCATCCCAGCAGAATGTCTTCTTTGTTGTGGAAGTAGTGATAGAGCGCCGGCTTGGTGATTTTCAGGCGCCGGGCGACGTCGTCGAGGGAGGTGCGCCCGTAGCTCTTTTCAAGAAACATCTGAGCTGCGGTCTTCAGTATAGCCTCTCGCTTGCTGGCCGGGTCGCGGCGCCGGTTGGCGAAGGCCTTCATATGCGGTTTCGCAACCGCCATGTTTTTAAGTTGTAGCAATAAGCCCTCGTTGACACTTACAGTGCCAAGATGATATCTTACCCGAAGGTAAGATATGTGAGCAAGTAAAATTGGGGGGCAGTTCGCACAATGTGATCTTGCCGGGGCAACCCGGCGCTTGCGGGATCGCAGGTGGGAGGCGAGCGATTGCCTCCGCTTCAAATTGTTCGAGTGCCCGAAATAGTGGCGCACCTGACCGCCCTGGCGCCAGTACCCGACTATCTTACCTGTGGGGTATACTAAATAAAGCAAACAGAAGGTACTCCTGCCGGCGCGCTCTCGGCGAGAGCGTTGGGTGCGCGCGTCTTCGGGGGATTCATGTATCTTGTAACGCAAGACGATTTGCCTCTTTCTCGGCTGTATCGCTGGGAGCGGGAGCGGGCGGACCGCATCTTTCTGACTCAGCCGTATGGCGGCGGTAAGGTGCGTGAGTGGAATTGGCGGCAGGTGGGCCAGGAAGCCCGCTGCATGGCCGCCTATCTTAAGGCGCAGAACTGGGAACCGGAATCTCGCGTCGCGATCCTCTCCCGAAACTGCGCCTGGTGGCTCATGGCGGACCTGGCCATTTGGATGGCCGGACATGTGAGCGTGCCGATCTATCCGTCGCTCAACTGCCGGAATGTTAGGTACATTCTTGAGCACAGCGGTGCCAGGGCCTGCTTTCTGGGCGCCACCGACGAAAGATCAATGGCAGCTTGCGGCCTACCCTCCGGCGTCCATTGCATCCAGTTCCCCACTGCTCCACCCTCAGGCTACCCCGTATGGGATTCGGTGATATCGGCCACGCCGCCCGTTTCCGACAACCCTGTGCGCGGCGCCGACGACCTCGCTACCATCATCTACACCTCCGGGACAACCGGCACGCCCAAAGGAGTGATGCACCGTTTCGCGGCCTTCAGCTACTTTGCCAAGACTTCTTCCGAAATGCTGGGCCTCACAGGAGAAGAACGGCTCCTCTCCTATTTGCCGCTCGCTCATATCATCGAACGATGTGCCTGCGAGGCGTTCGGCATGTATCTGGCCTTCCACGTTTACTTCACGGAGGGAATCGAGACTTTCCTGGCAGACTTGCAGAGGGCGCGACCCACCCTCTTTCCGTCTGTGCCGAGGCTCCTTTTGAAATTTCAGCAGGGTGTTTTCGAAAAGATTCCCAGGCGTCGCCTGGAGACCTTGCTGCGTATTCCCATTCTCAGCGGCGTCGTCAAGAAGAAGATCCTTCGCAAGCTGGGTCTCAATTACGTCCGATATGCGGCCAGCGGCGGCGCAGCCCTTCCCATCGAGATCCTGCTCTGGTACCGAAGCCTGGGGCTGCAGCTCTTCGAGGGCTATGGCATGACGGAAACAGCGATTACCCACCTTCCTCCCGCCGTAGGCAAGATTCTCCCGGGCTACGTGGGAAGCGCCATCGACGGCGTGGAAGTGAAGCTTGGCGATGAGGGAGAATTGATGGTCAAAAGTCCCATGAACATGCTGGGCTATTACGGGGATCCGCAAGGAACGCGCGACGCGTTTACACAGGACGGCTACTTTCGCTCCGGCGATCTTGTCCAACTTGATTCGGAAGGCCAAGTGAAAATCATCGGACGCGTCAAGGAACAGTTCAAGACCAGCAAAGGGAAATACGTGGCCCCGGCGCCGATCGAGACCGAGCTCCTGGCTCATCCCGCGCTCGAGGCGTGCTGCGTCATGGGCGCCGACCTGCCGAACCCTTTTGCGGTCGTCGTCCTTTCTCCGGACGCAAAAAAGCTCTCCGCCGCTCAGGAGACGCGAGAAGCCCTCGAGCAATCGTTGCTCGAACGGATGAACGAGGTCAACGCCCAGGTCGATCCGCACGAACGAATGAGCTTCATCGCCATCGTCGAGGGGCCATGGACCATCGGGAATGAGTTCCTCACTCCTACCCTCAAGATCAAGCGGGCGGTTCTCGAACGTCACTACCGTTCTTTAGCCGGGGGTTGGAAAAACCGCAATACTCCGGTAGTGTGGGAATCGGAATTGCCTGATTTAGTTCGGCCGGGTGCCCTGGAGACCTCGGCAACAGCCCCGTCGTAGGGCGGCCCTCCCGATGCCCGAACTTCAACTTTCGACTCCCGTTTCCCCGAATTCCGTCCGGCCCACCAAAAGCCAGCGCCGGCTCAGACATTGGATGTTGGCCGTTGCCATTCTTGCGGCCTCGCTTGCCGGCGTCTTCTACTGGCGCCCCTGGTGGGTGATCGATGAATCCACGCGTGCCTGCCTCCGCCTGGAGGGCGTCCGCAGTGAGTACGTTCAACTCGGCTCCTTCCGCATGCATTACCTGGTGGGCGGCCAGGGCAAACCCTTGGTGCTGGTGCACGGTCTGGGCGCTATGGCCGAGAGTTGGGCGGAACTGATGACGGCGCTCATGCCGCACGGCTATCGAATTTATGCGGTCAACCTGCTCGGGTTCGGCCGGTCCGCCCGCCCGGACGCTGACTATTCCATTGCCTCGCAAGCGGAGGTCCTGGGGCAATTCTTCGATAGCCAGAATCTCGCGCAGGCCGACCTCGGCGGATGGTCGATGGGCGGATGGGTAGCGCTGAAGTTTGCCCTGGACCATCCAGAGCGCGTGCGCCGCATTATCCTGGTCGATAGCGCGGGCCTTACCTTTAAACCTCCCTTTGACCTCGCCCTCTTCCGGCCCGCCAATGCAGACCAGGCGCAGCAACTCGTGGCGTTGCTCACGCCCCAGGCTGCCCGCATACCCCGGTTCATGGCTCGCGACCTTGTGCGTCAAATGCTGCCCACCCGATGGGTCGTGCAGCGCGCGCTAAAATCTATGCTGGCGGGAAGCGACCTCCTGGATGGAAAGCTTTCCAACATTCGTGAACCTGTCTTGATTGTTTGGGGGAAGCAGGATGCTATGATCCCACTGGCTAGCGGAGACGAGATGCATCGGCAGATGCCACAGTCGCAGCTCGCCATTTTTGACGGCTGCGGCCATATGATGCCGGTCGAATGCAGCGGGCGGCTGGCATCGGAAATCCGCCCCTTCCTCGATTCCGAGCCTCCCCTGCCGGCGTCTGTCGAAGAGTTTCCGAATCGCGGCGGGAACTAATAGAGAGCAGTCGCTCATGCCCGTCGGCTGACGGGCACCCGGAAACCAAAAAAAGTCATTCCGAGCGGAGCGAGGAATCTCGCCCTGGTCCTTGTTCAGTGAACACTCGACGCAGAGCGAGATTCCTCGCTCCGCTCGGAATGACAGGTAATTTCAAAGCAGTGGGCGGCCGCAACACGCGCCACATCTTTTGCCGGACGCAAGAAGTGGATATTGAATGAGCAACCTCTCTCTCCCGCGGAGATGGCTCTTTATTCGATTCAGGCGTGCGGTTCTTTCCTGTTCGGCGAGTGTTTGCTCGAGTATTTAATGCCTACTGCCTTCTGCGTTCGGCCGTCTGCTTTCTGCCTTCTGCTTTCCGTGCGGAGTCTTCTTCTGCCGGGCCAGTTGCGCTTCGAGTTCCTCAATCCGGCGGCGCAACTGCTCGATATCAGGCGTGCCGTCTGCGGGCATGGAAGGCGGCGCGGAATGTTCCGCCAGCAAATTACGTACGAATTCGATGGGCCGGGCCACTGCGGCTTTCGCATCCGGCAACCGCGTGCGCACCGTAGCTTGCGCCTTCTGGTACAAATCGAACGTGCTGTTCAGGTACCAGGATAGGAAGTCGTGCGTCGCCTTGTCGGAGGCGCGAACGAGCTGCTGAAGAAGTTGCAGAGGCAGGGGGGTCTCACGCTCGCGGGCGTCTTCCAGAATGATTTGGGTGAGAACGAGGTGAGTGAGATCTTTGCCGGAGCGGGCGTCCACCACTTTCACGTTGACGCCCTCCCTCACCAGGCGCGCGATGTCCTGAAGCTTCACGTAACGGCTGGCCACTGGATCGTACAGCCGCCGGTCGCTGTATTTCTTGATGACCAGTTTGGGTTTGCTCGCCTCGTCGCGAAGCGCTCGGGCAGCGGATTTCTTTTTCATACTGCATTGCAGCGTGGCACGCCGCAGGCGCAAAGTCAAGTGGAACCCGTGGATTTTGCCGCGGCTAGATTACTTCCCGAGAGGACCGTGTGAACGCCAAAGCCGCCCGGTCTCAGGCCGTATGGCCACGCATTTTCCACTTGACATTCGATGCCCCGCGTCGTAGATTCATACTGCGACGCAGTACTGCGACGCAGGATAAGAAACCAAAGGAGAAACACATGCCTGCTAAAAACAAAGAGTCGGAGTCGATGGGTTCCCCGGCGAGCCAACTGGTGGGTTGGGCTCGTCAAGGGATTGAGAGCTTTATGGCTGCCCAGAAAATTCTGTTGGATCTCACAGCCCAGCAGAACGCTCTAGTAATCGGAATGGTGCGAGAACAGATCAGCAAGCCTCGCGCCCGCCCGGACAAGGCGGTTGCCAAGATCGTGGACACCGGTGTGCAGAACATTTCTTCCGCAGGCAAGATTCTTCTGGACCTTGCTGCCGGAGAGACCGCCCTGATGGTGGATGGAGTGAAGAACGGCGTTCCGCTTCCCGGAGTCGCGGGAGCCTTGGCAAATGTGGTGCGCCACCGCGTGATCACTTTCGTGGATATGCAGAAACGCTTGCTGCAAGCGGCTGCCGAGCAAACACATGAAGTCGCGGAGTCTTACCAGGAAGGCAAGGGACTCATGGGCGCCGGGGTGAGTGTCGTCGATCTGGCGCGGAAGGGCGTTGAAACCCTGGTCGAGACCGAAAAGAAGTTCCTCGACTTGGCCGCACACGAGGTGTCCGTGGCCGCCAAAGGCGATGGAGAAGGCCGCAAGTCGGCCCCGGAGAGGATCAAGGTCCTGACGGAACTGGCGCGGGAAGGCAGCGAGAAGTACATTGATGCCCAGAAAAAGCTTGTGAGCCTGGCTATCGACCAGATGGAGTCAGCGGGCGAGATCACTGGAAAGAAGGTCGAGGCGGCACGGGCGGAGGCACGCGCCTCTTTGGCCACTCTGACCGAGAAAAGCGTGCGGAACTTCGTGACCGCTCAGAAATCGCTGATGGATCTTGTGGTTAAGCCTGGAAAGGCAGCCCCCGCAGCCAAGAAGGGGAAGGCGCCTCGCGCCCGCGCAAAGCGCCACGAAGAACCCGTCGCGAGCCACGAAGCGGCTTAGCCGGAAAGCGGTCCAGGCCCGTGCCGCCACGCAGTATTGCTGACGGCGCCGAGCCTGGATGGAGCCCCTCACCCCTCCCGGCAGAGTAAAGCGCCGGCCCAGGGCGAACCTGTGCAGCGACAGGGAGGGGCGCATGTGCGGCGAGCGCCCGGAACGACGCAGGCGGGACAGGACGTTCAATCCTGCACCCCGAGTCCGGCTCGTCCGCATCTGTTAGAGTGGGAGAATTAAGCCCCGGTACTGCGAAGCGGGATGGGTGGTGAGCCCACCCTCACGCCCGTCCCGTCTCCCTCCGCTCGGCCGTGGGGTGCCGAAGAGGGGCAATATCTATCTTGGGGTTGGGCACTAGACTAGCCCAATCGGCTCTTGGCTTGGCTGGGACGGGAATTCACCGGCAAGCAGGAAGTGTCGATGAATTTGCGCCTTCAACCCGCGGAAGGCCACCTTCGGGGATGCTCGTCCCTGCTCCGCGAACCTACCAGGCTACGCAGCCTCGGAGAGTTCCTCTTCACGCGGTGTGTTCCATGAGATAAAATAAGGCTGGATGCGATCAAACGGGCGGACTCGACCAACGGAGCGTAAATCGGTCTGGTTACCGATCTGGAGCGAGTTATTAGCCGGGGTTGAACTTGGATTCTTGTGGATTTCCCCGGTCTTCCTGGGATACAGCATCCCCCACGGAGATGGCGCCGGCGTGGTGCTGGTTCCGGGCTTCCTGGGCACGGATCTCTACTTGTCTCAGTTCCGCGGCTGGCTCCGGCGGATTGGCTACAAACCCTACTACTCCGGCATCCGCATGAACGCGGAGTGCCCAAACCTGCTGATCCAGCAATACCTCCACGCGACCGTCGAGGAGGCCTACAAATCCACCAAGCGGAAGGTCCACATAATCGGCCACAGCCTGGGTGGCACGATGGCCCGCGCCGTCGCGGCCCAGGTTCCGGAGCGCATTGCTTCCGTGATTGCGCTTGGGGCGCCGATTCGCGGACTCTCCGGCCATCCTGCCGTTATGAAAACTGCCGACCTGGTACGCAAGCGAATCCTGAAACGGCATGGCCCTGGCGTAGCGCCAAGTTGTTACACCGCGCAGTGCACGTGCAATTTCCTCGAGTCGGTGATGGGGAAGTTTCCGAAGTCAGTGCGCCAGACGGCGATTTATTCCAAAAGCGACGGAATTATGAACTGGCGGGTCTGCGTGACAGGCGACCCGGATGTCGATATCGAGGTTTCCTCCACCCACGTAGGGTTCGTGTGCAACCCGCTGGTGTACCAGATCGTGGCCGAGCGTCTGGCCGGGTCCTGACCCTTGCGCAGGGCAACAGTCTGGCTTCGCAAGCTTCATGTTAGCAGCCCTCACTGCGCGGCACTCGTCGATCCTCTTGGGCTTTCCGACATCTAACGAGCGCCAAGAAAGTCTGGCGGTGGAATATCAGCTAAAAATCGAAAACGAAAAGTTGCAGCAGGCCCTTGAGCCGTTCCTGTCCAGTTACCAAACCACTGCGCAAAGGATCGCCGCCATTGAGGCGGCCCTCAGCGGCGATGGCCGCAGGGTCTGGCGCGATGAACTGGCAAAGTGGACCGTCCGTATGTTGCCGGTCGAACTCCTGGTCCCCGATGCGTACGCCCAGTGGCGCCCCCTGGTTCAGGACTCGATGATGTACGTGGTCTCGAGATTGTCGCCCAGCCGTCTGGCTCCCAAAGTGGTGGAACAGATGGAAGCGCCGGCGGACACGCCTCCCGAAGAGCGCCTGCTGCGATTCATCTCCAAAGTTCCGGGCCTTCAAAAGATCGGCCAAGTGCTGGCAAGAAACCGCAATCTGGACCCCAAGCTCAGGCGCGCCCTCACCCAACTCGAGAACGGAATCTCCGACGTCAACATCGCCGGAATTCGCGCCATCATTCTGCGGGAAGCCGGCGCCCACTTTAAGACCTACGCCGTCAAGCTTGATTCCAAAATCCTCTCCGAAGCCAGCGTCAGTGCGGTAGTGGGTTTTAGCTGGCGCAACCCCGAAACGCGCCGGCGGGAGAAAGGTGTCTTCAAGGTCCTGAAACCCCACATCCCCGGTTGCTATGCCGAGGACATGATGATCCTCGAACGGCTCGCCGCATTTCTGACGCGCAAGTATCGCGCCGAAGGCGTTCGTCTGGCGGGCGTGGCTGAAACCCTCACGGAAATCCGGCTCTTGCTCGAGCGGGAGGTGGACTTCCCCGGCGAACAGGCGACCCTTTCGAACGCCTTGCGGGCTTATCGCTCCATACCCGGAGTTCGCGTGCCGCGCTTGATCCAGCCCCTCTCGACGGCCACTGTCACGGCGCTGACGCGGGAAAACGGGGTCAAGGTGACGCAGGCCGTGGCGCGTCCGAAGGAACTGCGGCGGCGCGTGGCGGAGAGACTGACCGAGGCCCTGGTGGCTGTCCCTGCCCTCACCCGGGATGAGGGCATGCTCTTTCACGCCGATCCCCATGCGGGCAACGTTCTCTACGACAGGGGGCGCGGGGACCTCGTCATCCTGGATTGGGCGTTGACAGGTCGCCTCACTCTGGAGCAGCGAAAGAGCGTCTTCATGCTGGCGCTCATGACCATGCTGCGCGATGCGGATGGAATGATAAAGGCCATCGATCGCCTGCGCCTCCGCGGCTCTGGCGATGACCGCCGGAGGCTTCGGTAATCCGGCAGTCCATAACCGGCCTGCTTCGCGGGGTACCGTTATCTCGCATCCCAAGTCCCCTTGACGCCATGCGAGTGCTGGACGACGTCGCCCTTAACGGAATCCGTTTTCCGGCGGCTCTGCTCATGTTCCGCAAGGCTTGGTTCACACTCGAGGGCGTGCTGGAAGATATCTCGAGCCCTTTGGTTCGAATGGATTCCGTAATGGTGCGCCATGCCCTCGCCCATTGGGCCTCGAGCGGAGCCGCCCTTTATTCGATGTTCTCCGTCAGAGATTGGCTAAGGCTCGATTGGAGCACGCTCACGCTGCCTCCCCGATTGTCCCTGAACGCCCTCGATCGTTCCTGGCAATGGGTTCGAAGACACCTGCCGCCAGCGGCGGCCGCAGCAGCCCCCGCCCTCCATACACGCGGCTCGGAAGCCTAGCCGCGAGCCCTATCGCGGATTCTCTCCGACCGTGGTTAAGGTATTCGGGCAATCGCCCAGAACCGGCTGGCAGGCCGGGTCGGGACCGTGCCCGTTGCCCCGAGTGCTCTTGGCAACATAATCCCGGAATTGCGCCGCCTCGGTGGACCCTTCGAGCGCCGTAATCGCTCCGGTTCCACTGGTGATCACCTGCTGCACGGCGTCGAAATACCCCGTCCCCACAAATTGCTGATGCTTGACGGCCTCGTAACCGTATTCGTGCTCGCGGCTGAATTCCTTTTCCTGCAAGCGCGAATACGCGGTCATGCCGCTCAGCCTGTAGGCGTGCGCCAGCTCGAACATGGCCAAATTCAGCGTGTGGAAGCCGGCCAGGGTGATGAACTGGAACTTGTAACCCATGGCCGCAAGTTCCCACTGGAAGCGCCCAATGGTCGCGTCATCCAGGTTCTTCTTCCAGTTGAAGGAGGGTGAGCAGTTGTAAGCCAGCATTTTGCCGGGATACTTGGTCAGGATCGCCTCCGCAAAGCGCCGCGCTTCTTCGAGGTCCGGCTTGGAGGTCTCGCACCAAATCAGATCGGCGTAGGGCGCATAAGCAAGGCCGCGCGCAATCGCGGATTCAATTCCGCCCCGAATGCGGAAGAAACCTTCCGAGGTGCGCTCGCCGGTGATGAAGGCGGAATCGCGCGGGTCGATGTCCGTGGTCAGCAGATGAGCGCTATCGGCGTCGGTGCGCGCCATGATGAGAGTGGGCACGCCCATCACGTCTGCCGCCAGGCGCGCCGCCACCAGCTTCTGAATGGCTTCGCTGGTCGGCACCAACACTTTGCCGCCCAGGTGACCGCACTTTTTTGCCGAGGACAGTTGATCTTCGAAATGGACGCAGGCGACGCCCTCTTCAATCATCGCCTTCATCAGCTCGAAGGCGTTCAAGTTGCCGCCGAATCCCGCCTCGGCATCGGCAACCAGAGGCGCCAGCCAATAAGTGCCGTTCGTCCCTTGGGCGTGATGGATCTGGTCGGAGCGCATCAGGGCCTGATTGATCCGGCGGGCAAGGTTGGGCACGCTGTTCGCAGGGTAAAGACTCTGGTCGGGGTACATCTGCCCGGCGTCGTTGGCGTCTGCGGCCGCCTGCCAGCCGCTCACGTAAATGGCTTGCAGTCCCGCCTTGACCTGCTGCACGGCCTGGTTGCCGGTCATCGCGCCCAGCGCCGCGATGTACGACTCCGTGTGCAGGAGGCTCCAAAATCGCTGTGCGCCGAGCCGCGCCAGCGTGTGCTCGACCACCACCGAGCCGCGCAGCCGGACGACGTCGGCCGCGCTATAGGGCCGCTGGATCCCTTCCCATCGCGAATCGGTCTCCCAATGACTTGTCAAATTCGACGCCTGACGCTCCCGAGCCACTTGGTCCATCATATTTCAAACTCCTTTGCCCAGTGTGAGGGCCGCAGTTTATGCTTACAGTCTCAGTAGAACCCGGCCTCAGGGCGAGCGTCAAATCGACTGGTCCGATTCGGACCACACGTCCACATTGGACAATAGGGGCCCCTCGGCCTCCCTTTCTGGTACAATAGAGTTATCCGGGCTGCGCGCGAGGGATTGAAATTGATTCGATGGTCTTCATTCCTTGGCTCTAATTGCGTCCTATTTTTCCGGCTGGACATCGTTGGCGCATATTGCCCACGATGCCAGGCTCATGCGGCCGCCCCTTCGGGGCTGAAAACGCTTCGACCATAAGGAGGTCATATGGCGACAGTCTCGGTGCAAGACCAGCAGTTTCAGACGACCCGGTCCTTGGGCGCAACCCAAGACGAAATCCTGACCAAAGAGGCCAAGCAGTTTCTTTCGAAGCTCCACGGGCATTTCGAGGAGAGGCGGCAACGTCTTCTCGCGGCGCGTCGCCAGCGGCAACAGGAAATTGACGCCGGGAAGATGCCCGACTTCCTGGTCGACACCGCGGCCATTCGAGCCGCTGAATGGACCGTGGCTCCGATCCCGCGCGATCTTCTCGACCGGCGCGTCGAAATTACCGGTCCCGTAGAGCGGAAGATGATCATCAACGCTCTCAATTCCGGTTCGAGCGTCTTCATGGCGGACTTCGAAGACTCCAACTCACCGACCTGGCAGAACAATATTGAAGGTCAGTTTAACCTGCGAGACGCCGTCGCGGGCACCATAAGCTACACGAGTCCGGAAGGCAAGAAATATGCGCCGGCGGAGCATGTCGCCACGCTTATGGTGCGCCCGCGCGGCTGGCATCTCGACGAAAAGCACTTCCTGGTGGGCGGTAAGCCCATGTCCGGCTCCCTTTTCGATTTCGGCCTGTTCTTCTTCCACAACGCGAAGGCCCTGATCGCGAAGGGCACGGGACCGTACTTCTATCTTCCCAAAATGGAAAGCCACCTCGAAGCTCGTTTGTGGAACGACGTGTTCAACTTCGCGCAAGACGAGCTGGGGATTCCCCGCGGAACCATTCGAGCCACAGTGCTGATCGAAACCATTCTGGCCGCATTCGAAATGGATGAAATCCTTTATGAGTTGCGCGAGCATTCGGCGGGGCTCAACTGCGGGCGCTGGGATTACATCTTCAGTTTCATCAAGAAATTCCGCAACCGGCCCGGCTTCGTCTTGCCTAACCGCGCCACGGTAACCATGGATCGCCACTTCCTCAATTCCTACGTTCTTCTCTTGATCGAAACCTGCCATCGCCGGGGCATTCACGCCATGGGAGGCATGGCGGCGCAGATTCCGATTAAGAACGATCCTGCCGCCAATGAGAAGGCCATGGAGAAAGTGCGCCAAGACAAATTGCGGGAAGTCCACGCCGGACACGATGGAACCTGGGTGGCGCATCCGGGCCTGGTCCCCGTAGCCAAAGAGATCTTCGACGCGCACATGAAGACGCCCAACCAGATCACGCTCCGGCTGGACGATACTGAAATCACCGCCGCGGACTTGCTTAAAGTGCCTGAGGGCGAAATGACCGAAGCCGGCCTTCGCTGGAATATCGACGTCGGGCTGCAATATCTTGCCGCATGGCTCAAGGGGAACGGCTGCGTTCCCATCTATAATTTGATGGAAGACGCCGCGACTTGCGAAATCTGCCGGGCCCAGGTCTGGCAATGGGTAAAGCACGAAGCGACGTTGAGCGATGGCCGCGCCGTCACCATGGAACTGGTGCGTAAGGCGATTGCCGAAGAATTGGAGGGCCTGAGCACCCAATTCGGCCGAGAGCGATTCGATTCCATGGGATTCAAGAAAGCCGCCGAGATCTACGAAGGCATGATGACCAGCCCCGATTTCCCTGAATTCCTGACTTTGGCGGCATACAATTATATTGATTGAACGGGGATTCAAGAGTCAGGTTTCGAGAATCAGGCGGTCCTTCTCGGCGTCCTGCATGGCGATGGAAGGCCTCGACAAAGAGTTCACTGGGACTCTCCGTGCGCTCTGTGTTGATGCGTGCAAGGCGCGGTGGGCACGGAGACGTCCGATTCGGACGCCGGTCCACGCCGTCTCCTGATCCGACAAGGTGTTGAGCCACATCTGAATTTTACATTCTGAATCGGTGCTCCTGTCCTGTCATGCGCGCCGCGAAAACTCAAAAGCCCAAAATTCCCGAGCGCTTTGTCGCTCAACTCCGCGACGACATCGTTTCCCGCCGCATCGGCAACGGGATCGACTGCCTGAAGAGGCACCGGCCCGTGCTCGCCTCGCTGGGTCCATCGCAGAAGAATGCTGCTGTCCTGGTGGGATTGCTGGCGCAATGGGTGGACATCGGATATGACCGGCCGCAGTTGGTCAAAGAATTGATCGCGCGCTTTCCCCAAGCCTGCCGGTCGTCGCTTCCGTTATCGGATTACCTTCACTTGCGGATGGCGGAGGGTTTCGTTGCCATGTCCGAAGAGGACTGTGACAATGCCATCCGGCATTTCGAGACAGTCATGGCCTTCGAGAGCGACCTCCAGGATAAAGAGATGCTGTCGATTGCCAACTTCTGGGCGGCCCGATGCCAGAGAACCATGGGCCACTACGAGAGCGCCGTGAAATATGTGGTCAAGGGAAAGGATCTCGCGCTGAATCTGCAATTGCCCAAGATGGCGGCGATCGGGCAAGTCCTGGAAAGCTGGCTGATGTTCCAGGAGGGCAAGCCGGAGGAAGCGAGGCGCATCCTGAAGGAAGCGGAAACGGCCCTGATGGACACGGACGATTACGTAACCCGGGGCAACATTCAGTCCGCTTACGGAAGGATCGCGCGCCGCCAGGGCCGATACGAACAGGCTCTTCAGCATTTCGCGAATTCCATCGAGGATTATAAGAAACGAAATCCTCAACATCGCAACCTGGGCCGGGTGCTGGCCAACATGGCGTTTGTGAAACGCTTGATTGCCGTCCGTCTGGCCAAGAAAATTGATCGCGAGGTGGCTCGGAGAGTGAAGGCAACGGGAAGCGCGCTTCGGCCGGCGGCTCCTCCCAAAGCGCGCGAGAGAGCGCACCTTGAAAAACTGCGCGCCGAGGCGCTGGCCGATCTGGCGCGGGCGGAAGAGATCTACGCTCGCTACGACGACCATCGCGGTCTCGGCACAGTGCACGTCGATCGCGGATTGCTCTATCTCGATAGCGGCGACCTGGATGCCGCGGCCACTGAGGGCGCCGCCGCTTACCGGCTGGGAGAAGATAAGAAGGACGTCATCCTCGAAGCGCGGGCGCGCACGCTTCAATCGCGAGTCGAGAACTCAAGGTTCGAGGAGCAGGTGGAGGAGAAAGCGGAATTGACGCAGCGAGCACAAGTGGCGCTGGAATTCGCTCGCGAAGCCGTCGAGCTGGCGAAGCATACTCAGAACCGGCGATTGCTGGCACGCGCGCTCGTTACGCAAGGATTCGTATTGGCTAATGATTTCTTCGGCGATCCCCACGGCGCCGGAGAGTGCTCCGACCGCGCAGCGGCGCTTCTCAAGCCTGAAGGTTTGGACTACGTGTGGGAGGACCTCCAGGAACTGCGCAGAAAGCTCCTCAAAACGGGCAGCACCGACGCCGTGCTCCGCCAATGGTCGCAAGGGATCGTGGGCGACAAGACCTTCCAGCAAATCAGCGAGGAGTTCGCGGGCATCGTGATTCCAAAAGTGTGGAAGCGCGAAGGACGCAAGGTGTCGCGTGTGGCGGCGCGGCTTTCCATCTCACCGAAAAAGGTGCGCCGGATTCTCACTCATACCGGGGCCCTCGCAGAGAGATCATCGGGGTAAAGGCGTGTCGCGGGGGATCCAATTCCCAGGGGACATGCGCCCCCGGTTGCAGGGGCGTGACGAAGCTGAGGCCCGCCTCAACTTCTGCGTCACCGAAGTACGGGGACTAAGTTCCCATTGACAAGACTCAGACTAATAGGCTAGATATGTACGGTGAGGAAAATGCGTTCAGTACTCATGCGACACCTGATGCGGATTTCGTAATTAGCCGCCCGGGCGGAGTCTACAAAAAGCGCCATTTTGTCAACATCGGTCGTTGAGTTAAAAAACAGGACCTTCAGGAACGAAGCGGGAATGTCTATGAAAACAAAGGATGCGTGCGGAAGAACTCGCGAGCAAAGCGGGAATGTCATTGAAAATAAATAGGTTATTTGTTAATCCGGGAATGTCTATAAAGATAAAGGAGTTAGCTCTTGATGGCCGAGGGTGATTGATCTGGGCCCGAAGCCTTCCCGGTAATCGCGAGATAGGCTGACAGTTGATGAGTATCAACGCCAAATTTGATTGCCAAGCATTCCTCCATCTCGCCAGCCCTGCGCGACCGCCTTCCGCCGATTAACCTAGCCTAGAAAATTACGCTTGACATCACGCGCCCGCAAGTCCAGACTAACCGTAGCCGCCCTAGTCGGAGTTGCTCTCGACCGAGTGACCAGAAGTGAGAAGCAACCCCCCAACACTCTTGAGAATGGAGTACTCCCATGCTGACAGGCATAGCTCAGGAGCCTGATAGTAACCAGTTTTATACCTCCTCACAGGGTGAAGTTCTTCCCACTGAATCCGCGGCGACCGAAGTCGATGACGTCGCGTTTAAGCTGTGGCGGCACGCCCACTGTTTCAACTTGATGGCTGATGAGTGCGAGTGCTGCAAGGGGGCGGCACAAGAATGCTTCGTGACATGCCGATAAAGGATCGTTCAACCCTGGGAGGAAAGACACTTCGAGCCGGGGGCGGCGTGCGGCGCCGGGATGCCGAGACACGCGCCATGCGCCCGCCGCAGGACGAAACTCCGGCGGTTCTAAACCGTTCCCTGTCCGCGGTCAACGCCGCCTTTCTTTACCTTGAACGTAAGGAAATCCCTCTCGCCATTGCCTGCGTTACGATCTTCGACGGCCCCATACCGTTCGAAAAGTTTGCCGCCAGCATTGCCTCCAAGCTGCATCTCGTGCCGCGCTACAAGCAAGTGGTGGTGATGCCGTCGCTGAATATCGACGTGCCCACTTGGGAAGACGATCCGCATTTTGACATCCGTGATCACGTTTTCCATGAGGTCCTCGACCCGCCCGGCGGCGATGCGCAACTTGAGGCTGTGATCGGCCGCATCTTCAGCCGGCTTCTGGACCGTACGAAGCCGTTGTGGGAAATTTACGTCATCGACGGGCTCAAGGGCGGGCGCGGCGCCATCATTTGGCGATTGCATCACGCCCTGGCCGACGGCGTATCGGCGACTCGGCTCCTGGAGCTGTTCCTTGACACGGCGCCTGAGGGCTCCTCTGCCCCTGCCAAGTCTCACCAGCGGCTCCCAACCCCGAAAAGTCCCGTGCCCATGGGCAGGGTTACCAGCGCCCTCCAGACCGCCCTCGAGGGTCTGCTTGCAACCGAAAGAGGGTTGATCGGTTTCGCCCAGTCGCTGCTCGGTAACGCGAAGCAGGAAGGGTCCAAGAGTCTCTTGCACTTGCTGCCTGAGCTTCTGATGTCCGCGGAAAGGCTGCCGTTCAACAAGCCGTGCGGCGGGGGTCGAAAGTTTTGCTGGGCGGAGTTCGATATGGCCGAGATCAAGGCCATTCGCGAAGTGGCGGGCGGCAGGGTCAACGACGTCATCCTGACCGTGGTGACGCGCGCTCTGGCCCATTACGTGAAATTGCACGGCGAGAGCAGCGTCAACCGGTTCGTGCGCATCGTGTGCCCCGTCAATTTGCGGAAGCCGGGGGAGGAAGGGAGCATGGGCAATCAAATCACCTTCATGCCCGTGGCTCTGCCGATGGGCGTGCGGGACCCGGTGGAGATGTTGCGATCCGTGGCTGTCCGCACTGAGACCATGAAGGGTTCCGGAGCCGGCGCTCTGCTGGGGCTTGTGGCGGCCGGAATTGCCAAAGCGCCGCCCGCCCTGCAGGCGCTTTTCTGGTGGGGGCTGCCGGAACTCATTTTTCCCGTGCCGCTGCTCAACATGATCTGCACCAATGTGCCCGGTCCCACCGTGCCTCTTTATGCGCTGGGTAGGCGCATGCTCGCGACTTATCCGCAGGTCCCGACGGGCTACGAATTAGGCATCAATGTAGCTGTAGAGAGCTACGACGGAAAGCTGTTCTTCGGCCTTATCGCGGACGATCAAGCGGCCTCGGACGTGAATCGCTTTCGGGACTTCCTGTACGTAGCCTTCCGGGAGCTTCGCCAGGCGGCAGGCAAATTGGGAGCGGTTCGCGAATCGCCCCTGCCGAAGAAGCCCCGCCGGCAACGGGCCGTTGCGGCATCGAGCCGTGTCCCGAGGCGCAGCAGACTGCCCAAGCCGGCCATGCCGGCAGGCGTGCCTCCGCCCGAACCTGTGATCGAAATTACGCCGCCAACCCCGCCTGCGCCGCCGGCTGTTGAGGTCACAAGTGCGGCGCCATCGCCATAAACTGTAGAAGTGGCTCTTGCGCAGGTCGGCTGCTGAGCCCCAAAGGGGCGACCTATCACAGCCCAGGCCAACGGCCTGGGTCGGCGAGGGCGGCCCGTTCAGATTGGATCAGCCCTGTAAGGGCGGAATAGAGTAGTTTGCATGCCGCAATCTTTGTCCCAACTGTTCGTTCCTCTCGCCTTCAGCGCCAGGCATAGTGAACCAGTTCTGCGGGTGCCCTTGGGGCCACGGGGTTGAGGACGACGAACGCTATGTCGGGGAAAGGGGGCCAGAAATGTATTTCGCCCCTACAGGGCTATGAACTTGAAGGCGCGAGGTTGACCCAGGCCGTTGGCCTGGGCTGTGATAGATCGCCCCTTTGGGGCTTAAGTCGAACACGGATGCGAGTTTTCTGCCACTATGTGGCCGAGAACGGCCAGACCGCCACAATGAAAACACGGGAGTAGAAGTATGAAGGAAATTCCGAATCTCACTGAAGAACGGATCGCTTACCTGGACGGACTCGTCGCACAGGCGCGGGCCGCCGCCGCGGCCTTTGCGCAATTTACGCAAGCAGAAGTGGATCGCATTGTCAAACCGATGGTCTCCGCGGGAATGGAACAGGCTCAATACCTGGCCCGCCTGGCCTTCGAGGAAACCAAAGTCGGAGTTCTTGAAGACAAGGCCATCAAGAACATGGTGGCGACGGAGTTCGTCTACAACTACATTAAAGATAAGCCGACCGTGGGGACGATTCGCGAATTCCCGGAGCGAGGCATCGCGGAAGTGGCTGAACCCATCGGCGTCATCTTCTCGCTTACTCCGATTACCAACCCCACCGCGACGGTGCTTTTCAAATGCATCGTCGCCATCAAAACGCGCAATGCGGTGGTTTTCAGCCCGCACCCGAGGGCCTGGCACTGCTGCGCCGAAGCTGTGAGGATCATGTACGAGACGGCGGTGAAACACGGCGCGCCGGAAGGGGTGTTTACTTGTATTGAATCACCCACCCTCGCGGACAACAACCACCTCATGCACCACCCCGACGTCAGCCTGGTTGACGCTACGGGCGGAAGGGGCGTGGTCAAGGCCGCCTACAGCTCCGGCAAGCCCGCCCTGGGCGTGGGGCCGGGCAACACGCCGGTTTACCTCGAAAAGAGCGCCGATCTGAACATGGCGGTGGTGGACATCATCACTTCCAAAACTTTTGACAACGGGACCATCTGCGCTTCCGAGCAGACGGTCGTGATCGACGATGAGATCTACGATCAGGTGCTGAAGAAATTCGCCGACCTGGGCGCGCACATCTGCAACGAGCAGGAGACGGCGCTGCTGGGCCGCACGGTGATCGATCCGGAAAACGGAATGATGCGGCCCATGGCGATCGGCCAGAAAGCCGTCGATATCGCGCGCTTCATCGGCCTTCCGGTGAAGCCGGACACCAAGCTGCTGATTGCGCCGATTCAAGGCGTCGGCCGCGAACATCCGCTTTCCGCCGAAAAGCTCTTTCCGGTGCTCGCGGTCTACCGGGCGAAATCGAGGGATGAAGCACTCAAAGTCTGCGTGGAAGTCAATCATGCCGGCGGCCTCGGACACACGGCGGTGGTTTTTTCGCGCAACGAAGAGGTGATCCGAAGGTTCGGAGAAATGATCAACGCGGGCCGCATCATTGTGAATTCCCCGGGATCCATCGGCGCCATCGGGGGCGTTTACAACGATATGGTGCCCACCATGTCCTTCGGCTGCGGGACCGGAGGAGGAAATAGCACAACAGATAATGTTAATATTTATCATTACATCAATATTAAACGCGTCGCAAGGAGGACTCAAGCGCCTATGTGGTTCCGCGTGCCCGATCAGATTTACTTCAATATGAACGCCGTGGAGACGCTGCGCCAATTCCCTTCGCGTTCGGCCATCATCGTCACCAGTCCGGTTCTGGAGCAGATCGGCCACGCGGACATCGTGCGGCGGAACCTTTCGCCCCAAACCTCCGTCCACGTCACCGTCATTCCCGACGCGGAACCCGAGGTCAAGACCGTCATGGAGGGGCTCGAGGCGCTCAACTTCTATAAAGCGGACATGATTATTGCGCTGGGCGGAGGGTCCGTCATCGACGCGGCAAAGATCATGAAGCTCAAGTACGAATCACCGCAGGCCGACCTCGAGGAACTGGGCGCGCCGTTTCTGGATATCCGCAAGCGCGTAGCCCAGTACCCGACGGAGAAAACCAACCGGGCGATGCTCATCGCCATTCCCACCACCAGCGGAACCGGGAGCGAGGTTACTCCTTTTGCCGTCCTGTTCGACAAGGAACACGGCCGCAAGGTGACGCTTGCCGATTACTCGCTGAGTCCTGACGTGGCCATCGTGGATGCGCAGTTCGTCATGTCCATGCCCAAGCGCCTCACGGCCGATACCGGCATCGATTGCCTGACCCACGCTCTCGAGGCGGGGGTTTCGGTTTACGCTTCGCCTTATACCGACGCCAACGCCATGCAGGCCATCCGGTTGGTGTTCAGGTACCTGCCGGTCGCATTCGAACACCCGGACGATGAAGAGGCGCGCACCATGATGCACAATGCCGCCTGTATCGCGGGACTGGCGTTTTCGAACGCCTCGGTGGGAGTGTGCCACGCGCTGGCGCACGCCTTTGGCGCCCGGTTCGGCGTTGCGCACGGCCGGGCCAATGCGCTCATTTTGCCGCACGTGATTGCTTACAATGCGGCGGTGCCCGCCAAGTTCATGCCCTCGCCGCACCAGCGCGGATACAACGCGCACAAGAAATACGCTACGGTAGCGGATATTTTGGGGCTGGGCGGTCAGACCGTCGAGGAAAAAGTGAAGAACCTGTTGGTCGCGACCGAACAACTCCTCGATCGCGTGGAAATTCCGCGCTCGATTCGAGACCTGGGGATATCGGAAGAGGAATTCACCAGGGCGCTGCCCGATCTGTGCAAGCTGGCTTTTGACGATCCCTCCTGGCGTCCTACCAATCCTCGCATGCCTCTGCTCAGCGAATTGCTCGACCTCCTGTGGAGCGCCTATCGCGGGCGGGGCCAGGCGAAGGCGGCTGCGGCAGCATAAGGAAAAGTGTAGGGGTGGGGCTTGCCCTACCCTGTGCGCCGGGGACGGCAAGCCGTCCCCCTACAACGCGTGCCTCGTAGCGCAGACCGCCGGGTTTGCGGTCTGCGGCTTTTCCATGGTATGGCGCGAGCAGCCGAAAAGACGCGGACCGCAAAGTCGGCGGTCCGCGCTACCGCGCCAGGTGAAGAGGCGGGATAATCAGGAGCACGGGGGATGCAGGTTGGGGAGAGCCAACCAGAGTACGCACCATAGTGCGGTCATGATGCCACCAACCTTGCAAGGTCTGGCCTTTGACATAACGAACGCACATCGGACGCCAATCGAGCCCGGCGTCGGCTAGCCCCTCGGAAAAATCCGGATGGTTTCCATATTCTTCGAGAACGTTGCCGGGCGAGACGATCACACATCGCGTGTCCAGTCGAAGGCCCGCTTGCAGGGCTTTTAGCGCGCTCTCCTTGGCGCTCCACAGCAGGGTCGAGACCAGCGGCCGGTCCTTTTCAGCCGCCTGCGCAACCAACTCGAGTTCTTCGCCGGTGAAGTAATCGCGAACGAAGGCGTCGTTGCGCGGCTCGATTGTTTCGAGGTCGCAGCCCAGCGCCCCGAAAGACAGAGCCAGAGCGCAGAGGGCCATGCCTGCGCTATGGCTGATGGAGACGGTAATAGGCGCCTGGCCGGTTCTCAAAAAAGACCTCGGGCGCGCCGGAAGGCAGGGAGCGTAATTCCAATTTTACAAGTGAGGAATATTCAGGGGGCAATTCGAGGCAGGCGGCCAAAGCTCGCTTCGCCGTCCAACGGCCGAGTAGCCAATCCGCACGACGCTTAGGAAAGCGCAGAGAGTTCTCCTGGGCTAACTCGCGCGCGCTCAGCCATTCCTTCTCGCTCGGCACATCCGCTGCGGTTTGTTCCAGCCAGTAGACTTCCATGGGTAGTCGCGCAAGGTGCGGCGCATCCTTCGGGGTGAAGTGAATGCACTACTCTGAAAAGGTGTAGGGGTAGGGCTTGCCCTCACAGGCGCTAAGATAAGCACGAATCGGATGCTCTTAGCCACGGCAGTGGCGGCATAATGTGGCCCATGGCGCCGAGCCGTGGGATGACGATGGGGCGGAGTCGAGTTTAAGCCCCGCCAGGGGCGACACAAGCTCTGCGCGCGGGCCGTCGGGATTATGTCGCCCCTGCCGGGGCTTAAGAATAATCTCTGCATCTTCCTTACCCCACGGCTGGCTCGCCGTGGGCCACATTATTTCGCCCGTCCGCTGACGGGCTTTCGAACGTCCCTGACTGTTAAGTCAGCGCCTATGAGGGCTTGCCCTACCCTGTGCCCCGGGGACGGCAAGCCGTCCCCCTACAATATGCCGCCCATGAATTCAAACCACCGGATTGGAAGGCGCTGAGGCAGAAACAGCCCGGTCGGTTATGGCGTCTGTTGTGGAATCGGGCACGCCCAGCGATCTTCGTCCCGAAAGGGCGCCGGCAAGCCAGCCTGGCACTTTCTCCCCATTATCTCCACCAGTGTCCAACCGGGTTTCGCCGCTCGCGGCCTGGAAGGGTTGCGGCTCCTGGCCGGGATGCAACGCCCTTTCCATTCCACGTTCGACCGCATGGATAAGGAAGGGCCGCAGGTCCCCAGGCGGAAGGATGTGATTGAGGGCGCCTACCTTGAGTGCTCGCTCTATGCAGTGCACGCGGTCAAACTCAGCGGCGACTTCACCCAGCTTTTCAGAATGGACACGCTTGAAGAGTTCGTTCCACTGGAGGCGCAGGCGGCCTTTTTCCGCTCCCTCCGCGCTTGCCACTTTCTGGTTCAACTCTTGCAGGCGTGAATCCTTCTTCGTCCTGGTCTCCACTTCGCGGGCAAACACCACGGCGGCCGCAGGCGCTCCACCGATCACGGAAGCAAACGATCCCTCGAGAGCCGCCACTTCCATGTTTTCGTTAAGCCGCCGCGAAAAGACGACGTAGGCTCCGCCGTGATAGCGGGAGATTACGCAAAACACCAGGGGCCCTTTGAAGTTCACCACTGACCGCCCGATTTCAGCGCCGTACTCGAGCTGCAGCTTGCGCATCGACTCCGGCGAGCCGTCGAACCCCGAAAGATTGGCCAGAATCACCACTGGCCGGTTGTTGCTCGCGGCGTTGATGGCGCGCGCCACTTTCTTCGAGGATTTCGGGAAGAGCGTCCCGGCGCTCCACTGCTCCGGACCGTCGGCCGGGACAACTCCCAGGCGGGGCACCGGCCGCGACTCGATGCCGACGAGGCAAACAGGGTAGCCTCCAAGGTGGGCGTCCCAGACGACCGCCGTCTCCGCGTCCCGCATGCCCGCCCAGCGCTCGAGAGGAACGTGGTCCTGGTCCGTAACCGAGGTCATCACCCTGCGGATGTCGAAAGACTTCTTCCGGCCGGCATTTGTCTCTTCGGAGAAAATCTCGCCGATGCTCGCGAATCCGTCCCCGCGGCCGTTGCCATTGCTGTGAGGAAAGGTCTGAACGTCGCGGCTGATGGGATCGGTAGTCAAGGCGCGGCGGGGGAATCGCTCCCCCGGGGCAACGTAGGTATGCTCGTAATGGGACATGAGGATGTGGCAGGCTTCGTCGATATCTCGAGCCCAGTACTGCGCCTGGCCGTTCAAACCCATGATGCGATCGTATCCGCCGATGCCTTGATTGTCCTCTGCTGAAACGCTGCCCGAATAGTCGAGAGCCTGCTTACCGGTGAGCACCATGGCCGCCGCCGGCGTCATCACCAGGATGCCGCGGGTGTGCATGAGCATGGTGGCCTCGGCGTTCCAATAGGGCTGCGCGCCCACGTTGATGCCGTTGACCAGCAGGTTCACTTCCCCGCCCGCTTGCGTGAATTCCACCAGCCGGCGCAGGACGCATGCAATCCAATCCATGTTCTCGACGCCGCTCTCCATCGAGATCTTCGCGCCTGCCGAGATGGGGAACCACTCGAGCGGCACACTCTTCTCTTGCGCGAGATCGAGCGCGGCCATGATGCGGCGGCATTCGGGTTCTGCAAGAGCGCCCAGGTCCTTGCTCGGATCGCCCAGAACCAGGACCCGCATCATGCCCTCAGGGTAACTGGCCGTGAAGTTGCGAATGACGCCGACGATGATGTTGGCTTTGTTTTGGCCGTAGGGACGATTCACTGCAACGAGGCGGCCCTCTGCATCAAGGTCGTGTTCGACAAAGTCCCCGGGAGGACACTCCGCACGCGTGTCTTTTCGAGACGGGGTGAGCATCTTGATGATCTCGTAGGGGTAGATCATCCCGCGCTGCCGCATGCGCACAACTTTCTGGTCGTACTCACTCAGGGATTTGAGCGGCTGGAGTCTCGAGGCGGGCCGGATCGTCATGCAGAGGTCCCGGCCGCCAGGGTTCGAGATGCGCACCAGCACATCGCGATACTCACCCGTCTCGGGATTCGGAAGGCGCCCCCTCACCAGCACCTGTTCCAGTCCCAGGCCCTCGGCCTCGGGGCCCAGCTTGCGGACGATTTCGTGCAACTCATCTTGTTTGAGTGTGAGGGGAGGCCACACGTAAAGGAGAATTCGATTCCAGTAAAGGCGCTCGGAGAAGGGGCGTCGCGACTGATAGATGCGGATGCCCGCCAGCGATTCGGCAAGCATTCGCTCGAGGTGCGGCAGTTGCACAATGCGGCCCGCCTCGTCTCGCACCGGCGTCATATCGCGAACTTCCGCGCAGGCGAACAAGCGCTCGTCCTTCGGGTTGTCGTGCGCCACGGCGTGGAACAGATAGACATCTTCCACCGAAGGCAGGCGTTCGATGCGGAAATTGTTAAGCCGCCAGAGGTTAAGCCGCTTGCCCATCATGGGGTGAAGCCCGCGGTAGAGTTTCTCTTCTTCGTAGGAATTATCGCCAGGACGATAGGTGTAATGCTGCACGCCGCCCATGCCATGGCCGTTGCCGGCCCCGGAGACCACCGCTACGATGCGACGCATGGCGCGAGGGAATTCAGTTTGGTTGAGTATCGAGTGGACTTCCCGTTGCATTGCCTCGGCATCGCCCTGGTACCGCGGGTGCCAGAGGTAGTAATCGATTACTACGTCGTGGTCGGGCGGCACATCCTTAATCCAGGGAACCATCGTCTCAGCCGCCTCCGAGAGCCCGGAAATCCCCGAGTAGGCCGCAAAGAGGTGAACCTGCTTTCCCTCTTCCTGGTACTCGGCCGAGAGATAACACTGGCCGTTTTGCCCAAGAGACCGTAAGTTCTGAAGCGGCCGGATGCGATAATATCGGCGCGTCACGACCTCGAGCATCAGCCCCCGCAGAGCCGCGTCCGCTTCCGCAAACCGTCCGCAAAGCAAGCTCACCAGCGGCTGAGGACTGTCAACCAACTCTCGCACACGCTGGTCGCGGTCCCCCGCTGCCGGGTTGGCGGCAAGATAGGCTAGGTATTCCTCCACTTTCGTGTAGATCTTGTTCCGCACGTGGTCAAACTGCGGCCGGTCGAAATACCGGTAGCGCACCTCACGGGCCATGTCGCTGACGGCGGGGAACACGCCGCGAGCCACCGAAACCATGCGGTTAAGCAGCGTACGGAACGACTCGTCGCCGGAAAGCTGAGGCGCCAGCGTCCGAAGACGCTCCAGTCGCCGTTCGAGCACAGCCAGAATGGGCGCAACCTGCTGGCCCACACGCTGATGCGACTTGTAAATCCAAAGCAGGCTCTCTTCGAGTTCGGGTGAGCGGTCGAGCGTCCGCACGCCATAATGCGCCAGGGCGCGACCCAGGGACTCCACGAACGAAGAGGGCAGTCCGTGGCCTCGCGTCTCGAGCATGCGCAAATAGGAAAAGAGGTAAACTTCGGGGCTTGGCGCCTCGCCCCCGCTCGAATCGTCCACCTCAGGCTTGCGTTTAAACAAAGAGCAAATATCAACGAAGATATTAAGAATCTCGTCTTCAGTTTGTCTTATTGCATCACCTTCAGCGGGCGATTCGCAGTACCGGCTCCAATCGCCGACCAGCTTTTCGGTGCTCTTCGGATCGACGTCAAAACCCAGCATGAGCTGGCGGAGTTCGTCCAGGTTCTTCCGGCAGGGGGAACGAAGTTCTTCATCAGCTCCCTCTGGGGCGAACGAAGCGCCAAAAGCCACTTTCCCAGAAGCGGCGCCGGCATCGTCATCGCTCGTGGGATCGATTTGCAAGAGGGGAGCGCCGACGCCCACCTGCACGTTGGGGATGATCATCACCTGGCGCACCTTCCCCGCAAATGGGGCGACCACCTGCATCTCCATTTTCATGGCCTCGAGCACCGCCAGACGGCTCCCCGCCGCCACCGTGTCACCCGGCTTCACCGCAATGGATGTGACCACGGCCGGTGACGGCGCGCGCACCATTCCACCCTCGTCACGGTCCACTCGATGCGAAACGCCTTCCACTTCTATTTGATAATTCACTCCTTGAACTATGGAGACCACATGGAATCGCCGCCCCGGGCCGGTGAGCCAGTATTCAAACGGGCCCAGACGATCGATATGAACGTCCACATGCGACCCGTTCGAGTCGATGCGATACTGCTCGGGGCCGAGACGAGATACTCGCAGCGAGTAGGGATGCCCCTTATAACGAAGTTCCACGCGCCGGCCCACTTCACACCGCACCTGCGGCCGGCCGCGCATCGCCGAGGCGAAAAATTGCGCCTTCTCCACCTCTAATTCGGCTTCGTACGCTTCAATGGCGGCCTGGGCCAACGCCACGTCGGCATAAGCTCTCGAAAGATGGTCGCCATTCGAGGTCAGTCGATCCAGCCAGCCGATATCTACGTTTGCGTCCCGCACCTCGGCGCGGCTTAACAATTCCAGCAGGAATGCTTTATTGCTGGCGCCGCCCTTGATCACCACGACGCATTCTTTCAGCGCGCGCTGCAGCCGGGAAAGCGCCTCTTCCCGGTTCTGACCGAAGGCGATGATCTTGGCGATCATGGAATCGAACTCAGCGGGGACGGAATCGCCCACTGCCACGCCGGTGTCTATGCGCACACCAGGACCCGTCGGGGTTTTGAGCCGTTCGATGGCGCCCGGGGCAGGTGCGAAACTGTTATCAGGATCTTCAGCGTTGAGCCGCACTTCGATAGCGTGGCCACGCGTGGGCGGCGGCCCGCCTTCCAAACGCCCGCCACGTGCCACGTGAATTTGAAGCTTGACCAGATCAAGTCCGGTCGTGCATTCCGTTACCGGGTGCTCCACTTGCAACCGAGTGTTCATCTCCATGAACGAGAAGCGCTGGCTTTTTGGTTCGTACAAGAACTCCACGGTGCCGGCATTTTGGTACCCCGCGGCTTGGCTCAAGCGCCCCGCAGCCAGGCGCAGCTCCCGGTCCTGCATTGGTGTGAGCGCAGGCGAGGGCGCCTCCTCGAGAACCTTCTGATGGCGCCGTTGAATGGAGCAGTCGCGAACGCCGACGGCCCAGGTTGTCCCGAAGCGATCGGCGATGATTTGGACTTCGATGTGACGCGCGCTCTCGATGAGCTGCTCCATAAAAACGGTTGGATCACCGAAAGCCTTGAAGGCTTCCGAGCGCGCGCGCTCGAACGCTTCGGGAAGTTCGCTTGGCACGTTCACCCGGCGGATTCCACGGCCGCCTCCTCCCGCCGTAGCTTTAACGAGAAGCGGAAAACCAAGGCGCTCTGCATGGCCCCATGCGTCGTCAATCGAATCCACTGGCCCGCCGCTCCAGGGGGCAACCGGCACCTCCGACGATTCGGCCAATTGCTTCGAGGTGATCTTGTCACCCAGCAGGCGCATCACGTCGCCATCCGGCCCGATGAACACGATATCCAGGTAACGGCAAAGGTCCGCGAATTCGGCGTGTTCCGCGACAAAACCCCATCCCACCCATACGGCGTCCGCCCTCGCAGCGGCCAAGGCTCGGCCCAGCGTAGCGTAATCGACGTAACTGCTCTTAGGCAGGTGGGTAGAGGAATCGATCGTCTGCGCGGGGCCGAGATACACCGCTTCATCCGCTTCCCGGACGAACATGGCATGGCGGTCCGGCTCGGTGAAGAGTCCGATCGTACGGATCGACGTACCGCGCTCTTGATTGAATTCGCGAGCGGCGTGAATAAAGCGCATCGCGGGTTCCCCGCGGTTGACGATTGCCACGCGCTCAAATTCGTACTTCACAATCCCCCCGTATGGCCATGCGGGCTTTGCAATTCAAACCACGCCGCTAGGCCGCGACCAGAAGGGCCTTTAGAGCTTCGGTATCAATGCTGCTCGGCAACGCAACCGTGCGATAGCCGATCAGGCGAACGTACAGCGTTCCCGCCGCATCCACTACTTCCGCATCGAAGCTTCCGTCTTCGGGGTCAGGAGTAACTACGGCATACAATCTGCCGTCGGCCGATTCGAGCTCCGGCCGCAAGAGGAGTCGCTCGACCCGCTGCGGCAGGCCCATCCGGCCTTCGACACTCATCTCCCAGAGTCCTGCGGTTTGGAAGCAAAGCTCGATCAGCCGCGGGGCCATGAGAGTCGGCCGTTCGGGCGGGTGATGATGGCTGGGCAAACTCTTGGCCATCTGCCCGATGATCCGGCTGCCATCACGCCAAGCGCGCTCGAGAACCTGGTACGCGGGGCCGTGGAAGTAAACGCGATAGATGTCGGCGGCTTCCAGAGTGGAACCGGACGGCGGGGTCAATGCCTCGGCCCAGGCGCGTCCCGTCAGCGAAGCTTCTTGGCCGGCGTGGTTGTGCCACGGAATGGAGGCGTCTCTCGTTAACCGCACGCGTCCAGTGAAGTGCGTGGTTGCTTGCGGCTCCGTTTGATTGGGAAGTTGCCGGCTGCCGATCAATCGGCAATCCGCCACCAGGAAATCGCCTTGCGGGTAGAACCTTGCCTGCGTGGTTACCGTGCGCGGCTCATTTCTATAGAACTTGAACGGCGCAAGGAAGTTCACATCTTCGACTGCCTCGACATACCAGCCGGGAAGCATCCATAGGGCGGCTTCGGCAAAGGCTTCGATACCCATCACGCCGGGCAGGACGGGTTGGCCGTCAATCTGATGATCGTGCAAGAAGGGTTGAATCTTCGGGTCGAGCGTTGTCTCGATGGTGAGACCGTCTTGAAGCCCCATCCTCGCAATCTTACCGATCATGGGTCCCTGTGTTTCCTGTGGGGTTGCGCCTTTAGGTCGCCCCGAGACCGGCTCCGCGCCCGCTGCAGGGTCTACCGGCGGTATGATCAACCCGCCGGTGGAATCCCATTCGTTTAGCAGAATGCCCAGCCGTTGGCCGATGACAATCTCACCGTGAGTGCCACCCGCAGTGAGCTCGCGGCGGATCAAGGGAATTCCTGCCTCCGGCGGCAGCATGTCGATTCCCGCCAACTCCATCATCTTGGGGATGGAACCGCGCGCGGCCATGCCGATTCCGCCCCATGCTGTCCAATCAATGGCAATGGCGCGTGTTGCCGGCCGCGTCGTGCGGAAGTTCGAAGCGATCTTACAAAGCAAATCGTTGGCAGCGCTGTAATCCGCCTGCCCGCGGTTGCCGAAGCGGCCGGCAATCGAACTGAACACCACTGTTGCACCGAGAGGCATATCGCCGATCGCATGCAAAAGGTTGAACCAACCGTCGCTCTTAACGTCAAAGACCAGATCGAACTCGGCTTGGTCTTTGTCCGGGAGCACGTGGCTGCGTTCCATACCCGCGGCGTGCAGCAGCACGTCGATGCGCCCGCTCTCATCGCGCACCCGGGCAATGACTTTGGCAACCGCTTCCGTATCCTTCAGGTTGACGCTGAAATAGCGGGCCGTGCCGCCGCATGCCTGCACGGCGTCAATCGTGCTCCGGGCTGCTTGCGCACGTTCGAGCGCCGCCATTTCCCTTTCCACCAGCGCGGGCGTGGCTCGCTCGCCGCGCTTCTGGATTCGCGCGAACAAGTCGCGCTTGAGGCCCTCTTTGTCGCTTACGAAGCGCTTCAAGTCGAGGTTGTCGAGACGGGGCTCGGGCACGAGGTCGAGGAGGTAGAACGTGCCGCCGGAAGCGGCCGCCAGATCCGCCGTGATGGCTGTCACAATACTTCCCGCCGCACCCGTGACGAGGAAAACGGTGTCCTTGTCGAGAACCAGACCGGGTTGGCCGTCAGCGGCGGACTGCTCCTGCAACCCTACGGTCCACCGTTGCCCGCCCTTGTAACCAATCTCTACGGCGCCGGGGTCGCGAAGGGTCTCCTCGAGAAGGATGTCGGCAAGTTCAGACACCTTGCGCGCCGCCTCGAAATCGACGGCTTTAACAAGGGCTTCCATTCGCTCCCGCTTGTACGTCTTGGTGAAACCGACCACGGCGCCGCCCAGCGGGGCCACCGCTCCGGCCTCGTCATAACCGTGCTGCCCGCCTAGCCGTGTAGCCGCAAGGAGGAATGTGCCGGGCGCGGCGATCTGGCCGTACAGAAGGCGCATCGTGGCGTAGAGGGCCTTCACACGCAGGCCGAGTGCTTCGCGCCAAGTGGCTAGGTCCATGATGCTGAGGCTTCGCTCACTGTCGAGCGCCGGCAGCCAGTAGACCCCTTGCACCGGCCCGGCGGACAGCCAGTTCTTGAGGCGATCCGCCAGCGCGTTCGAGTCCAACGTATCTTCGATTCGGAGGACTTCCACTCCCATCATCCGTAGCCGTTGCGCCAGTGTTTCTCCCACTCCGGCCTTGTCCGGCATGATCACCACGCGCTTGCCTGGGCCCAGCGTCACGCCCGTGGCTTTGCACATCGCAAGAGGCGGGCGCAGGTTCGGGATAGGTGCCCGCCGGGGAATGCTGTTCGCCGCATCCAAACTGGCGAGAACCGGGCGGGGCGCAATCTCATTGCTGAACTCATTTGCCCCCGGGGGAGAGGAGAGGTTTGCCTCCGCCTTTGTACTCTCCTCTCCCACCTGGGGGGGACCGGCCGGGGCGGCGGGGTTCTCTGGTGCCGCTGTGGTTGCGGCTGCCGCCGCTCGCCTCGCCAGTCTGCCCTGAACGAACTCAATCACATGGGCCAAGGTTGGGAAGTCGCGCAGCTTGAGATCTTCATCGCGAGGAATGTCGAAGGAGGCTCGCACCGAGGCGAGCATCTCCGCTTGCTTGACGGTGTCGATGCCGAGGTCCGCTTCAAGATCGAGATCCAGATCCAGCATCTCTTTGGGATAACCGGTCTTTTCAGCCGCGATCTCAAGCACCTTCTGCCGCATAGGATCGTCCGCACCGCCGCGGGCGGCGGCCGCCGTTTGCATTGGGCCGGCCTCGTTCGATGCGCCGGAACCTGATACCTGGGGAAGCGACGCACTCATATCACCCGCTTGCTTGTACGACGCTTGAGCGGGCGTAGTGCTACTCAACTCTTTCAAGTCGGGGCGCCTGTCATACACAAACCGGATGACGTGCGCCAAGGTGGGGAATTCGCGGAGCTTTAGATTCTCATCGCGGGGAATGTTGTAGGTGGCACGAATAGCTGCGAACATCTCTGCCTGTTTTACGGTATCGACACCCAAATCCGCTTCGAGATCCAGGTCCAGATCCAGCATCTCTTTCGGATATCCGGTCTTCTCCACCACGAGCTCCAGAATTCGTTGCTTAACTGCATCGCCGCCGGCGCCGGCAGGATCGAGAGGCGCTAGCCCTGGCTGAACACCAGATGCCTCGCCACCCTCAGCACGGGCAGAGGACACCGCAACCTCCCACCGTGGGGCGGTACTGAAGTGGGAATCCCTCGGCTCTACGGCCGGAGGCGCGGGCGAAGCGCCGCTGTGCTTTGCAAGATCCGGCCGACGCTCGTGTACAAAGCGGATCACATGTGACAGCGTGGGGAAGTCGCGCAATTTGAACTTCTCGTCGCGGTCAATTCCGTAGGCCTCACGAACCGTGGCGAACATCTCCGCCTGCTTTACGGTATCGACTCCCAAATCCGCTTCAAGGTCCAGATCCAGATCGAGCATTTCGACCGGGTAGCCGGTTATTTTGGCTACCATGGCCAGTACCTTTTCTCTTACCGGATCAGCCCCCGCGGCAGGTTTCGCCGGCGGCTCTGGCGAAGGCGCGGGCGGAGCGATTTGAACCTCTGCCCTCGACTGGCTCAATTCACCGGCCGGTGCGGGCTGGGGCGGTCTTGCCGAAGACATCGCCGCCGCTACTGGCGCCTGCGGACCGGGCATCGACACAGGCGCAGGCCTGAAGTCCCGGGTGGTTCCGGCGACCGGCGTCGCCGGCCCTTGGTCTCGAATCCGCAGCGTGCGATGATCCACTTCCAGTTCTGCAGCCGGGTAGCCTGTAACCCGGCCTAACCAATCTTTCCAGGCGGCCGTATCGTCGATACGATAGGCGTAGCCCAGAGCATTCGGGCTGGGACGAACGCCGTCTTTCGTCCTTATCCAATGCAACAGTGTCATGCTGATCTGTGAGCCAAAGCCAGCGCCCAACCGTAGTGCGTAATCTACGGGATAAGTGCCACCTTTCGATAAATTCAGCGCGCCCAACTCGGGATCAACTTCCTTGAAGTTGGCCACCGGCGGCACGCACCCGGTTTCAAGTGCTTTCACGGCCACCACATCTTCCACTCCCGCACCCATCGCGTGCCCGGTGAAACCCTTGGTGTTGGCGATAACGATGCTGTCGGCATCTGCCCCGAAAACGCGGCGCAACGCGTTGATCTCGGCGGAAGCGCTGCCGCCACGCGCCGGAGTGTAGGTTTCGTGGGAAACGAATACCATCTGGGACGCAATTTGGTGACGGGCAATGCTCCTCGTTGCTTCAGCGCCAGCCACCAAATCCTCCATTACCTGGCTGATGTGCTGGACGTCAAGACGAGTGCGGTGGAAGGCGCTATTCAATGTCTTGGTGCCCAAAATCTCACAAATGGGCCGGATGCCCCGTTCCCGCGCGGCGTCTTCGCTCTCCAGCACCAGGGCCGCGGCGCCCATTCCGATAATCATGCCGTTCCGGCGGCGGTCAAAAGGGATGGCAGTATCTTCCACGATCTCGCCGGTCGCTGCTGCACCGGTAGAGAGAAAGGCGGCGCCGAACCATTCGAGCGTATTGTCGGAAGTGATGTCGTCCGCGGAGATGACGATCACGCGACGGCACCGGCCCAGGCGGATCCAGTCCTCGGCCAGCGCGATGCCTTGCGCAGTGCTCGCGCAAGCGGCGTTAACTTGCGTGTTCGGGCCGCGAGCGCCGATGAGTTCCGCGAATTGGGCGTGTCCAAAGGATATGATTTTGAACAGGAAGCGCCGGTCAAAAAGATACGGCTCCTTCTCGATGGCAGCGCGCAACTCACTCAGGCGCCGGTCCATTTCCTGTCCTAGAAGGGCTTGGCCATTCGCGCTATTTACCCGGGCGCGCAAGCTTTCCAGCATGGCCAACTGCTCGCGGCGGCCACGATCCGCGTAGTAGCTCGACAACTCTTTCGTGTAGGAGTCGATGCCTGGATAGACGGACGCAAAGATCACTCCGGTATCGTCGCGCAGCGCGTCAGGCAATCCCCACCGATCGCGTAATTGAGTACCTATGCTCGTGGTCTTATACCGCATTACCAGCGGAATTCCGGCATCACGCAAGGCGTCGATGCCCACTGCGATAGCCAGGCCCGCAGCACGATCGAAGGAGGCAACACGGTCGGCGGGAATGCCGTACTCCTTTTCCAGATCGAAGGCCCCGCCGCGGGCCGCCAACTTAACGACATCCCCCAGCTCATTGATAGACTCAAATGCCGGACCGCCGTCCCCATTCTTAACCAGTCGCGTGATGCGTTTGTCGAGTATGGCGCGACGGAAACGCATTGGAATCGCATCGATGAATTGGTCACCCCGCAGGATGCGGGCGATATTCGTATCATCAAAGATACGCTCTGTACCAGGCAAGCCTAGCGCCGCTCCGGTGATGGTTACTGGGCGGTTTGGCGCGGAACCGTTTTCGCCATGGCAGATCTTCCATCCGCGGTCGAGAACCTCCGCGAACATATGTCCGAGCGCGGCAAATCGGTCCTCGCTACCCTGACCGGCAGCCGAGCCGAACCCGGCAGCGGTCACCGATGCAACTGCGGGGAATGCTGCGTCACTTCTTTGGCCCAAAAGGGAGTTAGGGAGTGGTAGACCGTTGCGCTGATTGAGATAGCCACCACTCCCTGCCCCCACCCTCTCCAAGGACGTGAGACGCGGGGCCGCTTCAGAGGTGACTGCCGGCGCAGGGGCAGGCAGGGAAGCAACCGTGCCGATTGTCTCACCAGGGGAGGTTTCCTTTACCCCTAACCCCAGTCCCGAGGCATAAAGACCGCATAATGCTTGATTGAATGCCGCAATATCGCTGAACTTAGGATGATTGCAGAATAGCGAAAGCACATCGTCGCGGTCGCCAAGCACATCGTCGGCGAACCCTTGCAGCGCCTTCTTCGGCCCTACTTCCACAAAGACGCGCGCGCCGGCTTCGTAAAGCGTGCGAAGGCCCTTGACGAACTGCACGGGAGAGGCGACTTGCCGCGCGAGAATGTCAACCATCTGGGGCACAACGCCGGGCCCGGAGGGATAAAACTCGCCGGTGACATTCGCGACGATGGGGATGCGAGGCGACTCAAGGTGCAGGCGCTCCAGCACGCGCCGTAACGGCTCGCTGGCCGGCTCGACGATCGTGGTGTGGAAGGCGTGGCTGACAGGCAAGGGGACCGCGTTATGGCCAGCCTTCATAAGGGCTTCCATAGCTTGCTCGACGGCCTTGCTGGCGCCCCCAATGACCGCTTGGACTTTGCTGTTGACGTTAGCCACGACCGCATAGCCGTCGATCGTTTTCAGGATTCGTTCAATTTCTTCTAACGGTGCGAAGACCGCAGCCATCCGCCCCTTGTCCTCGACCGCCACCTGAGTCATTCCACGGCCACGGGCGCTGACAGCCTCGAGCGCCTCCTCAAAGGGGAGGGCTCCCGCGGCAATCAGCGCTCCATACTCGCCTAGGCTGTGTCCCATCGTCATATCAGGCTTGATGCCGTAGGCGGCTAAGAGCCTGGTTATCGCCATATCGATCGTCAACACGACCGGCTGCGTAATTTCAGTCTGGCGCAAATCTTCTTCGCATTTGGCCATAGCGTTGGCGTCGCTCTCGTCAATGAAAACAAAGTTGCTGAGGGGCTTGCCGAGCAGTGGGGTCATGATCCGATCCGCTTCGGCAAAAGTCTCGGCGACAATGGGCTCGGCGGCGCGCAATGATCTCAGCATGTTCACATACTGCGACCCTTGACCGGTATACAGGAAAGCCACCTTGGGCGCCGGACCGTGACCCCGAAAGATGCCTTGCGCACGTAGAGCCTTCCACATTGCCGGTTGGTTGGCTACCAGGGCCTTTAGGGTCCTGGAAGCTTTTTCGGCAAGGTCGGCAGCGTCGGCATAATCAATGGCAACGCGTTCGGGCGAGCGCAGGTCCGCGGCGGCCGGCGAGGCCACTGCCGGGGCGCGACCCTCTTTCGCGGCTTTCTGGATCGAGCGAAGCCGCTCCGCTAACGCCGCCTCGGAAACCGCGCCCAAAACGAGCGCGCCGCGCAGTGGTGCTTTACAAGAAACCGAAGGCGAGGCAGGCTCTCCCGTCTGTGCGTTCGGCGTCCCAAGAACTCCAGCTTTCGCATTGCCAGCTGCTGTCTCGCCTGATGACATACCTGCGGTCTCATTGACTGCGAATAATCGCTTGCCGTTACCGTCTAGCCGGTGAGGAATGTACTCCTCGACGACGACGTGAAAATTGGTTCCACCGAAACCAAAGGCGCTCACCCCAGCGCGCCTTACTCCATCCGCAGGGACCGCCCATGGCTTGAGTTGGGTGTTAACGTAGAGCGGAGAGTGAGCGAAGTCGATATTGGAATTGGGATGCTCACAATGCAGGCTGGGCGGCAACACCTTATCCCGAAGCGCCAGAGTGGTTTTGAGCAGCCCTGCGGCGCCGGCAGCTCCTTTGAGATGCCCGAAATTCGATTTCACCGAGCCAAGTGCGACGGACCCGACAGGGAGCTTGAAACTATTGAGCACGTCAACCATGCTTTGCGTTTCAACCACGTCCCCCACGCTGGTCGATGTGCCGTGGCCTTCAATCATTGTCACGGGAGGCCGGCGACCGGCATTCGTCCAGGCGCGATCGATGCACAACTTCTGCCCGATTGGGTTGGGGGCCGTAATGCCCTTGCCTTTGCCATCGCTCGAACCCCCAATCCCGCGCAGCACGGCATAAATCTTGTCGCCATCCTTCTCCGCGTCAGCCAGGCGTTTGAGCAAAAAGACGGCGGCGCCTTCGCCCATCACGAATCCGTCGGCGCCTTCGGCGTAGGGGCGAGTGCCGGTGGCCGAGAGCGCCCCAATCTTGCAGAACTTAATGAAGGTGGAGGCGCCCATGTTGTGATCGATGCCGCCGGTGATCGCCAAATCAAAGTCGTTCACTACCAAGCCCTCGACCGCCGCGGTGATTGCCGCCATGGCCGACGCGCATGCCGCGTCCGTGGTGTAGTTGGGGCCACGGAAGTTGAAGAGGTTCGCAATTCGACCGGCAGTGCAATTGGCGAGTTCGCCTGGCATCGTATCCTCTGTGACTTCGGGAAGGAGTTGAGCGATTCGCTGATGCAATTCGCGGGTCATGTCGCGTCGCATTGCCTCCGGCAAGGCGGCGAAACTAGGCGTTTCAGCCAACTCCCGCGCGTATTCCGGGAAAGAAATGCGCAGCACGGTAAGATAGTGGTGTTCCCCGCCCATCGCATTGCCAAGAATCACCGCGGTACGATTGGGGGAAAGCAGCCGCTCGGGATATCCGTAGTCATCCAGAGCTTCGCGCGTGCAAGCGATGGCCCATTTCTGCCCCTCATCCATGGCCTGCACTACCCGTGGAGGGATTGCGAGGCGCCACTTTAAGGGATCCCATGGGTACTCGCGTACCCAACCGCCGATCTTCGAATAGGTCTTATCCGGCACGCTATGATCGGGATCGAAGTAGAGCGTCGAGTCCCAACGGTTGGTGGGAACTTCAGCCACGCTGTAGCGGCCTTGTTTCACATTCTCCCAGAAGGCAGGCGCATTGGCGGCATCGGGAAGAATGGCGCCCACTCCCACAATTGCTATGGCACGATAAGCGGTGTTTTCCATGATTACCTTCCAGTTATGAGTTCTACCCCCACCCCTTGCTCCCCCACAGGGGAAGCAGGGGTGGGGAAGAGGCCAGCCGCATCCGCCTGGGGCCGAATGCAGCCGGCTCTCGTGCGCCAGACGGCGGTCCCCCACAGAGCGACGTCCGGCACTGCCTTATTAAGCGGCGAGGTGTGCTCTGTTCGCCGCACGGGCGTAGAGCACATCGGCAATGAAATCCATGTCGGCGATCAAACCTGCCTGGGCGCGATGGATGGCGGCTGATCCCAACTCCGTCTCGAAGGCTTGAATCTCGGCAGCGCTTGCGCCGCCGGCGCCGGCTACCTCCTGCATGCCTTCCGCAGCCACTTTGAGGGCCGCTTGGCGCGCGCAGACTCGAGCCATTGCCTCCAGTGCGGCCACACTGAAGCGCTGATTGGCCTTCTCATGCAGCCGTCCTTCGGCCATGAGTGCGGCGCGTCGAGACAAGCTGCCCGCGCACTCCGCGTAGGCGATTAACTCTCCCAGCCGCAGCAGAATGTGCTGGTGGCGGGTCAAACGCCCCGCGCGGCACCGCTCCATCACTTCGGCCAAGGCGTGCATGGCCAACGCCGCGATATTTGCGCCCGCGTTAGGGTGGCCAGCATGGAGCGCCTCGAATTTGCGCGCTTGCTCGTGATAATGCTGGCCCCGGGTCTTCAGGTGAGCCTGCCAGCGATCGCGGCTGATGGTCATCTCCATGATCTCGGAGGTGCCTTCGTAAATCCTGGTGATGCGCACGTCGCGTTTAATCTTCTCCACCATGTATTCATGCGTGTAACCGTAGCCGCCCAGCGCCTGGATGCTGGCATCGGCAGCCCGATCTCCGGCCTCGGTCGCCATGTACTTGGCGATAGCGCCTTCGGTATTCAAACTTCCTTCGCCGGCATCGATGCGCTCAGCGGTTTCCTCGATGTAGGCGCGTGCAGCTTCGAGATGCACTACGTTCGGCACGATCAACTTGTGCGTGTACCCCTGCTTTTCCGAAAGTGGCGATCCCGCCTGGATGCGCTTGGTGGAATAAGGAATCGCCCGGTCAAGCGCGGACCAACCGGCTCCGAGGCCAAACGCCGCGACCATCAAACGCGTGTAGCCAAACACCGCTTGAGCCTGAGTCAAACCTTGTCCTTCCACACCGCCAATCAGCCGGTCGGCGTCAACAAGAACGTCGTTGAGCGATAGCGCCGCCGTGTTGCTGAGGCGGATTCCGTGCTTGTCCTCGGGTTCGTCGTGAGCGAAACCCGGAGCCCCTTTTTCGACTACGAACCAGCTAGGCCCCCCAGGTGTGTTTGCCAATATCGTGTAGGCATCGGCAATGCCGCCGTTCGATATCCACTGTTTGCTGCCGTTGATTTTGTAGCCGACTACTTTCTCCTCCTGCACCACCCGGTCCGCGGTGGTTTCGAGCGCCCCCAGGTCACTGCCGGCGTTCGGCTCAGTGGCGCCGTACGCGAAGAGCAACCCCTCTTCTGCGATGCGGGTGAGCCAGAACTTCTTTTGCTCCGCAGTGGCGCCCACCGTGATGGGATCACTGCCTAGAAACGTGGCCAACACGGAGGTAGCAATGCCCAGGTCGATCCGCGCCATCTCTTCGCACACGATGTACACGTCGAAGGCGCCGCCGCCGAATCCTCCGAATTCCTCGGGAATAAAGAGAAGTTGAAGCCCTAACTTGTCCGGGTTACACATGTGCCGGACAATTTCCTCCGGACATTCGTCCCGGGCATCGAAGTCCTGAAGAGTCTCATCCGGCAAGCGCTTCTTGGCGAAGTCCGTCAGAGCTTTCACACTTGCCTTCAGTGTCTTCTTTGCGATCATGGGCACTACCTCTCTTCAAAATCGAAAATAGTTGTGCATCTAAACCTGGCTATCGAGTCTTCACAGGCTTCGGCTCCTCCACCTGCGCCACCTGGGCCGTCTGTTGGTCTCGAATTTTTTGCGTTAACTCCGGAAGAAACTCCAGAATGTCGTCTGCAATTCCGACATTTGCCACTTGAAAGATCGGAGCACGTGGGTTCTTGTTGATGGCGACGATAAGAGGATTGCCCTTGATGCCCGCCATGTGCTGGAACGAGCCACTGATACCGCAGGCAATGTAGACTTTTGGCTTTACCGTCTGCCCCGACGACCCTACTTGCCGCGACTTGGGCAGCCACTTGGCATCGACCACGGGTCGCGAGCAGCTCACCGCGCCTCCTACGGCTTCGGCGAGCTCTTCCGCGACTGTTATATTCTCTTTTTCCTGAATGCCGCGGCCGATAGAGACGAGGATCTGGTGCCTGGTGATATCCACATCACCGGTTTCGGCAGCAAACGTTCTGAGGTATGTGCGGCCAGCCTCGAGCGCGCTGACCTCCGATGACTTGTCCACAACTTCGCCGTGGACGGGCGCAGTCTCCATCGGTTTGATTGCGCCGGGACGCACGTTAATCACCGCGCCTGAGGAAATGTCGCAACGCACACGGACGTTCACTTGACCTCCGAATTCCTGGCGGACAAGGTCGAGGTAGTTACCTTCCCTTCCCTCGATATCCAGGACATCAGAGACAAATGCGGAATTCAGCTTTATGGAAAGGCCCGGTCCCAGGTCGGTTCCAAAATGAGCGTGCGGAACCAACACAATGCTGCCGCCAGGCAGGACGCTCACGAGAGCTTTACGGACAAGTTCGGCATTGGGATATTCCAAGGCTTGCTTTGAAATCTTCCAAACTTCCCGGTAGGAGTCCTGGAGCCGATTGCAAACCGCATCGAGGTCCGTGCCCCAGCCCGTTAGAATCGCCACAGGCGCTGCGGTGGAATCGATCTTTCCTGCCGCCGCAGCGAGTTCGAGCGCTGTATCATCCGGCACGCCGGCCCGGTGTTCGATGTATGCAAAGATCCGAGTCATATAAATCGTTCCTCCTTAAATCAGGGTCCACAATTTACGCAGGCGACGAGCTATTTCTAACCAAGCGAGGGTTCGCTGCCCAACCTGCACATTCATTGCTATGCTCTCTTCGATTCCAACAATTCGACGAGCTTGCCGATATTCTCTTCCCTGTTGCCCCGGAGCATCTCGGCCCCCTTGCCGAGCGCGGGAACAGAGTAGCCAGTCCGTTTGAGCTTGGCCGCCGCTGTCCCGACAGTGCTTGGATCCAGCCCCAGGTCTGAAGCTCCAAGCGTCGGGATATCCACCGAGGCCACCTGCCGGATGCCTCTCATGCCGACGTAACGGGGTTCATTAATACCGGTTTGAATCGAAAGGACGCAGGGAAGATCGATCTCGCTCATCTCCTGATTACCGCCGGCGACTTCCCGGCCGATCTTGAGCTTCTTGTTGTCGATGAATTCGATAAGATTCACCAACGAGGCGAAGGGATAGTCGAGCATCGCCGCCAGCATTCCGCCCACTTGGGCTGCGCCGTCTTCTGCCTGCACTCCGGTCAAAATCAAATCGAAATGGTTCTTTTGAATATAGGCTTTCAAAATTGTTGCGATGCCCCTGCCGTCCGCCCCTTCAAAAGCCTCGTCAGAGATCAGCACGCCGTGTTTTGCGCCCATGGCCATCTCTCGCCGCAGGATCTCCTCGTCGTCCTCGCCGCCCACGGTCACCACCGTTACGTTGCCGCCGACTTTGGCAACGATCTGCAAGGCCTCCTCGACGGCGTAGTTGTCCGGTTCGTTCACCGAATAGACGAGGTCTTCGCGCTCGATGTCATCTCCCGCAGCGTTGAGCCTGATCTCGTTTTCCGAGGTCTCCGGCACACGCTTCGCGCAAACTAGAATCTCCACTTCAGCCTCCTTGGCCCGGCGCGCTTAAATCTGCTTCGCGCCGGCTTCTGACGTTTCCCTTTTACTGAATCCCTCACTCCCTTGCGCGAGAACTGCCGGGTGTGAGAGGTCTTCCCGTACGATGTGTCTGTCAACCAACTCCGCCAAATCGATGGCGGTCATTTTCCCTTCCAGGCCCGCGACTTTGATTCCGTCCTCGATATTCACCATGCAGAATGGGCAGGCAGTGACGATCACACTCGCGCCGGCTTCGGCGGCCATCTTGACTCTCATGGCGCCCATTCGCTGGTCTTCTTTCGGTTCGTAAAACAGCATCAAGCCGCCACCGCCGCAGCAGAACGACCGGTCCCGTGAGCGGACCATTTCGACCCGCTTCAATCCCGGAATCGCGTCAAGAACCTCTCGCGGATCGTCATAAATCTGGTTGTGCCGCCCCAGGTAACAGGGATCGTGATAGGCGTAGATGGCGTTGCCGTCTTCGACTCGATTCAACGCGATCTTGCCCGTCTTTATGCCGCGGCCGATCACTTGGCTGATATGCTCTACGGGAGGCAGATCTTTGTAGTCGTGCTTCAGTGCGTTGTAGGCGTGCGGGTCGTTGGTCACGATACGCTCGACGCCCGACGCCTTGATGGCCTCTGTGTTATGCTCCCGCAGGGCCATGAAAAGAGTCTCCTCGCCGAATCGGCGCACTTCGTGGCCGCTGTCCTTCTCCGTCGCGCCTAAGATCCCAAAATTCTCACCCGCTTGTTGAAGCACCCTTGCCGTGGCTTGTCCGATCCTCTGCATCCGGTCGTCATAAGAAGTAATGCTGTCGACAAAATAAAGAGTGCTGACCCCGTTTTTCCCCTTCAAGACCTTCACGTCGCAGGTCTCGCGAAACTCCTTGGCTTTCGTCCAGTCAGCCCGCTTCTTGTCCATGGCGCCATAGGGGTTGCCACGGCTTTCGAGGGCTCTGAGGGGCTTCTGCAAACCCTGGGGAACGTTCCCTTCCTCGATCATTCCTCGCCGCAGATCGACGATCTTGTCGATGTACTCGACCAGCAGCGGGCATTCCTCCTCGCACGCCCCGCACGTTGTGCAGGACCAAATTTCATCCTCGGAGTAAATGCTGCCGATTAACGAAGTGGAGTGGATTTTGTTACCGTTGCTCGGGCGGGAAAAAACCGGGTAGCGCTCGAAACTGTGATCTCTCGCTTTGATCGAGATGAACCTTGGTGACAACGGCCTTCCCACAGCGTTGGCGGGACAATTGTCAGAACATCGGCCGCAGTCCGCGCACGTGTAAAAATCGAGCATGTGCTTCCAGGTGAAATCTTCGAACTTCTTCACGCCGAACGATTTCACCTGGTCCAGATGCTCGTCGGAGACGCCCCACCGCACCGGCTTTACCGTTCCACCGTCCAGCTTCGCGAAGTAGACGTTGAACATGGACGTAATCACGTGAAACTGGATTCCAAAAGGCCGGTAGCACATCAGGAAGTAAAATGTCGCTTCGTGTCCGAGGCACGAGCCGAGGCGGAGGTAACCGATCGTCGGCGTGGAGGCGGAAAGCAGGGTGTTCTTAAACACCCACGCCAGCGATAGCGCGGCGAGGGGTTCAGCGGGCGAGCCTTGCAATCCTTTGCCTGCCGCCTGGGCGGCCGCGAGGAAACTGTCGGCGGCCATCAGCACGGCAATCAGGGCTAAGAGAAAGACGGCATCAGCCGGGTGGCCCTTTCCGTACCTTGCGGGCACCGAGTACCGCGCGGGTTTGAAAACCAGCCGGCGAATCGCTGCGACAACCATGCACAGGAAAACGACCGTCGCGGCATAGTCGGTGACGATGTCGTAAAAATGCCCAGCTCTGCCTGAAAGGCCTGGGATAGCGAAATGATCTGAAAGGCCAAGGATAAGTAATGAGAAAGTACGGATTGCCAGAACAAGGAATCCCGCAAATATAAACAGATGAATGAGTCCTGCCGTCTTATAGCGCGGGTGCTTCCACTGACCCAGCCAGAACCGCACTACCTTCATCAACCGTGCTGACGGTCTGTCAAAGCGGAGATCTCGCTCGCCATGTAGAAGGGGTGTTAGGCGTTTGGCCACGACGTAGGAAAAGCAGGCGATACCCAGAATATGCATGCCAAAAAACAGACTTCGTCCCGTGGCCAACCAGAATGTCGCACTCGTGGAAACGTGAAAGCCTTGCAACATAAGGTCTTATGGCTCCTACTCAATGAAGATGAGAGTAGTGCACCGTCACAGAGCCACGTGCACTGTGAGGTAATATCTAGTTTTGGGTTACAACTCGGGGACCAGAGCGCCGGACTTAGCGCAAAACTCCTTCATGGGCAACCTCCATGAAATCCGGAGATTTGGCAAAACGGACGCAAGAGTGATGAGGGCCGCGCTGAGGGTGGTCGATCAAGCTTGCTTCAGGGAGATGCGGAAAGACTACCGTATTTAATATTACATTATTAGATATATCTATTCTAAACATCTCCTCGAAATTGGTCAAAAATCCCGGTCGAGCGGCAACATCAATCATTTACGTTTCCGATCTGACAATGACTACAAACTTACGTAATCGGAGTCAGCCAACTGCGTATCCCCCGATAAGCTCAGGGTGAGTATGGCCTTTTCACAATGTGAGAATCAACCTGTGAGAATTACTAGGGACACAATGTCACTTTCAGTCGCATTCTCGCATCGACTGTCTTCTCTCACTTGCCATGCAATTACCCCGCAATTGTGTTTGTGTTCTTCGTCATATAATTTCCCACCATTTGCAAATTGATTATTTCAGTGCGTTAATTACACGGCATGGAAATGAAATTGCCCTCGCAGCGTCTTGCGTGCCGAACACGAACGGGACACGCCGGTGAGGTTCATTATATATTTTTATGATAACTACTGTTACAATTCCCTGACTATGACTCAATGATCGCGCCCACATGCTCTAAGCTCACCTGCTTTCACGACATGCTATCCATGGTAGCAAGTATCCGCATGCTTGGTGTGATATTCCCCGCTATTTATCGGGGTTTGATAGCGGTGCGGATGGTTGGAGGGGAACAAGGCGCGTTTTTAATTGACCGAATCTCTTTGCTAATTAGGAAATGCCTGTTTACTAAACGTACAACCTTGACATGCGACATGTAAACCGCGTAGGATGAGCCGTATCGAAGTAGTAGGCGGGAGTCGTCTTACACTCTTGTGCGTTTGAAGAGCGTGCTCCCGCGAGGGGTAACGAAGTAGATAATGCACTGTTTCGCGTCTCGGTCTCACCCGTCGCTACGCCGGGACGAGAATCCTGTTGGGCATCCTGCAATACCGATTTGTGTTAGCCGCCGTTTTGAATCCTTCGGGCACGGTGTCTCATCTTTACTCCCGACGTTTTGAACTCCAGGGCGTGACCTGGAACCGGTAGAGTGGTACGCAAAATTCGTTTAACCGCTGCGATAACCCTGAAGCAAGACGTGGCTGGGGAGTCCGCCATGGTCAGAACACGCTCGAGGGGTGGCAAGGCCCGCGGCCTTGACGGAAGGCGCGGTGTACCCCGCAGATTGCCGGAAGACGGAGCCTCGCGTGCGTCCGCGCTGAACATTTCCCCCACAAAGCGCCATACCAAGATTCAGAGAACGGATCTCGAGGTCGTACCCATTCGGAGTCGCTCATCCAAAGGCCCGGATTTTCTGGTGCGCCTCAAGAATCAGTCATCCAACAATGCCGAGCAAGGGCGCGGTGCAGGGAGATCGAACCAGTCGGCGGAATCAAAAGAACTCGACCGGCTGAAACGGGCACTGGCCACCGCTGAGAACCAGATGCGTTCTATGATGGACAACCACTACGCCGCGGTCGAGGAACTCAGGGCGGCCCATGAGGAGATCCTTACCAGCAACGAGGAACTCCAAAGCGCTAACGAGGAGCTCGAAACAGCCAAAGACGAACTGGAGTATTTCAATGAAGCTCTGTCCGCCCTGAATGAGAAATTGCAGAACAGCAATGATGAATTATCTCGAACCGCGAACGACCTCAACAGCCTTTTGAATGCCGTCGAAATTCCGGTCGTGATTTTGGGCAATGACCTGTGCGTGCGTCGATTCACGCCCAAGGCAGGAGCATTACTGGGCCTGACCGCCTCAGATGTAGGACGCCCCATCGCTCAACTCCGATTGAATATGGCAATAGCGGACTTGCGTGAGGTGGCTTGGCAAGTGATCGACCACATGGTTTCAGTGGAACACGAAGTGCAAGATCAAAAAGGGCACTGGTACGTTCTGCGAATGAGGCCCTACCTTACGTCGAATGACATTGTCGCGGGCATCTTGATGGTGTTGGTGGATATCCACGACCTCAAACAATATTCTACGGGCATTGTCGAAACCATGCGGGGCTGCCTTTTGGTTCTTGACTCGCACCTTCGAGTAATCCTGGCCAGCACGGCATTTTACACGACATTTGGGATGGCAAAAGGAGAAGCGGAAGGACAGCTTCTGTGGGAGCTTGGCAACGGAGAATGGGACTTCCCCTCGCTGCGCAATCTTCTGGAGAAAGTTCTGCCGGATAAGAAAGGAGTGAAGGATCTCGAGGTGCAGCACTTTTTCCCGAGCATCGGCCCCAAAACCATACTGCTCAATGCTCGTCAGCTTTTCGACGCAGGCATTGGATCGCCTAAGATTCTTCTGGTCATTGAAGACATCACGGTGCGACGAACTGCCGAGAATGCCACGCGTCTGCTCGCGGGCAAGCTGATGACTGCCAAAGAAGATGAGGATAAGAAGATCGCTCGCGAGCTGCATGACTCTTACGGCCCGCGGCTGGCCGCAGTCGGCTTGAGAGTTTTTGAAGTGGAGCGGCGGCTTTCTTCCCAGCCCGAGATTGCTGGAAAACTTGCGAAGATCCGAAGTGAAGTCTGTGAAATCGGCAAATTAAGCCACGATCTCTTGCGCCGTTTGCACCCCGCCGCCGTGTCGCAATTGGGTCTTGAGACGGCGCTGGAAGCCGAGTGCTCTGCCTTTTCTAAACTGAACGGCATCGAAGTCCGCTTCTCGGCAGACGGCGTTCCGGCATCGCTCCCGGAGGCAGCCGCTCTTTGCCTCTACCGGGTGGCGGAAGAAACCCTGGAGAATGTCCGGAAGCACTCCCAGTCCAGAACAGCCTCGGTGACCTTGAAAGGCAACAACGGGAAGCTCGGCTTGGTGATTCAGGATTTCGGGCAGGGGTTTGATCTCCAAGCCCCCAGGGCAAGGAAGTGCGGCCTGGGATTTGTAAGTATGGAAGAAAGGGTGCGGCTGGTCAGCGGAAAACTGGTGGTGGATTCAAAGCCGGGTGAAGGCACGCGAGTAGAGGTGCGCATTCCTCTCGAAGGATTAAACAATGGCGCGTCTGCGAGTACTGCTGGCGGATGATCACAGGATGTTAACCGAGACGTTGCAGCTCGTCCTGTGTCGGGACTTTGAAATCGTGGGAATCGTTGAGAACGGCCGCGAGCTTGTAGAAGCGGCGAAGCGGCTCAAACCTGACATTATTGTGGCCGACATCTTTATGTCGGGATTGAACGGCATCGAGGCGGCACGCCGGATTCAGAATATGACGCCTGCTCCGAAGGTCATCTTCTTAACTATGCATGAGGACGCCACGTTTGCGACCGCTGCCTTTCGCGCCGGCGCCTCGGGTTATGTCCCAAAGCGGGCGGCGGCAGCGGAAGTCACCGCCGCCATTCAGGAAGTGGCCCAAGGACGCACTTACATTTCCCCCCTGGTCAGCCGAGATGTTCTGAAAGCTTTAAAGGAAAGGCGCGCGCGCCCGGAGACCCTCAAGCCGGAGCTGACGTCACGCCAGCGGGAAATCCTGCAACTTCTCGCCGAAGGGAAAGCTCCAAAAGAGATTTCCGCCATTCTGAATATTTCAACGCGCACCGTCGAGTTCCACAAATACCGCATCATCCAGCTCACCGGCGCCCGAACCATCGCCGACTTGACCCGCTACGCAATCGCACACGGAATCGTCCAAGCCACATGAGGCTGTCAGAATATCTGCAGGGCTGTCGAGGTGTGGAGCGATTTGCAGGCGCCGCCACAGCAAACAGACCTACTACCAAAAACCATTGAATTTTCAGGGTCCGGTTTGGCATGATGAAGCGTCATCGAACGCGTGTGCCTCCGTTCCCCAATTCGATTGGCATGACCCATGCGAGAGGCTCAGAAAGTTCCTTGCCAGGAGAGAGTTGCGCCGAGTTACAAATCCACGCCTGGAAGTAACAGGGTTCGGCCTTAAGCGGGGATCGGTGACACAGTTTTTCAATGTGAAGGGCCAACACCATGGGCAAAACGAACTCCGACGAATCGACCAAACCGATTAGAGCCTCACGGACCCCTGGGATCGAGATCCCTGGCCTACCCGCGCCCCCGCTGGTGATTCTTGCTATTGATGACGACCCTGGAATGCTCAGGTTCTATGAGGTTGCACTCGCCGAAGAGCACGTTCGCGTTGAGAGCTTGACGGATCCGCTTCATGCAGTGGAATTGGCGGAAACGCTCAATCCTGATTTGATCCTGCTGGACCTCACCATGCCAGGTATTGATGGCATGGAAGCCCTGCGGCGGATTCGCCTCCGTGATCCGGAGGTGCCTGTCGTTATGATAACCGGGGACTATTCCATCGAGTCCGCGGTTAAAGCCATCCAGGCGGGGGCTACAGACTATGTATGCAAGCCCGTCACTCCGGAGAAGGTGTGCAACATCGTTCAGGAAACGCGGGAGCAAGTACAACTTTCGCGGCGGGAGAGCACACTGGAAAAGGAGTTCGCTGAAGTTTTCAGCCTGGAGGGCATGATCGGTCGCAGCCCAAGGATGCTGGAGGTTTTCGATCTGGTTCGCCGTGTGGCTCCGCACTTCCGGACTGCCCTGATCACAGGGGAGACAGGAACAGGAAAAGAGTTGGTGGCTCGAGCTTTACATGAGCTGAGCCCTCGGTCGCAGCAACGCATGGCGGTATTCAATTGCAGCGCCCTGGTTGACACTCTTGCCGAAAGCCAACTTTTCGGCCACCGGAAAGGGGCTTTTACGGGGGCAATAAGCGATCAGGCGGGGATCTTCGAGTGGGCCAACGGGGGAACGGTCTTTCTCGATGAGGTGGGCGACTTAAGCCCGGCGGCACAATCGAAGCTCTGCGGGTGTTGCAGAATGGCGAAGTGCAGAAGTTGGGCGTTCCGCAAGCCATCCAAGTTGACGTGCAAGTGATCGCTGCGACAAGCCGTGATTTGAACGCGGAAATGAGATCCAACCGCTTCCGGCCGGATCTCTGGTACCGGCTGAATATGGTCCAGATTCAGATTCCTCCCTCTACGGGAACGTCGGGAAGATATCCTTCTGTTGGCGCGACGTTTTCTTTTGGAGTTCGCTTCCCAGTATCACAAGGAGATTCACAGGATCTCGACGACGCGCGGAGTCTGCGCTGCTGGCATATTCCTGGCCGGGCAACGTTCGAGAATTGGAGAACGTTATCGGACGCGGTTGCATGCTAACGCAGGCAAGAATGCTCGATCTGGAAGACCTGCCCGTAGAAGTTAAGAATCAATCCGTCCCCATACCGCCGAGTCAGCGACGACCATGGAGGAAGCCGAGAAACGAGCCGTCATTCGAGCTCTTGGCGAGACGAAGAACAAGGCCTTGGCAGCCCGCAAGCTCAGAATCAGTCGGGCGCGGCTTTATCGCCTGATGGCGAAGTGCGGTTTGACTGATGATTCTTCCGCTGAGAAACAGTCCAACTCGGGGCCTTAGCCCCTGGAGTTGGCAAGTGACCCCGGATAGTGAAGTAGCAAAGGCACTCTTTCCCGTATTTGACGGACCAATGCGTGAGCCTCGGACACAGTCAAGAGCGCCTTTACCACTTGCACGCCCTACGCGGCCCTTAAGATCTTTTCTGGCGGTGAGAGGCTTTCGAGCGAAGCGCGTGACGCCGGCTTTCGCTCCCTTCTGCCGAGTTTCAAATTCGTCGTAGCCCGTGGCCAGCAGAAATGGCTGTTTTGAGTGGGCAGTACGAGCTTTCCTTGCTCGATCCCCAAGGGCCTCGGGATTCTCTCTCTGGTCCGGAGTTCGGACCAAACATTCTCATCAATCGCCAGGAAGGCAGAAACCACCTCCGGGTCAAACTGCTTTCCGGATTCCCGAATGATCTCCTCGCGAGCCGCGGCAAAAGGCAGGGCCCGGCGATAAGGACGATCGGAAGTCATGGCATCCAAGGTGTCGGCCACCACAAAGATCCTGGCCCCTAGTGGAATGCTTCGCCCCGGATAGGCCTTGCGGGTAGCCCGTTCCATCGAATCGCTCGTGGTGCGTCAGGACAATCTCCGCGGCATCCGCCAGGAACGCGATGTGGTTCAACAGGCCGTACCCTACCCCAACGTGGGATCGCATCACCGAGCGCTCCTCATCCGTAAGCGGGCCGGCCTTCATCAGGATGGAATCCGGGGTGCCGATTTTTCCTATATCGTGCAAGAGAGCGCCTCGCGCGATGGTATCCAATTGCTTCTTGCTGCAGCCCATTACCCTCGGCGATTTCCACGGCATAGGCCATCACGCGCTCCGAATGCCCGGCCGTCTCGTTGTCTCTCAAATCCAAAGCTCCGGCGAGTGCTTGCAGGGTCTCTTCATAAGTTTGCTCGATCCGCCACATCGCCCGCCGAAGTTGAGCGGTTCTCTGTTCGACCATTCCCTCGATGTGCTGGCGATGATTCTCCATTTTAGTTTCAAGCTTCTTTCGCTCCAGCACTTCGTTGACGCTGGCCAGCACGGCGTCGAGATTCAAGGGCTTCAGCAGATAATCGTCCGCCCCCTCTTTCATTGCTTGCACGCCCAATCGAACGTCACCCTCGCCGGTCACCATCACCGAGGCCGTGCAGGGGTGCTTCTCCCGGACCAGTCGCAAGAGTTCGAGGCCGCTCATTCCGGGCATTTGAACATCGCACAGAACGACGTCGAATCCCTTGATGTTCATCAACTGCAACGCCTCTTTACCGCTCTGGCACCCAAAGCAGCGGTATCCCTCCGGCCGTAACATCTCAGCCAGCAGCTTCACGATGCTCGGCTCGTCGTCCACGATCAGGATTCTAGGTTTTGAAATGTAGCTTCGTTGAGTTGGGCGAGATTGAGTCTGCGTCATGCTTACCCCATTTCTGTCGACCGATCAGTCCGATGCATCACGGCTTGTCAGTTCGTTCTTGACCTGGGAGCTTCACTCGAATTCAGAATGGGCCTTCACAAATCCGTCCCCCGAATCTGTGGGACTCCGCCGCACCCCCGCCATGACCTTAGAAAGCACCCAGAGACCCAAGAGCGCTCCCGTTGTGTCGATAAGGCAGCCGGACAAGGAGGCGCGTGTTCCGGGGACTAAGCATTGGTGAAGCTCATCCGTCATCGAGTAACATCCCGCAACCACGAGCGCCCAGAAGGCAGTTCTTGCCGACCAAAAAGGATTTTCCGCCGGTTTCAGGAAGTTGTAGAGCAGCACGGCCAATATCGCGTACTCCGCGAGATGCGCAGATTTGCAAAACAAGTCGTTCAGCATGGCGAGATGCTGGGGATGGATTGAGTTGGATAACCAATCGAGGTCTGTAGAGAGAGAGCTCGCGGAGGTAGCCGAAGAGTATGCCGCCCTTGAAAGGTCAAAAATCGTGGCGGCCCAAGCTACCGTCAGAACCAGCCAGGCCTTTTTTGAAATTAATTCCATTGGATCACCCACTATTTCTTGACACGGCAACTCGCGAGCGGGCTCGAAGGCCGTTATACAAATACGTCGATTCTTTCGGGCGCAGGGCCAATCGATTCCACGTCGTCGGCATCCACTTCGACGGCTGCGGATTGCTGGATCAGATCTACGGAAACCACAACTCCAGGCCTCCGGATTGGCGCACCAAGAATCCTGTCAAATCTGCGAGCGGGCCGGACTTGATCCGCACCTTCTGGCCGACCGCCAGGTAGGGGTGAGGTTCAAACTTGCTTGACTGGAGCCTCGCGCGGAAGCCGACTATTTCCGCATCCGGTAACGGCCATGGACCGCTCACAGAACCCACGATGGAAACCGCACCAGGCAGACTTAGAGCCTTAGAACGTTCGCGGGGATCGATTTTGAGGAAGAGGTAGCCGGGGAACAAGGGTAGTTCGACTCGCACCTTGCAGCCATTCTTCCAACGGTGCACGGTTTCATACAGGGGAAGGAAACACTCAATAGCGTGCATCCCCAGGTGTTCGTAGACGCGCTTTTCGTGGCGAGGATAGGTATGCAGGGCATACCAATGTGCGAGGGAAGCTCCAAGCTGCACGCTGTCTGGATCATCTACTTCTTCGTTTTTGCTGGTCTGTGGTAGAGCTTCGCCATGCTCACTTAGGTGAGTGGCTCCGTCGATCAAGGTATTCATAGAGCCTCGCAACTGGAATACTTCCCTTTCCGGCATGGGTATAAGGCACAAGGGATGCCAACCGCAGCGAGTGGCTGGACTTTCTTGTATACCGAGTGCATGGAAGAGGTTACGGAGAATTAGGGCACTCACTTTTCTTCGGAGCAAAATGGCAGAGAGTGTCCAAGAATGTGGGAGTGCCTCGATTTGAGGCAAGAACTTCGGGTTGTGTCGGTGTGAATGAGTATGCCGGAGGCTCAGCCTCATAAGTGTAAATATTGAGCGCCCCCGGAAAGGCCGAGCCTTTTCGCAGAGCGGGCGGCGAAGCCGCTCCTCGCCGGAAACTAACACGGGGTACGAGAATTTCATCACCCATGTAGAGACTCCAAAGGGCGGCCACAAGGGCCGCGTCTACGTCAAACTGAGACGCCACCGGTCCTGGTTACCACTTGAAATCTGTAAAATGCGTTATACTGTAACTTGTCAATCTTGAGCGGACAGCCTGCGCGGTCCGTCCATGTCCTATCCGCGAACCGCTTTCAGACCAGCCGCCGTAGCCCGGCAACGGGCGTTGCTACTTCAGCCCAGCAGGGGGCATTGATACCTCAGCCCATTTGACAATGGACTCACCTCTCTTGCATCGCCAGTCTTATTCATCAGCAGTGAAGCAGCCTGAACGCTTCGCACCTCAAGCGCTTTTCGCCGCAGATTCGGCGGCGGATGACATGCGGTTCGGCCAGGGTTCGACCGCCGCCACAAACTCGGAGGTTCGCATAGGCTTTGAAAGGAAGGTACAAAATGGATAAAACAATGGCAGATCGAACGATCCTTCCTCCGGCCCCTCTGAGGGTCCTGATCCTGGAAGATAACCCGCGGGACACGGAACTGATGGCGAACACGCTGGAGCGAGGCGGCTTCAGGGTGGAATTCGATGTCGCAGAATCGGCGGACACCTTCAGAGAGCGCCTGGAAAACGCCGAGTTCGATGTGATTCTGGCCGATTTCAACCTGGGCAGTTGGACTGCCTTCGATGCCCTGGAGATTGTGAGGCGCTCGGGAAAGGACGTGCCACTCGTTGTGGTCACAGGCGCCATGGGCGACGAAGCCGCAGCGGAATGCCTAAAACAGGGCGCGGCGGATTATGTTCTTAAGGACCAGCCAACCCGGCTGCCGGCCGCAGTCAAGCGGGTGCTGGAAGAGAAACGCCTCCGCACCGAAAACCAGAGGGCATTCGAAGCCGTCTTCCGGCTGGCCACGATTGTGGAGTCGTCCGATGACGCGATCATCGGCAAGACCTTGGAAGGCGTTATTACGAGCTGGAACAAAGGCGCCGAAGAACTCTATGGCTATGCCGCCGCCGAAGCTATGGGTCAACCTGTTTCCATTTTGGTCCCACCCGACCGGTCTGAAGAGTTGGCGGAGATCCTTGCCCGGCTCAGGCGGGGTGAGCGGGTCGAGCACTTTGAGTCGGTGCGAGTTCGAAAGGATGGAAGCCTCGTGGATGTTTTGCTGAGTGTGTTCCCGCTCACCGGCCTCGGGGGAGAAGTGATTGGCGCCGCCTCAACCGGCCGCGATATCACTGACCGCAAGCGGGCGGAAGAGGCACTGCGCAAGAGCGAGGAGCGATTCCGGCTATTCATGAACAACAGCCCCACGGTTATTTGGATGAAAGACGAACAGGGCCGTTACGTTTACATCAGCGAGACCTATCAAAAACACCTCAGCGTCCGGCCGGAAGACTGGCTGGGCAAGACGGATTTCGAACTCTTTCCGCGGGAGGTCGCCGAGGAGTTCAGGAAGAACGACCGGGCTTCCCTGGCCGCGGGCCGTGCGCTTGAAGTTATCGAGAAACCCACAAGAGGTGACGGAGAGCCGCGCTACTAGTTGACCTATAAGTTCCCCTTCCAAGATGTCTCCGGCCAGGTCTTGGTGGCGGGAATAGGCCTGGACATCACCGACCGCCAGCGGGCAGAAGACGCGCTGCGCAGTGCCAACGATTACAACCGCAGCTTGCTTGAGGCCAGCCTCGATCCCTTGGTCACCATCGCTCCGGACGGAAGAATCGCGGATGTCAACTCTGCCACGGAGAACGTCACCGGACGCACCCGTGAAGAACTTATCGGCACGGATTTCTGCGACTACTTTACGGATCCGGAAAAGGCTCGCGCGGGTTATCAGAAGGTCTTCCGCGAAGGTTTGGTGCGGGACTACGAGCTGGGGATTCGCCATCGCGACGGGCGCGAAATTCCTGTCCTCTACAACGCCGCAGTTTACCGGGACGAGGCGGGCGCGACGATCGGCGTATTCGCCGCCGCCCGCGACATCACCGAACTCAAGTCTGGCGGAACAGACGTTGCGCGGAAGTGAAGAGCGCTTCCGTAGCCTCGTAGAAAACGCCACGGTTGGGATCTACCGCGCGACACCCCAGGGCGATATCCTGATGGCGAATCCCGCCCTGGTCAGGATGTTAGGGTTTACGGACTTCCAAGATCTGGCCGCTCGAAACCTTGGGCAGGAAGGGTTCGACCCTAATTACACTGACGGGCTATTTCGTGAACGAAGGGAGCAGGACGGTGACATGAGGGGCGTGGAAGCAGCATGGACGAGGCAGGACGGCTCTGTGATCTTCGTTCGCGAAAGTGGTCGAGCCATTCGGAGCGAAGACGGGAAGATCCTGTACTACGACGGAATTGTGGAAGACATCACTGAGAAGAAGAGAGCTGAAGAGGAGCTTTTGTTCAAGACGACGCTTCTGGAGGCGCAGACGGAAACGACGATTGATGGGATTCTGGTTCTTGACAGGACGGGTCGCACACTTCTGGCCAACCGGCAATTTGCAAGAATGTGGAACATCCCCGAGGAACTCGTCCGCACGAAAGTTGTCAAGAAGATGATGGAGTACGTTCTGCCTCAAGTTGCGCACTCGGCTGCCTTCCTGCAAAGAGTGGAATACCTTAACGTCCACGAAACTGAGAAAATGAACGATGAGGTAGAGCTCAAAGATGGGAGGGTTCTTGAACGAGTATCCTGCTCCCCTTCAGGATTCTGCCGGAAAGCTCTACGGCAGAATCTGGTATTTTCGCGATATCAGCGAGCGCAAACGAGCGGAGGCCGAGCATGTCCGCCTGGTTACCGCGATCGAGCAGTCCGCAGAAGCCGTAATGATTACCACTACCTCCGGCGAAATCGAGTATGTCAACCCGGCCTTCAGCCGTATTACCGGGTATAGTCGCGAGGAGGCTCTAGGACAGAACCCCAGGATCCTGAAATCGGGCAACCAAGACCCGGAGTTTTACCAGCAGCTTTGGGCCGCCATTCTCCAAGGAAAAGTCTGGCATGGTGAGCTCATCAACCGGCGAAAGGACGGCAGCCTTTATCACGAACAAATGACCATCGCCCCGGTTCGGGGTGAGCGCGGGGAAGTCACCCACTTCATTGCCACGAAACAGGACATAACGGCGCGCAAGGAACTGGAGCAGCGATTTGTTCAGGCACAAAAGATGGAGGCGGTGGGACGGCTGGCGGGCGGAGTGGCCCACGATTTCAATAACCTGCTTACCATCATCAACGGGTACGCCCAGATTCTCACGCAGCGGAGCTCCCCCAAAGACCCGCGCCGGGGCCTGTTCGAAGAAATCCAGATGGCGGGAGAGAGGGCTGCTTCCCTGACGCGGCAACTTCTGGCCTTCAGCCGCCGGCAAGTTTTGGAGCCAAAAGTCCTGGATTTAAGCAGCGTCCTCGCCAATACAGAAAAGATGCTTCGCCGGCTGATCGGTGAAGACATTGAGCTGGCTACGAACGCTGAAGCCCGGCCTGGGACGCGTCAAAGTGGATCCGGGGCAAATCGAACAGGTCATCATGAATCTGGCGGTCAATGCCCGCGACGCCATGCCGCAGGGGGGGAAGTTCGTCATCGAGACAGCCAACGTCGAAGTGGATGAAGACTTCGCGCGCAGCCATTCGCCCATGACGCCCGGCAAGTATGTCATGGTCGTCCGTAAGCGACACGGGTTGCGGCATGGACCTGGCAAACGCAAGCACATATCTTTGAGCCCTTTTTCACCACCAAGCCGAAAGGCAAGGGAACGGGCCTGGGGTTGGCTACGGTTTATGGGATTATTAAGCAGAGCGGCGGGCTTCATTTGGGTTTACAGCGAACCCGGACAGGGTGCGACGTTTAAGATTTACTTTCCCTGCGTCGAGGAAGGTGCGCCCACGGCGCGAGCCGGCCAAAGTCCGTCGTCCTACTAAGCTAGCAAGAGGTAAAGAAACCATCCTGGTGGTCGAAGACGAGATCGGCGTCCGGTCGCTGGTCTGCGAAACCCTCAAGTCCAAAGGCTACAATACGCTGGCAGCAGAGGGAGCCGCACAGGCGCTCAAGATCGCGGAACAACATACAAAGCCTATCCACCTGCTGCTGACCGACGTCGTGATGCCTCTAACCGGCGGCAAAGAGTTGGCCAAGCGTTTATCCACCCTACACCCCGAGACAAAAGTGCTTTACATGTCAGGGTACACAGATGATGCCGTTGTCCGCCACGGCATCTCGGACGGCGGCACGCCCTTGCTGCAGAAGCCCTTCTTGCCCAATGCGTTGTTGCTGAAGGTCCGCGAGGTTCTGCGAATGAAGCGGGAGACTCAGCAATAATCTGCTTGGCGTGGCTGGGGTCCTTTGATCCGGCTAAGCTGAATAAGACTCTCCCAAGGGATTTCACATTGCCCCGTTTCGAGACATCCCTGGGCCAGGCGAACACTTTTCCGAACCATATTGTTTCCTCTTTCCGCGACGCTGTCCCTCTAGTTCGCTGAAATCAAGGGCCCAAGCGAACCCTGGCGGTAGGCGCGGATTTGGAATGCGCCGTGCTCCTACGTGTCGCGGATTGGATCTCATGGACTTGAGTTGGTTCGCCTGAAACCGGACGCGTGGGCACACAAAGGAGAAGAGAAGCCATGCGGTTTTTTGATCGAGTTGATCCAAACACCTTGGACGGCCGCGAATTGCAGTTGTGGATACTGGCATACACCGTGATTGTCGTCCTGGCAATCGGAGTCGGATTGCTGATGTACCCAGCGGTCTTTTCCCACCCGGCAAACTTGAGCGGGATCCCGACGCGCGCCGTCTTTTTCGGATTTTGCGCGCTCGCGGCGATGACGGTGGGTTACTTTGTAGACCGTCAAGTCGTCATACGCCACCTGCGCGCGGAACTGGAGAAAGAGAGGCGCCAAACCGCCAAGGTTCGCCGGGAGGCGAGCGCCGATCTGCTGTCGACCCTTCCCGGGCTCAACTGTTTCTGCGACCTTCTGGCAATGGAATTCCGCCGCGCTTCGACCACCCAGCAACACCTTTCTTTATTGGCCGTGGAATTGAAGCCTTCGAGCACCTGCACGGAACCGGGGGAAGTCGAGACCGCCTTCGGGGATGCAGCGAAGACTCTGCTGCGTAAGCTGCGCGGCGAAGACTCCATCTTCCTGCTTGAACCGGGCTTCTTCGGCATCGTTCTTCCCGCGGTGTCAACGCTACCGACGCTTACGCCTTGCGCGACCGCTTGATGGAGGGACTCCACGATGCCGCGGGCGCCAGCAACCGTTTCTCGTTCCGCATCAGCGTGTTCAATTTCCCGGAGCACGTCAGCACTGCCAGGGAGATGGAAGAATCCGTACGGAGTCTACTCCTTCCGCAACGCCAGCAAGCTTTCGAACTTGGAAATCCCGAAACCCGCATTGGCCATGTGGCAACGGCAAGCATATGGCATAGGTCGTTGACATGACCGGCACCAAGCTCGCAGAATTCGGCCGCTGTGACCATTCACTCCGTGGGGGTTCTACCATGAGCGGTGCTGTAGCAACCTAACCCCGGACGGGAATGCCCGTGGTCTTCGCCATGCTGGCTTCCCACTTCCTTTCGCGAACTCTGCAGCCGCTGGACGCCTCATCCGCACACCCCAACCGCCGCCGGCTTTTTGTTTTCTATAACATTCTGGCTTTGTTCCGGCGATTTTGAGGTTTCGCTGTCGTCCTCTACGAGGGTGGCGCAGACATTGTCTTGCATGTCTGCGCCTTGTGTCGCCGACGCGTCCTCGGCGCTTTCCACCGGCTGGCGCAGACCCCTGCCCTTTGGGGTCTGCGTTTCCCGAAGGGAAGGCGGCGCTTCACCATCCTGCCCTGAATCGCAGACGCTGACCGGCGTGTCCGCGCCAGCCTCGAGCAATTCATCGCCAGGAGGTCCGGCGGCCTCTCTCTGCAGTTGGGCATGTTCTTTGCGCAGGGTCAGGAGAATTCTGACCTTGCGGTCGATCGACCGGTCTAGCCCAGATTCCTGCCGCAGCAGCATCTCCCAAGTCTCCCCCTCTGGCGCGAGGCACGCGTCGCGGTCTGCCGCGTCCCTTGCCTCCTGCGCCTCGAGCTCGTGCTGGAACTCTTCTTCCACGTCGGCGATCTCTTCGTCGATCAGGGCCAGCAGTTCCTGATAGTGGTTTTCGACGCCCGCCTCGCCGCCCTTAAAGTATTGGCTCACGAAGTCGTGGGGCGGCTTCTCGTCCTGCCGCTGGGGGTTCGCCCGTTCCAGGAACAGCCACAGCAGGTGGCGCAAGCGCGCCGGCCGCCAGCCCACTCTGCCCTGGTAATACGTTCGGATCTCGCCCCACTGCCGGGGCGTGAACACCCGCTGCCGCACCTGCTCGCGCAGCACGCCCAGCAGCGAGAGCTGCAGGCGCCACCGCACGGAAGGGTCGTCGGAGCCGCCCACGTCGACGGCGTCGATCGCCGCCCAGCAAGAGGAATCGAAAGTGACGGCGGCGATCTCCCGGCGGCGTTCGCGTTGCCGCTCCTCGACCGCCCCGAGGGCGCGCCGCATCAGGCCCGTCTCCATGCGTTCGAGCCGGTCGCGCCGCCAGTAGAGCCTAGCCAGGTCTTCGATCTGCCGGTCCCGGAGCGTGTCGCCCGGCCCGTAGTCGGTCGAGAGTTCCTGCTTCAAAGCTTCGTACCGGGCGGGGTCTTCGCCGAGCGCCCGCATGATGGCCGCATCGTTCGCGGGCGCCGCGTCGCAGCCGTGCTTGAGAGCGTTCATCCGCATGCGCTCCTTACCGGCCGCGCTGCGGGGCCCGGTCGAGCGCTGGGCATTCTGCCGCGCGGCGTCGATTCGACGGGAAGTAAGACGAGGGGTTTTGCGTAAAGACACGATTCCTCCTGAAACGGAAAGTGATGAGAGCGGGAGAAGGACTCCCCCGCCGGCCGGGTAGTACACGTCAATAGCCTACCAGCGAGGCCAGCGCTTGTCAAGAGACAGGATGTCACACGCCTAGGCCAGGTAGGGTGGCACGGGCATTCCTTCGCTGCGCTCAGGACAGGCTCTGCCCGTGCGCACGGCCAAGATGGCCGTGCCACAATGTGCGGTGGGCTGGCGCAGACCCCCGCATTTTGGGGTCTGCGATGTCCCGAAGGGACACGTGCTGGCTCAGGCATGCTTTGGAGTGCGGCGGCTTGCCGCCGCCTTCCCCGCCGAAGCTAGCTTCGGCGGAAGGAAAGCGGGAGCAAGCTCCCGCACTCCAAAGCTGGCGCTCGCGGGTGGCGCCGACATTGGTTTTTATGTCGGCGACACGTCGGCACTGCAAGTCGCCACAGGGCGCAGACATAGAAATCAATGTCTGCGCCACCCGCGAATAACAACGCTTGCTTCCGCCAGTGAGCACTAACGCTCAGACGCGAGCCAATTCCTGATCTGTTCGTACACTGCGGGATGACTGAGCAGGTCCCAGTGATTCATGCCATAACCAACCCACTGGCGGGATTTGGCAAACGACAAGGTCAGTCTGGGGATCATTATGGCGGCCCAATGCGCTGTTAAGGGGCACCAGTCCGTCCCCGAGAAGCTCGCCACTAAGGTCACCGACCTTCTTCCCGGTGGTCGCGGCAATCGTGTAACACCGTACTCCTTTCGGTAGGGGTACTGCGTGGCGCAGGTCTCCCGAATGCTCGAAGCGATCGATTCCTTCCCAGTCTTCGTCGAGCAAATTGCCGTAACGCAGGTCCGTGATGCCGGCGCTTCGGAATTTTGCCCAGCCGCGCGAGAGGCTCACTGTATGGGCTTAAGCCCAACATGATGTTCACCCAGTTACAGCCGCGCTCCAGACGCGAACCATGGTGCGGCGTGCCGAGGAAGACGAGCCGGCGCAGATGTCGCGGCCACTGGTGACCTGCCGCTTTGCCGTAGTAATAGGCACTACGGGCCACCAGACCGCCGATGCTATGGGCAACGATCGCCAACTCCCGCAGCGGTACAGGCCACTGCCTGACAAGAGCCTCCATCAAATCAGCAAATTCACGCCCGTTGGCAGAGACGTGCAAACCGGTGTTGTAGTGCAATTGGACCGGAGTGTAACCCAGCTCAAGGGCCAGCGCCTTTCCATGGTTGTGCCCGTTTCGCGTCCATTGCAGATCATTCATGCACAGCCCATGCACCAGCACGAGCAGCTTGCTGCCAGCCTGGGGAATCGCGGCGGCCAGAGCCTGCGGTTCGAGTGTTAAGGGCTGGCCGTCCCGGCGCAGGCGCATGGAAATGGCGAGCGGGTTGTCAGTCGCAGCCAGGTAGTCGCCCATCACGCCGTTCAGCGCGGCCAGCACGGCTTCCCGTTCGGGCGACAAAGGCCTCTCGCCCGGCATGGAGATGGCTGGCGCGAAAACGGTGTCGATCCCGCCACCCGCCCACCTGGTTACCGCGCGCACGCTCTCGTAAACCAGGCGCCGTAGTGCCGTTCGTGCGCCCTTGCTGGGGCCTGCCGAGGATGCCGGGGGTCTGAGCGATGGTGGAGTGCATCGCCTCGACCAAGTCAGCCACTTCCGCGGTGGCGCCAGCAGCCAGCCGGCTGAACCCCAGAAGATCCGAGAGCTGAATGGGAGTCGTATTGGGCATGGGACCTCCGTGCGTTTTTGATCCAAGCGAGTATTTGCCGTCTGGTAGACCGGCTTACCGGTCACCACTGCCCCTCGCCTCCACGCGGTAAGGGCCGGTACTGCGGGCGCGGCCGAGTACATGTTCCCCATCACGTGGTAGAGCCCGGCCAGGAACGGCTGCGCACGGTCAGGCAGCTTCGCGCGTTCTGACCGGCTCGTTTCTTGCCCCTTGCCCGGGCACGGGAGGTCTTCGCGGGTCTCTTCCGCGGCCACTGCCTTCAGGGGCTTGGCCGCGAGGTCCATGAGCGATTTCTGGGCCACCACGAAATTCCAAATGCTCTTTGGGGTCAGTTCACCCCAAGATGTGCGCACTTCTTTCCGTACGGCTTCGATGTGCTCGCGGGTGGCTTTACCCGTGAACTCCAACTGGTCGATGGCCAGGTTCAGGAGCTTCTTCTGGACATCGATGTACTTCTCAACGCCTTCCCGCGCCAGTTGCGTTAGGATCTTGAGCTGGTTCCGGGCGGCCGTCCGTCCTGGCTCGCCGCCCTTGCTGGCGACCGCGACCTCGTGGGCGGCCAGGTCGAGGAACTTCTTCTCAGTCTCCACGAAGCCCTCGATTGCCCGGTTTGCCAGTTCGGCCACGCTGCCGCCGATGTTTCCACGGTTCGCCTTTCGCGATAGGATTCGGCAACCGCGTGGGTCTGCTCAGCAGCCACGTCCAGCAAGCGCTTCTGCATGTCGATGAACGCGTCCACCCTGTGGCGTACGACGTCAGTTAAGGCGCCGGCGGCGGGGAGCGGCGGTCCTTCCTTTGCCCAATCCGCCATCAAGGCGGTCTCGCCGGCAGCCAGATCCAGCAGAATCTTCCCGGCAGCGGTAAAGTTCTCCACGCCGCTGGTCAGCGATTTTGGTGATCGTATCGACTGGGCGCAAACGGGGTTGGCTCAGGCGCTTCCGCACCATCCCCATGACTAGCGCATTCTGCTGCGCGGTGAGATCGAACAGAATCTTCTGGGCGGCCACGAAACTCTCGATTCCTTGCCGAGCCCAATCCGCCAGTTGGCTTACCGGCGAAAAGGCCTTCGATGACTCTTTGGTTTCGAGCGGCCATGGTGCACTCTCCTTTACGAACAATTTATACTGCAGTGCAGTATAAACTTGAGTGTAGGCCCGGCCGGGACCGGAGTCAAGCTAAATAGCACATTTATTTTTGGGGTGTCCTTGGGCAGGACCGAACAAGTATAATCCTCGGTGGGAACGCACCCGAGGAAGGGTAGTATCTCATGCCGGAACGTCCTGTCCCTGTCCAGTTAATGCCTCAGACTACCGAGGCTTTCGAAGCCTACATCCGCGACGCCGAAGTCAAAATGCCGCCGGGGCAAGACGGCGGTGAGCCCTTTCTGTGGTCCGACGCGAGTGCCGAGCGGGCGCAGCAGGTTCGCAAGGGGCAGATCGTAGCGCAACTGTGGGCGGGCAAGGAGCCTGTGCGAGTGCCGGACGGTCTGATTCATGACTGGGTCGGAGCCGCATGGATTCCGGGCGCGACCGTCGAACAAACACTTGCGTTGGTCCAGGACTACGATAACCACAAGAATATCTATAAGCCTGAGGTGATCGACTCAAGGCTCCTGAGCCATCACGGCAACGATTTCAAAATCTACCTGCGACTTTGCAAGAAGAAAATCATCACGGTCGTGCTCGATACCGAGCACGACGTACACTATGCGCCCTTAAGCGGCATGCGCTGGTTCTTGCGCTCTTACACAACCAGTATTTCAGAGGTGGAAGCCGCGGGAAAGTCGAACGAGAAGAGGCTGCCCCCCGATACGGGCTACGGGTTCTTGTGGCGCCTCGATTCCTATTGGCGATTCGAGGAGCGCGACGGCGGTGTGTATGTTGAATTAAGAGCCATTTCGTTGACGCGCGATGTGCCAAAGGGGCTCGGATGGATCATCGAACCGATCGTCCGCAAGCTCCCTGGGCAATCGCTGATCAATACGCTCAAGGCCACGCGCCAGGCGCTCACTCGAACACTCTCGGGATCGCAAAAATCGCGACCCGCAAACCAGGGCGCTCAACACTCAGGACTAACTACTTCCGCCACGGCGAAGCCGTCTGCAAAAACAGAACCGGCGCCCTGACAGGTGGGGGCGAGCCCTCGCACTGCCGAAGGCGGCTTCGCGCCAAGCGGGTTTGGCGGAATCTTCGATCGACAATCCCCAATCACTCGTGCCTCAGCGCCACCATGGGATCAACCTTGGTCGCGCGGCGAGCGGGAATATATGAGGCAAGGAACGCGACGGCGAGCATTACTGAGGAAACAACCAGGAATGTTATGGGGTCTGTGGGGCGGACCGAGTACAGGTAACTCGCGAGCAGCCGGGTGAGGCCGAGGGCAGCCAACAGCCCGGCAGCCACCCCGATAAGTGTTTGCTTCATGCCCTGCCCTAGCACGAGCCGCAGTACGTCACGCCGCTCCGCGCCCAGCGCCATGCGCACCCCAATCTCGTGTGTGCGCTGACTAACAGAATAGGAGATGATGCCGTAGATTCCGACCACTGCCAGAAGAAACGCCAAACCTGCAAAAATACCTAGCAGCAAGGTTCGGAAGTGCGGCGCAGCAACGGATTGCGAGACAAGATCCCCCATGGTGCTGATAGATGAAATAGGTTCATCCTTGTCCACGGAGCGAATCACCCCTGGCAAGGCTGTGCTGATAATGCTTGGATTCTCCGCGCCATGAATCACCAGAAACACGGAATCTTGAGGGTACTGAAGGATCGACAAATACGCCGTTGGCCAGGGTTGCTCGGCCAAATCCATGTCCCGCACGTCACCAACGACACCTACCACTTCGAACGGTGGCACGTTTCCAGCGAAGTTGAAGTGTTTGCCAAGCGGATTCTCGCCCGGCCACGCCCGTCGTGCCATGCTTTGGCTGATGATGGCAACGGGCGTTCGACCCTTCCTTGTCTTTTTCCGTGAAATTCCGGCCCACGACAAGGGGAATCTCCATCGCCCGGAAGTAGTCCGGGCTCACGACGTTGTAACCAGCGATCACGCCGGTTTCTGGCTGGGACTTTGGACCACCTGCAATGTCCAAGCCAACGCGGATACTTGTTGCCCGTCCCAAAGGCAAAGTGTTAACAAAGGCCCCGGCCCGAACCCCTGGCAGTACCTTGACACGGGACAAGACCTCTTGAAGGAAGGTCAGTCGGGCTCCGGGTGCGCTGTACCTTGGACCGAGGAGGTTCACCCTGACAGTCAGCAGGTCCTTGGTCCGAAAACCCGGATTAACGTCAAGAAGCTTTCCGAAGCTGCGGATCAGCAAGCCTGCGCCAATCAGCAGGGCCAGCGCCGTCGCGATTTCGAAGGCGCCCAGGAGGCCGCGCAGAGGATGACGAGAGCTCGAACCGGGTGCAGTCGGGGAACCCGCGCGCTCCTTGAGGGCCTCCTTTAAGTCCAACTTCGATAACTGAAGTGCCGGAGCAAGCCCGGAGAGCATGCCTGTGAGCACCGCCACGACGAATGTGAACATGAGCACCCACCCATCCACTTTAGTGCCCGTTGTGAGAATATCCTGAGCCGGAATGAGCTTTTTGGCCACCTGCACCGCCCACACACCCGTCAGCAGGCCCAGCGTGCCTCCCATGAGTGATAGCAACACGCTCTCAGTCAGCAGTTGCCGAACCAGGCGGGCGCGCCCGGCGCCCAGGGCGGCGCGGAGCGCCACTTCCCGAAGTCGGCCCGCGCCACGACTCATAGAAAGGTTGGCCACATTCGCGCAAGCAATAAGCAGGACAAATCCTACCGCCCCTAACAACAGAAGCAAGGCCGGGCGGATGTCCCCCGCCATGTACTCGCGCAACGAAGTTAGCGAAGCGGGATTGCCGGACCCTGTGCCTGGGGGCATCCCGCGCTGAGCGATAACTCCAAGCTCGGCCCGCGCCTGCCCAAGAGTAGCTTCGGGACGCAGGCGGGCGAACTGCGTGCCGCCAATGGCGGGTCCTCCGAACATCTCATCCTCGAGATTGCGGGGGAGGGTCACCCAAATTTGCGGGCCGCCAAGGAAGTCGAATCCCGAAGGCAGGATGCCAACAACCGTGAAGGGTTTACCATTTAGCTGAACCCTCCTGCCAATCACAGCGGGGTCCGAGCCGTAACGGGACTGCCAGAGTTTGTAACTGATGATGGCCGCGAATGGATGCTCTGCCGACTCTTCGGCGGATAGGAAGGTTCGACCCCGAATCGGATTGACACCAAGCAGGTTGAAGAAGTGTTCCGAAACCTCAGCCGCGGCTACCCGTTCTGGCTCGCCATCTCCAGCCAGGTTGATCGTACCGTTTTCGTAAATTGAGAAATCGGCCAAGGTCTTTGTTGACTCCGTCCAATCAGCCCACTCGACGTGCGGCTTGGGCGCGGGGACAAAACGGTTTGCATAAGGCCAGCCGACAACCACCAGGCGGCCGGAATCCTGGAACGGCAACGGACGGAACAGGACGGAGTTGACGATGCTGAACATCGCTGTGTTCGCGCCAATGCCGAGAGCAAGAGTGAGAACTGCAACCGCCGTGAAGCCAGGACTGCGACGCAGTTGGCGTAGGCCGTAGCGAAGGTCCTGCCAGAGCGTCTCTGCCCAATTCCATCCCCACATTTCCCTGCTCCTTTCTTGTGCCAAGGTCACGTTCCCGAAGCGGCGCAGCGCGGCATAATGTGCCTCCTCGGGCGGCATACCGGCGTCCAGGTTCTCCTGCTCTTCCATTTCGAGGTGCGAGCGAATCTCTTCCGCGAGATCGTCAGCCGGCTTCTGCCGTCGAAACAAAGCAGCGAGTTTGGAGAGTTTGCGCCGTAAGCTCATCTTAAACTTTCCTCCCGCAAAGGATTCGCGCGATCATAAAATCAAAGGTGAAGAACAACAGCGCCGTGGCGTACAATACTGTTTGAAGAACTGCATCAGGAGGAAGTCTTGTGATCCCCATCCTCGAGGAAAAGGCGCTGGAACTTCGTGAAATCTGCCGTCGCCGGCAAGTGCAGCGATTGTTGCTGTTCGGGTCGGCTGCCCGCGGCTCCTTCGACCCGGCCTCTAGCGACCTCGACTTTCTTGTCCAGTTTCCAAAGCTGAGCCCCGCCCAACATGCGGAATGTTATTTCAGCCTGCAAGAGGACTTGGAGCGGCTCTTCGGGCGCTCCGTGGATCTGGTCGAGCCCGAGCCCATCCGCAATCCTTACTTCCGCCGAGCCGTCGAGCAGAGCCAAGAGCTTATCTATGCGGCACCTTGAAGTCCGCAAGTACCTTTTTGATATCCAGCAAGCATGTGACTTACTACTCAAGTTCACGCGGGACAAGTCCTTTGCGGATTACTCGGCAGACCCTCTCCTCCGCTCCGCTGTCGAGCGTCAATTCGAAATCGTCGGCGAGGCCCTCAGCCAACTGCTGCGCTTCGAGCCCACAATTGCATCTCGTATCAGCCACACCCGGCGCATCATCGCCTTCAGGAACCGGCTGATTCACGGCTACGATTCCCTGGCGGACGACATTGTGTGGGGCGTTCTCGAAACAAACCTCCCCACCCTTCGTCACGAAGTTGAAACTTTGCTAGATGAGTACCGCCCCTGAATGACTCGGCTCTGAGTCTTTGTGAGCGAAGAGGGACGGGGGATTGCTGCCAGCGAATGACTGCTCTCCACTAGACACTCCTTCATCCGACTTCGTTTTTCCGCAATCGACAATCGTCAACCGAAAATCGCCAATCACTCATTGCCCCTCCTCGGATTCGGCGGGCCGAAGAACGCCCGAGACGGCACGCACGAAGCGCTCCCAGCGCGAGGTCTCCGCCACCAATTGCCTGTCGCCCCGCCGCGGTGAGGCGGTAATACTTGGCGCGCTGCTTGTTCTTGGAAACGCCCCATTCGGCCGAAATCCAGCCTTCCTGCTGCAGGCGTTGGAGCGCAGGGTAGAGCGACCCGTGCTCCACCTTGAGCGCCTCTTCCGACAGACGCTCAATGGACTTGGCAATGCCGTGCCCGTGCGTGGGTCCCCAGCGCAAGGTGCGCAGAATCAGCATGTCGAGCGAGCCATAAACAAGTTCGATCCGGTCTTCGGATGGTTGCCTGGCCATAGTGGAAGGCAATCTACCACACTAGGCGGTAGATTGTCTACTAAATAAAACAGCATTGAAGAAAATAGTGGGCCTGTGACCCTCCTGAAAATCACCCTCAAATATGTCATTCCCGCGCCTGCGGGAATCCATTTAGGCGAAATGGACCCCCGCTTTCGCGGGGGTGACCTTGTGAGCGAATTTCAACCTGCATAAGGTCTACATAAGGGCCAATTGCCACCTTTGATGTTTCTTGCTAAATTAGAACGCTTGTTGCAGCAGAGGCGAATTGTTTCTGCACAGGTTGCTTTAACTCAGCGCTCGGGATTTGCGTATACTCATTTGATCAATCAAGGAGTTGAATATCAATATGGCGAATAATTCTAAAGGTACAATCGGGATTCTTACCGGAGGGGGCGATTGCCCGGGGCTTAATCCGGTGATCCGGGCGGTGGTGCGGCGCGCCGACCAGCTCGGGTACAAGGTTCTGGGTGTAAAGGACGGATGGAAGGGGATGCTGAAGGCCGACGCGGCCCCGCTCACCCTGGAATCCACTTCCGGCATCCTGCACCGCGGCGGCACGATCCTGGGCACATCGCGCACCAACCCGCTCAAGAAGGAAGAGGACAAGAAAACGCTGCTCGCCAACCTCAAGACCATGGGGATTGATTTCCTCGTGGCGGTGGGAGGCGAGGACACTCTGGGCGTGGCTCGCGCAGCTTGTCAATGACAATGTGAAAGTAGTCGGCGTCCCGAAGACGATCGACAACGACGTGGAAGGCACAGACCAGACGTTCGGGTTCGACACGGCGGTTTCGATCGTTACCGAGGCGATCGACCGGCTGCACACGACCGCCGAATCGCATCATCGCGTGATCGTGGTGCGAGGTAATGGGCCGGCATGCGGGATGGATTGCGATCATCTCAGGCATCGCGGGTGGAGCGGATTGCATTCTGATTCCGGAGCAGCCGAAAACGCTCGAAGAAATCTGCGCCATTATCAAGCGGCGGCATGCTCGGGGCAAGAGGTTCTCCATCGTGGTCGCGTCGGAAGGGTTCCAGCTCAAGGGGCAGGACTCGCTGGTGACGAAAGACCAGCAACTCGACCAGTTCGGTCACGTTTTGCTCGGTGGCATCGGAGATCGCCTCGCCAAGCTGATCGAGAAGCAGACCGGTTTCGAAACCCGCTCGACGGTGCTGGGACACATCCAGCGCGGCGGCTCGCCCACCGCTTTCGATCGCGTGCTCGGAACCCGCTACGGGGTAAAAGCCGTGGACCTGATCGAAGAGGGCAAGCTGGGCCACATGGTTTGCTTGAAGGGCGATGAGATCACTTCCATCCCATTACTTGATGCCATGACCCAATTGAAGCTCGTGACCCAGGAATGGGTACAGTTGGCCGATATCTTTGCCGGGTAGATCGGGGCACCCCACCTTTGGTTGGGATTTCTTCAGGTTGTTTCGCCGGGGGACGGCAAGCTGTCCCCCGAGCAGGTTGCTGAGAAAAGCCTGCGCCTGTCATCCTGAGGGGTTTCCATGAGCCTGGGGCGCACATGAGGGAATAAAGATCGCCCCCAAGGTCACCCCCGCGAAAGCGGGGGTCCATGTCGCCTAAATGGATTCCCGCTTGCGCGGGAATGACGTGATTTTCGGGGGACCTTTAGGCGGTCCTGAGTAGAACGAAGGAAAGATCTCTGCAGTTGCTTGGTTTTGCAAGCCCGAACGAACTGCAGCGATCCTTCGCTGCGCTCAGGATGACGGTCGGGGCGGGTTTTTCCGCAGCCTCTAGAGGATTCCTCTAACGCTCGACAGGCATCGTACGAGTGCGGACTCTCGCGTGGAGCAGGGCGTTCAAGTCAACGGAGAACCTGGGTAAGTCGGAGAGAGGAAGAGAAGCCAGCAAGGCGCGAAAAGCCAGCACGGCTTCTTTGGCGATCAGGTCAAAATCGTGGAAGTAAAGATCGATCTGGCTCCAGACTTCCGCCGGCCGTTCGTCTGCCCTTTCAGCCTGGCGGTACGTCCGCCGGAATTCACCGGTCACGATTTCAGCCGCCCGGCGCAGCAGGCGAAGTTGAAGCTGGTAGCGGCGGCTGGAGCTGAAAACCAGTTGGTCGAGCAATTCGTGCATCCGGACGTAATCAACCATGGGTTTGGAGAGGAACCGATGAGCGTGAATGCTGCGTGGCGTGACCACGACCTGGGCATCTGGGCAAATGCTTGGTAAGGGTATTCAGCAGCCCTGCCACGATCTTCTCCATGCCGTACCATTCGGCTGCGGATAGCCGGACCATGCGCCAAGCCAAGTCCTGGCGGCCTGCATCTCGCTCCTCAAACGCGTCGTTGAGCGAGATGCCCAGCATGGCAAACCTGGCTTCGACTTCCGGCGCAAAACCATCGTAAATAACCCGCCGCTCTGAGCCGAGAGGGGCAAGACCCGCGGGTGCGCGTTGGTCCGGCAGTTTGGTCCACAGCAGACGGCGCAGCAAAACGCCCACAGCGACCAGAATAAGGCCACCGACAACCCAATGCATGATCCCCAGTATAAAGACACCAGCGTCCCCAAAGCAAGATGGCGTACAGTACTTAAGTGCAACCACTGAGTGCCAATCTTGACACCCTTTCCGAAGCACTACTATAATTGCTTGCTGTTATCCGTATTGAAACTCTGCAGTTTGACGGCAGGTCTTCTTCGTGTCTACAACCGAACTTAGCGATCTCATTCTGCAAAGGCGAAAAAAGCTCCAATCCATCGCCGAATTGGGGTTCGAGCTGTATCCGCGCCATTATGAGCCAACACACACCATCCCCCAGATCCTGGGCAGCTACTCTGCTTCTTCGACCGAGCAGTTAAGCGCCGAGAAGATCTCGGTGAGGGTGGCGGGGCGCCTGATGACCCTCCGGCCCCAAGGCAAAGCAGGTTTTGCGCACCTGGCAGGAGGCGGCGAGCAGTTGCAGATTTACGTCCGTCTGGATGCCGTGGGCGAGCGTGACTTCAAGCTTTTCAAGCTTCTCGACATCGGCGACCTGGTGGGCGTGGCCGGTTACCTGTTTCGCACCAGGACCGGTGAGCTGACCATCCACGCCGAACGATTGCAGTTCCTGGCCAAGGCCCTGCTGCCCTTGCCGGAGAAATGGCACGGCCTCACGGACCTCGAGAGCCGCTACCGCCAGCGCTACCTGGACCTGATGGTGAACGAGGAGTCCCGGACAGGTTTTGAGCGCCGCGGCGCGGTTGATTCGCGCGCTGCGGGAATTCCTGGAGGGCGAGGGCTACCTCGAAGTGGAAACCCCCATGATGCAGCCCTGGCCGGCGGCGCCATGGCGCGGCCCTTCGTCACCCACCACAACGCTCTGGACATGAACCTCTACCTGCGCATCGCCCCCGAGCTTTACCTGAAACGGCTAACCGTGGGAGGCCTCGACCGCGTTTACGAGATCAACCGGAACTTCCGCAACGAGGGGATCTCCACCCACCACAACCCTGAGTTCACGATGCTGGAGTTCTATCAGGCCTACGCCGACTACCGGGATATGATGGACCTTGACCGAACGCATGCTGCGCACGTGGCGCAGGCCGTCCTGGGTAGGGTCGAATTCGAATACGGCGAACATCACATTTCCTTCGCAGAATTCCACCGCTTGACGATGAAAGAGGCGGTGGCAAGTTCTGGCCGGAGGCGAGCCGGGCAGGGCCCTTCAGTCGAAGACCTGGCTGAACCGAAAGCGATCTTCAAGTGGGTCGAGGCCTTCAACCGCTGGGCCGCGCAGCGATCGCACTGCCAAGGATACGGAACCTCTGGCGTTGCCCGAGGGTACCGCCCCGGGCACGGCGCTCGCCGAACTGTTCGAGCATGTGGCGGAACGCCGGATGATCCAGCCCACATTCATCCTGGATTATCCGCTTGAGGTTTCGCCGCTTTCCAAGCAGAAGCCCGACGACCCGAACTTCGTTGAGCGCTTCGAACTTTATATCGCGGGCATGGAAGTGGCCAACGCCTTCAGCGAGCTTAACGACCCCGCCGAACAACGCGACCGCTTCGAGTATCAGCAACTCCTGCGCGAAAAGGGCGACCTGACCGCCCACGCCATCGACGAAGACTATATCCGCGCCCTCAGCTACGGCTATGCCGCCTACGGGCGGGGAGGGCATCGGCATCGACCGCCTGGCGATGCTGCTTACCGATTCGCGCTCCATCCGCGACGTCATTCTGTTCCCCTTGATGCGCCCTGAGAAGCCCGCGGCCTAGCGCCGGCGCGGCTTCAATCCGGCCATGGCACGGGTCTGGGCTCGCCCTGCCTTATACCGCAAACCTACGATATGAAAGGCAGTTCGACACCATTTTGTTGATTTCCCAGGGGAGCAGGGGCTTTTCCAGGTAATCGTGCGCCCCAAGGTACATCGCGTCCAGATAACTGCGCATGTCCACCGACCGTGTCAGCACAAGGACCGGGCGGTGGCGATCGAGTTCTATGGCGCGCTCGAGCAATGACTGCCCCTCGAAGGATTGGCCTTCCTGGTTGAGGACAATCAAGTCGTACCAACCGCTCTCCAGCCGTTCGGCGCCTTCCTCGTAGGTCGTGCAGCAATCCACCGAATTCCCCTGATCGCGGAGCAGCGACGCATAGAACTGCAAATCGCTAACGTCTCCATCCACGAGCAAAATCTTCCCTGTTGCCATCGTCACAGGCGCATGGTCCACGCCTCTGCTTGTGATTGTTTCCAGCATTACCCACCTCTGAGGATATATCGGCCATTAAGCCTCTGGACTTTAATCAGAATTTTGGTCGAAACGCAGGTGTATACTACCGGCTGCAAACCGGCGCCGAATTGGTGCACGAATTTTGAACGCCGCATTCGGAATCGAGAGGGACCTGTATGGTTAAGAAAATAAAGCAAGAAAGCCTGCCCTGGGGGAGGCTTTGGCTGGTCTGTTTATCGCTCGGGATCATACTGACGGGGAGCCCCGGGGCACTGAAAGGGCAGAACGTCACTGTCATCGTCTCTTCGCAGGCTGGAGATCGCTTTTCACCCAAGCCGAATCTTCATTTTGCCGGCAATGCAGGGACACAAAGACCGGCTTTCACGATTAACGATGGAGTGTCCTACCAGAAAATCGACGGGTTTGGCGCCTCGATTCTCGAGGCTGGCCTGGTTTGCATTAACAGCCTGCCGCCGGACCAGCAGGAGGTGGTGCTTCGCTCGTTATTCGATGTCCGGCAAGGGGCGGGGTTCTCGGCCATGAAAACCGTGATCGGCGCTACCGACTTCATGTCGGCGGGGCCGTTTTACACTTACGATGACACGCCCGGCGATGTCGCCATGAAGCACTTTTCGATCGCGCGGGATTTGGGCCCGAGTGGCGAAATCACCTTTATCAAGCGGGCGCGAAAGTACGGAAACTTCATGCTCCAGGCTCCCATGGACTATCCGCCGGACTGGATGCTTTCGAACGCGCAAGACAGGGAAAAGCAGGACGTCAATCCCAAGTATTACGACGCTTTGGCCCGCTACTACCTGCGGTACCTAGAGGAATACCGGAAGAACGGGGTATCCCTCGATTATCTGAGCCTTTTTAACGAGCCCGGCGTCTATACCAAGATTCCCTACGACGAGATCAGGGAGCTTTTGAAAAACCACGTTGGACCGCTCTTCGAAAAAGAGGGGGTGAAAACTCGAATTCAATTAAGCGAAGCGCCCACCCGGGAGAATGCGTGGCAAAACTACCACCTGGCGCTGGATGATCCCCAAGCCAGGAAATACGTCGCCTGTCTAGCCTACCATGGCTACGACTGGACGAAACCGGACGCGTACAAAAAGATCGCGGAAGTTCACGCCAAGTACCCGGACCTGCCGATGTGGATGACGGAAGTCTGCCACGCCTACATCATCGGGGAAGCTAAGAGCATGCCCATGCCGCGCTACGACTTTGAGGATGGCGACCTGTGGGGAAACATGATCATGTCGGATCTTGAAGCGGGGGCCTCGGCGTGGATCTACTGGAACATGATCACGGACGAAAAAGGCGGCCCCTGGCTGGTGTCAGCCGTGCACGGGGACCCCGACCCCAACGCGCAGCACCCTGTCGTGGTCATCAATCGCGAGACACACCAGGTGTCCTACACCGGCCTTTACTATTACCTTGCCCACTTCAGCAAGTTCGTGCGGCCGGGGGCTTTGCGCGTGGAGACTCGTGGAGGAGCGGAGAAGGTCCGGTGCATAGCCTTCAAGTCGGCGCAGGGTGGGATGGTCGTTCAGCTCATAAACAGTGCAGGCGAACCCACTCGTATTGGACTCAAGTGGCATGACAAAACGCTGCCGGTGACCCTGCCGGCATTATCCATCAGCACTTTGATGTGGTAGGCGGGCCGCAGGATTTCGTTGGCTGGCGCAGGGCGAAGCCCTGCGATCAGTGGAGTCGCAACATCTGGAGACCGCAGGGCTTCGCTCTGCGCCAGCCGCGGATTGAGCGAGGTTCTCTACAAGGGGACGGCAAGCCGTCCCCCTACAGCGGCGAGGTTACGCCAGATTAGGGTCGAGAGTCGAAGATCGGGGAGTGAAGCACCACTCATGCCTGGATGGTGCGCACGTCAACTTGAAGGGACGCAGGACGGGAGGAGAGAAGTTATGGTCAATGCAGGAAGGTCTGAATCGAAACCGCTTTGGAGACCGCTGCTGATTGCGGCTTTTGTGCTAGCCGTCGCGGGGACTTCGTTCAGCAGCCGCGCCGCGCAATTTCGCGCTTCGGTGGTTAAGATCGACATCACGCCGGATAAACCCGAATGGATGCTGGGTTACGGTCCGCGTCAATCCACGGGCGCGCACGATCACCTCTACCACCGCATCGTGGCCATGGACGACGGGACGACGCAGTTCTTTCTCATTTCCACGGACATTTGTTTGTACTCTCCCTCCGTCTACGACGACGTGATGAACACGCTCGAGGCGGGAACGGGAATCAAGCCCCTCCAGGTTTGGTGGACCGTCACTCACACTCACGCGGCGCCCGAAGTTGGCCCGCCGGGGCTGGGCACCGCCTTCCTGGGCGAGCGCTACAATCACGATCACAACACGGAATATACGGCCTGGGTAAAGCGGAGGCTGATGGAGGGAATCAAAGAGGCGCGGGAGAGACTCGAACCTGCGCGGCTGGGAGTGGGCTGGGGCTGGGCGATGTCAAACATCAACCGCAGGGCGCGCGACGTCGAAGGTCCCGCCTTCCTGGGTTTGAATCCCGATGGCGCAGCCGACCGGCAGATCGGCTTAATTCGTCTCGAAAAGTCGGACGGTAAGTTGTTGGCTTTGATTGCCAACTATGCCATGCATGGCACGGTTCTGGGGCCGCAAAACTTGCTCATCAGCGGCGACGCACCGGGAGTTGTGGCGGATTACGTGGAGCAAAAACTCGGGGCGCCTATGCTTTATATCAACGGCGCGGCGGGCAACCTCGCGCCTATCTACTCGGTCTATCCCGATTTCGAAAGCGGGCACTTGAGCCAGTTCAGGACCTTGCTGGGAGACAAAATAATCGCCGCCAACGAAATGATTGGCCGCACAACTCCCGACGTGCGGTTATCCCTGGGCCAGCAGATCGTCGAAACGCCTCGAAAATCGAACATGGGTTGGGCGCCCGATCTCGAGAAGTACCTTCGCAAGAGCGATGCCGGCGAGAACATTATCCGTCTTCCGCTCCGCTTCCTGAAAATCAATGACGACATTGCCATATGGTCGGCGCCGCTCGAGATGTTCTGTGAAATCGCCATGCGAGCACGAAACCTCTCCCCGTTCCCCTACACGTTCTATTTTGGTTACTGCAACGGCTGGCTGGGCTACATGCCTACCAAGGCAGAGTTTCCATACGGGGGTTACGAGCCGAGTGTCTCGCCGTACACCCCTCAGGCCGAAGACGATGTGTTGCGCACCGTGGTGGGCTATTGGCAAAGCAGCGGGCGGTGATGGGAAAAAGAGAAATCGGGAAGCGCTGGCTGGCGCAGGGCGAAGCCCTGCGATCAGTGGAGTCGCAAAATCTGGAGACCGCGGTTCGACGCGGACGGTGTAGGGGTAGGGCTTGCCCTACCCTTGGAGTTTCTACATTTCACATGGAGGTCAACCGGTTGCTAACGCTCTAACCTCTTTCGGCTTCGCCGCCTGCTCCGTGGAAAGGCTCGGCCTTTCCATCGGCCTCCCACCCTCTTCTCTTTCTCACCCGGCGAGGCTGTGCCTCGCCGGGCCCTCATCGTGGTCTGCGCCATACGATCTCGTCGAGCTACCACGGATTGTCCCGGGAAATCGTTAGCATGAAAGGGTGGGAGGCGCAGCCTCCTCGAAAGAAATAAGTACGGAGAACGCCATGGAAAGGCCGAGCCTTTCCACGGAGCAGCGGGCGGAGCCCTTCCCGCGCCAGATAAACACGACCCAACAGATGCTTCACCCGAAATGTAGAAACTCCCGGGGTGGGGCTTGCCCTCATAAGCGCTAAGATAGTACATGACATCGCTCAAGTTGAGGAGCCCGTTCGCGGTTCCCTTCCGCGAGCTCTGCGGCGATTTCATTCCAGTGCTGCACGACGTACTCCAGCGGCACTTTCGGAGCGATGGCCTGTTGCACCTGGTGCAGCGCGAATTGAAACTCACGCCACCGACTGCCCTGGACCGTCGGATCCCAGTTCGTAGCCCCAGGGGGAAAATGACGAACCCAGGCGGACCAGCTTTTGGGTGAGCAGCGCCACCAGCAGTTTTCCGTGCCACCAGGCGCGCGAGCTCCGCGCGTCGTGCTTGGGCAAGTGGCCGATCGCCAGCAGCGACTTCAGCCGCTTGAACACCAGTTCAATTTGCCAGCGGAAGCGGTAGTACTCGAGCACTTGGGGGGCCCCATTTCCGGCACCCGCAGGGTCGTGAACACCATCACATAATGGGCGTACTCGCGCGTTTCCGGCCGCACCCGAATCTGCTGCTTCTGCTCGCGCCGATCCAGTTGGCGCTCCGCCGCGGCGATGGCCTGCGCACTTTTGCGCACCGCACACAGACGTCCCTCCACGCGCTGCTCCCCGGCGTGCAGCGCCGCTGCCCATTGCCCCGCTTGTCCCGCCGCCAGCGGGCGCAGTGCCGGCAACACCCGGAACGGCTGGTCATCGGCCGCGAACAACGGCACCGCACTGTTCCACCGCACAATGATGTCGCCTCCTTGCGCGCGCACCCTCGCCACCCCGGCCGGATGGCAATAACCGCGATCGGCCAGAATCAGATCTCCCGCCGCGACCCGGAATCGCTCCAGATTCTCCGCCGTCCCCGCCCCTTTCCGCGCGCTGATCAGCAACTGGTCGCAGGCCAACTCCGGCAGCCGCAGGCTGTAATGAATCCGCCAATGCGAACCGGTCGGGCCCGGTTCCTTGATCACCGTCCCATCCAGCGCCCGCAGACGCCGCCGCGGCGGAGGCCCCTTCCAGCGCACCCCACTTTCCGCCAGCAACGCCTGGCAGAGGTGCTGCAACCAATTCTCCGACTGGCGCAAGCGATTCAATAGCGTCACATCGCTCACCTTCGAAAGCCCCGCCGCCTGGGCGCGAACCGTGGTCTCCCGCAACGAGTAGCCGCACCCCACGTGCATCAGCAACCTGCGCAGCAGCGCCTCCACCGAGTCCAATTCCCGCAAACGCTCTACCGCCCCGCTCAGCCGCGCCGCCCGTTGCCAGCTCGGCGGTAACAGGCCCACTAAGATGTCCCAGTCTTCGTCCAGTGCGTTCATGCTCAGCAAGGTACAGGGAAAACCGACAAGCGTCAAGCATTATCTTAGCGCTTATGAGGGCTCGCCCTACCCTTGTCGAGGCCGGCAGAAATGCGGGGACGGCAAGCCGTCCCCCTACAGCGGCGAGATTACCGACGGATTGGGGCGTGCCTTCTGTGATTGACTTTTCAGCGCGATAGCACCGCAAGCAATGCCTGGTAGTTGTCTACGAGCAGGCCCTCATAGCCGTGCGGTGTTCCGTCCCAGGATTTCCAATCGTAGGACCTGCCGTTCGGCCCATATCCCTGGAACTCTCCATTCTCATACGCTTTGAGCATGGGAAACAGAATCGCGTCGCCATCGCTGCGGCGTCCCAACTGATACAAAGCTTCAAGCGTGAAGTAGGAGAACGACCCTGACGCTCCCCCGTTTTGGTAAACCTCGAATGGATCGCGTGTGCTCCACACGTAATCCTCCGAGCGGACGGGGATCAAAACGCCCGGCAGGCCATAACGGAAATTCGTGTAGCCTACCTCTTTCATCTTGGCGAGAAGGATGTCCATGATCCCGTTCGCCTTCTCGCGGGGAACCAGGCCGTAGAGGATTGCCGCGCTGTTCACAAACGTGAAGTAATAATCGTGAAGCTTTCCGTCGGCGCTTTTCCAACCCGCCAGCAAGCCCGTTTGAGGATTGTAGAAGGTCTTGAAATAGACGGAGCGCAACTTCTCAGTGCGGGATGAATACAGTTGCGCGTCATCGGGCCGGCCGGCCTTCCGCGCTAGATCGGCCATGCCCGCCAGGGCGTGGTAAGCGAGGGCATTCGAGTACGCATCCTGGTGGCCAAAACCGATATCGTCCCACCAGTTGGCCGGGCGCACCGGGACGCCGGGAGCCCAGGAACCGGAGTTGCCGCTCATAGGGTATTCAATGAGGCCTTGCCCGTCACGGTCCATGGCGAGCACCTTCGCGGCCCAATCTCTCATCTTCGGATAGTTATTCTTCAACCATGTAATATCTTTGCTGGCATGAAAGTAGTCCGAGGCTGCAAGCAGCAGCGAGGGATAAGAATCCAGGTAATCGTAGGGCACATCGTGCTGAACTCCCGCCATGCCGTAGGCCTTCATTCCGCTAAAGTAGCGGTCGAGAGTCTGGCGGAGGAGATCGAGCGCGGTGAGGCCTGGCGCGAGCGGCGGGGTGTGTGCGGCGAGTGAAGAATACTCGAACAAGGTGAAGGCGCAGGGGTCGCTCGAGGCGTGATTTGCCAGCGTGCGCTTGCGGGGATTCAGTTGAAAGATATTCAGCCAGTTGCGGCGGAACCCGTCGAACCGGGGATCGTTCGCAAGCTCCGGCGAGCCGGGATAAATAGCCACAACTTCCAGGTTGTAATCGACATCGGGCGCGGCGGCGGAGGCAGCGGGGAAAATCACCTTTACGTAATCGCCCTCGGCTTCAGAAGCTGCCTTGCTGGGTGAGGGACTCTCCTGATGCCGCAAGGCATCGTACCCGAGCGCCAACCCCTTGGTTCGAGTGGAGGTAATCCGGAATGTTCCGTGGTCGGGCAAGTGAAGCAGCGCCGGCAGACGGATGCTGCCGTCTTCGTTGAGGATTCCGAGCAGAGTGGCGTGGTTAAGGTAGGAATCGAAGTTCAAAACCAGCGGGGGCGGAGGATTCCCTGCGGTGAAATGTGATCGCAGGCGCACTTGCCGCGCGGAACATTCGAACGCCCAGGCCGGCGGGGTCGAGGTTCGGTCTTCGGGGCGGCGATACTCAAACTTCGAGCCGGCACGCTCGACTTCATAGGTAACCTCCGACCTGGCCGGCGGCCGCAGGGCGCTGGCGCTTAGCTTGCTCTTGCCCAGAGAATCCACAGCGAGCCATACAAAGGCAGGCTGGTCCGGGGCCAGCTCGACGCGCATGAACGGGGATTCATACTGAATCGGCTTGTTCTGTTGCCCGGCCAAACTCAAGGCGAGGGCGAGAAGCGCCGGGATCAAGATCACTACCTTCTTCCACATAAGCTGCTCCTTCACGGGTTGTGCTCCGCCACATGGCCTCGCCAGTTCGTCCTTGCAAAATCAAACTGTATCACTACAACGTGGTTTTTGGTTGGATTCCGGGTCGCTGTAAGGGTACGCCATGGCGTGCCGCTCCCCTCTTGATCGCTCGTTATCGAGGGATCAGTGTGATCAGTTTCTAATTGCGGATGTGAGAGTTGAAAGGTATGATACCGGTGGGCGCGGAATATCTATCTTCAGCCGCAAATAGTCTGGATCGGGTAGAACCATCTGGAAAGGCAGAAAGGCATGTTGTGGCGTGCCCTGGTTGAGGATTTACCCGTTCACTCGTCGGGCGAACGCTCAACTGGGGGTGATCACAAGGTACAGTTTAGCGTGCCATGCAGAAACGCGCCGGAGGCAGTTTGCAGTTGGTAAACTTCGTTATCCAGGGGAGATCCGAAAATGCGCAAAAGACAGGGTGACAGACAGGGAAGTCGTTGGGTATTCGTCCTCGCGCTGAGCGTGGCGGGCGCGCTCCTCATCGGGTTCGCGCGGCCCACTTGGGCACAGGAAGTTACGGGTGCGGTTACCGGGACTATAACCGATCCTTCGGGCGCCGCAATTCCCGGCGCACAAGTCGCAGCGGAAGACGTAGCACGCGGGACGGCTTGGCCCACACAGACCAACGCAGCGGGCGTTTATAACCTGCCCCGTCTGCCGGTCGGGCATTACACGGTGAAAGTCGGAGCCACCGGATTTGAGACTCTTATCCATCCCGAGTTCGAACTTCAGATGAATCAGGTTTATCGCTTGGATTTTCAATTGAAGATGGGCGCGGTCACGGAAACCCTAGACGTGACTTCCGCCCCTCCGCTGCTGCAAACCGACACCATACAGGTGGGTCTCGTGACCAGTTCCAATTTCAACGTGAACCTGCCGCTGCCCACGCGCAACTTTGTGGAGCTGACGCTGCTCACGCCCGGAGTAACAAGCCCGAATCCCGCCACGATGGAAAGCGGACAGCGGACGTGGTTCAGCGGCCGCACTTACATTAACGGCAACCGCGAAGAAGGAAATAACTTCCTTCTTGATGGAATTGAGAACAACGAGTTTCTGGACAATCTGGTGGCCTACCAGCCGAGTGTCGATGCTATCCAGGAATTTGATG